>NZ_BAAHOB010000004.1:0-726436 GCF_054655155.1 Caballeronia sp. HLA56 | reverse complement strand
AAAGTGCTGACGGCCAGGCCTTGTTCGCGACAGAAACGTCGAGTGCCGACGCCGCTCATCTTCCATGCTGCCACCATCTCTCGCCAGAACGCTTCGCCTTGGCGAGGGCGTCGTTTGCGCGTTCGCACAGCAGCTTGGCCCACCGCGTCGTCGTCCATCGCATCACTCCAATCACTACGATGGCCAAACCTTCGCATCATGCACACGGACAATCAAGACGGGTTGCGCTGACGGATACATTGAAGCCAAGATCGTGATTGACGATTGGCGACGGCATTACAACGAGGTTCGACCGCATTCGAGCCTGAACTACGACACGCCGCTGGCGTACCGCCAGCGCTTAGAAAGAAATTCAACCCAAGCCTTTATTGCTAGAACGCAGTGGTCTTAGAAAAACGGGCAGGCCAACATCATCTACTGTATTTTTTAGGTCAACAGCTTCGACGATCACACGCTCCAAGGCTTTACTGCCTATCGCAGTCGTAAGGGCATCCTTGAGCGCGACGCCCAAGGCGCCTAGGTCGTTGACATTTGCATTTAAGATTCCGGCCTGCTGCTCCTGCGTGCCAGGCAGCGAAGCCAAATCGGTTTTACGCTGACGCTTACCGTTCATTGTCCCGTCCTTGTTTTCCGTTGTTTAGCCTGCCCGACGGAGCGCGTTGCGAATCAGCTTGGACAGCAGCGGACCGCCCGCGAATACGACGCCAAACGCCAAGAAAAGAAGCGGGAAAAAGACAGTCATTGCTTCGATCTTCTCCGACGTAATCATGATCCCACTGCCCGGATCGTTTGCTTCGAAGTGGTGCGCGGCCAACGACGCGAGCTTTGCGATGCTCAGTCCAAGCGGAACGACGATCGCTGTCGCTGCGGTTGGGGGAACGATTGTGTGCAGAAGTTCTTTTATGACTCTTGACATATTTGGCGCTGTTTTCAGATGCGCCCATCTTCGTGGAGCAGATCGAGGTCCGCCGCGTCGATGCCTTCCGTGCTTCCGCCCTGGCGAAACAGGCTTTGTACCGCTGCCGAAACGCCGCCTTCTTCGCGCAGCAACGTCGCCACCGCGCACAGAAGTAGCTACCACGCCACTTCCTGTCGCCCGAGGCCGCCGCTCTCGATCGCAAGACGAACGCGTTTTGCTTTCGTGGCTGACGTTCCGTCCGCACTCGCTGTTGTGTGCGTGAAAAGCATCTCGACGCCTACATAGAAATCGGCTTTAAACGGTGTGCGTTGTCTCCATCTATTTTTTAATTGTTTCCGAATCCAACGGTTGGTAGAGGCGAAGCGACCAGTGCGCCGCCCGGCATTATAGACAAACTGACACCTGCGACTCGACATTCCGACAAACCTAGCGTGCCTTCAAAATGTGCGCAAATCGATGCGCGAACCTCTGGACCATCGACCCTTGTTAAGCGCGATGTGGTGTCACTCAGACCCATCTGCGCATACGCCGCTGCAGGGTCCGGAACGGCCACAACCGCCTGGTGACCGTTGGTGTCTTTTCGTATTGCTTTGAGATGCAATTCGCCTTTCGCAAGCACTCCGTACAACAGATCCGACGACTGTGTAGAATCTTTTTCCTGATTAATCCTGAATGCCACGAACTGGTCTAAGGTCAGATGTCTTTGTTTGCTTTCTCCGACAAAAACGTAATATAAGGCCAGTCGGTCGGGGGCATCTTGACTCAGCTCACTGACCGTTTCGCGGGTCAATACCCGTTTGAGGTAACGGTTGGCACCTCCATCACTGAAAGGGAGGATTTGCTTAAGGTCGGTCAAATCGTTCGACAGGCTGTATTCACCAGCCGACCCAAGCGTGATGACGCCAAGGATATTTGCGGGGTTGTCCGGGTTAGTGCGGCTAAGGGTCCAGGCACCATCAGGGGGATCGCTCAACACATAGCGTTGGGCGCTCACCACGCGGCCAGAGTCATTCTTTAACAGGATGTTGAACCCGCGTGAGGAGGTTTTACCCTTGCAGTTGTTCGACGTTAGCGTCAATGCTGCCGACGTTTCGCCACGTACAAAGACGGAGTTCACTCGTCCCGTACTCGCCGAAGCCAGCGCGAGCGGCGCGCTGCTCATATCGACAATTGAAGCAGCTCCGAGCGAGAGAGCACCAAATGCTGATTTAAAGCGCAGTAGTGGCTCGACAAACGATGTATCAGATACCGAGACACGCGTATAGAAGTCTACATAGTTGTCAATGCGTTTGTCCGTCACTGTATCGTACCAACATGTGCTGTCGCTAGGCGTAAAGGTGACTGTCGCAGTGTATTGCGACAAGTTGGCGAAGTGAAGCAGCACGTCGGTGCCTGCTTGTGCGTGGGTCATCGCAAACCATACCATCGCGGTCAACAAAATCTTTTTCATTGCGTCGATTCCGGAAGTGGGTATGTCACGAGCCAGCAGACGAAAACACGATGCCAGCCGGCAGATCAAATACGCCATCAGCGGTTCCCGACTCGCAACGACTCACGCGGCCGCCGGGCGAAAGCGTGCACTGGCTAATCGTGTGATTGCCCATGTTGGTGACATAAGCGACCGCTCCGTGCACCGATACATCCATCGGCCGGTCCAAATTTAGTGGATCGCGGTACTTGCTGCAGGTGCCGAAAGTGCCCATGGCGGACAGTGGGCAGCTTGTCAGCGAGTCGTCGCCGATGTTGGTTACGTAGATCGCCGTGTCAGTGGCGGTTATACCCGACGGTTGGTCGAACTCGCCGTTACCAGATTGCGCGGTGCAGTTTAATAACGAGCCGTCGGTACCGATTGTGCACACGGTAACCGTGTTGGAGTCCTGATTTGCGACAAACAGACGCGAGCCGCGCGCAACTAGGTTCAACGGATTGTCGAGCGTCCCATTCGCCGTATCTGTTTTGCAGCTTTGCGGTTCGCCGTTACTGCCGAGCGCGCAAACTGACATTTTGTTATCCTGATTGCTTGCATAAAGCGTGTTGCCGGCGACGGCCACGCCGAGCGGCGATACCAACGCGCTGCTCGTGAATGCCTTACAGCCTGACAGCACCCCCGCATTCAACTGGCAAGTCTCGATTGCACTGGTTGCCAGATCGGTTAGCCATGCACGCTGTCCTTGCATATCGATGCTGCCCGGGGCGGTGAGGCCAATCGTTTGCAGTATTTCACACTGGTCGATCGCACCCGAGAGCGAGACTGTACACATCGCCGTGCTCGCGCTTGCGTTTGCAATTGTTAGGTAGCCAGCAACTGGCGTCGATTGCGCGCTGGTCGCAACATCACCGTTGCAGGCAGAAAGCGGAATAATCACCGACAGCACGAATATGCCGAAGCTAGATCGTGCCTTTGTCAGGCCACTCAAGCCGCGCATCGCATTACAAGGTGGAAGGCGACTCATGCTGTTATTCCGTGTCAAAAAGTGCTCAGATCAGGCGTTTGTTGGGCCAACGCAAATGTTGCGCAATCGCATAGTGGATGGGGTAAGAACCCGCTTGGCCTTCGTGTCGATCAAAGACTACTGTCGCCATTGCTAAGTGTAATATCTACGGTTTCCGCCTGGACTGCGATGTATCGGCGATTTAAGCAATGCAGTGCCTGCACGCCAGGAAGATTGCAACCGTGCGAACGATTCCTTCTTGGTTGGTAGTCGCTGCGCGTGCGCGGTTGCACATCGCGGTGCAACAACGCAAGGGATCAAAGATAGGCTGTTACTGGTTAACGGAAAAATTACATGAAACTTTAGTCAAGAACGGTGCGTCCCCCGTTCGGAATTGGTCTGTACATGTGCGAGCTACTATTGTCGACGAGCCGTGGCCTGAAAAGAAAAACTCGCTCACATACAAACGGCACACAGCAAGAAACCGCTGAAATCCAGCGTGGCCACTTCCCTATGGCACGATTCGCACCGGTATCGCAATGTCGCCTCCGCGTACGCTCGCAGCAGCCCCACGTGGCGCAGTATTGATTCTCACATAATCGAGCGCGCCCACCGCGGCCCCCGCATTCGCGGTAAGGTAGATGCGGCCGTCCCCGTTACTCACCGCGCCCTGCGGCGTTGACGAGGTCAACCATGCAGGTAAAGAGGTGATCTGCCATGACAACCGCACTGGCGTACCGTTATTTACAGAGGACACGGCCAATGTTGAGCTTTGTCCAGATCTCATCTGCAATGGGGCTGCTGGACTGATCGGGACCGTGCGGGGCGTGCCGTTTTCATCAAGCAGCTGCACGCTGAAATGCGGCGTGGAGAAAGAAACTGTATATGGCTTCACGACATAGGGAGCGAGGAAAGCAATGTCAGGAGAGATAATCTGCTGTCCCCGCCATCCGAAAGTGCCGCTCATCTGTTCGATGTTGACAACGACATCGTCATCCTGTGGAGTACTCGACGCCGGCACGCTGAAAAGTCCCCATACAGTTGTAGTAACTCCTCCGCGGATGGTCGGGTCATTGTCATAGACTTCCTTTCCACTGGTCGCATGAAAGGCATCGAAAAGCACAGAGTTTCCAACGACCGAGCTTGAAATGGTCATTCCGGGAGCGGAGTAAGAAACCGCCACCTCGTTCGAAACGCCGGCTGCAAACCCTTTTTCCCCGAACGATAGATTCGTGCCTAGCTTGGTTGAATATGTTTTGTTTCTCGAAACGGTTTGTGGTGCAGATGTTTCGACAAGGCCCGTCAACGTGGAACCCGGACGTTTGACCTGAAGACTGAAACGAAGTTGGTGAGAATTGTTGTAGTAGCCCCAAGGGGTTCCAATTCTCCAGAAGCCGTCTGTAGCTGTTGCCGGCGTTCGGCCCCAATTTGCCTTGACCAGATAGTAATCGTTTTGATTGGTGGAGTTGAGTCGATAAACGAAGAGAGTCAACGTCACATTTCCTGTGCGTTCCTCCGCGGTCCAACCATCCTTCCATGCAACGTCCTGCGAGATTTGCTGGCTGCTCGCACCAAGCAACGTCCATGCGGTAGGATCAGGCGTCGCGCTGCCTTGGCTTACTTCTTCGGGCACTCCGGTGGCCTTAACGGACGTCAAAAGGTCGAACGTGCTAGAGGATTGTTGCGATCGGATTGACGCGAGACAGCTGTCGGTTTGAGAATTCAATCCTTCGGCATCCCTATCTACAAGCGTGCACTCAATGGGCGTTCCGGTGGTAACCGGGGATTTCGCAAGAACATAGCGTCTTGCTGAAAAGGTTCCCGCCACCTCGGGGCTTGCAGATGACGCGGGTACGGTGCCTATTGCGACCTCGGAAGCGGGCGCATCGACTGCTGGTATGCCGTACATTGTTTCACCAGATGGCATTAAGTCGGGCGCGCTCCACGGATCCAGCTCCTCATCAGCAACGATAGCGTAGCCAGCATCATAATGCGCAATTACCGAGCACGTATCTATTGTCGAGGTCGAGGCTTGGACCGCGAATGTTGGATAGCCTAAGACCGCAGAGACCTGTGGCGTGCTCGAGCAATCAAGTGCCTCTTCAGGTGTATTGTCATCAGGATGTGATCCGCCGCATCCGGCCAGAGTGGCGGCAATTGTTGCAATTGCGGTCAAGCAAGATGCTCTCTTCATTGTTCGCATTGCCATCTTTCGAATAATTGTTGGTCGGCCTGATCGGTCCATCTGACACAATGCATGTAAGTGGACACTGCATTATTTGAAAGTTTATATTTCGTTTCGAAAAATGCAAGATTTGAAATGTTCGTGAAAACAACATAACACGACGCTGCCTCGAACTTCATCTTTTAGGGTTCGATCACCCTTCTTTTATTGGTGTCAGCGACGCTCCCCATAGCTAGTGGTTAAACGGTTGTCGTACTCGAAGGGTGAACACTATCCTGCCGGCGGCTAAAAATTTGATCATGCTAGTTTTGTCCGTTTCCTATCTGCTATTGCTTTTATGCGACTATCGCAACTAGAAGCGCGCAGATCGAGACCAGCACTGACGCAACAGCGATGAGCGACATTGCCGTGTTCGTCATGCAATCGTAGTAATAGCTCCGCATTCGGTCGATCTGGGTTCCGTCTCTTACGCGTTCCGCATTACCCTCGGCCATAGTTTTCCCTTCTAAATCGCGTCGGTCTTTGCGCCGAATGGGTCGAGGCTGTTGAGGCATCGCTTTACAGCCTCATCTGTCGTCGGCTCGTCCGTCGGTGTAACAACAGTCACATGAGAGGATATGGGTCATTTGGAACGTGCGGCACCTCAACCGTTGCCGAGGGATCGACGAAATGCTGCAATTCCAGCGGGAACCGCGCCAAAGCTTCGGCAACTTCGCCGGCCGTCTTTTTAGGCCTCAGTGGGTCTGCGCGGCAACCGCCGTCGAACTCATAAAACGCGCGGTATTGGAAACGATTCATGATGGTTTTTCCGTGGTATCCAGGATCATTGACGAACATCTGCTGTCCACTGGCTGCCCGGTCATACCACACATCCAGTCGACATCCGACGTTGGGCTGTTGCTGGGCCTAAACGCTCGCGCAGGTGGTGACAAGCTGCCCGGTAGGGACGCGTCGCTCGAGATCTTGCGATTCGCGTTTATGTGCGGTCCACATCGGCGCCCTCACCCGATTCCACTTGCCTCCTCCTACAGCTTAAACGATAATCATTCTCATCTTAATCATGCACATTGCGTTTGGCAGGCGTCGGCTGGATTGAGCCCGAACAACACAAAACATTTCCAGTGGTCGAACGCTATTACCACGCGCTGTTGCGCTTCCTGTCGCATCGGGTGAAGGACGCCGATACCGCGTTGGATATCGCTCAGGAAAGCTATCTCCGCGTACTGTCGCTGCGCGAATCCGGCGCGCCGATCAGCGATCCGCGTGGCCTGCTCTATCAGACCGCCCGCAATCTCGTCATCGATTCGTTCCGGCGCGCCGGCGTGCGCGCCCAGCATGTCCGCCCGCTCGACGATGACGACGACCCCGCGGCCCACGTCTCAAGCCAGCCCGAGCATGCGTGCGAGGCGTCGCAGCGCACCACCATGCTGATCGCCGCGATCGAAGCCTTGCCGCCACGCTGCCGCGAAGCCTTTGTGCTGCATCGCTTCGACGGTCTGGGCCATGCCGAGATTGCCGAGCGCATGGGCATCACGCGCAATATGGTCGAAAAACATATCATTCGCGGTGTGCTGGCGTGCCGGCAACGGCTGGCGGAGTGGGACGGCGCGACCTCGACGCTCGCCCCGGCCGACGACTAAACCACGACTGAACGACGATTGAACGCTTGCGACCCGGACCTCACGATGTCAGGTATTGGCCTCGTCATGCGTCTTCATCCCCATGCGCGCTGACGACAAGACAATGAGACAACCCATTCAAGCTAACGACGCTTCACCGCCCGACCTCGACATCGAGCAGCAGGCCGCGACGTGGTTCGTGCGACGTCGGGCCAAAGCCGGCGCGCCGGACGATGCCGCCTTTGCTGCGTGGCTCGCACAGTCGACGGCGCACCGCGACGCCTACGCGCACGTCGCCGAAACGTGGCATGCGCTCGATGACGTGCCGCGTGAGGACATCGCGCGTCTAAAGGCGGGCTTTGCACCGCCCGCGCTCGTATCGTCCTCGCGACGCTCGTTCATGCCGCGCTTCGCCCTGGCGGGCACGGCCGTGGCAGCCGTCGGCGGCGCGCTCGGCTGGACACTCCTGCGCGACGAATGGCGCAACACGCCGACCTATGCGCAGCGCTTCGATACCCGTCGCGGCGAGCTGCTCGCCGTCTCGCTGCCCGATGGAAGCACGCTGCAACTCGATACGGATACGCATCTCGAAGCGCGCTTCTTTCCCGACCGTCGCGAGGTGCATGTGACGCGCGGACAAGCGATGTTCGCGGTGCAATCCAATCCCGATGCGCCCTTCAACGTACTGGCGCGCACCGTGACGGTCACCGTGGTCGGCACGCGCTTTGCCGTGCGCTGCACCGATACCGGCGTGGAACGCGGCAACGTGCGCGTCGATGTGGATGAAGGACGCGTGCGCGTGGCATCGACGCTCCCGCCCGGCGTCGAACTGGTCGCAGGACAGACCGTCGCCACCGACGCCGAGGGCCGGCTCGGCCGCATCGCATCGATTGCACCGGGCGATGTCGGCGCGTGGCGCGAGGGCCGCGTGAGCTTCGACAACACGACGCTCGCGCGCGTGGTGCAGGAATTCGAGCGCTATGCGCCGCTGCATGTCGTCATCGACGATCCGGTTGTCGCTTCGATGGCGGTGACCGGCAGCTTCGACGTGCGGCAGAGCGCGAGCTTCATCCGCGCCTTGCAGCGCGTGCTTCCGGTACGCGTGCGCTCACGCGGCGATGCGACGGAAATCGTGCGCGCCGCGTGAGGCGTGCATTCACACAAAAAAAGTTCGTCATCGATGTCAGGGTTCGCAGCAGCGATGCGTCTTCTTCGGTAATGGTCTTAATTTCGGGCCTTATTTCATTACCTGCCGGAGATGTCGTCGATGCTGCACCCCCGCTTTCCGTTGACCGCCATGACGGCGGCCGCGATCTTCGCCTTCGCGTCCTTCGATGCTTCCAACGCGCTGGCTCAAACAGCTTCTGCTTCTGCTTCTACTTCTACTGCTGCTACCCCTGCTTCCGCGACGATCGACTTCTCGATTCCCGCTCAGCCACTCGGCAGCGCGCTGAACGAACTGGCCCGCGAAGCCCGCATGCAGATGCTGGTCGAGCCATCGCTGGTGGCGAACCGGACTGCGCCCGCCGTCACGGGCCGTATGCCGGTTGCGCAGGCGCTCAGGCAGATGCTGGAGCCGAACCGCCTCACGGCGGATACCGAAGGTGGCACCGTGACGATCCGCGATGCATCGACGAAACCCGCGCAGCCGGGCGAAACCGCACTGCCCGCCGTGGCCGTGACGGCGAGCGCCGACGACACCCAGCTGCCCACCGAAAAGACCGGCGCCTACACGATCCGTTCGACCACGGCGGGCAGCAAGATCGCGCTGTCGCCGAAGGAAACGCCGCAATCGATCTCCGTGCTGACGCGCGCCGAGATGAACGATTTCCAGCTCAACAGCGTCAACGATGCGCTGCGCCACGTGACCGGCGTCACCGTCGAGCCTTATGACTCGTATGCGACTGATTTCATGTCGCGCGGCTTTCACATCACCAACCTGCAGTTCGATGGCGTCGGCATGCCGCTGGAATATACGTCGCAGTACGGAGATATCGACATGGGCCTGTACGATCGCGTCGAAGTGCTGCGCGGCGCGGACGGGCTGAATGCCGAGACCGGCAATCCGTCTGCCACCGTGAACTTCGTGCGCAAGCGTCCGACTTACCAGTTTCAGGCCTCCGGCGATGTTTCATATGGCTCGTGGGATACGAAACGACTCGATGTCGATATCTCCGGACCCCTGAATAAAGCGGGAACCGTGGCGGGCCGCCTGGTGGCGATCCATCAGGACGGCGACTCCTTCACCGACCGTCTGAAGCCGGGCAAGGATATCGTCTACGGTGTGGTCGATGTCAACATCACACCGAACACGCTGGCGACCGCGGGCTTCAGCTACGAAAACAACCGCCTCAAGGGCTCGAGCTGGGGTGGCCTGCCCTTTCTCGATGCATCCGGCAACCAGTTGAGTTACGGCACCGGCACGAGCCTCGCGCCGAAGTGGTCGTACTTTAATACGCAGGAACAGCGCGCCTTCGCGGAACTCACGCAGCAACTCGGCCCACGCTGGACGTGGAAGACCTCGGTCAACTGGAACGACATCTATAACGATGCAAAATTCTTCTATCCGTATGGCTCGTTCAACGCCGATGGCTCCGGCGTCAACTCGTACACGTCTTCGTATATCTCGTCGAACCGGCAACTGGTGCTGGATTCGAACGTGAGCGGCAAGGTCGACCTCTTCGGCCGCACGCACGACCTCGTATTCGGCGCGAACTTCTCGCGCTCCCAGTTCAGCAATCCGTCCGCCGAAGGCGATGGCGACGGCGTGCCCGTCAGCTACGCCGATCTGGTTGCCGGTAACTATCCGGAGCCGAACTTCGGCGCGGCGACCTCGCATATCAACTATCTCGATGTGCGGCGTTCGCTCTATGCCTCGTCGCGCTGGAGTCTGACTGACCGCGCGCATCTGCTCCTCGGCATCAACTATACGCAGGCGGCCAGCAGCGGCGACGCCAACGGCGCCGGATATAACCAGCAGTCGTCGGGGTCCGCGCCGTATATTGGCCTGACCTACGACCTGACGAAACAGATCACCGCATATGCCAGCTTCACGAAGATCTTCAACCCGCAAACCGATCTCAACATCAATAACCAGTTGCTCGGACCGGCGCGCGGACGCAGTGCGGAAGCGGGCATCAAGGGCGCATTCTTCGACAACCGCCTGAATACCTCGCTGACAGTGTATCGCATTCATCAGTCGAACATCGCCACCGAAGCGGGCTTCAATCCGGACACCGCGAATTACTACTACACCGGTGGCGATGCCACCTCGCAAGGGGTCGAGGCCGAGATCGCCGGGCAGATCACGCATGACTGGAACGTCAGCGCGGGCGCGACCATCCTGCGCGTCTACGACGACAACGGCCAGTCGACGCAACTCTTCGTGCCGCGCAAGTCCGCGCATCTGTCGACCACGTATCGGCTGCCGTTCTTCGATCACAAGCTGACGGTCGGAAGCAGCCTGCGCTGGCAGAGCGCCACGCATTATGTCGAGGATGGCGTCGGTACCCCGACGCAAGGCTCGTATGTCGATGTCGATTTCATGGCGCGCTACGACGTGAACCGGCACTTCATCATCACGGGCACGCTGAACAATGCGTTCAACCGGAAGTATTGGGCGACGATGGAATACAGCTACGGTACGTACGGTGCGCCGATCAACGGCAGTGTCAATCTGACCTGGCGGTACTGACGCCGGACGCGTTACTCCGTCGGCAGAATCCCCTTTTCTGCCATCGGGCTGGCGCGTCTCGGCGGCCGAGCGCGAACAGCGCCAGCGCCGCGACCACCGCCGGCACCGCGAGCAGCATGAAGACCGCGCCGAACGCGAGACCCATGCTCATCATCACGCCGCCCGCCATCGCGCCGGCGACCGCGCCCATGCGGCCGACGCCGAGCATCCACGTGACACCCGTCGCGCGGCTCGGGGCGGATAGAACGATGCGGCGAGCGCGGACATCGGCGTCACCGCGCTCGTCACCGCCGTGCTCGTCGCGAAGATCAGCACGGCGAGCCAGACGCGATCCGATACGCCGCTGCCGATGATCAGCACCAGCACCGCCGACAACACGTAGGCGCAGGCATTGCGCCGTGACAGTTTGGGCGTCGAGAGCAACACACGAACGTCCGTCGTACCGATGACGATCAGATCGTCGCTAATCTCCTTGCATCCCGCGGCTACGAGCATCTTGACCGCCGCCTGAGTAAAGCTTCGCCATGTTTTCCGATGGTTACGTGGCGACCTGAAAGACGTATTGCAGCGCTGGCTTTCCGCTGACCTCATCTGTTATCAGGCTCGGCTCACCGAACCCGAGCTTGGCGGCGACACGTTGCGAAGCAGAGTTGTCGGTGCCCACGATCGCTTCGATGCAAAAGTTTTTAACGCCAGCGCGTTTGAAGCCGTGTCGCATTTCGGCGATCGCTGCAAGGACCAGGTCAGAGGCAAAGCCGTGCCCCCTATATTCCGGAGGCACCGCATAGCCGAGATGGAAGCACGCAACGCCTTCAATCGGCTCGACAACGACGAAGACGCCGAGCGATGTGACCGTCTCGCCCCGCATACGCACATACGTGAAACGCGGCTTCCCGTTGGGATGGTCGAGATGGACAAAAAGCTCGCCGTCCAATTCGCACCTCTGAGGGGTCACTAAGCCATCACGTAAGGCGCTTTGGAACGCAACAAGTGCGTCGGTAGGATCAGTCATTCGCTGCGCATCATTAACGCTTTTCTTGGAATGCGCCACTCGCTGATCCCGCGAACCACGTTGCCTTGCTTGTCACATGGTTTCTCCCGTTTCCCTACTTGTTGAGCGCGGCCTTTAACTTCTCGGCCAAGACGGACCCCGAGGGGCCGTTGCTCGCCACTTGAGCTTGAGCTTGAGCTTGCCCAGCCCTCCGCCCGCCTTGCAAAAAGGTCACGTCACCATAGTGATCTTCCAGGGCAATGAACTTGCCATTCTGGTCGGCAAAGTCTTTCAATCGTGCGCTGCACGAGTGCGTCCAGCTTACAACTCGCAGTTGCCATCCTGCCTTGACGAAACCCTCGACATCAAAGAGAAACCCTTCCTCATTGTCGTATCCCTTCCCGTCACCCGTGCAGACGACCATTGTGCTTGAAGTTGAACTGTACTTTCGGGCATGGCGACACATCTGCAATTGAATGACGTGATCGACCGTTTCGTTCTCACCGGACGCTGCGCGGGGTTAGGAAAGGCTCGATACCCCTTTCGCCCAGACGTCGCCATACGTCATCTGTCGTCGGCGGGGTGCTTCCGCCCTAAACGATCTCGTTCGCAGCCTGCGCACCCGTGACTAAATCAATGAACCACGCAAAATGGATGCGAAACGCATAACGATCTTCGCCTTTCTTTTCGCTGGCAAATCGCTGTCCTTCGTGAAAGATGTTTGAATTGTCGACGTACACACACACGGGTGATTTCATAATTTTCCGATGCCTTCAGCTTAGGCCGAGTTTCTGTTTCGCGTACGCTTGTGCCAAACCGACCGACACTGTAACTAGGTTTGACATGGCCGCCTTCGGAAGCTCTTTCTTAACTTTTTCCCATACCGTTTTTTCAGAAATCGCTTCAGCGAAATCATGACCTCTAGAGGTCAACCGAAGCGGCAAAACGGACCACGATGCGTACCCATCGATGCTCTTAGTCAGGCCAAAACCGGCATCTTCGTCTTGCTCGATAAGCTGCTGGTCATCGAACAATTTCATGTGAAACTCAAACTCGGGCGTTCGATAGGAAAGTCCCGCTGCTTCGAAGTCTTTGATCGTAAACGTTGGTCCAGGGTGATCCAGAACGATCTCAATGATTCGCTTGATGCAGTCGTGATCAATTCGCATGCCGTTTTCCGTTGTCAGTTGACCTGACGCCAAGCATCGTTAATCGCGCCGAACACGGGAGGTACGAAGTCGTGTCCTTCAAACGACACGGGTCTATCGTCCTTCGGATAGTCCAAGATCGGCGAAGCGCGCAACATGTTAAGCACGCGATGGCTATGCTTACCGCTCGCTGCCACTTCAGCTAAAACGTCCGATTCGATCTGGTGAATAAGTGCCCATGTCAGCACACCAGCCGCCCGGTATCGAACGACAACCGAAGGAACCACTTTTCTTATGGCCGCTTCAGCGGCAAATAATTGGTCCATCACCTCTCCGCGTATTCCGTGATCTTAAGACTGAGCAGGCTTTGCCTCGGCAATTCGCTTTCGCAGAGCCTCAACAATTGCGCAGGCCATTTTGTAGTGATGGTCGGACTTGCCCTGCCATGCGTCGCGTTCGGACTCGGCCCTTGCGAGTCGTTCCTGCAAGCGTTCTAGGTCTTCTGCTGTCATATAGTTTTCCTACCTGATCCCGATTATGCGCTCTATTGATTCGCGACGCGATTCAAGAATTTGCGCACGCTCGCTTGCAGAACTGATTGCGTATCGCAACAGATATTCGAAACTCTCGATGCCTTCGCGAGCCGCAAACTCTTCCATGGCGTGTGCGACTTCAACGCGTCGAAGCTCGCCTAAATCTGTGCCTAGCGCGTCCGCGATTTCTAACGTAAGCGCCTCGATCCGAGCCCGTACGTCGGGATGTTGCGCGACAAAGCGCTCGTATCCGTCTTCGACTTGTTCTTTGGACAGCAGTGGTTCGCTCATTTTTTCCTATGCAGCGACGTCCGAGCACGTCCGGGTGCGGCATTCCAGTTTCAGCGCGACGCTGAGCCTCGGATGCCCACTCTTCAAACCAGCGCAAATTTTTGGAGCAAAACTGGTAGTACGTGATCGAACCGGATTTCAGTTCGTCGTCGTACAGCACGTCGAAGCCAGTTTCGCGCTTGAATTTGTCCGCCCACGCCTTTTGATCTGGTGTCACTCGCAGCCTCCAGCGTTTTCCGCTGTGTTCAGTGAGCGCTCACGCTCTGGTAGCAAACGCCCGTCAACAATTCTTCGAGGCCGTCGAGCGAACACGTCATCTCTCCGCGTTTTCGTATGCCTTCTTCCATCCACGTTCGACATCGAGTTCGGGCAAAAGTCTATCTGCAATCAAACCTTCCGGCGCGCCGTTGGCATCGACCCTGCCTGAATACCAGAAAGACACAAGCTCGCCTATGCTGAAGACATCAATGGGCTTGGCTGGGTCTGCAACGACGTTAAATCCCCCATTCACCGAGGCAACCTTGACGACGTAGAAGTCCGGTGGCGCATTGGGCAGACCTGTCACATCAAGTACAAGAGCCACGATCTCTCGCTTTGGAACCAGAGTGCAATCACAGTACTCACATGCGTATCGGAACGCGCTTTCATTGTCTTTGAACGCTAAACGCCTCGTATCGGCGTGAGCCAGTTTCCGTTTCGTCTTGGCGAGCAAGTCTTTGAACATCATTCGTCCCGTTTTTGCGTTCTTGCGGAAACCCCGCAGGCGCTTTTCCTATGCGGCACCCGGTCACCCGTGAATCTTCTGAAACAGCGGCGATCCACGGGTCGCAGCATATGCCGTGAACTCTTTGCAGCAGCCCTCCGCGTTCTTACTTACGGTCTCGAACGTATTGACTAGCCAATCGAGGCACACGGATGGATCGCATTCGTTGAGAATCGAGTCTGCGAACTTTTTGCGGTCGTCCACGCTAATCGATGCCTCCAACGCGGGACTGCCGCTCCCAATGTGAAGTAGCCCGACTGCGGTAGAGTGATGCAGCGACGAATTCATGTAGATCGGAGAAAACTTGACGACGTTAGCGGTGAATCTTCCACTCACCTCATCGAAGTAGCAGACTAACGACTGATTCTCGTTGGTAGGCTCCCCCCGATAGATCGCTGCTCTATCTGCTTCGAGATAGTAACTTGCGACGTGCTTGTGACGACAGCCAAAGCACTTTGGGCGCTTTCGCAATCCTGAAGGTCTTCAATGTACGTATGCGCTCCTGTCACGCCCGCCATACCTGCGACCGCGTTACCCAATTTGTTCACAAAAAGCTTGTTGAACCCATTTATGGTAATTTTTGGGCTATCGACGTTAGTGCTCATTCCACCCATTTTCAATAGTCACGTTGCCGCTTGCGCCGGCCTGCTTATCACCTGCGAGAACGGTAAAATCCTTGTGCAAGACATTGAGAATAAAAGTCATTTGAGCTGGCCGTTACTTTGAGAGAGCAAGGAGGCACGGATCTGTCGAAGAGATGATCAGCACATGCCTCACGATAGTTGCCGTTTTCCTAGGTCAATGGATCCGACCGATCCAACCGATCTGTACAAGCCAGACGATCAGCGCTAAGACGAGTGCGATGAAAAAAATCCACAGCCCAAGTCGTAAAGCAAGGCTCTTTTTCGATTTGGTGTCGGTCATATCGAATCAAAAAAGTGTTTTCCTATGCGCCTGCGCGAACTCCTACCCGTGATCCTTCAAATCTTGCAGCGACACTTCGAGAACTTCGGCCGCGTCGGCGTGAAGCTGCGCCAAGCCTGCGTCAATCTCGAAGCCGGACGGCGTCGAACGACTCTCGAATGCATCACGGAGCACGTTTATCGCCAGACGCAATGCGTCCGCCAAAGTTAAATCGCGGCTGTCCATGTTTTCCTACTTCTTTGTCTGTTGCAACACTTCGTCACTTGCCGGATCGGCAGTGCGTGGCGGTTGATCTAGCCAATCATCGGCCATTTCAAACGGTAGCTTAACGAAGCAAACGCCTTCAGATCAGTGACCAGTCGAGGGCCAGTAGCTAACACTGCGGTGACGGCGTTGTTACTTTGGTCCAGCAGAAACCCGTCCATGATCTTCGTTGCATTACTGTGAGCAATGAGCAACTTCCAGTTGATGCGAAACGCAGCGAGACGATCATAAGTCCAGGCAGTACGCCCAGCGAGGTCGGGTCCAAGCAAACCGATGTTCGTCGTGTTTGCGTTGAACAAGGGGCTACCCGGAATTTCATAGTCTGTCGCGTAGGAAATTTCTTTCCCAGCATACTGCGTCAGATTTTGCATCTGGGTGACTATCCACGCTAACTGAACGAGGTGTGAGTTAAGCTCCCCAGCAAGGGCGGCAGCCAGGCCTTGTGCGTCACGAAAGCGCCGATAATCTACAGCGATGAAGTTGTTAACGTAGCCGCCGGCCAGTACACCAACGAACCCTAAGATTGCCGTAGTCATTCCATCGGGCATATCAAACCTTTAACGGTCGCACTGTTTTCCGTTCACTCGGGCCACACGACAGTGCCGGCCAGTTCCGTGGGTTCCAACAACACTACTGCTTTCTTTTGCAGGTGCCACGCATTACCGGTCTTGCAATCGCGAAGATAGCGACGGAGTGCTTCCACCGGGCCTTCGTTCGGGCTAACGCCGATTGAGCGTCCAAGAAGGTCCACCCGACGACCGGAGAAGCCTCGCGTGGCATCGTCCGGATGGACGCCAAACTTTGATGGTCCGAGATCGCGCTCCACTCTCCGCTTTCCGTTGAAGTCGGTGACACCAGCGGTCTTAATAAAAAACGACCAGACGTCAATGTCTTTTACACCGTTGGTGCGGTCGAGGTAGTGCTTCGCTGCGCCCTGGCACAACGCCGAGCAGAGAAAATGTTGAGGCCGAGCGTGGCGCGCGAAAAAATCATCGCGGTCCTGTGATGCGATCAATGCGAACCGCGCTAAATCGCCGGCGTCGATCGGCTCAAGGGAGCGTTCTGTCGGTTGCATGCGTTTTCCGTTACTGTGCGTCGCCGGCGATCAGTCGCGCGGCGACGCGTTGCGCGACTTCAAGATAGCGATGCGGATTTCCAAACAATTCCCCGTCGCTACTCGTCGTTGCTCATCCATTCAACTCATTGAGTACTTGTTCATTCTATATACTCATTGAGTATAGTCAAGCTTTTTCGTGATGACTCTGCAAAATCTCACGAATGAATTTCCACGCCATCTCAGGCATGGCGCGAAACTCCTTTGAATCGCTGGGCAGAAGCCAATTATCCAATCCGCGCTTCTTTGCACCTATGCGTTCCGCAAATTGCTCGCGCGTCATGCCCATCGTGTCCATTGCCTGCCGCAGAAAATCCTGCTGCGTCATCGGTGTGCTCTTTCTCACCGCACTATCCTCTCACCAAATTTCGACATATCACCTTGTCCCCGCTCACGGGCGGGGCCGTCGCTGACCTTTATCAGCGGGTCCCGGTGCGTCAATCTGGTACACGGCCCGAATCGCCTGAATGAACAAGCCTGACTGCTCAACGACCCACGTTGCCAGCTCCATGTCCACGCTGTCGCCGGTATAGTCAGCCACCTGGCGGATTTCCTGAGCCCGGTTCAGCGTGCGGCCCCAGTCAGGCTGAACCTGACCGGTCTTGACGAGGTGCAGGCCGAAGGCGGCAATCACACCGTTGTGCGTTCGCACGACGTTTGGATCGACCGGCGCACCGGAGGCGAGCAACGCGGCGCGCGCCGCGTCGAACATGGAGTAGTAGGCGCGATTGCACGCTCCGTTAATGTCACCATCATCGAGCAGCAAAGCCGCCGAGGTCGATGCCCTAAGGGCCTTCGTCAGAAGGTCGTGGACGCTTACCACAGCCGAACTCCGTCAATTTCGATACTGCGCAATAGCGCGGGGTTGGAATACGACTCCGGATGCGCCCATTCGTCTTCCCAGACGGGAAGGGGCTGCACCCGGATACCCGTTTCCAGCAACACATCGAACGCCATGTCGGCCATCGTTAGTTTGGCCTCCATGAATTGGCCGCGTGGCCCCGGCAGGACAACTGCGATATCGGCGTCACTGTCCGGGCGGAATCCGCCTTTCGCACGACTACCAAAGAGGATGGCCCCTTTGACCGGAAAGGCCTTGGCGGCCCTGTCAAGAAAGGCGAATGCCGTCTGCTTGGTACCGGCATCGATAGGGTGTTCGGTTAGGGTGTGCATGCGCGGTCGCCTCACGTTTAATATACTCAATGAGTATCATATATCACGACGACCACCGGCACGCAACAGCGACCATCGGTATATCGGCCAACGGCGCGAAATCTTCATTCCCAATCGAGGCTGTCAAACGCCGCTAACGCCTCACGGCGCTCTCGCGGCGTTCCGAGAGATCCTGGAGACGGAGGCGCGAGTGCTTACGCAGGTCGGCAACAGCCATCTGCTGCGCCACCACGAGGTGAACCAGACGCCCGTGATCGACGTCGAGCATGTGGACTACTTGTACCACCGGCTGTTCGCGTTGGTGGCACTGGTCATCCGCAGGAATGCAACTCGATAGGTCCGGCGACCCGATGGCGAACCAACATCGTACGCCGCCGCTCGAGACGCTCAGGGATGCGATCGCGGAAGCTTTGTGGGGTGCCGTCAGCGCACCCTCACTGCCGGCGGCCTGCGTCGCGTTGGGTTTGAGAGACGGGGATTCGACTGAAGCGATGCACAGCAAGCGCAAGTAGGTGCGGACCCGGATCACGACCTTCAAGGGCCCGGAACTTCTTGCGCTGGCGCAACGAGTGATCGAGGAGTACGAAGTCCCCGATCTCACAGACTTCGTCAGCGAACTGACGACCCATGCCCATCACCGTGTCACCGACCTCACGCGGCGGGCCGTGCTGACCGACTGAACTCGGCGGGAGAACTCTTTGGCGATCTGCCGGTGTGGGACGGGGTGGCCGTGCTGTCGCCGGACCTCGAGAAGCCTAGCCTCTACTCGGACCGCTTCGGTGCGACGCGGCGCGATGACATCCAGCGGCACTACGTTGCCGCGCGTCAAACAAGGTGAGAGCAGCGCGTCAATCAGGATGAGAGTACTGGCGTTGCGGCAGCGGTGGAGGGCGTAGCCCGGAACCGCTGCCGCAACGCCGCGCCGAGGAGTCTGCCCCGCTGCCGGGGTGCCTTATTGGTGGTCGCGGTAAATCGGGTATGAACAGCTCTTTCGTGTAGCGAACGGAGGCTGCGTTGCCCGGCCGACACATCAACGACCATCAGATGAGGCTCTACATGAAGTACAGACTCAAGGAAGGACCGGCTCAAGCGGCTGCGCGCGCCGGGTTCAGCGCCGCCACGGGTTATCGCATCGATCAGGACCGGCGATTGCCATCACAGAAGAAGGCGCCACGTGCGCGTCGTCGTCCGGATCCTTTGGCAGCGATTTTCGATACCGAGATCGTGCCGCTGCTCCAGTCCGCTCCCGGCATTCGACCGATAGCCGTGCTGGACGAAATGCTTCGGCGCCATCCCGACCTCCCGGGCAACGTGCGCCGCACTCTGGAGCGCCGTATTCGCGACTGGCGTGCACTCCACGGCGAGGAGCATGACGTTATGTTCCGTCAGGTACACGAACCCGGGCGTCTCGGGTTGTCCGACTTCACCGAGATGGACAGCCTAAGCATCACCGTGGCGGGCGTCGCGCTTGACCACCGCCTCTATCACTTCCGGCTTGCCTGCTCGGGCTTCGAGCACGCTCACGTCATTCTCGGCGGCGAGAGCTATGTCGCCCTGGCTGAAGGGCTTCAGAATGCCATCTGGGCACTCGGAGGCGCGCCGCGCGAGCACCGCAGCGACAGTTTGTCGGCGGCGTTCCGCAATCTCGATGCTGACGCGCGCAAGGATCTGACCACGCGTTACGATGCTCTGTGCGCCCACTACGGCATGCAGCCCACACGCAACAACCGTGGCGTTGCCCACGAGAACGGCTCTATCGAGAGCCCTCATGGCCACCTCAAGAGCGCGGTGCGTGATGCGTTGCTTCTGCGCGGCAGTCACGACTTCGAGAATCTCGGTTCTTATCGCCGCTTCATCGACGAGATTGTCGGTCGAATCAACGCGCGCAACGGCAAACGCATCGAACTCGAGCGGGCACTCCTTCAGCCGCTTCCGGTCCAGCGTACGTGTGATTACGAGGAAACGCGCGTGTACGTCACAACCACCTGCGGCTTCGTCCTGCGCAAGGTGTTTTATACCGTCCCGTCACGGTTGATCGGCCATCACCTGCGCGTACGCCTGTACGACGACCGGCTGGAACTGTTTCTGGGCGGCACAGCCCTCATGACACTGCAGCGCGGCCGCGCGGGTCCCAACGGCAAGCACGGCCATGTCATCAACTACCGGCACGTCATCCACGCGCTGCGCCGCAAGCCCATGGCGCTGCTCAACCTGGTCTACCGCGATCAGATCTTTCCGCGCGAGGCGTATCGACTGACCTTCGATCGCCTGCTTGAGGAGCTCCCGCAGCGCCAGGCATGCAGGACCATGGTTGAACTGCTCGGCCTCGCCCACGAGCACAACTGCGAAGCGCAACTGGTTCAGGCTCTGCAGCAGTGCTTGGACGATGGACACTTACCCGACTTGGACGCATTGTGTTCTCGTTTCGAAGCGAAGCGCACGAACAGCATGCCGGAAGTAAATGTCCAACTGGCACCGCTGAGCGACTACGAAGCCCTGCTTGATATGGTAACGGAGGTGACGGCATGAGTCTCGACATCGATGCTACCCGCCTGTCGCTGCTGCTCAACGATTTGCGGTTGCCCGCCATCAAGCAGATCTGGTCCAGCTTTGCCGAGCGCTCCGACACGGAAGGCTGGCCGGCAGCGCGCCTGCTGATGGCGCTGGCCGAACACGAGATCGCCGAGCGCGATCGACGCCGGGTCGAACGTCACCTCAGGGACGCCAAGCTCCTGCCGGGCAAGACATTGGAGAACTTCGATTTCGACGCGGTGCCAATGGTGTCGCGCGCGCACGTCTCGGCGCTTTGCGCGGGCGACGGCTGGTTGAGGAACGGCACCAACCTGATTCTTCTGGGGCCGAGCGGCGGGGGCAAATCGCACTTGTCGTCGGCGATCGGACTGAGCCTGCTGGAGAAGGGCTGGAAGGTCCTCTTCGCTCGCACTACCGACCTCGTGCAACGGTTGCAGGTCGCGCGCCGCGAGCTCGCACTTGAGTCCGCCATCAATCGGCTGGATCGCTTCGACTTGGTCATCCTGGACGATTTCGCCTATGTCAGCAAGGATCAAGCAGAGACGTCGGTGCTGTTCGAGCTCATCAGCGCCCGGTATGAGCACCGTTCCCTTTGCATAACGGCCAACCAGCCGTTTGGCGAATGGGACAAGGTTTTCCCCGACAGAGCCATGACGGTGGCCGCCGTCGACCGGCTGGTCCACCACTCGACCATCTTCGAGCTGAACGTCGAAAGCTACCGTCGCCGAACTGCCCTGCAGCGCAAGCAGCAGAGGCCGGGGCGCCCGGCCAGTAGAGCGACACCAAAGAACATTGGCGTGCCACCGACACAGGAGGATCAGCACGGCATCAACTTCACCGAATGACCCGCTATTCTCATCCTGATTGACGCGCGGTTGTACATCCTGATTGTCGCGCTGGCAGAGTAACTGCGACGTCACCATTACACAGCAATCCTCAGCTACCAAGGGCTTCAGATTGATTGTCGCGCTACACCCACTTGCCCGCGTCAATCAACGCCGCGCGTCAATCAACAAACGCTTGCCAGCGTCAATCAACATCGGCATCATCAATTCTGCCGCGACATTCTCAACTTGATTGTCGCGCGTCTCTCATCCGGATTGTCGCGCCACAGGACGTGTTGCCCGTGCGCTTACCTGTTTCCAACTTCAGACTGCAGCGCTGGTAAATTACGTGGCATCGTTCAACCTGAAATCGCTGAGTGACAAGATTGGCGAACGGACGGGGCTGATCGTTATTCGAGAGTTTCAACCGCGCAGACGAGCGGCATCGCTCTTTGCTGTCGTCGCGCTGACGGGCCTCGTACCGATCAGCAGTCGCGCGTCAAATTCTCCGCCCGCGTGCAGGACGCATACCGCCTTCGGGCTACGTTCGTAGAAAGAAGGAAACTGGCCACGAAGCGGATCCCTCGGAAAATGCCATGTGCCGCGTATGTCGAGGCGAAACACATCGCCTTTCAGAAAGCGTGTCGCGTGAGGCTGCAGTGCGACCTCGACTGGAATGATCTCGCCTGCACGCAGCGGCTCAGCGAAACGATACGTATGAACCGGCTGTACAGAGGTAGAAAGCCGTTCATCGAGCTCACGATGCGCGGCGCGTTGCCATCCTTTGGAGACCATGTCGCCTGAAAAGCCGAACGAGCCTTCGAACTGCATCTGCATGCCATCGCGAAACTTGCGCACGCCCGCAAAAACGAAAACATCGTTGGCGCCCCGCACTTCAAGGTGCAAACGCAGCGCCATGGGGCCGATCACGTCGATGTCCTCCGGCACTGTCCAGACGAACTGTGCCGCCCCGCGTCGCGTCGCGAACGATATGGATGTCGCCTGAGCCTGCGCCAATCCTTCAATCAATGCTCCACGACCCGCGTCAAGTGCAAGCGTGCGCCATTGCAGATCGTCGGGCGGCCAGTGATGTTCGAGGACAACGGCGACCGGTTCCGGCCCGTTATCGTGGATCGCCAGACGCACTGCGGGCTCGCTGTCCCAGCCGTTGTCGAGGCCCTTGAGCGTGTGATCGAAGAACCGTAGCCGTGCGGCTGATGCGTCCTTGCCGTAAAAAGCGCACCACTTGCCGTCGCGATGCGTGTAGAGCGATTTGAGCGCCGAGCCCCCACGTCGGAATACCTCGAAAGAACCTTGTGTGTGTAGCGAGTGGTCCGAAAAGCTGCCGCAGACCAAAATCGGAACCTCGATGCGTTCGAGGTCAGGAACCGTCGATTCGTACCATCCGTCGCGTTCCGGACGATTAACGATCTCTTCCCGGAACTGGGTGCTAGTCGCCACTCCACCGCGTTTGAGTCCCTTGTCCCAGACGATCGTGAAACCGTCCTCGCGAATTCCGCCGGGACGGGCAAAGTCGCGATACAGATCGCTGAATCCCTCCCAAGGGCAAATCGCCGCGAGATGCGGCGGGCGCAGCGCTGCCACTTTGTATTCGCTGATCGCGAGGTAAGACACGCCATTGAGTGCTACGCGCCCGGAACACCACGCTTGCGTCCCGGCCCACTCGATCACGTCGTAATAGTCGCGTGCTTCCTGATCGGAGAACAGTTCACCGACGCCTTCGGCAGTGCCTGCGCCGCGCAAGTCGACGTTTACCACCGCGTAGCCTTGCGGCACCCAGAAACCGGGATCGGGAGCTTCCCAGCTCGTCCATTCGGATATCGTAATAGCGCGGGGCTGAGGAAACAGCCGGTACTGAAGGTCGATGCCCCGGCCGCTTCGACTACGCGCGGCAATCCTGTCTTTGCCGTACGGGTGAGCCGACATGATCACCGGCGCCGGATCGCCGCCTGCCGGGCGAAACACGTTGACGCGCAGCGTCGTGCCGTCGCGAACCTTTACCGGCACGTCCCAATCCGCGTGAATACCGCCGGGTATCTCGTATAAGCGGACCTGAGGACGAAAAGCGTTCCTTATCCGGCGAAACGCCAACGTCAGCGGTCCAACACTCCGTCGTGCCATATGCGCAGTCATCGTGCTCCCTGTCGCTTCAGTGGTGGAGCATTGTACCGATCCGAAACGATCGAACATCGAACGATGTGAGTGGCCGGAACGGAGATCGGGAGCCGCGAAATGTGCGGCAGACTCAACCTGCTCTGCATATGAAGTTGCCAAGCACGACGTCGCGCTGACCGTGACGTTGTGATTCAGCGGGTGCAACGTCGAGGGATCAGCGCCGTGTATGTCGAACTGTCGAACGGCCGATTTTCAGCATGGAGCCGACCTTGGAGCGACCGAAGAAAGGAATGCGCGAATGTCGCAAACTGGTCGTTTGCTGAAGTCGATCGTTCCACGGGGGTAACGTCGTCGTCGCGTGAAAAGCGCGGACCTCCTTTGAAGTCGCTACAACGGTAAGCCTGCACATCAAGGTTGAGCGGGCCCAGCGTCCGCCAAGTGTCCAGCTCGCTTCGATCGAGCGGGCTACAGAACGTTACCTTTCGGCTAAATCGGAGCGTTTCCCTAGAGGCCACAAAAAGTCACTGTTTGAAGGTCTTCCGACAGGCCGAATGTGCGCGTAGGGGTTTGCGGGGCACTCCTCGAATTTAATTTCCAACGTCAGAAGTCCGCCGAAATGGCTCCGTCGCGTGCGCACTTCACCGCGTTCCTTAAAGCGTGCGGATTGCGGTTTTTGGCCGGACCCGGTCCCACGCTGTACTAACGCCCACCGTCGAGGCGGTCGATCACTGATCACTCTATTCAGAGGACGAAGATCGTGAGACCTGCCGTTACCCAATTTCGCAGAGCGTGGACTGCGAGAGTCGCTAAAAACGGGTGACCATCTCTCGCGTCTTCAATCGCAAACACCGACCCCAGCACGATCCCGACGAAGAACGTCATGCAAATCAGCACTTGCGAAAGGAGGTAAAAACAAGGATTCTTGATACCCGTTCGAGCCCCGAATCAGGCGCCTGCCGCTGGCGCCATTACGCCGAAAACACCCGGCTCCTTTACGGCGAAAGGCAACAGCGTCTGCGGCATTCAAGTGTAAGCCCGAAACCCGTCCGATAGTTGCCTGCTGGCATTCGATAAATTCTGGCCCAACCTGCGCGCATATCAAATCGACGCCAAGACCAGCAGCAACCAGATAGCATCCGTTGTGCAATGGCGCGAGTCGGATCGAACTCGTCGAGTCGAACGGGGAGTGATGTCAACTGCGGCGTCGTCACGGCTTGCGTCTTGTCTCGGGCAAAGTAAGCGCCTTCGCTGATAAACTCATATCATCGAGTTTCACAAACACGCAATGGGATTCGAACAGCTAGCCGCGCTCAAGTTGGAGCTCAACCAACGCGCGAAGGATACAAAGGCGGAATCACACACAACGTCAACGGGATCAGTCGGCGGACGGGAAATCGAACGAGGACTCAAGCCACCGCCAACGTCTCGTCATGCAGCCGAGCGCGCAGTCACCACGCTTCAACGAAATTTCCCGCGTGCTTTTCCGCGAAATTCCGCACCCAAGGTTCCGCTCAAGGTCGGAGTTCTAAAGGACGTGCTCGCCCAAGCGGGCGCCCTCGGACTTAGCGAGCGAGACGTTCGTAACGGCGTGAAGCTATGGTGCCGCGGCCAACGCTATTGGACTTGTCTCGTTGAAGGTAGTGAACGCGTGGATCTCAACGGCGCAGTCACTGGTGTCGTCACCGAAGCCGAAGCAGAGTATGCATTAACACAAGAAAGGGTTCGGCTTGCGCGCAGACGAGAACAGATGGAAAACAAGCAGCGGGGCTAATTCCGTTGACACAACACGATTAAGGCATTGCATCGCATCTCTTATTGAATGCAGTTTCATGTAGCTTCTTTTAATTGATCGTCCTAACGTGAGATGCGAAATGAGCGTCGGTGGCCATGATAAGGCAAGCTTTAGCTCTACCTTTTGATCCGGTAGCGCCGTTCGCCGCATTACGATCAAGTGTCGGGTTCAATGCGCACACCGGACACACGCCGGCGGTACGTCAGCCGACGTAGTCATCGACTGACTTGCAGTAGAGGGCCGTCGCCATCCATCCGAGCCGTCTGAGGCATGACATGATTCTCGGCTTGCCACCTACATAATGGTGTCATGATCCCAGGGGAATCACGGTATATGCACTTAGCTCGTTGAAACCATGCGCGATCTGAACAGCTCCGGTCTTATCACGGCAAAAACGAACCGGTGTCTCGGACGTGCAGCAGTGCATATTGATTCGGGCATTTGCCAAGACGGCGGTAGACCTTATCACGGTAGTCACACGTTGTGTATGGTATGACGATTGCTTATTAGTTGGCCGCACGGCAGGCCCAATCGGATCCCGGACATCGCGTCCCGCCATACATAAGGCATAACTCGTGATTACAGCTTTCTCTGCGAGCCAACAGCCACTGATCTTGCTTGTCGACGACGCATTGGATACATTGGGTGCGTGGCAACTACTTCTGGAAACCTTTGGTTATCGCGTGGTCACTGCGCAAAGCGGTGCAGAGGGTTTGGAAAAAGCGCGGGTGTGGCGTCCCCACTTAGTCATCACCGACTTTATGATGCCTGTCATGGACGGCTTGGTACTCTGCCGTCACTTACGTGCTGATCCTTCGCTGAGCACTGTGCCGATTATTCTTTGGACCGCAGCGCGAACGACGTTCGACAATCCACTGTTCGATCGCCTTGTGCTAAAGCCCACACAACTCGAGCGACTGGTCGACGATATTCGCGTGTTGCTGCGGCAGAACCTGGTATGAAAGCAAGACCGCGATAGCGACAAGCATCGGTGGATTTCGCATTTCATGCTGGGTCACTCACGGTATTGATGGCTTGGAGAGTGACGTGGCAAGAAAACGCAATAACGCAATCACAATGACCTCAGTGAGGTGTCGGCTGCACTCCTGGCGCTCGACCGACTTGTCTTCACCGTCGTCTTTGACGGAACTGATACCGACAGCGTCGACGCGGCCATCGCGACAGTCGATGCGGCCATCGACGCAACGATTGCCGACTTTCCGAGCCACCCACTGATCTCGGCTGCGGTAACCGCAATGAAAGCCGAATGCGGAGTTGGTCTTCATGAACAGTCTGCTATTGTAAAGCGGTCGACCGTCGACGTTGATGGGCAACAGCATACTTTGCATTAAACCGCGGGGCCGTGGGTCTTTTGCATCTTCCTGAGATGACCATATACGTGGAAATCCGCAGTTTCTTGCGTTATGACGGTAAGCAGCCACGGCCATGCCCTCGCCATCTTCCACAAAGGACAACAGCACTTCGACTCAGATGTACACCATCATGCTTTCAGTCCACTTGGTCGTGCCGTTTTCGGTATATGTCCTGGAGCTTGGCATCTAACTGAACGAGATCGATTGGTTTGGAGAAGTGCTCATCGAATCCGGCGGCGAGTGCCGCCTGCCTATCATGCATGCTGCCGTACCCTGTTACCGCGAGCACGTACATATCGCCGCCACTTGGCAATGCGCGAAGTTTACGAACCAGTGCGTAACCGTCGATTTCGGGCAACCCAATGTCACTCAGCAATACGTCAGGAATACGCTGCTGCACCATACTTAGCGCATCGCGGGCGCGATACGCTGTTCGCACCGTATGCCCGGACATTTCATAATAAAGGGCCAGCGCGTCCGCTGTATCGACACTGTCATCAACCACGATAATATCTAACACCACGTTTGACGGTGTTTCATCATCCTTTCCATCCTTCTGTTCTGTGGGCGTCGCCTGCTTAAGCTTTAGCGTAAATTCGCTTCCTTGCTCTAGGCCCTCGCTTCGTGCGTGCAATGAGCCGCCATGCCACTCAGCTAGGCGTCTAGCGAGTGGGAGTCCGAGGCCCATACCGCCGCGTGTGCGGTCGAGTGAGCGATCGCTTTGACCAAAAATCTGGAAGATTTCCTCCATGTCAGACGCGGCAATTCCAATCCCTGTATCGGACACACACACCGTTACAGTCCCACCGTCGCCTTCGACGTGCACATCCACCTTGCCACCTTCTGGCGTGTACTTAGCGGCATTCATCAGGAGGTTGGCAATAATCAACGGACATTGGACCCGGTCTGCCAGCACCCAAGGTTGATCAATCGACGAGCGGGTCAGGCGATGTCGCCGTTCTGCGAAAAGCCCTTCCGTTATTTCAAGCGCCTGATCTATCAAGTCATCTATCGCCACTGGCTCTAAGTCAAGCTCGATGGCACCAAGCGATACCAACGACGCCGAGAGCAGGTGTTCGACAATTTGGCCCATGTGCCGCACATGCCGCCCAATCAGCTTCTTTGCCCAATTCCGTTGCTGAGCTGAAACCTCAGACCGTCCGAGCACTTGGACGGCGGTCAGAATCGGGGACATTGGTGCGCGCAGCTCATGCGCCAGCATCGCCAAGAACTGATCGCGGCTACGCTGCGCGTCCTCGATCGTCAAAGCAAGCTGCAGTGTCTTCTGTAACAGCAGAGCGACCTGCTCGCCAAGCAATTGCAGCATTTCCAGCTCATGATCCATGGGCTCACGAGAAACGCGATCCTTGATGCATAAGGTCCCCAGCGGCAATCCATCGGGTGAACGCAGTACAAACGCCATGTAGAACACAGTACCGTCGCCGCGCGCGCACTCTGGGTGCGTCCGTATCTCGTCGTCTAGGGTTGCGTCGAAAATTACGACGTTTTCGCCTTTGAGGAGCGCTAGCGCGCACAGCGACTCCGCGTGGGCGACGGCCGTTCTCATGCTGCCCCATGCCGATTTACACCAAGTGCGTGCTCCGTCGACAAAATTGATAAATGCTTGCGGCGCGCGAAAGGCGTGGGCAGCTAATTTGGCAAGTGCGTCGAAATGCGGATCGGCGGGCGTATCGAGGATACGCAAGCTTTCAAGTGCTAACAGGCGCGCAGGGTTGTAGAGCGGGTTCATAGGGAGGATACATCCACAGGTTTTCCATGTTAAGCAACGACTGTTCCCTCCATAAAAGGCATCGGCTTTGCTCAGTGCGGTGGCCAACATCCCAATTCCATCAATTCATGTTTGGAACAGCCCCCTGAATTGCCGGACACGGTCTCTACCTTAAAATAACGGGTAGTCATACGACTGTGTTTAGACCTAACAGCAAGCAGGAAGTGATGAAAGTGTTGATTGGGCCGGAGCGGCGGCGGCGGTGGTCTGCGGAAGAGAAGGCGGCGATGGTCCGGGAGAGTCTGGAGCCGGGTAAGACCGTATCGATGGTGGCTCGCCAGCACGGCGTCAATCCAAATCAGTTGTTCCATTGGAAGAAGCTGTATCAGGACGGAAGCCTGTCGGCGGTGTCCGCTGGCGAAGAGGTGGTGCCCGCTTCAGAGTTGGCGGAGGCGCTCAGGCAGATTCGCGAATTGCAACGACTGCTCGGCAAGAAGACGGTGGAAGTCGAGATTCTGAGAGAAGCAGTGGAGTACGGTCGAGCAAAAAAATGGATAGCGCGCTCGCCATCATTGCCGGGGGACGACCAGTGAAGCAGGTCTGTGATGTTCTCGGCGTTGCGCGCTCGAACGTGTCGGTCAGGCGTGCACGCCCTGCCAGCTGGCAAGACAGGCGCAGCGCGGTGCAGACGGACGATGCGGAACTGGTGGCGGAAATCCGTGAGGCCGTCATCGACTTGCCGAGCTACGGCTATCGACGCGTCTGGGGCGTGATTCGCAGCAACCGGGAGATGCATGGTGCTGGGCCAGTGAACGTCAAGCGCATTTATCGCGTCATGCGCGTTCACGGCCTGCTGCTGCAGCGCCGGCCGAAGCGTCCCACCATCACGCGGCGACACGACGGACGTGTTGCGGTGGCCAGAAGCAATCAACGCTGGTGCTCCGATGGCTTCGAATTCCGGTGTGAAAATGGCGAGCCACTGCGCGTCACCTTTGCGCTGGATTGCTGCGACCGGGAGGCGATGAGCTGGGTTGCGACGACAGGCGGCTACACCGGCAACGATGTTCGTGACGTGATGCTTGCCGCCGTCGAGCATCGGTTTGGCAATGTCGATGCCGTACCGTCTTCGATTGAATGGCTAAGCGATAACGGCTCGGGATATATTGCGCACGAGACACGTGCGTTTGCGAGCGGTATCGGACTCACGCCGCTCACCACACCGGTGTGCAGTCCGCAAAGCAACGGTATGGCCGAGAGCTTCGTGAAGACCATGAAGCGCGACTACGTCGCCTTCATGCCCAAACCGGACGCTGCAACGGCAGTACGCAATCTGGCAGTGGCGTTCGAGCATTACAACGAAAGGCATCCGCACAGCGCCTTGAAATACCGTTCACCTCGTGAGTTCAGGCGCAGGACGGATTCATCAACTCAAGTGTGAGACGGTGTCCGGAAGTACGGGGGCAAATCCAATGTTCATGCGCTATGCCAAAGACTGCAACTGGCCCGATGGGTAGCCCAACAAAAACGGAATTCGATTTAAGGACCAACGGCGCGACGCCAGTGACACAAAGTCCGCCAGCGCTACAATGACAAAGTGCAGTCGGGACAATCCGTAGGGTGCTTGCGCATTAAGAGTAGTATCGATGGAGCGACCGTGCGAATGACAATCTTGCTTGTTGAGGACAGTGAGAACGATATTGAACTTACGCTGCTCGCCCTTGAACGAGCAGGCGTTGAGAACCCCGTGCATGTCGTTCGGGACGGAGTGCAGGCCATCGACTATCTGCGTCGTCAAAACGAGTGGGCCGGCCGTCCTGACATCCATCCTGCAGTGATATTGCTGGATAAGAAATTGCCGAGACTCGACGGGCACGAAGTATTAGCCGCCGTCAAAGCAGATGATCGCCTTCGACATATTCCGATCGTGATGCTTACCTCATCCCGCGAGGAGACTGACTTACTCAAGAGCTACGATCTCGGTGTGAATGCCTACGTTGTCAAGCCTGTGGAGTTTCAAGACTTCATGGATGCGATTCGGGATATCGGCACCTTCTGGATCGTTCTCAACGAAAGCAAACCTACGTCGAATAGATCGTGAGGTTCGTAACTGCCGTGTACGGTCTCCAAGCGGTCCGTTCATCCAGTTAAACTTCACGCGGAAGGAACACTGTGAAAGTCGCGCCGTGCCCTTCCCCCTCGCTTCGTACTTCAATTGTTCCGTTATGGCGCTCGACCAGCGTCTTGACGAGCCAAAGTCCAAGTCCGAGCCCTCCCACACGACCTGACGACTTCGGGCGGATCTGCTCAAAGCGATCGAAGATTGTAGCGATCGATGCAGGCGCGATCCCGCAACCGGTGTCACGCACCGTAATGACCGCCTGCTTTCCCGCATGGGTTACCGACACGTTGATCGCACCGGCATCACAGAATTTGATGGCATTGGTGACCAAGTTCCAGACAATCTGCTTCAGACGTGCTGCGTCGCCCTCGACGATGCTCGGCTCAAGTAACGGCCCTTCCAGCGTCAAACCCTTCTGTTGCGCCTGCGGACGCAGATCGCTGATTATGTCGCGTGCCAGCGTATCCAGGGCCACAGGGGCCAGCTGAATCGACAGCTTGCCCGATACGATCGCACCACTATCCAGCAGGTCGTCGACCATCAATGACAGCTGCTTTGCGTTTCGTTGGATCGTCTCAGTGGCGCGCGTTACGCCGATTTTGTCACCGGAGCGAGCTAGTAACTCCGTCCAGCTAAGGATGACGCTGATTGGTGAGCGTAGTTCGTGAGACACCGCCGTGAGAAAGTGATCCATTGCGCGTGCATTGTCCTCGCTGCGCACGCGTGCCACGCGCTCACTCCCTGCGATGCGCTGCTGCTCCAGTTCCTGCTCCTTGCGCGCGGTAATGTCGAGCGTGAAACCCAGCATATGCGTGGCGTAGCCGTTTTCGTCGTAGCGTGCTCGACCACCGGCCAAAAGCCACCTTGTCGAGCCCATTGTATCGATCACCCGGAACTCGACCTTGTAGTCACGTCGCTCGGCGATCGATGCGATCAATTCACTGCGCGTCCGACGTCGATCCTCCCAGTGGACTAGCTCCGTAAACAGGCGCTTCTCGCTCAGTTCCTCTGCAGGTGGAATGCCCATGTTCAATTTGCATTGATCGGTGCAGACAACCACGCCGGTCGCGATGTCGCGCTGCCATGCACCGACCTTGGCGAAAGCAAGAACCTCGGAGAGATGCTCGCGACTTTCCCTGAGTTGCTTCTCTTTGTCGGCCGCTACAATCTGCCGAAGTTGTGCCTGCGAGCGCAAGCGCGCTTTTTCACGCTGCTCCGCCTCACGTCGTTGCACTCTGGACGTGACGTCGCTCACTCGTAGAACGAAATAGCGACGCCCATCATCGGGAATATCGATAACGCTGGCCTTCAACTTCCAAAAACGCGGCACGAGTTGCTGGCTCTCAGCTGACGACGGCCAGTCCGCGCGGAAGTACGGCGACGATCGTGTCTGCCCTGGCACCAGACCGGCCAGCATAGAGTGGATCCAATCTGCACGGCCGGCGAGTTGAGCGCCATCGCCATATTGGTTCACGTCGAAGATTGAGCGACCTATCAAAGTCTCTTTTGACTGTCCGATCAGCTGGAGATAGGCGTAATTCACAAACACAATTTGATGTTCGCGATTCAACACGACATACGCATCCGCCAGCATCTCGAAAAGAGTGGCGGGGTCGGGCTTTTCGGTCGGTACAGTCGGTCTTGTTCGCTGGTCCATAAAAAGCACTAACGCGCATGCTGGTATTGGTTGGCACACGAGAAGCTATCCAATGCTTGACCACCTCTTGTCCACCTCGTTTCAGTCGAATTTCCCTCGAATGCTCTGATACGAAAATTCTCCACGAATATTGGCTCACATGAAGCGAATCGTCATGCAAAATAGTCGCATAAGCGACTTCCAAGAAAGCGACAAAGATGATTTCGAGAGAAGGTGTGAACGTTCAAGATGTTATCGTGCGCCCCCATCATGATGATAGCTGGCAGGTGGAATTTTTGCGGGCAGCCGGGACCGAGGTGCTGATTTTCGGTGACCAACCGTCAGCCCTTCAGGTCGCTATGCGAGCATGGCCGAACGTTGCGGTCCGCATACTCCCCGCGCATTAAAGATGACTCGCGTGTATGCTGGTAGCGCTATTGCCTAATGCCGTACAACGTCACGAATGAGCTTTAGGAACGGCTCCACCTCAACAGATTTCTCAATCACCAAGTCCGCACGATTACCCGCTCTCACACCATGTGCGGCCGTCCAGAGGATGATGAAGGCATGGCTTAGGGTCTCATCGCGCCGGATAATTGCGCACACCTCCATGCCGTCTAAGCCTGGCACCATAAGATCGCAAACAATGACGTCCGGCCGGTAGACGCGCGCCTTTTCAAGGCCGTCCACACCGTCTGGGGATGTGAAGACAGTAATTCCCTCCGCCTCAAGCACCAGTGACCACACCGCGAGAATGTCTCCCATATCGTCGATCAACGGACGATTGGCTCTTTGCGTTCTGACTGATCGTCCAACCGGGCGACGTTTTGGGTGTTCATTGTGACCTCGCTTGGAACGATTACCGGCAACCATCTTGATATTGGAAGAGCAACGACTGAGCCTCAATCAGACGCCCGAGCCCAAATAAAACGACACGCCGCTCCGCTACAATCGCCGATGCAATTTCGAAGTGCTATCAGAAGAACGATTTCCATCTAACCGCCATATCCGCGGCATAGCTACGGGAGCCGATATCAATCATGATTGCGCAACGCCTTTTACGTGGGTGTCCCCGGCATCATCATTGCCCTTGCATCCACCACCTGCTTCGCGCAGGATTCCGCCCGTTGACCCAGCCGAGTGTTCCGCAACGCTGCGGCATGGTACTTCATGCGTTGCTGACTGCAACTCCGCAGGGCCCCGTCATCGCCGAGTCTCAATCCCAGCAGGATGCAGAATCCCTTGCTGAAACAACCACCGTCCAGGCCGCGCTACAAAACTGCGGCTCCGGCCAGGCCGTCGAACTCGCGCTCGGCCCGGAAAACCACAGCGCCTTCCTTCTCAACCCCATCACCTTGCCGCCCGGCGTCTCGCTGATCATTGACGGTGGTGTCACGGTCTACGCGACGAGAACGCCGGCCAACTACCAGGTGGCTGGCAGCGAATACATCTGCGGCACGACCAAGGTAGGAAACCCGGTCAACGGCGAATGCCAGGCCTTTATCACGCTGGCAGAAAACAGCGGCATCTACGGATACGGCATTCTCGACGGGCAAGGCAGTCAACCGCTCTTCATCGAGCCGCAGACCACTCCGCCCACCACCTGGTGGTCGCTGATCACCGACAAGAAGGGTTGCAGCGGCTGCCAGGAAGAAAGCCCGTTGATGATCTCCGCCGGCAACATCAAAGGGAAGCGCTCCACCAATTCGAACTTCGCGTTCTACAAGTTCACGATTCGCAACCCTCAGTACCATATCGTCGACCTTGGCGGCACGAACCACACCGTATGGGGCGTGAAAATCCAGGCGCCGTGGATCGTGCCCAACACAGACGGCTTCGATGTCCACGCGAGCAATGTCACCATCTACGACACAGTCGTGGCTAACGGCGACCAGGAGATTGCGTTCTCAGCAACGCCCACGGTGGCAACCCAAAAATTACCGTCGACCGCTTTTACGGCTACAGCAAGGGCGGCATCACGATTCTCGTAAGCGACTCGGCTGGGCCAGTTCCTCATTCGTGCGCGCGTGAGGCATGATGGTGATGGTGATGGTGATGGTGATGGCGTGCTGGAATTCATTTAGATCACGGACGATCGTGGACACGATCCATCCAAATCTTCCAGATCTATCCGGTTAAGGTGTAGGCGGAGTGGCCGGCTTCAGTTTGTCGGCCACGTTCCAGGGCAGCAATTCGTCGATGCGTGAGATCTTGTGATCAGCGATGTGGGTCAGGACGTATTCGAGTTAGGCGCGCGGGTTGATCCCATTTAGCTTTGCCGACCCGATCAAGCTATACATCGCGGCGGCCCGCTCGCCCCCGCTGTCGGAGCCGACGAGCAGATAGTTTTTGCGTCCGAGCGCGACACAGCGCAGCGCGTTCTCGGCAAGCACGTTGCTGATCTCGACTTGACCGTCCTCGCAGTAGAATACGAGCGCCGCCCAGTGGTTCAGCGAGTAGTTGATTGCTTTGGCGAGCGCGGACTTCGTCGACAGCGTCGCGAGTTTCGTCCTGATCGTCGCTTCGAACTTCGTGAGTGTTGCCTTTCGCCGTAAAGGAGCCGGGTGTTTTCGGCGTAATGGCGCCAGAGAAAGGCGCCTGTTTCGGGGCTCGAACGGGGATCAAGAATCCTTGTTTTTACCTCCTTTCGCAAGTGCTGATTTATTGCTCTCGGGCATCGGACGAGGGGCGCGATAGCTTTCACCGTCGAGCACGACGCGGTATGCCGCATGTCGCAGGCGATCGAGCGTTGCGGCGCCGAGCATTTTGTTGGTCGCGAATGCGTCGCCCCATTCCGTAAAATCCAAATTACTCGTTAAGACAGTCGATGTATGCTCGTACCTCTCGGCGATCAGATCGTGGAAGTCTTCGTCTTCGGGCGTGCGCATGGGTTTCAGCCCAAAGTCGTCAATGATGAGCAGCGGCACCTTGGCAAGCGCCTAGAAGCGCCGTTCGTAGGAACCCACGGCTTGCGCGTTGCGTAGCGTGCTGAGAAGCCGGGTCTGGGTCATGAACAGGACATCGTGACCTTGCCGGGCGGCCGCATGGCCCAGCGCCTGCGCCAGATGGCTTTTGCCCGTTCCGCACGGACCGGCGATCAGCACGCTGACCTTCTCATCGATGAAGCGGCAGGTCGCGAGATCATGGACGACGGCGCGATTAAGATTGGGGAGCCGGTCGAAGTCGAAACCTTCCAGTGTCTTCTGGCCACGGAAGTTCGCGCGGCGCATGCGGGCGTCGAGCTTTCGATGATCGCGCCGTGCGATCTCGTCCTGAATGAGCAACGTCAAGAAATCGGTATAGGCAAGCTTGCGGTCGATGGCTTCACGGTTGCGTGCTTCGAGCGTGTCGAGGATGCCAGACAGTCGCAATTGCTTAAGGGAAAATGTGAGTTCGGGAATTGGATTCATGTTCAATGGATCAGGAGAGTCTGGGTATCGCGGCAGAAGCGGCCGCCGTGGGTGTAGGTACTCGCGCCCGATTCAATGGGCTCAGTCGACAGCCACGTCTGATCAAGGCCTTTCTGCAGGATCAGCTTGACGGCTTTGTAGCTTGGCGTGCCGAAGTGATTCGCCCGACGGCAGGCCGCCTCCAGGCGGGACGCGCCGAACTGCTGAGCGAAGCGCAGCACGCCCTGTACAGCGCGCAGCTTGATGAGAACCTGATCGCCGAAGAGCGCGTGAACAAGCGCGTAGCACGACGGCCCGATACGCTGCGCTTCTCTCAGGCACCATTGGGTGTCGTGCAGTTGCCAGGCCTGTGCTGCTGGCGGCATGTGATCGGCCACACGGATACGCGTTCCTGGCGCAGTCTGGCGGACATGCGATGCCGACAGTTCGTGCTCGTAGTAGAGCTGCACCATGGTGGCGGTTGCCTTGAGCCATAGATCTTTACCGGCAAGCCGGAACGGCACGGAATAGTAGGCGCGCTCGAATTGCACATGGGCGTCGCGATGGACCTTCACGCGCGCCCAGGTTGCCAGCTCGGGTGGCACATCGGGAAGCGGCCTCAACAGCGCCTGTTCGACATCTTCGAAACGCTTGAGCGGCACCTCGCGCGTCGTGCCATGCGTCCGGGTGCTGGCCTCTTGCATCACCCAAGCTTGCGCTTGCCGGTTGGCGTCGTCGAGATCACGAAATTCGCGAAGAGGAAGGAAGCTCGACTTCACGTATTTAACGCCCGATTCGACAATTCCTTTTTTAGCCGGGTCCCTCGGCGGACACGGATCGATCTTGAACGAATACCCTTCGGCGCATTGCGCATAGGCCCGCTGGACTTCGGGTTCGTAGATACAAGCCTTGACGATGGCGCACTCGGGGTTATCGATGGTCACGCGTCCCACTACGCCATTGAACCATTCGAAGGCGTGACGATGACATAGCAACCATGTGTCGACGCTCTGGTCGCGGACAAACTCGACGTATTGATGCCGCGACCAGCACAAGGTCATCACGAAGAACCACGTCTTGTGGATCTCGCCGGTGTGCGCATCGGTGATGGTCGGACCTGCGCCGAAATCAACCTGCGCGGCTTCTGCAGGTTTGAACTCCAGCCGCATCGGTACGTCCGGCGTGAACTCCGCCTTCAATTGCTGCAACAGCCTGTAGACGGATGAGTAACTTCCCGCGTAGCCGTGATTGCGCACCAGCGCACTGTGAATCGTCGTGCCGGGGACGCCGCGTCATGCCACTGGGCAATCTGTTCGCGCCACGGTTCGGCCGACGAGATACAGCTCGTGGGCAGGAACTCCTTGCGGCTGAACGCTGTAGCAAGCTGCGCGTCATCCGGCAGAGCGTTGTCCGGAGAAAGCCACCCGCGCTCGGTTGCGATCTCCCGCACGGCCGCGAGCTTCTTACGGCCCATGATCTTCGACCGGTCGATATCCCGGTCGGAGTCACCCTGGCGCATTCGCACCAGAACCTGTCGATATTGGTACATCTCGAACTTCCTCTTCAAGCCACCCTCCGGAGCAAATGCGTGCCGGGAGGGTAGCGGTTGGCGAAGTTCGAGCGCCCGACTCAGACGCCCGTGGCGCCTTTATGGCGAAAATCTACTGGCGCCTATATGCCGAAAGACTTGCGGCGCCTAAACGCCGAAAAGTCCCTGGCGCCTTTATGCCGAAAACGGTTTGGCTCCTTAACGGCGAAAGTTCACATCCTGCGGAATGCGGCGAGCCGGATCTGGGGATGTACGCCTTTGCGATTCGACGAGAAGTCGAACCATACTGCAGCCGGCTCAGTCGAGCCCGAGCGGTGATCGTCACGCACGTAGACCCAGAAGCGACCGGTCACCGTCTTTCCGTTGCCTGGCGCGAGCACCGCAACCGGTGTGTCGTCGACGTGTACTTCGCCGGCGACCAGCACGTAGCGCTGGATTGCTTCAACAAGCGGCCCGCAGAGCTCGGCGATCTGCCCGATCCAGCGGCCCATGCTGGCGCGATCCAGCGTCACGCCGTCGCGTGCCGCAATCTCCGATTGGCGATACAGCGGTTGGTGATCGGCGAACTTCGATACCGCAATGTCGGCCAGCAGGCTCGGATGCGCGATGCTGTGCTCGATCGGCAGGCTGGGCATCGCGGGCTGTTCGATGTGACCGCAGTCAGGACAGCACAGCTTGTGACGGATCGTGCGGATCACTTTGAACGCAGCCGCCACGCGCGCGAGCTGTTCGGAGACATCCTCGCCGAGTCGCTGCATCGTTGTCGCACACTTGGGGCAAGCCGGATTCGGCGTGAGTTCGATTTCATCGCGTGGCAAGTGCGGCGGCAGCGGCTCTCGCGTGGGCGCTCGACCGGGCGGCGCTGTCGACGTCTTGTCTCGGTGTCCTCGCGTCTCGGCCGCGCCCTGACCGGCCGTCAGGTCTTCCAGCTGCGCCTCGAGTTTATCGATCTGCCGGGCCAGTTTCTCGGACTTGCTCCCGAAGTACATCCGTCTGAGCTTGTCGATCTGCGCCTTCAGGCGTTCGATTTCGTCGTCCCGTGCGGCGATCTTCCGCACCATGTTCTCGATCGACGCCTGCTGCTCGAGCACCAAAGCCTGGAGCTCAGCGACGGTGGTGGGAAGCGGCGCATCTCTGGACATGCGTCGCAGTTTACGAGCCTTCGATCTGGTTTACAACATCAACAGAGCAGCGGTGCGTTGCGGGTGTCGCCAGTCGATGCCTTCGAGGAGCATCGACAGCTGTGCGCTCGTCAGATGGATCTTTCCACCGTCGGCCTGGGGCCAGATAAACCGGCCTCGCTCCAATCGTTTTGCGAGCAGCCAGAGGCCATCGTCGGTCGCCCAAAGCAGCTTCACGAGATCGCCGCGGCGGCCGCGGAAGATGAATACGTTGCCACCCAGCGGATTCTCTTCGAGCGCTGTCTGCACTTTCGCGGCCAGCCCCTGGAAGCCGCAGCGCATATCGGTCACGCCGGCCACGAGCCAAACGCGCGTACCTGCCGGCAGCGCGATCACTTCAGGCATTCCTGCAGGAACGCTTCAGCGCGCTCGGCAGACAGGCCGCGAATCCTCACACGCCGTTTGCCAATCTCCACCTCGATTTCGCACACGGGCGTCGGCATCGGTACGCCGCTCGGCGCTTGCGACGCCATTGCAGGCTCCGGCGGCTGCAGTACCAATGCCGAGTCGATCACCTCGACGCTCAGCAGATTCATGCTGGGCACGCTCGGCGCGGCTTCGAGTGCAGGGACGGCCAGCTTACCTTCACGGTATTGCTTGCGCCATCCGAACACCACATTGGCGTCGATGTCGTGCCGTCGCGCGAAAATCGACACCGACATGCCGGGTTCCAATGTCTCCCCGATCACCTGCTGCTTGAATTCTTGCGCATACGTGCGACGGGGATGCGTACGGCCCGCTGCGTTCGACATAGCTGACTGTCTCCGTCAATCTGAACGCGCCCATCATGCATCGAGAAATTCAGTACTGTGAAACGGCCGTGCCGAGTCGCTTACGTTGAAGCATCGCCGCGAAACTCTTGGCGAAATCGCGCAAGTGGCGCGCGGCTTTCCCCTCCTCCGCTCCGGAGCGATTCGCCTCCGCTTGCTCGATGACGGGCGCAAGCTCTTGCGCTGCTCGCGCGCAATCTCGCAGGCCTGCGGCCACCGAAAGGCATGGCGTGGACAAAATGCGGTTGAACGCTTCCTCAAGGCGCAGAGCGCCCTGCGCGCCGTGCCCGCCTCGTCGATTTGCGTTCCGAAGGGCGGCCAGAGACGCCGCCCGAAGCGCTTCGATTTCTCGCTCTTCTTCGCGCAGGCTCGCGCCCGCTCGCTCGGCCAACTTTCTAGCGTCGCGAAGCTCCGCGAGCATCGCCCGCAAATCAACGCTTTCTTCTTTCATGTCCGCTCGCTTTTGTGGGAAAAGGCGCGGCCATCTCTGCCATCGCTGTCGTCAACGTGTTGTCGGCCCGGCCGCCCGCATCTTCAGCTCGCGCTCCGCCTTGCCTGAAACGCCCGACGGCTTATTTGAGCGATGGCTCTAGTCGGCGCTCGGTGTGCGATTGCGCACTGCTCTGGCTGGCTTGCGACGCGAAACTCATTGAGCGCCGAGGGCAGTTTGGTGTCGAAAACATTCAAAAACCCAAAAAGAAAACGAAAAGAAAATGTGTTTCCCGACAATCTGGCGGGCTGCGGCCCAGCGCGCCAAGCGCGCCTTGTCCATGAACGCCGACGACGCGGCGGACGCCGCCGCGCCGAAGGAGGCGCGACGCCCCGATGGACCCGAGCCGGCGTCCTCCATCGAATACCGGGAGTCGCATCGCGGATTTTCGATTCGAGTCTTCTCCAACAACGACGGCTCCTTCTCGGTTCACGTGGAGGGCGGACGCGGCGAAGACGCCGCGAAAATCGAGAAGCGTCTCGCCGACGTAGGCGTTTCCATCGCGCAAAAGTTTCCATCGTTCGAGCGCGCGATGCGGTCCGTCGAGCTCGCAAAGCGCGCGATTGGCCCGTTTGCCGTGGATCGCGGCGACTGACGTTCTTGCTTGCGCTATCCTTTCGGAGACCTGCAAAGCCAACAGCATTGAGCCGTACCAATACCTCATCGCGTTGTTCAAAGGTCTACCGCACGCGCACACCGCCGACGACTACGAGGCTTTGCTGCCCTGGTGACTGAACCCAACCATGGCCTGACGCATGTCGCATGGCAATGCGCAAAGGACGCCGTCTAATGCTCGTTTCCGTTTAAAGCGCTATTGCGTTCACGATCGAGAAGATCTAGCAGGCGCTGAACATCTACCGGCTTCACGAGATGATGATCGAATCCAGCCGCCTGGGTACGCAGGTGGTCCTCCGCTTGTCCATAACCGGTAACCGCAATCAGCACCGGCTTCGCTGATCCCTTGTCCCTGATTCGTCTGGCGAGTTCGTATCCGTCGATCTCCGGCAGACCTATATCAAGGAGTACCACATCAAAGTGCTGAGTTTCGACCGCGTCGATGGCAGCTCTCGATTCGTACACGACGGTCGCAGTGTGCCCCTCGACCTCGCACAACATTCCCAACGAATCGGCTGCATCATGATTGTCGTCGACAATCAGTACGCGTGCCGCACCGGACCCAGGGGCTCCTAAGTCGGGCATGAAAGAATCTTCCACCGGCTGGGCGTTATCCGGATGAATCAGCGGCAAATTGATCGTGACGGTCGTACCCAAGCCCGGTCCAGGGCTCGTCAACGATATGGCTCCATCATGAAGTTGTACCAACCGCTTCACGAGCGACAAGCCGATCCCGAGGCCGCCTTCGGACCGATCGAGTGTCCGTTCGCCTTGGGAGAACAAGTCGAATATGTGAGGAAGCAGGGTCGGCGAGATGCCGCTGCCGTTATCGGAAATCGTAATGGTGGCCGTGTCGCTCAATGCGGCCACTGCGATTCGAATGCTCCCTTCTTCTTGCGTGTACTTACTCGCATTATTCAGTACGTTCACGAGCACTTGCGAGAGCCGCGTGGCATCGCCGCAGACCCAGACGGGCGTTAACGGCAGTTGGACCGAAACGTTCTGTCGACGGCTCGTCGTCATCGACGCAACCGTTTCGAGTGCCGCGTAGACTGCCGAGCCAACCAGCATTGGAGTACGCTGAAGCTTAATTTGCCCATGCGTGATGCGTGAGACGTCCAACAGATCGTCGACCAGACGCGCCATGCTGTCGATCTGACGATGAATCATGCCTACAAGGTCCGAGGCGCGCTGCTCAGACTGCTCCGGACGTTCTAACAATGTGATCGCGGTTCTCATCGGCGCCAATGGATTTCGCAGCTCATGCGCTAGCATCGCAAGAAACTCGTCCTTGCGGCGATCGGAATCACGCAGCGTCAGTTCAAGTTGCTTACGTTCGTTGATATCGACCACACTGCCGACGAGGCGATGCGGGTGTCCTTCGCTATCGCGCTGTAAGACAATACAGCCTTGCACCCACTGCGCGCCGCCATCAGCAACCGTTCGAAATTCGATTGGGTAGTCGAACGTCTCGCCGCGAGCCGCCGTCTGCAACGCAGCGTCAACGAGCCCTCGGTCTTCTGGATGCACTCGGGTCAAGACGCTTGAATAGGGTAGGCCCGTTGTGCCATCTGCGTCGTTCAACGACGTTTGATCATCGTCCCAGTAGACGCACCAGTTGCTCAGATCAACGTGGCCGGTTGTCGTGCGCGCACCCCGCATTGCAACGAACAGCCGGAGATCGCGATCCTTGATCGCTGCAATCCCCTCCTCTTCCTGCGTCCGGTCCGCGGTCACGCAGAACCATTCGACGAGCTCGTCTGTATCGTCGAGGATAGGCACGATGCGCGCCGTCATCGAACGATAGCCTTGCTCGCGCTGCATCAAGCGAAACGCTAACGTGCTGCAGAGCCGATCCTTAACGACGCCACGCCATTGACGACGGACGCGTTCGCGGTCGTCCGGATGCACGGCGTCGAACCATCCTGCATCGATTCGTTGGCGCGTGGCGAAACCCGTGAATCGTGCCCACTCTTCCGCGCCCATGAGAATTTGATGGCCCGAAGCATCAGTCGCCCAGGCAAGTTCGCTACTGAGTTCTGTCAACGCACGATGCCTACGCTCGCTCGCAAGCAGTTGCGCCTGTAGCCGGTAAAGCTCCGTCACGTCATAAGTCACGCCGAAGACTCGAGTAATACGCGACTGCGTTGCGTCGACTTCGCTTTCGCCCTTGAGTTGAAACAGACGTCGCTCGCCATTCGCGATAACGAATGGAAACGTAAGCTCGAACGGCGCGTCCTGACGCAACGCATCTGATACCGCTTCTGTGAACTGATTGCGCTTCTCAGGGGCAACTCGGTCCCACAGTTCGTTCAGCGGGACCTCACCGGTATCTTCAGAATAGCCGTAGATCTCGGCAGCGACGCGCGTAAGAGTCGCCGTGTTGTGTTCGAGGTCCCAAAGCCATGCACCGATGCGTGAGCTCGCCAAGGCCCGTTCAAGCAACGCCTCGTTGGATCTGCAGCGGGCAAGCGAAACAACCAATTCGTCGAGACTTGCTGCCATCGCGTACCCCAGCTAACTAGGCGCTTAAGAAAATGCTCGTGAGATCTGACTCGAGCACTGACCAGTTAAACCGCCCGATGATATCGCACGTCTGACGATTTCTTCTAACTAAACAAGATGCATGCGCTCTTCAGCTGAAGAGTATGAATGCTTGAAAGCGACGGCCTGAGGACATCAGATGTTTCTGGCCAGTACGCTAAAAGAACTAGTCCGATGTGGTTGTTGGTGCCTGCCCGAATAACGCTTTGAGGCAGAACAAATCTTCGTGACCTTTTCGATCAACGCCGCGTCGTCGCCAAACCAGTGCTGCAGTAGCGATTCCACACGCACCAATCCGGGGGTTAGTCTTAGATTGAGGCACGCTATGCAAATGCTTTCCTCCCAGCCCTGCGACTCACTTCGATTGACGCGCGCTTCGCGACGCAACTGTTCTGGGCCTAAATTTACGGTGATAAGTGTCGTTAGCTGGTCTATCCCCCAAGCAATTGATAGCATGCATCGATTCACGCCCCATTCCTCCGCACAGGCCGCCAGATTCGTCTTAGCAACGCTTCTGACGGTCTTCGTACTCTCCGGTCTCTGGGAACTGAAACCCGAAGGCTGGACGACGGCCTTACTGGGTCTTTCTTACGAAGCTAATTTCGAAGCCGCAGAGCGGTGGCGCTTTATCTTGACCTCGACCGGGTTTTCAGCTCTCGCTCTGATATTACCTGGCGTGCGCATAGCGCGGTTACTCGCCATCCAGCGTAAAGCGTTCGCTGCGTTGCGGGCGGAGCAAAATAAAAGCGACTCCCTTGCGCGGCATGATTCATTGACGGGTCTATATAACCGTCGTGTTTTTATCGAAACCTTGGACCAACGGCTTGCAATTCCGCATGAAAAAACTGCGGTCCTGATCATTGACTTGGATAAGTTCAAACCAATCAATGACACTTACGGTCACGCAACTGGTGACAAGGTGCTTTGCGAAATTGCGGTGAGGCTTGCCGAGTTTGGGAGCAATCGCTCGGCTACGGTTGCCCGGCTCGGGGGAGACGAGTTCGCGATGTTCATCCCCGAAGGCAGCAGAGAAACGCTTGCGCTGATATCGGAGAGCTTACTGCAGAAGATTGGGGCCCCCCTTTCCGCGATTTCAGGCAATGTGTCGATCAGCGCAACCATCGGGATCGGAATGAGCCCGTTTGACGCCGCCACCTCCGAAGCCCTCCTGAAATGCGCCGACCACGCGATGTACCGCGCAAAAAAAATGGGGAAAGACAGCTACCACTTCCACGAACCGCGTTATGACCAGGAACAAAAAGCAGCGGCCCAATTTGAAGAAGAGCTAGCGTATGCCGTCGCAAAAGAGGAGATCGAGCCTTACTTCCAACCGGTCGTGAGTTTGCCAGACCAGCGACTCGTCGGGTTTGAAATCCTAGCGCGTTGGCGACACCACGATCGTGGACTTCAAATGCCAGATACTTTTATCCCCATCGTTGAACGATTGGGCTTGATGCCTGAAATGAGCTTTTCGTTATTAAAGTTGGCGATCGCTCACGCCCTGACGTGGCCTGGAGAAATGACTCTGGCGCTAAATGTGACCGTCGGCATGCTAGAAGACAGCACGCTTCCCGAACGCCTTTGCAGCATCCTTGAGCAAGCGAACTTTCCCTTCAGTCGCCTGGAGGTCGAGGTGACCGAGCAGGCTCTGGTTGGCAATCTGCCCGCCGCACGCCGAGCGTTGCATGCTTTACGAGCAAGAGGCATCAGTGTATCGCTCGACGATTTCGGAACAGGTTACTCTGGGATTTACCATCTAACCCAGCTTGCGATCGACAAAATCAAAATCGACCGATCATTTATGAATGACCCGGTTCTAGGACGCGATAAAGTGATCTCTGCCGTGCTGGCGTTAAGCAAAGGCCTGAAGATGCTGACAACGGCGGAGGGCGTCGAAACAGACGAAGTGGCAAAGATGCTCAGCATCGGGGGGTGCGACTTTGGTCAAGGGTATCTTTTTGGCAAACCTATGTCCGGGATGGAAGTAGACCGCGTATTGGCGCGTACGCCGCTTAATACGCTTGGGTTCCGAGCGATTGCACGGCCGTCCGATAAGACGCTTCATAGCGTGACGTAATGTTCCCGCGCGCCTTCACGGAAAAGCTGCCGTCGACAAGAAATCCGCGCCGATTGGCGCATCGATGATCAATAGGTATCAGGCGGAGGTTGGTTGTCCATGAGCATTCGAATCCATAGGAAGGTTGGATCTCGCTAGGTGCTCAGATTAAAGCCGACGCCAAAACAGCCGTTATCCGTGTCATCGTACAACATTGAGGCATATTGGCCATGCGCCACCTATCGGTTCGAAGCAGCTTGCTAGCCGTCTCCGTGGTTTTCGGAGCGATGGTCCTATTCGGTGGGATTTTGGGAGTCGTAACGCTCAGCCGGGCAAATGCGAGTCTGAACCGAATTAATGAAATTGCGTCGCAGGTGACGGTCGTCAACGACGCTTATAAGAACTCAACCCGCACACGGTCCGCGTTGACGCGAGCCTATTCGGCACTAAAAGAGCGCAATGATGGCGCAACGCGCGATTCGGCGGTGAGCGCCGCCGCGACGACCATTAAGCGCGCTGCCGACGAAACCGAGGCGTTCCGCAACGCCGCGTCCGTCGAGGGGCAGGACGATGCGCTAAAGCAACAGTTGCTCGGGTCGTCAAACAAGCTCGCGGCGCTATTACAACAGGCCTCCGATGCACTGCTCGCAGGCGACACTAACGCCTATGCAACGATCAACGATCGCGACATCACCTCTTCGGGCGCGGCGTATTCAACCAATGTCGAGAAGTTTCAGGCCAGCGCGAACATGCTGTCCAACGATGCCGTCGCGCAGGTTGATCGAGAATATAAGTGGGTGATCGCCCTCGTGGCGCTCGGCGTGTCTGCTGCACTCGCGTTAATCGTCGCATCGCACTTCGCACTTCAACGCATCGTCACGAAGCCGCTGGCCGACGCGGCAAACCTGCTCGACCGCATCGCGGCCAACGATTTGACCGTGCCTATTCCCGAGGCGAGCGCCAACGAAATTGGCCAATTGTTGGCGGCAATGCACCGCATGCAGCGCGGCTTGACGCAAACAGTGGAGAATGTCCGCACCAATTGCGAAGCCATCTACGGCGGTGCGCGCGAAATTGCCGCGGGCAATCTCGATCTGTCGAGCCGTACCGAACAGCAGGCGGCGGCGCTTCAGGAAACAGCGGCAAGTATGGAGCAATTGACGTCGACGGTGAAGCAGAACGCCGATAACGCGCAGCTAGCCAGCGCTCAGGCATCAAGCGCGGCGCGGGTTGCTGAAAGCGGGGGCGAAGTCGTCGAGCGCGCGATCCATACCATGACCGCGATCAGCGGTAGCTCACGCAAGATCGCCGATATTATTGGCATGATCGACAGCATCGCGTTCCAGACCAACATTCTTGCGTTAAATGCGGCGGTCGAATCCGCGCGCGCTGGCGAACAGGGCCGAGGCTTCGCGGTGGTAGCAAGCGAGGTGCGCAGCCTAGCGCTACGCAGCGCGGGCGCCGCCCGCGACATCAAGGCGCTCATCACTACGTCCGTGGCCGACGTCGAGCACGGCAACGATCTCGTCGCGCAGGCTGGGCAGTCAATGAAGCAGATAGTCGGCGTGGTGCGCGATGTTGCCGCGCTGATGGATCAAATCCGGTCGGCGACGATCGAGCAGAGCACCGGCATCGAGGAAGTCGGTGAAGCGGTTTCGCAAATGGACCAGGTGACCCAGCAGAACGCCGCGCTCGTTGAAGAAGCCGCTGCGGCTGCGAGCTCGCTCGAACAACAGGCGCAATCGATGACGGATGCCGTTTCGGTGTTCAGACTCGCCGCGCACTGAACAATGCGGAATTAGTGCGCCTCGACGCGCGGGCTACCGCGTGCGCAAAAACAAACCCGTTTTCAATTGGAGTAGTAGATGAAGATGACGAAGATCGTCGGCGCAATCGCAGTTCTTCTCGCGGCCGGCATGGCCGCCAGCACTGCGCAGGCCGCGACATATGCGTACGTTTCGAACGCGGATAGCAAGGACATATCCGTCTTCAGCCTCGACGAGGCTAGCGGTGCGGTGACTGCGGTCGAGACCGTTGCGGTGGGCGGGACCGTCATGCCGATGGCGCTCTCGCCCGATCATTTGCGTCTTTACGCCGGACTGCGTTCGACGCCCTATAGCGCAGTAAGCTTCGCGCTCAATCCCCTTGACGGCAAGCTTATTGAATTGGGCAGGGCACCGCTGGCCGAGAGCATGGCCTATGTATCGACCGATGCAAGCGGCCGCTATCTGTTCTCCGCATCGTACGGCGGAAATATGGTAGCGGTGAACCGGATCGGTGCAAACGGCGTGGTGGGCGACGTGCAGCAGACGATCAAGACCGGTCCGATGGCACACGCCATCCGCAATGCGCCAGACAACCGCGCGGTGTTCGCGTCGGTGCTCGGCTCGGATGCCTGGCTGCGCTTCGGATTCGACGCCTCGAACGGTCAACTGACCCAGGACGTGGCGCCGGCTTATTCCTTACCTCCGAAGTCGGGCCCGCGTCACTTCGTCTTCTCGCCGGATCAGCGCTTCACTTATCTGATCGACGAGCTCGATGGCAATTTGCACGTGCTGTCGTTCGAGAACAAGCACGATGTGGTGAAACCGATTCAGACCGTCTCGATCTTGCCGCCCGACTTCTCCGGCGGCAATCCATGGGGCGCCGATCTGCACTTGACACCCGATGGCCGCTTCCTGTATGCATCGGAGCGGACGTCGAGCACGCTGGCGGCGTATAAGGTCAACAAGGCGACCGGCAAGCTGACGCGTATTGGCACGTTTTCGACCGAGAAGCAACCGCGAGGGTTTAACATCGATCCGTCCGGCAAGTACTTGCTGGCTGTCGGGCAACTGTCGCCTAAGCTAAGCGCTTACCAAATCGACGCCAAGACCGGCAAGCTGACTGCAATTGGACAGTATCCGGTTGGCAAGGGCGCGAATTGGGTCGAAATCGTCAGGTTCAACGGTTCGAACGTGGAGTAATATGAATTGCGACGTCGTCACGATTCACGTCTTGGCTTGGGCGAGGCGAGCGATGTCATTGGTAAAATTGTGTAGCCCTCTTGACCAGCGACCCATTTCCGCCCTTCTAACTTGCGCGGCCTCGACGGCGCAGCTAGGGGTCACAGAGCTGATCTGCCGCCGTTCCATCCAACAGATGAACCCTGTAGGTCGGACTCACGTTCGGGTTGACCAATATCAGTCACCTCTGGTGGGTCGTTTGAGTCTGGAGCGTCCGGAGTAAGAGGCTGAGTGTCGGGAATGGTCGGATCGGACATGATGTAGGTCCAATGTAAAAGGCATTCGATTTCCTAAATTAGTCGCGAACATATCGAATGCTTACCCGATCTGCGATTTTGGAAAGGCCCAAAGCCATACGTCATTCCTCGATTATGCTTTCCGACGGGCGGTTTGGCAGAGGTTTGCGCATATAGCCGTGTCATTTTACCCATCCTACCTGCTGCAGTTCTCGCTAGAAGCGCAAATTTCGCACTGTTAAGCACGTAAGCTCGATGGAACGGACGAGCGATTCCAGATCCGCCGTCGAGAAGTCTGTGTATTTCTACTTGCTGCTTTCTTCACGATACTGCGCCCGTCACCTGGCACGGGGCATCCTGTGTGCCATGTGTCGACGCCCAGCTTTCGTACTGAACACATTGCTTCTTGACGATGCCGTGATCGCCGACGTGTTCGGTCGGACTCCACCCTTGCCGAGCACATGCGACGCCGCCCCTTCATGTCCAGATGGCTTTCGCTTTACGTTTTGTCGGTTGCGCGCATGGCGTTGAAAGGGCCATGGCGACGATCAACTAGAAAGCCGCATGCTCATCAACGGAAATGTTGAGGTGTGTTAAGTCCGCTAATAGCGTTCAAACCCGCTATACCAAGCAGCTTTCCCGTCCGTTTTATTTGAACCACTTCGTGATGTAGTGGTCAACTAATCCCGGACACTGCGTTAAGTTTTTCTTCCGCAACAGCTGGTGCCAGTCCGTCGTTGAACTGATGCGGTCGTTTCCAGTTGTACCGGTGCATCAGATAGTGGCTGATATCCCGGTGCGCTTCCTGCGCCGACATGTATCCCACTGACGGCAGCCATTCCGTCTTGAAGCTGCGGAACAGCCTTTCCATCGGGGAGTTATCCCAACAATTTCCTCGACGGCTCATGCTCTGCTGTATCCGATAGCGCCAGAGGCGCTGACGGAATTTCCGGCTTGCATATTGGCCGCCTTGATCCGAGTGAAACAGCAAGCCTTGCGGTCGACCACGCTGCTCATAGGCCATCTCCAACGCCTGTGCGACCAGATCGGCATCAGGGCGTGTCGAGAACGACCAGCCAACAACCCGACGCGTGAACAGGTCGAGTACTACGGCCAGATAATGCCAACGGCCCTGCGCCCAGACATACGTGATGTCACCACACCAGACCTGATTCGGCGTACCAACCTCGAATTCGCGATTGAGATGGTTCGGGATATCGATCCGCTCGACCGTGGCTTGCTTGTAGATATGGCGCCCCGGCTGCTTGCAGATCAACCCGAGCTCTTCCATCAAGCGGCTGACCTTGAAGCGGCCAATCGCCGTACCTTCCTCACGCATCATGCCCATGATGCTGCGACTGCCAGCAGAACTTCGACTCTCGATGAACAGCTCATGTACTCGGCTACGCAGTGCCATGCGCTCGGCATCAACGCGTCGGGCTCGCCCTCGGTGGGCATACAGGCAAGACCGCGATACGTCGAATACCGCGCAGATCAGTTCGACCGATTCGCTTGCGCCAATCTGATCAATTACTTCGTACGTTCGATGCCTTCCGACATCAAGAGCGCGGTAGCCTTTTTTAAAATGGCCTTCTCACGCTCGAGGCGTTCGATACGTGCCTCGAGTTCCTGAATACGCTGTTGATCCGGCGTGATTGCCTTGCCCTGTGGCGTGACGCCCTGGCCTTCCACCTGAAGTTGCTGCACCCAGCGGCGCAGCACCGTCTCGCCGACGCCGACCGAGCGGCTTGCTTCCATATGGCTATAGCCCTGGTCGAGCACTAGACCGGCGGCTTGCTGTTTGAACTCCGGGGAAAACGTACGTCGTTGCTTGCTCATCAGACACCTCTTCATGGCGACCATTCTCGCCTAAATCAGCGTCCGGATTCATTAGACCACTACAAGATGCTGTGCGTATAAGATGTCGGGCGTTCCGCTCCCAGTCCTAAAGTTTGACAGAATCGCGTCGTTAAACAAACACTGGTTGGGCACTCTCAGGTCCAACCCTCGGTTAGGGCGCGCTTCGGTGCGCCCTTTTTTTGCTTTGATCACTTCGCAGCGCCCTCCGCTATCTACGTTACATCTTCACGCAACCTCCGCTACGTAAAGTCAGCGGCATCCATAAGCCCCCTTCCAAAATTATAAAAACTACGCTTTGGTATTTTGATAACAAGGGGCACTTCTTAAATAACAGCGTGGCGATGTCAACGGCACTCAGGAATTGATACAGTTTCTGTCGGCATCGGCACTTCAGATTTGATACACCGGGTTGTAGTGTTATTGCCGTGCCGACCGCATTCCGTTGGCGGCGTTCTCCTTTGTCGTAGTCGATCTCTTCATAACCAGTCCGGCGCGTCGCTTGTCGCGTAGTCGATAGCTCTCGCCTTGGATTGCCACGACGTGAGCGTGATGTAATAGCCGGTCGAGCATGGCAGCAGTGAGCGTTGCGTCATCGGCGAACGTCTGGTCCCACTGCCCGAACGGAAGGTTGCTGGTTACGATCAGACTGCCACGCTCGTATCGTTTGGCGATCACCTGGAAGAACAGGTTGGCCTGCTCACGGCTCATCGGCAGGTATCCGATCTCATCGATGATCAACAGCCTGTACGGGTTGATGAATCGTTTTAGCGCGTCTCCCAGCTGATTCTGTCGATGTGCCGTGGTCAGTATCATCAGCAGGTCCGCTGCGGTGATGAAGCGCACCTTGATCCCTGCTTGCGTTGCTGCGTAGCCAGCGCCAGACTTCAGTGTTGGAGGTCGTCACGTCGAGTTCGACGTTGGCTGCCTTGAACTGAGCGGCCAGCGGCACGTAAAAACTGCGGCGCAAATATCCGTTCATCCGTTCGACCTTGCCTTTGGTCTTCGCGCGATAAGGCTGACATAGCTCGGGCTTAAACCCGTAGTGCCGGGCGAAGTCGAGAAACCCCGGCTGAAAGCGATGCTGCTTCGGACCGTATGCATCCCGCTCGATGACAACGGTCTTCATATTGTCGTAGAGCGCACGACGCGGCACACCGCCGAACCAGTTAAAGCAGTTGACGTGACATCTCAGCAAGGTATCGAGCCGCATGTCGGAAACGAATTCGACGTAGGTCGCGCGGCTATAGCCGAGAGTGGCCACGAATGCGAACAGATTCGCTTCTTTGCGTCTGCGGAACTCGACCCAGTCGACCTGCATCTGATCGCCCGCAGCAGTCTCGAATCGCACCAAAGGATCGGGCGCCGGTACAGGTCGCAATGTGGCAACGAACTTGCGCACGATTCTCTCGCCGCCATCGAATCCCTTCGACTGAATCTCGCGCCACAGAACTGTCGCTGGAATCCAGTCCGGTGCCGCTGCCGCGATCCGTTCCCGGAGGTAGGCTTCGAACGGTTTCAGTATCGACTCGCGCGGAGTCGCCGCGGGCCGAAACTTCGGCGCGTCCTGCGCCGCCAGATACTTCCTTACCGTGTTGACCGAGCAGCCAACCTCACAAGCAATGGCACGCAGGCTCTTGCCCTGCCTGTGCAATATCCTGATCTGCATGTATCCCTCGTACGAGATCATCGCCGCTCAAAGCGGCCATTATACCTTCGTCGAGGTGTATTAATTCCTCAGTGCCGACGGTGTATCAATTTACAGGTGCCGATGACATCGACACGGAAAAAGGATCGGCCAGCGACGGCTGAAAAAGTATTGGTTGACTATGGAAGGCGTTTCCCCTGCTAGCTGACGACTCAAACTGTTCCTGAGCAGGTATCGTTATCAATCTTTCGCGATCTTTGCTATCCAGATAAGGTTACTTCTCCCTGCGATGCTGAAGCTTCAAAGCGAAACCCGCCCTCTAGAAACGTTTTCATGTGCCGATATCTAAGGGATCGACAAGCCAAACCGGACGGTAAAAAACATGAACAACGATCAACACGATATTGAACAGCGGGTGCGCCTGGCAGGTAGCAACATGTTTGAGTTGTTGCTGTTTCGCCTTGGTGCTACGCGCGGTACAGGTGCCCGCGAACTCTACGGAATCAATGTCTTCAAAGTTCGAGAAATCGTCGCAATGCCCAAGCTCACCGAACTGGCAGGGTCGTCTGACAAGATCCTTGGCGTCGCGGATGTTCGCGGCGAAATCATCCCCGTCATCGACCTTGCGAGAGTCACCGGATGTACCCCGCGCGAAGGAAATCGCATCCTGCTGGTGACGGAGTTCGCTCGCACGACCCAAGGCTTCGCTGTGGAGGAGGTCGACGATATTGTTCGCCTGGAGTGGAACCGCGTCCTCTCGGCCGAAGGACATTCGAGCGGCAAAACCGTGACCAGCATAGCCCGCCTTGACGCACACGCTGGCGGTAGACTCGCGCAGGTGCTCGACGTTGAGCAAATTCTGCGCGATGCCCTGCCTGCCAGTGAACCAGAAATCAACGAACAGAATACGGGCCGCCTTACTCTGCCGCCTGGTGCGCGGGTGCTGGCCGCGGATGATTCCGGTGTCGCGCGAGCCCTTATCGAAGAAAGTTTGAAGTCGATGGGGGTACCCTTCATCATGGCAAAGACCGGACAAGAGGCGTGGGATCTGCTGGAGAAAGCAGGCGAGAAAGCAGTTAAGGAAGGCAAGAAAGTCACGGACGACATCGCGTTGGTACTGACGGATCTCGAAATGCCGGAGATGGACGGGTTCACGCTTACCCGCAAGATCAAAGCTGCTGCTGGACTGCAGATGATCCCTGTTGTCATCCACTCGTCGCTGTCGGGCTCGGCGAACGAGCAGCACGTTAGAAAGGTTGGCGCCAACGCTTATGTGTCGAAGTTCGTTGCGGCAGAACTCGCTGCCGTCATGCGCCAGGCAATGTCCAAGGTTGCAGCGTGAACGGCATGTCTGGCAACTGACCCATGCGACCGTTTCCAACTAGACTCGGCGCGAGTGCTGTTTGGCAAGTCGGCGGCGCTCGCAAGCTCACCTTGTTCGTCGTCGATCAATCCATTCCGTTGTATAACGTCGTGATCGGAAGCTTGCGCTTCTTTGCCGATGCTGACCAAATAATTGAATTCGTCGATTGGCTTGACGCGGCGCCACAGGAACCACCATCGCCCCCGACGTGGAAATGGGTGTTTGAAAGTGGCTTTGATCAATCGATCGATGGGTCACGATCCAAAGGTTGGTGTTTGAAGCACAATTGAATGCAGCCCGCGTGGGCTGAGACCTCGGAATTTCGCCGCAACCGCGTGTTAGGACTTCTACATTGCGGGGTGAGCGGTCGGACCCCACTCATCTACTGCGCCAGCACTCCGCGCTTAATGCGCAGCGTGAGGCGCGTTTGTCGCAGTTACCTAGCGCGTCATATCCGGCTCAAAGCTTAAGTCGCTGCACTCCGCTGCAAGAACGCCTCAAGACGCCTGGCTAAAAATGCGATTCGTCATTCTTGGCCGTAAGAGCTCAGGGAGCGCATCAAGTTCCATTTACGTCTCCGAGACGCGCCCCTGACCTGCCCCGGTAACTTGAGACCGAATTGATCTAGGATAACGGCGCATCCATACGGAGCGCGTCATGAAGAAGAGTCGATACAGCGATGAGCAGATTGTTCGGATCTTGCGGGAGGCGGACAGTGCGCCGATTGCCGAGGTGGCAAAGCGACACGGTGTCAGCGACGCGTCGATTTACGCGTGGCGCAAGCGATTTGGCGAAATGGTCAGTGACGACGTCAAGCGATTGAAGGCGTTAGAGCTCGAGAACAACCGACTGAAGAAGCTCGTGGCGGAGCGTGACCTGGAAATCGAGGTCATGAGGGAGATTTCCGCAAAAAAATGGTAAGCGCACAGGCACGCCGCGAGCAAGCCCGCTATGCCATTTCGCGCGGGCTGAGCCAACGACGTGCGTGTGCGCTGATTCACGTCAGTCGCGCCAATCTCGGTTACATCAGCCTCATGCCGGGCAAGAACGGCCCGATCGTGGAGATGATGCGACGCCTCTCGGGTGATTATCCCCGCTTCGGCTCGCGGCGCATCCGCATCATGCTGGGCCGCGAAGGGATCGTCATCGGCAAGGAGCGGTGCAGCCGGTTGTGGGCGCAAGCCGGTCTTCAAGTGCCTCGCAAACGACGCCGACGCCGCGTTGCCGGTTCGCGTCCTCGACCGCTTGCTCCGAGCGCTCGCAACGCCGTATGGAGTTACGATTTCGTCTTTGACGCGTGTGCCAACGGCCAGCAACTGAAGTGTCTGACGGTCGTCGACGAGTACACGCGTGAATGTTTGGCCATAGATGTGTCTGGCTCGATCCGATCGGCCAGAGTCATTGAGGTGCTGAGCAAGCTAATCAGCGTTCACGGCGCGCCACGCTATATGCGAAGCGACAACGGCCCCGAATTCGTCAGCGCAGCGTTGCTCAAGTGGGTGGTATCGGAGAAGATCGAATCGGCGTTAATCGATCCCGGCAAGCCATGGCAGAACGGCACGAACGAAAGCTTCAACGGTAAATTCCGTGACGAATGTCTTGCTATGGAATGGTTTCGCAATCGGATTGAAGCCAAGATCGTGATTGACGACTGGCGACGGCATTACAACGAGGTTCGACCGCATTCGAGCTTGAACTACGACACGCCGCTGGCGTATCGCCAGCGCTTAGAAACCAATTCAACCCAAGCCGTTATTGCTAGAACGCAGTGGTCTTAGAAAAACGGGCAGGTCACCCCCGCTGAAAGCATACTGCTCGTACACAATCAGCTCGCCAATCTTAAAAAGTTGTTGGCGGCTAACGTCACGTCCGCGAGTGCGAGACAAGTGTAGCTTTGTAGGAAGTGACGCCAGTCGTAACACCATGGATAACACCTTTAGCAGGCAGCACTTACTTTCCGCCATGACTCCTCTTAATGAAAAAACGATACGGCATCCGTGAGCTTTCGACCCTGCCCATCCAGCGACTGCGCAGCAGCGGCTGCTTCTTCGACCAGCGCCGCGTTCTGTTGCGTTACGACGTCCATCTGCGTAATAGCCAGGTTGACTTGTTCAATTCCCTTACTCTGTTCAGACGAAGCACTGGCGATCTCCCCCATGATATCGGTGACGCGTCTCACGGCGTGCGTGAGTTCGGTCATAGTCGTGCCGGCGTCGTTCGCATGGTCTGCGCCATCAGCGATTTGAGCAACGGACATGGTAATGAGATCCTTGATCTCCTTTGCGGCGGTTGAAGAACGCTGTGCGAGCGTTCGCACTTCACCTGCTACGACTGCAAAACCACGGCCCTGCTCACCTGCACGAGCCGCTTCAACGGCCGCATTAAGTGCCAGAATGTTGGTCTGAAATGCAATACCTTCGATGATGCTGGTGATAGCAGAAATCTGCGACGAGCTTGAACTGATTGCGCTCATCGTCTGAATCACCTGATCGACGGCCTGATTGCCCTTATGAGCTATTTCTGAAGCGTGAGCGGCAAGCGAGCTAGCCTGCTGCGCGTTCTCGGAATTCTGCTTTACCGTCGAGGTCAGTTCATCCATGCTGGACGCAGTTTGCTGAAGCGCCGATGCTTGCTGTTCGGTTCGGGACGATAAATCAAAGTTACCCGTGGCAATCTCAGTTGAACCGGAAGCGATGTTGTCCGCCGCTGACCGGACCTCACCAATCATCTTGACGAGACTACCCTGCATGGTATGCATGGACGACAGCACGCTTCCATCGGCTGATTTATGGGCACCATCGATCGCGCGTAGATTTCCCTTCGCAACCCGTTGCGCGATGTTCGCCAGCACGCCAGGTTCAGCGCCCAGCGCGCGCAAGATACTGAAGGTGATGATCGCACCTGCAAAGATTGCGATCGACAAGGTTGCAACTGATAGTGCTATCAGCAGATTGCGCTGATGCTCGAATCGAACCTGTGCCTCATTGACCATCTCTACCGCGCGCGCATGGGTTGCGTCGGTGTAGGCGTTGGTCGCGCGTTTCAAATCTGCCAAGAGCGGACGACACTTGTTGTTGATAGCAGCAATGGCGGCGTCACGTTGACCGTCCATGGCAAGTCGGACAATCTCAAGGGCGACGGGCCGGTAGAGCCCTTCGATGCGAGGAATTTCAGTGGCGAGCTCGTGAGCTTGCGCAGGCATGTCTGTAGCGGCAGCAACCATCCGATTGAATTCGACGAGACGAACCTCGATTGTCTGCTCTGCCTTCAGAACAGCCTGGTGCTCAAGCTCAATGTCCGCAGGTGTCGTGACAAGCGCTAGATTGCGTACTGCCTCTGCGCGGTCATCGACTGCGGCGCGGATGGCCGTGGCCATTTCCGCGCGAGCATTGATGCCGTTGATAAATTTCTCGAATCGCGCGTTCGCATCGTTAAGCGAGCTCAGGGCCATACCAGCGATCATAAGAACGATCAGGCTCAGAGTTCCGAATGACGCGGCCAGTTTTGCCTTGATTGTCCAAGTTCCTTTTTTCATCTGTTTTCCGAAATGCATGAGTGGGAAACAAGGGTCATTCAGCACGAACGCACCCTCCGATACCTTTAAGCTTAACGGCGAGAAACACAGGTTTCTTGAGCCAATGCATCGCCTCCGTGACGGCATCTGTCTACTGCACGCAAAGGGACATGCTGTCGGAAATAAATACTGTCATCAAAACACTCAACTAATGCAAATCTCTAGTTTTCAGTATCAGCTTCAGAGGGGATCGGTCGTTAAGCATATTCGGATACGGCCGCGGGCCGTATTGCGAGAAAGTGGCAGTGACCACCTGGATTAATTCATTTCGCTGAGAGAAAAATGCTCCACAATCTAAATGTCAAAAGTAGGCTGGCGTGTGCGTTCTCGGTTCTGACTGTCATAGTGATCTGTATTTCGATCAACTCCATTTACGCGCTCAATCAGTCACGACAAGCATTCGAGTCTTATTTGGAAGGTGTTAGTGCGCGCGCAAACGTTGCCGCACGACTACGCGCGGCGGTCGATCGACGCGCCATCGCCGCGCGCAATGTTGTGTTGGTCACCACCGCGTCTGATCTTGCATTGGAGAAGACGGATGTCGTCGCGGCCCATTCCGACGTTCAGGCACATCTGACGGAACTCAAGCGGCTGGTTGCGAGACCCGATGCATCGGATCAGGCCCGCGCACTCGTTGGCCGTATTGATGAGATTGAGCAGGCTTATGCCCCTGTCGCTACTGCGATCCTGGAACTTGAGAATGCAGGTCGTCGGGACGCGGCGATTGCGAAAATGAACGCAGAGTGCCGCCCCTTGCTTGCCAAGCATGACCCATGCCACCGACGAGTATGCGGCGCTCACGCGACAAAAAGAAGCTGAGATCGCAGCCGATTATGATCAGCAGTATGTCTTGACCCGCAATATCCAGCTCGGCGTTTGTCTCGCCGCCATTCTGCTGGCGATCGGTGCAGCAGCGGCCATCACCCGCTCGATTGTCGAGCCTCTTAAGCGCGCGGTTCAGACTGCCAACGCGGTCGCGCAAGGCGACTTACGAACGACCTTGCATGTTTCAGGTCGCGACGAGACGGCGTCGCTGTTGCGGGCGCTCCAACAGATGAATGATCGATTGACCGCAACAATCGGTCAAGTACGGGAAAGCAGCACCGCTGTCGAATGCGCTGCAAGGGAGATTGCCACCGGCAACACTGACCTCAGCCAACGCACCGAGGAGCAGGCTGCATCGCTGGAACAAACCGCTGCCAGCATGGAACAACTTAACTCGGCCGTTAAAAGCAACTCCGAAAGCGCCTCACATGCGGCATCGCTCGCGGGCAACGCTTTCGACATCGCTCGACGAGGAAACGCAGTGGTTGGCCGCGTGGTTGAAACGATGAACGGCATCAGCGACAGCTCAACCGAGATCGCCAACATCACCGCAATCATTGAGGGCATCGCTTTCCAGACGAATATCCTGGCGTTGAATGCGGCGGTAGAAGCAGCGCGTGCCGGCGAACAAGGGCGCGGCTTTGCGGTCGTCGCCAGCGAGGTCCGAACACTCGCGCAACGCTCGTCGAGCGCCGCCAAGGACATTAAGACCTTGATCGAAAACTCGGTCCAAAAAGTCCAGGACGGAGCGCTCCTTGCAAGCGATGCGGGGCAAACGATGGCTGAGGCGACCGCTGCTGTGACCAAAGTGACTGACATCATGCAGGAAATTGCTGCGGCGTCAGGTGAACAAAGTCGCGGCATCGAACAAGTGAATCAGGCCATCGCGCAAATGGATCAGGTCACCCAGCAAAACGCCGCTCTGGTTGAGGAGGCGGCGGCCGCCGCTCAGGCGCTTCATGATCAAGGGATACAGCTTACCGCCGCGGTCGCTTTCTTTTCCATCGCCGAGGCCTAAACTGTTTTGGCGCGCCGATTTGCATCGTAGACCTCTTCGGTAGACTTCCGCCATTCGCTCAGTGTAGGAAGTCACCGTCGATCTTGGTGTCACCGCAATGCTCGACAAAATCGACTTCGCGAAAACCGGATAGCAGATCGTTCCAGTCAGTGAAGGTCCGGATCGGCACTGCTCGGCGGATTGCATTGCCGACTCCGCCCCGCACGTCGGCGCTGGTCGCCAAACGCTTTCTCACGCACATCTCGCTACTACCGATTCATCGTAGCGGCGCTGATCTCTGCGAGTTGCGTGCGCAATTCGTTTGGTAGCACCAAGTGACCGTGCCGTGTCATCGAGTCAAGCAGTGTCGGCATGAGCGCCTTTCGCCGCTCGCCGCATATCCGGTCGCTCGCCTCCCAGAGCGTGATGAGTTCCGCGCGCACGACATCGTTATAGCGACGCTGTGGACCTGGCTTGCCCATAGGTGGCAGGGACTCTTGGAACAGCATGCGTATTGCATGTTTGCGGTGATAGCCCGTCAATGAGACGAACTCGTCCAGGATCCGGCACTTATCGCTTCTCCCAGACCGTCGGTAACGCTCGCCGGTTGCTTCAGGCAATTAGTCAATTTTCGTCGCGTTGTCATGCACTGAATTAGGCTTTCCGTGATATCAGTGCTTGAAGCGCTCTCAGCTCCTTTTCGAGAACTGATCCTGCCTCGTTTCCACGTACAGCAAGTCATGCAGCGATCATCCTAGCCTCGTAATCGACGGGAGTGGAGAAATCGATAGAGGTGTGCAGGCGTTGTCGATTGTAGTAGCCCTCGATCCAGTCGACGATATCCAGACGAGCCTGCGCGCGCGTTTCGTAGCGAACCTGATAGATTCGCTCGACTTTCAGGGTTTTGAAGAAGCTTTCCATTGCCGCGTTGTCCCATGCATTAGCGCGACGGCTCATCGAAACGTTCATCTTAAAGTCAGCGGCCAGTTTTCGGTACGCCCGGCTTGCATATTGACTTCCGCGATCGGAATGTAGCAACAACCCCAGCGCGGGCTTACGGTGCCAGCACGCGCTGCGCAGTGCCTGGCAGACCAGTTCCGCGTTGATGCGCTCTGAAATTGACCAACCTACGATGCGTCGGCTTGCCAGATCCAGAATGGCAGCTAGGTATAGCCAACCTTCGCCGGTCCTGATGAACGTGATGTCGCTGACCCAAGCCTGATCGGGCTGCCAGCCGTCAAAACGACGATCAAGCAGGTTGGGGGCAACCGGTAAGCGGTGTGTCGAATCCGTCGTCACCCGATACGGGCGTTTATAGACCGGCCGCAGCCCTAGGCGTTGCAGACTACGGCGTACGCGTTCGGCGCTCGCCGGCTGGCCCTGGATCCTTAATTGCCTTACGATCCGAGGACGGCCGTAGCTGCCACGACTGGCCCGGTGAATCGCTGCCACCTCCCGATCAAGCGCGGCGTTGGCCTGCGCTCGCTGACTTGGCACGCGCTTACGCCACTGGCAATATCCGCTGCGCGACACCGTCAAGACGTGACACAGCCGAGTAACACTGTACTGGCCGCGGTGCTCGTCGATCCATGCGTACTTCACCGCGACCCCTTCACGAAGTACGCCGTCGCTTTTCGAAGGATCTCGATATCGAGTCTCGCACTGGCGAGCTCTTTCCGAAGTCGGCTGTTCTCCGCCTCAAGTTCGTTGATCGGGCGCGTCGATCGCGTGCTCTTCACTTCGTGACTGTCGACTTCGCCGATACTTTTAGCATTGCGACTGCGTCGACTCCAATTGCCCAAGGTTGCTACGGGCACCCCAAGCCTACGCGCGGCTTCGTGCTGCCCAACTGATTCGGCAAGCCTAATGGCCTCGACCTTGAACTCGTCTGTGTACTGCCGCTTTGGCACTAGCTTCTCTGACATTAGAACCTCCGTACAAACAGGAATTAGCAAATTTCTGCTGTACGTGAAATCGAGGCATGGTCAAACATCTGCTGCGTCGGCGTGCATCTGTGCAAGACCGGCATCCTTGTCATAGCCAGACGGCGTGCAGCGAGTAGCGGCAACATCGCGTAGCACCTCCGCAGCCATGCGAAGAGCTTCGGAAAGCGAAAGTGTATTCATAGCGTATTAAATGGATTTTTCCTCCCGGCTTGGCCGGACTCGTACTCCCATCGAAAACCAACGCGCTAGGGCCGCGCCAGTTATGCCGATACGTAGCTTGCACGTCGAACGATACTACAACGCAAGATGAACGATTCTAACTACTCTGCATCGTCATCTGCGAAGTATCGTGCCGCCGCCTCAAACATGCGCCGCTTTTCCGCTTTCACGTAAATGGAGGTGATTTGCAGTCAAGCCTGCCCCAGGATCGACCGAACCACGTCGGTCAGCATATCCCGTGCGACCGCTCGCGTGCCGAAGGTATGGCGAAACGCATGCGAGGAAGTGTTGACCAACTGGACTAGGTCTTCCGAGATCATCTCAGTCAGCGTTGCAGGGTCGGCCCGAAGCTCAATTACGACTCGCCGTACCGCCATGCGTACCAACCGCCCCGAGTGTGTCCGGCCTGTAGGCCATTTCAGGCTCGTCGGTGGCATGACGATTCTGCGCGGCGTAGGTCTCGGGACAAAATTGGCGCAATCTGCGGCCCTTCCGTTGGGCCATCGAAGTCGCAACCCCGGTCAGCCAATGGGCGCGAAGCGCATCGAGCGTAGCGCCGCTCACCGGTACGCGGCCCCAACTAATATCAATAAAGAGAGCCCGCCAAGATGATGAACCAACTTTGACGCAACTGCGCACGCCGGAGTTGGATGGCGCCCGGGAAGCAAATTAGCGCGATGATCGTCGCCGCACCCGACTGCTCAAGCAAGCCCGCCTAATGTATCCCCAGGCCGCCATCGAAGATCTTGACACTCGCACTGGTCGAGACGTGGACCCGCGTTCGCTCACAAGCCTGGCTCTCGGCGAATGGGTCGAGTCGGGATACAGCCTGCTCATTAGCGGCCCAACCGGCGCAGGTAAATCATGGCTCGCTTGCGCCCTCTCGCAGCATGCCTGCCGACGGGGGCACTCCGCCCTTTACTTGCGCTTGCCGCGTCTCGGCGAAGAACTGCGCGTCCTCCACGGCAACGGCGGCTTCACCAGATGGTTGCTGCAGGTCGCTCGCGTTGATGTTCTCCTGCTGGACGATTGGGGAATGGCTCCCCTCGAGGCGATAATTCGAACGATTTGCTCGAGATGATTGATGACCGGTCTGCTGGTAAAGCCACGATCGTGACCAGCTAGCTACCAATCGAACACTGGCATGGCTGGATAGGCGACGAGACGATCGCCGACGCAATGCTAGATCGCCTCATGCAGCGTCATCACCGCATCAAACTGATGGGCGAATCTCTCAGAAAACCGTCTACGGCGCCCAGCGGGCTGGAACCAGAACTCGACCAAAACTAGCAAGAAAATCTACAATCAACACCGCGCATTAATGCTGCGGCCTCTGCCAAGCGCGAGGTGCGTTGTGCAACGCTATCCGCCTGAGCTCGATCGACGCTAGCGGCGATGGCTAATAGCGCGGCTGGACTTCGTCCAATGGGTTCGCCAATCGACTTTCACAGGCCTTGTCCACCATGCTCACACCTCGCTCTAAAGCTGTGCGATATTCGTGATCGATATTGGCTTGGGTCGGGATAGAGATAGTGGGCCAGAGATGCCCGTCAAAGCCAATTATCTGAAGCAGCACAGCGGATCGGTTGCCGGCAGTGGCTGGTTGTTGGGAAATGAGTAAGCGATGAAGCCGGTAACGAATTTCCAATTTCAGTCTCTGATCGCGAGCGTAAACCGCATGGATGCCGTGCGACCGACTATCGTGATCCGCATTCCCACGCATCAAGCAGTATACGGATCGGACAGACCGTCGCACCGGTTGCCCGTACGATACGTAAAGCGAAGGCGTTTGGATGCGACTCCGGCGAAATAGCGAACTCTCAAGATACGTCGTCTGGTATTGTCGCGCCGCTACTCCGCCTTGACGCAAATCCAAGTTAGTCTGGCAGCGCTTCGCGAATGAGGATCGACTGAACGACATCTGCCAGCAAGTCCCATGCAGCCAAGGCCGCGAAATTTTCATCCGCTCAGAAGTGAATCTCTTACCAAAACCACGCTGGAACCGGAAATGACTCGAGGACCTTCGAGCCGAAGTCGATAATCGGCGCCGAGATCATGCAGTCGTTGGTGACGTTCGCCGTCACGGGAAACGAGAACGACGGGTAAAACCGGCAGCGCGAGACAGTCGAGAAACGTTCTGGTGATCGGCAGCGTCTGATAGCCGACGTGCGCCGTGCTACCGAACGTTGCGCCGAAACTGCCCGCCCGCACTGGCCAGGTCACGAAGCGCAGACGTCCCTCAGTCGATCGAAGGAGGCCGCCCTTGCGTCAACTCCCGCATCCAAGCCGGCCAGCGCTTATCGCGGGAGTGCGCCCGGCCGAAAAGCTCAATCTCAAGCTCGACAGAGGCGATATGGGCGGTTTGGTCAAGATATCTCGGCGCGGTAACGGGGCCAAACATCTCGTGACCATTCTTGCGCGTTGCCTCGATCGCCCGCTGGGCTGCGACCCTTCCGCTTTCGCCAAGCTCGAACGATTTGCGCAACGCGTCCCGCGTCGCTGCTGACTCGGGCAGGTGGTGCTCCCTCTCGCAATTTCGGTAATAGGCGGCCCAAGGAGACGCTTGCAAGAAGGCAGCGACTTCCACCGAGCAGAAACCCTCGGCCAACATAGCGCGCGCCGCGCGCCGCTCCGGGTTGGTTGGGAAAAACCGCTGCGCGGCCATGTCTTGTACAAAGTCCTGAAACTCGGCTTCCGCCTGCCCGCGTTTTCCAAGTTCGTCGCCCACTCCGCCACATTCGTCCGTTTGCTTGTTCACTTTCGGGTTCCCTCGTTCAGTTCCGCAAGCGTCACGCTCTAACGCCTAAAACGTATCGTTTTCGCTCAATCGCCAGGATCTAACTGGGACGCGGCAACAGCGTGTCTAGCAGGTCCTGCATCCTCCCTCCGTGATCAAGCTTTGCCTCAAGCCATTCATTGGCCTCCACGATCACGCCCATACGAACCTGCAATAGCTGGCGGTGATGCTCATTAAGCGCGCGGCCGATCGAAGCGAAAACCGCTGGCGCCACCTGCCAGTTTTTGTCGACGCAGCCCCGCTCGATCGCTTCTGCCAGTCCCGCGGCCGCCTCGGCTAGCGTTTCCTTGTCCAACGAACCAAACCCCAACTGGGCAACGCGAGCGGCCACGACCGTGGCGTGCGCGAGCGCTAGGACGGCTTCGGGGTCAGCGTCCCCCGCGCGCACGCGATCGAGCGAAGTCCATGAGCGAAGCGATATATGATTGGCGGTCGCCTCGTTCACAGGCAAGAACATGGCCTTGTTGTTGCGGGCGCGTTGGGCAAGCCTTCGCTTGATTTTGTTTTGCTGGACCATGACTTGGAAACGGCTCGGAATTCGGAAACAGGAGCATATTCGCGTGGCGTGCGTTCGCGAACGTCTTTTTGATTTAGGGCGCCATCGTCGAGCGTCGAACTTGCAAGCGTGTGGCGAACAAAAAACCGCCCGCAGGGCGGGACTCTTTGTCGGCAGCGAGGACCCGAGCGCCAGCACGGCGCAAGCGTGTACGATTGCAAGAGCAAACCAATTTGAGATCGTTATGCTACCGCGACTTAGACGGCTTCGACGGACGATGTTGCACCGTGCGATGAATCCCCTCGACCACCTTTTCGAGGGGGCAGGCGACTTGCGCCCCGCAAGAACTTCAGATCCTCACTCGACATTCGTTTCGGACGAGGCGCGCGCGCTGCACGGCGCGCTGAACGTCTTTGACGCTTGGTCGAATCGCATCTCAATGGTGTGCGAGTTGCACCTGCGTGCTGAAAATGGCGAAGCGGCCGCAAATCGCGCGACCCCATCGCTGTTAACGAACCATTGGTTGCTGCCAATGCTGTTTTCGGAACTTGAGCGGCAAGCAACTGGCGCAAGCCGGCGGACCCGTCGAGCGTTGCAAAACGTCAAAGTGGCCAAATCGAACGTCGCGCCATTCCTGAACCCGGCACAACGAGCCGAACAGCATGTGCGGGCGTTCGGCGACGCAACAGCGCGGTTGCAAGCGGCGTGCGAGCGCCTCCATGATGCACTCACCGAAGACGTCAATCGCCGGTCCTGAATGCGTCGATGCCTCTGTCGAGGCTTGTTATTTTTGCCATTGAGGTGATCTGGTTTTGCTACCGGCAAAATTGGCAAAGCGTTTATTTGATTGAAGCTAATCGGCTCGTCAAATGCTGCTACGGCGACGCAGTGTCCCCTTTCTGCTCCGTTTTTGGTTTCCTAAGTACAAGTGCAGTTTCTCCCGCACCTTTTCAAACAGAAATGGATCGAACCGGGCCATGTTTTATATCCATCTGCTCGTTCTTGCAGAAAGATCGGCGTACTTACTGATCTTCAGGCCGCGCTCAACGGTTGAGAATCGCCAGATGAGCCGCTCACCCGCTGGACACCGATATTCTTTTGTCCTGGCGTCGTAAATGAAGTCTTCCTTGCCGAACCGGCCATGAGCCGTTGCGCTCGATGTCACCGTCTTTGGAACGAACACGGTTATTCCGGCCTGATGGCATGCAAGTATCTCCTCGCTCTTGTAGTAGCCGCGATCCGCAACTGCGGTGAGCTTGTCGACGCCCATCTCTGTACGGGCAAGCTTCACCATCAATGCCAACTGATCACGATCAATGCCATCTGATCGTCACGACGTGCGCGACGATCAGATGGTGCTTCGTGTCTACCGCCGTCTGGATGTTATAGCCGACGACTCCGGTTCCTTGCGTCTTCATCGAACGGGCATCCGGGTCCGTGAGCGATCCCTGTCGGTCGGGTGCCTCGTTCAGCTTGACCTCGATTGCCTTGAGGCTTTGCATCTGTTCCTTCAAGGCTGCAATCTTTTCCCGTAGTCGCTCTGTTCTGGCCTTCGCGATTGCAGGCTCCTGACGATCCGCCGTATCCATCGCCTCGAGATAGCGGGCGATACTTGATTCGATGTCGCGCATGCGTCGTTCGAGCTTGGCGCTGGTGAAGTTGCGGTCGCGATTGTTCACCGCCTTGAACTTGCTGCCATCTATCGCAACGAACGCTTCGCCGAACAGGTCAAGACGCTGGCAGAGCATGACGAACTGACGACAGACGCTGCGGATTGCTTTGCCATTGTCCTTACGGAACCGCGCAATGGTCTTGAAGTTCGGCGCAAGGCGGCCCGTGAGCCACATTAGTTCGACGTTGCGCTGAGCCTCGCGTTCAAGGCGACGGCTGGATTGAATACGGTTCAGGTAACCGTAAATGTAGATCTTGAGCATTACCTCCGGATGATACGAAGGTCGACCCGTCAGCGCTGGCTCAACACCTTCAAATCCGAGCTTCTGAAGATCGAGCTCGTCTACAAAAACGTCGACTACGCGCACGGGATTGGTGTCCGTCACGTAGTCGTCATGTGCTTCAGGGAGGAGAAAGCTTTGTGTGCGACTGTCGCCTTGAACGAACCGCTTCATCTCGCTCACCCTCCGCTGTCGGATGAGCTATTTTACCGCGCCAAAACGGCGTTTTGACACGCTCTAGGCCGGTTTCCGACCCAACGCCGAGCTAGCGTTTCGTCTCGCGGCAAAATTTCGAAGGCAACCGGGCGGTAATCCTCCCGTCCAGTAAGCGGGATCAGAAGTAGAATTTCCAGCAAAGGGAGTTCTACGCAATGAAGAAGTCGAAGTTCACGGATAACCAGATCATGGACGCGCTCAAGCGCGCGGAAGCTGGCGTGACGGTGCCGGAGGTTTGCCGGGAGTTGGGCATCAGCACGGCAACGTTCTACAGCTGGCGCAGCAAGTACGGCGGGATGGACGTGTCGCTGATGGCGCGGATGAAGGAGCTGGAAGCGGAGAATGCGCGACTGCGCAAGATGTACGTCGAAGAGAAGATCAAGGCGGAGATCGTCGCAGAGGCGCTGGCAAAAAAAGACTGAGGCCATCTACTCGCCGCGAGATGGCCAGAGAAGCAGTAGCGAGCCGGGGCGTGTCGATCCGGCTTGCGTGCGAGGCATTTGGTATCAGCCAGACGTGCTACCGCTACGAGCGGCAGCGCAATGCAGAGAACGAGCAGATTGCCGACTGGCTGCTACGGCTGACCGACAATCATCGCAATTGGGGCTTTGGGCTGTGTTTCCTGTACCTGCGCAACGTGAAGGGCTTCGGCTGGAACCATAAGCGCGTGTACCGGATTTACCGAGAACTGGAGCTGAACCTGCGCATCAAGCCTCGCAAGCGGCTTGTACGGCAGGCGCCGGAACCGCTGATCTTGCCGGCGTCGGTGAATGCGGTGTGGTCGATGGACTTCATGCACGACCAGTTGAAGGACGGGCGCAGTATCCGGCTGTTCAACGTAATCGACGACTTTAACCGCGAAGCGTTGGGCATCGAGATCGACTTCTCGTTACCCTCGGCACGTGTCATCCGGGCCTTGGAGCAAATCATCGGCTGGAGAGGAAAGCCGTTGGCGATCCGGTGCGATAACGGTCCGGAGTACCTCAGTGATGCGATCACGCAATGGGCTGCAAGGCATGGCATCGCCTTGAACTACATTCAGCCTGGCAAGCCACAGCAGAACGCCTATGTGGAGAGATTCAACCGGACGGTGCGCTATGAATGGCTATCGCAATACTACTGGGACGACCTTGCGCACGTGCAGCACTTCGCAACCGAATGAATGTGGCAATACAATCACGAGCGCCCGAACATGGGCTTTGGCGGCATGACGCCGAAACAGCGGCTTATGGCCGCCGCATAGCCTCTACTTCTGACTCGCGTTAAAAGTGGGGGGATTACCCCTTTACCAGGTTGAGACTCTCGCACGCGGCGTACTGCCCGAAGGTCGAACCCGCGCGGACCAAACATATCAGTTACGTCAGGCGCACAGCGTGCCGTTGTTGAACGCATTCAGGATATGGCTCGATGAACAGGCGGCACACGTCCTGCCCGAAAGCCTGACAGGCAAGGCCATCAGCTACACGCGCAATCAGTGGGAATACTTGCGGCGCTACGTCAATGATGGTGACTCACCCATCGACAATAATTTGCTCGAGCGCGACATCCGGCCGTTTACGACCGGAAGAAAGGCATGGCTGTTCAGCGACACGGTTGCCGGCGCAAAGGCCAGCGCGATCATTTACAGCCTGATGTTGACGTGCCGTGCGTGCGGAGTCGAGCCCTATGCCTATCTGCTGACCGAGCTGCCGCAGCGCGCAGCTGATGCCGATATCCGTGACCTGCTCCCATTCAACTTCGTAACACGGAACGACGTATCCGCATCAACCTGATCGCGCAACGGGCAGTCGCTGGCTCTCGATGGTGTGCATTAATTCGCGCTTACGATTGAGTGGAGATCGACCACGCGCAGATACGTGGCCGCTAATCGCTCTGGGAGAAAAGCCTCAATGTAAGACTAGCCGCCATTACGAACGGCGGCCAGTCAACAACGAGTTTTACTGCGCCGCTGCTGTGCTTGCGGCAACCGGCGGAGTTCCTACCCGATAGCAAGCGGGTGTAGCGCCCGGTTTCGGCCGCTGATAAACCAGCTTGTAGCCATTCGTGCCACTCGCCCATGACGCCTTCGATGCAAATGTCAGCACTGGACCTGCGTTGTTGCTCGAACTTGGTGTCTGCGTGATGACGAGCGGTGCGAGCGCCGGATCGGTCTGTACCTTGTCGGCTTCGATAATACGGCGCACATGCGAGAGGCTCGCGGCGTACCAGTCGGCTTTCATCGTCGCATTTTGGATTACGAAGGGACGATAGGCCGGTCCGGCATTGTGACTGTCGATGATCATCCACGGATCCTTGTCCGTCGATTCTCCCAACTCGGACACCGGCATGGGCTTGCCGTCCGACGTCGACAGGTACGATGCGATGTCAACGCCCAGACGCGATCCGACCTTGCCAAGCGTACTCAAATCGAAGTGCGCCGGATCGCTCGCTTTAAGCTCGCTGTAATGCTTACCGGTCCAAGTGATAACGTGCGAGACATCGTAGCCGTCCGCTGTTGTGACCGTGCCGACGTTAGCGGGGACGGTCGCCTTTTGCGTAATGTACAGCAGGTCGCCCGGCTTCAAGTAACCGACCATGTTGGCGATGTTGCCCTGGTTGATATCCAGCAACACACCCGGCTCCTTTTGGCCTGAGCTTACGAGCGGATCATCGCCAGTAGAGCAAGCCTGCGAACCGATCCCCGTCTCGAGGTTATTAGTTTCCTGCGTGAGACCCGCGAAGTTGTACACCCATGAGGTGAAGTCTGAACAATCGACGCCTTGCCACTGAATCTCGTCACTTTGCGTCAAAGGCGTGAGGCTCTGCGACCCATCGGCGCGACGGTTCGCGGTGCAGGTCATTTTGGACGTGCTGCCGCCAGAGGTACTGCCCGAGGAAAAGTTGCGAAACTTAGCGGGCGACTTCGGCGGTAACCAGCCGGGGATGTGATGGTGGCAATAGTTGATGCCCTGATCGACCCAATAGTTCTCCACAGCCATGAGCAGTTCGCGCTGGAACGCCCCGACATCGCTGCCGCAAGCTGCCGCCGTGACCGGGCCGTAGCTCGCGGCGAACGGACCCCATGTGCCGCCGTTGGCAAAATTTTTCCAGTTCGCCACAGTGACGCCATTTCCGAGCTGTGCCTGAACTTCGTTCTTTCGATTGGCGAAGAGCGTGCCGAGCTCGCTTAACAGCTTTTCGCGATCCGTGCACGCCGCGCTGCTGATGGATACTGCGGCTGCATGACCGGGAAGCACATTCTTCAGGGCCGACAGTTTCTTGATGCCGGACTTGTTGTGACTGCCGCCGACGTAAGCGGCCGCGGCAGTGGTAATCGCGCAGTTACCGCTGACCGGTGCGTCGAGCGTGCCGTCAGAGTTGATGTTGCCTGCACCGGCGTTACATTGTGCGAGGTTGTCGCCGTTGCCGGCTTGCGCAACGATATTTTGCGTGCTCTCGACGACCGAGAGGCCGAGCGACGTGCGGCTCTGTGACTCCGCGCCGAGCGCGAGCGCCATCTTCGATCCATCGGAAACGTCCGTCGTAGTGCCGCTCGAAACGAAAGTCGGCGTGGTCGAGCTCACGTCGATGTCGCCCGCAAAGGCGTTCATACGTGACATCGCTGAAGCGATGTTGTCGGCAGTGAGGCCGCCTGCAGCGCGTGCGTCGGCAACGACGGCGTTCGAATAGGTGGAAACTACCATCTGAGACGGGGCAGTCAGGTAGACCGCGTCAAGTTCGCCGTTTAGCGTGGTGGCGGTGCCGGTTGCCTCTTCCTCGTAAGAACCGCCCGTGACACGTACGAACACCGGATAGTGCAGTGCCGATTTAAGCGTGAAGGAACCGTCGGACGCGGTAGTGCTAGTTGTGACGGGCTTGTCGGACACGGTACCGTCCGCTGCAAGCTCATGAACCTCGACCGTCGCGTTGCTGAGCGGACCCATGTAGACACTGCCGGAGGTCGACGGTGCAGAGCTGCCTCCGCATCCTGCAAAAACGGAGCAAAAGACCGCGAGCGTTGCGGCACTGATAAGGGTTGGTTTCACGAGTTCAAGGACGTTCAGTCTGGGTTTATGTGAATGGCGATGCGCCCAGGGCGCGCTCGCTGCTTATGTTGTTTCTACCTGATGAAGCGATCGCACCGTCGATCCACGTTTTCAGTTCCCGAACCATCTCTTTTATTGACGGCTTGCGGACCATCAACTTGAGGGTGGCGTGAGCCGGTGCGATGTCGCTTCGGCGTGCAAATTCCTACCGCATCACGCGTTAGGGGAAAACGGCATCGGAAAACGCGTAATACGCATTGCTGGAACCGCTCGACCCGTCAGTCAGTTTGATAAAGACTTTGCGTCCGATAAAGAACGGCATACCCCAGACAAAGGCGCGCGAGTCCTTGTTGGCGACAATGGCAATATTTCTGAACGCGCCCTTACCGCTGTTGATCAGACTGGTTGAATCGCCGACACGAAATTTGGCGGTCGCTTCCGTAGTTTGGCCTTTCAGAGTCGCGGATAACGCTGCTTCGGGCGCTGCACACCAGTGGGCGCCGCACGCGTGCACTCCAGCCGGCGGAGTGGCGAAGTAATATTCTTCGGTACCTGTATCGAAGTAGCTCGCAGAGTATGACTGCCCGTTCCAAACCGTCGTGAAGGTTCCATCCGGCGCGAGATCGATCACGTCGGTAACGTCGAGGGCATTGTTCGAACGCGTTGCGATGCCCAGCGTAAGCGTCCCCGGTGTGGCGCTCGCGCCCGACTCCGGAACCGCCTGTACGTTGAGCACGTAGCCATTGTTATCAGACGGAAGAGCCGCTATCGGATGAACAACGCGAAAATTCGCGGCCACGGGCTTAGCGATGGGCGTGCACCCTTCTGTAGTGCACTCGTAGTACCGAGGTGTTCTGAGCGAAATGAAACATGGATCCTTGCAATCGTTGAGGGATACCGGAGCAATCCCGAGCGTTCCGTTCGACGTCGGCTTGCTGCCTTTCGAACAGGAGTCGGGACGCGGATGATCGCCATACGACGCGCTTGCTTCATCGACGATCTGAATTGGAACACTCGATGCTTGGATGGCAGCTAACCGGACATCCGCGCGAGTCACTACTCCCCAAGCGGCCGATGAGACGAAGCGATAGCATTCCGCCAACGCATGTGCGTCGGGTCCTGCCATCGCCGAGAAGAGTTCAGGATGTTTGAGCGCGGAACGTTGCAATCGCAGGCCAACAGAGCCTGTATCCACCATGACGTTATTGACCGTTTCGCACATCGACGTGCCGGGCACGCAGACGGTGACGCTAATCAAGGCCCGGTTGATGTCATAGTTCGGCGTTTGCACGCTAATCGGTAATACGTTATCCGCAACTGTTGTCGCCGGGTTCGGCTCATTTGTGCCAACAACGGCGGACGTCGATGCCGGCGCCGACGCACCGGTAGCGGTCGTCGCTGGGCCTGATGCGCCAGGAGCAGACGTCGACGCCGTCGAGGAAACTGCGTTTGCTGCTGCCGCAGCTCCATTCGACGGTGTATTGGAGTTTCCTCCGCACGACACGAGGAAAGGAAGCGCAAGAAGAAATAGAGTGCTGACGAAATGCCGCATGTCTGCTTGTGTCAAGAATAAGTTGATGCACCCGGAACTTGGGCCGGGCTGAGGAAGGCATGCACAGCCTTTCAGGTTATCGACAGCGCCTGCGGTTCCTTGAGCAGTTTTGTGATGTGTGAGGGCTCGAGAGTCGCTTCATCGCACATCGATGTTCAGATAGGAGAAAGCGTCCTTCCTAACCCGTAGACGTGCCTGCATCAGGCCAATATGTTCGCGCAGGGGATAAAGTGCATCAGCATAGGCAATCGAACGCTGAATTCGTTAGCGACTGTTCAGCCGAAGCCAGTCCTTCAAGCAGCGCATGACGGTCGTCGTCATCGTCCAATAAAAGAGCCTTGCGCTCGACCGTCAGCAGACGGCCATAAGACCGATGATGCGTGACCAGATTCGCCGGCGATATATTGCTGGAATCAGCCGGAGCGCCGGAACGATAAACACCATGAGAGGTGGGAGCAGCGGTAGCGCCCGATCCATCGCACTCGCGAGCCAAAAGGGCCGTGTGCGGTAGAGGTAGCTCTTTCCGGAACGGTAATGACGAGTCGCCTGCTCGCTGATCGGAAGTCATGAGCGATGAGATTAGGGATGTCCACCCCGCTGCTTGATCGTCGATTTTCCGTGAACCTCGTGTGCTGTCACGGATCGGCGTAATCGAGCCGGGGATGATCGGCTTAATGAGGCCACATAGAGTAGCCCCGAAACGCAATTTAGAATGGTTTCAAGAATGCGGTTTTTTGCCTGATTTTGCAATGACGTTTTCGCCGCTTTCGGGCATTGGTCTGGGCTTACGGAAGCTCTCGCCTTCGAGGACGATCCGATAGCAACCGTGGCGCAGTCGATCAAGCGTGGCGGCGCCAAGCACACGGTTGTCTGGGAAGGCGTCTCCCCATTCGTCCAGATCAAGATTTGAAGTCAAGATCGTCGCTGCTCGCTCATAGCGGGCGGCAACGAGATCATGGAAGTCTTCGTCGTGTGGTGCGCGCAACGGTTTAAGCGCGAAGTCATCGACGATCAGCAGCGGCACACGCACGAACTGTTGAAACTTGCGCTCGTACATTCCTGTGGCACGCGCTGCATGCAGCTTCTTCAGTAGATCGGTCTGTGTGACGAACACGACATCGCGGCCCTGACGCGCGGCGCAGTGGCCCAACGCCTGCGCGATGTGCGACTTTCCAACGCCTGTTTGACCCACCATTAGAATTGCGACCTTCTCGTCGATGTAGCGTCCGGTCGCAAGATTGCGCGGCGACAATTGTTCTGTCCGGAGTGTTGCCTCACGGAATGATGCTACTCCCGGCTGGTTGTCACCGCGGAATCGTTTTGTGGTGAGGGCTGGCGCTGCGTAGCAGCGTCAGCCCTCACCACTTCGGCGTCGTCGCCGCTGAGTATCCGGGTCACCAGCTCCCTCGCTCGATCCGATCGCCACACTTTCACCCGGCGCTGCAGGGTGCGTAGTTGCGTGCCGGAATACAGCGTGGGCGCCATCGCAGTGAGACGCTCATAAAGCTGCTTTACCGTGATGCCGGGTTCGGTTTCGAGCCACGCCTGTATTTTCGGCCAGGTATGTTCGAACGGATCGTCGCGAGTGCGCCAGTCATGAGGGACGCGCGCTTTGCGGTGATGCGTCGGTCTAATCTCGCCGGCCTGCCACGCCGTCCCGAGACTGGACAGGAAGTCGGAGAGTGGAACCTCGGTTGCTGTCTTCGTCGACGCTAGCGGACCGCCGGACGCGCTGCTTAGTGCAATGCGCTGTTGTGCTTCGCGAATGCGATGCAGCAGATCCAACGGATCGAGCCTACGAAACCGCGCGCGAAGACTACGTTTGGTCGCCTCGGGAATAGATGGGGACCGCAAGACGCGTTCAAGCGGCGTCAACGGAGCTTCATAGAGCTTCGTCACCTTGGCGCCGTGACGCGTCTTCGATTTCAGTTTGAATGATGGCTGGAAGAAATTGATGTACAGCCGTGACACTTGATAGAGAGAAGCAAGCGTTTCCGTGGCTTCAAGACCTCGTAGCCTGCCGTAGCCCACAAGGCGGCGGACAATGGCGCCATTTTTTTGCTCGACCCACGCTTGATCGTTTTTCTTATAGGCACGCGAGCGCGTCAGTTCGATACCCGTTGCCTTGCAGAAGTCGAAGACAGCCGCGTTCATGAAGGCGCTATCGTTATCGCAGTCCAGACCACGCAACGGAAACGGTAAGGCAGCGCTCACCTGCTCGACGTGCTCAAGAACAAACGCGCTGCTGCGAAACGGCATAGCGAAACACTCGGTCCAACCCGTTGCGATATCTGTCATCACGAAGCTGTGTACAAAGTCGCCGTCGATCTTGGTACCACCGCAATGCTCAACGAAATCCACCTCAAGATAACCGGGTAGCGGGTCGTTCCAGTCAGTGAAGGTCCTGATCGGCACCGCGCGGCGAATCGCATTGCCGATTCCGCCAGCTCGCCGGCGCTGGCCGCTGAAGGCTTGCTCGCGCACATCCCGCAGCAGCCGATCAATGGTCGCGGCGCTAATCTGCTTGAGCCGCTGACGTAGGTCCTTGGGCAGCGACAGATGCCCATGCCGTGTCATCGAGTCAATCAGCGTCGGGATGAGCGCCTTCAGGCGTTTGCCGCAAATTCGGTCAGCAGCCTCCCATAGCGTGATCAGCGCGGAACGAACGTCATCGTCATAGCGGCGTTGCGGGCCTGGCTTCGCCTTCGGCGGCTGCGGCTCTCGGCACAGCACTCGGATTGCGTGCTTACGATGATAGCCCGTCAATTCAACGAATTCGTCCAAGATCTGGCGCTTGTCTTTCCGGTCGGAGCGGCGGTACCGCTCGCCAACTGCCTCGATCAATTCCCGTCTTGTTGTCATGCTGAGCCGCCTCGTCATAAGTCGCTCCCGCCAGCCGTCTGACAGGTAGCAAAATACTTGAGGCAACGAGCCTAGCTCGGTAACAAAAAACCTGAGTCAATGCGGCGGCCGCAGTAGTTGACGCCATACACAAGATCATCGATATGCGCCCGATTGAGCTTGGGAAGGCGGTCAAAGTCGAATGACTCGAGTGTCTTTCCTAGCGCAAAGCCGGCACGCAGGATGCGCGCGCCCAATTTCTTCTGGTCTCGCCGCGCGACTTCATCATGCAGCAGCATGGCGAGGAATTCGGTGTACGCAAGTTTGCCGTCGATCGCCTGTCGGTTGCGCTGTTCGAGCGAGTCGAGCACACCTGACAGGCGAAGTTGTTTGAGGGTCGTGTTCAGTTCGGGACTTGGATTCATGATGTTCAATGCAGAAGGAGGGAGTTGAGATCTCGACCGAAACGACCGCCACTCAAGTAGGTATCGGTGAGCGTTTGCGGGGCCGCGGCCACCGGCTCGCTGTCGAGTCCTTTGTCGAGGATGCCTTTGACGGTGCGGTAGTTCGGACTTGCAAACGCTAGGGCGCGATCACAAGCGGCATTCAGCCGCTGGTCGCCCACCTTCTCGCGCAGTCGCAAGATGCCCTGGACACCGCGCAGGTTCACAAGCACCTGGTCGTTAAATAGCGCGAGGGCGACCGCGAGACAGGCGGGCCCGATCTCTCTGGCACGAGTCAGACACCACTGCGGATCGTGCTCGAGCCATGCCTGTGCGGCCGGTGGCTGATGGTCTCGCACCGTATGACGATCGCCGGGCTTGCGCAGGCGTGGATGCGTTGCAACCAGGCCGTGCTGGTGGAACAATTGCACTACGGTGTCGGTGGCCTTAAGCCATAGATCCTTACCGACCAGCGTGAACGGTACCGAGTACAAGGCCTTGCGGTACACAACATGGCCGTCGCTATGCACGCTGACCTGCTTCCACATGGCTAGCACAGGCGGCACGTCGGGAAGTGCCGCGAGCAGTGGCTTCTCGACGGCAAAGCGTGCTAGCGGCTGCTCGTGGGGCGTGCCGTGCTTGCGGATGCTGGCTTCCTGCATGATCCATTCGTGTAACTGTCGATTCGCGTCGCTTAGATCGCGAAACGTGCGCAGCGGTACGAAGGACTTCTTCACATATTTGACGCCCGATTCCACAATTCCCTTTTTTGCGGGGTCGTGCGGCGGACAAGCGTCAACCCGAAAACCGTATGCCTCGGCAAGCGATGCGTAGGAGCGTTGTACTTCGGGGCTGTACATACACGCTTTAATGATCGCGCACTTCGCGTTGTCTATGATTACGCGCTCTGGGTGGCCACCGAACCATTCAAAGGTACGACGGTGGCAAGCCAGCCACGTCTCAACCGTCTGGTCGAACACAATCTCAGCATACTGATGCCTAGACCAGCACAACGTCGCCACATAGATCCACGTCTTGAGTGGAGCTCCGGATTCGTGAATCAATACGGGTCCGGCGCCGAAATCAACTCGCATCGCTTCGGCCGGAGCGAAATCCAGAATCGTCGTGGCGGCGACGCCTCGCTCGGCTTTCAAGTGGATCAGGAAACGACGCATCGCGGAGTAGCTGCCGGTGTAGCCGTGATTGCGTTTGAGCGCGCCGTACATGGTCGTGCCTTGCACACCGGCGTCGAACCAGCTGCGGATCAGGTCGCGAAATGGCTCGAGCGTTGAGATGCAACTGCGAGCTACGCCCGGATCGCGTCCAAATATGCCTGCGAGCTCCGCATCGTCCGGTAGCGGCCGGTCCAGCTCCAGCCAGCCCCGCTCGAGCGCCAACTTACGCACGCCCTTGAGTTTGCCGCGGCCCATAAGCCGCGCGCCAGCAATGTCGCGATCTGAATCACCTTGACGCATGCGCGTTAAAACTTGTCGATATTCAAACACTGAAGCGCACCGGGTTTTCCGGAGACCTTTACTCCTGAGAGAATAGAGTCATGGAAAACCTCGACAAAGCAAAACGGAAGACGGCGCCGAAATATTCGGCGGAAGTGCGTGAGCGCGCGGTTCGTATGGTGTTCGAGCATCGTGCGGAGTACGCGACGCAATGGGAAGCAATCCAGTCGATTGCCGCCAAGATGGGTTGCTCACGCGAAACGTTAAGAAACTGGGTTCGTCAGGCTGAGAGCGATCGTGGTCTGCGCGCGGGCCCCAAGACGCAGGAGCAGGACCGCATCCGCGAGCTTGAACGTGAAGTCCGGGAACTGCGTCAGGCCAATGAAATCCTGCGCAAGGCCTCGGCATATTTCGCACAGGCGGAGCTCGACCGCCGACCGAAGTGATGATTGCCTTCATTGACGATCACCGGTCGGCGTATGGGGTCGAGCCGATCTGCAGGGTGCTGCCGATCGCCCCGTCGACGTATTACCTTCATTTGTCTCGACGCGCTGATCCGCGTCGGCTGCCGCCGCGCGCGCAGCGCGATGCACTGCTGTGTCAGCATATCCGGCGTGTATGGGAAGAGAACTTTCGGGTATATGGTGCGCGCAAGGTTTGGCGGCAGCTATTGCGCGAAGGATTCAAGCTCGCACGGTGTACTGTCGAGCGACTGATGAAGCGGCTCGGGCTGCAAGGTGTGCGGCGCGGCAGATCGATTCGAACCACCGTCAGCGAGCGAAACACACCGTGCCCGCTTGATCACGTCCAGCGGCAGTTCAAAGCGTCAAGGCCGAACGCGCTGTGGGTGTCAGATTTCACCTTCGTGGCCACCTGGCAAGGCTTCGCTTATGTTGCCTTCATCGTTGATGTGTTCGCGCGACGCATCGTAGGCTGGAGAGTGTCAAGCTCAGCGCGTACTGACTTCGTGTTGGACGCGCTGGAGCAGGCGGTACATGAGCGCCGACCAGCCGAAAGTAACCGTTTGGTACATCATTCGGACCGCGGGTCGCAATACGTTTCAATTCGGTATACGGAGCGTCTAGCCGAAGCAGGAATCGAACCGTCAGTCGGCAGCGTCGGAGATTCATACGATAACGCACTCGCCGAAACGATCAACGGCCTTTACAAGGCAGACGTTATTCATCGTCGCGGACCATGGCGTAACGTGCAGGCGGTTGAACTCGCCACGCTTGAATGGGTGGACTGGTTTAATCACCGACGCCTGCTTGAGCCGATCGGCAACATCCCACCGGCCGAAGCGGAAGCCCGCTACTATGAACGAATCGCTGGAATGCCGATGGCAGCGTAACTCCAGCAAAAACGTCTCCGAAATTCCAGGTGCGCTTCAATTTATTGAAAGCGCGGCGCGAGATCAAGTCGCACTACCCGAGTGTCTTGACGACTACGTCGATGCTGTAACGCAGTACGAGTGGTAGACGTCTTTGTTGATGAGCTCGATCTAGTAGGCCTTGGGTTTGAGCGAGCCACACCCTCTTTGGTGGGCAGGCCAGCCTATCATCCTGACCTGCCCCGGTAACTTGAGACCGAATTGATCTAGGATAACGGCGCATCCATACGGAGCGCGTCATGAAGAAGAGTCGATACAGCGATGAGCAGATTGTTCGGATCTTGCGGGAGGCGGACAGTGCGCCGATTGCCGAGGTGGCAAAGCGACACGGTGTCAGCGACGCGTCGATTTACGCGTGGCGCAAGCGATTTGGCGAAATGGTCAGTGACGACGTCAAGCGATTGAAGGCGTTAGAGCTCGAGAACAACCGACTGAAGAAGCTCGTGGCGGAGCGTGACCTGGAAATCGAGGTCATGAGGGAGATTTCCGCAAAAAAATGGTAAGCGCACAGGCACGCCGCGAGCAAGCCCGCTATGCCATTTCGCGCGGGCTGAGCCAACGACGTGCGTGTGCGCTGATTCACGTCAGTCGCGCCAATCTCGGTTACATCAGCCTCATGCCGGGCAAGAACGGCCCGATCGTGGAGATGATGCGACGCCTCTCGGGTGATTATCCCCGCTTCGGCTCGCGGCGCATCCGCATCATGCTGGGCCGCGAAGGGATCGTCATCGGCAAGGAGCGGTGCAGCCGGTTGTGGGCGCAAGCCGGTCTTCAAGTGCCTCGCAAACGACGCCGACGCCGCGTTGCCGGTTCGCGTCCTCGACCGCTTGCTCCGAGCGCTCGCAACGCCGTATGGAGTTACGATTTCGTCTTTGACGCGTGTGCCAACGGCCAGCAACTGAAGTGTCTGACGGTCGTCGACGAGTACACGCGTGAATGTTTGGCCATAGATGTGTCTGGCTCGATCCGATCGGCCAGAGTCATTGAGGTGCTGAGCAAGCTAATCAGCGTTCACGGCGCGCCACGCTATATGCGAAGCGACAACGGCCCCGAATTCGTCAGCGCAGCGTTGCTCAAGTGGGTGGTATCGGAGAAGATCGAATCGGCGTTAATCGATCCCGGCAAGCCATGGCAGAACGGCACGAACGAAAGCTTCAACGGTAAATTCCGTGACGAATGTCTTGCTATGGAATGGTTTCGCAATCGGATTGAAGCCAAGATCGTGATTGACGACTGGCGACGGCATTACAACGAGGTTCGACCGCATTCGAGCTTGAACTACGACACGCCGCTGGCGTATCGCCAGCGCTTAGAAACCAATTCAACCCAAGCCGTTATTGCTAGAACGCAGTGGTCTTAGAAAAACGGGCAGGTCAATCCATCGACCTTGCTCAAGCTTTACATCTACGGGTACTTGAATCGAATTCAATCAAGTCGCCGCCTCGAGCGGGAAGCACGAAGGAATCTAGAATTGATCTGGCTGACGGGCCGACTGGTGCCTGACTTCAAGACCATCGCTGACTTCCATAAGGATAACGGCGTTGCGATCCGCAAAGTGTGCCGCGAGTTCGTGTTGCTTTGCCGTCGGTTGAGGCTATTCGCAGACGCTACCGTTGCTATCGACGGCAGCAAATTTAAGGCGATCAACAACCGTGACAAGAATTTCACTGACCGCAAACTTCAGGCTCGCATGGAGAAACTCGGACAAAGCGTTGCTCGCTATATGGATGAACTGGACCGGGCCGATCGAGAGCCAGCGAGCCTGCCGGATGAACGCATTCCTCACTTGAAAGAGAAGATCCAGAGTCTCAAAGCGCAAGTGCAGAAACTCGGTGAGATTGAGACGCGGATGCGCGCAGCGCCCGATGGCCAAATCTCGCTAACGGATCCGGACGCTCGCTCAATGGCAACCAGTGGGCGCGGCACGGGAATGGTTGGCTACAACGTACAGACCGCTGTAGACCTCAAGAGTCACATGATCGTTGCACATGACGTCGTCAACGTTGGACATGACCGAACGCAGTTGGCGAGAATGGCGGAAATGGCGCGGGACGCTATCGGCAAAAAGAAGGTGACCGTGCTTGCCGATCGCGGCTACTACAAGAGCGACGAAATTCTTCGCTGCGAGAAGCAAGGAATTAGGACACTCGTCCCCAAACCGCTGACATCGAACAGCAAGGCAGACGGTCGTTTCGACAAGCGAGATTTCGTTTACATTGAGACTGAAGATGAGTACCGCTGCCCAGCGGGAGAAAGAGCTATTTGGCGCTTCAAGACGGTCGAGGCGGGACTGACGATTCACAAATACTGGCCGTCAGCATGTCCAAGTTGCAAGCTCAAGCCGCAATGCACTCCGAGCCCCTATCGAAGGATAGCGAGATGGGAACATGAGAAGGTACTTGACGACATGCAGCGTCGCCTCGATAAGAGTCCACAGGCTGCAAGACTACGACGACAGACGGTCGAGCGCCCGTTCGGAACACTCAAGTTCTGGATGGGCTCGGCGCACTTCTTGACGAAAACGCTTCCTCGGGTGCGAACCGAGATGAGCCTTCACATCTTGGCGTACAACGTAAAGCGAGCAATCAGTATTCTGGGTACGTCGTCGCTGATCGAAGCGATAAGAACATAAGAACAAGCGGCGTGCCGCCTTGATCGGAAGCGAGGCGAATTTTCTTTTGTGACCGCACTTATTCGATCGTCCGTCGATTGACCGGGTACATCCGTGTGCTCGCCAAGGTGCTTCTCTTGTTTTCGCACAACCTCGACCCGAAGCGGACGGTAATGTCAGGCACATATCCGTCGCTATAGGACCCGTAAACGGTCATACGAGGTGATGCGCCCACCCTGAAAAAACATCAAATGATGTGCAACCGACTGTTCATTTCGCGTTTCTGCCACGGAGCGTGGGCCGCACGCGATTTAGATGGGGGATCACGATTCGCTATTCCATGTGCGCAATCGACTCCTTTGAAAACGCACACTGAAGAGCGGGTGCATCACGACAACTGAGCGCGAACAGCGCAATCGCCGCGACAACCGCCGGAACCGACAGAAGCATGAACACCGCACCGAACGACAGTCCCATGCTCATCATCACCCCGCCTGTCAACGCGCCGGCAACAGCTCCCATGCGGCCGACGCCAAGCATCCACGCCACACCGGTTGCGCGGCTCTGCGTCGGGTAGAAGGCGGCGGCCAGCGCCGAAATGGACGTGACCGCGCTCGTAACCGCCGTGCCGGTCAGGAAGATCAGCAACGCGAGCCACGCACGGTCCAACACGCCACTGCCGATGACCAGCACCAGTGCCGCCGACAACACGTAGGCGCACGCATTGACTCGGCGCGGATTGGCGCGATCCATCACCCAGCCGAGACACAGGTTGCCGAGAATGCCGCCGAGCGGAAACAACGAGGTCGTGAGCGCCGCCCCATGGGCGGTGAAGCCCGCGTCCTTGAACAGCGTCGGAAGCCAGTTGGTGAGGAGGTAATAGATCATCAGGCCCGTGAAGTAGGCGAGCCAGAGCATCGCGGTTCCGAAGCGGTACGGTTGCGAGACGATCAGCGACACCGACGACTTCGCCTTCGCCAGCGTCGAATCGCGCGTGTCGGCCGCGACAAAACGGAGCGCAGCGCTATCGTTCAGACGCGGGTCGTCGGAGATACGGCGCAGCACGCGTGCGATCTGCTCGGCCGGGCGCTTTTTCACGACCATGAATTGCGCGGATTCGGGCAACAACGCAATCAGCAAGACCGCCAGCACGAGCGGGCCGACCCCGCCGGTCACAAGCACGCTTTGCCAGCCGAAATGCGGAATGAGCCACGCCGCGCTCAAGCCGCCGATCGACAGCCCCGCGGAGAAGCCGCAGAACATCGTATTGACGGTGATGGCGCGGATGCGGGCGGGCGCGTATTCGGACATCAGCGTAACCGCATTCGGCATGGCCGCGCCCAGTCCGAGCCCGGTCAGAAAGCGCCAGGCCGTGAGCGATTCGATGGAACCCGCGTGCGCCGACGCAAGACTCCAGACGCCGAAGAAAAACACCGACAACACGAGCACCGCCTTGCGTCCGATCCGGTCCGCCGCCGGCCCGGCCGCGAGCGCGCCGATACCCAGGCCAATGAGCGCCGCGCTCATCACCGGTCCGAGCGCCGCGCGCGGGATGCCCCATTCGCCGACCAGCGAAGGCGCGATGAAGCCCACCGCCGCCGTATCGAAACCATCGGCGGCGACGACCAGAAAGCAAAGGATCAACACGATCCATTGATACGGCGAAAAGCGTTCGTTATCGATAAAGCTCTGGACTTCGAGGCTGTGCGTTTTCATTGCGGCTTGTCTCCGATGATTCGTTTATAAGGTCGATGAACAAGGCAGGCGGTCTTCTATGAGCCGTCATGCCGCGCCCGATGCGTGCCAGCCGCCATCCGCACTAAGCACGGCGCCGGTGACATAACTCGCCGCATCGGAGGCGAGAAACAGAATGGCCTGCGCGATTTCGTCGGGATGCGCGAGGCGTCCCATCGGCGTGCGGCGTTCGATGGACGGCAGGTCAATCTGCCCGTTCGCGACGAGCTTCTGCGCCAGTTCGGTCGCGACATAACCCGGCGCGACCGCATTCACCCGAATTCCGTCGCGGGCCCATTCGCATGCCATCGAGCGCGTCATCGCGGCGATGCCCGCCTTGGCCGCGCCGTAGGCGTTACGCTGCGGAATGCCCGCGAGCCCCGCGATGGAACAGAGATTCACGATGGCGCCCGAGCCTTGCGCGAGCATCGTCTTGGCGGCTTCGCGGCTGGCGAGGAACGTGCCACGAAGATGAACGCCGAGCAGCGCATCGAAAGCCTGCACGCTTTGTTCGACGGTCGGCTTCGCCTGTTCGCCGATACCCGCGTTGTTCACCAGCACGTCGAGCCGTCCGCAGGCGCGTTCGACCTGGCCGATCATCGCGACGACATCCGCTTCAGACGACACGTCCGCACCGAGCGCGAGATGTCCCGCGCCGCCGAGTGCTTCCACCCGCAGACGCGCTGCATCGCGATGCAGGTCCGCAATCGCCACGCGATACCCTTGCGCGGCGAACGCGTGGGCCGCCGCCCAGCCGATTCCGCTCGCCCCGCCCGTGACGAGCGCGACGCGTCGTTGTCCTTCATCCATCGACCTTCTCCTTTGATGAACTAGCGCACCGCCGCCGACAGACTCGCGAACTCGACGCGCCGAATGATGCGGCTCTCCTGCGCCACGATCAGATGCGCGGACGCCTGCAAATACACGGGCCACTCGGGATCGTCGTCGCGTGCGGTGCGGCGCCTGTCGTAATCCGCGATGCTCTCGTAGCCCCACAGATGCACGACCTGATTCAGCGCGCCGATGTCGCTCATGTAAAAGCCGACCGGCGCGCCCAGATACTTGAGCTGGATGGGCATGGCAAGACGGTCGAACACGTCGATGAATTCGGCCATGCCGCGCGGCCTGATCGTGTAGATGCGGTGATCGACGAAGGGCTTGTTGCTCATGCCACGCTCCTCAGTTCGCCGATGCTGTCGCGTTTTTTCACGCGGCTTGCCAGATGCAATCCGGTGAGATAGCCGAAGGTCATGATCGGACCGAGCGTGATTCCGGCGCCGGGATAGTTGCCGCCCATGACGCTCGCGCGGTCGTTGCCGACGGCATACAGACCGGCGATCGGCTCCGAGCCTTTCAGCACTCGTCCGTGTGTGTCGGTGGCGATGCCATCGAAAGTGCCGAGATCGCCCATCACGAGCTTGAGGGCGTAGTACGGCCCTTCGCCGACCGGCGCGACGCACGGATTCGGCGCGTGCGCGGCGTCGCCCAAATAACGGTTGAACGAGGTCGTGCCGCGTCCGAAAGCGCGGTCGTGTCCGCCCGATGCGTCGTGGTTGTACTCGCGCACGGTGGCCTCCAGCGCCGGGCCGTCGATGCCTGCGCGCTGCGCGAGTTCGGCGAGCGTGCGGCCCTTCACGAGATAGCCGTTCTTCAGATGAGGCGTCAGGGGCAAGGGCGCGGGCTTCGCGAATCCGAGTCCGTACTTGCGAATGGTCGCGTGATCGCAGACGAGCCACATCGCGGTTTCGCGCTCGTTGCAACACGCGTCGATCATCGCCGCGCCGACATCGTGATAGGAGTTCGACTCGTTGGTGAAACGCACGCCGCAACGCGTCACGCCGATTACACCCGGCTTGTAGCGATCGAGCAGATGCGGAAACACGCCGTAACTGCCGTCCTTCATCGGCACGCGCGAAACGAGCATCCACGCGGCGGGCTGCGGATATCGAAGATCGACTCGACCGCCCACGCGCTCGGCCATGCGCGCACCGTCGCCCGTATTGCCTTGCGGAACCGGCGACACATGCTCGCCGCCGCGCCGCACATGCGGATACGCTAACGCGATGCGCGCGAGATCGTGAGAAAAACCACCGCATGCGAGCACGACACCACGACGCGCAGTGATCCGCCGCGCTTGCCCGTGTGCTTCGACGACCGCTCCACTCACCCTGCCCTGCGCGGCGATCAGTTCCTTCGCGCCGGTATTGGTGTGGATCGGAATGCCGAGATCGAGCGCGGACTTCGCAAGCCGTGCGGCAAGCGCGTTGCCACTCGTCACTTGCACGCCGCGCTTGAAGAGCACGAGTTCTTTGATATGGCTCGCCAGCCGCTTCGCGACATACCATGCCGAAGCGAGAGACTTCGTCGCGTTGAAGAAGTGCTTGAGATCCGCGCTGGACGAATTGAACATCATGCCGATGAACGTGATCGTCTTGAGAGGCGGACGCAGCCGCTCGATATCCGCGCCGAGCGCGCGTGCATCGAAAGGCTTCGCCACGATGGAGCGGCCGACATCGACCCCGCCCGGTGCGTCGGGATGATAGTCGGGATACAGCGTCGGCAGAAACTCGACCGACGTTTCGCGCTCGAAGAACTCAACCATGCGCGGAGCGTTGTCGAGAAACGCATCGACCGCGTCCCGATCGAACATCGGGCCGGTTTCATGTTGCAGGTATTCCAGCGCGGCAGCACGCGTGTCTTCGATGCCCGCGCACTTCGCGTGGCGATTGCCGGGAATCCACAGCACGCCGCCGGAAAACGCGGTGGTGCCGCCGAAATACGCTTCTTTCTCCACGACGATCACGTCGAGGCCCTGCTTTTTAGCGGTGATGGCGGTGGCAAGACCGCCTGCGCCGGAGCCGATCACGAGCACGTCGCAAGCGAGATCGGACGACCCTTTTACGGTAGTCATCATCGTGTCCTTGATAAGTAAGCCGGGCGCGGCGGCGCCCGGGAGATGACGCGCTATGCTGCGCGTCTGGCCTCGAAGCCGGGGCGCGGCACGAGGTCCATCAACATGCACTCGAAGCGACGTTGTCAGGTTGGAGAGCCGGTCACGTAAGATGGCGTGATGAAGAACTCAAAATCGCTCTATCGCGGTCACCGTTTTCCGGCCGAAGTCATCAGTTGCGCCGTGCGTTGGTATTTCCGCTTCCAGTTGAGCCTGCGCGACATTGAGGAGTTGCTCTATGAGCGCGGTGTGATCGTGACTTACGAGACGATCCGATGCTGGTGCGATAAATTTGGCAAGGGCTTTGCCCACCGGGTGAAAGCAGCGCGACGCAAACCAGGTAGCACATGGCACCTCGACGAGATGTTCGTCACGCTACGTGGAGAGCCGTACCTGTTGTGGCGTGCGGTGGACGAGCATGGCGCCGAACTCGACATCCTGGTGCAAGAGCGGCGAGACAAGGCCGCCGCCAAAGAACCTGTCCGCATTTTTGTGTGCGAGGCGGTTAGCGGAGTCACCCGAGTGCGTTGGTAAAACGCTCTCCAAACAGGATGGCAAACTGGTTCATCGCGGACGACCAGTCGAACGCCGCGCGTACTGACTTTGCCAGCACGTTGCGCAATGCCAGCCACAGCAGCTTGATGGCGGCCTCGTCATTGGGGAAGTGGCCGCGTGTCTTGATGATCTTGCGTAGTTGCATGTTCAGACTCTCAATGGCGTTTGTGGTGTAGACGACACGGCGTATGTCCGGCGGAAACACGAAGAACGGTGTGACGTTCTCCCACGCCCGTCGCCACGACTGCACGATAGTCGGATACTTCGCACCCCACGGGCCTTCGGCGAAGGCCTCCAGGGCCTGCTGAGCGGCCTGTTCACTCGCGGCGGCATAGACCGGGCGCAGCGCTGCGGCCACGCTCTTGCGGTCCTTGTAGCTGGCGTACTCCAGACTGTTGCGGATCAGATGCACGATGCAGGTCTGCACGGCCGTACGCGGGTACGCCGTGCCAATCGCCTCAGCCAGTCCCTTCAGGCCGTCGACCACCGCGATCAGGATGTCCTGGCAGCCCCGGGTCTTCAGTTCGTTGAACACTTTCAGCCAGAACTTCGCACCTTCGGTCTGTTCGATCCACAGGCCGAGCACATCGCGCTGGCCGTCGGCCTGAATGCCCAGCGCCAGATACACCGCCTTGTTGCTCACCACGCCGTCGCCACGGATCTTCACACGCAGCGCGTCGAAGAACACCACCGGGTACATCGGCTCAAGCGGACGGCTTTGCCAGGCGAGCGCTTCAGCCATGACTTCGTCGGTGACCGAGCTGATGAAATCGGGCGAAACCTCGGTGCCATAGGCTTCGGCCAGAAACGCCTGGATCTCGCGCACACTCATGCCGCGCGCGTACATGGCGATGATGCGCTCGTCGAAACCGGTAAAACGGCGCTCGTGTTTCGGAATCAGGATGGGTTCAAAACTGCCGTCACGATCACGCGGCAGATCGACCCTGAGCGGGCCATAATCGGTGATGAGCGTCTTGCCGCTGGCGCCGTTACGTTCGTTGTCCTGGCCGTCGGGTTTCGGCTGCCCCGCCAGGTAGCCCAGATGCATCTTCATCTCGGCGCCCATCGCGCGCTCGATGAGTGCCTTGTTGAACGCCAGCATCAGGTCCTGGACCTCGGTGGGCGTCATCGGGCCTTTGACCAGGTCATCCAGCAGACCTTCCGGAAGGGCAGGTAGCGGCCCTCGGGCCGCTGCCTGAGAAGCGACGGTGCGTTTCTTCTTCATCGGCATATCCATGACTTTTACCTCACCTCTCATAATATGCCTCGCCCACAGAATTACGGATAGGTCCAATGCACGCGGCAATTTGTTCGAACTCGCGCTTTCACCTAAACAAGATATTGGGCCGTGTGGCCCCGTCCGGGTCATAGAGTGGTTCGAATCGGAAATCGCGTCTGGCAGGCGCGGTGCGGAGCATAAGGGAGAAGAGAGCTGGCCCACTATCGGGTTCGCCGATATCGAGTCAGCAAAAGCGCTGTTGGGGCAGGTACGGCTGATACGCAAGGGCTTGTTAGACCCTCGCAAAAGCGCCCAACAATCCGCGAGCGCCAAGGAACTTCAGGACGAAACTGTTGCAACACCAGTGCATCTGAGTTCAGATGCAAGCGCGTTGCTCCTCCGCTTCAACGAGTTGGTACGCGAAATTCCCGAAACAACTGAAGCGTTGCGTTTAGAGCGCAAACGAATCGGGCAAGACCTACTCCGTGCGTTTCGTCTGCGTACCTGTGGAGGCCGCTGCGCAGTGACAGGTCTATCGGTCTCGACGCTCCTGCGTGTTTCGCACATCAAGCCGTGGGCGCGCGCCACTGATACCGAAAGACTCAATCCCGCCAACGCACTGCTATTGGCGCCTCATCTAGATGCTGTGTTCGATAGAGGCTTTGCGACGTTCAGCGATTCTGGACACTTAGTTTTGTCAAACAGGTTGAGCGGCTTGGACCGTGAACAACTTGGGCTGTCAGAGGGCGGATTATTGACGCAGGCTACGGATGAGCAAACGGCATTTCTGGCATGGCATCGAGAAAACGTCTTCATTGGCTGACGTCAGGGGGAGTCGTTGCAGTCCGGGTGCTTCGTGCGAAGAACCGCCATCTCAGAGAGGGTGTGGTCTTTCGACGGACGTGCACGCGCTGAAACGTCTCGTTATCTATGCACTTGTACCCGCCGTATCGTTTCTCGCGGACACTCTCGCTACCTTCTACTCATCTGGTCGCCGCGACGTCCGCTTCCACTATGGCATCCAATATGTTCGCTCGCTGAGCGTCCCGGCTTGCGCGCCCATGCGGACTCAAGAGCACAGGTGATGGCTGAAGTGCAACGAACAGCTTCTCGCTTCGCGTAGGTCCTCTTCGCTTGACGACATTCACATCGATACCGCCGTCGGCAGGTCTGACCGCAAGTCGCAAGGTAGCTGGGGAGGCGTCCTGTGCGGACGCGAGCGGTCGAATCAGAACTAGAAGCGTCTCTGTCGACTGGGCCGCAAGATGAAGTCGCCGAAGCGATTCCGCTCGGATGTGCTGCTGCCAAAACAGCAACGCTCCACAGGTGCCGGCACTCAGGACGCGTTCGGCCGACCAAAGCGCGTCCGCGGTTTTCGGCGCACGAAGCCGCATGAGCTTCTCAAACGGTAGGCCGAGGTATGCGAGCGCAAGAGCATTGGGGACATGTGGGGCCTGAAGCAGAACGAGCGGTCGTTTGCTCACAGTCGCAAGAGCTGGTCGCAGCAAGCGTATCTCGCCGATTCCAGGCTGTTGAACGAGCAGCTCGACAAGCGAACCCACAGGCCAACCGCCACCTGGCAACTCTGCGGAGAGTTCGGGGTAGCCGGTTTCGACAGTCTTTCCGTAAGCGCGAGCAAGTTGAGACCCTCTCCAAATCGACGGGTGAATGTCCTCAATGTGTTTGGGGAGGGTTGCAATTGCTTGCAAGCTCTGTTGAGTGACGTGGCGGCCGGTTCTTCCGGCGACCGACTGATGTTGGACGTCGGCAACGTCATGGCACATCAATTCTCATTTCCACTCTCCCCTGTTTCGGCGATGCCCCGGCGTCGTCGTAACGCTCTTTGCCGCCAAGGCCGAATTTAGTTGGGCATTGAGACGCCGCGCGTCTCAATGCCCAACTTCAATGTCGGCAAGGCGTGTTAGCGGCCCGGGCGGTCTGCGCTCATATAAGTGCCGCTCGCTATCTGGTCGCATGGATGACTTTCATGAAAACAGAGAGGCAGGGCCGAACAGCGGTGGCAGTTTTGCTCGCAGATTGCCGGCAAGGCTGCTGGAGCTTTTGGCTGTCCTGGTAGCAGATGTTGCGAGCGACGTTGAAGTGGTCGCAAGAGAGCTTGGGCTCAGGGACGAGATGCGGGAAAGACTTCGCCGAGCGCTGGACCGAGTTGGTTGTGCGCAGGCGGTTTTGGGAGCAATGCGGGAGGTGGGCCTGAGGCAGTCGGCGCCGGCGGGGCAGTGTGCGCAGTTGCCGCGGTCCGGGCAGCTGAAGCAGGCGGGGTCTTCGAAGCAGTCGGGGCAGCTGAAGGAGTCCGGGCGGTTGACGGAGGAAATGTCGGCAGAGGGAAGCTACCGGGGCGGCGGTGGCGATACTGGCGGCAGCGATGACTACAGAGGAGACGAAGCGCTAGACGCAGTGGAACGCGTTCGGGGTGCGGTGGAATTGCTCGCAGAGGGGTGGCCACAGGACTACCCGGAGGGGGCGGTCGAGTGGCTTATTTTGGATGCAATGGAGGGGGCGGCGGGGTAGAAGGAGGGCTTTCTGACCCCAAACGCCCCAAAAATCACCCCCCCGCTAATAGTGTCCCTCAAGGGCGCAGGGGGCGGTTTTTCCTGGAATCAGAGGGGGGTTAAACGGGGGTTTTTTTATTAGCGTGCACCACGCCGAATGATAGTGTCCCCGGCCTTGCCCCGTAATGGTTTGCGGGAAAAATCACCCCGCTCGAGGGACACTTTTAGCAGAGGGGTGAGGGACGCTTTCATTCTTGGCGGGCAAACAATCGGCCTAGCGGTTGGCCCCTCGCTCCACGGTCACAGACTTCGCCAGATTCCGGATGTTGTCCACATTCGATAAAGACGTCGATCACGAACACGCGCCGGGTCTCGGCGCATCTCTGATGTCTGAGCCAACATCGCGATATCACGAAGACCTGTTGCGACGCCGGTTTGCGGTTTCATCGGAGTACGCTCCTGTTTCACCTCGTTAAGATAGGGCGTGATTTGCCCGGCTTTAAGAATTTCAGATACCTAACTTTCTGTCGCTGCAAGACGCCCGTCGAACTGCTATCCCGATAATATTGCTTATCATGATCTTCTTTTCGATAGCTTTCTTCAATTTCGATGGGCACTTCCCTGAGTCACGAAGTTGCGACGGACTTAGGTCGGTTGCCGATCATCTAGGTCAAATCCCGGCGTTTGTATCAAACACTACGAATCTCACTCGGATTGATACGTTCTCTCCAGCCGGCGTGAAAATTCGCCGTCACTCTTGGGAAATTGGCGCGCTATGCGGTTGTTCCGTGAAACAATCAGCTTGAAACGTTGCGTCATAAGGTTTATTTCTTCAAAAACAATTAGTTAGATCGCCTTGTTAATGTTGCATATTGTTTCACGGTCGCCACACTCTTCGGCTGGCAGGCAAACCACAAACCGATAAGGACTCCGTTACATTTTCCGAGTTCTCTTTGCAGGCTTTATACCTGAAACTCTTCGCAAGCGAGGGAATTCGAGGCAATTGGCGGGCGGCAGCAGGTGCGGATCGGGCTTGGATTTTTACTTCACCCTATGGCCGTCGATCGTCGGCTCAACGTCTCCTGCCCTGTCCGTCCAGCGTCCTGACGACCCCTATATCGCCAGGACCATATTGTTATGCCGGCTTAATGTTCGACGCCTGCTTACCCTTCGGACCCATTTTCTCTTCGTAGGTTTTCTGCCCTTCCGCGAGCGACCTGAAACCGTTCGACTGGATTTCCGAGAAGTGTGCGAACAGATCCTCACCGTCCGCATCCGGTGTGATGAAGCCGAAACCCTTTGCATCATTGAACCTTTTGACCGTACTAGTTGCCATTTTGTGTTTTGCCTTGAAAGTTGAGAACGGCGCGTCCCTCGCAAGCGCCGGAAGCGATCCTGATTGAGTGCATCTAGACGCGCAACGGCGCGACTCGACGAGAGCAGAGCGGTCTATCCCGATAATTCGACTTATCAGGCTTGACGAAAATCGCCCATCCTCCCCCTCACCCCCAGACCAACTATCGAACGGGGCGGGATGGGCCATCCACGACGTCAGTCCGGTACCAAAACGGCTGGTAACGTGATCGGCGCTTCAACGACTGATGCGGTCGCTCCGCCCTCCCCTGCGACCCGATGCGAAGAGACGAGATCGAACGCGCCGACGTGACCCGATGTCTACCGGCGTCTTCACCGCCCTTCCCAGCTTCTGAACCCGTTTTCGCGACGTGGTCGGCGTGGGCTCGTGCTCGAACTCTAGAGACGGTTCTGCGACCAACCGTTTCGTCCCTCCGAACGGTACCCGCAGCCCTGCAAGCCATGATTTCTTCGGTCGATTTGCTGCTGATGACGACCGTTTCGCGGGCTCCAGAAAATCAGATCGGTAGTTGCATTTGCATCCAAGATCGCGGGTCGGTCGATTCTGGCCTTGCTTGGATTGCGCGTCGTCGTGCTCCGCGTTCGCTTACTTGTGGCACCGCTGTCCGGCACCGGTCCGGCTTCGCGCCGAGAAATGTCGATTCCGCGTCACGCACCCGCGCGCCGCACTTTAAGCAGGTGTCGCAGACCGGCGATATGGTCGCGAACCGCACCCGTGAGCGGTGGCCTCGACGTGCTCAACAGAACGCTCGATGGTCGTACGTCGCCGAGTGCTTCCTGCTGCGCGTTAGCAAAGCGTTCGAGGTCAAGCCCTGTGGCCGGGCGAAGTTTGCCGGAGCGCAATGCAGCGGCGAATGACGGCATCCAGCCCGCAGCTTGCCGTCCAACTCGTTCCGTGAGGCTGAAGATCGTCAGCGAATCTCCGCCGGCTCCGAGCACGAACTGACGTGTATTGTCCGCATCGATGAAAGTTCGCCCAGCGTGTTGAAGGGCGATCTCCTGGCCGTCGGCGTCTTGTTGCTGGCGCGCTTGCTTGGCAACGTTGTCCGCAGTTTTGCGGCGCAGGAGGTGGGCGAAATCGACCGGATTGCGGAGCAGTGCGCGCAGGTAGTTGATCGGTGCCTTGGCAAGTTTTAGGTGATCCCAAGTGGCTTCCACGACATCTGAGAGACGCTTGCCGTGCTCGCGCGCTTCGCGCATGAGTTTGAAAATCAAGAAATCAAAGAAACCCAGGCCGCGCAGGCGTTGAAGATCCGCAGGCAATTGGCCCGGTTGTCTCTTTTGAAAAATAGAAGGGCTTAGATCCTTATATAAACCACCGTCTGCCACATTGGCAGACGGTACCGGCAATGAAGCTTGGGACGGGGAGAGCGCTGAGGACGAGAGCATTTCTGCAGTTTCGCTTTCGTGCGTGTGCGAAGGTTCGACCAGACCAAGGAGGGTCGCTGCGTGCTCCGTCAGGTGTAGGTATGCGCGCCCGAACAACCCTGCTTCAACATAGCGACCCTGTGGCCGACGATCGATTAGACCGGCGACCTCAAGATCATCGAGGCTGCGATAGAGCGTCCGCATGGATTGGAGGGCACGTCCCGTGAGCAACTCGCGACGGGCGAAGATGGCGGCGAAGGGCTTAGCCGCGTCAACCGTTCGGGCGAGGGCGGACAGTACGGCGCGAGCGCGCGGTGGGATCTGTTCAATGTGTGCGGCGCGGAAAGCCGCACGGAAGATAATCCAGGGCAGATTGGTTGAGTCACAGCGAAAGGCAGTGAGGGCGGCTGAATCTTCGGGATGTACTTCACCCTCGCCAGCAACGAAGCGTTGCGCGATAGACATGTCTAGCGGTCCATTACAGTAAATGGTTGGTTTCGCTTGACTGTCGATCTTGTTGCGCTACACTCCGGGTTGAGCGTTGTACCCTTTCCGGTTTCCAGCCGGGGAGTGTGGTGCTAGGATTTCCAGCCAAGCCCACTTATGCAAAGGCCCTCAGTTTCCAGCTGGGGGCCTTTGTCTTTCAGGCTTTAGTTTGCATCAGTCTTGGTTTCGTCACGAAAGATCAATAAAAACAGAGGCTTAGAAATTTTGTCGCGTCTTAGGGCTGCTTGCCCATTCCTTAAGTTACTGATTGCAAACGAGTTTCGCGCCGAAAATGATTACTTCAATTTCGATTCGATTAGGGTCTGAATTTCCTTGGCCCATTCGTTCGCGCGCTCTGCATCCACTTTCAGACGTACACCGATCACACCACCGCGAGTGGTGATCTCACAATAGTTTTTCTTTCCTCGCTTAACGATTAGCGTCTCTACGGCAGGCTGCTTCTTCACGGACTTAGCCTGCACGCTCGAAACTGCTTCCTTCTGCGTGTAACGCTCTTCCCTAATTAGGCGCTCAACAGCTTTGACAACTTCGCTTGTTCGCCCTTCTGAATGTGCCCGGGAGAGTTGAGCGGCGGCGTCGGCGCCCAATCTTTCAGGACGTTCTTCGAGGGCCGCTTTTGCTTCAGCTGGCAACCCATCGAACGCAAAAATTTTGCTGACGTGCGATTCTGACAATCCAACTGCCGTGGCCAACTCTTGTTGAGTTAATGCATCTGCAGCTTCTTGGAGGCGCTGAAAATGCCAGTATTTCTCGTAGTCAGAAAGGGAAGGGGCAAAGAGATTGGAAAAGAAGGCCAGTCTTTCGGCTTGATCCGGCTCCATTTCGGAAACGATCGAATCGATCTCCTCGATGCCTAAGTCTCTATAGATCGCAACGCGGTTGTTGCCAGCGTTGATATTCCATTCGCCGTCTTCGCGTGCTTCTAGGATTACCGGATGGACTAGCGGATGCTTGGCCAGGTTGGCTTTAAGTTCGGCATATTGCTCGGCGGTAAGCTTACGACGGCGTCCAGGAACCTCGTGAAGTTTCGCGATAGGGCGTTTAGCCCTTGCACCTTTGTCAAGCTGCAACTTGAGTTCGGCGATCTCTCTGCGTTGTCGCTCCGCGGTGGCCTGCAGCTGCATTAGTTGGCCCGGCGCTGTGCGAGGCGCTACCGGTTGGACGTCCAACGCTTTTTCCTTGTCCTCTGCCGTCACCTGAATATTCTTAGCCCGGGCGGCCTGTTCCTTCATCCACGAAGCCATTGTTACTCCTCCTGTGCCCAAATGGCGCACACCTTGTCATCTACGCGATCGACCAATTGATCTACCGGGTTGCGAATGCGGCGAAGCGTTTCGGCTCCGACGTCATTCGGCCCGAGATCGTAGAAAGTCGAAAATCGCATATTTGTATTGCGTGCCAGGTCGGATTCAGGAATCTCAATAGGCACGACGCGGGAACCATAGATCTGTGTAATCCAGCCTTGCAGGATCTGCGCGGCGGGCTTTGATGTCATGCGGGTAACAAGGACGTCGACGAAGTCAAACTCTTTTGCCCGACCATCGTCGAACGCTTGCATCCCGTTGATCAGATCACCGAACAAGTGCCAAAATTGCACCATCGACGCAAAGCTCAACATATCTGGCACGACTGGCACAATAACCCCGTCGGCTGCGAAAATCGCATTTATCGTAAGATAGCTTAGGGTCGGCGCGGTATCGACGATGATGTAGTCGTAGGTATCTTTCAGTTGCGACAATCCGTCGTGCAAAACCTGCTCAAAACGAACGTCTCCGTCACTAGCGGCTCGTGCGGGTAACATGAATTCCGCGTTGAACAGCTCGGTAGAGGACGGGATGATGTCGACGTTGGGCCAGTACGTCGGGACGGGGAGGGCGGTCATATCAAACGGTTTGCCCTCAAGATAAGCCTCGATCAAGGGCATGACGGTTTGGGATGAATCGACCTCAGCATGCGGATTGATGCCGTACAGCGTACTTGCGCTTCCCTGTGGGTCAAGATCGATGTGCAAGACGCGGCGACCTCGACGCATTGCGAGACCTTGAGCGAGAAGGGTGGAGGTCGTGGTTTTTGTCACACCGCCCTTAAAGTTCGCCACAACAATGACCTTCGCCGGACCGTTGCGAGGGAGGGGATTGCGCTCAGAGCGAATCCATGCAATCGTCTCCTCGACCGTAAACTGGCGAGGGGAGCCGGGCTTGGCTTGCGTGCCTGCGGGGAGTTCGCCTTTTTTAAGCACGTAGCCCATGCGCTGCTTATCGATTCCACACATCTCCTGGAGTCGAGCAGACGAAATGATGGGCGGCACTTTACGAGGAAAGGGCTCGAGCATCTCATCGCGGATTTTCTGCAGCATGCCGTCCGACAGTTTTGCCAAATGCATCAGATCAGCGCCGGTCGTTTTCCCTGCCCTGAGCTTTTTGATGGTGTCCATCGTTCTACCCGTAGCGTCCAGTGGACCGATTCAGAATATTTCGACCTAACCGGTCGAATTGTTCGAAGATTAGTCGCTGCGAAAAGTAAACGCAAGTTAACTTTGCAGCTGACGACTTACCGTAACGCCTGGCCAGCGGCGATTTCCCGCGAATATCTCGAAAAAAGTTGAAGTAGCGATCGGCCTGCCTGCATGAATCAACGTCGGCGCCTGGTCTCAGCGCTCAGCGGACTGAACGTCCGCACAAGGCGCGCGGTGCGGACGAAGGTATCGGTGCAAGCCAAATAACAGCTCATCAATGCGCTTTTGCCCTTCGCGTGTTTTCAATACATCAAGCCTGCTAGCCGTCATACATCCGGGGGCTAGTGGCCCCACCAACTCTCGAAGAACGGCCGGATCCATCGCCGGCTTGAATCGACCGCGCATTGCGTTCGGCGAATCTTTCCAAGGCTCCACCACGAACGTGCCTACCGATACTCCCGCTCATGCGGCGACGCGAACTGCCCTCTCATATTGCAAATACAAGCGTTAGATACACAACTAACCGTCTGTTCAGACCCTACCTTTAGATCGTCTTCCGCCAGACCATGGGCGAATCCGCGGACGCGGACCGGGCTCTACTCGCTTCGCTCCCCGAGCCTGAAGTGCCGGCCATTCGGTAACGATCCCTTTCGCAACACCTAAAACAAAGAATTATCTAGAAGAACTCCCCTAAGGGGCTCTGCCCCTGGCGCGCTACAAGGGAGATGGCTTCGCCCTGGCCGCGGGGCTTCCCCAAAATTTTTTCGGAAAACCGCCGAAAAAATCCCGGGTGATCCCCCTCCCCGCGTCCAGCCCTTGCAGCTTGCCTCCCCGGTCGTCGCCCGACGGTCGTCGGGTGCATGTGCGCAACACCAGCACATCCACCCCGAGACCTAAAGGAAAGACCATGACAGCGAAAACGAAAACCCCTCTCTCCGACATCTATACCCGAATGACAGAAAAAATCCTCGCCGACCTTGAGCACGGCGTCAGGCCATGGGTTAAGCCTTGGAGCGGCGCGAATGTCGATGACCGCATCACGGTACCTGTTCGGCGCAACGGTGTTCCTTACCAAGGCATCAACATCCTGCTCCTCTGGGGTGAGCAGCTCGACAAAGGCTTTCAGTCCAATCGTTGGATGACATTTAAGCAAGCACAAGTGCTTGGCGCCAACGTACGTAAGAACGAGCACGGAAGCCTTGTTGTCTATGCAAGCAAATTGACTAAAAGCGAGACTGCCGAGAACGGCGACGAGATCGAGCGTGAGATCCCTTTCATGAAGGGCTATACGGTGTTTAACGTCGACCAGATTGAGAACTTACCTGCCGAATACTGCGCTCAAACTGAAACCGTTCAAAGGCAGCCACTCGAACTCATTGAGCATGCAGAAGCATTCTTTTCCCGGACTCGCGCTGTGACTCGACATGGCGGAAATAAGGCGTACTACGCACCGTCGCAAGACATTGTGCAGTTGCCTATCCCTGACGCCTTCGAGACGCCGGAAAGCTACGCCGCAACGAAGGCGCATGAAATCACCCACTGGACCAGCCATACGACCCGTCTTAATCGTCAACTGGGCAAGCGATTTGGCGACGATGCGTACGCCGCGGAAGAATTGATTGCCGAGATGGGTGCCGCCTTCGTTTGCGCGCAGCTGGGATTGACACCGGAAGTTCGCGACGATCACGCCGCTTACCTCGACCACTGGCTCAAAGTCTTGAAAGCAGACAAGAAGGCAATTTTCACGGCCGCCAGTCAGGCGCAAAAGGCCTGCGAATTTTTATTCTCTCTGCAAGGTGCAGACGAACAGCAAGCAGCTTAAGGGCAATGACGAAGGCCTGAGCGAAACGCTCAGGCTGCTTCTGGAATTGATGGGGCACGATTCATGACCAACTTCACTGTTGTTTATGCGGTTAATGTGCCGCACTACGGCAAGACGCAAATAGAAGCGTCGACGGCGGCCGAAGCGATCTCGGTAGCCAAGCATTGTGATCCTGTGGAAATTTGCACCGAGCACGACCACAGTAACGCCGCCTGCGCGCGCATCGTCTCCATTTTGGACGATGCTGGTCGAAGCATTGCGGAGGGCGTCACGCTCGATGGGGCGTTTATGCGCTACGGCGGACGCACCGCCTGGCTCCTGTGCGAAGCGTCACCGGCATTACTCGAGAGTCTGCAGAAAATGGTCTCGCGCTCCGACGACCTCGTCCATGCACTAGTTTGCTCAACCGGACGCAACGAACATCTTGTGGAGCGGCTTTGCGCCGCGTGTCATGTCGCGAAAGCTGTCATTGCTGCGGCGAACGGCGACAAGTGATGCAAGCCGACAGTCGAGTTACCGGCGGGGAGGGCGCGCGCACCTCCGCAGAGGTTAACGCGCCGTCGAGAGATTATCAACGCCATCGCCGCAATGTGAGCTACCGCGCTTCGCAAGTAGTTCTGGGCGCGGTCTCAGAACATGGCAGTGCTCACAAATCAGTGGTGACTAGAATAAGCTTCCGCCGCACGCTTTGTTTCTCACAGAGCGCCCGCCAGCTTACTGCCGATGAGGCCGCCGACGATGCCGGCGGTTAGCGCGAAGACAGCCAGTAACATCACGAGCTGCCGCGCCTTGCGTTCAAGTGCGGTGTTCGCGATTACGAGTTGCGCAGCGCCACTGTTAAGCTGATTTCCGATCTGCGCGGCCGCTACGCGGCCCGCCTCCGTGAGCTTGTCGCTATTCTGCTCGATCACCGACTCGAAATTGAGCTTCGCCGCAAGAAACGCCTTGCCTGCTGCGTCAGTGGTTGCCCGCTCGATTTTGCCGGATAGCGCTTCATCAGCCTGTTCGAAGCGGCGCACAAGCGCATCGGCATCTTGTAAAAGCTCCGCCATCAGCGCTTCGCGTGCGGTGGATATGTTGCCACCCATGACGTCCCCCGTTACTTGAACAGCACCTTGTACACATCGTCCAGGTTCTTATGCGCGGACTTCGCGAGTCGCTGCGCCGAAATCATGCTGACGGCACGCGCTTTCATGTCCTCGTCGGTCGCTTCGCGAAGCATGGCCCGATAATCAGTCGCATCCGCGATGATCTCCGACACATTCTTCTTAAGCACACGCAGCCGCTCAAAAATCTCGTTTCGGAAAACCGCCGCCTCCGGCTTTAGCGTGAAGCACTTACGCTCCGCGTGAAGGCCAAACACCGTACTAAACAAGCGCGGCACATCGCTCGCGTCTTCAAGATCGACCTTGTTGAACACCACGCGGATTTTCTTCGGGGAAACGCCGAGCCCAGCCAGTGTCTCAATGGTGTTGACCGTGTCGATCTGCTGTTTCTTCTCGCTCACTGCTGGCACGACGAAATAGTCGAACTCTTCGTGTGAGCCGTCGAACTGGCTCATCTGTTTGATAAATTCCTCGACGTTCGATGCCCCTACATCCACGATGGCGGAGTCGAGCGTCATCAAATCCTCCTAAAGCCCCCCGTAGTCCTTGCCCTTGAGTCGTTCGGCGTTGGTACTAGACGACCCTGCATTAATCGTTTCGACCTCGAACTTCGGCGCATTCATGCGCGGCGCGAGCAGATTATCGACCAGCGTGGTTTTTCCCGGATTGCCACTGAAGTTGATTACGGCGACTTTCATGTGCGACTCCTTCGTTGCTGTTTGGCCAGGCGTTCATAACGTGCGAGCTTCTCGGCTTGTTCTGCTGGGTCAGGCTTCATCAATCGGTCAAGCTCTTGCATCGAGATCGGACCGTGTGACGTTGCGTGCTCCGATGAATCTGAATCGGTGACCGAAGATAAATCAGAGTGGTGTCGTTGTGACACTGGATCAGTGGCGCTGGAATGCTGCGCATTGGATTGAGTTTTATGCGCTGTAGTCTCTCGCTCGACCTGCTGCTTCTGCCGGTATCGGTACAAGTAGCTTTTCAATGTGGCCTCAGTCAAATCGATTCCACTCTCTCTTAGCGCCTTCAGAATATCTGCGATCCGCACACCCGCTGAGATCCTCTGTTCGATCAACGGCATCACCTCGCGTACTTTCGCCGCTTTGGTCTTTGGCTCCAGTGCTGTCAAAGCCTGCATTACGTCACGTTGCGGCATTCATGCATCCTCCGAGCTATTGATACGCAGTCCTATTGCATCTGATACGCATTATTCATACTATCAACTTGCCTCTGTTTTGCAACCTTTCTGCTGCTGCCTCGCATCTTTTTCGCCTACGCCCTTCGGGCTAGTCGACTATCACGCCCTTAACCCCTAGAGATCCCTGCCCTTAACAGGCCAGAAATCTCAATACACACCACGCACCCCCTTCGGGGATGCAAAGCCTTGGTTTTATCGGGCTCAAATCAAAAGTGACACTACTTTGGCTCTATAGCGTTGCTATAGGAATTCGCAGGAGAGCTATGTGTTTGCTCACTTGATGCCTATAGACAATACTATAGGTAAGAAGAATGAGTTACTCTATTTTCAACAACAGGGATAACCACGCATGAGCACAGGCAAATCGATCCCCGTCTGGTTTTCAGAGGAGGATCGCCGCAGGGTCGAAGAGGCCGCGGCATTGGCGGGCTATAAGCACCTGTCGAAATATATTCGCGATAAGGCAATGAGTCGTGATAACCAGCGCGACGCTGCTCGCGACAGCATGGAAACATGGGCTGAGCGCCAGGAGCTCAACGGTCGGCTCGAAGAGATTGAGCGTAGCCAAGTGACTTCGCACACACTGCTGGCCGCGCTGCTCTTCCTGATGCGCAAGAAGGCGACGACGGGCGAGCTCAATGATCTCGTGCTTGCATGCAAAGACGCCGAGATTGGCACCACTATGCCTGCGGAGTTGCTCGCGGCCTCATCTCCGGAACTCGCTTCGCTGATCGCTCGCTTGTCGGAGGAATCGTGATGTCTGATGTGACCGACCCGACTGGGTCTATCGAGCCCATCGAGCAGGTCGACGCCGATATTCAGGCGGCGCTCAGCTCACCCAGCATCAGCTACTGGCTGCGCGACGCGCTGCTCAGCGCGTTGCGGCGCGATTGCGTTGACGCGGCTCGCGATGCACAGATCCTGGCCACGTGGCTCGACAGGCGATGTGATGCAATCCTCAGGCGCAGCGGGAGCTAGGCCAATGCAGAAACACGAAGCGGAAAACGCGACGTTGCTGTTTGGCGTCAGCTTACCGATTGCCGGGTGGCTGGCCGGTACCTACGCTGCGGACGTGCCATTGCGCCCGCTCCCGGAAGCGCTCACCGTTGCGCTCCATATGACGCCGCACAACCCGCTCATTGCGATTGGTGTCGTGCTCGGTCTTAGCCTGGCCGCCACAACCGCGTATCTGTTGCATGAGTATGGCGACGACGGCTTCCGCGGCGCTCGATACCACCGGTGGCTGCGTGGTGCGCGCATGGCGAACTGGCATGGTGTCAAACAGCAGGTGAAGGCCGCGAATTGCCGTGAGAATCGCCGCCTTCGCTCTGAACTGAAGCGCGCGGCAGCGCTGGAGCCAGAGGCCGCGACCCCAAGGCTGGGCCGAAAAGCTAGGGCAACGGACTTGCCGCCCATCATGATCGGTCGGATGCCAATGCCGTTGCACCTTGAGAACCGGAACACGCTGATTTGCGCGACCATCGGCGCGGGTAAGTCGGTCGCCATGGAAAGCATGATCGCGTCGGCTGTGAAGCGCCGCGACAAAATGGCCGTGGTTGACCCGAACGGCACGTTCTATTCGAAGTTCAGCTTTCCGGGCGACGTCATTCTCAACCCGTTTGACCAACGTTCGGCCGGCTGGACGCTCTTCAACGAGATCCGGGGCGTGCATGACTTCGACCGGATGGCCAGAAGCATCATTCCCCCGCAACTGGATCCGACCGATGAGCAGTGGTGCGCGTACACGCGCGATGTACTGGCCGACACCATGCGCAAGTTGGTCGAGACCAACAACCCCGACCAGGACACGTTGGTCAATCTCCTTGTGCGTGAGGACGGGGAGGTCATTCAGGCGTTCCTCGCCAATACCGATTCACAGGGATATTTTCGCGAGAACGCGGAAAAAGCGGTCGCCTCGATCCAGTTCATGATGAACAAGTATGTGCGACCGCTGCGGTTCATGTCCAAGGGCGAGTTTTCCCTCTACCGATGGGTGCACGATCCGAACGCGGGCAACCTGTTCATCACGTGGCGTGAAGACATGCGCACGACACAGCGCCCGCTCGTGGCCGCGTGGATCGACACGATTTGCGCCACCATCATGAGCATCCCCGACAGTGCCGTGCCGCTTGCGCGTCGGCTTTGGCTCTTCCTCGATGAGCTGGAGTCGCTCGGCAAGCTCGAATCCTTCGTGCCGGCCGCAACCAAGGGCCGCAAGCACGGTCTGCGCATGGCGGCGTCCATTCAGGATTGGGCCCAACTGGATGAAACCTATGGCAAGGATGCTGCGCGAACCTTGCTCGGATGCTTTCGAAATTACCTCATTTTCGGCGGCTCGAACGCGCTCAATACCGATAAGGCGAGCAAGATCCTCGGCAAGCATCAGGTCGAGCGAGTCCAGATCACGACGAACGCAGGCGGCGGTGCCGGGGGCGGCGGCGGAGGGCGCAGCCGCAATATGGTCACCAGCCCGCCAGAACCCGTCGTGATGGATTCGGAAATTTCGTTCCTGAAAGACCTGGAGGGTTACGTCATGTTCGGCGAAGATTTTCCGATCGCAAAGATCAAGCTGGCCTACGTCAAGTATCCGCATCGCGCCACCGCAATCGAGATCAAGTGCCGGAGGCGCGGCCATGCTCAATGTGACGCCCATTCGCGGCAACAACCAGTATGCCGCAGCACATTATTTCTCGTCTGCCGACGATTATTATGCGAAGGAGAACCCTGGCGAGTGGCAGGGCGAAGGAGCGCGGCACTTGCGGCTCACCGGGCCGATCGAACAGGCACAGCTCTCGCGTCTCCTGGATGGACAGCTTCCCAACGGCCAGCGCATCCAGACCACATTCGACCCCGTCGACAACAAAAAGCGCATGGGGCTCGATCTCACGTTCTCGGCCCCCAAGTCGGTGTCGATGCAAGCGCTCGTCGCCGGCGACCGCGAAGTAACCGTAGCCCACGACCGTGCCGTGACGCGCGCGCTTAAGCAGGTTGAGCAACTGGCCGAGGCGCGCAAGAAGGTCAAAGGCAAGAGCTACCGTGAGCGCACGGGCAACATGACCATCGCCAAGTTCCGACACGAGATGAGCCGGGTGAAGGATCCCCAGCTGCACACGCACTCGGTCGTGATGAACATGACGCGACGCGCCGACGGCGCATGGCGCGCCCTCTCCAACGAGGACATATTCCGTGTTCAGCACGAGGTCGACGCGATCTACAAGGCCGAACTGGCGAAGGGCCTGCAGGCGATTGGCTACGCGATCCGTCTCGTCGACGACAAAGGCAATTTTGAGCTGGCTCACATCAGCCGCGACCAGATGGAAGCGTTTTCAGCGCGCAGTCGCGTGATCGAAGAGGCGTTGGCGAACGAGGGCAAGACGCGCGCAAGCGCGAGCACGCTCGAAAAGCAGGTCATTGCGTTTGCCACGCGCCCGCGTAAGGACGAGTCCGATCGCGAGATCGTCAAGCAATATTGGGTCGAGAAAAGCCGCGAGCTCGGTATCGATTACGGTTCGCGTTCCCGGCTCGACGGGCGCAGCTATGACGCGAAGGACGGCCGAGAACACCGAAGGCAAGCTGAGATCGCCGACACGAGTGGCATGCCGGAGGGACAGATGAACGGCAGCGTCGATGGTCGCGTCGGGCAACGGACTGACTCCGGCGAGCGCGACCGCGTTGCCGCTACGAATCTGCCAGCGGGAATTACGCCCGCGCAGGCGGTCGTGCAGTACGCGATTCACCACTTGACCGAACGCGAAGCTGTTGTGCGGGAGAGCGCCTTGATGGCGACCGCGCTGCGCCGATCCGTCGGATTAGCCGGTCCCGGCGAGGTGCGCACCGAGATCAAGCGTCTGGTCGGGCAGGGCGCACTGATCGAGGCGGTGCCGGCCTATCGCATGGCGGATCGGAAGGACGGACCCGCGCTTTCGTCCGCCGGTTGGAGACATTATCTGCAAGAGCTCAAGGGGTGGTCGAATAAGCAGGCGCAGCAATATGTCAACGCGGCAATCAAACACGGCTCGCTCGTTCCGGCCGAAAAGCGTTACACGACCCAACAGGCGCTTGCCCGTGAAAAGGCCATTCTTGCAATCGAGCGCACCGGACGCGGCGCTGTGGCACCAATCTTGGCCGTTACCGCCGTTCGGTCAGCACTCGAACGCTCCACGCTCAATACGGGGCAGCGTTCGGCGGTTGAGACCATCATTGCCACGAGCAATCGATTTGTAGGCATTCAGGGCGACGCGGGTACCGGGAAGACCTACACCGTTAATCAAGCCGTCGCGCTCATCAAGCAGGCATCGGCCTCGGCGATGGGAGAGGGCTACCGCACGGTCGCGCTCGCTCCGTATGGCAATCAGGTCAAGGCGCTCAAGAACGAAGGTCTCGAAGCGCACACACTCGCGAGCTTTCTTCGATCGAAGGAAAAACCGGTCGACAGCAAGACGATCATCTTGCTGGATGAATCGGGCGTCGTCGGTGCGCGCCAGATGGAGCAAGTGATGCGAACCGTTGAAAAGGCAGGGGCGAGAATGGTGTTGATCGGCGACACTAAACAGACCGAGGCGATCGAGGCAGGCAAACCATTCGCCCAGCTTCAGCACAATGGCATGCAGACCGCGCGCATCAGCGAAATACAGCGACAGAAAGATCACGAACTGAAAGCGGCCGTCGAACACGCAGCCGAGAGCCGCGTGCACCAATCGCTCGCCCATCTCAAACATGTTGAGGAACTGAAAGAGCCGGCGGAGCGACACCGCGCGATCGTGAATGACTACATCAAGCTCACCGATGCTGAACGCCGTGAAACCTTGATCGTCGCCGGCACAAATGAGGCACGTCGCGAAATCAACAAAATGGTGCGCGAGTCGCTGGCGCTCACGGGTACCGGACGCGAGTTTGAGACGCTGACCCGCGTGGACATGACGCAAGCGCAGCGCCGTTTCGCGCCTAGCTATCAGCCCGGCATGGTGATTCAACCGGAGAAGGATTACGTGAAGGCCGGGCTGATGCGAGGCGAAACGTATCGGGTCACGGAGGCGCTCCCTGGTAACGCGCTAGTCTTGTCGCGGCAAGACGGCACCACGGCCACGATCAATCCGCGTAAGGTGACGCAGCTCAGCGTCTATCGCCTTGAGCGGGCGGAGTTGTCTGTTGGTGATACGGTACGGATCAACCGTAACGACGCGGGTCGTGATCTCACCAACGGCGACCGCATGCGCGTCACAGGCGTCGGGGGCGTAATCGGTGGTGTCGTGAGCCTCGAATCGGTCGAGCAACGCAATGGTCGGCCTGTGCGGTCGTTGGAGCTACCGACCAGCCGACCCCTTCACTTGGAGCACGCATATGCTTCCACGGTCCATAGCTCGCAAGGGCTGACGAACGATCGGACCCTGATCGCGCTCGACACCAAGAGCCGCACGACGTCGATGAACCTGTATTACGTCGCCATCAGCCGAGCGCGGTATGAGGCACGCGTCTACACCGATTCGGTGAAATCGCTGCCGGCTGCAATCGCACGCCGCTTCGACAAGACGACAGCGCTGGTCATTCAGCGAGAACGCGAACTGCAGCGCCGCGGGCAAGGCATGCATCCGCGAGGCGCGGCGGAGGGTAAGAAAGGGTTGGAACGTCAATCGCTCGGAGACCGGCGCAGCCAACCAGCCAACGGTCACAAACCCTCAGACTATGCTCGATTTGGAGAGGCTTCGCTTTGACGGACGAACACTTGTTGATGGGTGCCCGCCAAGCACTTGAGAGCGTCCGCTAATCCTTCGAACGGTCGAAGGGCAGATGGATCAAATCAACGAGACATCGCGAGATCGGTCTAATCTTGATCGCGCAGGTGATTGCAAAGGTGCTGACCACGAAAATCGCGATCCAACGTCCCGGGTCCGGCCAGCTGGCAATCTGACCCAACATCTTTGTGGCAATAGCGGCGATCAGATAAGTGACCACTACGAAGGCGATTACATCGGCGAGGCGGATGAAAAGCGGACGGGTCATCTGTCGTGCTCCGTTTATAGATGGGCTGAGCGCTGCCGAGTTTGTAGATATGGCGTCTCTTGTCAAATTTGCTTTTCGCATGGCAATTAAGCGAGATTAGCAAGCTGTCGAACACCCAGCGAACATCCGTCACCAACGCACGCGCTGTTGCCACCCATTGTCGATATAGACGTCGATGGCGCGTGGGTTTTGCGGTAGCTGCCAGAGCACCTTGTCGAACACGGCAACGGTATATGTGTTGTCGTAGTTACCCACGACATACGATCCGATCCGCTGACCGACACACGCCCGTGCGCCAGATGCGTAGCCGTCATTGAGGGATGACTCCGAGACTTGCGGTCGATCATTCAGCGTGTACGTTCTATCGCCCCCGAACCAGCGGGCCTTGTTACCGCTCGATCCTTTGTGGCCCTGGACGACGTAGGCGCCACGTTCGGCGGGGAGCAAGGGTGCCGGGCAAGGATCGTACGGATCATAGACTTGACGGGCATAGCTCGATCCATCGTTGCCGTCAGCCTGATCGCAACTCGGAAACGGTCGCCCCTTGCTCAGATCGTGGTAGAGCTGATTGATGGGGGGCACGCACTCGCTTACGCCTTTGGGGCCGCCGTTGGATGCGGGGTTCGCGAGGCATAGCAACACCTTGCAGCCGTATTCCGAGGCCTGCGTCGACATCGACGTGCCGAGCACAAACAGAGCAACGAGGGTCTTTTTCATCCTTTCTTCTCCCAATGGCGCTTATATCGTGAGCGAGAAGCGTCAATCTACAAACTGCACGAACGGCGCAGTATCTTGCATGGTCGATGACGGTGATCGCTGGACAGGGACAGGCTGGGTTTCGTGTGATGACGACGCGGCGACGGGACGAGTCGGGCCGGCTTCGACCGCTGAGCCTCTGGTCGGTGTCGCGAGTCGCACCTTGACCGCCGGATCCTTGCCGCTATCCTCGACAGGATGGTCGGAAGTTTGGTCACGTCTCGACTGGCCGTCCGCAAACATCACCCATTGCGCTGGCGGGGCCGCTTGCTTCGCAGGCGCTGAGATGGCCGCCCGTCGCACCGCAACGCCTACATTGGCGCTATCTCGTTTTACTGCGGGCACGACGGGAATCGGTTCGGCAGTGTCTGTCGCGTTTGCGACAACCTTTTGTACGTAGCTTGGCTGACCCGCGCGATCTGGCCGGAAGCCACGCGTGAAATTGCCTGAGTAGTAGCAACTGAACGCCGCGCGCAGCGCCTGCTGATCGTCGGGTATTCGTGCCCTCGCGCGTCGATAGCAGTCTCGAAGAATCGCACCGCCGGCCTTGAGGTTGCGGCACGGCTCGAAAGCTGTTTCGTAGCGTTCGCCGTACTTCGCAAGGTTGTATCGATTAACCTGACCGAGGCCCATCGAAAAATTGAATCCCTGGCGTTCAAGCTCTCGTGCGGTTGCGACCGCTTCCGTCAGGTTGCGCGGCTGACGCTCGAGCCGACCGCCCACGACACCAATCGCGTAGGGATTGCCTGCCGATTCGGTACTCACCACGCCTTTGAGTGTTGTTGGATGAACCCAGGGGGCGCAATTGGCGGCCAGCTTCTCGAAGGGCAGGGGCGGCGCTGTCGTTTCCGCACCAGCAAACTGAGGGCAGACGATTAGCAGCCCTGTCGCCGCGACTATGGATGAGACGTCACGCGCCCGCATAAAGGATCTCCGATATGTATCGGCCGTTGCGCTCTGTGTATTTCCATTGGACAACAACGTCGATACGCCGCTTTACGCGCTCGATGATTTGTTCGCGTGTCATCGAGGTATGGCCGTCCATCAGCTCGCCAAACCGGTCGTACATCTCGGCGGGCGAATCCGTGTGGATGGTGGTGAGCGATCCTTTGTGGCCGGTGTTGAGCATGTTCACGAACTCGACCGCCTCCGAGCCGCGGATCTCGCCCATGATCACCCGGTCAGGTGTGAGCCGCATGCACGAGCGAAGCAACGTGGTCGGCGTCACCGCAGCTTGTCCTGATGCCTGATGGCGGGCGTAGGACAGTCGCACGCAGTTCGGCTGCGCCGGCTCGATTTCTCGGGAATCTTCGATTGTGACGATGCGTTCGTGCGCAGGTATTTCCTGTACCAGCGCATTGAGGCATGTCGTCTTGCCGCAATAGGTGCCAGCAGAGATGACAATATTCTTGTGCGCGAGGACAGCGCCGCGCAGGAATACGTCCCACTGCTTCTCCCGATACATCTCCTGCAGTCGTGCATCCGAGTATGGCTCGTCAACCACGTCGCCGTTCACGAAACGGAACGCGCCTTGCTCCAGGTACTTCGGCAGACTCATCCGAACCAGAGATTGCTTCCGAATCGTCATCGCGATTGTTCCCTCCGGAACGACGGGCGGGAGGATCATCTCCGCCCGATAGGTTCCGCGCTCGAAATCAGGAACGCCATCGTCGAGATTTACTGGTATTTCGGCCGAGAGAATCGGGCTGTCCCGGTCCACTTCAAGACTCTTGAAGGAGGCGGTGACATCAGCCAATGACGACAGAAGCTGATACGACAGGCCGGGCACTTCGATCTTTTCGGCGTAGTAGACGTCTTTCTTCCGAAGCCAGAGTTCGCCGGGCTTGTTAACCTGGATCTCGGTGACCTCCTTGTCATCGAGATAGTCTGCCAACAAAGAGAGCTTGGCCCGGAAGGAGGCAATTTGCGACATGTCTCCTCCTCATTGAATGAACGTCACGCCATCAACGTGCTTCGCCGTGTCGATTTGCTCCTTATAGATCGACGTGAAGTCCAGATCCTTGTTGACGTAGATGCGCACGCGGGAGCCCGCAGGTACCGTGACGGTGGGTTGGATGTTGATGTACGGAGAAAGCACTTGTTGCGACGACTGTGCCGCGGCCTGTTGCACCGACTGTCGGTACTGCGAGGCGGAGTTGTATTGATCGCCCGAACTCACACCGGCGTTCGATGCGCCCGCTCCAATGATCGACAGGAGTGCGGACATGCCAAAGATCTCAGCAAAATGGGTGTCGACAATGCCGCCCATACCCGCTGTTCCAAGTTGGTCGCCGCCAGCGCTGTCAATGGCAACTTGCACGCCGTCCGGGCGACGTAGTGTGTTCCACACGACGAAGAGACGATCCTGGCCCTTGCGCAGTTCCGCGTTGTACGTGCCGCACACCCGCGAGCCCCACGGAATCAGTTTGAGTCGGCCTTGTGCGCCGTATACGTCGCGTTGCACCAGCGCGCATAGTTGACCCGGCAGATCAGATATCGCTCGCGGCTCAAGTACCGCCTCGACGAACTCGCCCTGCAAGACCTTGTAGGGAAGGTTGTCGATCTGGCTCGCCATGCTCACCGGGACAGCGTTGCCGCTTACCGCGCGTGCGAAGCGCGAATTGGCATCTTGCGGACCCTGATTACCCGACGCGCCCCCTAACATCCCAGCGTTCTGCCGAACCTGGCCGCCTGCATCTGATCCAGGCTGCGGCTGAGCGCCTGCCGGCTGATTCGCGCTGTTTGGCGGGATGATGGCCGATTTCATGCGAGCTTCCAGCAGACGTCGCGCTTGTTCTCGACGCTGCATTTCCATTTGCTCCCGCTGAGCTTTCATCGGGTCATCGGCCTGAACCGTGCTTGCCGGTGTTGGCGCGGGGGCTGCAGCGACAGACGCAGTACTCGCCTGCTCACGATCCTTGAGCTTCGGCACAGGCTTCCGGTCAGGAAGCGAGATATCGCTGGTCGCGGCGGATTTCGCCGTGTCATTGCCGCTATGCTTGACCACCCAAACTGCCGCGATGGCACCGACCGCGATCGCGGCGATGGCGACGCCACCAAACCGCTTCTTACGATTGTCGACGACCATCGACGCATTCGCCTGCTTCTCCCACTCGCGAACGGCTGCTTCGCGGTCATCGGCAGCGTTGTTGTTCGGATCTGCCATGTCAGTGCTCCACAGCGCCGAGCGTTGAAGCGGTGCTCATATCGGCACGGTGATAAGGATTCGCGTTGTTCTGTACGCACAGGTGTGCGTCGCCATTGCGCAGCGTGAAGAGGCTCGCCGTGCGCTTGACGACCATATACGGGCCTTCCCTGCGCGGACTCACCGCGGACTCAGTACCGTCCGGGCCAACGGTGTAGAACGAGGGAATCTCGGCGTTCTGATCGAACAGAAAGTAAGTGAACTGCCCATCGTCAAATGCGCGTTTGAGCGGAATGGTGGCTTTGTCGCCCGACACACCGTAGTCGATGTTCAGTCGCGCAGGATCAATCCCGTTGCTTGTGCTTGCGTCGGTCCGGCCACCGCCGGCCATGCCGCTCAAGCTCGCATTTTGGTTCGAACCTGAGTTCAGATAGAAGAAACGCACGAGAAACGTCTGCGTCATGCGCGCCTTCGAACTGGTGAGCTTGAAGTAATACGTGCGCTTGTCCGTCACGACGGTCAGGTTGGTTGCCGCATTCGGCTCGACCGGCTTGATGAACAAGCGATTCTGGTAGGGAACCGTCTGCCAGGCGATCGAGTCACCCAACGAGACGACCTTGACGACCTCGTCATTGGCAAACTCGATAGAGGTCTGGTAACCGTATGTGCCGACTACCTCGTACACTTGATTCGGATCATAAGGCACCTGTTTGACGCGATCATCCGTTACAAGCGCGTGCGGGAGTTTGGCCGCCATTGATGAGGCTGGAATCAGCGAAATCGTCACGCTGCTGATTAGCGCGAGCCAAGCATTGGACGACGTTTACATGAATATTTGAATGGTGCTGATAACGGTCCCGAATCAGCCAGAGGCTTTTTATAACTGGCGCTTGGAAAGGACGACGTCAGAGTTTTACCGCGTGACTGCCAGCACGTTCAACGGCTTGACTTTGCTATCGAAAGTATGGAAGGCAACGGGACGACACAATCGGAGAGCGATGTGCGGTTACTTGCTGGATTGATTACGAGCCACGATTTCGACCGCAAAACCGTGGGTCTGATTCTGAGAAGCGCGTGTAGGCGCTCGACCTTCATTGGCACGACCGACGGCTTGAGTTTGCTAAATAGGGAGATTCTGCAAGAAGAATTAGTGGTCCATTTATCGATCGGATGTCGCGGCAGACGCAGCGAAGCACCACACTTCACAATACGAGGCTGTGTTCTCGAAGGTAAGCTTGCGGTGCTCGAGTCCGCGCGAAGATCACTTTAGTCCCGACTGAAGGCACTGCGATCGGGGCGTAGTTACTGCGGCAACGCTCGCTTACCGTTGAACACGGTGCCATTGCTGCTTCCGGCCAGTCCTGCAGCGACTAGCAATGCGGCGAAACGGATATATCGTGCGGTGCATTGTCTGCATCCGCTACCTACCAGGTGCGCAAGATCTGGCGAGTTGACAGGCCAGCGTCAACAATTCGAGGCACGGTGATGAGAAGATCGGCGGAGAACAAGTTGCGAGTCGTTGCGGTTCGCATTGACCCAGTAATCGAGCAGCGCCTCCGAGTGCTGGCCGAGGCATCGGGACGGAAGCAGTCGTTTTTCCTGCAGCGCATGATCGAGGAGGGGATTGACGCAATGGAAGACATTTGGCAATCACCCGAGACACTGGCCAAAATTCGGAATGGCGAACTATCGAACTTGGTTGGCGAGTACGCTACGACTTCTGATTTATTCGACCTGGAAGCGGCCGATACCTGATCAACGTAAATGCGGTTTCTTTTCCGCAGCCCGTAGCGATAAGTATTTGGCAATTGAAATGGGAGAAGGGATGAACAAGCAAGAATTGGTTGATGCAGTCGCATCTGAAGTTGGGATCAGCAAGAGCGCCGCGGAATAGGCAATCGGAGCTGTGTTGGAGACGATCTCGAAGGAGGTAGCGGCAGGAAATGGGGTTCAGCTTGTGGGGTTCGGCACGTTTGGCCGTGGTGAGCGAGCCGCGCGAACAGGTCGCAATCCGGCAACGGGCGAAGCGATGGAGATTGCTGCGTCGAAGACCGTGAAATTTACGGCGGGCAAAGCGTTCAAGGATGCGGTCAATCGGTCGTAACTTCGCGCGCGGTTGTTATCGAGCCACTCAGAAAAGCTGGCCCTCAAGCGGTTGCAGACTGGTGAGCTTGACAGCGCTCAGGCGCTCCGAGCCATCCGGATGAATCGATATGATCATCACGCGTTGCCCTCGTGCTTCACCCAAGACTTCGACGATGCGATCGCCGTAGCGTGCGATGGTGCCGCGAGGCAGCTTTCGCCTCATGATTTTGCGGGTAGAAGAAGAGGGCATAGAAAGATCTTGCAACTGCGACGTTGGCTCTACTTTCCTGGCGTTATGTCAACGCCGATGCGGTCTGCAAGGTCCAACAGTTCCGCGTAAGCCTGTTCGTCTCTCAATAGATTTCGTGAGCTGCCGACCTGCTGCAGCGTCCCCGTGGGAACGCGATCACCAAACAGCACCACGGAGCGCGCTGTGTCGTCCTGGCGTGAAATCCAGGAGAGCCCTTGAATGTCTTTGTGTTTTGCATGAATGGCCTCGGCCCACAGACGCGTATTCGGGTATTCATTCTTCTCTGTGTCGATCAACTGCTTGCGTTGCACGCCGAGTTTGCGTAGTGCGACGCTGCTGAGGTCGGCAAGCTTTAGGTCGCGTTGGGACTGTATTTTGGAATGCACTTGTCCCTCAAGCTTGTCCTTAGCGTAATTCTTATAGCCGGGCGCGTGAGAGACGTCATGGAACACCGATTCCATTGCGGCTGCGTCGAACGTGATCGCCGCGTAGATGGTCGGAATCGCCTTGCCTCTGTTATCGCGGATCGGGCTGAAACGCGCGTTGCCTTTCTTACCCGGATTGAATTCGCCAGCTTGGTACTGACCGGAGTGCACCCGGTGCAGCACCTGCTTTCTGTTCAGCGTCCATGGCGTGACATGAAGGGTCGCCGGCGGCGCTGGAGTCGGCGCCGATGTTGAATCCGACTGGATCTTGCTAGCGTCACCATCGCCCGAAGACGCGGCCATATCTGCCGCTGACGAAGGAGTGCGAGGTTTAGCCATGCAACACGCCTTCCACTTCGTCCTGGGCGGCGGCGAGAACCTGCGCCGGTTCGACCGCAAGCACATCTTGAGGGCGTCGGCCGGCCAAGAAGCTGTTTGCCGAGAGGAACCAGTAGGCTAGCCCCCAACTATCCTTTTTTTCGCCGAACATATCCAAAACGGGTTTAAGGGCCTTACGCGGCCGCCACCCGGCCTCGGGATCGAGCCCGTAACCCGGAAAGTAGTCGATGCCATTGTGGTGAATCGCGAAGATTCGGCGCTCGCGCTTCCACTTGTTGGGCTGGGTGCTGGGATTGGTTGCGCTTAAACCAGCGAGTTCGGTGACCTTAGCTGCAGTTAGCCAGTCGGCCCCTTCCAGCACGGCCTTGCGCGAACGCGCGAGCATTGCTGCTTCTTTAAGCAGGGTGGGTGTCGGAGGCGCCTTGGGTACGATGGCGTTGACCAAGGCCCTGAGCGTCTGCTCGTTTTGCTCGCTCAGCGTCTCGCCAAGAAAGGAGACAACGGTGGAAAGCGCTTGGGCGAGCATCACCGCCTGCTGAATACCCGCGTGAGCTAGGGGCACCACGATGACCTGTTCGGCTTTGTATTGCTCGAGCCAGCTTCGAACCTCCTGAGGGGTGCCGACCATGGGGGCAAATTCCGCAGGTTCATGAAGAGCAGGCATGGCAGGCTCCCGGATAGATTATGAAGAATATTGTATTGAATGATATCCGAAATAATCGTGCATGTCACCGACGATGCACCGGCCGACTACTGTTGCCGCGAGGAAGGCCGTTAGATCGCTGAATTGCCGATGTACTAAGTGGTCCTCGAAACGCTGATTATATTTATGTCCGCCCGCATGCCTACCGGATCGGGAGAGAAAGCCTCGCAATCCGCCCAGCGACCGCGGCAGCCGAGCCCCGTCGGCAGATATATACGTGCGGGCACTGTCGTAGCGGGGTAGCTTGATTCCGGCTGCATCCTTAAGCGGTCACTCGCGAATCGGCGCCAGCCAAATCAAATCGGATGCCCTTCTCGATCCAGGGGGCCTATTACCGTAAGCGAAACTGACAAATCCATTCACTCGGCACTGGGAAAGCATCACCGACGCGACAGTCGTCGCTCATCGTGGCTATGTGACAGAACGTCTACGGATAGCGCAGGGATTGAGCGGCCGCGCGCAGCACGTCGAGTTCGCCGGCTCGCCATCTCGACTTTGTTCCAAGCATTCCGGCGCTTGCTCACATGCTCAGGTAACGCGCACGACCTCTGCTTCGGCGAAGAACCACGTAGACATCGTCCGTGCCAGCTCTTCCACAACTTCCGAGTCGGTCCGGCCGGAAGACGCGCGCACGTGGAAGGAGTGATCTGCGTCTTCCACCACGTGCAGCGTGGCGCGTGGCCCCAGCGTCTCGACGACCGACTTCAGCAGGTGAAGCTCAGCCAGCTTGTCGCGCGTGCCCTGCAGGAAGAGAGTTGGGACCGTGACGTCCGCCAAGTGCTGTGCTCGCTCCACAGCGGGCGCACCCGCCGGGTGCAGCGGGAATGCTACAAAAGCAAGGCCACGCGCGCCATCGAGCGGGGAGATGGCTTGGGCTTGAGACGTCATGCGTCCACCGAACGACCTGCCGCCGGCGAAGAGCGGCAGGGCAGGCAGCCGCCGACGGGCTTCTGCGACGGCTGCCTGTACGGCAGCATGTGCCACAGCCGGCGAGTCTACCCGCTTGGAGCCCCGTTCCATGTACGGAAACTGGTAGCGCAATGTGGCGACATTGTTTGCCGCAAGCGCGTCGGCCAATGACGACATGCCGGCGTGCAGCATGCCCGCCCCGGCGCCGTGCGCGAAAACATACAAGGCTTGCGCGTCCTCCGGCACTTGGAGAAGTGTAGAGACCCTAGTGCCGTCGGGCAGTGCCAGGGAGAGCGATTCTGGGTCGTTCATCGCATTCAAGCCGTATCGTTGTGGCCTCGCGCCGTTTCTGCATCAACGAGATGTTGGAGACCGTTTGTGGAGGTCTTCGGCAAGGTATTATTGCACCGCTGGACCTTGCCGTTCACGATGAGCGCGTGCCCATCGTGAACGGCACCGAAGTCGCGTGGTGTCGGTTTACGACCGCAACCCCGACCTGCGAGCCGCAAAGTGATCCGCGCTTTGAGACATCGACGTATTAGCACGCCTGCATCGTTGTCGGCGATTTGTTACGACACTGCAATCAGCGTTAAAAGAAGTTCTCGAAGGGCAGGACATTTCTCCGGCTCTCTGGATTAGTCTGTCCCGCTGCAAACGGCCATCTTCGGCCGGTCGACCCTCTCGCGAAGTCGGCATTCGAATGGCTCCTTTCCTGCTGATGGCGGCCGCTCGATGGCTCGGGGAAGTGTAGCCTTCGTGGCACGTCTCCTCCGCAACAGGAAGGTGTGTTCCTGGCGCTGCTAAGGTCAGCCGGAACGTAAATCGAGCGCGACAACCCGAAGGGCAATATGGTCGCGCGGGGCGTTGACAGGACAGGTTCCGTCGGCAGCGAAGCCGTCACCTAACTGCTCCGTGAGGCGCGGCGTCGCCCGCGTGCATGCTTGCGCGCCCGTGTAGAACGGGCTATAGCAGGATGGCGAACTTTGTCGTGCCATGGATCCAGTCCTGTCCATCCGGCTCCGCTTGCTTATTTCAGGGATTATCTGTGCTCGCCTGCGATCGTGCCGACAAGCCATTATCGAAAAGGCGGTGACAGACGCGACTGGAGTCTGGGATGTCGCGGTGGCCAGCCTTTGCATGAGAAGGTCTGCAGAACCCATTACGCGCCCTGGCCTTTGCTCCGGAGCATCCGCAGATCCGCTAAATGAGGACAGAACGGGTGGTGGTAAATGCGCGCTTGTCTCTGCCATCACCTATCGTTAATCTGGCGTAAAAGGTCGGCGAGCCACAACATGCCAGCAAACGGACTACCACGGAAGCGTCTCGCCACGGTAGTTGTAGTAACGCAGTCCTGCCTTGCCCGATGACGCGGCTATCTGATTCACTATTCCGGGGATGCTTTCCTCAATGCTCAAGGTCGCATCGGCACCGCCCATTTCCGTCCGGACCCATCCAGGATCGACCAGCGCGAGGCTTTGTAAAGCGCTCCCGTGGCGCGCGGCAAAGGAGCGCATTAGCATATTCAAAGCCGCCTTGCTGGCGCGATAGACTTCCCATCCACCGCTTTCGTTCAGTGCCACGCTACCAAGACTTGAGGACATAATTGCTATCGTTCCTTGTTCTTTCACCTTGTCGTACAGCCGCTCAATGATGCGGATCGGACTCAACGCGTTTGTCACCATCAAACGGCTGAAGTCCTCGGTCGTAACCTCGTCTGCTCGATCCTCTGGACCAAGGGCGACACCGGCATTGACATACAGGACATCAAATTCGTGATCAGGCAGACGGCTCGCGAGGGCTTCAATTTCAGAGCTATCGGTAACGTCCATCTGCTCGATACGTATCTTCCCCGAAAACGCCTGTTCTAAGCGATGCAGCGGCGTATTGCCACTTCGTACCGTAGCAACGACGTTCCAGTCTCGCGAAAGCCACTCTTGGGCAAGTGCGAGGCCAAGACCACGCGATGAACCAATGATCAAAGCCTTTTTAGCGCTCGTCATATATAGATTCCTCCTTCAATAAGAGTGTTGAGACAACATTTTTTAAGACCTAAAGCAACCGCTACGGCCCTTGGTGTGACTATCGGAAAGTATGTTGCGCACCTCGCACCGCGTGCAATCGCCCGAGAGTCATAAGACATATGCCGGCGAGTAATGACCAGACCGGTCGCCGCCGCCTAAATTCTTTGTCATGAGGAAACTCGGGTGCCGGCGGCGAGCGGACGGCCAATAACCGATGTTCGCGCCGATGGCGGGAGCTTTTCGAATGGCTCCCATCACCCGCGATAGTTGCCCGCTACATTGCGCTTCTTGAAGCTGCGAAGCCTCACGGGCGCGCATCTGTTCAACCGTTCTCTCTCGCAAGCAGTTCGAGCTTGCCGATCGCTTTCGTTACCGCCGCCCGTGCGAGCATCTGGTCGTACCAGCGTTGTACATGCGGCGTCATGTCCAGAGTCACGTTTGGGAAGGCTCGTCGCCATATCCATCCGAAGTGGGCGATATCCGCGATGGAGTATTCGTCGCCCGCGACGAAGGGCTGTTCGGCAAGAATAGTGTCGAGCAGTTTCAGTTGACGATTCGCCTCGCCGGAAAAGCGCTCGATGGCGTGGGGCATCACTTCCGGTGCAAAGTTGAGAAAGTAACCTGCCTGTCCGAAGGCCGGACTCAGTCCAGACGCGTGAGCGAACAGTTGCTCAAATGTGCGCGCTCGGCGTACAGGGTCCCGCGAGAGAAGCTTGCCGTGCTTTTCGGCGAGAAAAACGAGAATGGCCGCAGACTCGGTCAGCACAAAATCGCGGTCTTCGGTGGTCAGCACTGGCACTTTTCCGTTGGCATTCAATGCGAGAAACGCATCGCTCTTCTGCTCGCCCTTTCGAACGTTGATGGCGTGCAGCGTGTAGTCGAGTCCGAGTTCTTCGAGTGCAATCGGCACCTTGACGGAGTTGGGTGTGGCGAATGCATGAACTTGGTACATGGGAAGTGATCCTTTCAGAGAGGGATATCGGCTTGGCCTGAGACGAACTGTGCGCGGCATTCGATCTCCAGTGAAGTCCGACCGGAGTGATAAGCGCTATTCCCCCAAGGAATGGCTCATGGTGCGCGGGATCAGATGCTTCTCGCTATTCCGCGCGGGAATGACAGCTATCGCTCATTGCTGTCTTCTGCGGAGTCGTGCTCGCATTGATGATCCACAGGTCTTCTCCCTTTTTCAGGCACTCGCGATGAACTCACTTTTTACGCAGACTCAGGTCGGCCCTTATCCGGTCAGTCACCGTGTCGTTATGGCGCCGCTCACACGGATGCGCACCGAAGCGCAGAACGTCCCCGGTGATCTGATGGTCGAGTACTACGCGCAGCGCGCTTCGGCGGGCGGCTTGTTGATTTCTGATGCAACGTCCGTGTCTCCGCTCGGTTTCGCCTATGTCGGCGCACCAGGCATTTATACCGACGCGCATGCGCGCGGCTGGAGACGCGTCACTGACGCCATCCATGCGAAAGGCGGACGTATCTTCCTGCAGTTATGGCATGCGGGACGACAGGCGCATCCCGCCAACATCGGCGGCGTATTGCCGGTCGCGCCTTCTGCCGTGCGCGCTTTTGAACACTCGGCAATTCAAGACAAAAACGGGCGCGTGATCGAGGTCGAGCAGGTCGTCCCGCGCGCACTCGCGCTTGAAGAGATTGCTGGCGTTATCGAAGAATTTCGTCGCGCCGCGACGCTTGCGAAGCGGGCCGGTTTCGATGGCGTCGAATTGCATGCTGCTAACGGTTATCTGCCCGACCAGTTTCTGCAGGACGGCTCGAACCACCGTACGGATGCGTATGGTGGTTCGCTTGAACGCCGGGCGCGCTTTCTGTTCGAGGTGTTCGACGCAATCGCTTCGGTGTGGCATGCCGACCAGATTGCAGTGCGCCTGTCGCCGGGGAGCTCGTATGGCACGATGTCCGATAGCGATCCGCATGCCACGTTCGGGTACGTCGCGCGGCGTCTGGACGGCTATGGGCTGGCGTATCTGCATGTCGTTGAGCCGCGAGTGCGCGGTAACGATGACGTCGCGGCAGCGGCGACCGCGGTTTCGGCAAAAGACCTGCGAGGCGTGTACAAGGGCACACTCATCGCGGCAGGCGGCTTTACTGCGGACAGCGCGCATCGCATGATCGAAACAGGCGACGCCGATCTTGTCGCATTCGGGCGCCTGTTTGTCTCCAATCCAGATCTGCCTGAGCGGCTGCGCATCGGGGCACCGTTGAACCATTACGACCGCTCGACGTTCTACGGCGGCAACGCACGCGGTTACACCGATTATTCCTTCCATAGCCCCGCGCCGGTTGCCTAACCGGACTGCACGCATCGCAAACTGGCCCGCTGCAGGATCGTCTGCGGCGGGGCCGCTTGTATTTGCGGATTGCTTTCGTGAACCGGAGACAGATGACAGAGACCGATCATCGGCAATTTCCATCGACCGGATGTTGTGACGCGCTAGACTTTCGCCTGAATACATCTCAGCCACAACAAGGACTTCACGGTCCGCAAGGAGAAGCAACGGCATGGACCGCATGGCAGCAATGGAAACGTTTGTCAGCGTCGTGGAGGCGGGTTCGTTCTCGGCGGCCGCCAAGCGGCTCAAGCTGGGGCAACCGGCCGTGTCGAAGTCGATCGCGCAGCTTGAGGAACGACTTGGCGTGCGGCTTTTGTTGCGCTCGACCCGCGGCCTGACGCCTACCGATGCAGGCCAGCGCTTTTACGAGCACGCAAGGCGCGCGATCGAAGAAGTGGACCTCGCCGAGCATGTCGCGCGCGACGCATCGACCGGGCTTTCTGGTGTGTTGCGCATCAGTGCAGCCGTGACCTTTGCGCGGCTGCATATCCTTCCGGCACTGAAGATGTTTATGAACCGGCACCCTAACTTGCAGATCGATATCGTGCTGGACGATCGCACCATTGACCTGCTCGAAAAAGGCGTAGACGTGGCGCTGCGCATGGGCTCGCTCGATGATTCTACGATGACCGCACGGCGCATTGCGCAAAGTCGTCGGCTGCTGGTCGGCACACCTGCGTATCTCGCCGAAGCAGGTGTGCCGAAGACCCCTGCGGAGCTCAGCCAGCATCAGGTGATCGTGTATTCGTTGCGAGGTGGTGGCGAGTCGTGGGCGTTCAGCCAGCAGGGCAAGGAAGTGGCGGTGGTGGTGTCGGGGCGTGTCAGCGTGAGCGCCGCCGAGGGCATGCGTACGATGGTGCTGAACGGAATGGGCCTGGCAATCGCGTCGGAATGGATGTTCTCGCCGGAACTTGCCGACGGCTCGATCCAAGCCGTCCTGACCGACTGGGAACTGCCCCCGATCGACCTGTGGGCAGTGTATCCGGCTGGACGCCTGGTGAGTGCGAAGGCGCGGGCGTTCGTCGCTTTCGTGGAAGCTTCACTTGGGGCCGAAGGCGCCAACGCCGGACGTGCGCCTTCAGAAAGCGAGCTTGCCGATTGACGCACCGCCGTCGACGTAGAGCGTCTGACCGGTCATGAAGGCGGCCGCATCCGAAAGCAGAAACGCGATCGTCGCGGCGATCTCATGAGGCTGGCCGAAGCGACTCATCGGTATTGCAGACAAATAGCGTTTCTCGCCCTCGCTTCCGGGCGGGTTGTTCGCGCGAAACAGCGCGGTCTCGGTCGGACCCGGTGCGACGGCATTCACCGTGATGCCCGTGCCTGCCAGTTCCAGCGCCCACGAACGCGCAAAGCTTACCAGCGCCGCTTTCGCCGCTGCATACGCCGTGCGTTGCGTCATGCCGAGAATCGTCAGGCTGGAAATGTTCACGACGCGTCCCCAGCCGCGTTCTTGCATGCCGGGAAGCAGCGCCTGAACCGTTTGGACGGCCGGGTGAAGATTTAGTGCGAGAACGTCATCGAGATCGTTTAGCGCGACGGCCCCGAGACGCTGCGGCCTGACTAACGCGACGTTGTTCACTACGCCGTCGAACGCGTGACGTCGCAAGAGGTCATTGAGGACCGCACCAGTTGTTGCGCGGTCGGCTAGATCGACGCGGACCAGTTCGCCCGGAAAATCGCTTGCTTCACGCGCCATCCCCACCACGTGGTGGCCGTCGGCAATCAGTTGTTCTGTCAACGCGAGGCCAATGCCTTTGGTCGCGCCGGTTATGAGAAATGTACGTTGTGTCATCTAATGTTCTCTTTGAATCAGAAGGATGAAGAGCCGCACCGGGTTCTCCAGCCCGGCAAGGCTGTCGCTTGGCGCTGGGCGTTGAGGCTTACGCCTTGGCCGTCGCTTTTTCCAGAACCGGGAACATGTCCGACGGGTCTGGACGACGCGTGTAGTCCGGGTTGACCTCCGAATACAGCACGGTGCCATCCTGTCCAATGACGTAACGCGCCGGCATCGGCAGGGTCCAGCTCGGGTCGTTATTGAACGCGGGCAGGTCATTCTTCAGGTTCTTGTACAACTCGACCAGATAGTCGGGCAACGCAAAGCGCAGGCCGAAGTCGGCGCCGGTTTGACCGTTCACGTCGCTCAGCACGGGAAAGCCGAGTTCGTTGGTACGCACGGACTTGCGGTTGTTGACTGGCGTCTGCGGAGAAATCGCCACGACCTTCGCGCCATAGGCCTGAATCTGCGGCAGCACTTCATTGATCGCCTGCAATTCAATGTTGCAATACGGGCACCACACGCCGCGATAGAACGTCACCACTAGCGGTGCCTTCACCAACAGAGCCGCAGACGACACGTCATTGCCATCCTGATCCTTGAGGTTGAAATGCGGTGCGCGGTCGCCAGCCTTGATTGCGCGGCCAGCTTGCCCACTCGCAATCAGTTCTGCTGTAGCGCGTTCCATCACCGGATGAATCTCCGGCGGTGCGTTAAAGGGCGGCTTACCCGCTTTGAAGTCGGCCCGGAATGCGTCGAGTTTGTCTTGCAGTGACATGAGTGTTCTCCGTTGAAAGGATTAAACGAATGAATAAATTCAGGCTGCGTTCTGTGCTGCTGCGATGCGCGCCACTTCGGCTGCGGTGATGCCTTCGAGCGCGAGGCCGTAGCCGATGCCCTTGTCGATCACGCGACGCAGGCGTTGAGTCAGGCCAATGCGCATGTATTTGGTGGTGAGCGGCGGCTGCTTTGTGATCGTCGCGGCGATGGCGGTCGAACGTGGACATGGCGGTTTCTCGGCGAGCCTACTGGAAGGGTTGGACGGTAGCCGTCAGGGCTCCCTTGGAGGGCTTATGCCGCAGCAGCGACTGGTTTGGTCCACTCATTACCGGCCATGAAGCCGTCGAGTTCGGTGTGGACGATGTGATTTGTGTAGTTGCTCATCACCTTCGTCGCCACGCCCAAGATCACTTCAAGGACGTTCTGACGGGTATAGCCGGCGACAAGAAACGCGTCCACATCGGCGTCCGGGACGAAGCCCCGCTCACGCACCACGAGCGTCGTAAAGCGATGCAGCGCTTCGAGTTTTGCATCGGGCAGCGGCGTGCCGGCGCGCAGTGCAGCGATCGCACCCGCATCCATCTTGATCATCTTTGCGAGCGTGCTGTGACCAGCCATGCAGTAGTGGCAGTTGTTCTCGAAGTTCGAGGTTAGATACACCACCTGCTGTTCGTGCGGTGTCAGCGTGCTTTTCGAGAAAAGGTCCCACAGCGCCGAGTAACCGGCCAGCAGCGCGGGCGACTCCGCCATATGCGCCTGAAGATTGGGAACGAAGCCAAATGCGCGCTTCGTGTTTTCGAGAACGGCCTTCGAGCCGGCCGGTGCGTTTTCGATCGAGTAGGTCGGGAAGTTGGTCATCGTATTGCTCCGGTTGGTTGACGGTGAGCAAATGATGAGAGTGAGCGCTTCTTCGGAGAAGGCAGGCGCGGTCGATAACAGTCATTCCTGTGAGGCATAACGCGACGGGGGCGTCGAGACGGGTTGCCCGAAAAACGGTGACGGTCCACCCACCAGGAAGAATCATTCAGGGCTCGGTCGACCGCCTTCGATCGTCGGCATTGGCAAGGGACGGGCCGCTTCCACTTCGAAGCGGACGCACAACTCGCGACTGAGCCATTGGCTGCTGAGGGTCGAGATGTGCCAGATCCGTCGGGCAGCAGGCGGTCCAGTTTCTGCCGTTCGCTTGTGCTTTTGCAGCGGTCACTCGAACGGCTGGTCCTCTCCGATCTAATGATCTAATCCGATGGGCACCCGCCAGCATTCGGCCACAAATGAACAGTCGACGGATTTCGACAGCTTCTAGATCAGATCGCCTGCAGCGTCGCCATGTTGGCGACGAATCAATGCGTTCAGTAACTTGAGGTCAGTCGGTTTAACTAGATGGTGATCAAATCCGGACAGTCGGGAGCGCTGAAGATGCTCTTCTTGTCCATAGCCGCTTAGGGCAATCAACACAGTGCTGGCATGTTTGGGTGACGCGCGCATGCGCTTTGCGACCTCGTAGCCGTCAATGTCCGGCAAACCAATGTCCAGCAGTACGACCTCCGGTTCAAACTCTTGTGCGATTGCCAACGCAGACAGACCATCTACCGCCAGCCGCACATTGTGCTGATCAAGCCGTAAGAACATCGCAGTGCTTTCTGCCGCGTCAACATTATCGTCTACCACCAAAATTTTTCTTGGCGTGTTCTCGACCATCGCCGCGTTGACCGCAGTGTGCTCCGTTGCATATTGCATGTCTTCCAGCAGCGCCGGCAAGCGAACCACAAACTCACTTCCTTTATCGATGCCTTCGCTAAAAGCCTGCACGGTTCCGTTGTGCAGCTCCGCCAGGCGTCTAACTAACGCCAGACCAATGCCTAGCCCCGCCGGTTTCCTATCAAGGGACAAGTCGGCCTGAACAAAAATCGTGAAAATAGTAGGAAGCAGCGCTGCACTCATTCCGATACCATTGTCTGATACCTTGAGTACTGCTTCGCGTTCTTCTCTAACCAGCGTTACCTTGATGAGGCCATGTGAAGGGGTGTATTTGACAGCATTGCCCACCAGATTCATCACGATCTGCTCAATGCGTAATGGATCACCCTCAATGAACAGAGGCTGATCAGGCACAGAAACAACAATCGTGTGTTGATGCCGTTCGATCTCGGGTTTCATTGCATCGATGGCATGTCGTGCGAGATCGACGACATCGATGCGCATCTGTTTAAGCTTAATGACACCGCGCGTGATACGAGATACGTCGAGAAGATCATCGACCAAGCCGACTTCATGCTCCAGTTGACGTTGGGCGATTGCGCGTGCTTTTTGTTCGATGGCGGGCTCAGCGGTACCACGTTCCCATATGTCCAAGCTGTTTCGAATGGAAGCCAGTGGATTTCGAAGCTCATGGGCGAGCATGGCTAAAAACTCGTCCTTGTTCTGATCTGCCGCTTGCAATTGATCGAGCGTTTCGTTTTGATCGGTCACATCATTGACGGTAAGCAGCACCAGTGCACGTGCCGGAAAATCGACACTTGTTGCGTTCAAACGCATGGTGCGTTTGCCTAAGACCGGAAACTCGTGCGTCAGGGAAAAATTCCTGACGCTCTTTGCCTCCGGCAGGATCTTTTCAAGCAACGCTTTAAGCGCTTCACTGTTCCATTGCCCGTTACCCAGTGAAAACAGCCTAGCCCCAATCGTCGAGTCGGGCTCTGTCTGAAACGTCTCATAGAACGCTTCGTTCGCTCGAACGATGCGCAAGTCGGAGTCAAGTACCAGTAACGGGTCAAAGATCGTCTCAAGCAATGAATCGGCGTAATCGCGCTCACGACTTGCCAAGTCGTGAAGCGCCTTCAGTTCATCGTTTCTATAGCGAAGTTCTTCGTTCGAGGTCGACAGTTCCTCGTTGATGGACTGCAACTCAGCCCTTGTTGTCTCGAGTTCCTCATTTGTACTTTGGAACTCTTCGTTGCTGGATAGCAGTTCTTCTTCGCTCGATCTAAGTTCCTCACGGGCACTTTCATGCTCTTCCAGCATGGAACGGATCTGTTCGCGTGCGGCTACAAGTTCCGCCGTGAGCTGTGCGATTTCCGCGTCTTTTCTTGCCAGGTTTCGAGAGCCGATACGGCCGACCAGGCGCTGCGACATGCGCAATACGGAATCCTTAATCGATCCTGTAACCATTGCAGGCAGAAGCGTCGGGCGAGCCGTCGTATCCTCGAAAAAGATGAGAAACCAGCGCCCGTCGACCTCATCTGAATGGAGTAAATGCACTTCAAGGTTAGCTTCGCGTGGGCCATTGAGAGAGGCTAAACGGATGGCTGTTTTGCGCGTTACCGAGCCGCTCGCGTCGCACTCCCTGACAGCCTGGCTAATAGGTAAAAAGATCTCGGGCTTGGCGAGGCGCTGCAGGCTTATGCTCGGAGGCCCGGCGGGATTGACGAGGAATGGGGAGGTGTCGCCGCGGAACTCGACAATGTTGAATTGCCCATCACAGATCACAAATGCAGGCGCGTAGCGCGCCACCACTTTTGCTTCGGCTTGGGCGACAAGCCGCTGAGCATGAGTGGGAATCGCTTTGTTCACTACTGCGCGTCCTGGCAAGGGCATCACTTCTGAGGGCGATTTCATCGAAAGCAACCGAGCCGCAGACTGACCCGTCCCGGCTCTCTTGTTGTAAAGCTTGGTGCGCTTGCTTTCGATCACTCCGAAGAGGGCAGAGAACGAGCCCACGCTCTCGGAAGGACCCAACATCAAAATGCCAGATGGGTTAAGCGCATAGTGAAAGAGCGGCATAACGCTGCCTTGCAGCACGGGATCGAGGTAAATCAGGAGATTGCGGCAGCTGATCAAGTCCATGCGTGAGAAAGGCGGATCAACAGCCACGTTGTGACGGGCAAACGTGCAGACGTCGCGGACATATTTTTCGACCTTGTAGTAATCGCCGTCACGAACGAAAAACCGCTCGAGCCGTTCGGGCGAAACGTTTCGGGCGATATTTTCGATGTAACGGCCTGCACGGGCCGTGTGCAGCGCGTCCTCACTGATATCCGTACCAAAAACTTGGAACTTCGTATCAATACCGTGTTCGCCGAGATACTCGAACATACAGATCGCAATTGAATACACTTCTTCGCCGCTGGCACAGCCGGGCACCCAGATACGGATTGGGCCAGTCGTTGGCGGATCATTAAAAAAACGTGGAAACACGCGTTGCGTCAAGGCATTGAACGCTTCTGGATCTCGAAAAAATTCAGTGACGCGGATCAACAGATCGCGGCCGAGGGCAAGCGGCTCTGATGGATCGGATCGAAGTAACGCTACATAGTCATCGATGTTAGACAGGCGGTGAAGCGCCATGCGTCGTGATAGGCGTCGATAAATGGTGCCGCGTTTGTAGTGACTAAAATCGACCTTGCAGGCGCTGCTCAAAATCCTGAACATGGGCCTTAAGCTTTCTTCGCTGGGGTCGGTGGCACGAGGAGTTTGCTCTAATCGAAAAAGGGCGAGATGGGGATGCATGCCCATTCTGCAGATTTCTTGACCAATACGCAAAGGCGGGAGGACAAGATCGACGCACCCCTGAGCCACGGCTAGGCGTGGCATGCTGGCGAATGCCGCGGTTGCTTCGTCCTGCGCAAGGGTGATCCCGCCCTCGCTATGCACCGATTGCAAACCAAGCACGCCGTCGGATCCCGTGCCGGACAAAATGACGCCGATTGCATTTGTTCCCTGGTCTTTCGCTAATGAATCAAGTAGGTCATCGACGGGCATCGGAGGGCCCATGGTCTTGTCACGCGGGCGAAGTCGAATTCGTCGATCTTTCACCGACATGCTGACAGCCGGCGGAATCACGTAAACGTGTCCCATCTCAATGGCCAACGCATCGGCGGCTTGCACAACTTTCAGTGATGTATGCCGGGCCAGAATCTCAGCCAACGAGCTCGCGTGGTCCGGATCGAGATGGATGACAACCAGACACGCAAGAGCGCAGTCTGGTGAAAACTCTGAAATCAACTCGGAGACGGCCTGCAATCCACCCGCAGAAGCGCCGATCCCGACGATTGGAAACGACCGGGATTCCGCCTTAACTGGGACGATCGCAAGTTTAGTCATACAAGACCCTCAGGTTAAAACACCAATTTTCCGTGCACCCGCCGAGTCTAGAGGGTAGGCATTGGATTTGCCCCCGTACTTCCGGACACCGTCTCACACTTGAGTTGATGAATCCGTCCTGCGCCTGAACTCACGAGGTGAACGGTATTTCAAGGCGCTGTGCGGATGCCTTTCGTTGTAATGCTCGAACGCCACTGCCAGATTGCGTACTGCCGTTGCAGCGTCCGGTTTGGGCATGAAGGCGACGTAGTCGCGCTTCATGGTCTTCACGAAGCTCTCGGCCATACCGTTGCTTTGCGGACTGCACACCGGTGTGGTGAGCGGCGTGAGTCCAATACCGCTCGCAAACGCACGTGTCTCGTGCGCAATATATCCCGAGCCGTTATCGCTTAGCCATTCAATCGAAGACGGTACGGCATCGACATTGCCAAACCGATGCTCGACGGCGGCAAGCATCACGTCACGAACATCGTTGCCGGTGTAGCCGCCTGTCGTCGCAACCCAGCTCATCGCCTCCCGGTCGCAGCAATCCAGCGCAAAGGTGACGCGCAGTGGCTCGCCATTTTCACACCGGAATTCGAAGCCATCGGAGCACCAGCGTTGATTGCTTCTGGCCACCGCAACACGTCCGTCGTGTTGAAGCGCACCTGGAATTTCGGAGACGTTTTTGCTGGAGTTACGCTGCCATCGGCATTCCAGCGATTCGTTCATAGTAGCGGGCTTCCGCTTCGGCCGGTGGGATGTTGCCGATCGGCTCAAGCAGGCGTCGGTGATTAAACCAGTCCACCCATTCAAGCGTGGCGAGTTCAACCGCCTGCACGTTACGCCATGGTCCGCGACGATGAATAACGTCTGCCTTGTAAAGGCCGTTGATCGTTTCGGCGAGTGCGTTATCGTATGAATCTCCGACGCTGCCGACTGACGGTTCGATTCCTGCTTCGGCTAGACGCTCCGTATACCGAATTGAAACGTATTGCGACCCGCGGTCCGAATGATGTACCAAACGGTTACTTTCGGCTGGTCGGCGCTCATGTACCGCCTGCTCCAGCGCGTCCAACACGAAGTCAGTACGCGCTGAGCTTGACACTCTCCAGCCTACGATGCGTCGCGCGAACACATCAACGATGAAGGCAACATAAGCGAAGCCTTGCCAGGTGGCCACGAAGGTGAAATCTGACACCCACAGCGCGTTCGGCCTTGACGCTTTGAACTGCCGCTGGACGTGATCAAGCGGGCACGGTGTGTTTCGCTCGCTGACGGTGGTTCGAATCGATCTGCCGCGCCGCACACCTTGCAGCCCGAGCCGCTTCATCAGTCGCTCGACAGTACACCGTGCGAGCTTGAATCCTTCGCGCAATAGCTGCCGCCAAACCTTGCGCGCACCATATACCCGAAAGTTCTCTTCCCATACACGCCGGATATGCTGACACAGCAGTGCATCGCGCTGCGCGCGCGGCGGCAGCCGACGCGGATCAGCGCGTCGAGACAAATGAAGGTAATACGTCGACGGGGCGATCGGCAGCACCCTGCAGATCGGCTCGACCCCATACGCCGACCGGTGATCGTCAATGAAGGCAATCATCACTTCGGTCGGCGGTCGAGCTCCGCCTGTGCGAAATATGCCGAGGCCTTGCGCAGGATTTCATTGGCCTGACGCAGTTCCCGGACTTCACGTTCAAGCTCGCGGATGCGGTCCTGCTCCTGCGTCTTGGGGCCCGCGCGCAGACCACGATCGCTCTCAGCCTGACGAACCCAGTTTCTTAACGTTTCGCGTGAGCAACCCATCTTGGCGGCAATCGACTGGATTGCTTCCCATTGCGTCGCGTACTCCGCACGATGCTCGAACACCATACGAACCGCGCGCTCACGCACTTCCGCCGAATATTTCGGCGCCGTCTTCCGTTTTGCTTTGTCGAGGTTTTCCATGACTCTATTCTCTCAGGAGTAAAGGTCTCCGGAAAACCCGGTGCGCTTCATGTCGCCGCGTGATGGTGGGACGCTTCGGCCGGCGCTGCAGCAGCAGGCCGTGAACGCGCATGACGCGATAAATGCGCTTGACGTTCACTGGCCCAGCACCATGCATCTCCCGGTTGCTGCGAATCACGCCCCAGACGCGTCGATAGCCGTAGCTCGGCAAGTCGATGACGGCCTCACGGATTTCCGCCACCAGTTCCGCATCGTCCGTCTGCACCGCGCTGCGCCTGTCTTGCCAGCTGGCAGGGCGTGCACGCCTGACCGACACGTTCGAGCGCGCAACGCCGAGAACATCACAGACCTGCTTCACTGGTCGTCCCCCGGCAATGATGGCGAGCGCGCTATCCATTTTTTTGCTCGACCGTACTCCACTGCTTCTCTCAGAATCTCGACTTCCACCGTCTTCTTGCCGAGCAGTCGTTGCAATTCGCGAATCTGCCTGAGCGCCTCCGCCAACTCCGAAGCGGGCACCACCTCTTCGCCAGCGGACACCGCCGACAGGCTTCCGTCCTGATACAGCTTCTTCCAATGGAACAACTGATTTGGATTGACGCCGTGCTGGCGAGCCACCATCGATACGGTCTTACCCGGCTCCAGACTCTCCCGGACCATCGCCGCCTTCTCTTCCGCAGACCACCGCCGCCGCCGCTCCGGCCCAGTCAACACTTTCATCACTTCCTGCTTGCTGTTAGGTCTAAACACAGTCGTATGACTACCCGTTATTTTAAGGTAGAGACCGTGTCCGGCAATTCAGGGGGCTGTTCCAGGCATAATAACCGGACCCGTCCACAAGAGGCTAAGTTGGGAAACAAGCTATTTTTTGTTCGGTGTCCGCCTCTCACAGCTTAATCCAAACCTTCCATGAATAGGAGGAGAAACTCATTAGCACGGGTTTTCCGGCAAATATCCGCAGTAATCACCGCTGCGCCGGAACAGATAATTCGTCAAACGGCCATTAGGTATGCGCGCTGCTAACATACGAACATACCGGAGTAGGTAATGACAAATCATCACGTGCGAGTCCGCGCATGGACAAACAGGCGAATCGCCGTTCATAGTGAGAGGCTGCGGGTGCTAGTTGTTGACGACCATGCGCTCGCGGCAGAGGCCTTGGCGGCAGCCCTAGCATTTGAAGACATCGATTGCCGGACCGCGTTCAACGGATTTGATGCGATTGCCATCGGCATCGCGTGGGTACCTCACGCAATCGTAATGGACGTTTCAATGCCTGGATGCAGTGGTTTTGAAGCGGCGCTCGCGCTGCGCAACGACCAACGAACGAACCACGTATCCATAGTTGCTTTCACTGCGCTCGATGAATCTGAAGTACTCCGACATGTCGTAGATAGCGAGTTCGATGGCTATTGTCAGAAAGGCCAACCTCCGGCGAGTTTGGTCGCGCTTCTTGGAGGTCAAGGTTCGAGTCTAGCGTAGCTCGGCGCCGAGTCGCAATGGTGAGCGACGCGGAGGATTGGCTGTGTTGCATGCGCATGGCCTCGAAGGTCCACTCTGTTGCCATGAAGGCGACGGTACTCGAGACGCTTTAGCGGCTATGGCCGCCGGGCGTGCGCTCCTGGATAGCTATCTTCGCCAAAGCGCTCACGCAGTTGCTTGCGCGCACGTGAGATCTGGCCAAGCATATCGTATTTGTCGGCGTGACTGCTTGGCGCATCGTAGGTGAGGACCGAAAACCCTGTAACCACTGCGCTTGCCGTTTCAAGGCGCTGGCGAGCGGCTAATGAAGACTCGCCGTCACCGTTGGCTTCACCGATACAGCGATTTACAGCCACCCAAGCACGTTCGCGGATCGTTTCATAGCTGTATTCCATACGGTGATTTCCCTTCAAAGTTGCAGCCTAGCTTGCTTCAGTAATTCGTCATATTGATTGGGCCTGACTTATCTGTTTCACAGAATAATGCGCGTGAGCGTAGACCCCTTTCACGCTCCTGCTCCGCAGTTCGGCGTTTCTCTATCTTAGACCGTCCTGACGAGGCGAAGCTCATTATTGCCTGAGAATCCGTCGGCCTGTTCGCACGACAACAGCGCGTGGAATCAGCAAACGTCGCAAGGGGATAGCAACTATTTTCCTGCAGATGTAGCTTTCACTTCTGCAAGACGACGCGCAATGTCGGCGGCTGCACTGTAATCATCGCCAAGGTGTCTGCGGCTAGTTTCATTCTCCGAAGCCAGCTTAAGGTAAGCGGCGGCAAGTTTTCGCAGTTCGTCTTCCGACGCGTCCTCTATGCCGATCAACTGATTACTCGCGGAGCGATGCGAGGCCAGCAGTTCGTTAAGCTTCAAATGAACCGCGACGCTGTCCTTGTTAGCACTCTGCTGAATCAGGAAGACCATGAGAAATGTGACGATCGTTGTGCCCGTGTTGATGACGAGTTGCCAGTTCTCAGAGAAGTGAAACACCGGCCCTGAGACCAACCATGCGATGACGGAGATCACTGCGAGGCCAAAGGCGAGTGGTGAGCCCGCCCAGCGGGTGACATCACTTGCAAAGTTATCGAATGCACGCGCGATTGGGTGGCGGTTGGCATAAGCCGGTGTTGAGGTCGCTGGGACCGTGTCCATCGGCTCAGCTTCAACGAACGGGCTGTTGTGTTTCATGACGAGCTCAAGGAAAAGTCCAAGCGGTAATCTAAACTGTCCACCTTTCGACCAACCTACAGGCGGCAAAATCTACGAGTGCTCCGAGTTCGAAATGATTGTTTCGCTGTGCAGTTCGGTACACTGATGTGCGCCCATCGTTGTCCTGCTATCACTCCTGTCCGCCGCGAGGGCATAGAGTCGCTCGCCGCGCCTGCAACATTGTATCCGTCAGCGCAACCCGTCTTGATTGTCCGTGTGCATGATGCGAAGGTTTGGCCATCGTAGTGATTGGAGTGATGCGATGGACGACGCCGCGGTGGGCCAAGCTGCTGTGCGAACGCGCAAACGACGCCCTCGCCAAGGCGAAGCGTTCTGGCGAGAGATGGTGGCAGCATGGAAGATGAGCGGCGTCGGCACTCGACGTTTCTGTCGCGAACAAGGCCTGGCCGTCAGCACTTTCGGGTTGTGGCGCAAGAAGTTTACGGGCGAAACGCCTTCAACGAGTCGGCTGGCTGTGACGGCCGACGCCGCGTTTGTCATTGCTCACCTCGAAGGTGAGCCTGCGGCGACATCATCATCTGCGTCAGCCGATACGCCATTATCATCGACGCGTGATCGCATTATGTTATCGATCGCCGGCGTTCGCATCGAATTGAGTGTTGTGCATGCTGAACGCATTGTGCGCTTCGTGCTCGGACAGCTTGGCGGTGCACGGTGCTGATCGCCGCTGACGTCCGAGCTTACATCTGCCGCGAGCCTGTCGACATGCGCAAGTCAATCGACACGCTGTCGTATCTGGTCGAACCGCTTCTTGCGCAGAAGCCGGCCTCGGGCAACCTATTCGTGTTCGTCGGCCGGGACCGCACGAAGGTGAAGTGCCTGTATTGGGATCGCACGGGGTTCGCGCTCTGGTACAAGCGGCTTGAACATGGGCATTTCCCATCGCCCGCGGCGCTGGCGCAACGTGGATTCACGCTCGCGGAGCTCAATGCATGGCTCGAAGGTATAGAGATTCCAGCGCGCGAACCTCATCGCGCCGTCGCGGTGACGCGCGTTGCGTAAGCGCCTGAATCGCGCGTAATTCAGGGCTCACGAAGCTTGTAAACGTCGCACGAGTTGGGCATCATGGTTGGTATGTTGCCCGCCGCCATCACTGCCGGGGATCTGCCACTGGAGCTCGAGGAGCTGCAAGCCTTCGCACTCGAGCAGAAACGGCTCGCATGCGTGTTGTGGAAGCAACTGGAGAGCCTGCATCATCAGATCGCGCAGCTCAATCGCGCTCGCTTCGGCGCGAGTTCTGAGCGCTTGGCGGGTCAGGCCGAATTGTTCGACGCCGCCATGGATATGCCTCTCCCTCCGGAGCCGGCGAAGGTCCCTGTCACGGGGCACGCTCGCCGGGGACGCCCCGCATTGCCAAAGGACCTGCCACGCACGCGCGTCGAATATGACCTGAGCGACGAACAGAAGGCCGCATTCGACGCGCTTGAGCGCATCGGCGAAGAGCATAGCAAGACGCTGCATTATGAGCCGTCAAGGCTCACAGTCATTGAACACATCCGCTTCAAGTATGCGGCGAAGAAGGATGGCGAGTCGACCATCGTGACGGCGAGCGCTCAGCCCTCGCCGCTGCCCAAGAGTAACGCGAGGGCGAGTTTGCTCGCCAACATCCTGGTCAACATCTACGTTGATCATCTACCGTTAAATCGGCAAGAGATGCGCTATGCGCGTCGCGGTATTCACCTGCCGCGGGCCACGCTGTGTGAATGGAAGTTGGCCGCAGCAGAATTACTCGCTGCGCTTATTCCGTCGCTGCGTTCACACCAACTGCAGGCACCGCGCATGCACGTCGACGACACGACACTGCCTTTGCTCGAGAAGGGTCGTAAGACCACCCGTACTGCGCGATTATGGGGCTACCTGGGTGCGGGCCAACGCGAGGAGAATGGCGTCTGGGTCGATCACCCTCCGGCGGTCGTGTTCGAGTTCGCAGAGTCGCGCGCGGGCTCGAATCCGCAAAGTTACCTGCGAACGTACAAAGGCTACTTGCAGGCCGATGCATACAGCGGGCACGAGGCGCTCTACGAGACGGGCGACATCATCGCGGTCGGTTGCTGGGCGCATTGCCGCCGTCGGTTCTTTGAAATCGCCAAGACCCAAAGCAAACCGGGGCTCGCGGCACAGGCACTGCAGTGGATCGCCCAGCTATACGCCATCGAGTCCCGAATCAACCATCGGACGCCCGACGTCAAATATGCGGCGCGGCAAACTGAGGCCTTACCGGTACTTGCAAAGTTCCGGCAATGGTTGGAAGGCAACGTCATCGGTTTGCCGACTCAGGCGCCGCTCGCCAAAGCGTTCGGCTACGCGTTACGTCATTGGCAAGCGCTGATTCGCTACACAGAGAGCGGTGTTCTGCTACCCGACAACAACGCGTTGGAACGGCAGATCAGGCCGATTGCGCTTGGAAGAGTCAACTGGACGTTTGCGGGCTCACCGCGAGGCGCTCGTGCGACGGCCACCATGTATTCATTGCTCGGCACGGCTCGCTTAAACGGTTTCGAACCGTATGCATGGCTGAAGGAAACACTAGAGAAGTTGCCGTCGTATCCCGTCAATCGCGTGCACGAACTGCTGCCGCTTGCCCGCTAACTACCCCGACATCATGGACATCCTGGACTCCCTTCGGCAGGCGCCCAGCGCTGAGTTATATCGCCTCTATCTGACCATCGGCAAAATGCTCGATGACCCCCGACGCATTCTCGAAGTCCGTCAACGACTGCACATTGGGATGACCGTCAGATACATCGGTGACAACCCGTTGGGCCCCCCATTGGAAGGCACTGTCACCGAGCTGCGACATACGCAAGCGGTCGTACAGGAAAACGTGACTCGCCGCCGATGGGCAGTGTTGTATGCGGCGATTCTCCTCGATGCCACCGCAGCCCCAACTCAAAAGGAAGCGCCGCCACCTCGCCCGCGCCTCGAAGAGTTCTTCATCGGCGACACCGTGGGATTCACCGACAAGCATCTGAACGAGCGTGTTGGAACCGTCGTCAGACTCAATGCGAAAACGGCGTCCATCGCCGTGACAGATTCCGAAGGACACTGGCGCGTCTCATACGGTCTACTGCGGAAAATCGTCGATATCTGATTGAACCTGTCAACGCGGGATGCGCTGACGGATACGCTTGCTCTAGATGCCGTTGCTCGATTACAAGCGCACCCCCGATGCGGGACAAGCATCGCCAAGCGTCCATGGGAGCGGTACACCGTACATCGGCCAGGCGAACAGGCTGACAGAATTTCCATCGATCTCAAGAACAGGACCGTGAAATGTCACACGTAGTGCAACTCCCCAATAGTTTGGCGGCAATCGATCGCTACGCCAATGAAGCGAAGCGGCGAATCGAACTCAAATCCGCAGGGCGTAGCGCTCTTGACCTGCCCCGGTAACTTGAGACCGAATTGATCTAGGATAACGGCGCATCCATACGGAGCGCGTCATGAAGAAGAGTCGATACAGCGATGAGCAGATTGTTCGGATCTTGCGGGAGGCGGACAGTGCGCCGATTGCCGAGGTGGCAAAGCGACACGGTGTCAGCGACGCGTCGATTTACGCGTGGCGCAAGCGATTTGGCGAAATGGTCAGTGACGACGTCAAGCGATTGAAGGCGTTAGAGCTCGAGAACAACCGACTGAAGAAGCTCGTGGCGGAGCGTGACCTGGAAATCGAGGTCATGAGGGAGATTTCCGCAAAAAAATGGTAAGCGCACAGGCACGCCGCGAGCAAGCCCGCTATGCCATTTCGCGCGGGCTGAGCCAACGACGTGCGTGTGCGCTGATTCACGTCAGTCGCGCCAATCTCGGTTACATCAGCCTCATGCCGGGCAAGAACGGCCCGATCGTGGAGATGATGCGACGCCTCTCGGGTGATTATCCCCGCTTCGGCTCGCGGCGCATCCGCATCATGCTGGGCCGCGAAGGGATCGTCATCGGCAAGGAGCGGTGCAGCCGGTTGTGGGCGCAAGCCGGTCTTCAAGTGCCTCGCAAACGACGCCGACGCCGCGTTGCCGGTTCGCGTCCTCGACCGCTTGCTCCGAGCGCTCGCAACGCCGTATGGAGTTACGATTTCGTCTTTGACGCGTGTGCCAACGGCCAGCAACTGAAGTGTCTGACGGTCGTCGACGAGTACACGCGTGAATGTTTGGCCATAGATGTGTCTGGCTCGATCCGATCGGCCAGAGTCATTGAGGTGCTGAGCAAGCTAATCAGCGTTCACGGCGCGCCACGCTATATGCGAAGCGACAACGGCCCCGAATTCGTCAGCGCAGCGTTGCTCAAGTGGGTGGTATCGGAGAAGATCGAATCGGCGTTAATCGATCCCGGCAAGCCATGGCAGAACGGCACGAACGAAAGCTTCAACGGTAAATTCCGTGACGAATGTCTTGCTATGGAATGGTTTCGCAATCGGATTGAAGCCAAGATCGTGATTGACGACTGGCGACGGCATTACAACGAGGTTCGACCGCATTCGAGCTTGAACTACGACACGCCGCTGGCGTATCGCCAGCGCTTAGAAACCAATTCAACCCAAGCCGTTATTGCTAGAACGCAGTGGTCTTAGAAAAACGGGCAGGTCACTCTCTCAATGCAGGAAGCGGAGGCAATTAAGCAGGAGCGGCGACTCCTTGAGAAACTCCAGGAACGTCGGCGGGTCATTCTTGCGAGCTGGAGGCTTTGAGGCCGGCTGTCGTTCCGCTCCTCGAGCGGGGCGACTGGAAAAAACGGCTTATTCTTTGAACTGATGCAGCAGCGAAAGAGCGAGGCCAGAGATGGCCACTACGGATCTTTGATTTCGACATGGGATCGGGAAAGAAACCTTGCTCTCGCACAGCTTCTTCCACCGCCTGCGGGCTGACGCATCCGCTGATCGCTCCGATAGGGTTTCCATTCACCGCCAGATGCCCGGACCAACGGCGGCTCGGGGCGCGGAAGGCCCTTGAAGTAAGCACCTTCACGGAGTGGCATCGGCCGACGACGTGGAGCAAGGCGTAAAAAGAACGAAATGAGAATACGCTGACGCAGGCAACGGCCTCAGTTCGTGAAAAGGCCGAGGCTCGAAAAGGACTGTGGCACGATGCCTTGCGGAGCTAAGCAAACTAACAACCGCTTATGACCGCCTCGAGTGCCTCGCGATCAACAGGTTTAAGTAGATATCCATCGAACGGTGCCAGTTCCTGCTCGGATAAATCCGATCGTCCAGTAATGGCGACAACGCATGCCTGCGAGTTTTGGCTGGCTTCCCGGAACTGCTGACATAGGTGGCGGCCATCGATGTCAGGTAATCCAAGATCAAGAAAAATAGCGTCGTAGACGGTATTGGCTGTCAGTTTCAATGCGGTCGCACCGTCATATGCAACTTCGGCCCGATGCCCCAGATCATTGGCAAGCGCACCGAACGCATCAGCCAGACGGGAATCGTCCTCGACAAAAAGTATAAGCATGGAATCGCCAATTTAGTTCTGAATAGGTCAAGCAACGGGACTGCCCCTAGTCGCGCCTCACGACGATGGCGTCCACGCGCGTCTTTAACGATTTGTACAATGCCAGCGCGTACGTCGTCAAACGTTCGGTAGGGGCGCCGGCGCCCGCCGGCATGCATCGATGTTAATCATCCAAACTTAGCGACCGTGCTTTTCGAGATTGTCTAATCAGCCGATTATCAACCGTCAACACTCAAACCTATTTTTTGCCATCCCAGCGCCCGGCCGGAAAACTTGTTAGTCAAGCGCAAAGAAAAACCCGCGAAGCGCGGGTCAGGTCTAACCGGCCTTATCAACTCAAATATCGCCTCCCCTCCGCACTTGGCTGGAAACAAACAGCAACCGTCCGGAAAAGAACGCGATCATCAGCGTCAGCGGGTTCTGTGATAGTGGAACAGTGATTGCTCGTCTATCAGAGAACTGGTAAAAGTCGAACTTCCGAACCGATTGAACTCAACGCCGCTCAACCCTCAAGGCGATGTCATGGACGAAACTCCTAAGAAATCCGTCAACTCCTTGGTTACCGAAAGAAATGGGAGTGCTTACCCGTTCCCTGCCGGTGAGGAAGATGCCCCACCACCGAGAAGCGAATCTTCGGCGGTAGGCAGCGAAGGAAGTTTCCGCGATGCGTCGCAGTCTTGGGACGCTGACGCCAACACCCCTCCGTCGGCCGCGGAAGGCGTCAGAACGAAGAAAAAGCTTTCCGACGTCCAAGATGCGTTGGGCAAAAGATATCGAGTCGCGAATGAAACAACCGATGATTTCGTGCACGACAGTCCTTGGAAAGCGATCGTCATGGCTGCATTGGGTGGTGTAGTAATAGGAATGCTGATCTCACGGTGAGCCGAGCCGATGCGCGGCCTAACGTTCCGCGCAGATCCATCATCGAAAGGCAGCCGTCTTTCATCGGGAGAGCCAAGTTGCCAACAGGTCACCGTGCTCGTTTGAGTCGTGCAGGGGTGTCCACCTGGACTGTCAAGAAGGGCTTTCATACGGAAGAAGTCGGCATGGTTACCGCAAAGATTTTCGGAATTTTGGCCCTAGTCTGCTCGGTTGCTGCGCTGGCGGACCAAAATGAAAGACCCCGAAACGCGGCGACGGTCGTTGGCGAGCCAACCAGAAATGAACCTTTGCCTTTACAAGATAACGCTACCGATGTGTCGACGTATTTGCACTCAGACGATCGATATCCGTCTAACCCTGCGACTGGGCCAAGCATAAAGAACGACGTCTCCGGATCGGGGCCAGAACGACCCTCGCCACCAAACGAGCCTGCTTCGCCAGGCAGTGGAATGAAGAAACCATATTAAAACTATGGGGCGCGGGATGGGGCTCATTCGTCAGCCCGATTGCAACTTCGGTGAGCAACAACGTTTCGCTCCGCATCTTGATGGTGCTTGGCGGTGCCTTCCGCACCGGCCTAATCAAAGTCGGGCGGTCCAATTGAGCCGCTCGCCATGACCGCTGCAGCTCTCCGAATCGAAAGCGAGCGAGGGTCGTTCTTTTTGGGCTCCGGTCCTAGATAGGCATCGGGAATGCTATCACCATACATCACCGACGCAAGGAGCCAGCAATGAATCCGAGGTCCCTTTTAGGCCGGGCGAGCGCATGGCCCATTCGGATGTTTAAACGCTTTTCCGCGGATCGCTGTGCACCGATGGCAGCCAGCATTGCTTTTTATTCGGCGTTCTCGCTCGCGCCGACGCTTGTCATGGTGATTGCAGTGGCGGGGCTCGTCTTCGGCGCAGAGGCAGCGCGCGGCAAACTTTTCGGTCAGATAAGCGGAAATGCTTGGTAAAGACGCAGCCGTGAGCGTCCAGACTATCGTGGAGCATGCTCACCAGAGCGGCGGCGGGGGACTCGCTGCCATAATCTCGTTCGCGCTGTTAGCCGTCGGTGCGTCAGCAACATTTTCTTCGCTAAACACTGCTCTATCAATAATTTGGCCCGCCAAGGAGCGTCCTACGTCGGGCGTGACGACGCTTGTCAAAGTGCGCCTGATTTCTTTTGGCCTCGTGATGGGCGTCGCGTTCCTGCTTGTGATATCGCTCGTCTTGGATACCGCTTTGCAAGCTGCCGGCAAGTGGATCTTTGGGGCGTCTCCTTTAGTGATTTTGACCGACATCGCACAATTCGTTATTGGGCTCTTGATATTGTCATGCGCCTTCGCTGCACTGCTTAAATACCTGCCAGATGGGCCCGTACCTTGGCGGGATGCAATGGTAGGTGGCAGCATCGCCGCGGTTCTCTTTTCGATTGGCAAGAAGCTTTTCGCGTTGTATCTGACCCATGCTGGCACGGCTAGCGCATTTGGAGCCGCCGGATCGCTGGCTGTCTTGCTGATGTGGCTTTACTTCGCTGCCGCCGTTCTATTGCTTGGGGCGGAAGCGGCCGCATCGCGCGTTGAGCAACGAAGCGGTGAGACCCGTGAAAGTGACGCAGCCACGGATAACGACCGCATTAGCCGCGATGCCGACGCCGCGTCCGCCATAACACGAACTGTGGGCACGGCGGCGTCCACATCAACTGTGCCGAGGACATCTGCAAGCACGGAACGGGTTGGATCGGACCATGTCGCCCGCGAACGCGTTGTGCGGCCGGCGCAAGTCAATCCCATTCGATGGGCGTTGGCGTTTGTCGAAGCTGGACTCTTCATCGTTATTCGTGTCCCTAAGCGTTTGAGCCATAAATAGCGCGTTCAGATTCAGCGCCACAGGTCGGTCCGGGAGTGATGCCTCGATGATGCATGTGATCTGCGCAATCCTCGTCGATCGGAGTCACGAGGTTATCGTGCGCAACGCCGGCTATCGACTTTCTTGCCGAGTATTCTTGGCGATGAACCGTCGTGGGCCCGCAAAGCGACGCGAGCGAAAAGCGGCGGTTCCGGCGTTGAGAGCGGCCGTTTGGACAGCAAAGTAAAAGCGGCCGCTGGAGGTGGCTCGCTGTCTCCCTGACATTAGGAATGCATTGGCAGGCGCGACTTAAGCGGGGCACGGGTAATGACGGTCCGAAATGAAGCGCCTAGGTGGCTCTGCAGTCAGCGTCCGATTTTCGAGCCGATGTTCTGTGGGCAGCGACAATTATTTTGGCCGACCGGCGATGCCGCTTGACGCTGTCTAGTTCTGCTCATCGATATTGGCCTGCCGGACATATCCGGCTATGAAGTCGCTCGAAAACTGCGGCTCGAGTCTCCGAGCGAAACCCTCTTGCTTATCGCGCTTACCGGCTGGAGCCACGAAGCGGGCCGTCAGGCGGCATTCGATGCAGGCTTTGACCATCATTTGGCGAAACCAGTCGATTACGATCGTCTACTCGCGCTGCTGGCATAGATCGGGACTGTCGGTTGCTTAAACGAAGTAAGCGGCGCGGTTCACCGCGATAGCAGGAAGTATCACATGCCGAAAATCTTGCTCGTCGATGATGAACCGGCGATAGTTGAAGTGCTCCCGATGACTCTCGATGACGCTAGATACGAAACAAGAGTCGCGCATGATGGCATTGCGGCCCTCAAAATCGTTGACGCCTGGTTGCCAGACGTCATCATTTCTGACTGGCAAATGCCGAAGATGAACGGCGAGGAGCTGCTCAATCGTCTTAAATCGGACGACCGACTGCGCCATATTCACGTGATCGCAATAAGCGCGACACCTCCTGTCTTGGAACTGCGATTGGTTGCCTTGCTTCAAAAACCGTTTGCCGTGGAAAAGTTGCTGCGCTTGATTTCAAAGACAGTCGGTTAAAGAAGGGGCGGTTCGTCTACGCCTGCAATGTTCCAGGAACGGCAAATACGAATCGGAGTTCGCGGGAACCCGCTTGTACGCAGTGAAGAACACACCAAGCCGCCTTGAAGGGCGGTCTTGTTGGCCGACAACATCACTTAGGGATGCCCGGTTGTCATGGCCTCTTGGAAACCCCTCTCGACAAAGCCATTTCCGCGTCTGCTCGATTGAACGACTACTGCGATGGGACGCGGTTCCGGGACGGATTCAACGACGTAAACATCGAGGGCCGAAACTCCCTTTTCTCGGAGAGAGGCTGAATCATCGCGGTTATCACCATCGACAAGTCCGCGGCTTTCCATGCGGTTAAGCTGAGGGACAACATTCAGCCCGGCAATGGCGTCGCAAACATCGCGACACGTACCAACTGGTACGATCGTTATATCTTTAAAAATCTGTTGGTAAAGCGGCCTATCGAGACTTGCCTCTGTCCCTTCTACAGCTTGCCATACGTGTTGGCCGAAGTACTGGTACAAAAAGTCAAGCTGATAACAAAACTGAAGTTGTTTCGTACACCTGTCGACCAAACCTTGTCGACGACGTGGTTGTTTATCGGCGTCTCGTTCAGGTTGAAGCCGGCCCGTTAAGACTTGTGAAACGAGCCGCTCAAGTTTGCAATGTTGGTGCCGTTGATAGGAGGATGCAGCGCCTCGGCTGCTGTCTCTCAGTGGTTTGGCTCGCCATCGGTGGCGGCCCCTTTTTTCGGCACCCCTTCCCGCGTTTTGAGTGCACGAGGGATCGCAACCTCGCACCGTCCATGTTCGACAAGAAGAAAACATGCCGTCTGAGAACGAATGCCTCTTACGCTTTCAAAAAGTACAACATAAAAAACACCGTCGGCAAGCCCATTGCGGCCGTTACAAGCCCGATGACGATCAGAACGTCGTAGACATGCATCCGTTCCTCAAACTCCTGCTGCCGTTTCAGGACCGGATCGGCGGCCAAGCGGTCATAGTTCAGCGAAATGTTCTCAACTCGCCTCTTGGGGCTCGGCCAAGAATTGGATGTGAAGGGTGTCATCATCGTTGTCCAGTTGGAAACCAGTCAAGCCGACCACGGGCGAAGTCGCCTCTTGCATGAATCCTACTGGGATCATTGCGGCGCAATTCGAGGAGCACGGCAGAGATCGGCCCTCTAATTAGGGCATAGGCCTTGCATAACCCTGATTAATAGCGGCCATTAGAGACACACATATGCTCGAGCGCGCGTTGCTTTCTGCAGCGCGTCGAACCTCGATAAAAAGTTTAAGGCTCTTTTGAAAACGGAGTGGGTAACGGGGCTCATCGGGCATGCTCATTAAAGCGCGAGAAGTCGAATTTTCCGGCGATGAGAAACAGGACAGTGCGCATGGTTTCGAAGCGAGCGTACCCGCGTGCTTTGCGTTTGGCGGCCTGAAACAGGCCGTTGATGGCTTCGATGAAGCCGTTGGTCTGGCGCGTCTGTGAACCGCCCCGACTTTGTCGGAGACCGCCGAGTTGGGCGCTACGCCGCGCGAGCGGATCGCACCAGATTCCGATTGTAGACTTCCTCTGCTTGCGCAGGCGATACGTACCCGAGCGGGCCGAGCAGCCGATGGTGGTTATACCAGTGAACCCATTTGAGCGTGGCGAGCTCGACGTCTTGGAGTGTGCGCCATGAACGCCGATGTACAACTTCGGCCTTATACAAGCCGTTGATCGTTTCGGCCAGAGCATTGTCATAGGAGTCGCCGACAGTTCCGACAGATGGCTCAACGCCCACGTCCACCAAACGTTCGGTGTACCGAATGCTGAGGTATTGGGCGGATTCAACCGGTCGTCGCAACACCGGATTGTTGAATAGATTTCAGGTACTCGTTTAGGGCTTCCGCAGGCGTTTTCCATCCAAGAGTTTTCCGCGGCCTTGAGTTCAACGTATTAGCAACGGCTTGGATCTCCCGAGCGTTCCATCGGGACAGGTCTGTACCTTTTGGAAAGTATTGTCGTAGAAGGCCATTGGTGTTCTCATTTGTACCGCGCTGCCATGGGCTTTGCGGGTCGGCGAAGAATACTTTCACGCCAGACTCGATAGTGAAGCGGGCATGATCGGAAAGCTCCTTGCCACGATCCCATGTCAATGACCGCCATAACTCAGCGGGCAAGTCAGTCACAGTCTTCTTAAGTGCGTTGGCCATCGTGACGGCCCCGTAGCCGGCTAGCGCAGGCCCGTTCTTCGTGCAAGGTATCAACCCGTAGCCTTTCTCTCGAGGTAAATGCACAAGCATCGTAAAGCGGCTCGACCTTTCCACCAGCGTCCTGATGGCCGATCGATTCAGACCGATGAGGAGGTCGCCTTCCCAATGGCCTGGCACCGCACGATCTTCCGCCTCTGCAGGCCGACTAGAGATCATCACCTGCTCACTGACATGCGCCCACGCCTTAGCACGCGCTCTTGCTCGAGGAACGCGCAACGCGCGCCCCGTGCGCAGGCAGCCCACCAGCTCGCGCTTGAGTGCGCCGCGCCCTTGAATATAAAGCGCTTGATAAATGGCTTCGTGGGAAATACGCATCGATTCATCATCCGGGAAATCAACCTGCAACCGATTGGCAATTTGTTCAGGTGACCAGCCATTGACCCATGTTCGATCGCCGCGATGGGGCTTATTTCGACCCTTAAACGGTGCCTGCCTAGGCCCAGCAATCACACGGCCATCAGCGTCATGAACTTTGCCTTCCAGGCGTTCCTGTACATATTGACGCAGTTGTTCATGAGTTGCCAGCTTCGCTGGCTTCGGTCGTTTGGCGAATCGATCCGCCTTCCACTGCGCAACAGAGGCGCGATACTCGAGATACCCACTGCGTGTTGCTGCATTGCGCGTGAGTTCTCGCGAAACGGTTGATGGACTGCGTCCGATACGCCGAGCGATTTCGCGCACTCTAAGGCCTTGAACAGAGAGCAATGCTATCTCTTCTCGCTCAGGAAACGACAAGTATCGACCAGCGATAGGTTTTGACATGAATAGTGGCATGCCGCCACGATAGCGGAACCAGCGCGAGCCCACTGCTTGAGATGCGCCTACCGCCTCCGCTGCCTTCTCGCTTGTAATGCCTGTCGCAATATGTTGCCAAAAGCGACGCTCGATCTCGTTTCCAAGTGATGGCGCGCCCGGCGAGTACATCGCTCCTCTACCGGTCAACCGATACACTTGCTTTGCACATCGGACCATGCAACACCTCCTCGATTAAAGGTGTTGCGACGACCGGTTGAATCCGCCTTGCGACCCGTGATCGCTGTGATGAATGAGCCTGGGCGGTGGCTGGCGATCGTGTAACGCCTGGTTCAGCGCATCCAGCACGAAGTCAGTCCTCATCGATGCCGACACGCGCCAACCGACGATACGGCGCGCAAACACATCGGTCACGAAGGCCACATAGACGAAGCCCGACCATGTCCAGCAATAGGTAAAATCCGCGACCCACAGCGCGTTCGGCCGCTCGGCACGGAACTGACGTTTGACCCGGTCCATCGGGCACGGCACCGCATCGTCGCGCTGCGTCGTCTTGATCCGGCGCCCACGCCGTACACCTTCGAGGCCCATCACCTTCATCAGGCGCGCAACCGTGCAGCGCGCGATCTTCACGCCATCGCGCAATAACTGGCGCCAGACCTTGCGCACACCATACACGCCAAAGTTCTCCTCCCAGACCGCCCGGATGAGAGCCTTCAGTTCAATATCGCGACGCGCTCGTGCTGGCCATTGCTCCGGATCGCTGCGCCGCCCGGCGTGCCGGTAATACGTCGACGGCGCGATCGGCAGCAGGCGGCAGATCGGCTCGATACCGTAGACGTCGCGATGCTCGTCGATGAACGCGATCATGGCTTCGATCGGCGGTCGAGCTCCGCCTGCGCGAAATATGCGGAGGCCTTGCGCAGGATCTCGTTGGCCGTGCGCAGCTCACGGTTCTCGCGCTCCAGTTCCTTCAGACGCGCCAAATCCGAAGTTGTCGCGCCCGTTCGTTGGCCACGGTCGCGCTCTGCCTGAATGATCCAGTTGCGAAGCGTCTCGCGCGACATCCCCATCTTCGAGGCGATTGAGCGGATCGCCGCCCCCTGCGTTTGGTACTCGTGTTGGTGCTCAAACACCATTCGCACCGCTCGCTCCCGCACCTCATCCGAATATCGCGTGCCGGTGGGCTTCCTTGTCTTGCCTTCGCTTTCCATACTTCAAATCTCCCGTTACAGCCAAGATCCGAAGTCTCCTACATTTCCGGGGCGGTTCACCTCGATTTCCAGGTCACGCTCCGCCACGAGCTTCTTCAGTCGGTTGTTCTCGAGCTCTAACGCCTTCAATCGCTTGACGTCGTCACTGACCATTTCGCCAAATCGCTTGCGCCACGCGTAAATCGACGCGTCGCTGACACCGTGTCGCTTTGCCACCTCGGCAATCGGCGCACTGTCCGCCTCTCGCAAGATCCGAACAATCTGCTCATCGCTGTATCGACTCTTCTTCATGACGCGCTCCGTATGGATGCGCCGTTATCCTAGATCAATTCGGTCTCAAGTTACCGGGGCAGGTCACAGGCGCGATACATCCAGCACCATGAGTACCTGCCCGCGACGACGATCTACGTTAGCTTCGAGTCAGCAGAAGAGGGTGCTGATGGCAGCATCAAGACGGAACGGGCGTCGCGGCTGAATGGGCTGTTGCACCGACGACGATAGCCGCGCGGCGCAAGCATCCTGTCGCGCTGGACTATCATGGCTTCTTGGTTTGCCCCGGTGGCACAAACGCCGTAGCATGCAATCTCATCCATTGCTCGAAGGCTTCGCGACCGAGCGGGCGGCTGATGAAATAGCCTTGAGCTTCGTCGCATCGACTTTCAGCCAGCATGGCATAAAGCTCTGCATTCTCGACGCCCTCAGCCACAACTTTGTAGCCGAGGTCGTGGGCTAGTTCCATCGTTGAGTGGACGATTAAAGCGTCCCGATGACTTTCCAGCATCGACGAGACGAGAGTCCGGTCAATCTTCAACACATCCGCTGGTAGATTGTGAAGTTGGGTAAGGTTACTAAACCCTGAACCAAAGTCGTCGATTGCGACACTGACTCCTGCTTTTCGCAAACGATCGAGCGCCGACGCCGCCACTTCTGGGCTCTGCACAACAGCACCCTCAGTCACTTCAAGCTCCAGACACGACGACGGTACGCCATACCGGGAAAGCTCAGCGGTGACTCGCTCAACAAAGTCTGCCCGGCAAAGGTCCGATGCTGCGATGTTTACCGAGATGATTAGATCCGGAAATTCTTCTCGCCAAATCGACAACTGCCGGATGCCTTCCTCCAAGACCCAATCCGTCACAAGCTCAATGAGCAGCGTCTGTTCAGCGATTGGAATAAATTCGACAGGAGAAATATTCCCAAGGCGAGGGTGGTTCCAACGCAAGAGGGCTTCTGCGCTGACGCAGGCATTGTCCGACAGACGAACGCGAGGCTGATAGACTAAATAAAATTGGTCCTTGCTGCCGAGTGCACTTTTTATCGAGTTTAAGATGACAAATGCCCGCTCGCGGCTTTGTTTCATCTTGTCATCGTAAAGCAAGACTGCTGCGTTCGATTCACGCGCAGCGTCTGCTGCAGTAATCAACGCTCCGAGTAAGCGTGCAGGGTCAGTTGGGGCGGCAAGCGCGGAAATTCCTGCTGAAGAGACCACCTCAACGGGAATGGAACGGTTGAGGATTAACGGGCTCGCGTGGCTAGCTACGCATCGTTCTGCCAGCAGGCGCGCGTTCTCGGCGCCGCTTTTCACTAGGAATGCATATCTTGCGTAGCCCACCCGATAAAGCGTGATGCCCTTGGGTAAAACCGCGCTCAGTCGTTCTGTCGTAAGGATGGCGGCGTGGACCGTCGTCTCGACGCCCAACGCTACCACCATACGGTTAACATATTCCAGCGGGCAGATATCAATCATCACCGCATGCGTGAATCCCGCCTGCGAATTATTCGAAGTGAAGGCAGCAACGTCAAGATTGAAACGTGCAAGGTTTGGGAGTGTTGTCGCTTCGTCACTGTACGCCAAGGAATTAAGCGCGCCCAGCCGCTCAATGACTGCCTGCGCAAGGGCCCAAAGCATAGACTGCTCTCTCCGACTGAAGCTGGAGCGCGATTGACCGTCGATCAAGCAGAGCGTGCCAACGGCTACCCCTCCGTTGATAACAAGAGGCGCGGCAGCGTAAAAACGGATGCCGGGTTCTGCGACCACCAAAGGATTATGAGCGAACCTTCCGTCTTGAGACGCATCAAGGACGACGGTTAAACCGGATTCGCGGATCGCGTGGGAACAGAACGATACAGACCGAGGCGTCTCTTCGCATTCAAATCCATGACGCGACTTAAACCACTGCCGCTCGGCATCAACGAAAGTAATGAGCGCGGAACGTACCCCAAATATATTGGCGGCCAGATCGGTAATACTGTCGTAAAAGCCCTCTGCTGGCGTGTCGAGCAGCCGTAACGAGCGTAGCACTTCCAGCCTCAGTATTTCGCTTTGTGTTTGTTGCGTGTGCACGGTGTACTCTCCTCGGGGCCCTTTGACCCGAACGCAGCCATCAGTGTTAGTTTTAGGCAGAACCTTCAATAACGACACAAAGGCCACCGACTTGAGAGCGCAACGTGCGCAAAGGAATTGAACACCGGCGGTGCGCGCCCTTTCTGACCGTCTCGTGCGGCGGCTCCTGCGCGTCGCGGAAGCAGAGACCGGCCTGTTGCAGCGGTGTCGTCACAGTTCCTCTTCGATATCGGCAATGTCGAAGCCGCGGCCGGCAGCAAACGTGACCTGAAGCTCGGACAACTGCACCAAATCATCATGGCGTGCCGAAATTCCGCTTCGTCGTCTTCGGCGGCGTCGAGTCCTGCAATAAATTGGTCATGCATGGTGATCTCCCTAAATTTGGATTGTCAAGTGTTCAGTGGCGCGTGTGAAACCGGTGTAAGCCAGCCGTGAATACGACGCAATATCGAATTCATTGTGCTTGGCGAAGTGATAGAGCGTACCAAGGCTGACGCCCCCTGATTTAATGGATTTCTACGTCGATTCGGCTGCGCTTTGTTTGAAGTTGCTGCAATTGGACGACGCTTCGAGCCGCATATCTGTGGCCAAAACACCGAATTCGCTTTTGAGTGCCATTGCGGCTTTAACCCAAATGTCGCGGTCGTTGAATCGAGATATGCAAGTGCTGCGTGTGATTTGGGAGATTCGTCATTCAAAATCGGGCGTGCATTCATTTTCACCTCCCAAGCGGCTGACGCGCGCCGGACGAGTTACCGCATGTGCGCCTCCAGGGCCGTCGTCGTCACTGGATGAATGGCATGGTGCGGCAGTTAACCTACAGATATACGCTCGTTGGCTATAAGACGTATGATTTGGATATCGCTTCTTTCAGAAAGGTAATTCTCCCGAGAACGTGGATTTTTGTCTGCAAAGGCGACACCATGAAGGTGTTCGTCGACAACGATGTTCTTGTGATCTACCTTTATCGAGATGACTATGGCGTTGAAGTCATGCGGCTGCGCTTCCGCAAAAGCGATTGCACGCAGTTCACCACAGCGAGCACGAACTAGTAGTACGGGCATGGCCAGCGGTTCCAATCACTGCAGCACCCGGCCAGCCATTGATCAACAAGATGTTAAGGTTGTTAGAAAAACAGACACCTCTTCCGTCCTGCGCGTTTGCATCCTTAGTATTTCTACGTGACAGGCTACGCAAGTTTACTCATCGTTTTCTTGTACGCGCGGCCAACTAGCCAGCAGATGTGGGCGCTAATGAATACGGTCAGAAACACAACAACTGCCAGGACGCCGTAGAACCAGATATCCGATAGGTCGCGACAGGACCTCGGCGCAGTGTGCAAACCGTCAACGGCCGCTAGCAGTTCGGCATCGGTCAAGTCGTGGACGTTCCTGCTATTCACCGTTCCGGTTGAGGGCTGCGCGCTTGTTTGCGCTCTTGACGCATCAAGGCATTCGTTGCGCTCTTGAATTGCAGTTACGGACGGCAGGGCTATCGTCAAGACGCCAAGCGCAAGGCTAGCTTGGAGAATGATTTTGCTGATGCGCTGCATGGCCCTTTCCCGACGCTTGGTAGTGATTGGGATATCGGAGGGTGCGGCGGAAACTTGAGCCGGTGGTCAAAGCAGGTACGTCTGGCATGACACGGGGCCTCGATTAGGGGTCAGCGCTCGGTGACAAGGGAAGATCCTTAAGCTTACTCATCTCCCATATCGTAAGCCGAGAACTTCAAAGTGACGTCTTCAATTGCGACGTTGGACAGCAGGGCGTCGCGGTCGTCGGAAGCCAGAAGGTCGTAAGGAAACTCAACGGAAAGAGATCCGTCGAAAGTGCCCTCCACCGTTCTTTCCTGATCGTCTCCTTCTTCGTCCATGTACTGCACTTCAAGGACCACCCTGCCAGCTAATGCAATGGTTGCAGATAAACCGTCTATCGTGTCTGGCTTCACTTCGTCAAGCGAGACGGTCGCCTTCGTTACATCCGCATCAAAGGTCCCGCCGCGCTTTCCGTGTATTTCCTCTTGATGGTTGTCTTGGAAGAATTCCTTCACAGCCTCTTGCGCGCTCTCTCTGAAACTTGAACTTGCGCACAGATCTTCGATGATGCTCATGGGGCCTCCGAAGGCTTGCGGGAAAACTCTATATGTTACCAGCAAGGAAGGAGCCAGTTAGAAAGCTCGCAGGAGGATGGCACATGGGCGAGCGCAAGTCACAAGATGTAGTGGCCGACGTGGTCAACCCTGACTGTACCCAGCATTCTTCAACGCCTGCGCAATGAAGTCATCGGCTTCCGGCGTCCGAAGCAGCCAGCTTTGCACAGCTGGTATTGCAGATACCCCGCCCGAAGGACACCAATCAATGACCTCTGGCTCGCCATCGTAGTAACTTTCTTGATCGCGACGACTATAGACCGTAAGCGTATTGCAACCTGCGTTGCCGCTCTGAAGCACGGCAAAGTAAGCGCGTTCAGGATGGGCCGCGAAAAAAGAAGTAGCCTCTTCGTCGAGGTCGTCGAACATAGGTGGCTCCGGATTCTCAGCGAGTGATGTTTGCCAAGAGATCGCGAAATTTTGAGAGTGCCGACCGACTTTGTCTAGTGACAGTTCGGTTTGCAGAGTACCGACCATAATCGGAATTCAGCCGCACCCCTTCATTTTCTATCCGGTTTTGCCGGTGCACGCATATAGGGTAGAAACTCGTTTCGCCCAACACCGAGCAAAGCCAATGCTGCACGCAACGATTCGATAGGTTGACTGAAATCGACACGCCTGACATCACCATCAGCGTGGGCGGCGATTCCGTGATGAATCACTAGAGCCTCTAGCGCGATACTGATGGCCCGAGCGATCTCCCCATCGCGGCTGGGGTCGGCGAAGATAGGATTCTGCGGCATCGCGGTCTCGTATCTTGAATCTGTGGACGGCAACTGAAGCCGTACGATACACCGGCGGACAAAACCTTGTCGATGACGTGGTTGTTTATAAGCGTCTATCGTTTGATTGGAGTCCGACCTGTTGAGACTGCGAGTCTAGCCGCTCTGGTTTGCAAATGCAGTGCCGTTAACGGGAGGATGCAGCACCTTGGCTGCATTCTCTCAGCAGGATTGCCCGCCCTTAGTAACGGGCTTTTTTTGGCACTGCTTTTGGCGCTTTGACTACACGAGGATCGCTATCTCGGCAATACCCCTGTCCAGTAAGCAAGATCGGAAGTAGAAGTTCCAGCAAAGGGAATTCTACGCAATGAAGAAGTCGGAGCACGGATAGCCTGTAGTGGTCTAATGAATCCGGACGCTGATTTAGGCGAGAATGGTCGCCATGAAGAGGTGTCTGATGAGCAAGCAACGACGTACGTTTTCCCCGGAGTTCAAACAGCAAGCCGCCGGTCTGGTGCTCGACCAGGGCTATAGCCATATGGAAGCAAGCCGCTCGGTCGGCGTCGGCGAGACGGTGCTGCGCCGCTGGGTGCAGCAACTTCAGATGGAACGCCAGGGCGTCACGCCACAGGGCAAGGCAATCACGCCGGATCAACAGCGTATCCAGGAACTCGAGGCACGTATCGAACGCCTCGAGCGTGAGAAGGCCATTTTAAAAAATGTATGGTCTGCCCCAGATTTGCAAGTCACTGGTTTGCGGTTTCGACAGAACAACGTTTGCGTCGATGTATCCGGCCTGTTGTTGCAGTCCGCAGACTGCTGGCCGTGATGGAATCCGCGCACATGCCCAATAAAGCTTTCAGTCTTTACGGACTGCTTTTTTAGCCGGGCTTTCGGCATGCCGGTCAACGGTTCTGTGTCATGGTAATCTCCCCACTTTTAACACGAGTCAGAAGTAGAGGCTATGCGGCGGCCATGAGCCGCTGTTTCGGCGTCATGCCGCCAAGGCCCATGTTCGGGCGCTCGTGATTGTATTGCCACATCCATTCGGTTGCGAAGTGCTGCACGTGCGCAAGGTCGTCCCAGTAGTATTGCGACAGCCATTCATAGCGCACCGTCCGGTTGAATCTTTCCACATAGGCGTTCTGCTGCGGCTTGCCAGGCTGAATGTAGTTCAAGGCGATGCCATGCCTTGCAGCCCATTGCGTGATCGCATCACTGAGGTACTCCGGACCGTTATCGCACCGGATCGCCAACGGCTTTCCTCTCCAGCCGATGATTTGCTCCAAGGCCCGGATGACACGTGCCGAGGGTAACGAGAAGTCGATCTCGATGCCCAACGCTTCGCGGTTAAAGTCGTCGATTACGTTGAACAGCCGGATACTGCGCCCGTCCTTCAACTGGTCGTGCATGAAGTCCATCGACCACACCGCATTCACCGACGCCGGCAAGATCAGCGGTTCCGGCGCCTGCCGTACAAGCCGCTTGCGAGGCTTGATGCGCAGGTTCAGCTCCAGTTCTCGGTAAATCCGGTACACGCGCTTATGGTTCCAGCCGAAGCCCTTCACGTTGCGCAGGTACAGGAAACACAGCCCAAAGCCCCAATTGCGATGATTGTCGGTCAGCCGTAGCAGCCAGTCGGCAATCTGCTCGTTCTCTGCATTGCGCTGCCGCTCGTAGCGGTAGCACGTCTGGCTGATACCAAATGCCTCGCACGCAAGCCGGATCGACACGCCCCGGCTCGCTACTGCTTCTCTGGCCATCTCGTGAACCGCCCCGGAAATGTAGGAGACTTCGGATCTTGGCTGTAACGGGAGATTTGAAGCATGGAAAGCGAAGGCAAGACAAGGAAGCCCACCGGCACGCGATATTCGGATGAGGTGCGGGAGCGAGCGGTGCGAATGGTGTTTGAGCACCAACACGAGTACCAAACGCAGGGGGCGGCGATCCGCTCAATCGCCTCGAAGATGGGGATGTCGCGCGAGACGCTTCGCAACTGGATCATTCAGGCAGAGCGCGACCGTGGCCAACGAACGGGCGCGACAACTTCGGATTTGGCGCGTCTGAAGGAACTGGAGCGCGAGAACCGTGAGCTGCGCACGGCCAACGAGATCCTGCGCAAGGCCTCCGCATATTTCGCGCAGGCGGAGCTCGACCGCCGATCGAAGCCATGATCGCGTTCATCGACGAGCATCGCGACGTCTACGGTATCGAGCCGATCTGCCGCCTGCTGCCGATCGCGCCGTCGACGTATTACCGGCACGCCGGGCGGCGCAGCGATCCGGAGCAATGGCCAGCACGAGCGCGTCGCGATATTGAACTGAAGGCTCTCATCCGGGCGGTCTGGGAGGAGAACTTTGGCGTGTATGGTGTGCGCAAGGTCTGGCGCCAGTTATTGCGCGATGGCGTGAAGATCGCGCGCTGCACGGTTGCGCGCCTGATGAAGGTGATGGGCCTCGAAGGTGTACGGCGTGGGCGCCGGATCAAGACGACGCAGCGCGACGATGCGGTGCCGTGCCCGATGGACCGGGTCAAACGTCAGTTCCGTGCCGAGCGGCCGAACGCGCTGTGGGTCGCGGATTTTACCTATTGCTGGACATGGTCGGGCTTCGTCTATGTGGCCTTCGTGACCGATGTGTTTGCGCGCCGTATCGTCGGTTGGCGCGTGTCGGCATCGATGAGGACTGACTTCGTGCTGGATGCGCTGAACCAGGCGTTACACGATCGCCAGCCACCGCCCAGGCTCATTCATCACAGCGATCACGGGTCGCAATACCTCAGCATTCGGTACACCGAACGTTTGGTGGACGTGGGCGTTGAGCCATCTGTCGGAACTGTCGGCGACTCCTATGACAATGCTCTGGCCGAAACGATCAACGGCTTGTATAAGGCCGAAGTTGTACATCGGCGTTCATGGCGCACACTCCAAGACGTCGAGCTCGCCACGCTCAAATGGGTTCACTGGTATAACCACCATCGGCTGCTCGGCCCGCTCGGGTACGTATCGCCTGCGCAAGCAGAGGAAGTCTACAATCGGAATCTGGTGCGATCCGCTCGCGCGGCGTAGCGCCCAACTCGGCGGTCTCCGACAAAGTCGGGGCGGTTCAGGTCACCAAACCCTGCTGATCCGCACATATAATCGCGTCGGGCGACGTGGCGGCAATGTTCTCGAAGCGGGACTGACTTGAGCGGCGGGCAAATTCCAGGCGGCGAACCTCGAGCTTGTCGAGCACAAGTGCGGCGAGCTCCGAGAGATTGCGTCGCTCGCTATCGCTGAATGCGTCTCTCGGTTCGGTGTCGATCAGGCAGAGTGTGCCTAACGCATAGCCGAGCGTATTGCGAAGTGGGGCACCGGCATAGAACCGTATGTGTGGTTCCCCCGTGACCAGCGCATTATTACGAAAGCGGGAATCCTTCTGGGCATCGAGGACGACCATGATCTCGTCACGCAGGATCGCATGGGCGCAGAACGAGACGTCGCGGGATGTCTGGCATGCAGTGAGGCCCACACTCGCAGCGAATAACTGGCGCTGGGCATCAACCAGTGAGACGAGCGCGATCGGCACGCGGAAAATGCTTTGGCCCAAGTGAACAAGGCGATCAAAACCCGGGTCGCCGAGCGCCGCGTCTATCGAGTATTCGTTCAGCGATGCAAGCCTCGATTCTTCGTCAGAGCCAATCGATGTGGAATCCATGGCAGTTTTGCTCTCGCCTGCTTTGTAAGAATAAAGGTCGTTTGGGGTCTAGCTTCGCCACGAAGTTTTGAATAGCCTGGACTTCCACCTTGATAACGGCGAAAAACCTGTGTGCTTGAGGCGCCGTGCCTCGTATCAGCGCGCACCTCCAGGCGAGCACTGCGGACGATGGCGCCTTGTCGGAGCTCCGACCCGAAGGATCGTCATGCCACTCGTAGTCGTCGAGGTCGGCTTCTGCGTCGTGTTCGGGCGCGCACCAGACCAAACACCTTGTAACTACTGTGGCGCCGAGTAGCACTACGACGTGAATCAACATCGCTTTCCCTACTGTCTCCAGACAAACAGAATCCGTAACGCGTACACGGCTCCAGTAAAAACCGTTTTTGCGCCCCATGCGTCGGTAACGGTTACTAAAGCAATAGAGGACCGCATCGGCCGGCGCCGCGGCTGGCGCGGCTGCGCTGCCCACGTGACGGCCTCAAGAAGCTAGCTGAAGCTACCAAGTCGGCGCGACCATCACTACGGCTGCCGCACCGCTCAGGGCCAAATCAGCGTCTATGAGGAGATTGAGCGACGAGAAGCGCTGCTCCCGTTTTCATTTCAGCAGACGGTCCAATTTAAGGTTTGTCTCCAGTCTGTCGTAAACGAGGTTCTAAACCTCTCGAGAAACGGGAATGCGGATTTGCTGCCTGATCTTGTGGACCTCCCTGTTTTTCCTCGGAGCGTGTCATGTTGCTGACGCCGACAAGGAAAAAGCTATCTCCCAGCAAAGCATTCCCCGAGATGGTGCCCAAAGCGCTGCGTGTCATCCTGTGCGCGCTGATGGACTAGACGAGCCGACCGTCAACTTGACCGGTCGAGAACGTCAAGTACTCAAACAGGCTGTCAAGCTGGAAATACTAGCGTACCTAGACGGCCAGCAGTCCTCTTATACGGACGACTCAGACATTGCAGATCGTCCTACTGCAATTACTTCTGGGATGTTGCAGCTGAAGTATGAGCGTGACAAGCATCGTGCGGATAACGAGTTCCTTGGGAGACATCTGATTGTGACGGGGCGCGTGGCCTCGTTTAAACGCATGCATGGCATGCTTGTCAGTGTTCGTCTAGATGGCGGATCGACAATCTTCCAGAGACCCATAGTTTCGATGGTGCTAGGTTACCCAGATCATCTGATGACACTTACGAAATTCGAACATGCTTCGTTTTCCTGTCGCGGCGCCGGTACGCGTTGGGGATCGGCACTTCTCGTTGATTGCGTTCCAGCGGACTCATGGGTTGCTGCGGAGACCGAGCGTTATGAAGCCAGCTTCCTAAAGCTGCCCATCGCTGCATTCACCAAGAAAGCATCAGTCGTGTTATCGGTCGCGAGAATCGCGCAATTGCTTTCGGTCAATAGTGCTTGCTTCTCAGAAACAGAAACGAAGAAGTGCGAGATCGAACTGAACGATTACACCGAGGAAGTGATCATGGCGCACACCACGCCAGCGCAATGGGCAGCCTTGAGCCAACGGGTGTTTGGTTCCGCGTATCCTGAATGAAGGCAGCCGGTTACGGCAAGCATGTACGGCCATGTCTTTCGCCGGATCTTTTGGGAATGTCAGCCCGGTGCGTAGCCTTTGGAAAAGCATTTTGTTCTGTTCATGCGCACGTGCGCGTAGAGGTATAGAAGGGAAACGGATAATTCCTGTTTGGACACGAATGAACAAGCGAGTGCCTTCCTGGGGGGCAGGAGACGCCTCTTGCTCCCCTTCTTCCGAAGCGTCGCGTAAAAGCGAAACTACGGTAATATTCTGAATGAGATAAGCGCATTATTGAGGTTGCGCTCAAGACGCTCTATGGACGATAAGAAGACTGAAGCATCTGCCTATCGACCGTCAATTTTCGCTGCGCCGTTTCGGCGAGATGGCGACGGGTCAGCCGTCGAGCTCCTGTCCGTTGCAGAGCAGGAAGCGTTGATGGAAGTGTCGCGCCTCGTCAGTGTGCGAAGAAACATCGTGCTCTATCCCGAAGGCGGTGAAGCGCGCTTCGTTTATAACGTCGTGAGTGGCGTGGCAGAAACGTATCAGCTTCTTTCGAGCGGTGAGCGCCGAATCACCGCTTTCCTGTTCCCGAGAGATCTGATCGGCCTCAGCGAGAATGGCGTTTATGTTTCGACCGCGCAGGCGCTAACGCCGCTTGTTGCATATCGAATTCCCGTTGAAGCGCTCGAAGCGATCCTCGAACGGAATCCACGGCTCGATATCGGTCTGCTCTGCAAGCTGTGTCACGAACTGCGCCGCTCCCAGCATCACGCGATAACCATCAGTAAAAACGATGCCGCCGCGCGTCTGGCGTCCTTTCTTCTCTGGATCGACCGTGCATACGCGCCTCCCGCTCGAACGGCTGGAGAGCTTATCCTGCCGATGGCTCGACACGATATCGCCGACTACGTGGGCCTGTCCGTCGAATCGGTGAGCCGCGCCCTGCGTTATCTGGAGGCTCAAGGCGCAATCAGACGCAAAGGTCCGCGTCTGATCGCGTTGCTCGATGCGGGAATGCTGGGGAAGCTGGCGGTCGAACACTAGCACTGATTCAACGGCTAGCACTCGTTCAAGTTGGCGGTTCGCCGTCAGTGCGTGGAGACGACTTACGCTGGCCAGCGCTGGCACCCGGATCACCGGCGGAAAGTTCAACTATTTCCGCCGTGATTTCTTCTTGCCGCAAGCGGCGAAAGTCGTCGGTCAATTGGTCGAGCGTATCCCGTACGTGAGTGCGTGCCGCGATCATGGCGCGCATGCGAGCTTCGTTTTCCGCCGCGAACGACAGCATGAGCGCTTCGCACAGTTGGGCGTAGACGTATTCCTCGGCAAGCGTCGCCATCAGGCGGTACGGCGGGAGCGTGACGAGCGGCGCCACGCGGCGCGCAGGCGCGGCAAAGCGCGTGAAGTCGAAAGGCAGCAACGATGTGCGCGCGACATCGAAACCCGCCGACGGCTGCGGTACTGCATGCACGAGCGTCACGCGCTTCGCCAGGCCTTTCTCGAGACGCTCGTACAGCACTTCGGTGATCCGGCTGCCGAGGGCGGCGACTTCGTCAGCGTGGGCGACCATCGGTGCGGACCAGCCAACGGAGAAACCGCGCGTTGCGGCAACTGCGGCGCCACGCCCGCCGATCACGAAGTAGTCGGGCGGCTCCGTACCGGGAACATGCTCCGCTTCCGCGATCATGTGTTCGTTGAAGGCGCCGACGAAGCCCTGCTCCGAACAGATCACGATGACCACATGTCTCTCGCCATCGCTCGGGGCGGGGCCGTCATGCGCGGGCCGGTCGTCGAGCATCAGCGCGTCGCCGATGGCCGAGCCGATCATCGCGGCGCAGGCGCGGATGCCGTCGAGCCGACCGCGCGCTTCCTGCGAACGCGCCGCCGCGATGCCGCGCATTGCGCCGACAACGGATTCCAGTTCGTGCACGCTCGAAATGCGCGCTTCGACCTCGCCGAGTTTGTTGCTCATGGCGAGATGGCTCCGGCAGGCGTCGACAGTTGCGCGGCGAGATCGCGCACAGCGGCGACGAGCGCCTTGCGCGTCGCCTCGTCGAGTGCGCCAGTCGTCACCGTCGCGCTGTGATGCGCATTCAGATGCGCGGCAAGCCGCGCGCGCAAGAGCGGAATGGAGTCGACAGGCAACGCGTCGAACACGCCGTCGTCGAGGGCGGCGAGCAGGGCGATTTCATCGACGGGTCGAAGGCGCGCGAAACGGGGTTGTGTGATCAGCGCGCGGATGCGTTCACCACGCGTAACCTGGGCCTGAACGCGTGCATCGGTGAGACCGCCGAAGCGCGTGAACATTTCCAGCTCCAGGAACTGCGAGTAATCGAGCCTCAAACGCCCGGACACACCCCGCAGCGCGGTGGTCTGCGCCTTGCCGCCGACCCGGCTCACGCTCAGTCCGACATCCACGGCGGGCCGCTGGTTTGCCGCGAACAGACTGGCGTCGAGCACGATCTGCCCGTCGGTGATCGAGATCAGATTGGTGGGAATATACGCTGACAGATTCCCGGCGTCCGTCTCCGCGATCGGCAGCGCGGTGAGCGAGCCGCCGCCCAGTGTTTCCGACAGCTTCGCCGCGCGCTCGAGGAGCCTCGCGTGCAGATAGAAAATGTCGCCGGGATACGCTTCGCGTCCAGGCGGCTCGCGCGTCAACAACGCCAGTTCCCGGTGCGTGGCGGCGTGCCTCGTCAGATCGTCGATGACGACGAGCGCGTGCTGACCCCGGTCGCGAAAGTATTCGGCGATCGTCATGCCGGTGAACGGCGCGATCCATTGCAGACCGGGGGACGCTGCCGCGGACGAAACGACGAACACGCATCGTTCGGGCGCGCCATGCTGGCGTACGGCGTCGATCGCTCGTTGTACCGCCGTCGCCCGCTGGCCGACCGCCACGTACACGCAGATCATGTCCAAGTCTTTCTGATTGATGATCGCATCGAGCGCGATCGAAGTCTTGCCGGTGGCCCGGTCGCCGATGATCAGTTCGCGCTGGCCACGCCCGATCGCGAACAGGGCGTCGATCAGCAAAATGCCCGTCTCCACCGGTTCCGCGACCAGATCGCGTTCGATGATCGCGGGCGCGGGCCGTTCGATCGGCATGCGCGCTGCGGCCGGAACCGCTTCGTCACGATCGAGCGGCCGGCCAAGCGGATCGACCACGCGGCCCAGCAGGCCCGGACCGACCGGCACCTCGACCACTTGCCCCGTGCCGGCGACGCACGAGCCGGCGGCAATCGAATCGCTTTCGTCGAGCAACACGGCGCCGATGGTGTCGGCGTCGAGCGTGAGCGCGAAGCCGAGCAGACCGCCGTCGAAGCGCAGCATTTCGTTGAGCCGGACATCCGGCAGACCCGAAACGAGCGCGATGCCATCGGCGATATGCTCGACGCGGCCTACCGCCTGCGCTTGCGCCGAGAAGCGGGTTTGCGCGAGTGTCGCGCGGCTGCGCGCGAGCCAGTCGTCCGCCGGATCAGGCGTGGTTCGTGTCATGGCCGGGCAGTTCCGTTTGAAGGCGTGCAAGGTCCGCGCGAAAGCTGTTTCGCACGATCGCGTGGGGCGCTTCGAGCTCGAGGCCGGCGATCACTTGCGGATCGACCGATGCTTCGAGCGTGACTTCGCGGCCCAGCGCTTGCGCGAGCACCGCGCGGCAGTGGGCCAGTTCATCGTCATTCAAACCTCGTGCAGCGACGAGCCGAAGGCCGCCGGCATCCAGTTGCGCACGCGTGGTCTGTGGCAACTGGCCGAGCGCGTCGGCGAGACCCTCGACGAATCCATCGACGCGCGCTTGCTGCGGCAAGCGGTCGAGCAGGCGCGCCGCGATGTCGAGCGCGAGTTGCGAGGCGCGCGCTGCGTCGGACCGGGCGGCGTCGCGCCGCATCGCGGCGATTTCATCACGGGCCGCGGCCCGCAGTCGGTCGGCATCGGCGTGCGCCGCGGCTTCGAGCGATGCTTTCAGCGACGCGGCCTCCGCGGTGGCGGCTTCGAGCAGCTCTCCGCGATGTTGCGCTAGTTGCGCCGTCTGGGCCGTGGCCTGCGCCTGGGCATCGGCCGTGGCTGCCTTCGCTGCCGCGGCTTCGTTCATGAGCGAGGCGACGGCCTGCTGGCGTTCGCTGACCATGCGGGCGACCGGTTTGAACAGAAACCGTGCGAGCAGCCAGACAAGGACGAGCGCATTGATGGTTTGCAGGCCGAGCGTCCACCAGTCGATATGCATGAGGGTCTCGCGCCTATCTGATGAACGGATTGGCGAACAGCACCAGCAGCGCGATCACGAGGCAGTAGATAGCCATCGTCTCGATCATCGCGAGGCCCACGAACAGCGTGCGCGAGATGGTGCCGGACGATTCGGGCTGGCGGGCCAGCGCATCCATCGCGGCCGCGACGGCCCGCCCTTCGCCGAGCGCCGGACCGACCGCGCCGAACGATACGGCGATCGCGGCGGCGAGGATGCTGACGACCTGAATTAGATTGTTCATGGTGTGCCTTCTTGTTGATTCGTGGATCGGGGTGCCGCGTCGGCCAGCGCCGCGCCGATGAACACCATCGCGAGCACCGTGAAAATGTAGGCTTGCACGGCGCCGGTCAGCAGATCGAGCGCCATCAGCGGAATCGGCACCAGCAAGCCGGCGAGCGACAGCACGATGCCGACGACGAACACGCCGCTCATCACGTTGCCGAACAGGCGCACGACCAGCGAGAAAGTGCGCGTGATCTGCTCGACGACGTTGAGCGGAATCATGATCCACGTCGGTTCGGCGAACGTCGCGAGATAGCGGGCGAGGCCGCGGCTGCGCACGCCGTAGAAGATCGTCGCGCAGAACACGATCACCGCGAGCGCGGCGTCGGTCTCGATGTGCGCCGTCGGCGGCTCGACGCCCGGCACGAGCGAGGACCAGTTGCCGGTCAGGATGAACAGAAAGAGCGTGCCGACGAGCGAGCGATAGGCGTTCGGATCGGCCTGCATCGTGTCGCGGATCTGATCGTCGACCGTTCCGACCAGCATCTCCAGCACTGTCTGCGCCTTCGAAGGCACAAGGGCAAGACGGCGCGTGAGCAAGGCGGCAAGCGTTCCCAGCAGCACGATGATGACCCACGTTGTGACTACCGGCGCCGACACCGGAACGGGACCGAGATGAAACAGCGCTTGCGTGTCGAGCGGAGAGCGCATCATGAAGACACCCCGATCCGACGAAGCACCACTTGCCGCGCGATCAGCAACCCCGCGGCGCCGGATAGAAGCGCCCACGGCCCGATCCGCGCCAGAGCGAAGAACACCGCCGCCAGCACGCCGAGACGCGCGAGCTGCAACCCGATCGCGATGCCGGGCGTCCCTGCCGTGAGCAGCCGCACGTTCCAGCGCAAGCCCGTGAAATGAATCAGTCCGGCCAGCACGCCGACGGACAGACCGATTGCGATTTGAGTGGTCATCGTCACCTCCTTGTTTGGCGATGCATCCATTTCCATGCGAACCACAGTCCAGCCGCCGCCCCGATCATCAGAAGCGGTGCGGAGAAAAACACGCCGGTGCCGAAACGGCGGTCCAGCCAACGGCCGAGCAAGAGCGCGAGGAGCGTCGGCATCACGATCGTCCAGCCGAGGATGCCGATCTGACCGAGGCGCGCGCCGAGCGAAGGCTCGGGTTCCTCGCGTGCCTCGCGCTCTCGCTCCGTGGCGCGACGGGCCGCGCGCGCCATCCGTTCGGTGGACGGATCGGAGGGTTCGACTGGTTCTTGCTCGCGACTCATGGCGCTTCCGGGCCTGTTCCCCGGCTGTCTTCGCGCAACGCGATCGCCGCGCCCGGGCGAAGATGCCGCAGAAGTTGTCTAACCGCCTGCGCGTGAAGTCGCGTCTGCTCGACGCGAGCGCGCCGCGCTGCGTCGAGGCGCTTCGCGCGCGCGGCTTCGACCCGGGCTGCGAGAGCGGCGAGCGTATCGCCTCGAACCCCGCCGCGGCATGCGATCGTCACATCGCGGCGGCCGGACACGCGAAGGACACCGCCTTCCACCGCACAGAAATGCGGCGCGCCATCTGTGCCATGCCAGCGGATCACGCCGGGCACGAGCACGGTCAGGAAATCGGCATGGCCGGGCAAGATGCCGAAGCTGCCGCTTTCGTCCTCCGCGCGCAGCGCCACCACATCGGGGCTGTCGGCCAGCACGGCGTCCGGCGTGGCGATGGTCAGGCGCAGCGATCCGCTCATGGCGCAGCACCCGCGGCCACGCCCGGCGTCGCTGCGCGCGATGCATCTTCCCGCGCGCGCGCCTCGTCCAGCGTGCCTACCATGTAGAGCGAACTTTCCTGCCATGTGTCGCACTTGCCGGACAGGATGGCCTCGCAGCCGGCGAGCGTCTCGGCGATCGAGACCGAGCGTCCGGGCACGCCCGTAATCGCCTCGGTGACGGCGAACGGCTGCGTCAGAAAGCGCTGCAGGCGTCGCGCGCGGCCCACGATGCGGCGGTCGTCCGCGCCCAATTCGTCCACGCCCAGCAACGAGATGACGTCCTGCAACTCGCGATAATGCTCGATGGTTCTCCGCACTTCGATAGCGATCGCCGCATGCGTTTCCCCTACGACGAGCGGATCGAGCAGCACCGACGACGACGCGATCGGATCGATCGCCGGGTACATGCCTTCGGCGGCCATCGAACGCGACAGCACGACCATGCTGTCGACATGCGCGGCGATGGTGGTCACGGCGGGGTCGGTGAAATCGTCGGCAGGCACGTAGACGGCTTCGATCGCGGTAACCGATACGTCTCCGACCGACACGATGCGCTCCTGCAACGCGGCGACTTCGCTCGCCAGCGTCGGCTGATAACCGACCCGCGACGGCAGCCGTCCGAGCAGGCCGGACACTTCCGCGCCCGCCTGAACGAAGCGAAACACGTTGTCCATCAACAGCAGCACGTTCTGGTGGCGCTCGTCGCGAAAGTATTCGGCGACCGTGAGCGCGGTCAGCGGCACGCGCCAGCGCGCGCCCGGCGGCTCGTTCATTTGCCCGTAGACGAGCACGGTGCGCGGTAATACGCCCGAGCCGCGCATGTCGAGCAGCATTTCATGGCCCTCGCGCGATCGCTCGCCGACCCCGGCGAAGACCGAGATGCCCTGATAGCGCTCGACCATCGCGTGGATCAGTTCCATCACCAGCACCGTCTTGCCGACGCCCGCGCCGCCGAACATGGCCGCCTTGCCGCCTTGCCGCCCTGCGCGAGCGGCGTGAGCAGATCGATGATCTTGATGCCGGTGGCGAAGATCTGCGTGGCCGCCCCCTGTGACGACAGTGGCGGCGGCCGGCGATGGATCGGGCGTCGCGGCACGTCGGCGGGGAGAGGCTCGCCGCGATCGCCCGGCGTGCCGGTGACGTCGATCAGGCGGCCGAGCATGGCTTCGCCGACCGGCACCTGAATCGGGCCGCCCGCGCAGCGAACCGGCGCGCCGCGCCGCAAGCCATTGGTGGAATGCAGCGCGAGCGCACGCACCGTGCATTCGTCCAGGTGCGCTTGCACCTCGGCGATGATGGGCGGCCCGCTATCCGCGTCGATCGAAAGCGACTCTTCGATGAGCGGCAGCGCCGCGGTATCGAAGGCGACGTCGATTACCGCTCCGCGCACCGCGATCACGCGACCGCTTGCCGCCGAGCCGGAATCGGATGGTTCTCGAGCCATGGTCATGCGGTGATGTGGAAACCGGCGTCCGCGTAGATCGTGGAACCGGTCAGCGTCATGGCCGCGTCGCTTGCCAGCACCGCGGCGATCCGTCCGATCTCGTCGATGGTGACGAGGTGCTGCGCCGGCGTATGCGCGCGAACGTCGTCGAGCAGCGCGTCGAAATGGTCGATGCCAGATGCCGCGCGCGTCTTCACGGCGCCCGCGGAAATGGCATGCACATGGATACGGCGCGCGGCCAGATCGGCGGCGAGATAACGCACGCTCGATTCGAGCGCCGCCTTCACGGGACCCATCACGTTATAGTGATCGACCGCGCGCTCGGCGCCATAGAAGCTCACGGTCATGAGGCTGCCGCTGTCGGACATCAACGGCAGGGCGAGCTTCGCCATGCGGATGAATGAATGACATGACACCGCCATGGCGAGCGCGAAGCCATCGGCCGGGCAGTCGATGAGGTTCGCGTGCAATGCGTCGGCGCTCGCGTAGGCGATCGAATGAAGCAGGAAATCGAGCCTGCCCCAGTCATGGGTCAGGCGCTCGAACACTGCTTCCATTTGACCGAAAACCGCGACGTCGCAAGGCAGCACGATGGACGCCCCGAGCGCCTGCGCAACGGGTTCGACGAAGGGCCTCGCCTTCTCGTTGAGATACGTCACGGCGATCTCCGCTCCCGCGTTCCGAAACATTCTGGCGCAGCCGGTGGCGATGCTGTGTTCATTGGCGATGCCGACCACGAGCCCGCGCTTGCCTGTCAGATCGATGACCGGATTCATTTGATGGACTCCTCGCGATGGTGAACGGCCACGGTTTCGTCGGCGATGATCTGTTCTTCGTCGGTCGGCATCACCAGCACCGTCACTCGGCTGCGCGCGCTGCTGATGACGCGTGCGTTGCCGGCATTGGACTTCGGATCGAGTTCGACGCCGAGCCACGCGAGCCGCTCGCACACGGCGCTGCGCACCTGCGGCTGATATTCACCGATGCCCGCGGTGAACACGAAGGTGTCGATACCGCCGAGCGTCGCCGCGAGACGCGCCGCTTCGCCCGCGATGCGAAAGGCGAAGAGCGCCAGCGCCTCGCGGGCTTCCGGCCGATCGCTCGCCTGCAATTCGCGGCTGTCCGCGCTGATGCCCGATACGCCGAGCAGCCCGGATTGCCGGTACAGCATATTCTCGACCGCGTCCACGGCCATGCGCCGCTGCTCGAGCAGATGCAGCACGACGCCGGCGTCGAGCGCGCCGCAGCGCGTCGCCATCGGAATGCCCTCGAGCGTCGAAAAGCCCATGCTGCTGTCCCGGCTGATGCCCGCATCGAAAGCCGCGAGGCTCGCGCCGCTGCCCAGATGAGCCGCGATCACCTTGCCACGCGCCAGGCGCGGGAACGTCTGCGCCAGCCGCTCCGTGACGAACCGGTACGAAAGACCATGAAAGCCGTACCGCTTGATGCCTTCATCGAACAACGCGCGAGGAAGCGCGAAGCGGCGCACGAGGTCGGTCTGCATCGCGTGAAACGCGGTATCGAACGAGGCCGACTGCAGAAGGCGCGGCCGCAGATGCCGGATCGCGCGGATCAGCCGCACGCTTTGCGGCTGATGCAGCGGCGCGAGCGGTATCAGCGCGGTGATCGCGGCAAGCGCGTCGTCGTCGATCGCGACCGGTCCCGTGAAACGATCGCCTCCATGCACGACGCGATGGCCGACGGACGCGAGATCGTCGAGCGCGAAATGCGTGGCGAACCAGCCGAGCGTTTCGTCGAGGACATTGTGCAAGTCTTCCGTGACGCGCGAAGTCAGCGCGATGTCGGTGCGCTCGCCGTCTTTCGTGAGATGCAGGCGCAGCGGCGTCTCACGAAAGTCGATCGTGGCCTGTCCCATTCGCTCCGCCACGCCGGACGGCACGCGAAACAGCCCGATCTTGATCGTCGACGAGCCGGGATTGAAGGTCAGCAGAAGCGGCGCACTCATGATGTCCGCGCGCCTCCTTGAGCGCGTTCGAACGCGAGTTTCGCTAGCGCGGCGGATGCGAGGCGCACGCGCAGGCTGTCGGCGCGGCTCGTGAGAATGATCGGCAGGCGTGCGCCGAGCACGATGCCCGCTGCATCAGCGCCCGCGAAATACACCAGTTGCTTGGCCAGAATGTTGCCGGCTTCCAGATCGGGCGCCAGCAGAATGTCGGCATGTCCGGCGACGGGAGAGTCGATGCCCTTGACCTGCGCCGCCTCCGCGCTGATCGCGTTGTCGAACGCGAGCGGGCCGTCTACCCACGCGCCCGTGATCTGTCCGCGCGCCGCCATGACGGTAAGCGCGGCCGCATCGAGCGTGGTGGGCATTCTCGGATTGACGGTCTCTTCCGCCGCGAGGACGGCGACGCGCGGCTTCTCGACGCCCAGCAGATGCATCAGGTCGATCGCGTTCTGGCAGATGTCGCGCTTCTGGTCGAGCGACGGCGCGATATTGACTGCGGCATCGGTGACCAGCAGCGGTTTCGCATAGGCGGGAATGTCCATCGCATAGACATGGCTGATCCTGCGATCCGTGCGCAGCCCGGACCCCGATGCGACCACGGCCGAGAGCAGTTCATCGGTATGCAGGCTGCCTTTCATCAATGCGCCGATCTTCCCCGACACGCCCAGTTCGACCGCGCGCGCGGCGGCCGCATGGCTGTGCTCGACCGGTTCGATATCGACGCCTTCTAGACTGAGTCCCGCAGCATCGGCAATGGCGCGAATCCGGGGTTCTGGTCCGATCAGGATGGGATCGAGCAGCCCCTGGTCGCGCGCTTCCAGCGCCGCACCGATGGCATCGTCCGAGCAGGGATGAACGATTGCAGTGCGCAACGACGGCCGCTGCCGCGCCTCGCGGATGAACGCTTCATAGCGGTAATGCCGGCGCACGCCCACTTCCGGGCGCGGCATGGACGGCCACGCGATCGGCGCGGCGGGCGCGATCACCGTGGCGACGCCCAGCAGCACCACCTCGCCTTTCTGGTTCGTGCAGCGCGTGTCGAGCAGCACGATGCGCTTCTCGGCGCGCTTTTCCGTGACCGTCACGGTAGCGGTGATGGTGTCGCCCGGCGTGACCGGATGGCGGAACTGAAGTGTCTGATCGAGATAGATGGTGCCCGGGCCCGGCAGTCGCGTGCCGAGCAGCGCGGAAATCAGCGCGCCGGTCCACATGCCGTGCACGACCACATGGCCGAACAGATTGGTCGCGGCGAAGGACGCATCCATGTGCGCGGGGTTGACGTCGCCCGACATCGCGGCGAAGAGGTCGATGTCGTTCTGCCCGGCGGTGCGCACGATCGAAGCCGATTCGCCGATCGCGAGCTCGTCGAAGGTCCGGTTGCGCATGAGCATGTCGTCGTTCATGGCATGGCTCCTAGGACTGGAAGACATAGGTGCCGGGCGCGTCGGCGAGCGTTGCGGCGTCGTCGCTTCCCCCCATGGCGGGCGGCGCGATGCGCTTCGGTCCGGAGTGCGCGGCGAGCCAGTCGGTCCACGCGAGCCACCACGAGCCCTCCTGCGTCGGAGCGACCGCCATCCATGCCTCGGGATCCATGCGCAGATCGCCCGCTGCTGTGTGCTTCAACCTGAAGTGGCGATGGGGATGCCCCGGCTCGCTGACGATCCCGGCATTGTGTCCGCCGCTCGTCAGCACGAAGGTGATGTCGGTATCCGAGAGATTGTGGATCTTGAATACCGAGTGCCACGGCGCGATGTGATCGCGTTCCGTGCCGACCACGAACATCGGCGTGCGAATATCGCGGATCGAGACGGGCCGCCCGTCGACCCGATATCGACCGCATGCAAGATCGTTGTCGAGAAACAGCTTGCGCAGATATTCGGAATGCATGCGATAGGGCATGCGCGTGGCGTCGGCGTTCCATGCCATCAGGTCGATCATCGGCGCTCGCACGCCAAGCAAATAGTTGTGAACGACGCGCGACCAGACGAGGTCGTTCGACTGCAGCAACTGGAAGGCGCCGGACATCTGATCGGCCGTGAGATAGCCCTCCGACCACATCATGCTTTCGAGGAAATAGACTTCGCTGTCGTCGATGAAAAGTTGCAGCTCGCCCGGCTCGCTGAAATCGGTTTGCGCGGCGAACAGCGAGACTGATGCGAGCCGCTCGTCGCCCGCGCCAGCCATCGCCGCGGCGGCAATCGCAAGCAGGGTGCCGCCCAAACAGTAGCCCGTGGCGTGGATACGCCGCCCCGGCACGATTGCCGAGATGCTGTCGAGCGCGGCCATCACGCCGAGTCGCCGATAGTCGTCGAGGCCGATGTCCCGGTCTTGCGCGCCGACGTTGCGCCATGAGATGCAAAACACCGTGTAGCCCTGTCCCACCAGATAGCGGATCAGCGAGTTGCGCGGCGACAGGTCGAGAATGTAGTACTTCATGATCCACGCGGGCACGATCAGCACCGGCTCGCCGAGCACTTTGGCCGTTGCCGGGCTGTACTGAATCAGTTCGATCAAATGGTTGCGAAACACGACCTTGCCGGGCGTGACGGCCAAATCGACACCGACCTTGAACTGATCCACGCCTGCGGGCTGCTGCCCGGCCACCTGACGCAGAACGTCTTCCACCGCGTTGCCGGCGCCTTGCAGAAGGCTCATGCCGAAAGTCGAAGCGGCTCGCTCGAAGACCTCCGGATTCGTCGACGAGAAGTTCGTCGGCGCGAAGATGTCGAGCCATTGGCGCGCGACGAACGAGACAACATCCTCGTGATGACGCGTCGTACCGGGCACGTCACGGGTCGCCGTGTTCCACCATTGTTCCGCGAGCAGAAAGCTCTGCTGCCACAGGCGGTACGGTTCCGTCTGCCATGCAAGAGCGGTGAAGCGGTTATCGCCCGGCGTGGCGTCGACGAGCGGCGCGACATAAAGCCCGGCTGCGACGTCACGCACGTAGTCGATGATACTCCTGGCGTTCTGCATGGCGAGCGCAGCCAGTTCCATGCGCTTGCCGGGCGCAGTGGCGAGATGGATGGACCAGTCCGCGAGCGCCAGCGTCAGTGCTGCCGGCGACAGTCCTGCCGTCGTTCGGGCGATCATTGCTTCCTTCGCATGATCCAGCGCCCGAAACGGTGCTTCAGGCTCGCTGCGCCGTGTATCTTCGTGAACCAAGGCGTTCCCCGGCGGGGCGGAACTGAGACGGGCATCCATTCGTCGTTTCCTGTCGTTCTGGAATACTGGAGAGGTCTTGCCATGCTCGCGTGCGCGCTCTGACCGATTCTTTGAGACCGGCCGATGGCGGTTGACATCGCGCACCGTGCACTATGTTGCGCTGCGAGAGAAAATGTAGCGACTTGCGAAGACGGTGGCGTTGACGCAAGTCAACGATTGCGGCGAAGCGGTTCGTCGCGTCGGTTCTTACCTTTGCGCGAGGGGTGAAATCGGTGAAGAGACCGCATCCTCCGTGGATGGAATCGGGAAGGCGAGATGCACGCGAAAACCGCGGCTCGGCGCGCTGTCGAGCGACAGCGTGCCTTTAATTTCATCGGCGCGCTCGCGCATGCCGATCAGCCCCAGCGAGCTTCCATCGTCCAGCAGGGAAAGCGCTGTTCCTTGCCCGTTGTCGGAAATATGCAGGATGCCGATGTTTCCAGCACGTTTCAGATCGATGGTGACCTTGCCGGCACACGCATGCCGTGCGACGTTGGTCAAAGCCTCCTGCACGATATGAAACAAGTTTTCGTCGGCACTCGGTTCGAGGCTGAGGTCATCGGTGCTGAAGCGGGCCTCGACGTCGATGCCATACCGTTGCACGAACTCTTCGACGAGTCTTTCGAGCGCGGCGGCGAGTCCCAGCGTCTCGAAGGCAAGAGGACGCATGCCGCTTGCAATACGCCGCAGCGACGCAACCGTCAAGTCGATGAGGCATTCCATATCTCTGACGCGCGTCGATGCCGGAGCGGTGATGATGCCGCTTTGGCAAAGCAGCTTCTCGAGGTCCGCAAGCGCCATCTTGAGCGCGGTGAGATTCTGTCCAAGATCGTCATGAAGCTCCCGCGCGATGCGCTTGCGTTCGTCTTCGCGCGCCGCCTGTATGGAAATCGCCGGCTCTTGCGTTCGCGGCTTCTGCTCTTGCTGGATCGAATCTTCCCTGTCGTTCATTCGTTTCCTCGACGCGCGCCGAAGTGAGCGGGAACCGGGTGCCACAATGGCCGGCTCTCCGGGCAGGTCATTGTGGCTGGAACGAACTCGAAGAAACACTGACGCAAATCAAAAATGGCCCCAGTGATCGGGGGACATTCGATAGGGACCGGTCTATCGTTTCGTGATGCAGGCGGCCGCGTCCGCTCTCAACTGGATTGGCGAACCGGCCGATCAGTGAGACATGAGCACAGGAACGGTCATCGACGCGAGGAGCGTTCGCGTGACGCCGCCGAGCACAAGTTCCTGCCAGCGCGCGTGACCATGGCCGCCCATCACCACCAGGTCCGCATTCAGATCGGCCGCGCGGGAGAGCAGTAACTCGCCGGCTGAGGCATCGGTCGCGCCGACGCTCGGCGAGATCTCGGCCTTCACGCCGTGCCGCGCGAGGCATACCGCGATATCCGCGCCGGGAATGCGCTCGCCATGCGCTCCGCCCCGGTCCGTACCGATTCTGACAATCGACACGCGCTCGGCCGTCTTGAGCAAGGGCATTGCGTCGTGAACGGCTCGGGCCGCTTCGCGACTGCCGTTCCAGGCGATCATCGGATGTCGGCCGGGCTCGGCGAAAAAGCCCGTGTAGGGAAGGAGCAGGACCGGACGCCCGGAAGACAGGATGAGTGTCTCCGGAAAATGATCGCCGACATAGGCTTCTGCATCTCCCGGATCGTCCTGGCTCGCAACTACCAGATCCGCGCAGCGCGCGAGACGCGGCACCACGACGTTCGCAGGCTCGGTCGTTTCGATCCATTCGCCGGGCACGCCCGCGCGCTTCAACTCCGCGTGAAACAGCCGCTCGATCGCGCCGCGTCTTTCGCGCCGCATGGCTGCGTGCTGCTCGTAATACCCGGCGGTGCCCGCCATGACTTCGAACGCGCGCGGGTCGGGTTGGAAGATCGCGAATAGTCCGACGATGTGTGCGTCGAAGCGCTTCGCGAGCTGCAAGGCGGTTTCCAGCCTCGGATGCGCACGCACGCTGGTGTCGAGATGCACGAGAACAGTCTTATAGCTCATCTCGTCACTCCTTGAACCGAAGGGCAAGCAAGTGAACACGTCGATTGCACGGATCCTCACAGCCAATGAGTCTAGAGACGCGGCGCGGCGATCCGGTTGATGCAGGTCAACGGCGCGGCGCTTCGTCGCCGTGGTCCGCTTCCGTTGACTCAGGTCAATCGCCGATGCCGGCCCGGGTCATACAATGGTCGCGTCGACGCAACGTCATGCGCTCACGAGGAGTTCGAAGATGAAAGCACTTGTCTATCATGGCCCGGGGAAAAAGTCGCTCGACGAGCGCCCCGTTCCGAAGCTCGCCAACGCCACGGATGCGATCGTGCGCGTGACGCGAACGACCATCTGCGGCACCGATCTGCACATCCTCAAGGGCGACGTGCCGAGCTGCGAGCCCGGCCGCGTGCTCGGACACGAGGGTGTCGGCATCGTCGAAGAAGTGGGCGCGGCCGTCGCCGCATTCAAGCCGGGCGATCACGTGCTGATATCGTGCATCTCCTCTTGCGGCAAGTGCGCGGCATGCCGACGCGGCATGTATTCGCATTGCGCGACGGGCGGCTGGATACTCGGCAATCGCATCGACGGCACGCAGGCCGAGTATGTTCGCATTCCGCATGCCGATACGAGCCTTTACCCGATCCCGCCCGGTGTGGAAGAAGAGGCGCTCGTCATGCTGTCGGATATTCTTCCGACGGGCTTCGAATGCGGGGTGCTCAATGGCCGCGTGCAGCCCGGCAGCACGGTCGCGATCGTAGGCGCTGGGCCGATCGGTCTTGCCGCCTTGCTCACCGCGCAGTTCTATGCGCCGGCGCAGATCATCATGATCGATCGCGACAAGCATCGTCTTGATGTGGCGCGCACTTTCGGTGCGACCGCGTGCATCGATATCGGGCCGACGGAACCCGTCGCAGAAGTCTTGCGCCTGACGGATGGCGCGGGCGTGGATTGCGCCGTGGAAGCGGTCGGTGTGCCTTCGACCTTCGAGTTGTGCCAGTCGATCATCGCGGCAGGCGGGACCGTCGCGAACGTGGGCGTGCATGGCGCGAAAGCCGATCTGCATCTCGAAACGCTGTGGGACCGCAACGTCACCATCACCACGCGGCTCGTCGATACGGTGAGCACGCCCATGCTGCTCAAGACGGTGCGCGCGGGCCGCCTGGTTCCGCAGCGGCTCATCACGCACCGCTTCAGGCTGGATGACGTGCTGGACGCGTATGCGACCTTCAGCAACGCGGCGGAGACTCGAGCGCTCAAGGTCCTGATCGAGGTCTCGTGAACCGCCCGAAGCGACGCACTCGGCAGAAGGCGAGAGCAAACGGAAAATGTGGCGCGTTACGACGTGGTCATCATCGGTACGCCCGTGTGGTCCGGCACGGTCAGCGCGTCAGTGCGCGCGCGGGTGACGGGGTCAACCGGCGCAAGCGCATGTGGGCCTTCCTCTGCACGCGACGCGCGCGCTGCTCCCACGGCCTTCGCAGACACGAAGAAGCTCGTCGGCAAGCAGCCCATCGCGCGCTGCCCGATCACAGGCACGCTTCGCGCGGACGATGAGCGGCGCGTCATCGATACCTTTGTGGAGCAGATCGAGCGCAGACTCGCACGGATCGACAATCTGGAAATCAGTGATCTGAGCCTGCCGTCCAAAGGGGAGCTTTCATGTACCGGAAAATCATGGTTGCGCTCGACGGGAGCGATTCGCAGCGCGTGCTGGACGGAGCGGCGCACATCGCGAAGTGCTCGAACGCGCGGGTTCACATCGTCTCGTGCCGTACGCGGCGGCGCTCTCGTCCCAACGCATTTGCACGCTGCGGGCAAGCAATGCGAGATGCAACTGCTGGAAACGCAAAGCAGCGCGGATCCGGTTGCGCGATGCCTTCAGCGCTGCGCCGTGAAACGCACGGCCGCGCCGGATTTCGGCGGCCCGTGCAGGACAGCGTCGTGCAGGCGTTCTTGAGAAATTCGATATGCCCCTTGCTTCTGATCCGCTCACGTCCTCAGGCATGAGCTTTTGCACTTGGGAGAGTGCATGCCCTCATTGATAACTGATCGATCGCAAAGGGCGTGCGACGCTGTATTACGGGCCAGGGTACTTCAATCGGACCGCTTCGAAACCAAACTATCGCGACATGGGACACTGGGTGTGTGAAATGGGCGCGGGCGGCGTCGAAACGCACGATGCACCCGCCGCAATTCGCGCCTGGCATCTGATGCGCTGGCCGCTGTTCGCCGCACAGCTCCTTCTCGTGCCAGCGTTCTACCTCGAACTCATCGGGCCGTCCGTCGGGATGCTTTGGGCGCGCGGACTTGACATGTTCGCAGGCTTTGCATGCATCGGCGTGGTGGGCCGCATGCTCGCACTGACTAGGCATCGTGCGGCGTTTCTGCATCGCAACGCTCTGGACGCGGGCCTCGGGTTGGCCGCGCTACTGAGCGTGTTTGCAAGCGCCGCACCCTGGTCGGCGCCCGGATGGGTGCTGAGACTCCTGTTCATGGGCGCGCTCGCATTGCGCATCGTGCTCACACTGCGAGCGTTCTTCGTCCCGCATCGCCTGCTGATCTTGCTGTCGATCGCCGCGGTGCTCATTTTGCTTGCGGGCGGCGGCTTCTATTGCCTCGAGCCGCGCGTGCAGACGTATGCGGACGGTCTGTGGCTCGCCTTCGAAAGCAGCGCGGCCGTCGGCTACGGCGACATCGCCCCGACGACGCCGGCCTCGCGGGTCTTCGCCGTGTTCATCGTGCTGTTGGGTTACGGCATGCTTTCGTTCACCTTCGCTAGCATCGCGGCGCTGTTCATCGGCAACGAAGAAAAGCAGCTTCGGCGGGACATGCACATAGACATCAAGCGCCTTGAGACGGAAGTGGCGGGCATGCGGGAGGACCTGCGCATGCTGCGCGAACTGCTCTCTCGCGCCGACGCCGCCACGAGCTACGATGCAGCCAAACGCGCGCCCCGATGAGCCGGCGCGCCGGCGTCGCATTCCGATGAGTTAAATCAAACCCGGGGCGCCAACGCGCCGGTATCGTCGAAGCCTGATCGCACGCCGTCCTGGATAAGTCGACCGGTGACGCGCCGGATGTGAAGCATGCAGCGCCGTTAGGCGCCAGGTCCGCAGCGCATGCTCGAAACGTGAAAAATGGGAGAGAAAGACCATGGGCCTCGGAATGCAGATCGACTGTCTGGGCTTTGCCGGCGCCGATGAGGTAGAGCGAGAAGCCGGCGTTGGTCTGGTTCGGCTCGAACGGGTCGCAAAGGACATCGCCAACTGCCATTTGAGCATCGAGGCGCATCTCGACCAGTCCGGAATTTGCTTCTACGATGCCCGGCTCGATCTGGTGACGCGTGAATTCGACGTCGTCCCGGCCGGAAGGATCTCGAGTCCCGATTTGAGCGTGGCGATTCATCAGGTGTTCGAGCATGCCGTGCGCCTTCTTCGGCAGAGATGCAGCGCTTGAGCATGAAGCGATGTGGGTTGGCCCACCGGATGCGCAGAGCGGATACTGCCGGGCGCTCGCAAGAAGAGCGCTCCACGCGTGCGCCAGTCCCTCTCTTTAATCCCAGGCGGCGTTCAAACCCGCTCGAGCCCCTCGCGATCCAGAATCCGCACTTCCTTGCCTCGCGTGTCCACCACGCCAGCCTTATGCAGCTTTGAGAACATCCGGCTCACCGTTTCCAGCTTGAGGCCCAGATAACTGCCGATTTCCTCGCGCGTCATTCGGAGCACGAACTGCGCCGGCGAACAGCCGCGCGCTTTCATGCGCGACGAGAGATTAAGCAGGAACGCGGCGACGCGCTGTTCCGCCGACATCGTGCCGAGCAGCATCATGAGCCTGGATTCGCGCACGATTTCGCTGCTCATCAGACGGTGCACGTGATGCTGAATGGTCCTGACCTCGCGGCACAGCCGTTCGAGCAGATCGAACGGAATGACGCAAACCACGCTGTCCTCCAGTGCGATGGCGTCGCAGCTATGGTGCTCCGAACTCACGCCGTCGAGCCCGAGCGCGTCGCCCGCCAGGTGAAAGCCCGTGACTTGCCCGTTGCCGTCGCGATGCATGACGACGGTCTTGAAGCAGCCGCTGCGTACGGCATAGAGGCTGCCGAACGCGTCGCCGCATCGGTAGAGCGTTTCGCCACGCCGTACGGTCCGTGTCGCGCAGATGATCGCATCGAGCCGCTCGTATTCATCGCGCGAGAGCCCGCCCGGCAAGCAGATTCGCTGCGTCGAACAGGTCGAGCAGCGCACGCCGTTGCGTGTCGCGGCGGACCTGGAACTTTCCGCGATCTGGAAAGCGCGGCGCGGCGCGGGCGCTTCAGATCGAACGGCGATGGATCTGTGTTCGCTTTCGAGAAACATGCGAGGCTCCTGTCGAATTTAGGATTCGCGTACGAGCCGGATGTCGTGAGACCCGAAAGCTCGATGCGCGGCAGATAAATCCATGCCTCGATTATCAGCCGCGCTATCTCGAAATTAAATCGGCAGCGATGGAAAGGTCGGTAGGGATTTGGGAAGGCGTGTAGGGAAATCCTGACACGCAAGAAGCCGGTCAGACTTTGTTGTCTTCGTCGTCGAACAGCTTATGCTTGACTGCATAACGCACGAGCGCCGCTTCATGCGACATCTGCATTTTCTCGAGTAAGCGCGCCTTGTATGTGCTGATCGTCTTGGCGCTCACGCACAACGTCTCGCCCATCATATTGATGGACTCGCCCGCGCAAAGTCGCCGGAACACTTCGAATTCGCGGTCCGACAGGTGTTCATGCGGTAGAAGGTCGGCGCGCCCGCTCAGATTCTGCGCGAAGCGTTCAGCCATCGCGAGGCTCACGTACGCGCCGCCCGCGGCAACCTTGGTCACGGCAGAGACCAGTTCCGCGCTCGCGCTTTCCTTGGTGAGATAGCCGGATGCGCCTGCCTTGAACGCCCGCGTGGCGTATTGCTGCTCCGCGTGCATGGTGAGCACGAGAATGCGCAGGCCGGGCCTTTCCTCCTTGATCTGCCCGAGCAGATCGAGGCCGCTGCGGCCCGGCATCGACAGATCGAGGACCAGCACGTGCGCCGGCGTCGAACGAACGAGATCGAGCGTGCTGGCCGCGTCGCTCGCTTCGCCGGCGACCTCGAAGCCGCTCGCGTCGGCGAGAATATGGCGCAGTCCGTCGCGTACCAGCGTGTGGTCGTCAGCGAGCAGCACTTTTATCGTCATGGTTGCGATTCCTTTTCCCGTACGGCGTCGCGCGGCAGAACTACGGTCAGCACGAAGCCGCTTTCCGGCATCGAATCGATCTGGACGCGCCCGCCCAGCGCGTTGGCACGCTCGCGCACGCCCAGCAAGCCGAACGATTTCGCGTTCGCCGATGGCAAGGCCGAAGCGCCGATTCCATCGTCGCCCACGCGCAGCACGCAATTGTCGTGGTCGGCGCTGAGCGACAGATCGACGCGGCTTGCGTGCGCATGGCGAACGATATTCGTGAGCGCCTCTTCGGCGATGCGAAAAACAGCGGTCGCCGCGTCCGTATTGAACGCGAGATCGCCGGTGTCGAACTCGTGCCTGACCTCGATTCCGTGGCGCTGAATGAAATCCTCGACGAGCCAGTCGATGGCCGCCGGCAAACCGAGATCGTCGAGCATGACCGGCCGCTGATGCGCCGCGATGCGCCTGAGCGACGCGATATTGCAGTCGATCAGGCCAAGCATGCGCTGCATCTGGGCGGCGATGCCATCGTCGAACTCGCCCTGCGCGTCGAGCCGCGCCTTGAGCACGGACATTTCCATCTTCAATGCGCTGAGCGTCTGGCCGAGGTCGTCATGCAGTTCACGCGCGATCCGGCTCTTTTCCTGCTCGCGAATCTGCTGAAGATTCGCCGAAAGCGCGCGAAGTTCCTCGCGCGATTGCCTGAGGATGGCTTCTGCTTTCACGCGCTCGGTCACGTCGCGCAGGATGACGGTGAGCAGTTTGCCGTCATCGTCTTCGGTCTGCGATATCGATGCCTCGAGAGGAAACTCCTTGCCGTCGGCGCGCAGCCCGTGCAATACGCGGCTCCCGCCCATCTGGCGATCCGACACGCCTGTTCGTTCGAAAAGCCTGGCCTGGCGCTCATGCCCCGCGCGATAACGCTCGGGGATCAGGCGAGACAGCGGCGCGCCTATCGCGTCGCTCGGATTGCAGCGGAAGACCTTCTCCGCCATCGGATTGAACATCACGATGCGCTGCGTCGAATCGACCGTGATAATGGCCTCCGTGGTGGAGCGGAGGATACCCTCCAGCCGCTTCTGGCCAAGAACGGCCCGGTCGGCCGAGGCGCGCGCGGTGCGCTGCGCGCCGAAAAGCAGGATCGATGCGGCCAGCAGCAGGGCCGATGTCACCGCGCCCGCCCACAACCAGAACTGCGCGAGTCCGCTGAGCGCACAAGCGGACAACAGGCGTTGAAGTCCGGTCGACCATGCGGCAAGCAAAGCCGCCCCGGCCAATGCCGCCAGCGCGATCCCATGGCGCAAACCGGTGCGCCAGCCGGGCGAACCGTTTATGAGTGTGGAGGGTCGGCGTTCGTTTCTGCTCATAGGACCGGATGACGACCACCGATAGTCTGCGGATGCACGTGGGCTGACCCCACGGGAACGAAGGTTTAAACAATTATCACCGATCCTCCAAGCCGCGCAAGCGGGCTGCATTCGCTGTGCCGAGGCGGGCGAGGCCCATTCGAACCGCGTGACGTGTTCAGAGCGTGCAGTCGCGCGCGAGATTTGTGCGACGCTCAACCGGCTGACCGCGCTGCCGGCTTCCTGGGCTTCGCCTGAGCTTCGGCTTCGCGTCCCGGCACGAGGATGACCGGGCAGCGCGCCAGTCGCATGAACCGATCCGCGACGCTGCCGAGCGCGAGACGTCGCCAGCCGCGCCGGCCATGCGTCCCCATCACGACGAGGTCCGCGCCGAATTCCTCCGCGCAAGTCTCGATGCGCTGGGCGATGTCGTCACCCGTAAGCTCGACTTCGCTGATGCGCGGCGTTCCTTTCACACCTTCCCGGCTCATGCGCTCGGTGGCTTGTGCGATGAGGCGTCGGCCCTCTTCGAGAAGCGCGTCGTGCATGTCGGAGTAGAAAGCGGCGGTGGTGTCGTAGGCGAGGGGCTGCGGATCAACGACATAGAGCGGCTGGAGTATCGCGTCGTTGGCTCGCGCGACTTTCAGGGCTTCGTCGAAAGCATGCGAGGAGGTGGTGCTGCCGTCGATCGGCGCGAGAATATGGGCGTACATGGCGAATTTCCTCGAAGAGGATTGAACTTGCTGCAAGCCAAGTCTACGGATGTCCGGGCGTCCGTCCTTGATTCAAATCAAGCGATCATACGGCGAGACTCGCTACATGGTCTGTTGACTTGGCTCCAAGGCGCGTGGCGCGACTCTCGTTAGAGTCGATCTGCGGAATCCGCCCGGAAGATTCTTGCCGAAGCGGATTGCTCCGTGTCAGCGCCGGCATGCGCGCGTCGGAGCGATCGGCTACCGCAACGAACGCGCTCATCGGAATCTCGACGTCGATTCGAAAGCCATCGCCCGGTGCGCCGCGAAATGTGACGACACCGTTCATTTGGCGTACACGTTCGCCCATGCCGAGCAGGCCGAATGTATTGGCGGCTCGGGCCGCGTTGGGCTGCGCGCCGCGTCCGTCGTCCTTGATGGACAGCATGCAGCGCGGCATTGTCAGGTTACCGAGAATGCGGCGGCACGACGGCAGGGGTGACGACTATCAGAAAGCGGTCGTCGGATTTTGGGCAAGTTCGGCGAGTTCGCGCCATGCAACAAAGCGGGCTGCGAGTTGCTTGCGATAGAGTGAAGCACGCAGCAGATGCCGCTTGAGCGCGAAATGTTGCCGGATCGGTCCGAAGCACGAGAGAAATTCCTGTGTGCTTTTAGGATCGCGAAAGCCGCGCATGCGTCGCTCGCGTTCGCGCGTCGGTTGGTGGCTGTTCTCGGCGCGGTTGTTCAGTCGAGCTGCAGCTTTGACGAATACGTGCTTCACCTTCGCAAGTTCCGGGATCTCGGCTTTTGCCGCCGCATAGCTGCGCAACTGATCGGTGACGATCTTGCGCGGCACTGGGTTGGAGCGCAGCACACGCTTGAAGAAGCGTTTGGCGGCGGCCTTGTCTCGCCGCTCTTGCACCAGGATGTCGAGTTCGGCGCCATGCTCGTCCACCGCACGCCACAACAGGTACGGCTCTCCACGTAGCGTGACGAACATCTCGTCGAGGTGCCATGTGCTACCTGGTTTGCGTCGCGCTGCTTTCACCCGGTGGGCAAAGCCCTTGCCAAATTTATCGCACCAGCATCGGATCGTCTCGTAAGTCACGATCACACCGCGCTCATAGAGCAACTCCTCAATGTCGCGCAGGCTCAACTGGAAGCGGAAATACCAACGCACGGCGCAACTGATGACTTCGGCCGGAAAACGGTGACCGCGATAGAGCGATTTTGAGTTCTTCATCACGCCATCTTACGTGACCGGCTCTCCAACCTGACAACGTCGTAAGCACGGCTATGCCGGCTTGCTAGCACTCGAGATCGACTATCTGCATCCCGCCTACGAAGACGACGAAAAGGCTATCGCCGACAGCATCGAATACATGCGCGGACTGCTTTAAGCATGCCGCATCCGAAATACTAGGAGACAACATGAGCGCCCCTGCCAAACAACTGAATGTCCAGGAATTCCTGGATTCAAGGCCGTTCGCCGGCTTCCAATGGAAAATTCTTTTTTTGGGCCTCGTGGTCCTGGTTCTTGATGGCTTTGACGTGGTCTCGATGGGCTTTATCGCTCCCGCACTGATCGCCGACTGGAAAATCAGCCGTGCCGCGCTTGGACCGGTGCTCAGCATGGGCCTGTTCGGCCTCGCAATTGGCGCGCTGACCGGCGGGCCGCTGGCGGACCGTTTCGGTCGTCGCAAAGTCATCATCGGCGCCGTCATTTTCTTTGGCGTGATGAGTCTTGCATCCGCATGGTCGCCTAACATCGAAGTGCTCTCCGTCTTGCGCTTTCTGACCGGGCTCGGCCTGGGCGCATCGCAACCAAACGCCGCGACGCTGGCATCCGAATATGCTCCGAAGAAGCATCGATCGGTGATGGTGACAGTGATTTACTGCGGGTTCACGCTGGGCGCAGCGGGGGGTGGCTTTCTCTCCAGCTACCTGATTCCGACTCACGGCTGGCATTCGATTTTGGTGGTGGGCGGTATCGTCCCGCTCCTGTTCGCAGTGATGCTGTTTTTCGTTCTGCCGGAATCCGCAAAATTCCTCGCCGTGAAGCACGAAGGTCGTACGGCACTCGCGAAAATCATCAACACAATCCAGCCCGGCACGGTGGACGCCTTCACCGAACTCACAACGGCCGAACGCGAACAAGCAGGCAAGAGCGCAATCCGACTCATCGTGTCGAAGCCGCATACCACCGTCACGCTGGCCCTTTGGGTCGGGCTGTTCATGAACCTGATGACGGTCTACTTCCTTAATAGCTGGCTACCAATCATCGTCAAGGACAACAATTTCTCGCTCGCCGACGCGGCGCTGGTGGGCGCGATGATGCAGGTTGGCGGAACGCTCGGCAATATCGTCATCGGTTGGGAAATGGATCGCTTCAAAGCGCACAAGGTTATGATCGCGACGCTGCTTGCAGCACTCATCTTCACAATCGCCATCTCGCAGCTGAACGTCGGCCTCGCCGGTCTCATTGCTCTTGTTTTCCTGCTCGGCTATTGCACAAACTCGACGAACACTGGCTGGACTGCAATGGCTGCGAGCTACTATCCCACTGAAATGCGTGCTACCGGCACCAGCTGGATGACGGGCATCGGCCGCTTCGGTGCGATCTCCGGCGCATCGATCGGCGCCGTGCTGCTGAGCTTCAAATGGAACTTTGGTCAGCTCTTTCTTTTCCTGACGGCCCCTATCGCAATTGCCATCGTCGCAGCTTATGTGCAGGGCCGAGTCCGTAGCAACGCGGCACCCGTGCTGCGCAATGCAACCACGCATTGACCCGAGGAGAGCATCGATGTCTGTATCACGAGTGGGTCTTATCGGCGCGGGCGCAATAGGGCGCGCGCATCTGGGCGGCGCGGCCCAAGCCAAAGGAGTCGAGATCGTTGGAATCGCAGACCCGAACGTCGCTGCGATGGCGCTGGCCGATGAATTCTCGATACCGTGGTTCGCCGACCATCGAGCACTTGTCGACCAGATGAAGCTCGACGGTGCCATCGTCGCAACGCCGAACGCCTTGCATGTGCCGATGTCGCTGGAGCTGATTAACGCGGGCATCGCCGTGCTCGTCGAGAAGCCAATCGCCGATACAGTCGATCAAGCACTTCGCTTGGCGAAGGCTGCAGCCGATGCGTACGTACCCTTGCTCGTGGGTCATCATCGGCGACATAACCCGATCGTCCGGACGGCCTGCTCGTTGATTCAGGAGGGGAAGCTGGGTAGGCTGGTTTCCGCGTCTGCGCTCGCTACCTTCCTCAAACCGGACGCCTACTTCAACGAAGCATGGCGCCGGACGACAGCGGCCGGACCGGTGCTGATCAACCTCATCCACGAGATCGACTTATTGCGCTTCGTTTGCGGCGAGATCGCGAGCCTGCAAGCCATTACGTCCAATGCGGTTCGCGGTTTCGAAGTTGAGGATACGGCTGCTATTATCATTCAGCTAAAGAACGGCGCGGTCGCGACGATTACCTTGTCCGATACGGCAGTCTCACCTTGGAGTTGGGACACGTCTTCCGGTGAAAACGCTTCGTTTGCGAAAAATTCCATTGAGAGTCACTTCCTGTCTGGGACCGATGCCTCGCTGGCGCTGCCCACGTTGCGGATGTGGCACTACACGGGCGATCGAGGGTGGTTCCACCCGCTCGCGATTGGGAAAGTGGACTACGCTGCCGCAGACCCCTATGTTGAGCAGATGCGCCACTTCGGATCGGTCATTCGGAAAGAGGAAGCGCCGCTCTGCGATGCGTTTGACGCTGCCAAAACGCTTGAAATCACTGCATCCGTTCGACAGGCCGCTCAGTCCGGAGAAGCCGTTCGCTTTAGCTGACCGCTGGAACAATATCTCGAACTAACGCGGTTTCGCGAAAAGGACTGCTTTATCGTCGGAAGCAGTCGTAGCTGTGAAAGAAGGTTCTAGAGCCGCTTCTGGGTGGCTTTATGCCTTTTGCATGAGAGATCGCGCCCGTCGCGACCGCCGGGCTTGCACATCGGGCGCTAGCCGGCCACCTAGCGCCATTCGGCATCGCTGGGGCGGCGTCATTCAGACGACCGATTCGCCCTGCAAGCAGTCTGAGAGATTACGTGCAAAACTCAGAGTCTGCTGACAGTTAGGTGTGCTTACTTAAACGGCCGATACCGTTGCTGCTCCGCTGACATCGGCGCCGCTATCTCCTAGGAGGCGTGCTTCGGTGGGCCTCACTGGATAGCACAAACCGCAGAGCGAATTCCTGATTGTCGTTAGTCTAAGTAGGGCAATAAAATACCGCTGACAAAAAAAAGCGACAAGAGGTAATTATTGTGCAATTTATCGCCAACGGTCCTGACATACCGAATGCGCTCTTGCAGGCACACGAGGAGGGGCGAGTAGTATTTTTTGCGGTGCAGGTATTTCTTACCCCGCCGGCCTGCCAGGCTTCAAGGGGCTGGTGGAAGAGATTTACCGGTTGAACGGCACGCTGCTCTCGGACATCGAACGCGAGTCCTTCGGCAAGGGGTGAAGCGCACCTGGAATTTCGGAGACGTTTTTGCTGGAGTTACGCTGCCATCGGCATTCCAGCGATTCGTTCATAGTAGCGGGCTTCCGCTTCGGCCGGTGGGATGTTGCCGATCGGCTCAAGCAGGCGTCGGTGATTAAACCAGTCCATCCATTCAAGCGTGGCGAGTTCAACCGCCTGCACGTTACGCCATGGTCCGCGACGATGAATAACTTCTGCCTTGTAAAGGCCGTTGATCGTTTCGGCGAGTGCGTTGTCGTATGAATCTCCGACGCTGCCGACTGACGGTTCGATTCCTGCTTCGGCTAGACGCTCCGTATACCGAATTGAAACGTATTGGGCGGATTCAACCGGTCGTCGCAACACCTTTAATCGAGGAGGTGTTGCATGGTCCGATGTGCAAAGCAAGTGTATCGGTTGACCGGTAGAGGAGCGATGTACTCGCCGGGCGCGCCATCACTTGGAAACGAGATCGAGCGTCGCTTTTGGCAACATATTGCGACAGGCATTACAAGCGAGAAGGCAGCGGAGGCGGTAGGCGCATCTCAAGCAGTGGGCTCGCGCTGGTTCCGCTATCGTGGCGGCATGCCACTATTCATGTCAAAACCTATCGCTGGTCGATACTTGTCGTTTCCTGAGCGAGAAGAGATAGCATTGCTCTCTGTTCAAGGCCTTAGAGTGCGCGAAATCGCTCGGCGTATCGGACGCAGTCCATCAACCGTTTCGCGAGAACTCACGCGCAATGCAGCAACACGCAGTGGGTATCTCGAGTATCGCGCCTCTGTTGCGCAGTGGAAGGCGGATCGATTCGCCAAACGACCGAAGCCAGCGAAGCTGGCAACTCATGAACAACTGCGTCAATATGTACAGGAACGCCTGGAAGGCAAAGTTCATGACGCTGATGGCCGTGTGATTACTGGGCCTAGGCAGGCACCGTTTAAGGGTCGAAATAAGCCCCATCGCGGCGATCGAACATGGGTCAATGGCTGGTCACCTGAACAAATTGCCAATCGGTTGCAGGTTGATTTCCCGGATGATGAATCGATGCGTATTTCCCACGAAGCCATTTATCAAGCGCTTTATATTCAAGGGCGCGGCGCACTCAAGCGCGAGCTGGTGGGCTGCCTGCGCACGGGGCGCGCGTTGCGCGTTCCTCGAGCAAGAGCGCGTGCTAAGGCGTGGGCGCATGTCAGTGAGCAGGTGATGATCTCTAGTCGGCCTGCAGAGGCGGAAGATCGTGCGGTGCCAGGCCATTGGGAAGGCGACCTCCTCATCGGTCTGAATCGATCGGCCATCAGGACGCTGGTGGAAAGGTCGAGCCGCTTTACGATGCTTGTGCATTTACCTCGAGAGAAAGGCTACGGGTTGATACCTTGCACGAAGAACGGGCCTGCGCTAGCCGGCTACGGGGCCGTCACGATGGCCAACGCACTTAAGAAGACTGTGACTGACTTGCCCGCTGAGTTATGGCGGTCATTGACATGGGATCGTGGCAAGGAGCTTTCCGATCATGCCCGCTTCACTATCGAGTCTGGCGTGAAAGTATTCTTCGCCGACCCGCAAAGCCCATGGCAGCGCGGTACAAATGAGAACACCAATGGCCTTCTACGACAATACTTTCCAAAAGGTACAGACCTGTCCCGATGGAACGCTCGGGAGATCCAAGCCGTTGCTGATACGTTGAACTCAAGGCCGCGGAAAACTCTTGGATGGAAAACGCCTGCGGAAGCCCTAAACGAGTACCTGAAATTTATTCAACAATCCGGTGTTGCGACGACCGGTTGAATCCGCCCAATACGTTTCCATTCGGTACACGGACAATCTAGCCGAAGCGGGGATCGAACCGTCAGTCGCCAGCGTGGGCAATTCGTACGATAACGCGCTTGCCTAAACAATCAACGGCCTTTACAAAGCGGAAGTTATTCGTCGTCGTGGCCCATGGCGCAACGTGCAGACGGTCGAACTCGCGACGTTCGAATGGGTTGACTGGTTTAACCACCGACGCCTGCTTGAACCTACCGGCAACATCCCGCCGTCCGAAGCAGAAGCCCGTTACTATGAGCAACTCGCTGGGGGGCCGATGGCAGCACAACGCCAGCGAAACCGTCTCCGAGATTCCCGGTGCGCTTCAATAGGTCGTTGCCGGGTCTGCGGGTCAAGCAGGTGCTTGAAGGGTTACGCGAGATGCGCGGCTTGCCTGCTTCCATCACGGTGGACGACGGTCGGGAGTTCGCTGGTAAGGTGCTGGATGCGTGGGCTTATGAGGTGGTGTCACGCTGTCGTCCATCGGGCCCGGCAGGCCCGTGGAAAACGCCTACATCGAGAGTTCTAACGGGCGATTCCGCGACGAATGCCTGAACGAGCACTGGTCCTTTCCATGCGCCATTCCAGGCATTGGATTGAGGAGTGGGCGAGTGGTTTGCTGCCTAAACCAGCCGCTTACGCGCTTGCGGCGCGATTCCCAGCTGTCTATCCACTTTCCGTTGTCGTCGTACTTGCCGCAAATGAAGACGACGGTCTCGGGATTGAGCATGCGCGTCATCAGTGCGAAAAAGTCGTCGCTGGTCTGCACGGCCGCCGCGCCCAGACGCGGATCGTTAGGTTGACGCCGCGCCTTACGAACGCGGGGGCATCGGGATCGATAGTCGGGTGTGCCATTTAAGTTAAGCCTCGGGTACCCAGGTCTGGGTACCAGGAAGATCGGAATGATAGTCATCGAGCACGACGATATCAACCGGCTTGGGCGTGTTGTCGCCCTGTCCCTGAATTTTGACGATATCCTGCGGGCACGCCGAAAAAGCGACAAAGCAATCCATCTCCGCGCGCAGCGTAATGGACTCGCCGGGCTGGGTCACCGTCGGCAAGGTATGCAGCGTAATGCCGTCCGGCTGCACGCGAATGTTCATAAAAATATTGAACGATGCGAGGTTCGCGCGCGGCGGCGTCACGCCAAGTTGGAACATGCCTTCAAACATGTTGTCGCAGCAGTTGCGGTGATAGCCGCGCACGCCGAGCAGTTCATAACGCTTGCGGTCGCAGGCGGCCATGAAGGTGTCGTGTACGCCAGGCGTCGTGTCTTCGACTACGGTCAGAATCGGATGACGCTGGTTCGTGACGAAGCTGTCGCCGACAGTCGGATTGAGCCGCTGGTTCCAGACGCGCGTCGTCTCCATGCACATGTATTCGGTGAGATCGTAGGCGTTCCAGGCCCAGCAATCGACGACCTGCGTGCCATGCGTATTGACCACGCGCACGGCCTGGCCTGCTTGAAGACGGACAGCCTTGCCATGCCCGGCGGGCACGGTAATGGGCGAAAGAGAAGATGTCATGAGCGGGGCTCTTGCGGTGTGAAGCGGTGAAGAAACTGGCGCAGACGCGCCGACGAAGGGTGATCGATGACCTGCGCGGGCGGTCCCATCTCAATGACCTTGCCGCCGTCCATGAAGACCACGCGATCGGCCACATCGCGCGCAAAGCCGATTTCATGCGTGACGACGATCATCGTCGTCCGCGTACCGGCGAGGCCGCGCATCACGGCGAGCACTTCGCCGACGAGTTCGGGATCGAGCGCGCTGGTGGGTTCATCGAAGAGAATGACTTCAGGGGCCATGGCAAGCGTGCGCGCAATACCGACGCGCTGCTGCTGACCGCCCGACAGACTTGCGGGCATGGCCGTGTGCTTGCCGGACAGGCCGACCTGCCGCAGCGCTTCCACGGCAAGGTCGCTGGCTTCTAGCCGCGTCATGCGCTTGACTGAGAGAAGGCCTTCCATCACGTTCTCCAGCACGCTCATGTGCGGCCAGAGATTGAAGCTCTGAAACACCATGCCGATGCGACTGCGCTGCGCGCGAATTTCGCGCTCGGGGCGCGGCCTGGAATTGTCTCGAAGGCCGATTCGTTCTCCGCCCATCCAGACTTCGCCCGCATCGGGCGGCGAAAGCCAGTTTAGGCAGCGCAGTAGCGTGGACTTGCCGGAGCCGGACGGGCCGAGAATGCAGACGACTTCGCCGCGCGCGACATCGAGCGTAACGCCGTCCAGAATGCGTTGCGTACCAAACGACTTGACGATGTTGCGAACGCTTAGTGCAGGGGCTGCGTTGAGATCCATGATTGATTACCGTCCGGGCGCGACGCCGATGGCATGAGCACGCGCGATCCGCCGTTCCCACGTGCGGGTCGCATGATTGAGCGCGGCGGTCGTCGCCCAGTAGACCAGCGCGACGATGAAATACACTTCGAGAGGCGCATAGGTTTCAGAGACGACGCCTTTCGCGGCGAACATGAACTCGTGCACCGAAATGACCGACAGCAGCGCGGAATCCTTGAACAGGCCGATCATGAGCCCGGTCATCGTCGGCAACAGCAAGGGCAGCGCTTGCGGCGCGACGATGCGGCGTGCGATCGCCAGCGGTGACATGCCGATGGCCGCGCCTGCTTCGACCGTTCCCTTCGGCACGGCATCGATGGCGGCCTGGATCACCTGCGCGATGTAGGGCGCGTAGTAGATCGCCAGCATCAGGATGCCGACCACGGGTGCGGGAAGCAGCACGCCGAAGTCGGGTAGGACGTAGAACGCGACGTAGAGCAGCACGAGCAAGGGCGACGCGAGCGTCAGCGCGATATACGTGTCGATCAACACGACGAGCGCACGCGGACCACGCCGCCTGCCCACCGCCAATACGGTGCCGAGCGCACAGGAAAGCAGACTGCTCAACACGCAAAGCCAGATCGTATCGATGAAGCCGTGCAGCAGATCGGGCACGTAGGCAGCGAGCACACCGAGATCGAATTTCATCTCATGCGTCTCGCACCGCTGTGTGCGTCCATCGCACGCGACTGCCGAGCCAGATCGCCGGCAGCACGACCGCGAGATAGCCGACGCTCACCAGCATCATGATCTGCGTCGACGTATAGATGCGCGCAATCACCATTTGCCCCGCATATGTCAATTCCGTGACCGCGACGACGGACGCGAGTGGCGTCGTTTTCAGCAGAATCGTGAATTCGTTGACAAGTGCGGGCACGCTCGCCTTCAGCATCTGCGGAAGCGCGATTCTCAGCGCGATCCGCCATGGCGCCATGCCGATGGCGATCGCCGCTTCGATCTGCCCGCGCGTCACCACGCGCATGCTGCCGCGAAGAATCTCCGCCGTGTACGCGCCGCTGTTGAGCGCCAGCGTGACCGCGGCGGCGAGCATGGGACGTCCGCCCAGGCCGAGGATCGGCAGCGCGAAAAACACCATGAACAGCTGCACCAGCGATGGTGTGCCCCGCATGAAGCTGATGTATAAGCGCGCGAGCCATCGCAGCGGCGCGATACGCGTCAGTTGCATGGCGAGCGCGAGGTGCCCGCACGCCAGACTTCCCGCCGCGCCGAGTACCGTCAGCTCCACGGTGAGCAGCCAGCCGTCCAGCAACGACGGCACGCTGCCGATGACCTGAGGGTCGAGCCACATGCTTACAGCTCGATCAGTTCTTCGGCGGCGGCGAGTTCCAACATTCCTGGCGTATCGTTGCCCGGAATGCCGGTGCAGCACGCCGACACGATGAAAGTCAGGTCCGCCGTCACGCGGCACGCGACGAAATCCCCAGCGCGCGTGGCGTTGCCTCGTGGTTCGATCCGGCCGTCCTGATGCAGATCGACATGCATGAAAAGGTTGATGGGATCGGGCACCTTGGGCGGCATTAGACCTTCTTCCGCGATGACCTTCGATACTGATTCGACGCAGCCCGTCTGGCCCGCATAACCGTGCTGTTCGAGAAACTCAGTCGTCGAGGCAGGGAGCAGGAGATCATGACGTCCAATGCTGTCCTTGCCGAGCACCATCAGCGCGCGACGCCGGTTGCTGACGATGCGCATGCCGGCATGCAATATGTAGGAGTTGCTGAACACGCGCGTGTGATGCACGGACATGTAGATGTCGGGGTTTGTGCGGCTGAACGCGAACATCGCGGCGGTCGCGCCCGCTTCCTTGGCCTCGATGCGTAGAATCTGGCCCGCCTTCACATCGATGGCGCGCGTATCGCCCGCCGGCACGATCACGCGCGTGGGCGGCAGCGGTTCGCGAATAGCAGTGTCTTTGAGTAACAGCATGGCTTAAGACGCGGAAGAAAGAGTCGCGTTCAAAGCGTAGACCGAGATATCGATGTCGGTCACGCGCAGGCCGTTGCCGGGAATGATGTCCTGCGGGCAGGACGACACCGCGCACAGCAGGTCGTCGAGCACTTCGAACGTAATGTGGTCGCCGGCCTTGCTGGTCGGGTCGGTCACCTGCATGCGGCGGTCGGGTGTGACCGGGCCGTTCTGGAACAGGTTGAACGGCTCGGGCACATCGAACGGCGAGAGACCATGCAGCGCCAGTCCCGAATGCATGTTGTCAAGACAGTTGCGATGCCCAGTCACATTGAAGTCGACGGTAAAGCGCGTGTCGTCGCAGGCGGGCACGTTCGCATCATGCACGCCGACCGTGTCTTCGACCACGCGCAACAGCGGACGCCCGAGCGACGAATACAGCGCATCGCCAAGATTGAAGAACAGGGACTGCAAATTGCGGCGCGTGTGAGTGGGCGAGAGCTTTTCGCTCTTGTCGGCGGCGGCCACTGCGACAAAGTCGGCGGCTTGCTGTCCTTCCACATCTGTAATGGTCAGAAACTGGCCCGCCTTTACTTCGAAGGTGCGGCCATGACCGGCCTTCACGGTCAGGGCGTAAATAACTTCATTCATGCTGTTGCGCCTTATTGTGCGGGAATGAAATCGGACGATGGCGTATCGAAGGTCACGCCAAGGTGTTGCTTTTGCAGGCGCCCAAGTTCGCCACTATTCTTCATCGCAAGAATCTCGTCGCTGATGGCCTTATTCAGACGCGTGTCTTCGGGGCGCGTAGCAAGGGAAATCCATTGCGATGGTCCGAGTTCGCCTGTCAGCTTCATTTTGCTCGGGTTCTGCTTAATGACGCCTGCAAGCACGGTGAGGTCGTCGAACACGAAATCGGCGCGGCGCGTCATGAGGGCGGCAACGGTTTGATCCACGCTATCCACGCTCAGGATGGTGATAGGCGCGAGATTCTTGGTCTTCAGCGTTTCGTTGAACTGCTTGAGGATTGTTTCCGGGGCGCTGCCAGACTTGACCGCGCCCGTCAGGCCCGCGAGCGATTCGAGCTCCGGCTTCGAAGGTATCTTTGTGTAGTCCGCGCGCACCAATGCGCCATTGACGGTCTTACTAGTCGGTACCACGTAGGCGATGCGCTTTGCGCGTTCCGCCGTCACATTGAGCGCGGAGCCTTCCAGATCAAACGAATGCGACAGAAGACCGGGAATGATGCCGCTGAAGGCCATGCGCTGATACTCAATCTTCACCCCCAGGCGCTTGGCCACTGCGTCGAGAATTGCGGGGTCGTATCCGACGATGTTGTTCTTGGCGTCAGTGTACTCGTACGGTGCGAACGTCGGGTCAATGGCGACGATCATCTTGCCGCGGCTCTTGATGTCGTCAAGTGTGTCGGCGTGTGACGTAGTGGAATGGAGCAGTGCGGCGGCGGGAAGCAGTGCGGCGAGCGCAAGACGGGAAAGGCGCGGCAAGGACATCGGGTGACTCCGTGGAGGGTTCATGAGTAGTCGACACTGCATGTAAGGCATGATCCGTACCAGTTTCGTCTTGAAACACTAATTGCAGATTTTTATCTAGAGAAACGTGTGATTCTTAAAGGTTAAAGCAGAAACAGGAGTTCCCGAAACCAAATGCGCTGTGACAGAATGACCCCGACTGCCAGTGGCTAGCGACGCACGACGTCCGTGCAAGACGCATTCAGAGCACTAGTCTGGTGCCAGTGCGCACCGGCAAGCGTCACTTCTTAACCCGAACTCAGCGACTATTCATGGTTTCCTCACAGGCGAAGAAGAACAAGCGTCCCGCATCGATTGAAAGCCGGATCGCGGAGAGCTACGATCAGTTGTCGGAGATCGATCAGCGACTTGCGGATGTCATCTTGAGCGCGCCGGGGCAACTAGCCATGCAGACGGCGACCAAACTCGCCGCCAGCGCGCAGGTGTCGAAAGCCACGGCCACGCGCTTCTTCCAGAAGCTGGGCTACGCGTCCTATGACGACGCGCGCGAAACCGCGAAGGCCGCGTTGATGGGCGGCTCGCCGCTATACATGCAGGAGCGGGGCAGGAAGGCGGCGGAAAGTGGTCTCGACGAAGTCGTTGAAGCACACCTGAAGCATGAAGTCATGAATCTCGTCAGCACGTATCGTTCGCTGGATAGGCAGATGCTGGCTGATGCGGTGAGTGGAATTGCGAGCGCGAGGCGCGTCGTCATCATCGGCTATCGGCACGGTCACACCATCGCAACGATGATCCGACGAGAACTCGTGCAGGTGCGCACGGACGTATCTGTGCTGCCAGCGCCCGGCGATACGCTGGCGGAGTACATCAGCGATCTTGGGGCTAAGGATCTCGCGATCGTGGTGGGCCTGCGGCGGCGCGTGCCGGCTGTCGAACTGGCGATGGCGGCACTAGCAGAAGCGGGCGTGAACACGCTCTATCTTTCGGACGTGATCGCGGGAAAGCCCGCGCGTCTCGCCCGTTGGGTGATCCGTTGCCATACGGACGGCATGATGCTGTTCGACAGCGTGGTGGGCATCGCCTCGCTCGTCAATTTAATCAGCTCGCTGGTAGCGGAACGTTTGCGCGATCGTGGAAGCGCGCATCTGCAACGCGTCGAGGTGCTCCATCAACAGTTGCAGGAGCTTGAGTAAGGTCCGTCTCTTCGTCGAGTACGACGTCCTTTTGGGCACCGGTGGAAGGGGCCGATATTACGACAATCGAAGGGCTCGACCCGCAAGGGCAGCATCGCTTGCTCAGGCCAATTCGGATGCATCTGGTGCAAGCTGTGCACCCTTCGCGAAGATGAAGCATCCTAACCGCGCTGCTTCTCGTCGCTATCACGCAGTACGCCTGCTTCGCGCGTTCATAGAAGGCAAAGCGTTCCTCAGCACGGTTGCATAGCTGTGCCGTATGTCTTGCATGCAGAAATAATGATTTTTGACGTCGTTTATGGCCGGTTAGCGTACAGGCATCGAGCATTCACCACTGACCGGCATGACAGGAATCGTCTTCACCGATGAAGCCGCGCATCACTACGCGCAAGCCATCCGCAACGTCGCACCCGACATCCCGCTCTGGTCGCTCGACGACGCGAAGGCGCCCGATGCGGATGTCGCCATCAGCTGGCTGCCGCCGCATGGCGCCTATGGTGCGCTGCCGAAGCTGCGGCTCATTCACAGCATCGGTGCGGGCGTGAATCACATCATCGCGGAGACGTCGGACGCGCATGTGCCGGTGTGCCGCATCGTCGATCCCGAGCAAGCGCGCATTATGGCTCAATATGTGCTGTGGGGCGTGCTGCATTTTCATCGCGGTTTCGACCGGCTGATGCGCGCGCAGCAAGAACAACGCTGGCTCAAATTCGAGCACCCGTCAGCCGGGCGCACGACGGTCGGCATCATGGGCATGGGCGTGATGGGGCAGACGGTGGCGAGTGCTATCGCGCGGCTCGGCTTCGATGTACGCGGATGGTCGCGCACGGGCCGCGAGCTCGGCGGCATCCGCATTCATGGCGAGGACGAACTGGACCGCTTTCTCGACGGTCTAGACATGCTCATTTGCCTGTTGCCGCTGACGGATGCCACACAAGGCATTCTGTCGACCAACCTGTTTTCGCGCATGAATCGCGGCGCGCGCCTCATTCATGTTGGACGAGGCGATCATCTCGTCACACGCGATCTCCACGCGGCGCTCGATGAAGGGCAACTCGGCGGCGCACTGATCGACGTGTTCCCGCTCGAACCCTTGCCGTCCACCGATCCGCTCTGGACCCGCGACAAGGTAATCCTCACGCCGCATATCGCCGCGATCTCCAGCAGCGAAACCGTTGCCACGCAGATTCTCTGGAACGTGCGTTCATTGCGCGCCGGCGCTCGGCTCAACAACGTCATCGAGCGTGCGCGCGGGTATTGACCATCGAGCCGCGCTCAAGCGTCGAAGTGCAGACGGCGAATGTAGTTCTCGCAGAACGAGACAAAGCGGTTCACCACCTGTCGCGACTTCATCTTCTTCGATTGCGCGATGCCGAGCGTCGTGGCGCTAAGATTGTCCTTGAAGCGTTTGATGACGAAGTCTTCGCCATCCACCGTGCGGCTCGATTTGAGCGGAAAATTGAGGATGCTGTAACCAAGGCCGTTCGCGACCATCCCGCGCACTACTTCGGGCTGCGATGAACGGAACGCCGGCACGGGGCGCTCGCCTACGGCGTCGAACAAGGCGGCGAAATACTCGCGGCTGTGCGGCAGGTCGAGCATCACGTAAGGCTCGTGGTGCAGGTCGGCGAGCGAGACCTTGCGTGCGCGGGCCAAGCGGTGCGTTCTTGGCAGGATCACATAGGGCGGCAGCGAGAGCAGCGGCGTGAAGCCGATATCCTCGGTCAAATCGAGGCTGTAGGTGAGCACGATGTCGAGCGAGCCGTCCTGCAGGCGTGTCATCAGCCCATCCTGATGCGCCTCGAGCGTGCGAAACGAAATGTTCGCATGCTCGCTCGCGAACCGGCTGATGAGCCCCGGCATGAGCGGCGGCGCAAGCGAGGTAAGGCAGCCCAGCGCAATGGAACCGGTCATGCCGCCATCCAGCTCCTTCGCGGATGTCTGCAATTCCTCCGCTATCTTTAGCAGGTTGCGCGCTTGCCCAAGCAGATCGCGTCCGGCCTGCGTGAGCGTCAGACCGCTCGCATGATGCCGGATAAAAAGCTGAACGCCGAAGTTGCCTTCGAGGTCCGTCATCGCGGTGGACACGGACGGTTGCGAGATATGCAGTCGGCGTGCGGCGGCGGTGAAGGACAGCATTTCCGCCGTCACCACGAAATACCGCAGTTGCCGCAGTGAGTAGTGCAGCGATTGCATCTCCATGCCGATGTGCCTCAGCCGCGAAGGATCTTGTGATATCTGCGGTCGTAGTAGATCAGCACGCCCGGATGTTCGTTGCTCGTGATCTCGCTGACTTCGCAGATGAGAATGTCATGCGTGCCCACCGCCGTGCGGTCCACCACGCGGCAATCGATCGATGCGCTCGCGTGGACGAGATGAGGCGGCCTGCCATCGCGCTCGATCCACGCACCGTGTGCGAAGCGCTCCGCCATTGTGCCTTTCTTCGAGAAGCCCGCCGAAACATCGTGCTGATCCGCACTCAGCGTATTAATGCAGATGCGCGCGTTCGCCGTCACGGCGTCATACGCTGACGAGGTCCGGTTGATGCACACCAGCACGCTCGGCGGTGTATCGGTCACGCTGCAAACGGCCGATGCCGTGAAGCCGGCGCGCCCGCCGGGACCATCGGTCGTGATGACGTGCACGGCGGCGCCGAGTTGCGCCATGGCATCGCGGAAGGTCTGCAGCGTGACTTCGTTCGAGTTCATGTCAGTCAGCATAGGAAGGGTCTTCCTTGTCGAGGATGCGCTTCATCTCCTCGAAATGCGCAATCGAAAAGTCGGTGATGCCTTCCCAGTCGCGCGCGGTCTTTTCCGCGACTTCGGCGGAGAGCACGTTAAGCGGCCGGCCGGTCGCATAGGCCACGCTCAGGATCTGGCAGGCGCGCTCCAGCGTGTACATGTCGTCGAACGCTTCGCCGATGGTCGGCGCGGCTACCATCACACCGTGATTGCCCATCATGAGACGCGATTTGTCGCCGAGCGCGGCCACCAGACGTGCGCCTTCGGCAACGGTGTCCGCCATGCCGCCGAAATCCTTGTCGAGTGCGACGCGGTTGAAATAGCGCGCCGTGTTCTGCTCGATCGGCTTGATCTCCGGATCGGCGAGGCAGGCGATGGCGGTCGCATAGACCGGATGCAGATGCAACGCCACGCGGATATGCGGCGCGCGGCGATGAATTTGTCCGTGAATGGCCCAGGCCGTTGCATCGATATCTTTGCGGCCCGCGAGGTCTTCGCCTTCGTCAGCGTCGAGCAGAAGCAAATCGCTTGCGCGAATGCGGGAGAAGTGCACCCATTTCGGGTTCATCAGAAACTTGGCGCCGTCGGGCGAGACCGCCGCACTGAAATGATTGGCCACGGCCTCGTGCATGCCCAGTTTTGCGAAGCATCGAAACGCGGCCGCGAGATCGACGCGAAGCTGGCGTTCATCCATTTCCAAGACTCTTTACGTTGTGTTGAGAAAAAGGCCCGCAATCGACGATTACGCGGCGGTCGCGCTCTTGCCGCGTGGTTGCACGACCTGAAGCACGAGAAACAGCAGTGTGACGACGCACAACACAACGGTGGAAGCCGCCGCGAGCGCCGGTGTCACCTGCAGCAGAATGTCGTTCCATAGCTGCTTGGGCAGCGTCGTCTTGACGCCGCCCCCGATGAACAGCGCCACCGTCAGCTCCTCGAACGACGTCAGAAAGCCGATAACGAAGCCTGCGATCAACCCGTTCTTCACAGACGGCAGCGTGATGCGCCGAAGCACTTGGCGACGATTCGCACCCAGCGTGCCGGCTGCGTGATCGAGCGCCCAGTCGTGACCGCGGAACGTGCTCAGAAGGATGACGAACACGATCGGCATGGCGATTACCACATGGCCGATGATGATGCCGAGGTTCGTCGCCACCAGCCCCATGTGCGCGCATAGGTAAAACAACGCGATAGCCGTCACGATGCTTGGCACGATCATCGGCAACAAGAACAGCAGGAACAGCGCGCTAGTCGCGCGGGACTTCGAACGCGCAATGCCGAGCGCCGCGAAGGTTGCGATCACCGCCGTGACGAACGCCGCGACCAGGCCGATGCCGAACGAGCGCACCGTCGCGCCGATCCACAGCGACGATGTGAAATACGTATCGAACCAGCGCAGGCTGAAACCCTTCGGCGGGAACGAAAGGAACGTGTCGGCGGTGAATGCCATCGGCACGATCGCCACGATGGGAAACAGCAGCAGGGCAATCAGCACGCACGAATAGACCGCGAGCGGACTTACGCGCACCGCACGCCGCACATGGCGGTCCCATGGCACGACCACGCGTGAGCACGCCAGTCCCAGCCCGTTGACGAGCGCATTGCCGAGACGCCGCATATGACGATGATGCGCGGGCTTCACGGCGTCGCGGTCCTCGGCGAGCGAGGCCATGCCGAAAACGAGGTTATAGAGGAAGCAACTGATGAGCGCCGACAGCACGAGCACCACCGCGAGCGCGCTGCCAAGCTGCCAGTTCTGCAACTCATTGATCTGCACGATGATGAGTTGCCCGAGCATCATTTCGCGCGGCGAGCCGAGCAGTGTCGGTGTGATGAAGAAGCCCAGCGCGCCGATGAACACGAGCAGGCCCGCCGCCGCCACGCCGCGCATCGACGAGACGAAGAAGATTCGCCAGAACACCTGCGCGCGGTCGCCGCCGAGCGTGGCCGCCGCCAGCGAGGTGCGGCGGTCGAACTGGTTCATCACCGGCAGCATCGTGACGACGGCGAGCGGCAGGAGCGTATGCGCCATCGCAAAGACGACGGCGGCGCGGTTGAAGAGCAACTGGTCGCCTCCTGCGATGCCGAGCATCCGCATGGCATCCGCCACGATGCCGTTGCGTCCCAGCAGCACGAGCCAAGCGAAGTTCTTGACCAGCGTGCTGGTCCAGAACGCGAGCAGCACGAGCAGCGCCACCGTTTGCTGCGTGCGTTTCGACAAACCTGACAGCCAGTAGGCGAGGGGATAGCCGAGCACGAGGCAATACGCCGTGGTTTGCAGCGCAATGGAGAACGTCGTCAGCAACACGCGCTGGTACACGCTCGGTCCGAAGAAGCGCGTGAACGCGGAGAACGACAGCGTGCCGGTGCCGTTCTGCATCACGGAAAGCGCGAGCAGGCGCAGCGACGGCACGATCAGGAACGCGAGCAGAAACACCACACCCGGCGTGGTAAGCCATAACGATCCCGGCCTCAGGCGTCTGCGCGGCGTTGCAATCTGTGCCGTGCTTGCGGTGGCGATGTTCATTGCGTTTCCCGCGCGTGGCGATTCACTGGCCGCGAAAGGCCGAGGTTGTCGCGCAGTGTGCGGCCGGTGTATTCGCTGCGATAACGGCCGCGACGTTGCAGTTCCGGCACGACATGCGTGACGAAATCCGACATGTCGTTCGGCAACACGTGGAAGGCGAGCATGAAACCATCGGCGGCGCGCGTGTCGATCCATTCCTCCATATGATCGGCGATGACCTGCGGCGTGCCGCACAAGGTGACCTTGCCGCGCTCGTAGCTCGTGTAGAGCTGACGCAAGGTGAGCTTTTGCTCGCGGATCATCGTGGCGATCTGGTTGAAGTAGGCCTGATGGAAATTGGCCTTTTGCGGAATCAGATGTTCCGGGATGGGTTCGTCGAGCGGCAGCTTCGACACGTCGAGTTCTAGGTCCGCGCCCAGACGCATGCGGCCTACATCGGGGTGGATCAGGCTTTGCAGCTCGGCGTATTTGTCTTGCGCTTCCGCATCGCTGCCGCCCACGACCACCGACAGGCCCGCGAGAATTTTCATGTCGTCGGGCGAGCGGCCGAAGGCGGGCATGCGGCCTTTCACATCGGCGTAGAAGCGTTGCGACTTTTCCAGCGTCGGGTCCGAGGCAAACACGACCTCGGCCGTTTCCGCCGCGAAGGATTTTCCATCTTCCGACGAACCCGCCTGAATGACCACGGGCCGGCCTTGCGGCGTGCGCTCGATGTTCAATGCGCCATACACTGTGAAGTACTTACCCTGATGGTCCGTGACGTGCATCTTCTCTGGCTCGAAGACCTTGCACGCTTCTTTGTCGTTCACAAAGGCATCGTCTTCCCATGTATCCCACAGTTTCGACACGACATCGAAGAACTCGCGTGCGCGGGCATAGCGCTGATCGTGCGGTGGCAGCTTGTCCAGACCGAAATTGCGCGCGGCGAAATCGTTCGCGGACGTGACCACGTTCCAGCCCGCGCGGCCATGCGAAAGATGATCGAGCGATGCAAAGAGCCGCGCGATGTTGTACGGCTCGTAGAAGCTCGTCGATGCCGTCGCGCCCAGCCCGATATGCTGCGTCGATCCCGCCAGCGCACTGAGCAACGTGATCGGTTCGAAGCAGTTCATGAAGTGCGGGTAGCGCGCATAGGCGTTGAGCTTTTCCGTGCGCGCGGCAGGCGTGTCGGCGATGAAGAACAGGTCCATCAGACCGGATTCGGCGAGCTGCGCGAGGCTACGGTAATAGTTGATGTCGGTCGTCGCGCCGCGTGGCGCGGTGGATTTGAGCCACGATGCCGGATGCGATCCCGTGGCGTGCACGAGCACGCCAAGTGCTATGTGTTGGTCAGCCATGATGGCGGCGTCTCCCTGGTGTAATGGATGATTGATCAAGTATTGAGCAGCCATTCCTGGAACTTCTCGTTGGCGGAGTCGAAGTTTTTGCCCCACCATGCGTTGTCACGGCGCTGAAGCCGTTCGAGATTCTTCGGATAGGTCGGCAGCAGTTCGGCGCGTTGCGCATCGATAAACTTGTACGCGTCGCTGTTGCTTGGACCGTTCGCGATGAGGCTCGAATACTGCGCCTGTCGATCCGCGCGCATGCAAAAGCGCACGAACTGTTGCGCCTGCTTGAGCCTTGACGTGCCGACCGGAATCGACCAACCATCGACGTTGTAGGTGCCTTCCCAGACGATCTTCACCGGCGCGCCCGAGGTGATCGCGGCGAGCGCGCGGGCGTTCCACGTATCGGACAGATCGACTTCTCCGCTTTGCAGCAGTTGCGTGTTTTGTGCGCCGTTCGCCCACCACACGTTGATGTTCTTGTGGATCTTGTCGAGCGACCTGAGCGCGCGGTCCACGTCAATCGGATAAAGATCCTTTGGTGCGACGCCGTCCGCGAGCAGCGCGTTTTCGAAAAGGCCGATGGGTGAGCGGAAGAGACCGCGGCGGCCGGGAAATTTCGCGGTGTCCCAGTAATCGTGCCAGCCAGTGGGCTGCGCCTTGGCGAAGCGGTCCGTTCGATACGCCATCACCACGCCGTAGATCGAGAAGCCGAACCAGTTGCTCGTGAGCATGCCGGGCAGAATGCCTTTCGCGTCGCTGGAGGCGATATCCAGCGGCGCGAGGTAGTTTTTCTGGTCGGTCAGACGGATTGCATTGTCGGGCGTGATCATCGCCACGTCCCAGATGTGCGAACCGGAATCGACCGAGAGCTTGAACTGCGTCACCGGGTCCGACTCATGCGCGACGTTGACGATGCGGATGCCCGTCTCCTTCTCGAACGGATCGTAGAACGCGGTACGCATCACCGGACCAAGCGCGCCGCCGTTATCGGCCACCGTCAGTTGATCGGCCGCGTGGGCGCGCTGCGTCCAGATGGTCGGGAAACCGAGCGCGAGGCCGGTGGCGCCCGCGGTCTTGATAAACTGTCTGCGGTTTGGCTTGTTGCTTGAACTCACGCTTGTTTCTCCGGTGATCTGATGCGATGGGCGATGTCTTGAGGCTGTGTGTGTCAGTGATCGAGCAGCAGCGAATGCTCCGGCTGCCAGCGCAACGAAACGGCATCACCGATGTCGCGCTGCGTGGTGCCCGCTGTCTGCCGCACGGTCAGCACAGTGCCGCTCTGAAGTTCCACGAGCAGCCGCGTTTCCGAGCCGCCATAAATGCGTTCGACAATGCGTCCGCGCACGAAGCCGCCATGGCCTTCCTCCATGCGGATATGTTCGGGCCGCACGATCAGCATCACTTCGGGCGCGTCGATGGCGCTGGACGCGGGATCGGTGGGAAGGGGGATGAAGCCGTCAGCGGTGGCGAGCAGTCCATCGCGCCCTGGTTTGCCGCGCAGCTTGTTCGACACGCCGATGAAATCCGCGACGAACGCCGTGCGCGGCGTTTCGTAAATGGCCTGAGGCGTGCCAATCTGTTCGATGCGCCCGCCGTTCATGAGGCACACGCGGTCCGACAGCGCGAGCGCTTCTTCCTGATCGTGCGTGACAAAGATGATGGTCGCACCCGTTTCGCGATGGATGCGCCGAATTTCCATCTGCATGTTTTCGCGCAGCTTGCGATCGAGCGCGGACAGCGATTCGTCCATCAACAGCAACGAGGGCTGATAGACGAGCGCACGCGCCAGTGCGACGCGTTGCTGTTGGCCACCGGACAGTTCACGCGGAAAGCGCTCCCCGAATGTGGCGAGGCGCACCATTTCGAGCGCGTGCATGACGCGGCGCTTGACTTCGCTAGCCGGCACGCGGCGCATCTGCAAGGGAAAGGCAATGTTTTCAAATACTGTCAAATGGCCGAACAGCGCGTAGTTCTGAAACACAACGCCGATATCGCGTTCATGCACCAACGCGCGCGTGCGGTCCCTTGAATCAATGATTAGCTTCCCAGCCGTCGGCTCCACGAGCCCGCAGATGATCTGCAACAGCGTCGTCTTGCCGGAGCCTGACGGCCCGAGCAATGTGAGCAGTTCGCCGTTTCTGACAGACAGATCCATCGGATGCAGCGCGACCGTCTCGCCGTAGAATTTCGACAAGCCTTCCGTGCGCATTTTGATGGTGAAGGTGGGCGCGGACGCGCTCGGCATGACGTCTGCGATACGTGCCAGCTTGTTCATGTTCAATCTTTCCTTGAGCGGTGGTTGCAGTCCGCCTGCCCTTGGCAGGCAAGGAACGAGATCCGTGCGGGGCATGCATCCATTGAGGCGGGTCTTGCGTGCCCCAACCTTCGATGCAATCTACCAAGTCAAATTAGAGGGAAAAATATTGTTTTCCCATGCACTGGATAGCCTCGCCCTATGCGGCGCGATGCGGCTGAATGGAGCAATTCGCTTGGCGGCAGTCCATGCACTTGGTTTGCGCGACGTTTCCAACTCTCGACTACACAGGAAAAACTCATGACTAATCGACCTGCTCCAACCGACATCGAGATTCATCCGCTTAGTGCGGGACGCTGGAGCCTGCGGCGTATTCCGTCCAAGCCGTCGACTACGCGGCAGTGCTCACCTTGCTGGAAGGGGCGCGCCGTCGGCGTATAACTAGCAATCGTGGCGCTTCGTCGTGTTCGAAAAGGGTGTAAATCGGCCGGCGTTCGGTCGTGCAATCGCTACGCTCGTGCTGTTCAATCAGTGATTGAATGTGAACAAGCGGGTGCTGATTGCTGTGGTCGCGGACACGCAGACGTCAAAGGGCACCGAGTACGGCACTGTGAGCTACGATGCAGCGCGCTGCGGTCATGCCTTTGTTTTCACAGGCACATTCGATGGGACTTGCTGCGCAATCCATGAGCGGTTCGACGCAATGCTTCGCGAAGCGTTCGAGATTCCCCGAGCGATTCAAGGTCCGGGCGATGATCTCGATCACGCATCATGGGGATGCAAAGGGATGCCGGATGGGTTGGCCGAGCGGGAAGGCGCGCCGCGCCTGCGCACGCCAATCGAACAGATTGCGAATCTTGGGAGCGAATGGGGTTGATTTCGGGTTTAACGTTTTGGGCGAGAACTGCTGGTCCCGCTCCTCACTCAGTAGCCGCCTGCCCGGCGGGGCAACTTTCTTCGCTGCTACAAATAAAGTTACCAACGAAAGCAGCTTTCAACCCTCTGCCCACTGGCTGGTAGGGTGATGTAAATTAGCAATACAGTGACCAGGAGACGGTTCCCCGAATAAAAAGACCGCACAGGCAACCTAACGGTCAAGCGCTTGAATAAACGAAGACAAGTGGATCGCGCTTGTTCTTCGGCCGCGCGCTGCGGGCGCGAAGAGCGTAGGAACGAAACTCCGCAGCGAGCGCATGTTCAGTCACATCGAGCGACCCAGCATCCAAATTACGCGGCCCCCACCTTGTTCTGCGCTTTGACTGTCAAGCTTGGTCGGTACGAGACCAAGGCATTGCCTCGAAGCGCTTGCGCGGGTCAGGGCCTAGCAAACTTTCGGAGACGTTCTAGGTGGCTGGGTCCTTGTACGTTGCGGGTTCCGTTATAGCGTGCTCGGCGCAATAGCGCATGACCGAAAAAATGAGCGCGGTCTGCTAAGGCTTGGGATTTGAGCGCGTGACCGTTAGGTTGCCTATGCGAGTAAGCAGGCGAGGAAGGTCTATTGCAGCCACTGTATCGTTAATTTAGATCACCTATCCAGCCAGCGGGCGGAGGGTCGAGTTGCTTTCTTCGGTGATTTCTTTGCAGCAGCAAAGAAAGTTCCCTCGCCGGGGAGGCGGCTAGGACCTATCCGTAATTCTGTGGGCGAGGCATATTATCAGAGGTAAAAGTCATGATATGCCGATGAAGAAGAAACGCACCGTTGCTTTCAGGCAGCGGCCCGAGGGCCGCTGCCTGCCCTTCCGGAAGGGCTGCTGGATGACCTGGTCAAAGGCCCGATGACGCCCACCGAGGTCCAGGACCTGATGCTGGCGTTCAACAAGGCACTCATCGAGCGCGCGATGGGCGCCGAGATGAAGATGCATCTGGGCTACCTGGCGGGGCAGCCGAAACCCGACGGCCAGGACAACGAACGTAACGGCGCCAGCGGCAAGACGCTCATCACCGATTATGGCCCGCTCAGGGTCGATTGCCGCGTGATCGTGACGGCAGTTTTGAACCCATCCTGATTCCGAAACACGAGCGCCGTTTTACCGGTTTCGACGAGCGCATCATCGCCATGTACGCGCGCGGCATGAGTGTGCGCGAGATCCAGGCGTTTCTGGCCGAAGCCTATGGCACCGAGGTTTCGCCCGATTTCATCAGCTCGGTCACCGACGAAGTCATGGCTGAGGCGCTCGCCTGGCAAAGCCGTCCGCTTGAGCTGATGTACCCGGTGGTGTTCTTCGACGCGCTGCGTGTGAAGATCCGTGGCGACGGCGTGGTGAGCAACAAGGCGGTGTATCTGGCGCTGGGCATTCAGGCCGACGGCCAGCGCGATGTGCTCGGCCTGTGGATCGAACAGACCGAAGGTGCGAAGTTCTGGCTGAAAGTGTTCAACGAACTGAAGACCCGGGGCTGCCAGGACATCCTGATCGCGGTGGTCGACGGCCTGAAGGGACTGGCTGAGGCGATTGGCACGGCGTACCCGCGCTCGACCTGCAGCCCTCGCTCCCGAACAGCCTCACCGAATGGCGCTCTCCCGAGCACGAGAACGTACGCGGTCCCGACTACTACCACTGACCGAAGGAGGTCACGATGTTGATGCAGCACACCCTTACCCAGCTGAAGGCGCTCAAACTGGACGGCATGGCCCGCGCGTTTGAGGAGCAGTCGACGCTCACGGCCAGCACCAGCCTGTCATTCGAGGAGCGCGTGGGCATGCTCGTCGATCGCGAGCTGGCCTGGCGCGATACGCGGCGACTCGAACGTTTGCTGCGCGCAGCGAAGCTCAAGAACCCACAGGCCTGCGTCGAGGACATTGAATACCGGCAAAGCCGCGGGTTGGACCCGCGCATCGTCGCCACGCTCGCCGGCTGCGACTGGGTGCGCAATGCGCAGAATCTGATCCTGACCGGCCCCACGGGCGCAGGCAAGACGTGGCTCGCATGCGCGTTCGGCCAGCAGGCGTGCCGTCAGGGCTTCTCGGTGTTCTATGTGCGCGTCGCCCGGCTGTTCGAAGAACTGAAAATCGCGCACGGCGACGGCAGCTTCACACGCCGGCTCGCGCAACTCGCGAAGATCGATGTGCTGATCCTCGACGACTGGGGCTTGCAGGATCTCGACCAGGCCGCGCGCAACGATCTGCTCGAGGTACTTGATGATCGTGTCGGTACGCGCTCGACTGTGATCACCAGCCAGTTGCCGCTCGAACACTGGCATGCGTGGCTGCAGGATCCCACGCTGGCCGATGCGATTCTCGATCGGCTCGTGCATCAGGCCCACAAGCTTCTGGTCAAGGGTGATTCGATGAGAAAGAAAACGAAATCCGAAACCGCTGACGCTTGATCGTGATCACTGTCGCTATAATCCATTGACCGCGCAACACCACCATCCAGACCGATCACGTTCGCCGAAACGACTGATCACCATCACCGAAATCCGCACTACGAGCGGTTTCCCGACGAATTGACGGCAGAGCTGGATATCGACGATGCAGCGGCGAAAGCGATTCTCGAAGAAGCCAAGGTGTCGGTCCGCGAATTCATCTACCCGAGGGCGGGCGTTGATGATATCGACGACTTCGCGAGTCGGCTGACCGGGCTGCTCAAGGAGGTGGCGCCGCAAATCGCCGCGGCGCGGGGCGGACGGGGCTCTTTTCGCGGGCAGACGATTCAACTGCGACGCTGACTACTGGAACGTTCAAGAGCTCGTTGATGATGGTCGCGGGCTGGCCCGCGACCATCATCGACCGTGAGCGAAGTACGGGTCAGGCAAACATGTACTCCCTGAACGGCGTCACGAGCCGCTCGCGTAAGTCTGGCGGTACGTTTTCAAGACCTGCTTGTTCAAACGTATCGACGCTCATTTTGAAGAACGCTCGCTCAACGCTCCGTAACAACGTAATAGCATTTGGGTATAGCGCGAGGAGCTGTTCTACAGCTTCCAATGCGCTAGCGTATCGGGCATCAGTCGGGGTGTAAGGATAGTTGTGCTCTCGTAGAAGCCAATCATTAGCAAAGAGAGTCGCGAGTCCTTCTTCCATGACCGGTGCATTTACGCCGCCACTTGGGGCCAATAGGTGAACACATTCGTGGGCAAGCTGATATTCGGCTTGCAACCAGTAGTCCTGCGCCGACGTCGAGAGCTGGATTGCGATGTGCTTGGCGCTGCCCGGATACCAGATTCGTGGGCCGGTTGATTCAAATTCAACCCCTACTAACGTGTAGGTCTCGTCACGGCTGCCGTATTTCGACTCGATTTCTCGCAAAATTGTGGCCGTTCGGCTCGCAAGGGTCCGTCGGTACCCGCCGGGCGTTGGATGGGTGATAAAAAAGTCGTCGTTCATGTCTGGTCGAGAACTGGTGTCACCTTAGGTGGCGGTCGAATGGTTTTAGCAAATTCCCGTTGAGTTTGACACCGCTGCTGTGAGGAAAGACATCGATGCTTCGGCACCGCAGGAAGTTGCGCCCCCGAGGTGGTCATGCCAGGAAAGACGAGCGCGGCTCGACAGTTGTGCTTGGATGCTGCTACGGATTCGGCGATGAGGTTCGTCGTTACCTGTCCGACGCTCTCGTCGAACCCTTACAACGGCTTCGCGCGCGTCGATTTTGCCGCCAATCGCAGTTGCCGGTTTTGGAGGCAAGTTTTGCCTGACCCTTGCTGGACAAGGCCGCGCGAGGGGAACCGAAATCTGATAACAAGGCCTTGCTGCCTCCCTCACGCAACTCCGCCGTTTCGCCCTCAGTTCCCGCCTCGCCCCTCCGCATCACCTCTCCCGCCACATCACCTTCGGCGCGGCAGCCGCGCGCGCTCACTTCGCGAATTCACTGGAGTAGTTGATTCCGTAGTGCCGCTCGCGATGACAGTTTGGGCACAGAGCAATCGCGTTCTCGACGGTATCTTCGCCCCCGTCGGCCAAACGTCTGCGGTGGTGCACCTCGAGGTACGGCGTCCCGTCTGCACGCTGGAACGGTGCCGACTGTGCGCACCCTTCGCACGCCCCATCGGCTCGGAGCTGAACTTCCGCGATGACGTCCGCATTTCGCCTGAATGCGCGGGTCAGGACGACCACTTGCTCTGGGTGCCTGCTTGCACTGGCAAGACGCGCTCTACGTTCTTCCGCAGAAGACTTCAGGGATTTCCGGACGGCGGCGTCCAGATTCTCGACGACCGTCTCGTGCAGAGCCTTGCCCTTCTCGATGCGTTCGCCGTCGTTTGCGTCAAGACTGCTTCGGCGTTTTGTCCGGCTCAGACTAGGAATCGCGCAGTGCTCGTTCGGCCTGCTGTAGTTGCAGGCTGCCAGCGACCACCGCTCTCGCCAATTCAAGGGCAAGCTGAAACGCAGAAGATGGAACCAGGTATCGAGGCATGTCCGGATTCTCGAAAGACAGCAAGGTGTAGGGCCATTCCACCGCTTACGCAGCGCCAACATTCGCCTGCCGCCGCTGTGCGGACTCAACTTGACGCTCCCGCTGCGCTTCGCAGGTCGTTACGCGCCGCGTCAAGCTTGTCGGGGTTGATAAGGTTGTTTAAATCGGCGCGGACGTTCTCACCGAGGAAGTACGTCGAGAGGTCCGGGCTCTCTCTGCGTGGATGCGGGAGGCCATTAAGAGCGCGTTCCCTAGAAGAACCCTTCCTTGGTCGGACACTCGACGCCTCTCGATGCGTTCGCCGTCGTTTGCGTCAAGACTGCATCGGCGTTTTGTCCGGCTCAGACAGGAATTTTCCGCGTAACTTCCAAGTGGTTGCGCGGTGGTCCTCAAATGAACCTCCTAGTTCAAGTCCGGCTTTCGTTGCCGTCAGCTTCAATCCCTCATTGATACCGAAGTCGTCCTCGTAGTTGACGGTCAAGGAAAACTCCTTCAATCCGTATTCCATTCGCCCATTTGCGATGGATTGCCACGTCGGTTCGTGCGGGTACCAGACGAGCGCACTCGGAAGGCGAGGAGTCGTTGTCCCGGCAAAGAGGCTTCATAAAGCAAACTTGAGGAGCTCGACTGCTTACTCGAGAGCTCCGCATGCACCGTCACTTCTGGGATGGGAGCAGATAGATTCGCAGCAAACTCGCGAGACCATCCGCGGACGTGTTCGACCTTAATTTCAGAGGCACCGAGGCTCATCAACAGGTTGATTGCCTCCGAGAATTTGTGCTCAAACGCAAGACGATGAAACGACGCGACCGCGAAGTAAACTTCTTCTTTCGCTGGATGCCCGACGTAAAGGGTTCCCTGTCGAGGGTGCCCTAGAGGAAAAGTCAGTCGCTTTGCGTCTGTTTCACTTATCTGGACAATGTTCAGCCCGTTCTCGCGGGCTTTGTATAAGGCAACAAGAGCCTCCGCCACGCCGACGATGGCGGACGTGACAAAATTGCCGCCAATAAAGAACTTGAATGCTTTGTCGGCAACGCTCGTGAAGTCAAAGCCGTTCTTCGGTTGCTTGGCCTCGGCTTCTTTGGCCGCCCGCACAACTTCGTCGGACGCCACAACAATGAGCTGGCTGTTCATGGCATTGAGCAGTGAAAGTGAATGGGAAGCATACCCTTAGCGATGCGCATTCTATAAGTAGTTACGACTTAGTGGGATGAGGATACAGAACCGCGTGACCTCATGGTCACAACCAATGAAGTGAGCCGTCCGTGTTTTTCGACAAGGGGAGTTCGTGGATTCCGTCGGCCCATAGGCAGTGGCTGCCAGTAAGTTGTTCGACCTCAAAACGTCGAACCCAACCAGCATTGCGTGCGGCCATAGGTTTATTGGTTTATTGGTATCTTGGAGCGAACCTTACAGGGGTGGAGTAGTCACGTGCGTGTGGGCGGCCTTCGGTGGGTGAGGCTACGCACAAGAATTTGTTGGAGCCCTGCTAGACAAGGGTGCGCGGTGGGAACCGAAATCTCGTAACAGAGTAGGTGGTCGCACGGCGTCGCATTTCTTAGAAACAGGGCGCGGCGTCTTATGAGCCGGTTTTTGGTCGCAGAGGCTTGACTGGCGGGGTTCTGGTTGAGGGGTGGACCCTACAATCTGCTGCCGCGCGGTGCACGTTCGAAACTGGCACTTCCCGACCGAAGCAGCGGCCACCTTCGGAGGGCAGTCGAAGCCGGTCCGCTCGCCGCGGATCACCTCAACATCCGCGCGGTTCGCCCGCACAAGAACGTCTCGTGACCCGTTCGTTTCGTCGAAAAGCCGAACGTAGGAACTGCCGCCCACGCCATGCCACACGGCGCGGGCATCGCGCGTTCCCCACTTATCAGTGGTCGGAAGCTTGCAGAACTGCACCTTCACTGCGCTCGCCGTCGCGATCGCAGCCAACTGCGTGTGTTCAGCGTCGGAGAAGACGACGACTTGACCGGGCGCCGAGCGCACGCCGAGGTTGACCATTGCCAGATTCAACAAGGCGGGGCGAGTCGCGACGAGCAAACCGAAGATCGTCATCGCAAGAAAACTCACGGTCAGGCGAATGCTGGGTCGCTGTGCCGTGGTGGGGACGATGAGCAGGAGGATCCCGCCGATTAGGCCAGCAGCCGCGAAGAACAACAACGTCGCGTGCATGCGCGCATCGGGCGATTGATCTCTCATAAAAAACAACGCGGAGGCAAATGCGAGCGTTGCAATCAACGACATGACGACCATTGCTCCGTTATCGACTGCCCGATGCAGCGAAGCGGCCGGCGGCTGCCCGCGGCGCTTGAGGCGGAAGTTGTTGGCGACGACGACAAGCTTGAGCACCCACAACGCCGCGAAGGCACCGAAGCCGATGCCAATCAGCGCAATGCAAGTGAATGAGAACGCGGCGGAGGCGAGGAAGAAGGCATCGCCGAGCGACAAACCCTCGGGCACGATGCTTTCGAAATAGCAGTAGGCGATCAACACAGCACCGCCGAGGAGAAGGACCGCTTTCCACGCTGTCGCGAAGGATGCTTGAATGACGTCGATGAGCGACTTGACCAGCTTAATCGCGTCGACGGGCTCTTTCTTGTTGGGTTCCATGGGACCTCGCTTAGGTGACGATAGCGACGCGAGTTCGTTCGCGTCACAAACCAGCCTATCGACACCACCGCGAAGTCAAGGACGGTTTTGAGCCTTTGGGCGGAATAAATATGGCGACACTGTTAGCGCATGCCGTCGCCTCGTCAGCGCCTAGCCGCGCTCTTTCATCCCGCCGACGATGCGATCGTAGTAATGCTGCAAGCCGCCTTTGCGTTTCCACGCAGCCATCGCGCGGCGTAGTTGATCCGCCTCACCCGGCGTGAAACCCGCCGCCAGGATCGCGACCTGCATCACCTGCTCCTGGAAAATCGGCACGCCGAGCGTGCGACCGAGGGCCGTTTTGAGCGCTTCGCTTGGATAGGTCACCGGCTCCAGTCCTTTTCGGCGTCTCAGATACGGATGAACCGCACCGCCTTGAATCGGACCCGGGCGCACGATTGCCACCTCAATGACGAGATCGTAGAACTCACGAGGTTTCAGGCGAGGCAGCATGCTCATCTGTGCGCGCGATTCGATCTGGAACACACCGACCGTATCGGCCTGCGAGATCATCTCGTAGGTGGCAGGATCTTCCGATGGAATGTCCTGCATCTCGAAGCGCTCGCCGCGTTGCTCTGAGACGATATCGAGCGTGCGGCGAATGGCCGAGAGCACGCCGAGCGCGAGCACGTCGATTTCAGGAGACCCAGCGCTTCGAGATCATCCTTGTCCCATTGAATTGCGGAGCGATCAGCCATTGCCGCGTTCTCGACGGGCACCAAGCGCGTGAGCTTACCGCGACTGATGACGAATCCGCCTGAGTGCTGCGACAGATGTCGCGGAAAATTCAGGATCTCCGCGGCGAGCTTCGCCCACATCTGAATCAGCGGGTTTTCGGGATCGAGCCCCGACTCCTCGAACGACGCAAGAGGTCCTGCGAGTGATCGAACCATTGATGACTCTTCGCGACTTTGTCGACGATCTGCGGATCGATCCCCAGCGCCTTGCCTGTTTCGCGTAACGCACCTCGCGGCCGGTAGGTTGAAACTGCTGCCGCGATTGCCGCACGATCGCGCCCGTATTTGCGATAGATGTACTGGATGACTTCTTCGCGTCGCTGATGCTCGAAGTCGACGTCGATGTCCGGTGGTTCGCCACGCTCTTTGCTGATGAACCGCTCAAAGAGCATGTTGCCGCGCGAGGGATCAACCTCCGTCACGCCCAGGCAGTAACACACCGCGCTATTGGCCGCAGACCCACGTCCCTGACACAGGATGTGTTCACTTCGCGCGAAGCGCACGATGTCATAGACGGTCAGGAAATACGCTTCATAACGCATCTCGCCGATCAGTTGCAACTCATACTCGATCTGCTGCTGCACGTCATGCGGAATGCCAGCCGGAAAGCGCTTATGCGCGCCGATGTAGGTCTCCTGCCGCAGGTAGCCTTCGTGCGTGAAGCCTGTAGGCACCAGTTCATCGGGATATTCGTAGCGCAGCTCATCCAGCGAGAATGTGCAGCGCTCGAGAATGTTGAGCGTCTGAGTAAGGGCGTGGACAGGATAGAGATTCGCGAGACGCAGCCGCGAGCGAAGATGCTGTTCCGCATTGGGTGCGAGATCGTAGCCACAATCGGCGACGGGCTTGCCGACACGGATCGCCGTCATCGTGTCCTGCAGCGGTTTTCGGAAGCGCACGTGCATCACGACCTTGCCGAGCGCGACGACCGGCACGCGATGCCGCTCGGCGATGTATTCGACGCTGCCGCGATGAATGTCGTCCGTCGCGCGTTGATGCAAAATCAGTCCGACCCATGCACGAGCCGGAAACGTCTCATTGAGCCATTCGAGCTGCGCTGAAAGCGCCTCTTCCTTCGCTGGGAAATCCGGCACGAGAATCGCCAAACAGTCAGGCACGCCGCGTAGATGTGCGTAGTCTTTGTCTGGCTTCGAGATGTCGTGCGGTGTGAGCAGATACGTGCCTTTTACCGCGCGCATGCGGCCCAGCGTGATCAGCTCGGACAGGTTGCCGTAGCCGTTGCGGTTTTGCGCAAGCAGAATCAGACCGAACGCCGGGCTCTTGTCTGCGTGCACGAGCCGGAAGTACGAGCCGATGACAAGCGGCAACTTTTCTTCTTTTGCCTGGACATGTGCGCGCACGACGCCGGCCAGTGAACACTCGTCGGTGATGGCCAGTCCCGAGTAGCCGAGTTGCGACGCACGCAGCACGAGCTCCTCACCATGCGATGCACCATGCAGAAACGAAAAGTTCGTGAACGCGAAAAGCTCCGCGTAGTCGGGAAGCGTCGAGGAGAACAGATCCACGGCAACACCGATTACCCGAACAGTCCGTGCAGAAACCAGCGGACCTCTTCAGTCTTCACGCTCGGCCGTTCACGGTAGATCCAATAACAGCTGTTGTCGGTGGCTTCCGCGACGTAATAATCGCGCGTTACCAACTGACCATCGTGCCAGCCTGCTTCGATGCGTTCACCCGTTGAGACAAGTTTGAGCGGGCAGCCATAGAATGGTCGGTGATTCTTGATCATCAGCCGCACAGGCGCGTCCAGCAACCACGTAGGACGCGGAAGATCGGCCGGAGGCAGGCAGGGCTTGGTGGATGCCTGTACGGGCACCCATTGATTCGCGTGTTCGGGCCGGTGATCAGATGTTGGCGCCGGCCGCAAGACGTTCTCGGATCCCAGACGCGCGACCAGCAGTTCGAGCAATCGATTGTGATCCTCTGCAGAGCCGCCTGGATCCGGGAAAAGCGAGTCGCTGGGCGGCTCGGCGGGCTGAACCTTCGTAGCGCTCAGGCGCACCGCAATGACAGCCGCTTCCAGCTCGATGCGGCCGAGTCGTTCTTTGAGCAGGCGAACCAGATGTTCCTCGTACCAAGTTGGCTCAGCGAGCGCGATATCGATTACTGTCGGTTCGATCGCCTGGCGGCCTCGCTCGTGTTCGAGCGTGATCGTCGCCTGCGTGAGTGCGAGCTGCTGCGCGCTCAACCAGCCGCAGAGTTGCACGATCAGGCGTCGTGCGGAGAAAAGGATGGCCTCGGCATGCTCGACGCGATCGGGCAGTTCGATACGCGTGCTGAAGGCAGGCGGCAAGTCCAGCCACGCGTACATTTCAGGCGACAGGCCGTAGGCCCGATCAAGCGAATCGAGTAAATCCACACCGCACCTCTTTTTAAGCCCCGCGCGCGGCAGGCGTCGAATATCGTTGAGTACCCGGCAACCCAGGCCGTTGAACCACTCGGCAAATGACCGGACTTCGGGGACCAACATGAACGGCAGCTCACCCAGATGGCGTTCGAGCGAACGCATCTTGAGCACGCGTCGATGGCCACGTTTAGCAAGCAACCATGCCCCTTGACCCGTGGGCGCCACGCTCATTCGGGCGGTGACGCCAATCGTTCTCACCATCTCGAGAATCTGCCGGCAGACGTGCACGATGCCACCGAAGAGCCGAAGACTTGCTGTCACGTCGACAATGATCGTTTCTTCTTCACGTAACGCAACTTGCGGCGAAAAACGAAGCAGGGCGAACGCGACTTCGCGTTGTACGTCCAGTTCACGCGCGGGGTCACGGTCGTACATCAGCGCATCGGCCGCGAGCGTCGTCACCCCACCGCGCTTCATGCCCACCAACACCCCTGCATCTTTTGCCGCCTGATCGAGGACGATCACGCGGTCACGCTCAAGCACCACACATCCGTGTTCAGTTGGAGATGACCACCTCGGACGGAACACTGAAGCGCACCTGGAATTTCGGAGACGTTTTTGCTGGAGTTACGCTGCCATCGGCATTCCAGCGATTCGTTCATAGTAGCGGGCTTCCGCTTCGGCCGGTGGGATGTTGCCGATCGGCTCAAGCAGGCGTCGGTGATTAAACCAGTCCACCCATTCAAGCGTGGCGAGTTCAACCGCCTGCACGTTACGCCATGGTCCGCGACGATGAATAACTTCTGCCTTGTAAAGGCCGTTGATCGTTTCGGCGAGTGCGTTATCGTATGAATCTCCGACGCTGCCGACTGACGGTTCGATTCCTGCTTCGGCTAGACGCTCCGTATACCGAATTGAAACGTATTGCGACCCGCGGTCCGAATGATGTACCAAACGGTTACTTTCGGCTGGTCGGCGCTCATGTACCGCCTGCTCCAGCGCGTCCAACACGAAGTCAGTACGCGCTGAGCTTGACACTCTCCAGCCTACGATGCGTCGCGCGAACACATCAACGATGAAGGCAACATAAGCGAAGCCTTGCCAGGTGGCCACGAAGGTGAAATCTGACACCCACAGCGCGTTCGGCCTTGACGCTTTGAACTGCCGCTGGACGTGATCAAGCGGGCACGGTGTGTTTCGCTCGCTGACGGTGGTTCGAATCGATCTGCCGCGCCGCACACCTTGCAGCCCGAGCCGCTTCATCAGTCGCTCGACAGTACACCGTGCGAGCTTGAATCCTTCGCGCAATAGCTGCCGCCAAACCTTGCGCGCACCATATACCCGAAAGTTCTCTTCCCATACACGCCGGATATGCTGACACAGCAGTGCATCGCGCTGCGCGCGCGGCGGCAGCCGACGCGGATCAGCGCGTCGAGACGAATGAAGGTAATACGTCGACGGGGCGATCGGCAGCACCCTGCAGATCGGCTCGACCCCATACGCCGACCGGTGATCGTCAATGAAGGCAATCATCACTTCGGTCGGCGGTCGAGCTCCGCCTGTGCGAAATATGCCGAGGCCTTGCGCAGGATTTCATTGGCCTGACGCAGTTCCCGGACTTCACGTTCAAGCTCGCGGATGCGGTCCTGCTCCTGCGTCTTGGGGCCCGCGCGCAGACCACGATCGCTCTCAGCCTGACGAACCCAGTTTCTTAACGTTTCGCGTGAGCAACCCATCTTGGCGGCAATCGACTGGATTGCTTCCCATTGCGTCGCGTACTCCGCACGATGCTCGAACACCATACGAACCGCGCGCTCACGCACTTCCGCCGAATATTTCGGCGCCGTCTTCCGTTTTGCTTTGTCGAGGTTTTCCATGACTCTATTCTCTCAGGAGTAAAGGTCTCCGGAAAACCCGGTGCGCTTCAGATTGATGCCGTGCAGCCGAGCCACCATCGAAACTGTCTTGCCGGGCTCGAACGTCTCCCGAACCATCGCCAGCTTCTCATCAGCCGACCAGCGCCGTCGGCGCTCAGGTCCCGTCAACACTTCCATTACTTCGTTCTTGTTGTTAGTCATATACACAGTCTTATGCCTACCCGCTATGTAAGTGGGAGACTGTGTCCGGTCTATCTGGGGGCTGTTCCAGTGGCGCTAGGCGTCGAGACAACTGTCCACGCTGCGATCATCACCGCAGAGAGACTGAAGGCGGCTCTTCCGCAAGACGTGACGCTGTACCGAGTGGGCTATGCAAGATACGCATTTTTGGTGACAGGCGGCTTCGACAATGCTCGACTGCTTGCAGAACAATGCGTCGCTAGCCACGCGAGTCCTTTAGTGCTTAACCGCTCAATCCCTGTTGAGGTTATATCGGCCGCAGGCATCGCCGCGCTGACCACGCCCACTGATTCTTCTCGCTTACTGGGAGAACTCATCACAGCAGCAGACGCTGCTCGGGAATCGGGTGCAGCGGCTTTGTTGTATGACAGCAAAATGAAGCAAAGCCGGGAGCGAGCGTTTCTCATTTTGAATTCGATCAAAAGTGCGCTTGGTAGCGATGGGCAGTTCTACCTCGTTTTCCAACCGCGCATCCGTCTTTCAGACAACGCATGCAAAGGTGCAGAGGCACTCTTGCGTTGGGAGCATCCAAGCCTTGGCAATATTTCGCCTGTGGAATTTATTCCGATCGCCGAACAGACTTTGCTGATCGCACTCGTCACTGACTGGGTCATGAATGCGAGCATTCGTCAGTTGGCGGACTGGCAAAAAACCTTTCCCGGACTCGTAGTTTCGGTGAACATCGCAGCGTCTGACCTATGCCGGGCTGATTTCGTCGAGCGGGTAACGGATGGCCTTTCCCGGCACGGCGTCTCGCCGGCGTGTCTTGAACTCGAGGTAACTGAAGGCGCTGTAGTGCAGAGCCCTGACACCGCGGCCGCGTCTCTCGACCGCCTACGCAAGGTGGGAATCAGTGTCGCAATCGATGATTTCGGCTCAGGATTCAGCAATCTCACGCAGCTTTACAAGCTGCCGGCGGACGTGCTGAAGATCGACCGTACGCTTGTATCGTCGATGCAGGACAGTCACCGTGACGCGTTGATTGTCAATTCAACGATGAAGCTTGCGCACGACCTTGGTTACAAGGTGGTAGCTGAGGGTGTCGAAAATACAGAGCTCTACGCCATGCTTGCGGATAGTCACTGTGACGAGGCGCAGGGCTACTTCATCAGCCGCCCGCTCCAACGCGAAGCTTTCGAAAATTGGATGAGAGCGCACGCGACAGCGTCCATGCCGCCGTTGTGGAACGAGGAGCTTTGATTACTTCTGGCCTGTCCTTGAGTTGCGCTTGCACGATCGGCACACACTTTGCAAGACCGAACACAAGCGCACATTGCGGTCAACTTAGGCATCCAGCAAATGGATAGCCACGCCTAGCGTCGCCGAAACGAACGTACCGTGTGTCGCGACGTGCAGTGATCCTGCCTCGTTTCCACGTACAGCAAGTCATGCAGCGATCATCCTAGCCTCGTAATCGACGGGAGTGGAGAAATCGATAGAGGTGTGCAGGCGTTGTCGATTGTAGTAGCCCTCGATCCAGTCGACGATATCCAGACGAGCCTGCGCGCGCGTTTCGTAGCGAACCTGATAGATTCGCTCGACTTTCAGGGTTTTGAAGAAGCTTTCCATTGCCGCGTTGTCCCATGCATTAGCGCGACGGCTCATCGAAACGTTCATCTTGAAGTCAGCGGCCAGTTTTCGGTACGCCCGGCTTGCATATTGACTTCCGCGATCGGAATGTAGCAACAACCCCAGCGCGGGCTTACGGTGCCAGCACGCGCTGCGCAGTGCCTGGCAGACCAGTTCCGCGTTGATGCGCTCTGAAATTGACCAACCTACGATGCGTCGGCTTGCCAGATCCAGAATGGCAGCTAGGTATAGCCAACCTTCGCCGGTCCTGATGAACGTGATGTCGCTGACCCAAGCCTGATCGGGCTGCCAGCCGTCAAAACGACGATCAAGCAGGTTGGGGGCAACCGGTAAGCGGTGTGTCGAATCCGTCGTCACCCGATACGGGCGTTTATAGACCGGCCGCAGCCCTAGGCGTTGCAGACTACGGCGTACGCGTTCGGCGCTCGCCGGCTGGCCCTGGATCCTTAATTGCCTTACGATCCGAGGACGGCCGTAGCTGCCACGACTGGCCCGGTGAATCGCTGCCACCTCCCGATCAAGCGCGGCGTTGGCCTGCGCTCGCTGACTTGGCACGCGCTTACGCCACTGGCAATATCCGCTGCGCGACACCGTCAAGACGTGACACAGCCGAGTAACACTGTACTGGCCGCGGTGCTCGTCGATCCATGCGTACTTCACCGCGACCCCTTCACGAAGTACGCCGTCGCTTTTCGAAGGATCTCGATATCGAGTCTCGCACTGGCGAGCTCTTTCCGAAGTCGGCTGTTCTCCGCCTCAAGTTCGTTGATCGGGCGCGTCGATCGCGTGCTCTTCACTTCGTGACTGTCGACTTCGCCGATACTTTTAGCATTGCGACTGCGTCGACTCCAATTGCCCAAGGTTGCTACGGGCACCCCAAGCCTACGCGCGGCTTCGTGCTGCCCAACTGATTCGGCAAGCCTAATGGCCTCGACCTTGAACTCGTCTGTGTACTGCCGCTTTGGCACTAGCTTCTCTGACATTAGAACCTCCGTACAAACAGGAATTAGCAAATTTCTGCTGTACGTGAAATCGAGGCATGGTCACAGGCAGCAAAGCAAATGCGTCAGCTATTCCTCGCCCATCTGAGCTGTCGGTCGCGTGTATGTAAGTTGATTTTGTCTGAGGCAAGGGCTGCGAGAGTATGCAGCATTGTCAGTTGCGAGGCTTTTATCCTCCGTGGATATCGGTCGATAACGCAAAGCGCCCCTAGCGGGTATCCCTCATAGTCAATTATTGGTGCCCCAGCGTAGAATCGAATCTCAGGCTCGCCGAGTACGAGCGGATTCCCACTGAAGCGCTCGTCCGCGGTCGCATCCTCGACGACGAAGACGCCGTCCTGCTCAATGGTGTAATTGCAGAACGCGTGTGCTCGGGGTGTCGCCTGGACATCCAGACCGTACCGCGCTTTGAACCACTGATGCTCCGCGGAGAGTAGCGTAATAAGCGCGATCGGGGTCTTGACAATGCTCGCTGCCATTGCGACGATTGCATCGAATTCTTCCTGCTGCGGGCTGTTCACTAAATGCGTTCGCGCCAAAGCCTGCAAACGCGCAAGTTCTTGCGAAGACTCCTTGTCTGTAGCACTTTCCCTGTATGGCGCGATCGCCGCTCGCAACTCCGCATCGTTGGCATGCTTGCTCACCACACGTATTTGCGCATCACCGAGATCGAATTTCAATTCGTCAGGGCTCAGCGCCGACATGACAACGACGCGCGAATGTGCAAGCCTAGGAGATGCGAGAAGTCGTTTAAGCAAGGCGATCCTTTCCCAGTCTAAACGATCGATCTCCAAAGCCACTACAGCCGGCGTCTGATGCCCTGCCTCGATCAGTCCAAATAAGGCGTCGTGGACAACGCTGACCCGAACAGTGGGTAGGTCGGCGACGCATTCACTGCATCGGGTTGCCGCCGCCTCGCTTGCGATGACAAGCACAGTGTGTACGGTCTGCGTTGGTGAGACCACTCGCCGCTCGCGAAGCGCGGACACTGCGCTCTCTCGGACTCGCCGGTGTCCGCCAGGAGTCTTCCAGGAATCAATAGCACCTTCTTCTACCCACGTTTGCACAGTACGGATCGACACACCAAGGATTTTCGCTGCTTGTCTGGTGGTCAGAATCGGATCGTTTTCCATGTATGGGACTCAGATGGCCAATGCGATATGAATGTTATTAATAATCATAAGAAAGAGCAAACAAAAATTCGGATAAATCGGCAAAACTAGAAATTTGAAATTGAATGGTCGTGTCGTAGCACCGCTTCGGTCGACCTGCTTTGACTACCTGCGTAATAGCTGCTTTTGGCCGATCCTCAGATCGGCCTTTTCTTTTTTGTCGTCGGTAATGACAAACGAAAACGAAAAATTTGGAAAAATTAAAGTTTGTCAGCGCGCTGCCGTAAGGCAGACATGGCGCGGAAACGAGGCTCTCCTTTGAACGAGGCCCTATTTGCTCACCGCGGAAACGAAAATTAGGTTTTCTATGAAAGCGTTGAGAAAAATAAATATTGGGTTGAAGCTCGGAATCGCCGCCGCAAAGTCAATGGCCCATCAGTCTAGTGCGCTGCGCGATCTGGTTTCCGTCTTCAAGTTGGACGGCTTGCTGCGAAGTACCGCGAGCAGGCAGCCGGAGGCGAATCTACAGATCCAGCCGAAAAAAGCCAACCCAATCGAACGCGATAAAGCATGCAACCACGGTATTCCGAAGCCTCGTCCAAACGTGAGCTCTCCACGCTTGACGCAGCCCGTGACAGACGATTGGCAAGCGTTCTGATTTCGATAAACCTCGTCCTGCACTGATCGTTCATGATGAATGCTCGTAAAACAACTTCTATACGTGGGCTCGGCTTTGCACGGCGTGCGTACGTATTACGGACTGTTGGTCTTGCTCTAGGGCTTGTCTTTGTCCAGACGATCCTCTGGCGCGAGCATTCTTCGTATATAGCTAAGGGCTACATCGCGTTGTATTGCGTCGTCTGGCCTCACGCTGCATATTGGTTCGCTCGTCGGTCACAGCACCCCGCCAACGCGGAGCGCCGTAATATGTATTTGGACGACTTCGTGAGCGGAACGTCCGTCGCGGTGATGAGTTTTACGTGGCTTCCCAGTACCCTCGTTCTGCTTATGTTCATGATGAACAATGTTGCGGCAGGAGGGTGGCGCCAGTTGGCCAGAGGGTCGCTGCTCTGTCTGTTAGGGACGTTAGCCGGTACGGCCTCCTTCGGTTCGCGAGTCGAACCGCAGTGGATCCCCGACGCGACAACCCTGTTAGCTTGTTTGCCGATGTTGGTCGTGTATCCATTGTCTTTGGGTCTTGCAAGCTACCGCACCGCACTCAAGCTAGCCGAGCGATCAAAAGCTTTGAGGATCCTTAGCGAACGCGATCCTCTCACTGGGCTGTTGAATCGGAGCACCCTCAATTCACATTTAGCTTTGCGACTTGATGCACGAGCTCCGAGTCACTCGCTCAACGTCCTTTTTATTGACCTAGACGATTTTAAGGTTGTCAACGACTCCCTAGGCCATCGGGTCGGAGATCAACTCCTGACGATTATCGCTACTCGACTGCAAGAGGTGACGGACCAAGCCACCGAAGATATCGCTCGCTACGGTGGAGACGAGTTCGTCATCGTCTCCATCCGCTCGCCTGCCGAGGCTATCCGAGTGCTGGCCAGGGAAGTCATTGACGAGATAAATCAACCGGTCGCTCTGGCTGGGCAGAAGATACGCGTGCGCGCCAGTATCGGCATCAGCACATTCCCTGATCATGGTCATGATCCGCAAGCGCTTCTGAGTCGAGCAGATGTCGCGATGTACGCCGCGAAGGCTGCAGGACGCAATCGAATAGAACACTTCAATGTGCGGTTGCATTTAGCAGCTGCGAAGCGTCTGGAACTTAAGACCCGCCTCCAGAGCGCCATGTCAAACAAGGCCCTTGAGCTGCATTACCAGCCACAGGTCGATATGGTGACGAGGAAAATCGTTGGCGCCGAGGCTCTGTTACGGTGGCACGATCCGGTGCTTGGAAACATCCCTCCTGCCGCTTTCCTACCGATTGCCGAGTCAGATGGACTGATTCATGCAATCGGTGAGTGGGTATTGAATAACGCGATAGAGGAAGCACGGACGTGGATCGACACAGGGCTACCGCCTACGCGAATCAGCGTGAATGTGTCTCCCGTGCAGCTGGAAAACCCCGGCTTCTTATCGATGATCGAACGTTCCTTGCACTCGCACGCGTTTCCGCCGCCTTTGCTAGAAATCGAGCTTACCGAGGGCGCGTTGATACGCGATATCGATGTTGCTGAGAAGACACTTAGAAGCCTTAAGGGAATCGGAGTATCGATCGCGGTCGATGATTTTGGCACAGGCTACTCCAGCCTCGCCTCTTTGCAGCGCGTCGACATAGATCGTATCAAGATAGATCAGAAATTCGTCCAAGCGATTGGGGTGGCGCCGCGAGGCGAGGCGGTCATCAAGGCCGTTATTACCCTCGCGCACGCGTTGGGCTTTCACATTCTTGCTGAGGGCGTCGAGACGGACGAACAGCGAACGTTCCTCACTGAGAGCGATTGTGCGATCGGACAGGGGTACCTTTTCGACAAGCCCTTGACTGCTGTTGCCATCAGAGAACGGTTACGCCAACGCTCCGTCCTGGTAACGGGCGTCCCTGCAATGGATTGCTCGTCGAACGTAATGTTCTGTAGCCGACCACATAATGCGAGCACCCGCGTTGCGAACTTCACGTCGCGAGACAATACCGGTAATAAGGATAAAGGATGCATGATCACGTGCGGCACTCCTTGATCGCGCAGGTCTTGGACTGCATCGTAGCGGCGCACGACGGTCACATAATGCTCGTTGCCGGGCTGGTGTGCGCTGCCGGCATCTATGCTTCGTTTGCTATTGCTCGACATGCTGCGCGCTCGACCGGCGCAGCGAGGACGCAGTGGGGTCTGACGAGCGTGATTGCAAGCGGCTGTACAGCGTGGGCAACGCACTTCATCGTCTTGCTCGCCTATCAGCCAAACATGCTGGTGGCTTTCGAGCCTATCCTCACAGCAGTCTCGCTCACGTGTGCCATTCTGGGAATTGGCGGCGGCGTAGCGGTTTCCATAAACAGTAAGCGTGGCCCACGGCAATTCATGGCTGGGTTGATCATTGGGGTGGGCGTCGCAGCACTGCACTACATCGGGCAGAGCGCGTATCTGGTGCAAGGAGCGGTTAGATGGGATCTGACGCTTGTCATCCCATCGATAATAGTCAGCCTGCCAATCTTCGGCTTGTCCATGATGGCTGTCGTCAGTAGAAGCCGGCTACTGCGGATGTGTGGCGCGCCCTCGATGCTTTTGGGGATAGCCATACTGCATTTTTTCGGCATGGCGGCAATGACGTTGACGCACGATTCGAGTGTCGAGTTTCCAGCGGACGCTGTTGCTCCTCAAACAATTACTCCAATTGTTGCGGGGATCTCCCTGGCGCTTATCGCGCTAGCACTTCTGGGTTGGCGCTTCGATCTTGCGGCTAAGGCCAGAATTCGCCAAGACCAAAGAAGATTGCGTGATCTTGCCGACGTGGCGCTTGAGGGGCTACTCATAACGCAGAACGATGTCATCATAGCGGCAAATCGCAGCATTGAGCGCCTGTCCGGTTTCAACCAAGACGATCTTACGGGAAGTGGAATCGGTCGACTCCTTCCAGGGCTTGAACTTACCGACCTTGCCGAAAACGAAGAACGGGAAGCGAACCTTTCCGGCGTCTACGGGACCGTCATTCCAGTGCGCGTGTTGCGCTCCACCGTTCCCCTCGGACACAAGGTGCAAACAGTCATTGCAGTTCGCGACCAGCGGGAACGGCTTCACACGGAAGAAAAGATGCGCAGGCTTGCGTTTGTCGATCCGCTGACCGGTCTGCACAACCGCACCAAGTTTACCGAGCTACTCGAACGGCACACATCGTCTGAACAACGTTCGGAAAATGAACTTGCCATCCTATTAATCGACCTTGATGGGTTCAATATCGTGAACGACACGTTCGGGCATGCAGTAGGAGACACCGTGCTCCAAGAGGTATCTGTCCGCCTGTCGTCGTTCGCAAAAGAGAAGGACGTGGTTGCGCGATTAGACGGTGACGAGTTCATTGTGATGCTAACGGGAAACGCAAGCGTCACTTCGTCCGCCGATATTGCAGCTGAGATCATTGCGCAGCTGAGTGCTCGACCACTCGATCTCAACGGTAGAACCATCCATATTGGCGCCAGCGTCGGACTTGCGCTGTTTCCGGACGATGGAAAAGATGCCACGTCGCTACTGCGAAACGCCGATCTTGCACTGCACTTAGCGAAAAGCGAAGGCAAGGGAACGTTCCGACGTTACCAAAACTTCCTGCACGAGAGACTTCAGGAACGGCAAAGCCTTGAAGCGGGGCTACGCGCGGCTCTGTCCGAAGGTCAGCTCGAAGTGCACTACCAACCCCTTATCGATACTGCGACAGGACGCATCACATCTGCGGAGGCCTTGGTGCGTTGGCGCCATCCAACGCAGGGACTGATTGCACCGGCGACATTCATCGGTCTCGCCGAGGAGACTGGCCTTATCGTGCCCCTTGGCGCCTGGGTATTGCGAACCGCGTGCGCCGAAGCTTCGACGTGGCCGGATGAAATCGGTGTGGCCGTAAATCTCTCCCCGGCTCAATTTCTTGACAAGTCGCTCGCCTCGATAGTCGCATCGGCTATACGGGATAGCAATATTTCCGCACAGCGCCTGGAGGTTGAGGTGACCGAAGGCGTGTTGCTTATGGACATTGGACCGACTATTGAAACGCTCAACCACCTCCGTGGCATGGGAGTCCGGGTTTCGATGGATGACTTCGGAACCGGGTACTCGTCCCTTAGCTATCTTCGAAAATTTCCATTCGATCGGTTAAAAATCGACAGATCGTTCGTACGAGGCATCCCGGTAGATGCGGAGAGCGTTGCTATCGCTCGAGCCATCATTACCATGAGCCACTGTCTCGGTTTGCTGGTAACGATGGAAGGCGTCGAGACGGCTGATCAATATGCATTCGCTGTTTCGGAGGGTTGTACCAGTGCTCAGGGTTATTTCATTAGTCAGCCGATGGCTCCCGACGTATTTGCCGCGTTTCGTGGCGCATGGAATAATCAAGCAGGTCGTAGACATGACTTAGCGGATGCAGAACACGAATTTTAGAACTTGGGAAAACTCCGCATGACTGGCAATGGCTGGCTGCGACGCATCGAGTTAAGCGCGCTTTCATATGAACTGAACCCTAAGAATTGCACATCGATCCAACTCTCGGGGGTTTTTTGTTGGCGAAGAACGACGAGCGATTGAAACTAAGAGTAGTGAAGCAGTCTTTGGCGGGCGGTATAGGGGTAGGGCCTTGGCCCGGGCCATTGGGTAGTCCGCGCGCTGGCGAGGTAGTAGATCGTTGAGCAGGTTGCATGAGACGCACAGCTGCAACACAATAAGCGCCGCGCCTACAGGGCGCATTTCCAAGCTGCAAGTGCTAATGCGTATTTCGGACGAAGGTGACCGGCCGTTTCGGGATCGTGACCGGCGATTTCGGCAACGTGACCGGCCGTTTCGGGAACGTGACCGAACGGACCGGACGACAGGAATGGCATTGCGCATGACATCAACCACGCGAGCTATGCTCGCCGGCTTTTGCCGGAGAGAGCATGCCCGCGCACCGGATGAACATGCGCATGATCAAGGACGTTTTACGACTTAAGTTCGACGGCGGTTTCTCGCATGATCGAATCGCCGCGTCGCTGGGCATTTCCAAGGGCGTGGTCACGAAGTATGTCGGACTGGCGGGTGCCGCCGGGCTGGATTGGGCGATCGCCTGTGATATGGACGAAGACGAGCTCGAGCGACGGCTTCTTGGCAAGCCCACCGGACCCGCAGCCTATGCACAGCCCGACTACGGTCGCATTCATCAAGAGCTGCGCCGCAAGGGCGTGACGCTGACGTTGTTGTGGGAGGAATATCAGGCGGAGTTCGCGAATCGGAAGACCTACCGTTACACGCAGTTCTGCGAGCACTATAAGGCGTTCGCGAAACGGCTGAAGCGCTCCATGCGGCAGATCCACCGTGCTGGCGAGAAGCTATTCGTCGACTTCGCCGGTCCCACGTTGCCGTTGACCACAGGGCGCCGCGCGCACATCTTCGTGGCCGCGATGGGCGCATCGAGCTATACATTCGCATGCGCCACGCCGGCCGAGACGATGGAGGACTGGCTGAGTGGTATCGCCCGCGCGCTGACCTTCTACGGCGGCGTTCCCCAACTGATCGTGCCGGACAACCCGCGCGCGATGATCGCCGATCCCGACCGTTACGAGCCGCGCGCAGGCGACACCGTGCTGGACTTCGCGCGTCACTACGGCACCTCATTTCTGCCTGCCCGCGTTTATCGTCCGCAGGATAAGCCGAAGGTTGAGGGTAAGCGACTCGGCACGGCCGTTTCACAGTACTGAATTTCTCGATGCATGATGGGCGCGTTCAGATTGACGGAGACAGTCAGCTATGTCGAACGCAGCGGGCCGTACGCATCCCCGTCGCACGTATGCGCAAGAATTCAAGCAGCAGGTGATCGGGGAGACATTGGAACCCGGCATGTCGGTGTCGATTGTCGCGCGACGGCACGACATCGACGCCAATGTGGTGTTCGGATGGCGCAAGCAATACCGTGAAGGTAAGCTGGCCGTCCCTGCACTCGAAGCCGCGCCGAGCGTGCCCAGCATGAATCTGCTGAGCGTCGAGGTGATCGACTCGGCATTGGTACTGCATGTGGCGCGACAATCCGGATGAGAGACGCGCGACAATCAAGTTGAGAATGTCGCGGCAGAATTGATGATGCCGATGTTGATTGACGCTGGCAAGCGTTTGTTGATTGACGCGCGGCGTTGATTGACGCGGGCAAGTGGGTGTAGCGCGACAATCAATCTGAAGCCCTTGGTAGCTGAGGATTGCTGTGTAATGGTGACGTCGCAGTTACTCTGCCAGCGCGACAATCAGGATGTACAACCGCGCGTCAATCAGGATGAGAATAGCGGGTCATTCGGTGAAGTTGATGCCGTGCTGATCCTCCTGTGTCGGTGGCACGCCAATGTTCTTTGGTGTCGCTCTACTGGCCGGGCGCCCCGGCCTCTGCTGCTTGCGCTGCAGGGCAGTTCGGCGACGGTAGCTTTCGACGTTCAGCTCGAAGATGGTCGAGTGGTGGACCAGCCGGTCGACGGCGGCCACCGTCATGGCTCTGTCGGGGAAAACCTTGTCCCATTCGCCAAACGGCTGGTTGGCCGTTATGCAAAGGGAACGGTGCTCATACCGGGCGCTGATGAGCTCGAACAGCACCGACGTCTCTGCTTGATCCTTGCTGACATAGGCGAAATCGTCCAGGATGACCAAGTCGAAGCGATCCAGCCGATTGATGGCGGACTCAAGTGCGAGCTCGCGGCGCGCGACCTGCAACCGTTGCACGAGGTCGGTAGTGCGAGCGAAGAGGACCTTCCAGCCCTTCTCCAGCAGGCTCAGTCCGATCGCCGACGACAAGTGCGATTTGCCCCCGCCGCTCGGCCCCAGAAGAATCAGGTTGGTGCCGTTCCTCAACCAGCCGTCGCCCGCGCAAAGCGCCGAGACGTGCGCGCGCGACACCATTGGCACCGCGTCGAAATCGAAGTTCTCCAATGTCTTGCCCGGCAGGAGCTTGGCGTCCCTGAGGTGACGTTCGACCCGGCGTCGATCGCGCTCGGCGATCTCGTGTTCGGCCAGCGCCATCAGCAGGCGCGCTGCCGGCCAGCCTTCCGTGTCGGAGCGCTCGGCAAAGCTGGACCAGATCTGCTTGATGGCGGGCAACCGCAAATCGTTGAGCAGCAGCGACAGGCGGGTAGCATCGATGTCGAGACTCATGCCGTCACCTCCGTTACCATATCAAGCAGGGCTTCGTAGTCGCTCAGCGGTGCCAGTTGGACATTTACTTCCGGCATGCTGTTCGTGCGCTTCGCTTCGAAACGAGAACACAATGCGTCCAAGTCGGGTAAGTGTCCATCGTCCAAGCACTGCTGCAGAGCCTGAACCAGTTGCGCTTCGCAGTTGTGCTCGTGGGCGAGGCCGAGCAGTTCAACCATGGTCCTGCATGCCTGGCGCTGCGGGAGCTCCTCAAGCAGGCGATCGAAGGTCAGTCGATACGCCTCGCGCGGAAAGATCTGATCGCGGTAGACCAGGTTGAGCAGCGCCATGGGCTTGCGGCGCAGCGCGTGGATGACGTGCCGGTAGTTGATGACATGGCCGTGCTTGCCGTTGGGACCCGCGCGGCCGCGCTGCAGTGTCATGAGGGCTGTGCCGCCCAGAAACAGTTCCAGCCGGTCGTCGTACAGGCGTACGCGCAGGTGATGGCCGATCAACCGTGACGGGACGGTATAAAACACCTTGCGCAGGACGAAGCCGCAGGTGGTTGTGACGTACACGCGCGTTTCCTCGTAATCACACGTACGCTGGACCGGAAGCGGCTGAAGGAGTGCCCGCTCGAGTTCGATGCGTTTGCCGTTGCGCGCGTTGATTCGACCGACAATCTCGTCGATGAAGCGGCGATAAGAACCGAGATTCTCGAAGTCGTGACTGCCGCGCAGAAGCAACGCATCACGCACCGCGCTCTTGAGGTGGCCATGAGGGCTCTCGATAGAGCCGTTCTCGTGGGCAACGCCACGGTTGTTGCGTGTGGGCTGCATGCCGTAGTGGGCGCACAGAGCATCGTAACGCGTGGTCAGATCCTTGCGCGCGTCAGCATCGAGATTGCGGAACGCCGCCGACTGAAGCGCACCGGGTTTTCCGGAGACCTTTACTCCTGAGAGAATAGAGTCATGGAAAACCTCGACAAAGCAAAACGGAAGACGGCGCCGAAATATTCGGCGGAAGTGCGTGAGCGCGCGGTTCGTATGGTGTTCGAGCATCGTGCGGAGTACGCGACGCAATGGGAAGCAATCCAGTCGATTGCCGCCAAGATGGGTTGCTCACGCGAAACGTTAAGAAACTGGGTTCGTCAGGCTGAGAGCGATCGTGGTCTGCGCGCGGGCCCCAAGACGCAGGAGCAGGACCGCATCCGCGAGCTTGAACGTGAAGTCCGGGAACTGCGTCAGGCCAATGAAATCCTGCGCAAGGCCTCGGCATATTTCGCACAGGCGGAGCTCGACCGCCGACCGAAGTGATGATTGCCTTCATTGACGATCACCGGTCGGCGTATGGGGTCGAGCCGATCTGCAGGGTGCTGCCGATCGCCCCGTCGACGTATTACCTTCATTCGTCTCGACGCGCTGATCCGCGTCGGCTGCCGCCGCGCGCGCAGCGCGATGCACTGCTGTGTCAGCATATCCGGCGTGTATGGGAAGAGAACTTTCGGGTATATGGTGCGCGCAAGGTTTGGCGGCAGCTATTGCGCGAAGGATTCAAGCTCGCACGGTGTACTGTCGAGCGACTGATGAAGCGGCTCGGGCTGCAAGGTGTGCGGCGCGGCAGATCGATTCGAACCACCGTCAGCGAGCGAAACACACCGTGCCCGCTTGATCACGTCCAGCGGCAGTTCAAAGCGTCAAGGCCGAACGCGCTGTGGGTGTCAGATTTCACCTTCGTGGCCACCTGGCAAGGCTTCGCTTATGTTGCCTTCATCGTTGATGTGTTCGCGCGACGCATCGTAGGCTGGAGAGTGTCAAGCTCAGCGCGTACTGACTTCGTGTTGGACGCGCTGGAGCAGGCGGTACATGAGCGCCGACCAGCCGAAAGTAACCGTTTGGTACATCATTCGGACCGCGGGTCGCAATACGTTTCAATTCGGTATACGGAGCGTCTAGCCGAAGCAGGAATCGAACCGTCAGTCGGCAGCGTCGGAGATTCATACGATAACGCACTCGCCGAAACGATCAACGGCCTTTACAAGGCAGAAGTTATTCATCGTCGCGGACCATGGCGTAACGTGCAGGCGGTTGAACTCGCCACGCTTGAATGGGTGGACTGGTTTAATCACCGACGCCTGCTTGAGCCGATCGGCAACATCCCACCGGCCGAAGCGGAAGCCCGCTACTATGAACGAATCGCTGGAATGCCGATGGCAGCGTAACTCCAGCAAAAACGTCTCCGAAATTCCAGGTGCGCTTCAATTTCGAGGCGCTGTCGAAGTACCTGCGCGCACACGGCAAACCGATGGCGTTCTACAGCGACAAGGCCAGTGTGTTCTATGTCAAGAACCGTTCGAGCACGGCGGGCAAAGGCGTGACGCAATTCGGTCGAGCCTTGTACGAGCTCAACATCGACGCATTTTGCGCAAACACGAGTCAGGCCAAGGGCCGCGTGGAGCGTGCCAATTTGACCTTGCAAGATCGGCTGGTCAAGGAGTTGCGTTTGCGTGGCATCAGCACGTGGGAAGCCGCTAACGCCTACGCGCCCTGCTTCATCGCCGATTTCAATCAACGCTTTGGCAAGCCGCCACGCAGCGATCACGATGCCCACCGGAGGCTGCATGCAGACGACGATCTCAGGCAGCTTCTGGCGCATCGCGTCTGGCGCAAGGTCACGCACGCGCTGGCGGTGCAATACGACCGCGTAATGTATTTGCTGGAGGACACTCCTGCGAATCGCACGCTGATTCACCAGCAGGTCGAAGTGGTCGAATATCCGAATGGTCAGGTCGAGGTGCAGGCCGACGGCGAAGTGCTCATCTACGCCACCTATGACCGCATTGCTCGGGTCAATCAGGGTGCCGAAGTCGAGAACAAGCGATTGGCGTACGCGCTCGAAGTCGCGCGCCTTGTGCAGGCCAAACGAGATGATCGCCGTGCCTGTGACGCACCGTCACGCACGCATCGAGGGGAACAGGTTCGAGCCAAGAAGGCGCTCGAAGGCCTGAAGAAGCAACGCGCACTGAGCATCGCCGACATGAACGAAGCGATTCTCAAAGTCAGCGCAAAAGCAATGAGGGAACGGGGGGCGGCTGCGCCGCCCCAACCCCGAAACCTAAAGGCAAACAAGCAAATCATCCGTTCAAAACACGACATCTCTATTTAGCGGTGACCCCGACATAATGAAATGGCCAGCCCGAACCCAGCGATCGTCCTACTATGAGAGGTTCGATCCAACGTAGATGGAGGGTGACATGGACGAGGTCACGCTGATCGGCATCGATCTGGGCAAGCATGTGTTTCACGTTCACGGGCAGGATGCGAAGGGCCATGCGGTCTTTCGCAAGAAGCTTTCGCGTCAGCAGTTGCTTTCCTTCTTCAGCAATCTCAAAGCCGTTACTGTCGTCATGGAAGCTTGTGCTGGTTCACACTGGCTAGCACGCAAGCTGAATGCGATGGGGCACGCGAGCAAGCTGATTTCGCCGCAATATGTGCGGCCGTTTGTGAAGAGCAATAAGAATGACTACATTGATGCTGAGGCGATCTGTGAAGCCGCATCCCGACCAGCAATGCGCTTCGTCGAGCCTCGAACGGAAGCCCAGCAACTTCTAGCCGCACTACATCGAACGCGTGAGGGTTTGGTAACGGAGCGTACGGCCACCATCAATCGAATTCACGGTATCTTGCTCGAATTTGGCGTCGTGGTGCCAATTTCCAAAGTAACCTTGCGTCGTTTGCCTGATGTCATCGCGATCAATGATCTCCCGTCGAGGCTTCTCCAAATCATTCAACGACTGCACGAACACTATAAATATCTTGACGCCCAAGTTGTCGAAATCGAGAAGGAACTGGTCGCGCAGCTTCGCGAGGACGAAAACGCCGCTCGATTGCTTTCAATTCCGGGGATTGGCACCATCACGGCAAGCTTGCTCGCATCTGAGATCGGAAGCATCACACAGTATGCGGGTGGAAGAAATTTTGCCGCATCGATCGGACTAGTCCCACGTCAGAAAAGCACGGGCGGACGAACGACCTTATGCGGCATCAGCAAACGCGGTGACAAACATCTGCGCCGTCTGCTCGTGCAAGGCGCGCGTGCTGTCATACAGCGCGTGCAAAAACGTAACGACAGGCTTGGAGATTGGATTCGTTCGATGTTGATTCGACGACACTCGAATGTGGTTGCATGCGCGCTTGCCAACAAGCTTGCTCGGATCGCTTGGGCCGTTCTGACGAAGCATACGGAATATCAAGGTTCGTTGTTGATTCACAAAAGTTGAGATTTTGCTAACCAGGTTTTGCGACTGCTGGAGTTTGATGGCCAACGGCTCAGCGACCGGACGAATAACCTGACAAGTTCTACAGCTCATTAGCAGCTGCCGACATTTTGAGGTTCGACTGGTGCGGTTTTCATCTCGGAACAACGGACGAGCGTCCGGCACGATTCCGGATAGATTTGCGCAAGCCACACACTGTCAAAACCAGAGGTTGCAAAATTCGGGCTGGCCATAGATTTGAACTTAGCGGCAACATCTAACGTTGTACTAAATGTTAGATCAGAGCGAACACATTGGAAACCCACGGCGGAGCAGGGTCCTTGCACGAGCGCTGCGGGGCGCTAGATCAATTCGCCAGCTTCACGAATTCGCTGAGCGGTCATCGGCAGCTCATTTTGCTCGAGCACTGTCGCGAATTCTTCCACTGAACTTTGCGGTCGTTTGCGGCGAGCACGCATTCGTTTAAATGATGAGATCGCGGCTAGCGGCTCAAGATCCCATTGGTTCACGATGAATCGGTCGGGATGTACGATTTCGATCCCATACGGCGTAACAGCGCTTGGAGGGAAATCGCGGACATTTGCGGTGACGATGCAATCCGCATGACCGGCTAAGGCGGCCGCTAGGACATGCCTGTCGTTAGCGTCGGGGAGGTTGAGACTTTTGACCAGCGGAGACCACGCTTCATCGAGCACTTGCCAGTCGGGTACGGCGTCGCGCATTGCGTCTCGTCTCACCCACAGCCTGTCCTTCAGATCCGGGCGACGCTGTACAAGCGCCAGCATCCATTCTTCTTCGATTCTGCTCGACCATTTGGCGCTGAAAAGACCAGCCGTCGCCAGACTCAGCAGCGCATCCGTCTCGACGATAGAGTAGAGCACACAAGCATCAAGTATGGCCGTGTAACGCGCATTCCCCGCCATCAGTAATCCAGGCCGAGATCGCGTGCGTTGTCTGCCATACGGTCCAATGCAGATTCTTGCCGTTCGCGCATTTGATTGGCGTAGTCCATCAGATCTCCAAAAGCAACTCGCCGATGCGTCCCGACCATCCGATGCGGAAGTCTTCCCGCTTCGATTTCCTTGATCACGAAAGGCCGTGAAACGTTGAGGAAGTGCGCTGCTTCGACGGTCGTGAACTCTTTCTGGCTTGGCACGACCGAGATCGGACGCCCTTCGCTCATCGCGCCCAGAAGCTGACCAATTAGCTTGAGCGCCGCTGGAGGCACGTCGATAGACGGATGCTCGCCCGTGTCAGTCGTCAATGTAATCGCAGCCGCACGTGAGTGGTCGAGCGCTTCCATGATGCAACGCTGTGCAACGCGCGCCATTTCGAGATCATGCTGACTCATCGGAGGCGGAGACACCTCGCGGATTCGATTGGTCGTTGCCATGGGATACCCCTCATTTAGTTTTCTAAACCAGAGTACGCGATAACTGCAATAAGTGCAACATCTGCAACATCTGCAACATCTGCAACATCTGTTTGCCCTTTGTCTGGACGGCCTGCGCCGGTACGGATCTAGGTGCCGGACTCGCGGCGCGACGGCAAAGCGGAGTAGCGAGGACGCGAACTGACGGCGGCGATGTTCGAAGGCGGCTGGTAAAATTAGCCTGTTGATTTTCAGGCACGCACCATGGGATGCGAACAGCTCACTGCGCTCAAAGCGCAGCTGAACCAAGGCGCGAACAGCAAAACTGTTGCTTCTTTGCCGCCAGTGGACGTCAAAAGGGAAATTAAGCCGATACCAAAGCCTCTGCAAACCTCTGCTGCGGCAGCTGTGCGTGCGGTGTCCACGCTGCAACGACATTTCCCGCACGCCTTTCCGCATAATCGCGCGCCAAAGGTTCCGCTCAAGGTTGGGATCCTGAAGGATGTGCTTGCCCGAGCAGCATCGCTTGGATTAAGCGAGCGAGATGCTCGCAACAGCGTCAAGCTCTGGTGTCGTGGCGGGCGCTATTGGGCCTGTCTCGTAGAGGGCAATGTGCGCGTGGATCTTACAGGCTCGATCACCGGCGTAGTCACTGCGGCTGAAGCGGAGTACGGCATAAGTCAAGAGAAGACTCGGCTCGCGCGTAGGCGGGAGCAGCTCGTGAAAAATCGTCGTGGCTAACCGCGGTGTGCGGCAGAACACGCGTCAAATATAGACTGTATTTTACATAAAAAGAAAGATAAATCGGGCCATACCGAATCTCGGCTAACGCCCACCAGCAGTGCGGAGCGTGGCGGGGACCGCCGAGTTCGGCCTAGAGCGTGTCAAAACGCCGTTTTGGCGCGGTAAAATAGCTCATCCGACAGCGGAGGGTGAGCGAGATGAAGCGGTTCGTTCAAGGCGACAGTCGCACACAAAGCTTTCTCCTCCCTGAAGCACATGACGACTACGTGACGGACACCAATCCCGTGCGCGTAGTCGACGTTTTTGTAGACGAGCTCGATCTTCAGAAGCTCGGATTTGAAGGTGTTGAGCCAGCGCTGACGGGTCGACCTTCGTATCATCCGGAGGTAATGCTCAAGATCTACATTTACGGTTACCTGAACCGTATTCAATCCAGCCGTCGCCTTGAACGCGAGGCTCAGCGCAACGTCGAACTAATGTGGCTCACGGGCCGCCTTGCGCCGAACTTCAAGACCATTGCGCGGTTCCGTAAGGACAATGGCAAAGCAATCCGCAGCGTCTGTCGTCAGTTCGTCATGCTCTGCCAGCGTCTTGACCTGTTCGGCGAAGCGTTCGTTGCGATAGATGGCAGCAAGTTCAAGGCGGTGAACAATCGCGACCGCAACTTCACCAGCGCCAAGCTCGAACGACGCATGCGCGACATCGAATCAAGTATCGCCCGCTATCTCGAGGCGATGGATACGGCGGATCGTCAGGAGCCTGCAATCGCGAAGGCCAGAACAGAGCGACTACGGGAAAAGATTGCAGCCTTGAAGGAACAGATGCAAAGCCTCAAGGCAATCGAGGTCAAGCTGAACGAGGCACCCGACCGACAGGGATCGCTCACGGACCCGGATGCCCGTTCGATGAAGACGCAAGGAACCGGAGTCGTCGGCTATAACATCCAGACGGCGGTAGACACGAAGCACCATCTGATCGTCGCGCACGTCGTGACGATCAGATGGCATTGATCGTGATCAGTTGGCATTGATGGTGAAGCTTGCCCGTACAGAGATGGGCGTCGACAAGCTCACCGCAGTTGCGGATCGCGGCTACTACAAGAGCGAGGAGATACTTGCATGCCATCAGGCCGGAATAACCGTGTTCGTTCCAAAGACGGTGACATCGAGCGCAACGGCTCATGGCCGGTTCGGCAAGGAAGACTTCATTTACGACGCCAGGACAAAAGAATATCGGTGTCCAGCGGGCGAGCGGCTCATCTGGCGATTCTCAACCGTTGAGCGCGGCCTGAAGATCAGTAAGTACTGGAGTTCGAATTGCCAGCAATGTCCGCTAAAAGGCGACTGCACACCAGGTCCTCAACGGCGCGTGACGCGCTGGGAACACGAAGCTGTTCTTGATGAGATGCAGGTGCGACTTGATCATGCGCCTGAGATGATGCGCATCCGGCGGCAGACTGTCGAGCACCCGTTCGGCACGATCAAGGCATGGATGGGCGCCACTCATTTCCTGACACGGACCATCGGGCGGGTGAGCACGGAGATGAGCTTGCACGTGCTGGCGTATAACATGAAGCGGGTGATCAAACTACTCGGTTCAGAAGCGCTAATAAATGCGATGCGGACGTGAAGCCCGTACGGGCTTGTTGAGCCTCTGCGATATGTGCGGCTGTGATTCGACGTTCGGGTTGCCGCAATCGACCAGCAGCGTTGCGCGCCGAGACAGGTTTCGTCAATTCCCAGTGGCTACGCGTTTTGGCACGCTCTGGGCCATTTTCGGCCGTCCGCCGCCTTCTGAGCAAAGGCAATCGAATGACCGTTAGACATCGTGAAGACTCATTTGCGCCTGCCGAGTTTGGTTCAGCGGTACAAGCCGGCGCATGACCGCAAACAGACGGGCTGCAGCTACACAGTTCGTAACCGGCGAAGGTCGGCTATGGCCGAAGAGCAGCGATCGCTGTCCGGCAGGGGGCTTCCAGGTTGGTGCCGTCCGTCTAAGCCTGTCAGCGGTCGTTCGAACGGCTAGTTTGCTCTAAGACCGGCCTGATACGCCACTCGCACATATGCGCAACGCCAACGTTTCGGCGCCTTGGTGGCAAAGCAACGACGAGGAGCAAAGGCGCCCGCTCATGGCATTGCTTTCCGGTGCCTTAGAAAAAACGCGACGAATTAGCTGCCGGTCAAGTCGCCGGCCTTCGCGACTGGCACAACGTGTTGCGGCTCAGACAAAGACGTCGTCGGGAATTCGCTTCAGTCGAGGTCCTCGCGCGTTCCCGTCCCAGCGGAGGACTGTCGTGCGAGTGTGGCCACTCAAACAAATGAACCGGCATCCGTGCTTGTTGAGAGATCGGATTGCCGCCGGTCACGCCGTAGACTTCGCCTTTGACGTAGCTTGATTCTTGCGACGCCAGGATGACGTACATCGGCGCTAATTCAACTGGCTGGCCAGGTCGCGTCATGGGCAATTCAGACCCAAACTGCGGAACATAGCATCCGCTCGAAGAAGCGCGCGTTTCTTTCCCAGAGCACCTGCGAAACCGATAATGCGACGATGCGGGCGATCAAGGCCGCGCTCGATCCGCTCGGGATGCTCAATCGGGGTAAGATCTTTTCGCGTACGCCGGAACAACGGTATGAGGATAGCTAAAGAACGCTTGCTGGCCGTCGCCGTGAACTGATGTTACTGGTCCAGCCGAAGCCGTGCACGCAGCCCAGCGGATACGGCGCGGCGACGCTCAGCAAGGTCAGTTCCATCATCGGCACGTCGGCGAGATGCCAGGTTTGCGCGCCATCGACGAAGGAATACGAGGCGTCGTCGGAATCGAACAGCGCGTCGTCGCCCATTTCGTCCGCAACGCGCACGCCGGCGTTAAACAGGCTCGCATGACGCACCTGCGCACGCAGCGCGGTCCATGCATGCGGGCTGTGTTCCGCCTTGACATTGAGGAAGGTCTCGATGGCCGCGCCCAGCCCGAGCTTCGCACGCGAAGTCCGACGATGATCCACAAGCCCGCATGCGCAATGCCGATATGAAGCTCGCCTATGTGCGATGCCACCGTCACGCCGCCATCGACGTCCTCCACCAGATCGATTTCGCCCGCATCGATGCCGGTTATGCCCGAGAGCAGAGTGCGGAGCACGGCTCGCTGCACCGCGAAGCGCTTGCTCGCCGGTGATTTCGCAAAGCGCGCCACGCGCGAGGCTTCGTTTTTCGACAGACTCGCCATGCCCTCGGTCTTGTCCAGCCGCTTCCATTCGGGCCGAAAGCGCCACAGGCAGACCGATCCCGCTTCTACGAGCAGGGGCTTCGCATCGGCATGAAAATTCAGCGGATGAGCGACGAAACGCGGGGCGAGTGCACGCCTGAACGCGGTCTCACGGCACTCCTTTTCGCGCAGCGATTCGACGGCAGCAAGCGTCGTGCTTTCGATCATCGTGTTCATTGCAGATAGGTGACGCGGCGTTCACGATTGCGCAGTGGCACGCCGACATCGAAGAGCGTCATCGCGAAGCAGTGTGCGATGTGCGAAAGCGACACGATCTCGCCCGACGAGAACCAGGCATTCAGCAGGCTGCGCGCCGACACGATATCGTGCGACTGGAAATGCGCGAGCACCTGAAGCAACTGGGTTTCGTCGTAGGAGAGTTCGGACGAGCAGCGGCAGCGGACGTCGAGCGGGCGCCGGGCCGCGATCGACCATTCCCCCATCAACAGGTCGAAACATTGCAGGCCGTCGCGCGACAGACCCGCGTCGAGCAACACGTCCTGCCAGGTCTTGCGCCCGCGCACCGCATCGCAGTCGGGGCGAAACCACGCGCGCACGGCGTCGGTCACGAGTTGATCGTCGGCATCGGGAAATTGCTCGAATGCATCGTCGAGCAGGGACGGGCCGCGCATCGGGAGCATGCTGATACTCATGATTCGCTCACCGCGGAAATGATGGCCTGCGTGTGCCCGACGCCGGTCCATTCGCGCAGATGCGCGGCGCACGCGGGGCGTTTGGCGCTGCGCGACTGTGGTTTCGGCGTGCCGACGAACAGGAAACCCAACAGGCGTTCATTGGCATCGAAGTCGAGTGCTTGATGCAGAAGCGCATCGTAGGCATCCGCGCCGGTCGCCCAGAAGCCGCCGTAACCGAGCGCATGAATGGCGTTGAGCATGTTCATGGCGGCCGCGCCGACCGACAGCAGTTGCTCGACCTCCGGAATATGCGATGCAGGATCCACCGCCGCGCCGAGCGCGATGACAAGCGGTGCGGCCGTCGCGCGCTGCCGGCGATGTTCATGCGTTTCCGCCGGTTCAGCCGGGGCGCGGGCGCGGGCGGCATCGACGAGCACTTGGCCCAGCGCCTCGCGCGCGTCGCCACGGACCAGCACGAAGCGCCAGGGACGCAGGCGGCCGTGATCGGGTGCGCGCAATGCCGCGTCGACGATAAGCGCGAGTTCTTCATCGCCCGGTGCGGGTTCGACGAGCGGCCAGTGTGACTGGCGCGAGAGCAGGGATCGCAGCACGGTGTCGGCGTCCTGCCGGCGTTGAGCGGCGAGGTCTGCGCCCTGGGTGTCCCGTGCGGCTTTAGGCGACAAAACGGTATCCATGTTCGGCGGAAGATTCGCTTGAGAGACCCAGATGATCGGCCAAAACGTGTCTAATTGCAAATCATTCGCATTTGCGTATCTATTCGGCCCGACTGTCTCCGCGCTGCGACGAGGGTGCAACTGCCGGTTTCGGCTAGGCTGTTCGGCGAGCTTGCGGCGCTTTTGGGCTCGAGAAGATTGATGCAAGTTCCATAAGTAGCCGGCCCGTCGTCATCGACGAGGCTTGGCTCGACAACCTCGACGCGCGCCTTGCGCAAAAAAGGGCGAACCCGCCATTCCGATGGATCGCTTCCGGCCCGACGGGGTGGTATCGGGACTCGTCGCGATCGAAGAGGATTTCGTCGATACGCTAATTTCCGACGGCATCGTTCTGCGCATGGTCAAGCCGTGCGCGCGCTGTCCGATCACGACCATCGTCCAGACACAGGCCGAGCGTGACGAGCGCTGGCCGAACGAGCCGCTCGATACCATGCTCGGCGAGCGCGCAAATTCGCGTGTCGATGACGGGCTGACGTTCGGGTAAAACGCGTTTGCCGCCATGGGCGTGGGAAACAAGTCGCGCGTATGCGCCCAGGGCCGGATTCGAGTTCACGTAAGTCGCGCGTATGCGCCCAGGGCCGGATTCGAGTTCACGTTCCGGGATGCTTTTTGACATCGGTGCATGCCGTGTGAACGCATCATCAGCGCGCATCGTTCGCACGCCAGCCGCCACCCAGCGCGCGATACGTCGACACCGCCGCCTGTAGCCGCGCGAGACGCACCTGCACGCGCTCGTCCTCGGCAGTGTAGAGCGTGCGTTGCGCGTCCAGCACGGTGAGCGCGGTTTCCGCGCCCGCACGGTAACGGCTCTGCGCGAGTTCGATCGTGCGGCGGGCTTCGCGCAGTTCGTCGTCCTGGGCTTGCCCTTGCGCGTCCGCACCGGCGGTGGCGTTCAGCGCGCGTTCGACATCCGCGAAACTTGTGACGATGGCGTGCCGGTATGCGGCCAGCAATTCCTCCTGTTGCGCGACCGCGAGATCGCGTCCGGCGGCCAGCAAGCCCGCGTCGAAGATCGGCGCCGTGAGGCCTGCTGCGACGGTGTAGAGCGGATTGTCGAAGATGCGTCGCGCGCGGTCGCTGCCGGTGCCGAAGGACGCCGACAGCGTGATGGTCGGGAACATTGCGGCGCGCGCGGCGGCGACATCCGCGTGGGCGGCGACGAGTTGCGCTTCGCTGTAGGCGATATCGGGCCGCCGCGTCAGCAGTGTTGACGGCACGCCCGCATCGATGGCCGGCGCGCGCACGGCATCGAGCGAGCGGGTGCCGATTGTGAAGCCGGACGCCGGTACGCCGAGCAGGATCGCGAGTTGCGCTTCGCTGTCGCCCGCCTGCTGACGCAGTTGCGCCACCGCGCGTTGCTGTGCGGCGACCAGCGTGCGCTGCTGCGCGGCATCGAGCGCGGTGACGAAGCCCGCGCGGTACTGCGATTCGACCGTGCGCAGAACGCCGCGCGCGGTATCTAGATTGCCTTGCGCGATCCCTTCGCGTTGGCGCAGCGCGACGGTCTGGAGCCACGCATTCGCGACATCGGCGCTCAGCGTGACCTGCACGGTCGCGCGGTCGAATTCCGACGCCCGCATCCGTGCGAGGGCGGCATCGCTGGTGGCGCGGTTTTTTCCCCAGAAATCGATTTCGTAGCTGGCAAGCAGGCCCGCGTCGAAAGCGCTGCCGCTCGGCAGGTCGTTGTTGACCATGAAGCCGCCCTGACGGCTGGCATCGGCGAACGCGCTGACGTTCGGCAGACGCGCCGCGCCGGCGATGGTCGCACTGGCGCGCGCCTGTTTTACGCGTGCGATGGCGGCGGCGACGTCGTAATTGCTGGTCGAAGCCTGCGCAACCAGCCGGTCCAGTTCGTCGCTGCCGAAGCCGCGCCACCAGTCGGCGCTGACGGCATCGCCGGTAGTCGAGGACGATGGGAAGCGGTAAGTCGCCGGCACCGCGACATCGGCGGCGGGCGGTGGCGGATTGCTCAGGCACGCGGACAAGATGAGCGGCAAGGCGAGCGGCGAAATGAGTGGCAGACGTCGTTTCATCGCATCCTCACTCGCTCGACAGCGCTACGACCGGATCGAGCCGTGCCGCCTTGCGCGCGGGCATGAAGCCGAACACCAGACCGGTGGCGAGCGCGCACGCGAAGGCCCCGAGGATCGCCCGCACCGAGAAGATCGTCGGCACGTTGGCGGCGATCAGCACCGCGCCGATCAGCACGCCGATCACGACGCCCAGCGCCCCGCCGATGCCCGATACGAGCGTCGCCTCGGTCAGGAACTGCCGCAGGATATCCCGCTGGCGCGCGCCCGTTGCGATGCGGATGCCGATCTCGCGCGTGCGCTCCTTGACCGTCATCAACATGATGTTCATCACGCCGATGCCGCCGACCAGCAGCGAAATGCCTGCGATCAGGCCGAGCATCAGCGTGAGCATGTCCTGCGTTTCGGTCTGCGCTTTGACCGACGCGGCGCGGTTGTAGATCTGGAAATCGCGCATGTGATGCGCGCGTTCGAGCACGTTGCCGATCTGCGTCGCGGTCTCGGCGGCGAGATCGAGTTCGTCGATCAGCACGGAAATCCAAGAAAGATGCGTGGTGCCGAGCACGCGGCGCGCACCGGTGGAGTAGGGCACGAGGATCACGTCGTCGTCGTCGGCATCGCCCGAGGTCGCGCCTTTTTCTTCGAGTTCGCCGATCACCAGAAACGGTACGTTGTTGACCAGAATATGCGCGCCCACCGGGTTCGCCGCGCCGAACAGCTTTTCGCGCACGCGCTTGCCGATCAGCGTGACGGTGGCGAGGCGGCGCTCGTCGTCGTCGTCGAAGAACACGCCGTGCACCGGCGTCCAGTTGAGCACGCGCGAGGCGTCGGGGCTCACCGCCCACAGGTTGGTGTGGATATCGGCGTTGCCGTGACGCAGCGTCACCTGGCCCATCAGAAAAGGCATCGCCACGCCGACATTCGGGATCTGCGCGACGCGCGCCACATCGCTCATGTCGAGCGTGCTGCCGGGGCCGCGCGCATTGTCGCCGCCGGGCGTCACATACATGCGATTGGTGCCGAAGCTCGCCATCTTGGCGATCACTTCGCGCTCCGTGCCGCGCCCGATCGCGAGCATGACGATCACCGAGGCCACACCAATGATGATGCCGAGCAGCGTCAGCAAGGTGCGAAAGCGGTTGATCCACACCACGCGCCACGCGGCCCGCAGCGCTTCGCTGGCATCGGCGATGAACGAGGCGGTGCGCGCCGAGGACGAGGACATCGAGCCGAGCAGGCTTTGCGCATCGAGCACGCCTTCGCGCGACAAGGGCTCCGTGCTCGCGTGCGCCGAATCCGCGACGATCTCGCCATCGCGAATCTCGATCACGCGCCGCGCGCGCGCCGCCACCTGCCGGTCGTGCGTAATGAGGATGATGGTATGACCCGCCGCCGACAGCTCGTCGAGCAGGGTCATGACTTCGGCGCCGCTCTTCGAATCCAGCGCGCCGGTCGGCTCGTCGGCCAGCAGGATATGGCCGCCGTTCATCAGCGCGCGGCCGATCGACACGCGCTGCTGCTGACCGCCCGACAACTGGTTCGGTCGATGTTCGAGCCTTTCGGCCAGTCTCAGCCGCGCCAGCAGTTCGGTGGCGCGGGCGCGGCGTGCATCGGGTTTCACGCCGGAATAGACCGCAGGCACTTCGACGTTCTCGCGTGCCGATTCGGTTCCGATCAGGTGATAGCCCTGAAACACGAAGCCGAAGGCCTCGCGCCGCAGCCACGCGAGTTCGTCCGCGCCGAAGCTCGTCACGTCCTGCCCCGCGAAGCGATAACTGCCCGATGTAGGGCGATCGAGACAACCGAGGATATGCATGAGCGTCGACTTGCCCGAACCCGATGCCCCAACGATCGCGACGAACTCGCCCGCCTCGATGGACAGCGACACGCCGCGCAGCACGTCGACGGGCGGCTCTTCGCCGTGGCCGCCATAGGACTTGTGCACCTCGCGCAGCTCGATCAGCGGGCTCACCATTGGAACTTGCCGTCGGCGGCGCGCAAACGGCGGATGCCGGTGACGAGCTGGTCGCCGGGCGCGAGGCCCGAGCGTACTTCGGCGTTCAGCCGGTCGTGCACGCCGACGCTGACCTGCCGCGTGACCACGTGTCCGTCATCCAGCACTTGCGCGGTGTAGCGGGACTTCGAATCGTCGGCCGGCTTGAGTGCCGACAAAGGCGCGACCACCACGTCGTGCGCCTCCTGCGCGACGAAGAACACCAGCGCGCTCATTTGCGGCAGCAGTTGGTTGCTCTCGTTGCGCACGTCGAACAGCACGGTGTAGAGCACCACCTTGCCGGTGTTGTTGGCGCTGGCGGCGGGCGGCAACTGGCCATCGGCCGAAGGCGCGGCGGTGTTCGGCGGCGCGGGCAGGATTTGCCGGACCGTGCCGGTCCAGCGGTGGTCATCCGCGCCGAGCGTCGTGAAATAGACCGGCATGCCGGGCCTGACCTTCAGCACATCGGCTTCCGAGACCTGCGTCCATACCGTCATGGTCGAGAGATCGGCGATCCGCAGGATGATCGGTGTCTGATAGGTCGCGTTGAGCGTCTGCCCTTCGCGTGCATCCAGCGTGACGATGGTGCCGGACATCGGCGCGTAGATTTTGGTGTAGCCGAGCTGGGCCTCGTCGCCGGAGAGCGTGGCGCGGGCGCCTTCGATTCCCGCGCGCAGATCGTCGAGATTCGCGCGCGATTCCTGCTGCGCGGCGTAGGCGCTTTGCAGGTCTTCGTCGCGTGTGGAGCCTTCGGACATCATGCGGCGCTGACGTTCGTACTGATGCTGCGTGAAGGCGAACTTCGCCTGCTCGCTCGCGAGTTTCGCGCGCAGGCTGGTGAGGGCGGAGCGGTCCACATCGTATTTCGCCTGCTGCACGCTCGGATCGATCTCGACGAGCAACTGGCCCTTCCTGACCACATCGCCCGGCTGCACGCCGATGCGGCGGATTTCGCCCGAGGCCTGCGAGCCGATATCGACATAGCTGTGCGGCTGCAGCGTACCGAGCGCGGCCACGCTCGACTCGATATTGCCGCGCCCGACCTTCACGGTATCGATATGTTCAGTGATCCGAAGCAGCAGCGCCCAGAACAGAACCGCAAGAAAGACAAGAGCGAGCAGGAGAACAAACCGAAAGGGTCCGCGTTGGAGGCGTCTCATTGAGTGTTCGAATAATGGGATCTGCAGCGAGGTCACATGAAGCATCGTGACGGGCCGCGTTGGGCCGGTTCGCCGTCGGCCGCTGAGTATAAACAATTCTCATTTACGCGGTAAACCCTCATCTCACCTCGGCGAGCCGCACCGGGACTTTATCTGGCGACCGGAAAGCCGTCGGATAGCCCGGTCGTTAGCACCCAAATGAATATCGATATCGGCCTCGATGTCTTGACTTCCTGCCCTCAACCCTCTAACGTGCTCAATCTAAATAGAAACGATTCGCGTTTACGCGTAGTAAGGTTTTCACAAGAATTTCACGTAAAAAGTCGTGTGAAGGGTGAGTAACCCGCACGAAGATTCGACGGCCTGCTTCATCGTGTCGTCATCTGCGTGAATGATTCTGAATTAAACGTAACTATCGAGGAGCAGAGAATGAGCTGGGGCGATGACACCACCACCTTCCACGTCGTCATGAACGACGAGGAACAGTATTCGATCTGGCCGGATTTCAAGGCGATTCCGGCGGGATGGCGCGCCGTCGGCAAGTCCGGCAACAAGGCGGATTGCCTCGCGTATATCGACGAGGTGTGGACCGACATGCGACCGCTCAGCCTGCGCAAGCATATGGCCGACGAGGACGCGAAGCGGGCGGCGCGCACGGCGCACTGAAGCAATGAGCGCATTCGTCGGCGACACGGCCATGCAGCCCGTGGACCTGATCTGCCTGCCGCACGCAGGCGGCCACGCGCTCTTGTACCGGCGCTGGGCGCAAGCCTTGCCGTTCGGCGCACGCGTGCGGGCGCAGGATCTGCCCGGTCACGGCGCACTGCGCGCGCTGCCGCCGCACACGGCATGGCCCGATCTGACCGATGCGCTCGCCACCCGCGTTCTCGCGCAACTCGACGCAAACGTTCCCTATGCCGTGATGGGTCACAGCATGGGCGCGCTCACCGGCATCGAACTGATTCGCGAGATCGAACGCAGGACGGGAAGGCAGCCGGTGTGGTTCGGCGTGTCGGCCTGTGTCGCGCCTTCGCGGCGTGCGCGTGAGGATCATTGGCTCACGTGCCCGCGCGACGCCATGATCGAGCGCCTGCGCAAGCTCGGCGCCACGCCCGAGGCCTTGCTCGAGGACCGCGAGTTCGTCGATTTCATGTTGCCCGTGCTGCGCGCAGACTTTCATCTGTGCGGCACCTATCCCGTGCAGGCGCGCGGTGAGCCGCTTGCGTGTCCGATCGATGTGTTCATCGGCGACGGCGACAGCGCCACGGCAAATCGCGACGACGTGAATGCGTGGTCGCACGAGACGCGACACCGCTGCACGGTGCATCGCTTCGACGGCGGGCATTTCTTCATCGAGGAGAAGCTGGGCGCGGTGCTGGCCATCGTCGCATCGACGCTGGCAGAGCTTCGCACGCAACAGCCCGAGTTATGGACGCACTGATCAACACCCCGGAAATCGCGCTGCACGAGCGCGTGATCGAACATTACGGTACGCGCGTGCTCGAACTGCGCCCGGCCGAAGGCGAGCTGCCCGATGCCTGCGCCAGCGCCTTGCAGGCACGCATCGAACGGGCGAAGCGCGAATACGGCGGCGTGCTGCTGCGCGAATTCGCCCCGTGGGGCTCGCAAGGACTCGACCGCTTTGCGTCGCTGTTCGGCGAAACCTTGCAGGCCTATGAGTTCGGCTCCACGCCGCGCAGCCGGATCGGTGGGGCCGTATTCTCTTCGACCGAATATCCGGCTGACCAATGGATCGATCAGCATAACGAACAATCGTATACGCTGCGCTGGCCGGAGTCGATTTTCTTCTACTGCGATATCGCCGCCGAAGAAAACGGCGCGACGCCGGTTGCCGACAGCCGCGTCGTCTATCAACTGCTCGATCCGGCGTTGCGCCGGCTGTTCGCATCGAAGCAGATCATGTACGTGCGCAATTTTGGCAACGGTCTGGATGTGCCGTGGGAACAGGTGTTCGGCACCGAAGACCGTGCGGAAGTCGAACGCTATTGCCGCGCCAACCGGATTGCATTCGAATGGCTCGACGATGGCGAAGCCTTGCGCACGCGCCAGGTGTGCCAGTCCGAACTGGTCCATCCACGCACCGGCGAGACGGTGTGGTTCAACCAGGCGCATCTGTTTCACGTATCGAACCTGCCGGACGACGTGCGCGAAGCGCTGCTCGAGATCGTCGATGAAGACCGCCTGCCGCGTAACACCTGCTTTGGCGACGGCACGCCGATCGACACCGCGATGCTCGATGAAATCCGCGCCGTGTACCGCGACACCATGCTGTCGTTTCCCTGGCAGCCGAACGATCTCCTCGCGCTCGACAACGTGCTGATGTCGCACGGTCGCGCGCCGTTCAAGGGCAAGCGCCGCGTGCTCGTCGCCATGACCGGCCGATAGCCGATAGCCGATAGCCGATAGCAGCGGTCCAGGACATTCAAGCAACGCAAGCAAAGAAAGGACATCCACATCATGACGCAGCCCGTGCCACCGCTTTTCGACTTCAGTTCCTTCGATGGAAAGAGCGAGCACTATCTCTCGCTCATCCGGCAGTTCGCCGCCGCCACGCCGTATCGCAGCGCGACGGTCGATGAGCTGGTGCTGGACAGCGACTATCATCGGCGCCCGCTGCGTCCGGAGGATTTCGAGTTCCTCAAGTTCAGGAAGCCGGTGCGCAACCATAACGTCAGCCGCCTGCCTGCGCTGGCGTCGAACCGTACGCTGCTGTCGATCTATGAACTCGATGTGGCGCGTCTGCCGAACAATACGAGCGCAGCGGAATGGTCGCGTTATGCCGATTTCTATCGCGACGACACTCGCGCGCTCGGTGCGCAGATTGCGCCTTTCCTCGAAGCGTATGCATTCGAGTATCTCTCGCCCGACGCCGATTCGACCGAAAGCCCGGACGCCGCTGCCGCGCGCTTGATGCAGATCGTCAATGAAGAAAGTGCTTTTTGGGAGCGTAGTTTTGCCCATCTGATGCGTCAGGACTATCTCGAAGAAGGATTGCGCTTCATCATGGTTCAGCGCTGGTCGCTGGCCTTGTCAAAGCGTCGCGCCCTGGCGCGAGCCAGCGCGAGCGGATTTTTCGACAGCCTGCCCGTGGACGCTCGCCCGACGCTGTCAGGCGATCTTCCCAACGATGCGCTGCTGCGCCGCGTTGCTGGCTTTGCGGGTCTCACGCGCGAGCAGCATGCGTACTGGCAGTTCTATCTGCCGACGAGTCTCGCCAAATGCAACCTGCTCTATGCGCTCGCGCGCAGGCCGGACCGTGCCTTTGCGTTCGTTGGCGCGGCCTTTGCAGCAGAGGCCGAGTGGCTCGCGTTCGGCATTGGACTGGAGAAGGCGTGTGCGCATCTTCAGCCGACCAGTCGCCAGCCCGCGGATGTTGTCGTGCGTCGTGCCGAACTGGCGGCGCGCTTCACGCAGGCGCTCGAACACGCCGCGCAACAGGTCGGCGGCGCTGCAGTCGCGCAGGCCGTGCAGGGTGTGATCGCGGGCGAGCGTCTGGCCGAACGTGCGCGCTGGGATCTGGGTGAACAATTGCGCTGGCTGTCGGCCATCCGGCGCTACGTGGAGTTCGCGCACCGAATCAGCGCGCGGATCGATCGCGAATGCCCGGATATCGATCGCGAGACCTTCGTGGAACCGCTGGAAATGTGTTCGACCACGCATGTCCACAACGATCATCGGCTGGTCACCATTCAGGAAGGCGACATGCTGTTCTGGGGCAATGTCGGCATGCAGCTCGACATGCATCCGGGCGACATGGTGCTGATTCCGGACGGACGCCTGCACGGCTCGACCGTCACCTCGCCGGAATGTACCTACCATCAGCCGATCATTCCCGACGACTGGGTTCAGGCGCTGGTCGACGAACTCGACGCGCACGCATCCGCGTGACATTCCAGGCGCTTCGACAGAAAGCGTCGGCAGACGCACCCCACAAATCGAGCAGCACGAAAAGCCCTTGGAATAGGGCATCGACGAGGCGCGCCGGCCACGCTTTGCTCAGTGGCGCAATGAACGGCACACGGCGCTCGTCGCATGGGTGGTGTTGACCAACAGGAATGACAATGCAATCAAACGATGACGTCGCGCACTTCGATGCCAGTGACTGGACCAGCCGCGTGATTTCGGGAACCCGCACCGGCGCGGCGGCACAGGCGCCTGCGTGGCTCGCGGGTTCGTATGCGACGCTGCGCGAGCAGGTGATGCATCCGGAATACCCGTGCTTCTTCGGCACCATTGCCGAGCGGCGCGGCGAGATGTTCTATGCGTGGGTGAACGGCAAGGACATTCGCGACCTGCCCGCGACGATGCAGACCTTCTCGACATTGGCGTCCCGTACGGAGTTTCGGCGCAACAACATCGCCGTGTTCTTCGAACCGGACGACGAGCCCTTGACGCACGAGCAGTATCGGGACCTCTTCTGGCAGACGCTGCAACATCTGCACGATGTCGATCCGGATCCCGAAGCGGACAAGCAGCCCGATCCGTCGCAGGAAGAATGGGAGTTCTCGTTCGCGGGCGTGCAGATGTTCGTGGTGTGCGCGTTGCCGACCTTCGAGGTGCGTCACAGCCGCAATCTCGGTCCGGGCATGGTCTTGCTGTTCCAGCCGCGCAGCGTGTTCGTGGACACCATCACCAACAAGGTGATCGGCCGCGAGGCCCGCAATCAGGTGAGAAAACGCCTTGAAACATGGGACGACGTGAGCGCGCACCCGGATCTCGGCTTTTACGGCGATCCCGGCAATCTCGAATGGAAGCAGTATTTCCTGACCGATGAAAACATCGCCGCCAAGGACCGCTGCCCATTCCTCAAGCGCAAGAAGGCGCAGGTGCAAGCGCATGCGCTCGGTCATGCCTATGCGCCGCGTCATGCCGCGCCGCAGCGTCGTACGGAGAAGCTCAATCCCGCGCGCCACGACAGCATGGGCAAGCGTCTGACGAGCGTCGATCAATGGCAGGCCGGCATGCCGCCGCGCTCGAAGGCGCATAACGACGAGAGCGAAAGCTGAACATCGCAGGACAGAACATAGAGACATGAGCGACACGACACACGCAGCCGTCCCCGATTTGCTCGCCGTATCGAAGGCATACGTGCAGTTGCCTGCCGAGAAGCGCAGGCAGTTCCGTCATCAGTTGCGCGCGCGCGGCATGCAGGCATCGCGTCTGCCTATCGTGCCGTTTCCGAACCGGGGTGCAATGTTTCCGCTCTCGCATGCGCAGGAGCGCATGTGGTTTCTATGGAAGCTCGATCCGGCGAGCGCGGCGTACAACATCACCGGCGCGGTGCGCTTGCAGGGCACGCTGGACCAGCGCGCGGTGCGCGCGGCGCTCGATCGTCTGGTCGCACGGCACGAAAGCCTGCGCAAGCATTTCATCGAACGCGATGGCGTGCCGATGCAGGTGACGGGATCGGCGAACTATGCGTGGCGCGAGCGTGTGTGTCCGGATGACATGCAGGCCGCGCTCGATGCGCTCAGCAACGAAGCCTTCGATCTCGAACACGGACCGCTGCTGCGCGTGACCTTGCTGCAAAGCGCGCCGGACGATCATGTGCTGCATATCGCGATCCATCACATCGTGTCGGACGGCTTGTCAATGAGTGTGTTCGTCGATGAATTCGTTTCTGCGTATCGGGCCGAACTGGGCGTTGCGCCGTCCACGCACGGACCCGGTGACGAACCGATCCAGTACGGCGATTTTGCGGCCTGGCAGCGCGAATGGCTCGACGACGAATCGCTGGCCGGTCAACTGGCGTACTGGCGTGGCGAATTGGGCGGTGAGCAACCGGTGCTCGAACTGCCCTTCGATCGCGTGCGTACCGGCATGCGTCATTCGGCGGGGGCGAGCGTTGCGCGTACCGTCGATGCGCGCACGGCGGCCGCGTTGCGTCGCGTTTCGCAGTCTGCCGATGCGACCTTGTTCACGACGTTGCTGTCGGCCTATCAGGTCTTGCTCTCGCGCTATGGCGGGCAGGACGATATTCGCGTCGGCGTGCCGGTCTCTGGACGCGACCGCGACGAGACCGAGCGGGTGATCGGCTTCTTCGTCAATACGCTGGTGTTGCGCGCGCGGATGGACGAGGCATCGACGTTCATGCAACTGCTCACGCAGATGCGCGCGCGCACGCTTGCCGCCTATGCACATCAGGACGTGCCGTTTTCGCGGCTGGTGCAGGAGTTGCAGCCGCAGCGCAGTTTCGGACATACGCCGCTGTTTCAGACCATGTTCAACTACCTCGGTGCGCAGGGCGGGCCGATCGAACTACCGGGTCTGACGGTCGCGGATATTTCTTCGGAGATGCAGACTGCCCGCTTCGATCTGGTGTTGAATGCGCGTGAGCGTGGGGACGGACTGGAGGTGTCGTTCACTTATGCGCGTGATGTGTTCGATGAAGCGACCATTGCGCGCATGCTCGATCATTACGTGTCGCTGCTGAGCCAGATTGCGGTCGATGGTCATGTGCACCTCGGCGCGTTGACGCTCGATGCAGCGGCGTCTGCTCCTGCGCTTGCTGAACACGCATTCGCGCCCGTTGGCGCACGCGTGGCCGAACAACGCATCGGCAATGCGGTGCATTGCGAAGGCGTGCGCCTGAGCTATGCCGAGTTGCAGGCATGGTCGGCGCGGATTGCGCATGCGTTGATTGCGCGCGGCGTGCAGGCGGAAACGCGTGTTGGCCTGTGCTTGACGCGCTCGCCTGCGTTAATCGCTGCATTGGTGGGCGTGCTGCGTTCGGGCGGCGCTTTCGTGCCGCTCGATCCGGCTTATCCCGCCGAACGCCTGCAAACTATGCTGGACGATGCCCGCGTGCAATGCGTGATTGCGGACGCCGACACGCTCGGGCAATGCGGAGCCTTGTTCGAAGGCATCGATGTGATCGATGTGAACGGCGTAGGGATGCTTGCGGACACGGCACCCGATGTATCGATCCACCCCGAACAACTCGCCTACGTGATCTACACGTCAGGTTCCACAGGCAAGCCCAAAGGTGTCGCGGTGAGCCACGTCTCGCTGTCACGGCATCTGGACGACTTCATCGGGTGCTACGGCATCACATCGGACGATACGCAGCTTCAGTCGTCGACCATCAACTTCGACGTCGCATTGCACGAAATGCTGCCTGCCTTGATGCAAGGCGGACAAGTGGAAATGCGTGGCCCGCAACTCTGGGATATCGACACGACGAGTCGCCATCTGCGCGATGCGCGCGTGACCTTCTCGCGCATTCCGACCGCGTACTGGCAGCAGTGGCTACGCACACCACCGCCCGCACATGAACTGGCCGCACTGCGCCAGATCACCGTCGGCGGAGAGGGCTTGCCGGGCGATGCCCTCGCGCAATGGCGACGTGGACCCCTTGCGCACATCCGCCTTGACAATCTCTACGGTCCCACCGAAACGACAGTCGCCTGCCTGTATCGGCAGACGAATGAGGCGGACACCCGGCAGAGCATCGTCTCGATCGGCGAGCCGTATGCATCGCGCTGCGTGCAAGTGCTGGACCGCTTCGGCAACGAAGCACCGGTTGGAGGACTCGGCGAGTTGTGCATCGGCGGGCTGACGCTGGCACGCGGCTATCTGGGCCGAGCGGATATCACGGCGGAGCGCTTCGTGCCGGACCCGCGCACGCCGGGCGCACGGATGTACCGAAGCGGAGACCTGTGCCGTCGCCGCGCGGATGGTGGCATCGACTTTCTGGGGCGACTGGATCAGCAAGTGAAGCTGCGAGGCTTCCGCATCGAACTGGGTGAGATCGAAGCAGCGCTGCGCCAGATCGAAGGCGTGAGCGCGGCGATCGTGGCGCTCACAGGCGAAGGCGAATCACGTCAACTGGTCGGCTACGTGGTCGGACAGGACGACGTACGCCTGCTGCGCCGCACGCTGGAAGCACGGCTGCCGTCGTACATGGTGCCGTCCTCGTTTGTCGCACTCGATGCCTTGCCGCTGATGCCCAACGGCAAGGTGGATCGCGCGGCGCTCCCGGCACCCGAAGCGCCCTCACATCAGGAACACGTATCAGCCCGCACACCGCTCGAAGCCGAGTTGCTGTCGATCTGGCAAAGCGTGCTGAATCGAGCCGATATCGGCGTGACGGAGAACTTCTTCGAAGCGGGCGGACATTCGCTGCTGCTGATGCAGGTGGCCTCGCGCATTCGTCAGGAGATGGGGCGGGAGGTATCGCTGGCGACCTTGTTCATGCATCCCGTGCTGGAGAGTCTGGCGGCGGAGTTGGAAGCGAGTGAACGTCAGACGGTCGAGCGGATTCGTGCTCGGGCAAAAGACAGTCGCATTCCGCTGACGCACGCCCAGGAGCGTTTGTGGTTCCTGTGGAATCTGGAGCCGCAGAGTGCGGCATACACGATTGCGGGAGCGGTGCGACTCAAGGGCAAGCTGAACAAGGCCGCGGTGCGCACGGCGCTCGATACGCTGGTGACCCGTCATGAAAGCCTGCGCACGCGCTTCGTGGAAGAGGATGCGCAGACGTGGCAAGTGGTGGATGAGCAACCGCGCTACGGCTGGCACGAAGCCGCGTACGAAGGCGAAACGCAACTGCACGCGCTGTCTCACGCCCCGCTCGATCTGCGTCAGGGTCCGATGCTGAAGGTGGCGCTGCTCGCTGTGAACGAACAGGAAGCGGTGTTGCACTTCGCGATGCCGCACATCGTGTCGGATGCGTGGTCGCAGGGCATCTTGCTACGCGAGTTCTCTAACGCGTATGCAGCGGCGTTAGGTCATGAGGTGACGCCACCCGAAGCACTGCCGATTCAATACGGCGACTACGCCGCATGGCAACGCGAGCACACGAGCGATGCGACGCTGGAAGCGCAATACGCGTACTGGCAAGCCACGCTCGGCAAAGAACATCCGGTGCTCGAATTGCCCGTCGATCGTGTACGGCGTGGCCCACGCACCAGCGCCGGCGCTACACTCGAACGCTGCCTCGATCCGACGCTCTCTCAAGCGCTCGATACACTCTCGCAAACGCAGGGCGTCACGCGTTTCATGACGATGCTCGCCGCCTTCGGTCTCCTGCTCGGCCGATGCAGCGGCCAGCGCGATATCCGCATCGGCGTGCCCGAAGCGGGACGGGACCGTCTTGAAACCGAGCCGCTGATCGGCTTTTTCGTGAACACGCTCGTCATCCGCATGGAGGCACGCGGCACGCAGCCCTTCGAGGCCTTGCTTGCCGAGGTACGCCAGCATGTACTCGATGCCCAGTCCAACGCCAGCGTACCTTTCGCGAGGCTCGTCGAGCGTCTGCAACCGCAACGCACCACGAGTCATACGCCGCTGTTTCAGGTGTTGTTCAACTACAGCGAACAGACCGCCGCCGAACTGAATCTGCCGGGCGTGCAGATCACGCCGCTTTCGAGCACGACGAACAGCGCGCAGTTCGATCTGTCGATGGAAGTGACCGGCGACCATGCGCTCACGCTCGGCCTGAACTACGCGACCGATATTTTCGATGCATCGACCATTCATCGTCTGCTCGATGATTACGTGACCGTGCTAGAACACATCGTCCGCGATGCGGGCATTCGCGCGACGCAGATCGAACTGGACCGCACGGCGGATGCGCAAGCGAACGCGCGTCCGTTGATTGACTACACGTTCACGCCGACACCCGCACTCATCGCGATGCAGGCCGCGAGCACGCCCGATGCCATCGCCGTGCGCTGCGGCGACGAATCGACCACATACGCCAAACTCGATGCATGGGCGAACCGCATCGCAGCGCATCTGCACGCCAGCGGCGTACGACGCGAGGCGCGCGTGGGCATCTGCACGGCGCGTTCGGCGGGCATGGTCGCGGCGCTGATCGGCGTCATGCGTTCGGGTGCCGCCTATGTGCCGATCGATCCGGCGCTGCCTGCCGAACGCATCGCCTACATGCTCGACGATGCCGGCGTGGCATGCTTGATCGCAGACGACACGACGGCGCGATCGTTCGATGGCGTCGTCGCCCGCGTGATCCGTCTCGCACAGACGACGGATGCGCCCTCGCACGACGCAGGTGTTTTCGCTAACATTCACGCCTCGCAACTGGCGTATGTGATCTACACATCGGGCTCGACGGGCAAGCCCAAAGGTGTCGGCATCTCGCACGATGCATTGGCGCGCTTCCTTGCCAGCATGCGCGTGCGCCCCGGCATCGACGCTGACGATGTGATGCTGAGCGTGACCACGCTGTCGTTCGACATCGCCGCGCTCGAACTCTATCTGCCGCTCGTGAGCGGCGCGCGTATCGAGCTTGCGCGGCGCGAAGACGTCACCGATGGCGAGCGTCTCGCGGCACTGCTCGCACGCTCGGGCGCGACCATGATGCAGGCCACCCCGATGGGCTGGAACGTATTGCTCGAAGGCGGCTGGCAGGGCACGTCCGGCGCACGCGCGACATTCAAGGCCTTGTGCGGTGGCGAAGCCTTGCCCGCAGAACTCGCGTCGCGCCTGCAGGCACGCGGCGTCGAACTGTGGAACATGTACGGTCCGACCGAGACGACCATCTGGTCGAGCATCGCACAATTGAATGAGTCACGCGCCACGCTCGGCGAGCCGATCGAAGGCACGACCTTTCATCTGATCGACGCCGATGGCGCCAGCGTGCCGAAGGGCGGCATCGGCGAACTGTGCATCGGTGGCACAAACCTCGCACGCGGCTATCTCGGCCGTGCCGCGCTCACGGCCGAACGCTTCGTGCCCGATCCATTCACGCACGGCGCGCGGCTCTATCGAACCGGTGATCTGTGCCGCATCGAAGGCGGACGCCTGGCGTACGTGGGGCGTGCCGATCATCAGGTGAAGCTGCGCGGTTTTCGCATCGAACTGGGTGAGATCGAAGCGTCGTTGCGCCGTCTGGAAGGCGTGCGCGATGCCGCCGCTGCGGTCAAGGAGGTCGCCGGCCAGCCGATGCTCGTTGCGTATCTCGTCACTGTGGGCGGCATCGACGCCGAGACCGCCGGATGGCAGGCGGAACTCGCGCGTCATCTGCCGCCCTACATGGTGCCGCAGCGGTTCATCCCGCTCGATGCGTTGCCGCGCACGCATAACGACAAGCTCGATCGCAATGCCTTGCCCGTGCCTCGGCATGAGACCGATGATGCGATAAAGGATGCCCCGCGTACCGCCGCGGAACTCGCGATCGCGAATATCTGGCAGAGCGTGCTCGGCGTCGATGCCGTGAGCGCGAACGACGACTTCTTCCTGCTCGGCGGCGAATCCTTGCGCGCGTTGCGCATGATCGCCGCCATCAGGACCGCGTTCGATATCGATCTGCCTGTGCAGGCCGTATTTGCGCATCCGGTTCTTTCGGCGCTTGCATCCGTGGTCGACGGGGTGCGCGACAGTACGCGCGGTCCGCGAAGCATCGCCGTGCATGAGGACCGTCGCGCGCCTGCGCCGCTTTCGTTCGAGCAGGAGCGTTTGTATTTCTTCTCGCGCCTCGATCCAGAAAGCGCCGCCTATAACCTGTCGGGCGCGGTGCGGATGGAAGGCGCGCTGGATCGCGATGCCGTGCGCGCGGCGATCACGGCACTCGTCACGCGGCACGAGAGCATGCGCACGACCTTCGTCGAGGGCGACGAGGGCCCGGTGCAGATTGCATCGCTGATTGCGGAGCCGGCATGGTCGGTGCTCGATTTCGCGGACGTTCCTGAGGCTGTTCGCGAGGAACGTCTTGATGCCGCGCTTCGTGCCATCGCGCGTGCGCCGTTCTCGCTCGAACGCGGTCCGTTGTTGCGCGTGACGCTGCTGCGACTGGCGACCAACGAGCATGTGCTGCAATTCGTCGTGCATCACATCGTGTCGGATGCATGGTCCGTGCAGATCATGATCGACGAGTTCGCACGTGAGTATTCCAACGCACGAGGTGGCCGGAGTGCGGCGCTGCCCGCCTTGCCGATTCAGTACGCGGACTATGCACGCTGGCAGCGTGACCCGCACGCATCCGCGCGCCTCGACGACGATCTGGCGTACTGGCGCATGCGACTGGCCGGGGACGAACCCTTGCTCGCCCTGCCGTTCGATCGCTCGCCGCAGGGCACGCGCAGTCAGGATGGTGCGCGTGTGAGCATCGCGCTTGAAGCGTCCGTGCAGCGAGCGGTGACGGCCGTGGCTCAACGTCATCGAACCACGCCGTTCGTCGTATTGCTCGCGGTCTTCGACGTGCTGCTCGCGCGCTACAGCGGCAGCGATGACGTTCGTATCGGCGTGCCGGTGGCGGGGCGCGAACATGGCGACACGCAGGCGCTGATCGGCTTCTTCGTCAATACGCTGGTGATCCGCAGCGAGCTGGCCACGCTGCGTAACGTGGACGAGCTGATGGCGCACGTCCGCGAGCGCGTACTCGAAGCGCAGGCGCATCAGGCGGTGCCGTTCTCGCGCGTGGTCGATGCCTTGAGTCCGGGCCGCAGCCTGGCGCAGACGCCGCTGTTCAACGTCATGTTCAATTTCGAACCGGCGCTCGGGCGTGAAGCGTTCGCGATGCCGGGGTTGCGTGTGTCGCCGATGGAATCGGGTACGGGTACGGCCCGCTTCGATCTGGTGTTGAATGCGCGTGAGCGTGGGGACGGACTGGAGGTGTCGTTCACTTATGCGCGTGATGTGTTCGATGAAGCGACCATTGCGCGCATGCTCGATCATTACGTGTCGCTGCTGAGCCAGATTGCGGTCGATGGTCATGTGCACCTCGGCGCGTTGACGCTCGATGCAGCGGCGTCTGCTCCTGCGCTTGCTGAACACGCATTCGCGCCCGTTGGCGCACGCGTGGCCGAACAACGCATCGGCAATGCGGTGCATTGCGAAGGCGTGCGCCTGAGCTATGCCGAGTTGCAGGCATGGTCGGCGCGGATTGCGCATGCGTTGATTGCGCGCGGCGTGCAGGCGGAAACGCGTGTTGGCCTGTGCTTGACGCGCTCGCCTGCGTTAATCGCTGCATTGGTGGGCGTGCTGCGTTCGGGCGGCGCTTTCGTGCCGCTCGATCCGGCTTATCCCGCCGAACGCCTGCAAACTATGCTGGACGATGCCCGCGTGCAATGCGTGATTGCGGACGCCGACACGCTCGGGCAATGCGGAGCCTTGTTCGAAGGCATCGATGTGATCGATGTGAACGGCGTAGGGATGCTTGCGGACACGGCACCCGATGTATCGATCCACCCCGAACAACTCGCCTACGTGATCTACACGTCAGGTTCCACAGGCAAGCCCAAAGGTGTCGCGGTGAGCCACGTCTCGCTGTCACGGCATCTGGACGACTTCATCGGGTGCTACGGCATCACATCGGACGATACGCAGCTTCAGTCGTCGACCATCAACTTCGACGTCGCATTGCACGAAATGCTGCCTGCCTTGATGCAAGGCGGACAAGTGGAAATGCGTGGCCCGCAACTCTGGGATATCGACACGACGAGTCGCCATCTGCGCGATGCGCGCGTGACCTTCTCGCGCATTCCGACCGCGTACTGGCAGCAGTGGCTACGCACACCACCGCCCGCACATGAACTGGCCGCACTGCGCCAGATCACCGTCGGCGGAGAGGGCTTGCCGGGCGATGCCCTCGCGCAATGGCGACGTGGACCCCTTGCGCACATCCGCCTTGACAATCTCTACGGTCCCACCGAAACGACAGTCGCCTGCCTGTATCGGCAGACGAATGAGGCGGACACCCGGCAGAGCATCGTCTCGATCGGCGAGCCGTATGCATCGCGCTGCGTGCAAGTGCTGGACCGCTTCGGCAACGAAGCACCGGTTGGAGGACTCGGCGAGTTGTGCATCGGCGGGCTGACGCTGGCACGCGGCTATCTGGGCCGAGCGGATATCACGGCGGAGCGCTTCGTGCCGGACCCGCGCACGCCGGGCGCACGGATGTACCGAAGCGGAGACCTGTGCCGTCGCCGCGCGGATGGTGGCATCGACTTTCTGGGGCGACTGGATCAGCAAGTGAAGCTGCGAGGCTTCCGCATCGAACTGGGTGAGATCGAAGCAGCGCTGCGCCAGATCGAAGGCGTGAGCGCGGCGATCGTGGCGCTCACAGGCGAAGGCGAATCACGTCAACTGGTCGGCTACGTGGTCGGACAGGACGACGTACGCCTGCTGCGCCGCACGCTGGAAGCACGGCTGCCGTCGTACATGGTGCCGTCCTCGTTTGTCGCACTCGATGCCTTGCCGCTGATGCCCAACGGCAAGGTGGATCGCGCGGCGCTCCCGGCACCCGAAGCGCCCTCACATCAGGAACACGTATCAGCCCGCACACCGCTCGAAGCCGAGTTGCTGTCGATCTGGCAAAGCGTGCTGAATCGAGCCGATATCGGCGTGACGGAGAACTTCTTCGAAGCGGGCGGACATTCGCTGCTGCTGATGCAGGTGGCCTCGCGCATTCGTCAGGAGATGGGGCGGGAGGTATCGCTGGCGACCTTGTTCATGCATCCCGTGCTGGAGAGTCTGGCGGCGGAGTTGGAAGCGAGTGAACGTCAGACGGTCGAGCGGATTCGTGCTCGGGCAAAAGACAGTCGCATTCCGCTGACGCACGCCCAGGAGCGTTTGTGGTTCCTGTGGAATCTGGAGCCGCAGAGTGCGGCATACACGATTGCGGGAGCGGTGCGACTCAAGGGCAAGCTGAACAAGGCCGCGGTGCGCACGGCGCTCGATACGCTGGTGACCCGTCATGAAAGCCTGCGCACGCGCTTCGTGGAAGAGGATGCGCAGACGTGGCAAGTGGTGGATGAGCAACCGCGCTACGGCTGGCACGAAGCCGCGTACGAAGGCGAAACGCAACTGCACGCGCTGTCTCACGCCCCGCTCGATCTGCGTCAGGGTCCGATGCTGAAGGTGGCGCTGCTCGCTGTGAACGAACAGGAAGCGGTGTTGCACTTCGCGATGCCGCACATCGTGTCGGATGCGTGGTCGCAGGGCATCTTGCTACGCGAGTTCTCTAACGCGTATGCAGCGGCGTTAGGTCATGAGGTGACGCCACCCGAAGCACTGCCGATTCAATACGGCGACTACGCCGCATGGCAACGCGAGCACACGAGCGATGCGACGCTGGAAGCGCAATACGCGTACTGGCAAGCCACGCTCGGCAAAGAACATCCGGTGCTCGAATTGCCCGTCGATCGTGTACGGCGTGGCGCAGCCGACAGCACAGGCGCATGGGTTCATCGCGCGATCGACGCAACGCTTGCGGGCAGGCTCGAATCGCTCTCGCACGCCCGCAACGCTACGCGCTTCATGACGATGCTCGCAGCGTTCGGCGCCGTCTTGCAAGGCTACAGTGGCCAGCGCGATGTGCGCATCGGCGTGCCGGTCGCCGGACGCGATCGTCTGGAAACGCAAGCGCTGATCGGTTTCTTCGTCAACACCGTGGTCATTCGAGTCGACACCGCACCGGGCACTGCGTTCGATGCGCGTCTCGCGCAGGTCCGTGAACGCGTGCTCGGCGCGCACGATCACGCGACCTTGCCGTTCGCCCGGCTGGTCGAGCGTCTGCAACCGCAACGCAGCATGAGTCACACGCCGCTGTTTCAGGTGATGTTCGATTACAGCGAGGCCGGCACCACGCTGTCCATGCCGGACATCGAAGCTCAGGCGCTGGAAGGCGGAACCGGCACCGCGCAATTCGATTTGTCAATGCAGATTTCCGCCGATGCACAGGGCGCAAACCTTCACATCGGCCTCAATTACGCGACCGATATTTTCGACGAAGCCACCATCGATCGCATCATCGACAGCTATGTCGCCGTACTCGAACAGATTGCCGAACAACCTTCGCGCCGCAGTTTCGATCTGCTCGATGCAACCCAGCGCGCCTCGCTCGCGAATTGGACCCAGGGCGCACTACTGGCGCCCGAGACCGGCTTCGTGCACCGACGCTTCGAAGCGCACGCTGCCGCGCGCCCGAACGACATCGCGCTCATGCTCGACGAGCAGACGCTCAGTTACGGCGAACTCAACGCACGCGCGAATGGCGTGGCGCATTGGCTGATCGCGCAAGGCGTGAGGCCCGACGACAGAATCGGCGTCGCGGTCGAGCGTTCCATCGGCATGATCGTTGCGCTGCTGGGCGTGCTGAAGGCGGGCGCGGCCTACGTGCCGCTGGACCCCGCCTATCCGGCCGAGCGTCTTGCCTACATGATCGAAGACAGCAGCATCGAGATGCTGCTTACGCAAAGCGTATTGCGCGCGCGTCTGCCTTTACCCGCTTCGCTGAAAACGGCGACGCTCGAAGCGATCGAGGCATCGGCATCGCGTCACGACGACACGCTCATCGTCCCGCATGCACAGCATCTCGCCTATGTGATCTACACGTCAGGCTCGACCGGCAAACCGAAGGGTGTCGGCATCGCGCATGGCGCGTTCGCGCAGCACGTCGATGTGTCGATCGGCTTCTTCGGCTTGACGAACGCAGACCGCGTGCTGCAGTTCGCGACCTTCAATTTCGATGGTTTCGTCGAACAACTGTTTCCGGCGCTGTGCGTCGGCGCATCGGTGGTATTGCGTGGGCCGCAACTCTGGGACAGCGAGACCTTCATTCGACACGTGCTGCGCGACCGCATCACGGTGGCCGATCTGACGACCGCCTACTGGCAGTTGCTCACGCAGGACCTCCAGACGCGCGGCGTGAACGACCTCGGCGCATTGCGTCGCGTCCATGCGGGCGGCGAGGCCATGTCGCTGGCCGCGCTCAGGCAATGGCGTAACACGCCTGCACTGGCGAACGTGAAGCTGCTCAACACCTATGGTCCGACGGAGGCGGCCGTCACCGCATCCACCTTCGATTGCAGCGCGGCGCAGGACATCGACGCCTTGCCCGCGCAGGTGCCGATCGGCACACCGCTCGCCAGCCGCGCGATGCATGTACTGACGCCCGAACTGACGCTCGCGCCCATCGGTGTGATTGGCGAAGTCGCGATAGGCGGCGCGATGCTGGCGCGCGGTTATCTGAACCGGCCGTCACTGACCGCCGACCGCTTCATCCCCGATCCGTTCGATGCCGATGGTCGCGGCGCGCGCCTGTATCTCACCGGCGATCTCGCGCGCCGCAATGCCAGGGGCGAACTCGAATACGTGGGTCGTATCGATCATCAGGTGAAGATTCGCGGCTTTCGTATCGAGCTGGGCGAGATCGAATCCGCGCTGCGCGCACAGGCGCTCGTGCGCGATTGTGCTGCGGCAGTGAGAGAGGTCGGCGGCGAGCCCATGCTGATCGGTTACATCGTGCCGGTGAACGCCGACGAGCGCATCGACACGCGCATGGTTCGCACGACGCTTGCGGCGAAGCTCCCGATCTACATGGTGCCGCAACGGATCGTCGTGCTCGACGCCTTGCCGCTTTCACCGAACGGCAAGCTCGATCTGAAGGCCTTGCCGTTGCCCTCATCCGATCGCGACGCGGCATCGGATATCGAGCCAGGCACGGCCACCGAACTCGCGCTCGCGACGATCTGGCAGAAGGTGCTCGGCATCGCGCACGTATCGGCCGATGACGATTTCTTTGCGCTCGGCGGTGACTCGCTGCGCACGCTGCAAGTCGCTCGTCTCGCACGCGAAGCCGGATTGCCGCCGCTCGGCATCGACACGCTGTTCGCCCGGCCGCGTCTTGCGGATCTCGCCGCGCATCTCGACGCACAGGGCGATGCGGTATCCGCGAGCGTCGTGCCGATGAACACCGCAGGCGCACCCGTCACCGCGTTCGCGATTCATCCGGCCTACGGACTAGTGGCCGAATACCGCACGCTGGCGCGCAGTCTCGACGGCATCGCGAGTATTCACGGACTGCAATCGCCGCTCTACGACGACGCGCACTGGTGGGCCGGCGATCTCGATGCGCTCGCACGCGACTATGCCGCACGCGTGCGAAGCGTGCAGCCGCATGGTCCCTATCGTTTCATCGGCTGGTCGCTGGGCGGTCTGCTGGCGGTCGAAATCGCCGCGCAACTGGAAGCGGCGGGTGAAACAGTGGACTTCGTTGCCCTGATCGATGCGGGCATGCAGAGCGAGATCGCGCTCGATGCGCAGCGCGCGCGCGAGGTGTTGGCGCGTCGGCGAACCGCATCGGCGGAAGAGGTCGCGCGCTTCTGGGATGAAGCGAGCGACGCGCACAAGCAATGGCAAGCCGAACTCGGCGAGGGCGCAAACGACGCCGATGTGGTCGGTCATGCGCTGATCGCCATCGAGCAACTGCAGGCCTTGACGCAGGGCTGGCGGACACGCTCGCTCCACGCGCCGCTGACCGTCTGGTGGTCCGAACGCGAACTCGACGGCACGCGGCTCGATGACGCGACACTCGATCGAAAGACGGCGCTCTGGCGCGCTTGCAGCACGAACGAAACCACGCATGCCGGCACGATCGACACGGATCACGTCGGGATCGTGCGTCACGAAGCACTGTTGCGCGATCTCGCGGCACGACTCAAAGCATTGAGCGGTAAGGATGGGAAAAAAGGACAGGCACATGGCTGACAACATGATCGGGCGCTTGCGCGAACTGATGAACACGCGCGCTGACGATACCGCGCTGATCGTCGTCGATGCGAACGGCGACACACCGCTGACCTACGCACAACTCGGCGCTTACATCATGCGTATCGCGGCTTTTTTGCGAGATCATGAGGCGCGGGGCGAACGTGCGTTGCTTCTCATGGACAGCGGCGCGGACTATGTCGCGGCGTTCTTCGCGTGTCTGCATGCGCAGACTGTCGCGGTTCCCGCTTACCCGCCCGAGACCGTGCGTGCGCAGCATCTCGCCCGTCTTCAGGCCATCGCTGCCGATGCCGATGCGCGTTTCATCCTGACCACGCGCGCGCTGGCGCAACGATACCGCGATGCGTTCGCATCGATTGCGCCGCATGCGAAGCTGATCGAAGTGGATGCGCTCGCAGCACATGAATCCGATGACGACTTCACCGCATCGCACGTGGAAGCATTGGACCTCGCGTTTCTCCAATACACCTCGGGTTCGACCTCCACGCCGAAGGGCGTCGTGGTCACGCACGGTGCGTACTGGGCCAACGAAATCGCGATACAGGAACGCCTCGGCGTGAGTGACGACGATGTATTCGTGAGCTGGTTGCCGCTCTATCACGACATGGGCCTGATCGGCTCGATGTCTCAGCCGGTCTTCAGCGGCATTCCGCTGGTGCTGATGTCACCGCAATTCTTTCTCGAACGGCCGGTGCGCTGGCTCGATGCGATTGCGCGTCATCGCGGCACCATCTCGGGTGGCCCGGATTTTTCGTACCGTCTGTGTGCGGACAGAGTCAGCGACGAGCAGATGGCATCGCTCGATCTCTCGACGTGGCGCGTCGCATTCTCGGGATCGGAACCCGTGCGACATGCCACGCTCGACGCCTTCGTCGAACGCTTCACGTCGTGCGGGTTCGATGCAAATGCGCTGTTTCCCTGCTACGGACTGGCGGAAGCGACGCTGCTGGTGACGGGCGTGCGGCGCGGCGCGGGTGTCACGCGTGCCTTGCTCGATGCAAAAGCCCTTGAAAAAGGACTCGCGCAAGCGACGCAGGACGAAGGCGTTACGCTCGTCTCGTGCGGCATCGTGCCGGCGGGTCATACGATCATGATCGTCGATCGGGCGAGTGGCGCACGTGTAACCGATGGCGTGGTCGGAGAGATTCTGGTGTGTGGGCCGAGCGTGACCGCCGGTTACTGGCGACGCGCGGAGGCGAGCGCGGAGACCTTCGTCGAGCGTGATGGTGAACGATGGCTGCGAACCGGCGATCTGGGTTTCCTTCACGACGGTGGCCTGTATGTGGCCGGACGCGTGAAAGATCTGCTGATCGTGCGCGGACGCAATCTCTATCCGCAGGACCTGGAACTCGTCATCGAACGCGAAGTTGATCTGGTGCGACGCGGTCGCGTGGCCGCGTTCGCGGTGCAGATCGATGGCGCGGAATGCATCGGCGTGGCCGCTGAAATTTCGCGCAGCGTGCGCAAGCTGGTGCCTGCTGAAGCGCTTGCCGCAAGTATCAGCGAGGCCGTTGCGTTGACGGTTGGCGAGCCTGCTCCGGCGATCGTGCTGCTTGAGCCGGGCGCATTGCCGAAAACGTCGAGCGGGAAGGTGCAGCGCGTCGCGTGTGCGCGACGCTGGGCGAATCGCTCGCTGAAAGCATATGCGTGGTTTTCGAATGGCGCGCGTATCGATCAGGATGCGGTGGCGTCGGTGCCGGATGCGCTGACGGATATTGAAGCGGAACTCGCGCAGATCTGGAATCAGGCGTTGGAATCGATGCCGGCTCGCCGCGATGACAGCTTCTTCCGCCTCGGCGGAAACTCGCTGGCGGCGGCGCGGGTAGCGTCCGCCGTCGGTACGCGTTGGTCCATCGAATACGATGCGCGCGATGTGTTCGAAGCGCCGTCGCTGGGTGCGGCTGCCGCGCTCATCGCAAAGCGTCTTGCGCAAGGGAGTGAGCTTCGGCGCACGCCGCTCGTAGCGCTTTCGCCGGAAGCGCGGCGCATGACGCGTGCATCGCATGCTCAGCGTGCGCTGTGGATGACCTGGGCGCACGATCCGCAGAGCAGCGCGTACAACATGAGCGGCGTTCTGTCGATCGATGGTCCCTTGCATATCGACGCATTGCAGCGCGCCTTCGCGACGCTCGTTGCACAACACGATATTCTGCGCGCCCGCTTCGAACTGGACGATGACGGTGAACTCGTGCAGATCGTCGACGGCGGCTCGACGATCGCGCTCGAATGCTCGGATGTTTTGACGGATATCGAGTCGCGTATCGCTCATGCGCCATTCGATCTGGAGCATGGCCCGCTGTTGCGCGGTCATTTGATTCGCGCTAGTGAGAAAGCTCATCGACTGGTGCTGGCGGTGCATCACATCATCGCAGATGGATGGTCGGTGAACGTGCTGCTCGAATCGCTTGCACGGGCGTATCGTGCGGAAATCGAAGCTACACCGCTCGCGGATGCGCCGTCGTTTCAGTTCGCGGATTTTGCCGCGTGGGAACACAGCTCAGTCGATGAAGAAGCAATCGAGCGCGACATCGACTACTGGCGCAACCGGCTTTGTGCGGATGGAGATGCGTCGCGCGTGGCTCGTCTGTTCGAGCGACGTGAGGCTTCGGCAACGGCACGCAATGGCGTTCAGCGCACGCATGTCTTCAGTTTGAACGCTAAGCTTTCGTCGCAACTCCGCGCCTTCGGTGACACGCAAAACGCATCACTCTTCATGACGATGCTCGCCGCATTCGGCGCGACTTTGCAGGCCATCAGCGGCAAGCGGGATATCCGTATCGGTGCGCCCATGTCGACGCGTCGGCATGAAGAAGCGCAGGCGGTCATCGGCTATTTCATCGGCATGCAGGTATTGCAACTCGTGATCGCGGAAAAGAGCACGCCACGCGCGCTCGTCGCGGCAGCGAAGGATGCGGTGCTGTCGGCGCAGGAACATCGCAATGTGCCCTATGACAGGCTCGTCGCTGCGCTGCTACCCAACCGTGTACGCGCCGACGATGCGTTGTTTCAGGTCAAACTCACCGAACAACGTCCCTTCGCGCTGGATGCGTTCGCGCCGCTGGCAACACGCTTCGATGTCGTGCATGGCGAAGTCGCGCATTTCGATCTTGCGCTCGATTTCTTCGATCGTCCGACCGGTATCGAATGCATGCTGGCTTACGACGATGCGGTGTGCGATAACGCTTTGGCACGCAGAATCGAAGCGCTTTTGCCGCGCATGGTCGAAGCGCTGGTTGCTGCGCCGGATAGCGCGATGCCGGTCCGCGAATCGGCCGTCGAGCCAGATGTGTCGACGCTGTGGAAGCGTAGTGTGATGCAGCATCCGCAGCGTATGGCGGTTCAGGATGTGAACCGCTCGCTGAGTTATGCGGAGCTCGACGCGGCATCGGATGCACTGGCGTCGCGCTTGCTCGATCTAGGATGCGTGCCTGAAGCGCGCGTGGCTGTGCTCGCGCCGCGCAGTGTGGAAATGGTGCTCGGCATGCTGGCCTGCTTCAAGGCCGGCGCCACGTGGGTGCCGCTCGATCCGCAGCTGCCGGTTACACGTAACGCAGCGCAGATAGCGGATTGCGGCGCGGACATCGTGCTATACGCAGCCGTTTGTCCTGACGAGATTGCCGCGCGTGCAAAGACCGTGCTTCCATTGGCGTTCGATAACGAGGCCACGAGCTTTACGCTGCCGGGCATCGTCCACGCCGATCAGGCCGCCTACCTTATCTACACCTCCGGTTCGACGGGTAAGCCCAAGGGCGTGACCGTCACGCATGCGTCGCTCGGAAACTACGTGCGGAGCATGCTTCAAACCATCGACGTGGGCGACGGTGCAGCCTTCGCGATGGTCTCCACGCCCGCAGCCGATCTGGGGCATACCGCGCTTTTCGGTGCGTTGTGTTCAGCGGGCATGCTTCATCTGGTATCACCGGAAGACGCATTCAATCCAGATTCGTTCGCGCATTACATGTCACGGCATCGCGTCGATGTATTGAAGATCGTGCCGAATCATCTGGCGGCGCTGCTTTCTGCGAGCGATGCGCGCAAGGTGTTGCCGGCGCGTGCGTTGATTGTCGGCGGCGAAGCCACCTCAGCGGCTTTGCTCGGGCAGATTGCAGCACTCGCGCCATCGTGTGGCATCTTCAATCACTACGGGCCGACGGAAGCCACGGTCGGTATCGCCATGCATGCGATGTCGGGCGATCACGATATGACGCGTGCGTTGCCGTTGGGGAATGCGCTTCCGCATGCGCGACTTTATGTGCTCGACGAGCGGATGGAGCCCGTGCAGCGCGGGGCAACGGGTGAGCTGTATCTGGGCGGTGCGGGCGTTGCGCGCGGCTATCATGCGCAGCCGGGACGCAGCGCCGAGCGCTTCGTACCCAATCCGTTCGTGCCGGGTGCGCGCGTGTATCGATCAGGGGATCGCGTCCGCGTCGGTCACGATGGCACGCTCGACTATCTCGGACGCGCTGACGATCAGGTCAAGATTCGCGGCTACCGCGTCGAACCGGGTGAAGTCGAACGCGTGCTGTGTGATGTACCGGGGGTTCGTGCAGCGGTCGTGTTGGCTTATGAGACAAACGGCATTGCACGGCTTGGCGCATGCGTGGCGGGGGACGTGTCGGTAGAGGCGTTGAATGTGCAGGCGTTGGCGGCATTGCCTGAGTACATGGTGCCTTCGGAGACGATCGTCATCGAACACTTGCCGCTCAATGCGAACGGCAAGATCGATCGAGGCGCTATCCTCGCGCGCTTCGCTGAAATCAAGCAGGCGCCTTCGGTGGAGGCAGATTCTGGGCATGCGCCGCGTGGCGAGACCGAGCGAAAGCTCGCTGAGATTTGGGCCGAGGTGCTGCGTGTCGATGCGTCCACGATGCGACGTGACTGGCACTTCTTCGCATCCGGTGGCGATTCGATTCTCGGACTCAAGGTCGTCGCGAAGGCGCGGAAGGCAGGGTTGAAGATCGCGCCGAAACAACTCTTCGGGCGGCATACGCTTGCGGAACTGGCGGCGGCGGTCGCGCCCGTGAAGACGAGCGATGAGACTATGCGTTGTTTGCCAGACGTTGTTCGGGCGCGGACCGAGGCATCGTATGCACAGCAGCGCTTGTGGTTCCTGTGGCAGTTGTCGCCGGAGAGCAGCGCGTATCACGTCTCGGGCGGCCTGCGTTTGCGTGGCGCGGTGAATCACGCAGCGCTGCGTGCGAGTTTCGAATCGATCGTGGCGCGACATGAGAGCCTGCGCACGCGTTTCGTGGCCGATGTGAACGGTCGCGTCGAGCAAGTCATTGATGCAGAGGTCGCGCTGGACTGGCGCGAGGCATCGCTCGATGCGAGTGAATTCGATGCCACCGCGCGTGCTTTAGCTGCAGAGCCGTTCGATCTGCAACACGGCCCGTTGCTGCGTGTGGCCTTGTTCAGCGCGAGTGCGGAAGAACACTTGCTGGTGCTGTCGATGCATCACATTGTGTCGGACGGTTGGTCCGTGCAGGTGTTGCTCGATGAACTGGTGGCGCACTATCGCGCGGGCGTTTCAGGAAGCGCAATTGAGCGTGCGGCGTTGCCCGTCCAATACGCGGACTACGCCGCGTGGCAACGCGACTGGCTCGACGCAGGCGAACGCGAACGTCAACTGGCCTACTGGCAAGCGACACTGGGCGATGAACACCCGGTGCTGGCCTTGCCCACCGATGCCCCCCGCCCCGCACACGCGACGTATCACGCTGGGCGTCATCATGTGAGCCTGCCGCCTGCATTGGCCGATGCGGTGCGCGAGCGAGCCCGCCAAAGCGGCAGTACGCCTTTCATGGTGCTGCTGGCCGCGTTCCACGCGCTGCTGTATCGCTATACGGGGCAGCAGACGGTACGTACGGGCGTACCAGTGGCGAACCGTCATCGGGTGGAAGTCGAAGGACTGATCGGCTTCTTCGTGAACACGCAGGTAATGCAAAGCCGTGTTGACGCCTCGACGGACACGGCGATGTTACTCGCACAGGTACGCGAAGCGACACTCGGTGCGCAGGCGCATCAGGATTTGCCCTTCGATGCACTGATCGACGCACTGCGTCCGGAGCGCAGCCTGAGCCACACGCCACTGTTCCAGGTGATGTTCAATCATCAGCGCCGAGACTGGCGGGTGCTGAAGGATTTGCCGTCACTGGAAATCGAGCCGTATGCCTTGCCGGCCGAGATGGCGCAGTTTGAACTGCTGCTGGACACGCGCGAGGAAAGTGACGGGACGATATCGCTTGAGCTGAGCTATGCACGCGAGTTGTTCGAGGCAGGAACGATCGCGCGCATGGCGCAGCATTACGAGGCGATGCTCAAGGCGCTTGTCGAAGCCACGGCGTTGATCATCGAAGTGCCGCTACTGAGCGCAGAAGAGCGCGCAGAGATCGAAGGCTGGAGCCGCAACGACACGCGCTTCAAGAACCTTGAGCCGGTGATACGCGGCTTCGAGCGTCACGCTGAACTCGCACCGGACGACATTGCGCTGACCTTCGGCGATATCCGTCTGAGCTATGCCGAACTCAATGCGAAAGCGAATGGTCTGGCATATGAACTGATCGAACGCGGCATCGGATTAGAGTCGAAAGTAGGCGTAGCGGCAGAGCGTTCGGTGGAACTGGTTGTAGCGCTGCTGGCGATCATGAAGGCGGGGGGCGCCTATGTGCCGCTGGATCCGTCGTTGCCGCACGAGCGGCTTGCTGAAATCCAGACCGATAGCGGCATGACGCTGGTGCTACGGGATATCGATGTATCAGGCGAAGATGCACGCAATCCTGACGTAGCCATCCAAGGGAACAATCTAGCCTACGTCATCTTCACCTCAGGCTCGACGGGCCGTCCGAAAGGCGTCGGCAACACGCACGCTGCGCTATCGAATCGACTGCAATGGATGCAGCAGGCCTATCCGCTCGAACGCGGCGAAACGGTACTGCAAAAGACGCCGTTCAGCTTCGACGTATCGGTATGGGAATTCTTCTGGCCATTGATGGTCGGAGCCCGTCTTGCGGTCGCCGCACCCGGTGCGCATCGCGATCCACTGCAACTGGCCCAGACCATCGTGCAGCAGGAGGTAAGCACGATTCACTTCGTCCCGTCGATGTTGCAGGCGTTCATCGAAAGTGAACACGCGCTGTCGTGCGCAGACACGTTGCGCCGAATCATCTGTAGTGGCGAAGCGCTGCCTGAAGAATTGCAGCGCAAGGTCTTCGCGCGTCTGCCGAATGTCGAACTGCACAACCTGTACGGCCCGACCGAAGCGGCGATTGACGTGACCGCGTGGCAATGCCGCGAAGAGCGCCGGCCGGTGCCGATCGGCGCACCGATTGCAGCCACACAGACGTGGGTGCTTGATGAGCGCATGCAACCAGTGCCGCGTGGCGTAGCGGGTGAGTTGTATCTGGGCGGAGCCAATCTGGCACGCGGATATCTCAACTGTCCGGGATTAACCGCAGAGCGCTTCGTGGCAGACCCCTTTGCAAGCGAGACAGGCGCACGCCTGTACCGCACGGGCGATCTGGTGCGCTGGCGCAGCGACGGCGTGCTCGACTATCTGGGACGTCTCGATCATCAAGTCAAGATTCGCGGCTTCCGGATCGAGTTGGGCGAGATCGAATCGAGGCTGGCGCAGATCGAAGGCGTGCGTGAGGCAACCGTGATCGCCCGCGACGCAAGGCTGATCGCCTACGTGACGGGCGAGCCATCGCTGGACGCGCAGCGATTGAAGACGAGCCTCGCGCAGGGCGTACCGGATTACATGGTGCCGTGGCGCATCGTGGTGCTGGATGTGATGCCGCTGAACGCGAACGGCAAGGTGGATCGCAAGGCGCTGCCGGTGCCGTCGGTGCAGGACGAAGACCACGAATGGGAAGCCCCACAAGGCACCGTCGAAACACAACTCATGCAAATCTGGTCGACGCTGCTGGGCATCGAACGCATCGGCCGGAACGACAACTTCTTCGAGCTGGGCGGCAACTCGCTGATGGCCGTGCGACTCAATGCGCGCATCGGACTGGAACTCAAAGCGAGTCTGCCGCTAACTGCGCTTTTCGAGGCCACGTCGCTGGCCGCGCTCGCGCAGGCGATCGACGATGCGCGCACCGCCGGTCCCGGCGATCAGGCGCTCGACGAACTCGACGCCTTTCTCGATACTCTTTGAGCAAGCTTCATGGATAAGGACAAAGCCGCGCGCATCGCGCAGCGCTTCATAGAACTTTCGCAGGACAAGCGCCGCATCTTCTGGCGCAAGATGGTCGATGAAGGCGTGACGCCTTCGCAACTGCCTATCCTTGCGAGAGCGAGATCGCCGGGAGAGGCATCGCCCGCGTCGTATGCACAGCAGCGCTTGTGGTTCCTGTGGCAGTTGTCGCCGGAGAGCAGCGCGTATCACGTCTCGGGCGGCCTGCGTTTGCGTGGCGCGGTGAATCACGCAGCGCTGCGTGCGAGTTTCGAATCGATCGTGGCGCGACATGAGAGCCTGCGCACGCGTTTCGTGGCCGATGTGAACGGTCGCGTCGAGCAAGTCATTGATGCAGAGGTCGCGCTGGACTGGCGCGAGGCATCGCTCGATGCGAGTGAATTCGATGCCACCGCGCGTGCTTTAGCTGCAGAGCCGTTCGATCTGCAACACGGCCCGTTGCTGCGTGTGGCCTTGTTCAGCGCGAGTGCGGAAGAACACTTGCTGGTGCTGTCGATGCATCACATTGTGTCGGACGGTTGGTCCGTGCAGGTGTTGCTCGATGAACTGGTGGCGCACTATCGCGCGGGCGTTTCAGGAAGCGCAATTGAGCGTGCGGCGTTGCCCGTCCAATACGCGGACTACGCCGCGTGGCAACGCGACTGGCTCGACGCAGGCGAACGCGAACGTCAACTGGCCTACTGGCAAGCGACACTGGGCGATGAACACCCGGTGCTGGCCTTGCCCACCGATGCCCCCCGCCCCGCACACGCGACGTATCACGCTGGGCGTCATCATGTGAGCCTGCCGCCTGCATTGGCCGATGCGGTGCGCGAGCGAGCCCGCCAAAGCGGCAGTACGCCTTTCATGGTGCTGCTGGCCGCGTTCCACGCGCTGCTGTATCGCTATACGGGGCAGCAGACGGTACGTACGGGCGTACCAGTGGCGAACCGTCATCGGGTGGAAGTCGAAGGACTGATCGGCTTCTTCGTGAACACGCAGGTAATGCAAAGCCGTGTTGACGCCTCGACGGACACGGCGATGTTACTCGCACAGGTACGCGAAGCGACACTCGGTGCGCAGGCGCATCAGGATTTGCCCTTCGATGCACTGATCGACGCACTGCGTCCGGAGCGCAGCCTGAGCCACACGCCACTGTTCCAGGTGATGTTCAATCATCAGCGCCGAGACTGGCGGGTGCTGAAGGATTTGCCGTCACTGGAAATCGAGCCGTATGCCTTGCCGGCCGAGATGGCGCAGTTTGAACTGCTGCTGGACACGCGCGAGGAAAGTGACGGGACGATATCGCTTGAGCTGAGCTATGCACGCGAGTTGTTCGAGGCAGGAACGATCGCGCGCATGGCGCAGCATTACGAGGCGATGCTCAAGGCGCTTGTCGAAGCCACGGCGTTGATCATCGAAGTGCCGCTACTGAGCGCAGAAGAGCGCGCAGAGATCGAAGGCTGGAGCCGCAACGACACGCGCTTCAAGAACCTTGAGCCGGTGATACGCGGCTTCGAGCGTCACGCTGAACTCGCACCGGACGACATTGCGCTGACCTTCGGCGATATCCGTCTGAGCTATGCCGAACTCAATGCGAAAGCGAATGGTCTGGCATATGAACTGATCGAACGCGGCATCGGATTAGAGTCGAAAGTAGGCGTAGCGGCAGAGCGTTCGGTGGAACTGGTTGTAGCGCTGCTGGCGATCATGAAGGCGGGGGGCGCCTATGTGCCGCTGGATCCGTCGTTGCCGCACGAGCGGCTTGCTGAAATCCAGACCGATAGCGGCATGACGCTGGTGCTACGGGATATCGATGTATCAGGCGAAGATGCACGCAATCCTGACGTAGCCATCCAAGGGAACAATCTAGCCTACGTCATCTTCACCTCAGGCTCGACGGGCCGTCCGAAAGGCGTCGGCAACACGCACGCTGCGCTATCGAATCGACTGCAATGGATGCAGCAGGCCTATCCGCTCGAACGCGGCGAAACGGTACTGCAAAAGACGCCGTTCAGCTTCGACGTATCGGTATGGGAATTCTTCTGGCCATTGATGGTCGGAGCCCGTCTTGCGGTCGCCGCACCCGGTGCGCATCGCGATCCACTGCAACTGGCCCAGACCATCGTGCAGCAGGAGGTAAGCACGATTCACTTCGTCCCGTCGATGTTGCAGGCGTTCATCGAAAGTGAACACGCGCTGTCGTGCGCAGACACGTTGCGCCGAATCATCTGTAGTGGCGAAGCGCTGCCTGAAGAATTGCAGCGCAAGGTCTTCGCGCGTCTGCCGAATGTGGAACTGCACAACCTGTACGGCCCGACCGAAGCGGCGATTGACGTGACCGCGTGGCAATGCCGAGAAGAACACCGGCCGGTGCCGATTGGCGCGCCGATTGCAGCCACACAGACGTGGGTACTCGATGAGCGCATGCAACCGGTGCCGCGCGGCGTCGCCGGTGAACTTTATCTGGGCGGAGCCAATCTGGCACGCGGATACCTCAATCGTCCGGGACTGACCTCAGAGCGCTTCGTGGCAGACCCCTTCGCACGACACGCAGGCGCACGCCTATACCGCACGGGCGATCTGGTGCGCTGGCGCAGCGATGGCGTGCTCGACTATCTCGGACGTCTCGATCATCAGGTCAAGATTCGCGGCTTCCGGATCGAGTTGGGCGAGATCGAATCGAGGCTGGCGCAGATCGAAGGCGTGCGTGAATCAACCGTGATCGCCCGTGACGCAAGACTGATCGCCTACGTGACGGGCGAACGCTCGCTGGACGCGCAGCGATTGAAGACGAGCCTTGCGCAGGGCGTACCGGATTACATGGTGCCTTGGCGCATCGTGGTGCTGGATGCGATGCCGCTGAACGCGAACGGCAAGGTGGATCGCAAGGCGCTGCCGGTGCCGTCGGTGCAAAACGAAGACCACGAATGGGAAGCCCCACAAGGCACCGTCGAAACACAACTCATGCAAATCTGGTCGACGCTGCTGGGCATCGAACGCATCGGCCGGAACGACAACTTCTTCGAACTGGGCGGAGACTCGATCCTCGGCTTGCAGATCGTCGCACGCCTGCGCCAGTCGGGATTCATCGTCACCGCGCGTCAGATATTCGAACAGCAGACCATCGCGCAACTCGCAGCGGTTGCGGTCGAAGCGAAAGAGGGTGTCACCGAACAGACCGGCGAAACGGAATCCAGCAACGAACCCTTCCCCCTGTTGCCGATTCAATCCTGGTTCTTCGAGCAGGCGATGCCTTCGCGCGATCACTGGAACCAGTCCGTGCTGCTCGAACGCACGACCGCGCCGAAACTTGCTCACCTCGACACCGCGCTGCATGCATTGGTCGCGCATCACGCAAGTCTTCGTCTGCGCTTCAATCGTTCCGATGACGGCCGCTGGTCGCAACACCACGCACCCGAAGAAACGCACACGCTGATGACGGTAATGCAAGCCGTCCCGAAGCGCGACATCGAGCATCATTGCGCTCAGGCACAAGGTAGCCTCGACATCGAGCACGGACCGCTGATCCGCGCATCGGCGATGTCCATCGATGACGGCACGTGGCGGCTGTTCATCGTGATTCACCATCTCGCCGTGGATGCCGTATCGTGGCGCATTCTGCTCGACGATCTGCAAAGTGCATGCGCGCAACTGGAGGCAGGCGAGCCGATTGCGATACCGCCGTGCACCACCTCGTTCAATTCGTTCGCGAGGATGCAGCATCGCGCGGCATGCTCGGTCGAGATCACTGCGCAAATCCCTTACTGGAACGACGTGCTCGCCGTGTCCGCGTCCCTGCCGCGAACGCACGCGCATGCCGGTCAGCCCGTCAGTGCAACGATCAAGCTCGATCGCGACGCCACGCGCAAGCTGCTGCAAGACGCCAACGCAGCCTATCGCACGAGAATCGATGAACTGCTGCTCGTAGCAGCGGGGCGCGCACTTGTGCGATTGGCCCACGCAGATGCATTGCGCATCGATATTGAAGGGCACGGTCGCGATGTGCATGGCGAACATGCCGATCTGAGCCGCACGGTCGGCTGGTTCACGTCGCTCTATCCCGTCGTGTTGCAGGCGCAAGGCAAGCACGCCGCTGCCATCAAGCGGGTCAAGGAAGCGTTACGTACCGTACCGCAGGCAGGTGCAGGCTTCGGCCTGTTGGCGTATTCCGGTGATGACCTCCATCGCACGGCCTTGAACAATGCATCGAACAGCGACGTGGTATTCAACTATCTCGGTCAGTTCGGCGGTACGCTCGATCGTGATAGCGGCTGGCAACGCGCAAGCGAGCAAACCGGCGCATCGCAACATGAGGACGCGACGCCTGCACATGCGCTGGAAATACTCGGTCAGGTGATGAATGGCGAGCTGTCCGTCACGTTCCATCATCGCCGAGGCGACCGCTACGACGCATCGACGATTGCGTCTCTCTCGCGCGACTTCGAACAAGAGTTGCATGCGTTGAACGCACATTGCACGAACGGCGCGCAAGGCATTACGCCATCGGATGTACCGCTCGCCGAACTCGATCAATCTGCACTCGACGCCTTGCCGATCGAGCCTGCGCGCATCGCCGACCTTTATCCGCTGGCGCCCATGCAGGCGGGAATCGTCTTTCACAGCTTGTTGGGCGAGCATACGAACGCCTACATCAATCAGTTGCGTGTGGATCTGGACGGCCTCGACGACGCACGTTTTATTGCCGCGTGGCAGGCCATCGTCACGCGTCACGCGGCTTTGCGTACCGGCTTTATTCAATGCAAAGACGAGCCGCGCCAGTGGGTGGCTCGCAGCGTAACCTTACCCGTGTTCCAGCAAGATTGGCGACATCGCGACGCACGCGACGATGCACTCGATAAGCTTGCGTCGGCGCAGATCGCGCAGGGCTTCGACATGGCCGAGCCGCCGCTGATGCGCATCGCGCTGGTAAGAACGGATGAGGCGCGGCATCATCTGGTCTGGACATTCCATCACGCGCTGCTGGATGGCTGGAGCATGGCGCAAGTGCTGTCCGACGTGCTGCGTTACTACGGCGGCAACCGTCAGGAAGCCACACTTGGCCGATATCGAGACTTCATCGAATGGCTCGCGCGTAACGAGTCGAGCCGCGAGACCGCCCATGCCTTCTGGCGCGGCTTGCTCGCGCCGCTCGAAGGACCGACGCATCTTGCCGCGTCCCTGCCGCGTTCGAAGGATGATGCGAACGAGACCTTCGGTGATGTGACGCTCGAATTCGACGCCGATCGCACCGCGCATCTCACCCGCTTCGCCCGAAGCCAGCATGTCACGCTCAACACGCTGGTTCAGGCGGCGTGGCTCCTGCTGCTGCAACGCTACACCCACGCACCGACCGTGAGTTTCGGTGCCACTGTGGCAGGTCGTCCCGCTACGCTGGAAGGCGTCGAACGAATCGTGGGCCTGTTCATCAATACGGTGCCCGTGGTCGGCACACCGCACGCTGCGATGCCGGTCGCGCAGTGGCTCGGCGAAATCCAGCAGCAGAGCGTGGCTTCACGCGAGCATGAGCATGTCGCGCTCAACGAGATTCAGCGGCTTGCGCAACTCGACGGCGGTCAATCCCTGTTCGACAGCATTCTCGTGTTCGAAAACTATCCGCTCGACGACGCGCTGCGCGAGTCCGCGCACGACGGTGTCACCTTCTCGAATATCGCCGCGCGCGAGCAGACTAACTATCCGCTTACCGTTTCGATCACCCAGCGAACGGACCTGCGCATCGACTTTTCTTATGCCCGCAAGCACTTCGATGCCGCGAGTATCGAGCGTATCGCGCATCATCTGAGCACGCTGCTCGATGCCTTGACCATCGACGCCTTGCGTGCGCTTGCCGATGTTTCGATGCTCGACAAGGACGAACTCGCGCATCTGAATCGAATCGGTGAGCGCAGCACGGCGACCCTCGATGCGACGCCGGTTCATCGACGTATCGCGGCTCATGCAAGCGCCCATCCGCACGATACCGCGCTCGTACAGGGCAATGAATCGATTAGCTTTGCTGCGCTCGAACAGCGCGCGAACCGCATCGTGAACGGGCTCGCGGCAATCGGTATCGGTGCCGAAGCGCGCGTCGGTATTGCGCTGGAACGGTCCATCGATATGATCGCCGCGCTCCTCGGCGTGATGAAATCCGGTGCGGCCTATGTTCCGCTCGATCCATCCCATCCGGCCGAGCGTCTTGCCTACATGGCGCGCGATAGCGGCGTGAAGCTCGTCATCGCATCGCAGGAAGGCGCGTTCGATGGTGTCTCGACGCTCGATGTCGCCACCTGCGGCGAAGGCTGCGTCGACACTGATCCGCACGTCGCTATTCACGGCACGCAACTCGCCTATGTGATCTATACCTCCGGTTCTACCGGACAACCGAAGGGCGTCGAGATCACCCATGATGCGCTTGCACGGCACACGCAGGCCGTGACCGACGCGGCGCGCATCACACGCGCGGACCGTGTGCTCCAGTTCTCGACCTTCAGTTTCGATGCTTTCGTCGATCAGCTCTTTCCGGCGTTATGCATGGGCGCGACGGTCGTGCTGCGGGACGAGACCTTGTGGGACAGCGCGCGTTTCCTGCATGAAGTGCGGTCGCAGCGTATCACGGTGGCGGATTTGACGACCGCCTACTGGAGCGCCTTGGCGCTCGACTTTGCGAGCGGCCCGAAATCTGCACGAGAAGCGCTGGCGAGCTTGCGCCGCGTGCAGGTCGGCGGCGAAGCGATGTTCGGCGACAGCGTGCGCGCCTGGAAAGCGGCGGGCCTCGCCCACGTCGAACTGGTGAACATGTACGGGCCGAGTGAAACGACGGTCACGGCGACGACGTTCGATTGCACGCGCTACGTCCAGACGCAGGATGAAATACCCGTGCGCATCCCCATCGGCAAGCCGTTGACGGGAAGAAGCGTGAACGTGCTGGATGCGCAACTCATGCCTGTACCGATGGGCGTGCCGGGCGAGTTGTACATCGGTGGAGAACTGCTGGCGCGCGGCTATCGAAGCCGGCCCGGTACGACCGCCGAGCGTTTTGTCCCCGATCCTTTCTCGAACGAAGCTGGCGCTCGCATGTATCGCGCGGGTGACATCGTTCGCTGGAATGCGGAGGGCGAACTCGACTATCTGGGCCGCACTGATCATCAGGTCAAGGTGCGCGGCTATCGCGTGGAGCCGGGCGAGATCGAGGCGCAGTTGATTCGGATGCCGAATGTAAGAGAAGCAGCCGTCATCGCAAGATCGTCGCGACTGATCGCCTTCGTCACGTTGAACGGAGAAGCAAGCTCCACCGATCTGCGCGCGCGACTGAGCGAAGCGTTGCCGGACTATATGGTGCCGGCCGCGCTCGTGATCGTCGATGCCATGCCGCTCAATCCGGCGGGAAAAATCGACCGTCAACGTCTTCCAGACGACGATCATCACGACAGCATCGCACAAACGTTCGTGCCACCCGAAGGCGAGATTGAAAGCACGCTCGCGCGCGTATGGACCGAGGTGCTTCAGGTCGCACGCGTCGGCCGGCACGACACGTTCTTCGCCCTCGGCGGCGATTCGCTCGCCGCCATGCGCACGCAGGCCGCGTTGCGCCGCGCGCAGATTGACGCGCCGCTTGCCGTGCTGATAAGCCATCGGCCGTTGCACGAAATGGCCCGTGCATTAAGCGATGAAAGCCCCGCCGGCACGACCTCTGCAAGCGATGCCGCGTCCCTGCTCGATCTCATGAACACGCTTTAGCGCGCGGTTCTGAAGCACTGTAGGGTAGTCGCATGAATGCGAATCGTTTGCATTTACGTCGCTGGCTCGGTATAGTCGCGCGGATGTTTTGGAAGCTTCGCATCAGGTTCGCGGCGAAAAGCTCCGTTTGAGCGCCGCGATTCATCTAACCAGAAAGTCTATCGAAAGCAAAAGGCCGGGCATGAGAGCGCGCAGGCTTCAGCAAGCAATGAACAGAGGGGAGAGGGCAGAACGCTCGCGGACTTCGCGGATGACGCGCGGCATGCGTCGCCGCCATATCGCGATGGCCGCGATGGTGATGCTCGGTGGCGCCGCACACGCCCAGAGCGCGGATCCCGCGACGGGCGCATCGTCGCCGAAAGCGGGCAGCGCCGATGCACAGCAACTCAAGCCCGTGACCGTCACGGGCGAGCGCGAGAAGGAAACCGCGACGAGTCCCGTCGAAGGCTACGTGGCCAAACGCAGCGCCACCGGCACCAAGACCGACACGCCGATCATCGAGACGCCGCAATCCATCTCCGTCATTACCAGCGACCAGATGCAGGCGCAGGCCGCGCAAACGGTCGGCGAAGCGCTGCGCTACACGCCCGGCGTGATTGGCGAGCAATACGGCGGGCTCGACACCACGGTCGATTACTTCACCGTGCGCGGCTTTTCCAATACCTTCCCCTTCGTCGATGGCCTCTCGACGCAGGACTTTTTCACTGTGCTGTCGCCGACCTACGACACGTATGGTCTGGAGCGCATCGATATCCTGCGCGGACCGGCATCGGTGCTGTACGGACAGAACATTCCGGGCGGCATGGTCAATCTCGTGACCAAGCGGCCGACCGAAGACGCGTTACACGAAGCCTCGATCGAAGTCGGCACGCGCGGCACGGTGGGCGGTCGCATCGACATGAGCGGCCCCGTCACCAAGGACGGTTCGCTGCTGTATCGCTTCACGGCCGATTCGAGCAGTGAAAGCACCCAGACGGCCTTCGTGCAGGACAAGCATGTCTATATCGCGCCCGCGCTGACATGGAAGCCGAGCGCCGACACGACCTTCACGCTGCTGTCGCATTTCAGCTATCGGGACACGGGCCGCCAGAACGTCGACCTGCCTTCGGTCGGCACCTTGCTCGCAGGGCCGGGCGGACGCATCGGTACGGGCACCTTCCTCGGTGAGCCGGACTTCAACGAATATCGCCGTACCGATGAAGCCATCGGCTACGAACTGGAGCACCGCTTCAACGATATCGTCACCGTGCGGCAGAATCTGCGCTATACGCATACGCACGTGGATCAGAAGATCGTCGGTGACGCGGGCCTTGAAGACGATCAGCAAACGCTCGACCGCTACGCATACGCCGCAGTGGCGCAGTCGAACGTCTTCACCGTCGACAATCAGGCGCAATTCAAGTTCGGTACCGGTCCGGTCGAGCATACGCTGCTGGTCGGTCTCGACTACACGCGCTCGGTGGACAACTGGGACGAACGCGATGCCGATTCGGTGCCGTCCATCAATGTCTATTCGCCCGTGTACAGCGGCGCGAGCAGCATCGTGCTGCCGAGTTCGCCGGATTACAGCGTGCACGACACGCTCAATCAGCTCGGCCTCTATGCGCAGGACCAGATCAAGTTCGGCAAGCTGGTGGCGACGCTCGGCGTGCGGCAGGACTGGACCAGCACCAAGCAATACGACAACATCGCCGGCACGAACAGCCAGGACAACGATGCGAACCGCTTCACGTATCGCGCGGGTCTGGTCTATCTGTTCGACAGCGGCTTCGCGCCGTATGTGAGCTATTCGACCTCGTTCCAGCCGGGCCTCGGCAGTACCTTCGACGGCTCGGCGCTCAAGCCGACAACCGGCCAGAGCGTGGAAGCGGGCGTCAAGTACCAGCCGAAGAACCAGAAGAGCTTCGCGATGGTCTCGGTCTACAACATCAAGCAGAAGAATGTGGTGGAGCCGGACTTCGATCATCCGGAGGGCAACTTCGTGGTGCAGACCGGCGGCATTCGCGTGCGCGGCATCGAACTGTCGGGACTCGCGGATCTCGGTGGGGGCCTGAGCCTGACCGCCGCGTACACCTACATGGACGGCAAGATCACCGACAGCGATCAGGGTTATGCGGGCAATCGTGCAGCGAACGTGCCGCACAACATGGCGAGCCTGTGGCTCGACAAGACCTTGCAGACCGGTCCGCTCAAGGGCCTCGGTTTCGGCGGCGGCGTGCGCTATATCGGCTCGCAGTTCGGCGATCAGGCCAACACGATCCAGCTCGCGTCGACCACGCTGTTCGATGCCGCGGTCCATTACGACATCGCGCACTGGCGCTTCTCGGTGAATGCGCAGAACCTGTTCGACCGCATTTACGTGAATTGCCAGAGCGACACCTACTGTAGCTACGGTTTGCGCCGCAGTGTCATCGGGCGTGCGACTTACCAGTGGTAACCTGCGCATTCCGCGCAGCGCTTGAAGTAGTCATGCAAGACGATGCCAGCGCCGCTTGCCGGCATCGGAGAGGAGAGGAGAGGAGAGGAAGTATGTCGCTGATCTGGTATCTGATTCGCAACTCCCGCTGGACCCTGCTCGTCGCGATGGTGACGAGCATCATCAGCGGTCTGGCAAGCGCGGGGCTGGTCGCACTCATCAATCAGGCGCTGGGCGCATCGCGTGAGCGTCTGGCCGAACTCGGGCTGCGCTTTCTGTTGCTCAGCGTGCTGGTGCTGGTCACGCGTGCGGTGTCGTCCACGTTGTTCATGAAGCTAGGCCAGAACGCCAAGGCCACGCTGCGCATGCGCACCATTCGCCGCATCGGCGCAGCGTCGTTCCAGCATCTGGAAAGGCAGGGCGCATCGCGCGCGCTGTCCGTGCTGACGGCGGACCTCGACTCCATTGTGGTGTTCTTCGTGAGCCTGCCGACGCTCGCCATGCAGGGCGCGGTCATCATCGGCTGCCTGATGTATCTGGGCTATCTGTCATGGCAGATCCTGCTGTTCGCCATCGTCACGATCTTTCTCGGCTCGCTCGGTTTTCATCTGGCCAACACGCGTGCGGCCTTTCATCTGCGCGCATCGCGTCTGCGTGAAGACGATCTGGTGAAGCACTTCCGCGCCTTGTTCGATGGCGCGAAGGAACTCAAGCTGCATCGCAAGCGCAAGGAAGCGTTCATCGACAACACGCTCGCCACCAATATCGAAGCGGTGCGCGTGCAGCGTACGCGCGGCTATGTGCTGTATGCGGCGGCTGCGAGCTGGGGCAGCTTCATCTTCTTCGCCTTCATCGGTTGCGTGCTGTTCCTGCTGGCGCGCTATTACCCGGTGCAAGGCCCGGTGATGTCCGGCTACGCGATGATCTTCCTCTACATGATCATGCCGATCGAAGGCGTGCTGTCCGCGCTGCCCAATATCAGCACCGCGAAGGTCGCGATCGAGCGTATCGACGCGATCAACGCCGATCTGCCGCCGGAAGACACGCTGCCCGCCGATACGGTCACCTCGTTCGACAGCATCGTGCTGGAAGGCGTCACGCATCGCTACTATCGCGAGCGCGAGGACGAAGTGTTCACGCTCGGACCGATCGATCTGGCGTTCAGGCCCGGCGAACTGGTGTTTCTCATCGGCGGCAACGGCAGCGGCAAGACCACGCTGGCGAAGATGATCGTCGGCCTGTATGCGCCCGAAGGTGGCCGCATCCTGCTCGATGGCAAGCCGGTGAACGAGGCAGAGCGCGATATCTATCGTCAGCACTTTTCGGTGGTGTTCAGCGACTTCTATCTGTTCGAGGCCTTGCACGGCCTGAAGCTCGACGGTCTCGATGCGCGCGCCCAGTCCTTGCTAAAGGCACTTCATCTCGATCACAAGGTCAAGGTGGAACAGGGCAAGTTCTCGACCACCGACCTGTCGCAGGGCCAGCGCAAGCGGCTCGCGCTGCTGGTCACCTATCTGGAAGATCGCCCGTTCTACGTGTTCGACGAGTGGGCCGCCGATCAGGACCCGGTCTTCAAGGACGTGTTCTATCGTCAGTTGCTTCCCGAACTCAAGGCGAAGGGCAAGGCCGTGCTCGTCATTTCGCACGATGACCGTTACTTCCACCTGGCCGACCGTTACGTGAAGCTCGACTACGGCCAGCTCGTTGAAGAAGGCTCGGGCGATGCGCTCAATCATGAACCGCCCACGCGCGAACGTGTCTCGCTCTAGGTAATGGTTCATCGTTTCATGCCCGATCCGAAGCGCCGCCGCCTGCTCGGCGGCCTTGCGCTTTTGCCGTTCACCACGCTTGCCCGTGCGGTGGCGCCCGTGCGTGTGCCCGTGCGTGTGGCCTCGCTCAGTTGGGCCGGTGCGCAAATGCTCGTGTCGATCGGCGTGACGCCGCTTGCGCTGGCCGAACGCGACAGTTACCCGGAAGCTGGCGCGCTGCCCGTCATGCCTGCGGGCGTGCTCGAACTCGGTTCGCATAGCGAGCCGAATCTCGAGCTGCTCGCACAACTCAAGCCCGATTTGATCGTGCGCGACGATGACCAGTCGAATCTCGACACGCAACTCAGGTTCATCGCGCTAACCCACAGCATCGACATCTACGACGCACAACGCGGCAAGCCGTATGCACGCGCGGCAGCAGAAACCCGGCGTCTGGCGGCGGTGTTGAACCGCGAGCCAGAGGCCACGACCTATCTCGCGGATGTCGATCGCCAGATCGCCGAATGCGCGCAGAAGGTCGCGAAGCTGAATGCGCGGCCCGCGCTGGTCGTCGATCTCTATGACGACGGCCGGCATCTGTTCGTCTACGGTCCCAACAGCATGCTGCACGATGTCATGACCCGTCTGGGCGTGCGCAATGCTTGGCGTGGCGACACCGACAGCGGCTTCGCGTTGCTCGATATCGAACACCTCGCCTCGATGCACGATGCACAGTTGTTCTACATCAGCCACGGCGAGCGCGATGACGTCGCCTTGCGCAATCTCTCGCGCAGCCTGCTGTGGCGCAGTCTGCCCTTCGTGGCAGCAGGTCGGGTGCATCCGTTGCCGGGCTTCTTCACTTATGGCGCGAGTTCCTGCGCCGTGCAGTTCGCCACCGGACTGGCCGATGGACTGACGGTGACGCATGGCTGAGACCGTCGCCATGAATGCGCACACGCGCCGCCTGCACATGCATCCCGCGTGGCTCGTCGCCGCGCTGTGCCTCTGCGCACTATTGCTGTCGATGCGCCACCTCGCTGCGCTGCTGCCCGCCGATATGTGGTGGCGCGCGCTCACGCGCCCGGACGTGGGCGATCTGCGACAGATCATCGTGCATGAGAGCGTGTTGCCGCGTATCGCCGTGTGCCTGCTCGCCGGCGCGCAGCTGTCGCTGGCGGGCGCGATCTTTCAGCAGGTGTTACGCAATCCGCTGGCCGAACCAACCACGCTCGGCGTCTCGGCGGGCGCATCACTGGCGCTCACCGTCGTCACCCTCGTCGCGCCGCAATGGCTGTTCGCGGGGCAGCAATGGCTGGCGCTCGCGGGTGGGGCGCTGGGCATGCTCGTCGTGCTGATGCTGTCGTGGCGCAGACGTTTCGCACCGGTCGCGCTGATCCTCGCGGGCCTCATCGTCACGTTCTATTGCGGCTCGATCGGCGCGGTGCTCACGCTGCTGCATCGGGAGGCGCTGCAATCGCTGTTCATGTGGGGCGCGGGATCGCTCGCGCAGAACAACTGGGATGCGCCGCGCACGCTGGTGCCGCATCTGGCAGTCGGTGCCGTGCTCACGGTCGCACTGGCGCGCCCGCTGACGACGATGTCGCTGTCCGATGCCGGCGCGCAATCGCTCGGCGTATCGTTGCGCATGGTGCGTATCGGTGCGCTGGCGGTGGCGGTGTTTCTGAGTGCGTCGGTGGTGGCATCGGTGGGCGTGATCGGCTTTCTCGGCATGCTCGCGCCGTTGATCGTGCGTCTCGCGGGCGCGCGGCGCTTTCGTGCACGGCTGGTCTGGGCGCCGCTGTTCGGTGCAGCCTTGCTCTGGATGACTGATGAAATCGTCCAGATGATTCCCGGCGGCCGCTCCGGCATTCCGACCGGTGCGGCCATGTCGCTGCTCGGCGCGCCGTTTCTGTTCTGGATGCTGCCGCGCCTTCCCGCGCTGCCGGATACGGTCGACCTGTCTTCCGGGGCAAGCGAATTCCGTCATATTCATGTCGCACGCTGGTTCGTGCTCGGCCTCGTGCTGCTGGTGCTCGTATCGATGCTCGGTCTGTCGTTGGGCGTCTCAATGACCGGCTGGCAATGGAGCGTCGATGCCCTGCTGCACTGGCGTGCGCCGCGCGTGGCCGTGGCGCTGTCCGCCGGCGCGATGCTCGCGGTCGCCGGTGCGATCCTCCAGCGCGTCACCGGCAACTCGATGGCCAGTCCCGAAGTGCTCGGCATCTCGTCGGGCGCATCGCTCGGCGTGATCGCGCTCGCCTTCATCGCGCAGGATGCGGGACGGTTCGCGCAAACCGGCGCGGCGGCCATTGGCGCATTCAGCACGCTGGTCGTCATGCTGGCGCTGGGCCGCCGTTACCGCTTCGCGCCCGAACGCATGTTGCTGCTCGGCGTCGCGCTCGGCACCGCGTTCAGCGCGCTGGTGAGCGTGCTGCTCGCGACCGGCGATCCACGCGTGGCGAATCTGCTCGCGTGGCTGTCCGGCTCGACCTATGGCGTGGCATCGAACGATGCGGCGTTTTCGTGCGCGTCGTTCATCGTGCTGATGCTCGCATCGCTGGCCTTCGCGCGCTGGCTCGACCTGCTGCCACTGGGCGATACCGTTTCGCGCAGTCTCGGCGTGCCGCTCGACGCCAGCCGCCTCGCGCTGATGCTGCTCGCCGCCGCGTTGACCGGAGCGGCCACGCTGGTCGTCGGCCCGTTGAGCTTCGTCGGCCTGATGGCGCCGCATCTTGCCCGCATGCTCGGCTTCCGGCGTCCCGCCGCGCAACTGACCGGCGCCGCGCTACTGGGTGCGCTGGTGATGGTGCTGGCTGACTGGCTCGGCCGCAACTTGCTGTTTCCCTATCAGATTCCGGTAGGCCTGCAATCCACGCTGGTCGGCGGAATGTATTTCATGTGGTTGATGCTGCGTGGACGCACCGCGCTTTGAGGACGCGATGAAGCCAATCGTCAAGAATCACGAAGTATTCGAAGGCATCACCTACGAGGTAGAGGGAGCTTCGTTCTCGCTGGGCAAGCGCGTGCTGCTGCATCCGCTGACCCTGACGCTGCCCGCGCGGCGCGTATGCGGTCTCATCGGCCATAACGGCTCGGGCAAGAGCACCCTGCTCAAGCTGTTGGCGCGACAGCAGATGCCGACCGGCGGCACCATCCGCTTCGAGGGACGCGCGCTCGATGAATGGGAAAACCGTGCGCTGGCGCGCAAGGTCGCCTATCTGCCGCAGCAGCCGCCCGCGGCGGACGGCATGACGGTGCGCGAACTGGTGTCGCTCGGCCGCTATCCGTGGCATGGCGCGCTCGGCCGCTTCGGCGTGAAGGACGGCGCGAAAGTGCTCGAAGCAATGGAACTGACCGATGTGGTTCGCTTCGCCGATCGTCCCGTCGATAATCTCTCGGGCGGCGAACGCCAGCGCGTATGGCTCGCCATGCTCGTCGCGCAAGACAGCGATTGCCTGTTGCTCGACGAACCGATCTCGGCGCTCGATATCGCGCATCAGATCGAAGTGCTCGGTCTGGTGCGCGAACTGAGCCAGAAGCGCGGACTGTCGGTGCTGGTCGTGCTGCACGACATCAACATGGCGGGGCGCTTCTGCGATGACCTCATCGCGCTGAAGGGCGGCCGTCTGCTCACCAGCGGGCCAGCAGTCGAACTCATGCGCGCCGAGACGCTCGAGGCCATCTACGGCATTCCCATGGGCATCGTGCCTCATCCGCGCGGCGGCACGCCGATCAGCTTCGCGCATTGAACACTACTCTTATGCATCGATTGATTGCTGGCTTGTGCGCGGTGGCATCCGCGTGTCTCTTCGGTTGTGTTTCGCATCAGGAATCCACCGTTTCCACTGAAACGCATGCGCCTCATCGTGAATACAGGGCCGATATCTGGCGCACCAGCGATGGTGTGCCGCATATCCGCGCGAACGACTGGGCCGGTCTCGGCTACGGCGTGGGCTATTCTCAGGCACAGGACGATCTCTGCACCCTGGCCGATTCCTTCGTCACCTGGCGCGGCGAGCGTTCCGCGTACTTCGGCGGCGAAGCGCGGGCGAGCGCGCCGTCATCCTTTGGACAACCACGTAATCTCGACTCGGATTTCTTCTTTCGCATGATGGCGGACGATGCCGCCGTCTCACACTACAAGTCGGCGCAACCCGCAAAGCTGCGCGAACTGATCGATGGCTACGCCAGCGGCTACGACCGCTACGTCGATGAAATGCATGCTGCACGACACCCGGGCGTGCATGCGCAATGCGCGAGCGCGCCGTGGCTCGGCCACATTTCCAGCGATGACGTCTATCGCCGGCTTATCGCACTGAGTCTCGCGGGAGGTGCCGCGCGCTTCGTGGAGGGCATGGCGAATGCAGTTCCACCCGGTGCGAAAGAGGCCGCCAGCAAGAACACGCAACGCGTATCGATGGACGTCGGCGGCCACGCCGGTATCGGCAGCAACGCACTCGCATTCGGCGGCAAGGTGACGGACGACGGCCGCAGCATGCTGTTCGGCAATCCGCACTGGCTCTGGAGCGGTCCGGACCGTTTCTATCAGACGCAACTGACCATCCCCGGCCAGCTCGATGTGGCAGGCGTGTCCTTTCTTGCGGTGCCGGTGGTCGTGATCGGCTTCAACGGCGACATTGCGTGGACACATACCGTATCGAGCGCGCGACGCTTCGGCGTATTCCAGTTGACGCTGTCGAAGGACGATCCGACCCGCTACGAATACGATGGTCACGAAGAACCCATGGAGCCGGTGCGCCTCACCGTGCAGGTGCGCGACGACGCGGGCGGCGCCACCCATCCGGTCACGCGCACGCTCTATCGTTCACGCTTCGGTCCGCTGGTCGATCTCTCGTCGATGGCCCCGCAACTCGCGTGGACCGGACAGCAGGCCTTCGCGCTGCACGACATCAACGCGGACAATGCGCGTGCCTTCGCCAATTTCCTCGCGTGGAATCAGGCGAAGTCGCTCGACGATTTCATCTCGATCCAGAAGCAGTACGCGGCGATGCCGTGGGTCAACACCTTCGCGATCGGCCGCAACGACCCGCGTGTCTGGTTCGCCGATATCGGAGCGGTGCCGAACGCATCGGATGCGCTGGTGGCCGCCTGCACGACGCCACTCGGCCGCGCCTTCGACGCGAAGGTGCCCGGCGTGCCGTTCTTCGATGGCTCGCGTTCGGCGTGCTCATGGACGACGGGCGAACATAACCCGATGCAAGCCAATGCCTTGCCCGCCGCGCGCATGCCGAGCCTGCTGAACACGGACTATGTCGGCAACTTCAACGGCAGTTACTGGCTGACAAATCCGCGCACGCCGCTGACCGGCTTCGATCGCGTGACGGGTGCAACGGGCACCGAGCAGTCCTTGCGCACGCGGCTCGGCCATGCACTGGCCGTGCAACTGATCGACGATCCGCGCCACGTCACGCGCGATGCGCTGGAACATACGGTGCTCGATAGCTCGTCGATGTCGGAGCGCCTGTTCCGTCAGCCCTTGCTCGACTCGGTATGCAAGGCGGGTAGCGTGCCGCGCGCAGTAGAACTGAAACGAAAGGGCGGCGTTACTGTGACGGTCGATCTGAGCGAGTCGTGCCGCGTGCTGCGCGCATGGAATGGCAAGGGAAGCGTGGATGCACGCGGCGCGAATCTCTGGGATCAGTTTTGGCAACGCGCCAGCGATATTCCCGATGCCCAACTCTACACGGAGCCGTTCGATCCGAAGCGTCCGCTCGCGACGCCTGCGGGGCTGAAGCCCGACAATCCCGCACTCGCGCAGGCGCTGGCGTCGGCCTCGCTCGCCTTGACGAACAACGGCTTTGCGCTCGATTCGGTGCGCGGCGACGTGCTCTATGCGCTCGATCACTACACGAAGATTCCGCTCTACGGCGGCTGCGATCCCGAAGGCTATTTCACCGTCGAATGCCCGCTGCACGACCTGAACAAGCAGGGCCTGGTGCTCGACCGCGATGCACACGGCAACAGCTATATGCAGGTGGTGCGCTTCGGCGATGACGGTCCGCAGGCCGATACGCTGCTCGCTCATTCCGAGTCGGACGACCCCGCCTCGCCGCATTACCGCGATGGAACGCGGCGTTATGCGCGGCAGGCGTGGTCACGCTTTGCCTTCACCGCGCGGGAGATCGAGGCATCGCCGGGCGTGACGAAAACGGTGATCGACAGCTCAGGGCGCTGACACGGCCGCATCGTCTTCTACGCGCGTGCGGGCCATGAACCAGTAGAACAACGCGGCACACCCCGCAATCGCGCCACCGATCACGAAGGCCAGCGAGTAAGAGCCGGTGCGGTCGACGATGAAGCCCGCTGCCACCGGCGAGAACGCGCCGCCGAAGTAGCCGCCAGAAGTTCTGGATCGCGCTGACCGAACCGACCATCGCCGGTGGCGCGATATCCCCGCGAGCGCCCACGCATTGCCGATGGTCGCCGCAATGAAGGCGAGACCGAGTGTCATCAGCACGATTGTCGTGCTGATCGAGTCCGTGAACGGTAAGGCGATGCGTGGTTCAACGCGCATAAGGAACCTGAATGCAGCAACTGGAACGCCCGTGCAGGCGCCAAACATACAAGTCAAGTAACCAGGCCAACCTAGAGTAAATGTGCTCCAGATATAAGCGAGCGCCGTGAACGTACCGTACGCGAAGGCGACCCCACCGAGTAACTCGATGGGCGGTTTGAACAGTAAGGCCGTGCCCAGGGCAAGCACTTGAGGCATGCGCCAAAGGGCTAAATTCGGCCAGAAATGGGGTCCGCTCGGCGTGCAATACGCGTCAATTACCAACACGTATGTCCGCGGAATTCTCCACCGATGCCGACTTCCGCCGACGGGTCGAGAAGCTCAACGCGCTTGAGCAGGGCTTGAATGGCTAACAACCATGTCGTGGTGCTGGGTAGCATCAATACCAATCTGGTCTATGCGCTTCGTCGGCGCAGTGGGTGCGGACGAAGTCTGGCGATGCGCGCGCGGCGCTCGCCGCCCGGGGCATTGCCTATGGCGATGGCACGACGCGTATCCGGCCAGCGGCACATGCCGCGCATGCGGTCGAGACCTCTGGCGCAGGCGATGCGTTCATCGGCGCATTCGCGGCGGCGCTGGTGGCGGAAGCGTCGCTGGAATTTGCGATCGACCGGGCGCAGCGCGCGGCATCAATCAGCGTGACCAGGAACGGCGCGATGATATCTATCCCGTTCATGAATGAAGTACTTTCCTGACGTTGGTGCCGGAGCGGACACAATGACAAAAACCCGCCGTGCCGGCGGGGTTTCGATTGCTTATATCGGCGTTAGCGTCTTACTCCCGGCTCTTCGACGAACGCAAGCGCGGCGTTCTCATCGTCACGCTGATGCTTCTGCGCGCCGCCATTCGTGAACAGCCTTTCCGGCTTCATCGCGAACGTGAGCAGAATCCCGCACACCATCACGCCGATCGACACCATGAACGTGATATCCCAATTGCCGAAGCGGTCCGCCACGAAGCCCGCGAGCACCGGGCTGATGATCGCGGCAATGAAACCGTTGCCGCTCATGATGCCGCTCGCCGTGCCGGAATGGTCGTAGGCGATGTCCATCGGGATCGCCCACATCGGGCCAACGGTCATTTCGTTGAAGAACATCGCCGCGCCGAGGAAGATCAACGAGTACACCGGATCGTGCAGCAGCACGACTGGCACCAGTGACAGCCCCGTCAGCGCCATGCACACCGCCACGAGGTAACTGCGCGCGAGGCGCACGTTGCCCGTCCGGCGCAGCAGCCGGTCGCTGACGAGACCTCCCACCAGATCGCCGATCACGCCCGCGATGAACACGCCCGACGTGAAGATCACCGCCTTCTTGATGTTCAGGTTGAAGCTGTGCATGAAATACAGCGGCATCCAGTTGAGCAGCAGCCACAAAATCCAGTTGTAGCAGAAGTACACCGACGAAACCGGCGCCATGCGGCGATAGAGACGCATCCATGTGCCGGGAGGATCGACGGGATGCGTCTTTGGCGGCGGCAGCGTCGCCAGTTCTTCACGCGAGATGCGCGGATGATCCGCAGGTATCTCCGTGTACGTGACGCACCACAGTACCAGCCAGACCGCGCTCAGTGCGCCCATTAGAAAGAACGAGAAGCGCCAGTCGGAGGCGGTCATGAGCGCGAGCACGAGCATCGGCGCAATCGCATTGCCCAGCCGCGCGGACGAATGCGTGATGCCTTGCGCCATGCCGCGCTTGTCGCGCTGGATCCACGAAGCCATTGCGCTCGTCGAGGCAGGGAAGGTCGCGCCTTCGCCCAGACCGAGCAAAAGACGCGCGGCGATCAGCGAGAAGAAGCCGCCCGCGAGGCCGGTAAGGGTAGTCGCCACGGCCCAAATCGCCGCGCAGGCAATCAGCGTGCGGCGCGCGCCGAAGCGGTCGCTGACCCAGCCGCCGACGAACTGGAAAATCACATACGGATAAGCAAAGGCCGAGAAGACGAGACCAAGCTCCGTGTTGCTCAGGCCGAGTTCGCTTTGGAACTGTCCGGCCGCCGTGCTGATATTCACGCGGTCGACGTAGGTGATGAAGTACATCAGGCACAGCATCACGAGCACGGTTGTGCTCGCCTTCAATGACAGGCGTCTCATGTCTCGCTCCAATGCTTTTATCGTGTGATGCGAAGGGTGTTTCAGTCTTTCGATGAATTCGATCCGAAAGCGGCCACCGCGGCGCGGAAGTTCTCGCTGCCGTACACCGAGGAAACGAGGTCGTCATCGTCGAAGCGCTGTTCCATCACGATGCGGCGCACGCTTTCGTTCACCGCGCGCTGCGTGACCGGCGACAGCGCGATAAGCCGTTCCGCCAGCGCTTGCGCCGCACCTTCGACCGCGCTTTTCTCAACGACTTCGTACACGTATCCACACGCGAGCGCCTCGTTTGCGCCGATGAAATCCGCGAGCATCAGCATCTTCTTGACGCGTGGCGCGCCGAAAGCGGCCACGAGCCGCGCGAGGTTGCGCGACGACAGGGTGTTGGAGAGCGTCTTTGCAATCGGCACGCCGAAACGCGATGCATCGCTTCGTACGCCACGCCTTGTTCGCCGCTCGTGAAATCGCGGAAGTAGTCGATATCCGTGCCCGATACGAACGACTTGCCGCCCGCGCCGCGCAAGGTGATGCAGCGCACCACCTCCGAACGCTCGCAGCGCTCCAGAAGTTCGACGAGCGTCCGGTACATCGGTATCGTCATGGCGTTGTGACGGCCGGGCCGGTCGATCACGATCTGCGCGACGCCGTTCGTGACGGCATGCAGCGTGACGAGTCCTGCCGTCTCTTCGGCGCTCATGACCGCACTCCGGCCTTCGCAGCTTCGAGTTCCGCGCGCAGTTCCTCGTTGTGTTCGCCCAGCAGCGGCGGATGGAAGCGCATACGCTGCGGCGTGCCCGACAGCTTCACCGGGAAGCCGATGTTCTTCACCTTGCCTTCGATCGGATGATCGATTTCCATCGCCATGTCGCGATGTTGCGCGTGTTCGCTTTCGAACGCTTCCGGATAGGAGAGGATGGAACCGGCGGGAATGCCCGCATCGAGCATCGCCGAAATCCAGTCTTCGCAGTCGCGCGTGCCGAACGAGGTTTCCAGCGATTCAATCAGCGCTTCGCGGTTCTTCAGGCGCAAAGCGACTGATGCATAGTCTTCATGCTGCAACAGGTCGTCGCGATCGAGCAGCGTGCAGAGCTTCGTCCACAGCTTCTGGTTGGTCGCGCCCATCACGAAGTAGCCGTCGCGTGCTTTCACGGCCTGATACGGCGCGCTCATCTTGTTGCTCGTGCCGAGCGGCGTCGGCGGCACGCCTGTGCCCCAGTAATCCGACATGTCCCAGATGGCGAAGGCCATCGCCGAATCGAAGAGCGATGCATCGATATGCTGTCCCTCGCCACTCTTCTGCGCGCCGATATACGCCGACAGCACGCCATACACGGCAAACAGCGCGCAGCCAATGTCCGCCACCGGCACGCCTGCCTTCACGGGCTTGCCGCCCTTGTAGCCGGTCACGCTCATCACGCCCGACATAGCCTGCGCCATCAGATCGAAGCCGGGACGCGACGCCCACGGCCCGCTCTGGCCGAGCCCCGAAATGCTCGCATAGACAACCTTCGGATTGATCCCGCGGATCGTCTCGTAGTCGATGCGCAAACGCTGCACGACGCCCGGCCGGTAATTCTCCACGATCACGTCGGCAGTTTTCGCCAGATCGTAAAAGAACGCGCGTCCTTCCTCACTCTTCAGATCCAGCGCGACCGAGCGCTTGTTGCGATTGAGGTTAAGAAAGCCCATGCTGTCCGGGCCCTTCATCTTGAAGCCCATGGCGCCGCGCGTCTGGTCGCCTTCGAGCGGCTCGACCTTGATGACGTCCGCGCCGAGATCGGCGAGCATCATGCAGGCAAAGGGACCGGCCATCACCTGGTTCACGTCAAGCACGCGGATGCCTTGCAGCGGCAAGGCGCGCGCGTCGTTCGCTTCGGTCGATTGATTTTGTTGTGTCGCTGCGTGCATCTTCGTCTCCCGTTTTGAGTGGGTGCGCGCGCCATCGAAGAGCGCGGCGCTTCAGGAGACTGTGGCCCACCGGCCTGCATGCGGCAAGCATGTAGCCGACATGCCTGGTTTCGCAAAAGACGAAAGTGCGGCTGCCTTGCTTCGCGGTTCGTCAAATGCGCATCAGCATGCGCGCAATTGCTCCACCACGTTGGCGAGCGTTTCGGCTTGCGCATGACCTTCGACGCACGACAGCATATACGCGCGCCGGTGCCAGTCGCCCGCCGGCGGCGCGGACGAAATGGTCTCTTCCGGATGGAGACTGCGCAACACGTCGGGTGGCATCAGTCCGACACCCAGCCCGTGGCGAACGACCGCAAGCATGTGTCGAAGCCCGATACCGCGAAGTTGTTCTCGAAGCGCCGTCCTTCGTCGCGATACGCGCGCTGCACCGCCGACAGAATGGCCGATCCCTTGCCGAGCGAAACGAGTGGAAGATCGAGAAGGGCATCGAGCGGCACGGGCGTGGTATCGAAACGAAAATGCGCGCGGCTGTAGACGAGCATGAGATGATCGTCGCGATAGGGCTGCTGCGCGAGATCGAGAAAGCCGCTTTTCTTTTCGTAGATGCCGATGTCGGTCACCTTGTCACGAAGCATCTGCTGGATGATCTTGCTGTTTTCCTCGACGATCTTCAGCGCGATACCGGGAAACTTGCACCGTATTTCCGCAAGATCGCGCGCCAGAAATTCGATGATGACGGCCTTCGTTGCACCGATGATGATGCGTCCGCCCAGCCCCGTCACGAGCGCCCGAGCGTCTCCCTCGAGCCGGTCGACGAGAGTGTCGATCTGCTGGATATAACCGATGAGTTGCGTGCCGGATTCGGTCACGTCCACGCCGTGCGGCACGCGCCGGAACAGCTTGGTGCCGAGTTGCGCCTCAAGATCTGACACTCGTCGCGACGCCGCCGCGACCGCGAGACCCAGCCGGTTGGCGGCGCGGGAAATGCTGCCTTCCTCGACCATCGCGATGACCAGCGCAATGGTGGTCGTGTCGATCTTCACGGTGTCGCATCCTCGTCCGATGGAGAGCCGCTATGCTAACGCACGGCATTGCTTCGGTGAGGTCCGCCGATGCGTCATCGGGTTGCTCATATCGACAGGCGGCCCACAGCCCCTTGCGCAAGCATCAACGTGAACCAAGGCACATCACCGCATCGCCTGCATTGGGTCGATGGGTGGTCTCGTACGGACAATTCGAAATGCACATATGTCACGTAACTAACATGATTATCCGAATTCCGAATCATAGCCTGCAGGATGCGATCGGATTTGGAGCCAGTGGTCTCTTGAGAGATGGTTAAGCAAGTTGGAGGAAAAAGGATGTCTCAGGATTTCGCCTAGCAAGATTTCTTTCGCCTGCGGCGTGTCCATTTCCGGTCTCCCAAAAGTTGTCAGCTCAGCGAGGCCTGTCACGCAACCGCGATATCTACGAGTCGCACGCGACTTCGGTCAACTTGTTCTGCCCGGCAAAGCGCGCCAACGCCCAATACTGCCAATTTGGTGTAAAATATATGCCAAATGGCAGGAGGCGTTATGACCGTCATCGGCAAAATTTCGGCGAATTCGTTGTTGGGCGGACGCTCGGTTTTGCGCCGCGCACCTCGGTCGGGGCTCGAATGGGTGGATATCGTCCGTCATGGCATCTCCTCTCAGGCGCTCGACTCATTGCTCAAATCCATCGCGATTTCGCAGTCAGAACTAGCGCAAGCGCTCGATATTCCCGAGCGGACCTTGGCGCGGCGCAAGCGCGAAGGCGTTTTCAGCCGCGAGGAGTCGGCCAAGTTACTACGACTCGCACGTGTCGCGGCGCGCGCGGCGGAAGTATTCGAAGATCTCGATCTGGCGATCGGGTGGCTCAAGGCACCGGCAGCGGCACTGGGTGATGCTACTCCGCTCAGTCTTCTCGATACCGACATTGGTGCCGATAGCGTGATGGATACGCTCGGACGCATCGAGCATGGTGTTTTTGCATGACCTTGACGGCATGGCGGGTAGTTACCGAGCGGTATGCTGATAGCCCCTTTTCCGGCGAAGGTGCGCGCCTCTATGGTGGGCGGTGGAACCCGAAAGGGGTGGCGCTCGTATATTCAGCACAAACACAATCGCTTGCGCTCCTCGAGATGCTCGTGCAGGACTCACCGCTGCGGGCGCGGTATGTGATGATCCCGGCGCAAATTCCTGAGACCCTGATCGAGCGGGTCGATGCTGCGATTCTGCCGCCCGACTGGAGAGAGCTCAGTGCACGGACCGAGCTGCAACAGATTGGTGCGATGTGGGCGCAGAAGCGAACGAGCGCGGTGCTTGCGGTGCCGAGCGCGGTCGTCCCTGCCGAAACTAACTATCTGCTCAACCCCAGTCATCCAGACTTCGCGCAAATCGCAATTGGCCCGCGCGATGAATGGGAAACTGACCCGCGGTTGTTGCGGCGCGCCGCTCGAAACGACTCATGACAATGTGTCGCCACCACGCAACCGGCGTTTTGATTTTTACAAACGGGCTTGAGCTAGAGTGTCGGCCGCGTTCGGCATCGCCGTTTGGGAGGACCGCCACGGGCGCCGAAAGGCGATGTTTGAAGGCGACTGGTAAAATCTGGCGACCGATTTCAGGCATGCACCATGGGATTCGAACAGCTCGTTGCGCTTAAGGCGCAGCTGAACCAGGGCGCGAACGGCAAAGCGCTTGCTTCGCGCTTGACTTCATCGCCAGTGGACGCCACACCGGATATCAAGCAGCCACCGAACCTTCGGCGCACGTCTGCCGGCGCAGCCGCGCGCGCGGTCACTACGCTGCAACGACATTTCCCGCGGGCGTTTCCGCGCAGTCCGGCACCAAAGGTCCCGCTCAAGGTCGGGATTCTTAACGCCGTCCTTGCGAGAGCGGCGTCGCTTAGACTCAGCGAACGAGATGCTCGAAACGGCGTGAAGCTCTGGTGTCGTGGCCAACGCTACTGGACGTGTCTAATCGAAGGCGCTGTGCGTGTAGATCTTGCCGGCGCATCCGCTGGCGTTGTCACCGCTGCTGAAGCAGAGTACGGGACAAGTCAGGAGACGACTCGGCTCGCACGCAGGCGGGAGCAAATTACAAACAAGCGTCGTGCCTGACCCTGTCGAGCGGGGAACGTATTCCAAGCGCGCTCTCAATTTTACATCATAATAATTGACCCCAATCTCAGGCCAACATTTTGAGGTTCAATAGCTGGAAGATAGGGCCGTCGTACAGTGTTTGCCCGGTAGGTCGGAAGCGAGTAGGATTAAATCCTACTGAGCGGAGGCTGGTATGAGAACAACCCAGCAAATGAGCATTACGTTACCCAACGAGATGGCCGAATTCGTGCGAACGAAGGTGGCAAGCGGCGACTACGCATCTGACAGTGAAGTGCTGAGAGACGCACTTCGTGCGCTTCGCGAGCGTGACCGTGCCGTCGAAGCATGGTTGCGCAACGAAGTCGTTCCGGCAGCGCAAGCGCTTCGAGACGATCCGAGCCGCGCACTGTCTGTCGATCAGGTACGCGCTGAGCTGAAAAAATCTCGCACGCGTCACGAATGAGTTGGCGGATCCAGTTCGCACCCGAAGCGCTCGATCAACTGCGCAGACTCGAAGCACGCATCGCAAACGCCGGCGCTCCCATGACGGCTGAACGATATGTCGATTCGATCGTCGATTTCTGCATGACGCTCCAGACTTTTCCTGCACGTGGCGTCGAGCGCGACGATCTGCTGCCGGGCCTTCGCATCACTCATTTCCGCAAACGATCGATCATCGCCTATACCTTGGAGGCGGACGCTGTTTCGATTGTGGGTGCCTTCTACGGCGGCCAAGATTATGAAGCAGCCCTGTTGTCTGATGACGACCAGTGATCCGGCATATCAGCGCCATTAACGGTCGCCGTGGCAAGCTAACGGCTACTTATTTGACATAAATCAATGTGAACACCGACATCTGGGAAGCCTTATACAGCGACCTTCGCGGGTTGAGAGAGTTATCTCGATAGTGGTTTTAGAGAGGAAACTAGCTGACGGGCGAATGTCTGCCGCAGTGCTCGGCAGACCTAGATGGTATTGAGGTACTCGATGCATTCCTAGCGGTTTGGTAGGCGTAGACGGTAGGGTGGTTGAGCTCAATCTCAGAAAGATCGCGCACTCTCACTCAGGCGCCACCGCCTGTGCCGATATCGTTCGCAAATAGCGGGCGACGATGGCCGACCTCAGATTTGCGAACATCGTGCTGGCACGGTAAGGCTGACTCGTCGGCTACGTCCGCAAGACGAGTCGCGCAGCGACGAAAAACTTCTCGCGAGTTGTGCCAGCGAAGCTTCTTGTTGCGTTGGGCGCGGTGGCATGGGACGCCTGACCGCACCGATCAGTGCTCCCGATCCTGTCTGCCGAATGGAACATAATTCATTAGACCCTTGCTGTTTGTGACAACGGCAGATGCACGGCAATCAAACGTACCATTCGAGCGGCGACTGTCCCGCCGCTTGCGCGAGGCCGCTCCTCGCAACCCCTTCGAGCGAACGGTACGGTTTCTCGCACCGGTTACGACATTTGTTTTACTGGATCATTCCGGGTTCTCGCGACTGTTCCCAGCGCGACACGAGCTCATGCCGCTCGACTCGGCTTCTTTGCCGGCGCGTCGATAGGTTAGTAACCGCCTTTCTCGCCGGAAGCCGGCTTATCGGAAGCTTCCCTGTAAGTCGAAAGGAGCTTCGAGGCCGCGCTCATGAGCAGGCTAACGTCCGTGCCCACTGCGACAAAAGTCGCGCCTGCGGCCAGATACTCTCGCGCATAGGCTTCGTCAGGGGCGAGCACGCCCGCCGCCTTGCCCGCTTGCCTGACGGTGGCGATGCCGTTGCGAATCGCTTCGCGAACGGGTTCTGCGCCACCCTTGCCAAGCAAGCCCATCGAAGCGCTGAGGTCCGCCGGTCCAAAGAACACGCCGTCGACGCCTTCGACTTGCACGATGGAATCGAGGTTGCGCAAGCCCAGCGATGTCTCGACCTGAACGAGCACACAAATTTCGCTGGCCGCTTGCTCCAGATAACCGGGAACGCGATTCCAGCGTGGAGCTCTGCCGAGCGCCGCGCCGACGCCACGAATCCCTTGAGGCGGGTAGCGTGTCGCCGCAACCGCTTCTCGCGCCTGTTCCGGTGTATCGATCATCGGGAGCAGCAAGGACTGAGCGCCGACATCCAGAAGCTGCTTGATGAGCGCGGCGTCGTTGCGCACCGGCCGCACGACCGGTTGCGTTCGATACGGCGCCATTGACTGAAGTTGAGCGAGCGTGCTGCGCAGATCGTTCGGCGCGTGCTCGTTATCGACGAGGAGCCAGTCGAAGCCGGTTGTCGCAAGTGCTTCCGTGACATAAGCGTCCGCAAACGCGGCCCAGAGTCCGAACTGGGGAATACCCTTCGAAAGCTCACGCTTGAAGATGTTGATCGGCAGTTCCATGCAGGTCCTTGGAGAAGACAGTGTGGCGAAGGAACTCGTCACACGTCGATCTGTTGACGATAGCTCGATTATCTGGCGTTCCGGGTGGCACGGAACATCCACCATCTCAGTCCCGTGTGACTCAATGTAGGAAATATCCGCCTGGTGGACAATTCGAGGATTTTCCCTCGTGTTCAGGACGCTTGTGACCGTGCAGTCTCAGCGTCTGCGCCACGCGCGTTAGAACGTAATGCATCCATCGACCCACGGAGACAGGCACTTGAAGCGGCCACCCAAACCTTTATCAGCCCCGGCAACGCCACCCTCGGGAAGTGGCGTGAGCGACGACGAATCGTCCAGCGTACGCGTGATCGGACGCGCGTTCCACGTCCTGCGCGTCTTGGCGCTCGGCGGCGAACATGGCGTGCGGCTCACGGATATCGTGAGGTATTCGGGCCTGAGCCATCCGACCGTTCATCGAATCCTTCAGACGCTGATATCCGAAGGCGTTGCGGAGCAGGAAAGGGCCACGCGGCGCTATCGTGTCGGGCCTGAAATCAGCCTGCTCGGTCTCAGCCGGCCCGCTCACTTTCCCGTGCGCACCGCGGCCGAACCCTATCTCGCGGCACTGACGAACGAGATCGGCGACACGACGTTCCTCACGATCCGCGCCGGCTGGGACTCGGTGGCCATTGATCGCAAAACCGGCTCTTATCCGATCAAGGTGCTTGCCATCGACGTCGGCACGCGCCGTCCGCTCGGCGTCAGCATCGCGGGCGTCATGCTGCTCGCGACCATGCCGCCGGATGAAGCCGAGCACATCTGCGCAATGAACGTCGCCCGACTGCCTGCGGACGGTCCGTCTGTCGAGACGATCCGGGCGCGCGTGGAAGCGGCGCGCATCAATGGATACGCTTATTCGCAGGACGGCGTGTTGCAAGGTACGCGCGCCATCTCCGTACCGGTCGTGAACGAAGATGGCAAGGCCATCGCCGTGATTGCGATTGCGGCCATGTCAGAACGGCTCGCCGAGTCGGAACTCCCGCGCATCGTGAAGATGATGCGCAACAAGGCGGCGCTCATCGCGAAACGCCTTACTGAAATGCAGCAGACCGGCCGCTCGCGTGCGCGCTGAAGCGCACACTTTTGCCCGCTTGACGCTCTCTTCTAAAAAAATCCGCAGGGCGGACAAATACGCGGTTTCGCTGTGGCTGCGGCTCACACGCCGTGAAATCATCAAGCCACACGAAATGACCGCGCAACGTTAGCGCGACGAGTGGCCACACCGGAGACTCGTCGCGATTTCAGGAAGCGCGCAGGAGACGCGCATGAACGACACCGCTGACGCACCCTATGGCCTCCAACAACGACTGGGCATCATCGTGTCGTGCATGCTCGGCTTCGCGCTCGATCTCTACGATGTACTGATCATGCCGTATCTCATGCCATCGATTCAGCACTCGATGCGCATCACGCTGGGCGAGGCTGCGAGCATCACCACAATCACGCTGATCGGTTCGGTGCTCGGCGGTGGCGTATTCGGCTGGCTGGGCGACCGGATCGGACGCAAGGCCGCATTGCAATGGACCCTCGTGGTGTTCGCGGTGGCTTCCGTCAGTTCGGCATTCGCGTGGAATTTTTCCGCACTGGTCGTGTTGCGCTTCATCGTCGGCGTCGGTCTCGGCGGCGAATGGGGCGCAGGGATGGTCCTTTTTAACGAGACCTGGAATCCCCAACGCCGGGGACTCGGCACCGCCCTCATTCAAGGCTCCGCGGCTATTGCAGGCGCGTGTGCATCGATCGTCGGTCTTTGGGCCGTTCAGACATTCAGTGCAGATTGGGGATGGCGTATTGGACTTTTGACGGGTGGCTCACCGGTCGTCCTGGCCGTTTTCATTCGGTTTTGGATGCCGGAATCGAAGGTTTTGGGAACAATACGATCGCACGCGCCGCGCGGGTCTCGCGAAATCGCGTCAGAACACTTTCACCGCGATGTTGAGTGGTCGCCTGCGCGCCATTTCCGTGGTTGCTGCGCTTTGGCTCACGGCCTACATGTTCTGCTACTACGCGGTGGTCGTCTTCATCCCGAGCCTGATGCTCAAGACGCTTCAGACGCCGTCGGATATTGTGCGGACCACGACGGTCACGGCGGCGCTGGTGGGCGGAATCAGTTACATCGCGATGGGCTGGCTGAATGACCGCTTCGGGCGAAAGTTCGGCGCCATCGCCCCCGGCGTGTTCTGGTTGATCGCGCTCTTGATTCTCGTCGCGGCCCCGAACACGCATTACGCCGGCTCGTTACTCGCGTGGCCGATCTTCTGGTTGCCCGTTGTCTTCGCCATCGGCAGTAGCGCGCTTGGCGTGGTCGGCGCATGGCTTTCTGAATTGTATCCAATCGAAGTGCGTGCAACCGCTGTGTCGACGCTGTACATGCTCGGTCGCGCAGCCGGAAGCCTCGCGCCGATCTTGGTGCCGGTCGCCGCGACCATGCTGGGCGGACGCCTCGCACATGGCATGTTGATCGCGCTGCCTGCGGCTACCGCATTCATTCTCCTCTCCTTCGTCCTTCCCGAAACACGCGGCCGCCGTCTGACGGCCGCCGCCGAAGCGGCTGCATCCAAGTCCGCTTCGCCCGGGAGCGACGACGCCTGGCTCAACAACAGCCAACGCCGCTAGACGCGGCTAACTCATCCATCGACTATCAGGAACGGGTCATGAAACTTCTCCGCTTTACCTTGCGCAATGGCGACGGCCTCAAGCGTGCCGGCGTGCTGCTGGACGACGGCATCGTCGAGATGCGCGAAGTCGCGACGCTGGACGATCTGCTGGCATCCGGCGACGTGTCCGCCGTGACGCACCGGGCGATTGATGCCGCGGGCGCCGCGCGCATTGCCCTTGGCGATGTGCGGCTGCTTCCTCCGCTGAGCGCGCCGGAAAAGATCTGGTGCATCGGCGTGAACTACAAGGAACGCAACGAGGAGTACAAGGACAACTCCGACCTCCCGCGTTATCCGAGCCTTTTCGTGCGTAACGCACGTTCCTTTGTCGGTCACGACGAAGCGCTCATTCGTCCGCGCGTTTCCGAACAACTCGATTACGAAGGCGAACTCGTGTTGGTGATCGGCAAGGCCGGACGTCATATCGCTCGCGAGCGCGCTTATGAGCACATCGCCGGCATGACACTCGCCAACGAAGGATCGGTGCGCGACTGGCTCAAGCACGGCAAATTCAATGTCACTCAGGGCAAGAACTTCGATGCATCGGGAAGTCTGGGACCGTGGATCGTCACGGCCGACGAATGCGATCCGGCCGCTGAACACGCCATTCGAACTCGCGTGAATGGCGAGCTTCGTCAGAACGATACGACCGCGCGTCTCATGTTTCCGTTCGACGCGCTGATCGCTTATCTGAGCACCTTTGCGACGCTCCAGCCGGGGGACCTGATCCTCACCGGCACGCCGACTGGAACGGGATGGCGTCAAGACCCGCCGAGCTGGCTCAAGCCCGGCGACGTGGTGGAAATCGAGTCGCCCGGCATCGGCACGCTGCGCAACACTGTCTCCGACGAGGTCTGATCATCATGCTGGAACAAGCAATCATCAACCGGCTGGCGCAATCGCTCGAAGAGTCGGAACGCAGCCGCGAGCCGCTCGGCATCTTCTCTCATGCGCATCCCGACATCACGATCGACGACGCCTACGCCATTCAGGCCGAATGGATGCGCATCAAGAAACAGAAGGGTCGCAAGGTGATCGGTCACAAGATCGGCCTGACCTCCAAGGCGATGCAGGAGGCCGTGGGCATCGACGAGCCGGACTTCGGTGTGCTGCTCGACCACATGCTGGAGTACGACGGCGCGCAAATCGACACATCGCGCTTCCGGCAGCCGCGTATCGAAGTGGAACTGGCATTCGTGCTCGACAAACCCTTGTCCGGTCCCGGCTGCACGCTTTTCGATGTGCTCGACGCCACGCGCTATGTCGTGCCCGCACTCGAAATTCTCGATGCCCGTCTGCACCGCGTGGACCCGGCGACGAAGCGGGGGCGCAAGGTGATGGACACCATTGCCGACAACGCCGCGAACGCCGCACTCGTGCTCGGTGCCCGGCCGTTTCGCGTGCATGACTTCGATCTTCGCTGGGTGTCCGCGCTGCTGTACCGCAACGGACAAATCAGCGAGACCGGTGTTGCCGCAGGCGTGCTTGGACATCCCGCATTGGGTGTCGCGTGGCTCGCCAACCGGCTCGCGGATCACGGTCAGATGCTTGCCGAAGGCGAGATCGTTCTGGCGGGTTCGTTCACTCGCATGATCGACGTCGCTGCGGGCGATGTGATTAACGCGGACTACGGTCCATGTGGCTCGATTTCGTGCCGCTTCATCTGATCGGAAGACCAACGCCATGTCGCGCCGCAAAAGCATCTATATCCCCGGGTTCAAGCATAAAAACCCGATTCCGAACGCCTGCGTGATCGATGGTGTTCTGACGTCGGGAATCATTCTCGGCATCGATCCAAAGACCGGTGACATGCCTGCCGACATTCAGGCGCAGTGCGCCAACATGTTCGGCCATGTCCTCTCCATCGTCGAAGCAGCAGGCGGCACGCGTGACGATATCGTCAAGATGACCGTCTGGTTGCGCGATCCGTCTCAGCGGCAACCGGTGAACGACGAATGGGTGAAGCTCTTCCCCGATCACGATGACCGCCCCGCGCGTCATGCCATGCCGCTCACGGCCGAAGGTCCGTCGCTCGTACAGTGCGACGTGATGGCTGTATTGCCGCGATAAACGGACAGACCACAGGAATTCAACATGCCAGAATATTTTCCGTTCGATCCCGAACCGCGCACGCCGTCCAAGATGCCGCCGCCGCTTGCATGCGATAGTCAGTTCCATGTGTTCGGTCCTGCAAAGCGTTATCCGGTGCTGCCGGGTGCGGCTTACGAAATGCCGAGCGCGACGATCGAACGCGCGCTGCGCCTGCATTCGGTTCTGGGCTTCACGCGAGGCGTGATTGTGCAGGCCACGACTTACGGTGCGGACCATCAGGTCGTGCTGGACGGACTCGCGGCCGCCGGCCCCAACTATCGCGGATGCGCAAATGCAGTCGTGCTCAAGGAACGGGACGACGCGTACATTGCGAAGTTGCACGATGCGGGTGTGCGTGGCGCGCGTTTCTCGCGCGCCGGCCTCGGCCCATCGATGGACGAGAAAGACGTGCAGCGGGCGCTGGCGCGCGTCAAGGAACTTGGATGGTATGTGAAGGTGCAGCCAGAGCCGGGTGGCATCGCCTCGACCATCGCGCCATTTCGCAGGCTCGACGTGCCGCTGGTGATCGATCACATGGGCCGGCCGAATCCGGAAGCGGGCGACGCCGATCCTTCGCTGCAAGTGGTGCTCGAGATGCTCTCGGAAGGGAATACGTGGACCATGCTTTCGCTCGGCGAGAAGATCACGAAGGCGGGCCGCCCGTGGGACGATGTCTTGCCGATCGCGCACAAGCTCGTCGAAGCCGCGCCGAATCGATGCATTTACGGCACGGACTGGCCGCATCCGGTATCGCCCAGACAACCCCCGAATGATGCCGATCTGCTGGAACTGCTTTATCGCTATGTGCCCGATGAAGCAACGCTCAGGCGTGTGCTGGTCGACAATCCCGCAGAACTCTTTGGGTATTGACCGCTTATCGTCGGTCACTTGGCTTCGTTAAAGAAGAGAAACGACATGATCATTGATTGCCACGGTCACTTCACGACCGTCCCAGCATCGTTCAAGAACTGGCGGATGAGGCAGGTCGAACACGCAAACGATCCGGCCAATGCGCCATCGCGCGAAAGCGCCCGCGTGAGCGACGACGAGATTCGCGAAGCCATCGGCAACGGCCAGTTGAAACTGCAACGCGAGCGTGGCAGCGACCTGACGCTGTTCTCACCGATCGCCGGCCTGATGAGTCATCACCTCGGCAACGAACGCACGAGTCTCGAATGGGCCGAGCTGTCCAACGATCTGGTGTTCAGAGTCACCGAGTTGTTCCCGGACAACTTCGCGCCGGTGTGTCAGTTGCCTCAGTCGCCGGGCGTGGCTCCGGCCAACTCGATTCCGGAGTTGCGGCGATGCGTGGAGGAACTGGGTTTCGTGGGTTGCAATCTGAATCCCGATCCCAGCGGCGGATTCTGGACCGGCAAGCCGATGACGGATCGCGAATGGTATCCGCTCTATGAAGCGTTGGTGGACCTCGACGTGCCCGCGATGATCCACGTGGCGTCGTCGTGCAACGCGTGCTTTCACAGCACGGGCGCGCATTATCTGAATGCCGATACCTCCGTATTCATGCAGGTCCTTCAGTCCGATCTCTTCAAGGACTTCCCGACGCTGCGTCTGGTGATTCCTCACGGCGGCGGCGCGGTGCCGTATCACTGGGGACGCTATCGCGGTATGTCGCTCGACATGCGCGAGCGTCCGCTCGAAGGCTTGCTGGACAACATCTTCTTCGATTCGTGCGTGTATCACCAGCCGGGCATCGAACTGCTGACGAAGGTCATTCCGTCCGACAACGTGATGTTCGGTTCGGAGATGATCGGTGCGGTGCGTGGCAAGGACCCGGCGACTGGCCAGTATTTCGACGACACGAAGCGTTATATCGATGCCTGCCCGGCGCTCACCGACGAAGATCGCTTCAAGATTTTCGAGGGCACCGTGCGGCGCGTCTATCCGCGTCTGGACCAGCGCCTTAAGGCGCGCGGCAAGTAAGGCGAATCGGACCATGTCAAACATCATCGATAGTCACCCGCACATCGTCTCCGACGACGAGCAGCGTTATCCGCCCGCGCCTTTGTTTGGCAAGCGCTCGGCGTGGTCGAAAGAGCGTCCGACGACCGTCGACACGTTGATCGAACAGATGGACCGTGCCGGAGTCGCGAAGGCTGCGGTCGTGCATTCGTCGACCACGTATGGTTTCGACAACGGCTATGTCGTCGATGGATGTGCGAAGTATCCGGACCGGCTGGTCGCGGTCGGCTCGGTCGACGTGCTGCAACCGAACGCGCCCGACATGATCCGTGACTGGGTCGATCGCGGCCTCGTCGGCCTGCGTTTGTTCACAGGCGGCAGTACGCAGGCGTTCGATGCGAGCGTGCTCGAAGATCCGCGTTCTTATCCGTCATGGGAAGCATGCGCCGAACTCGACCTTCCGATGTGCATCACGACGAGTCTCGCGGGCCTGGCTCAGGTCCAAGCGCTGGCCAGACGGTTTCCGTATGTCGCGATCGTGATCGATCACATGGCGCGGCCGAATCTCAAGGATGGGCCGCCTTATCGGAGCGCACAGGATTTCTTCGGTCTTGCGGCGTTCGATAACGTATTTCTCAAGCTGACGCCCAAGAACTGCGAGGATGCCCGAAGCGGACTGGCGACTCCCGAGACGTTCTTTCCGCAATTAGTGGATGCCTTCGGTTCGCATCGGCTGACATGGGGTTCGAATTATCCGACATCGCCCGGAACGCTGTCCGACATTCTTCGCACCATGCAGGAGAGTCTGGCCTGCGTGAGCGCCGAGGATCGCGCCTGGATCTTCGGAAAGACAGCCCAGCGCTTATATCCGGCGCTTGCCGACACGCCAACAATCGACACTACGCAAGGGAAAACATCATGAGCGATGTGCGACTCAACAGCATCATCCGTGCGTTCGAATCAGGCAAGCCGGCGCTGACCGCGTTTGCGAAGCTCGACAAGCAAACGGCCATCGAAATGAGCGATGCGCCTTATGACGGCATCGTGTTCGAAATGGAGCACAACCCGTATGACGTCGCCGCGCTCGGCGACGCGCTTCAATACATGTTGAACCGGAAGGACATTGCGACATCCGGGTCGATCGCGCCGCGTGTCACTCCAATCGCACGTATTCCGGCCAATGGCGTGGAAATGAATCAGGCCTTCGCCAAGCAAGTGCTGGATCGCGGCTGCTATGGCGTGGTCTGGCCACACGTTTCGACGGTCGAACAGGCCTACAACGCGGTGGCGTCCTGCCGCTATGCGCGGCCTAAGAATGCGTCGCTCTACGAACCGAAAGGCGTGCGTGGCGACGGACCGGCAACGGCGGCACGGTACTGGGGCTTGAGCATGGCCGAGTACTACGCCAAAGCCGATGTATGGCCGCTCGCGCCGCAGGGAGAGATCCTCGTTGGTTTGATGTGTGAGAGCGTGGAGGCAATCGAGAATCTCGACGACATCCTCTCGAACGTTCCTGGCATTGGCTTCATTCTGATCGGCGAGGGCGATCTCAGTCAGCAACTCGGCTATGCGCGTCAGTATGAACATCCGGAAGTGCTCGGCGCCATGGCGAAGATCGTCGAGACCTGCGGCAAGCACAAGGTCGTGGTCGGGCATCCGCACGTCACCTCGAAGAACCACCAGCGCGTGCTTCAGGAAGGATTCCGCTTCCTTATGTCGGCCCCGTCCCGCAGCTACGGCATCGTGAGCGAAACGTGGGAACTTGCGGGTTACTGATTGCCTAACGAGTATCAAGGAAGTTGAACATGTCAACGACTCAGAACGTGCCGACGCTTCGCGTCAATCTGGACGATCATCCGATATCGAAAGCCATGCGGGATGGTCGCGTGAGCTCGGAGCTTTTGAAGCTCGATTACTGCGGGCCATCACCGGCTCACAACGGCTTCAGGGCGATGTTGCGCGAGGACAGGTTCGATGCGGGAGAGCTGGCGATCGTGACCTATCTGCAGGCTAAATGCTACGGGAAGCCCTATGTGTTGCTGCCGGCGCCTATCCTTGGGCGGCTGCAACACCACTGCGCGGTCTATAACTCCGTCTTTGGCGAGCTTGAACCGAAGGATATCGAAGGCAAGCGCGTCGGCGTTCGATCGTACGCACAGACAACGGGGTTGTGGGTGCGCGGCATCTTGCGTCATGAATACGGCGTGGATCTGGACAAGGTTCAATGGATGACGCTTGAGGATGGACACCTCGCGGAGTATTCCGACCCGCGCGGTTGCGAGCGGCTTCCGCACGGCACGTCGATTGCCCGGCGCATGCTCGACGGCGATCTGGCCGCGGCTCTCCTGGGCGCGCCGGACATGCCAAAAGATCCGGCCGTGCGCACGTTGATTCCGAATGCACATGCTGCTGCTGAAGACTGGTTCGCGCGAGAGGGCGTCGTCCCGATCAACCATATGTTCGTGGTTCATCAGGATATCTCGACGAAGCACCCTGAACTCGTGCGTGAGTTGTATCGAATGATTGTCGAGAGCCGTGAGCAAGCGGAGGGCTTGCCGGCTATCTTCCCGCCGATCGGACTCGAAGCAAACAGAAAAGGGCTGCAACTCGCGATAGATTGGGCGGTGGAGCAAAAGATCATTCCCCGCGCGCTCAGTGTCGATGAATTATTCGATGACGTGACAGGCAGTCTCGGCTGACCTTCCTCCGATACAAGCCAGGACTGCCGGACCCTGCACAGGCGGACATTGGTTCGGCGAACACGAATAAAAAAATATAAATAAGTATTCCGTATTAAAAAAAGGGACGATGAATCAGACCGCGAGCAGCGGCCGGCGCGGTGTCGGCCAAAGAAAAGCGCCGCTTGCTGACGGATCGAAGTAGATCGATAATTTACTAAAAGAGGCATGGAGATGATTAAGCGGATTTCGTTATTGTTTGCATTGGGCTCAATGACCGGAGCAGCGTATGCACAGTCGAGCGTGACGCTGTCGGGTACGCTAGACGGTGGCATCCGTTACACGGATTCAAAGGCAGGGACGACTTACTCGACCAATAATCGCGGCTGGTATAGCTCGAACCGGCTGATCTTCACCGGAAGCGAGGATATCGGGGCGGGTTGGTACACATTCTTTCGTCTAGAGTCAGGTTTCTTCCTGGGCAACGGTGCGCTCGACAACACCACCAATACATTGTTCAATCGGGCGTCGTATGTTGGCGTGCGCGGTCCCTACGGCACCTTGATCGCCGGGCGACAATTCACGATCGCGCATGATGTCGCATACGACTACGATCCCTTCAATCTTCTCTATCCCACCTTGATTCCCGTGTCGGGGGCATCGGCCGGGTTTCGCGTCAGTAACGATGTCAAGTACATCGCGAAAATCGGCGGTCTCGATTTCCGCGCGGAAAATTCGTTCGGCGGGCAAGCGGGCGACTTCAATGCCGCTGCCATGCGCGGACTAGGCGTTCAGTACCGATGGAACTGGCTGAAGGTCGGCGCCTCATACGAATATCGCGACATACAGCAAGGCACGACCGCGATCTATAGACCGGACAACTACTACACGTTTGGCGCCGAGTTGACTTTTGGCGCGTTGCGTCTGGCCGGCGGTTATATGAACGACAACCAGACTCAGGCCGCGCCGGTGTCCGACGTTCGCACGCTCAATTACTGGGGCGGCACGACCTATGATCTCACCCCGAGCATTCGTCTGGGCGCGGCTTACTACATCACCGACCTGCCGAATCAGAGCGGCAAACGAAGCCTCGGCGTCGGGAGCCTGACTTACTTGCTTTCCAAGCGTACCTTGCTGTATGCCGAGGTGGATTACACGAAATACGGTGGCAGCTACATCACGAATGCTTCGTTGAATGCGCAAAAAATTCCGCATCAGATCGGCGCGACGGTCGGTATCAATCACTCGTTTTAAACGCACGGCGGAGTCACGTCCAGGCGTCTATTTTCGGAAGAACATCGTATGAAGTCGGGAGAGGGTATGAACGGAAATGCGGAAATGACCGACACAAGGCTATTGAGCCGTTCTTCTACGGATAGGCCCTGGGCCATTCTCGTATTGCTCACCGTTGGCTGGCTGATCTCGTTCATCGATCGAACGAGTCTTTCATCGGCGATGGCCGACAAGACTTTCATTCACGAGTTCGCTTTGACCAGCGTCCAGCGCGGATGGCTTGGCTCGGCCGTGTTCTGGTCGTATGCGGCCCTTCAGTTGCCGATGGGATGGATCGTCGACCGTTACGGCGTGAAATGGCCGTACGGCATCTGCTTTTTCTTGTGGTGCCTCGCGGCGGCGGCCACGGCATTGACCCATTCGCTTACGTCGCTCATCGTCGTGCGTTTGCTGATCGGCGCGAGCGAGGCGATCGTCTTGCCAGCCAGCTATCGCTACATCGCGAACAGTTTCGACGAAGCGCGAAAAGGCACCGCTACCGGCATCTTTTCAATGGGCGGCAAAGTAGGGCCGGCAGTCGGTGCGGCCGTGGCAGCGTGGTTGATCGTAGCGTACTCGTGGAAAGCGATGTTCGTCGTGACGGGCTTGCTGGGAATGGTGTGGCTGCTTCCCTGGCTCGTCTTCATGAAAAACGACTTTCCGACAAGGGACCAATTGTCGATCGCCAAGCGCAGTGCCACCCGAGTGCCGCTTCGCAATCTGCTGGTGAGCCCGGTCGTGTGGGGCGGCTTCATCATGACGTTTTCCTACAGCTATTTCGTTTTCTACTGCGCGACATGGATGCCATCGTATCTGGTGGAGCAGCGCGGTCTGACGTTGATGAGATCGGGCATGTACACGTTCGTCAGCTTCATCAGCGTGGCATTCGTCGCGGTGGCCGCAGGTTGGGCCGCGGATCGGATCATCGCCCGAGGGAAGAATGCGTTAATGGTGCGCAAGGCTTTCGTGGTCGCGGGGGCGCTCGGCGGCATGACTGTGATTCTTGGTGCTTACACCGAGTCGCAGGATATGGCGCTGTTCTGGAACATCGCCTCGCTGACATTGGCGGGCCTGGCGACAGCGAACAACTTAACGCTATCGAAACTCATGTTGATCCCGAAACCGGCCATCGGCTTGAATACCGGATTGCTGACCGTTGCGACGAGTCTTGCGGGCGGGGTATCGGCGAGCCTGTGCGGATGGCTGCTTCACGTGGGCGGAAGCTATACGCTGCCCATGCTCTCTGTTTGTATTTTCTTGCTGATCGGTGCAGTGAGTGCGGTAGTGTTGATGCGACGCGAGTGGGCCCCGAAAGTCAACGATGCGCTGCCCGATTGAATCGTTCAAGTGCGAAGCGCGTACGCCCTGCGCTTCCCATTGACGTTTGCTTTTGCCGGTTTGCTCATCGACCTGACTGAACGGCGCTGTCTGTCGCTGATCCGAAGGCCGCGTTGGCGCTTTGCTCGCGAGCGACAGTTGCTTCGGCCTGCTGCAAGTTTCGCGGATAAAGCCAGTTGTTCGCATACGGCTTGTAGCCTGCGTTTTCGAGTTGCACGAGATTCTCGCGAACCTGAGCACGGGTGGCCGACTCGCTCGTTTGAGCATGGGAAAGAGGCGGGACGAGCAGAGCAGCGACCGCGAGAAGTGTGTGTAGTTTGAGCATGTCTGTATCACCTAGTTCATGGCTACGAACAGTTCGCAGCGACATGCTCAGTCTACGGGTAAACGTGGTTAGGGAAAACGCTGGCTCGACGCTAAGTTGCGTTAATGTCCGCCAGTTGGACTTCACACGTTTTGCTTCGAGCGCCCTAGTAGCCTTCTATGAGAATGGTCGCTCAGCTCTTGAAAATTTCCTACTGTCGGCGAAGGCTTAAACGGCGGCCATACGGCTGCGGCGCCGACACCGTCCATTGATCGCAAGCCCAACCGAACCACTGAGAGGTTCGGACACGACCTCGGTGGTATTCCTCAGAGGTTAGAATGCAAACCAGGCGAAGATCAGGCGAAACGATCAAGTCCGGAGACACACTCTTGAGTATTTACCGACAGCGATAAGCGTCCCCGCATCTAGCGCTTTTGACGCCACCTTCAAGCTTTCGACGAAGGCGGGCGCATTAGCGAGAGCTTCGGGAAAGACTTCGCGAACGCCGAGTATTGAGGTGACAAGCGCTTCCGGGCTTGGCGCATTCGCGGCGAGTTCGGTCAGGCGTTGCGCCATCGGATCGCTGATCGGGTATGACGTGCCGTCGTCGGCGCGGCCGCGCAGGAAGCGCAACCACGCCGCCACCGCCAGCGCGAGCCCGTCGAACGACTGTCCCGCATCCAGCCGCGCCGAAATCGACGACAGAATGCGCGGCGGGATTTTCTGACTGCCGTCCATCGCAATCTGCGCACAACGATGCTTGAGCGCCGGATTCGCATAACGTTCGAGCAAGGCATCGCGGTAAGCGAGCAGATCGAACGATGCAGGCACGTCGAGCGTCGGCGCAATCTCATGCGTCATCACCGCGTGGATGAGTGCGCGCAAGGGCGCGTGGCCGACCGCATCGCTGATGGCTTCGAAACCCGCGAGCATGGAGAGATAGGCGAGCGTCGAATGCGTCGCGTTGAGCATGCGCAGCTTGGCGATTTCGAATGGTGTGACATCGTCCACGAGTTGCGCGCCCGCAACTTCCCACGCGGGGCGTCCTTGCGGAAAGCGATCCTCGATCACCCATTGACGAAACGGCTCGCACGGCACGGGCACGTTGTCCGTCACGCCGAGCGCGGCGCGTGCGGATTCGCGCTCGGCATCGGTCGTGGCGGGAACGATGCGGTCCACCATCGTCGAGGGAAAGGCGACGTGTTCCGCGATCCACGCGCCAAGCGTTGCATCGAGCCTGGCAGAGAACGAGCGCACCACTTGCTGCAAGGCCGCGCCGTTGTTCGAGAGGTTGTCGCACGACAGCACGGTGAACGGCGGCGTGCCGGCATCGCGGCGCGCTTTGAGGGCGGCGCTGAGAATGCCGGGCACGGTCGTCGCGTCGTCGGGATGGGCGAGATCGTGAATAACGCCCGCATGGTCGAAATCCGCGTCGCCGGTCTTCGCATCGCGGCAATACCCTTTTTCGGTGACGGTCAGCGAGACGATCTTCACGCGCGCATCGGCCAGCAATTCGAACAGACGCACGCGGTCGAACGGCATCGCCAGGACTTCGACTAGCGAGCGCACGACCGTCACGCTCACACCTGCCGGGCCACGTTCGACGACGCTGTAAAGACCGTCCTGCGCCATCAGGGCATCGCGCTTGCCGACATCGCCCTGCAAGGTGACGCCGCAAATGCCCCAGTCGCCGCCGCGCGCGAGCATCGCCTCTTCCGTGTAAAGCGCTTCGTGCGCGCGATGAAAATTGCCGATGCCCAGATGCACGATGCCAATCGCCGGCGCGCGCCAATCGGCGGAGAGTACATGGCCGCTCAGCGCGGGCAGTCCGGCACGGGAAAGGCTTGAGTTTTGCGTCATTTTTCGGTGTGTCTGATGAAGGCCGGCAGGGAAAACCCGGAATGACCGAGTGACATACTGGTATGGTAGTATGCGCTTGACCGCTTGCCCATTCAAGGAAATCCCTATGAAGATCATTCGCGCTGACGTCATCGTGACATGCCCCGGCAGAAATTTCGTCACGCTGAAAGTAGTGACGGACGAGGGCGTGTACGGCATCGGCGACGCCACGCTCAACGGCCGCGAACTGGCCGTCGCGTCCTATCTGAAGGATCACGTCTGCCCGATGCTGATCGGGCGCGATCCGGGACGCATCGAGGATACGTGGCAGTTGCTCTACAAGGGCGCGTACTGGCGGCGCGGTCCGGTCACGATGACTGCGATCGCGGCGGTGGACATGGCGCTGTGGGACATCCTCGGCAAGGTCACGAACATGCCGCTGTACAAGCTGCTGGGCGGTGCCTCGCGCGAAGGCGTGATGGTCTATGGTCACGCCACGGGCCGCGACATTCCCGAGGCGCTGGATCGCTACGCAGAACACGGCGAGCAAGGCTACAAGGCCATTCGCATTCAGTGCGGCGTGCCGAACATGCGCTCGGTCTATGGCGTGTCGAAAGGTAACGGCATGTACGAGCCAGCGACCAAGGGCGCGGTGGACGAGCAAAGCTGGTCTTCTGAAAAGTATCTGGATTTCGTGCCGAAGCTGTTCGAAGCGGTGCGCGAGAAGTTCGGTTTCGATACCCATCTTCTGCACGACGTGCATCACCGTCTCACGCCCATCGAGGCCGCGCGGCTGGGCAAATCCATCGAACCGTATCGCCTGTTCTGGATGGAAGACCCGACGCCCGCCGAGAATCAGGCCGGTTTCCGTTTGATCCGCGAACACACGGTCACGCCGATTGCCGTGGGCGAAGTCTTCAACAGCATCTGGGATTGCAAGACGCTGATCGAGGAACAACTCATCGACTATATCCGCGCGACGTTGACGCATGCGGGCGGCATCACGCATCTGAAGCGCATCGCGGATTTCGCGTCGCTCTATCAGGTGCGCACGGGCTGTCACGGACCGTCGGATCTCTCGCCGGTCTGCATGGGTGCGGCGCTGCATTTCGACCTGTGGGTACCGAACTTCGGCGTGCAGGAATACATGGGTTTCCCCGAGGAAGCGCTCGACGTGTTTCCGCATGCGTGGTCGTTCGATCACGGCATGATGCATCCGGGCGATGCCCCCGGCCACGGCGTCGATATCGACGAAACGCTGGCGGCGAAGTATCCCTACGAGCCTGCCTATCTGCCCGTCGCGCGACTGGAAGACGGCACGCTCTGGAACTGGTGACGGCATCGGTCGGCACACGACATCGAACATTCGAATTCACGCGTTACGCACAGGAACCTGACCATGCTCGCAGCCGTACTCCACGAAGCGAAGAAGCTCCATATCGATGAAATCGACACGCCGCAACCGCTCGCGGGCCAGGTGCAGATTCGCGTGCGCGCGGGCGGCATCTGCGGCTCGGACCTGTCGTATTACTTCAAGGGCAAGAGCGGGGATTTCGCGGTGCGCGAGCCGTTCGTGCTCGGTCACGAAGTGGCAGGCGAAGTCGCGGCGCTCGGCGAAGGCGTCACGGGCCTGCGCGTGGGCCAGCGCGTGGCAGTGAATCCGGGCCTGAATTGCGGTACGTGCCGTTTCTGCGTGAAGGGCATGCCGAACCATTGCCTGAACATGCGCTTCATGGGCAGCGCATCGACGTTCCCGCACATGCAAGGCATGTTCCGCCAGTACATCACGGCGGCGGCGCGTCAGTGCGTGCCGGTGCCCGACACGCTCGATTACGCGCAGGCGTCGATGGCGGAACCGCTGGCCGTCGCGCTGCACGCGCTGAAGCAGGCCGGCTCGCTGGTCGGCGCGAGCATGTTGCTGGTGGGGTGCGGGCCGATCGGCTGCATCGTGCTGGCGGCGGCGCGGCGTTCGGGCGCGCATCGCGTGGTGGCGCTCGATCTCGCGCCGAAGGCCTTGCAGATGGCCGAATCGCTGGGCGCGGATGAAACCGTGCTCGCGACCGATGCCGCGCGCATTGAGCAATGGTCCCGCGAACGCGGCACCTTCGATGTCGTGATCGAGGCATCCGGCAGCCCGGCGGGTCTCGACACCGCGTTGCGTTCGGTGCGTGCGGGCGGCGCGGTCATCCAGTTGGGCAATCTGCCGGCGGGGCAATCGCCGGTCGCGGCCAATCTCGTGATGGCGAAGGAACTGCGCTATCAAGGCTCGTTCCGCTTCACCGACGAATACGCGGTCGCCGCCGAGGAACTGGCGTCGCGACGTATCGATCTTCGTCCGCTGATGACGCATGCCTTCCCGCTCGCGGAAGCCAATCGCGCGTTTGAAGTCGCGCTGGACCGAAATCAGTCGATGAAGGTGCATCTGCAATTCGACTGAACTGTTTCATCCGCCATAACGACGATAAAAACAGGCGGCACACCGGAGACGTGATGATGATCAAAAGCCAGCGATGGTTCGTCGTCGGCCTGCTGTTTCTGGCCGGCGTGGTGAACTATCTCGACCGTGCGGCGCTGTCGATTGCCGCGCCGCTGATTCAGAAAGACCTGCATTTCACCCATGCCCAGATGGGCGTGGTGTTCAGCAGCTTCTTCATCGGTTATGCGCTGTTCAATTTCGTGGGCGGCGTGCTGTCCGACAAGATCGGCGCGAAGAAAGTATTCGGCGGCGCGATGGGCATTTGGTCGCTCTTTTGCGGGGCGACCGCGCTGGCGAGCAGCCTCGTTTCGCTGATCGTGCTGCGTGTGCTGTTCGGCATGGGCGAAGGACCGTTCAGTTCGTCGAACAGCAAGATGGTCAACAACTGGTTCCCGCGTCGCGAAGTGGCGAGCGCGATCGGCGTCATCAATTCGGGCACGCCGCTGGGCGGCGCGCTGGCCGGGCCGATCGTGGGCTTCATGGCAATTCAGTTCGGCTGGCGCTGGGCCTTCGTCATCATCATGGTGATCGGGCTGGCGTGGCTCGTGTTGTGGACCTTCGCGACGACCGAGCATCCGCAGGAAAACAAGCGCGTGAGCCGCGATGAACTCGCGCTGATCGTCGCGGGCCAGCAGACTGACGTATCGATGGAGCAGGGCGCGCACGGCGAAAAGGCCGGGCTCGGCTTCTATCTGCGTCAGCCGCTCATTCTAGCCACGGCGTTCGCGTTCTTCTCGTACAACTACGTGCTGTTCTTCTTTCTCTCGTGGTTCCCGACCTATCTGACCGAAGCGCATCACATGTCCTTGCGCGACATGAGTTTCGCGACCGTGATTCCGTGGCTGCTCGGCAGCATCGGGCTCGCGGCGGGTGGGTTCATCACCGATGCGATTCTGCGCATCACCGGCAAGCCCTTGTTGTCGCGGCGGCTGGTGTTGTCGGTATGTCTGGGCATCGCGGCGCTGTGCGTGGCGTTCGCGGGGCGCGTGCAGACCACGCAGGGCGCGGTCGCGCTGATGTCGGTCACGATCTTTTTTCTGTATGTCACCGGCTCGGTTTACTGGGCCGTGATTCAGGACACCGTGCGACGCGAAAACGTGGGCGGCGTCGGCGGCTTCGTGCATCTGCTCGCCAATCTCGCGGGCGTGATCGGGCCGGCGGTGACGGGCTTCATCGTCGAGGCGACGCATGGGGCGTATGGCGCGGCGTTCGTGCTGGCGGGCGTGGTCGCGGTGCTGGGCGCGTTGTGCGCGTTCATCTGGATTCGCGAGCCGCGCCATGCAGGCCGCGGCGCCACGCAGGCGCGCCCGGCAGAAGCACGCGCGTCTACGCGATGATCTTCACGCACATCGGCGTGCCGATCGGCATTTCATCCGCCTGGTCGACGAGCGCGCCGCTTGCCGGATCGCGCCGCCACACGACGAGGTTATCGCTGTCCTGATTCGCCGCGAGCAGAAAGCGGTTCGATGGCGACAACGCGAAGCTGCGCGGTGTCTTTCCACCGCTTTCGTAGATGCCGCGACGCTCACCGATCGCGCCATCGTCCGCGAGCGCATACACGCCGATGCAGTCCTCGCCTCTGAACGACGCATAGAGAAAGCGTCCGTCGTTCGACACGGCGAGATCGGCGGCGTGGCTCACGGCGCAGGACGCGGGAAGACCATCGACGGTCTGCACGATCTGTAGCGTGCCGTTCGCCGGTTCGTAAGCCAGCACGTCGAGCGTGTTGTTCAACTCGTTGACGACATACACACGGTCGAGCACAGGATGAAACGCCAGATGACGCGGACCACTTCCCGGCACACAGCGCAACGGTTCTGTGAGCGGCGGCAACAGCCCGTCGCCGTTCGCATCGATGCGATAGGTCGATACCGTGTCCGTGCCGAGGTCCGTCACCAGCGCGAAGCGATTGTCCGGCGCGACCGCGATGCAATGCGCATGCGGCACGCCTTGCCGATCCGCACGCGGTCCCGCTCCGCGATGCGCGTATTCGCCGCGCGCCTTCGTCAGCGTGCCGTCGTCCTGCACCGCGAAACTCACGACATGACGGCCTGGGGTTTCGCCCGGTGTTTCGTGCGCATAGTTCGCGACGAAGACATGGCGTCCCGCGCGATCGGTCGTGCAGTAAGCGGACAGACTGCCGCGCGTCGAGCGGCTTTCGCCGACGGCCGCGAGCGTGCCGCTCGCGTCATCGAATGTGTACGCGCCTATCGCGCCTTCCGCGACGCCGAAAACCTCGCTCGATGCGTACAGCATGCGGCGCGCGGGCAGCACGGCGAGATAGGTGGGATTGTCCATGCCATCGAGTTTCGCGAGCCGTTCGAGTTTGCCAGTGGTTTCATCGAGCGACAGCGTGGTGATGCCGCGCCCGTTGGCGGTCGCGAAATGCGGCACCGCGCGATTCACGCTGCCCACGAAAACGAGCGCGCCTTTGCGTTGGTTCATCGTTTCTCCTTCAAGTCTTCCGATGTCGTTCCGATGACGCAGCTTACGCGCCGCACCGACGTGCCCGATTCCGGACAAATACCTACTTGTATGGTAGTAGGTTGATCTCTATGATTCAATCAACGGCACGGTACGGCACCGTAACGACACAAGGAGACGACAGTGGCACTCACATCCATTCGCGCAGCACAACTCGCGGGCATTGCCTGCATGGCGATCAGCGCGGCCGCTTCCGCCGCTGTCGCCACGGGCGATACCTCGAAGGACAAGATCGCGCTATCCAACAGCTATGCGGGCAACACGTTCCGTCAACAGCAGTTGAAGAGCTGGGCCGATGTCGCGACGCAGGCGAAGAAGGCCGGACTCGTCGCCGATGCGCCCGCCTTCACGACGGCCGAGAATCAGGCGACCGAGCAGGCGCAGCAGATCCAGAATCTCGTGTTGCAGGGTTACAAGGCGATTGTCATCAACGCGGCATCGCCGACGGCGCTCAATGGCTCGATCAAGCAGGCGTGCGCGGCGGGCGTGGTGGTGGTGTCGTTCGATGGCATCGTGACCGAACCGTGTGCGTATCGCATCGCGGCGGACTTCCACAAGATGGGCGCGGAGCAGGTCGATTTCCTCGCGAAGCAACTGGGCGGCAAGGGCACGCTTCTCGAAGTGCGCGGGCTCGCCGGCGTGTCGGTGGATGACGAGATTCATCAGGGCATCGTCGATGAACTGAAGAAGTATCCGAACATGAAGATCGCCGGTTCGGTGTACGGCCAGTGGACGCAGACGGTCGCGCAGAAGGAAGTCGCGGGCATCCTGCCGTCGCTGCCGCAAATCGATGGCGTCGTCACGCAAGGCGGCGATGGCTACGGTGTCGCGCAGGCATTTCGCGCGGCGGGCCGCAAGGTGCCGACCATCATCCTCGGCAATCGGCAGGAAGAACTGGCGTGGTGGCAACAACAGGGCGTGGGCGCGTACAAGACCATGTCGATTGCCGCCGATCCGGGTTCGTCGACCTTCGCGTTCTGGGCCGCGCAACAGATTCTCGCGGGCAACAAGCTGCCGCACGACATGTCCCTGCCGACGCTGACCGTCACGCCGGAATCGTTGCCGACGGTCTTGCCGAAGACCGCGCCGGGCACGGTCGCGAGCAATGTGTTTTCGCGCGAACAGGTGGTCGACATGGTGCAGGGCGTGAAGAAATAAAAGCAGAAGTAAAAGCGGAAGTAAAAGCGCTTTCGTATTTCCTTACTCGAACCCACTCCATCCGGAGCCCTGGCGGATGAATCACTCCGATAGCATCGTGTTCGACGCGCCGCACGCTTCGTCTCCTCTGAAAACGCTTCTGTCGATCCGCGCACTGGCCGTGTCCTTCGGTCCGGTGCGCGCGTTGCAAAGTGTCGATTTCGATTTCGCGGCGGGCGAATGCGTCGCCATCGCCGGGCACAACGGCGCGGGCAAGTCCACGCTCATGTCGGTGCTGTCCGGCGCGCGGCGCGCGAGCGAAGGCGCGGTCGAGATGGATGGCGACACGCACGCCAACGGCTTCGAGGCGGCCACGGCGCGCGCGCTCGGCATCCGCTGCGTGTTTCAGGAACTGTCGCTTTGTGCGAACCTCACCATCGAGGAAAACATGCGCGCGGTGCATCCGCAGTTACGCGGCTTTGGATGGCGCAGGCAGGCGCGCCGCATCATCGAGGCGCAACTGGACGCGATCTTTCCGGGGCACGGTTTGCGCGGCACGGACGTCGTCGGCGATCTCTCGCTCACGCAGCAGCAGGTGGTGGAAATCGCGCGTGGTTTCGCTCAGGTGGATGCGCCCGTGCGCCTCGTCATTCTCGATGAACCCACGTCGAGCCTCGACCGCTACACGGCGCAACAACTGCTCGCGTATATCCGCGTCTGCGCGGGGCGCGGCATCACCTGCATTCTCATCACGCACATGCTGGAGGAGATGTTGCAAAGCGCCGACCGCGTGATGGTCATGCGCGATGGCAAGATCGTCGCGACGCTGCCCGCGACGAATCTGGAGAAGGAACACATCATCCGCGCGATGGGGCAGTTCACCGAAGCCGCCGCGCCATCGCAGCAACGCGCGGCGAAAGCGAACGCGGCAGGCGCGCTCATGCAATGGAACGTCGGACCGCGCGGACGCACGAAAATCGAGGCAGCGCGCGGGAGCATCGTCGGCTTCGCGGGGCTGGCGGGACAAGGGCAGACGGACGCCTTGCTCGCCATCTACGCGCAAGCCCGCAAACGCGGATCGGGACAGACGGTGGCGTTCGTCGCCGGCGACCGGCGCGCGGACGGCGTGTTCGCGGACTGGTCGATTGCCGAGAACTTCGACATCCGCGCGCTCTACGACAGTAAAAGCCCGACGTGGATCGACCGCGAAGGACTGCGCGCGCGCTTCGATACGTGGAAGCAGCGCATCAATATCCGCGGTGCGGGACCGGCCGCGCCGATTCTCTCGCTCTCGGGCGGTAATCAGCAGAAAGTGCTGTTCGCCCGCGCGCTCGCCTCCGACGCCGCACTTGTGCTGATGGACGACCCCATGCGCGGCGTCGATATCGGCACGAAGCTCGAAATCTACGGACTGTTGCAGGCCGAAGCCGAGAAGGGCCGCACCTTCCTGTGGTACACCACGGAAAACGACGAGTTTGCTTATTGCGACCGCACCTACGTCTTCCGTGCGGGCCGCGTGACGCGCGTGCTCGACGCGGCCGAATGCACCGAAGACGCGCTGCTCGCCGCCAGTTTCGATGAGGTTCCCGCATGAACACGACCACCGCCGTGAGAACGGCTTCCCCCCGCGCGGCACGGCGCATCGACTATCGCGCGGCGCTGCCGTTCGTCTCGCTGCTGGCCGTGCTGGTGCCGATGGCGATCATCCAGCCGAACACGCTCAGCTACTTCGGCATCGTGATGCTGCTCAACCTCGGCGTGCCGATCGTTTTCGCCACGCTCTCGCAACTGGCCGTCATCACGGCAAACGAACTCGATTTGTCGATCGGTGCGTTCGTGAGTCTGGTGGCGTGCATCGGCGCGACGCTGCTGGTTCAGCATCCCGTGCTCGGCTGGCTCGCGCTCGCGGGATGCGTGGTGCTGTATGCGCTCGTCGGCGCGCTGATCGAGTTGCGGCGCATCTCGTCGGTGGTCGTCACGCTCGGGCTGTCGTTCATCTGGAACGGGCTGTCGGTGCTTCTGCTGCCGTCGCCGGGCGGCACGAGCCCCGACTGGCTTTCCTCGATCATGGGCTTCAAGTCGCCGGTGATTCCCGCGCCGCTCGTCTGGACCGCGGGTATCGCGCTGGTCGCGCATCTTTTGTTGATGCGCTCGCCCGCCGGTGTCGCGCTGCGCGGCGTGGGTGGCAACGCGCCCGCGATGCGCCGTTTCGGCTGGTCGATCATCCGAGCGAAGGCGCTGCTGTTCGGCTGCGCGGGTTTGTTCGGCGTGTTCTCGGGGCTGGCGCTGCTTGGCCTCACTACCTCGGCGGATGCGAACATCGCGCTGCGCTATACCTTGCTGTCGGTCGCGGGCGTGATCCTCGGCGGCGGCGAATTCGTCGGCGGGCGCGTGTCGGCGTTCGGCGCGGTGCTTGGGGCGATTACGTTGACGTTGGCGTCGTCGTTCCTGTCCTTCCTGCAGATTCCGCCTGAATGGCAGGTCGGGCTGCAAGGGCTGATTCTCATCGTCGTGTTGTCGCTGCGGCTCGTGTTCCGCAACCGGGGAGGTCGTCAATGAAAAGCGCGCAATCGATGAACAAGCCCGCGCTCTCGACCACGCTGCGCGACTTGCCGTGGCTCTGGTCGGTGGCAGGCGCGGTCGTGACCGGCATCGCGGCGATGGTCGCGTTCGGCGCATTCACGGCGGGCAACATGCTGTCGGCGGCGTCCGCGTTCGTGGTATTCACCGTGCTCGTCGGACTCGGACAGATGCTCGTGGTGACGAGCGGGCCAGGCAACATCGACCTGTCGATTCCGGCGACGATTGCGCTGGCGGGCGGCGTCGCCATGCGCGTGATGGCGGCGAAAGACGGCGCGCTGCTCGCGGGCATTGGCGCGGCGGTGGGCGTGGGCATCGGCATCGGACTGTTCAACTACGCGCTGATTCGCTTGCTGCGCATTCCGCCGATCATCGCCACGCTGTCGTCGAGCTTCGTGCTGCAATCCACGGCCATCAGCCTCGGACGCGGCAGTTCGGCACCGCCGCCGATTCTCGAGAATTTCTCGCTGAGTCATGTGGCGGGCGTGTCGAGTCTCGCGTTCGTGGCGTTGGCCGCTACGCTGCTGGTGGCGCTCGCGCTTTTTCGTCTGGTGCCGGGGCGAAGTCTCTCAGCGGTGGGACAGAATGCGCGCGCGGCAAATCTCGCGGGCGTTCGCGTGGAGCGCGTGCGGTGCGCGACCTACGTGAGCTGTTCGGTGCTGGTGTCGCTGGCAGCGTTGCTGCTGGCGTCGTTCTCCGGCGGCGCGACGCTCGACATGGGCGCGGACTACATGCTGCTTTCCGTCGCGGTGGTGGTGATCGGCGGCACGCAGGTGTCCGGCGGCCGCGCCAGCCCGACCGGCGTGTGGGGCGCGGCGTGCTTCCTGTTCCTGATCAACGCGCTGCTCAATGCGAGCGGCGCGGGGGCGGGCGTGCGCGCGGTGGTGTACGGCGCGCTCATCATCGCGGTGACGACGATTGCGGGCGGCTCGCCGGCGGCGCGTCGCTGATGAGGAGAGCAGGCGGCCAGTTGCAGTAACGAAGCATAGTAGTATGGAGGCATCGATTCACGACCGAGCACGACCGCCCCGCGCGTTTTCCGCCCACCGCCACGACGACGATGAAAGCTGCCAAATCCGACGACGTCATTCTGCTCGAACCTGACAGCGCCGAACCCGCGAGTCCCGCGCCCCGCCGCGCGCGCCGGCGTCTGGGCGATGCCGGCGCGGTCGCCGAGCAGTTGCCCGACCTGGGCGCGCAAGTGTCGATGGATTCGCCCGAGCCGATCACGCGGCAGATTTATCGCGCGCTGCGTCAGGCGATCTTCGCCGGTCAGATGGTGCCCGGCACGCCGCTCTCCGAAAAGGAAGTCTCCGACATGTTCCATGTCTCGCGCCAGCCGGTGCGCGAGGCGTTCATCAAATTAGTCGAGGCGGGCGTGCTTCAGGTCTTGCCGCAACGAGGCACCTTCGTAAAGCGCATCTCGCCGCGCCGCGTGCGCGAGGGACGGTTCATCCGCGAGGCCATCGAGACCGCCGTCGCGCGCAAGGCCGCCGCGCACATCACCGATGCACAACTGCGCACGCTCGCCGATAACCTGAAGGATCAACGCGTTGCCGCGAAGGCGAACGACACCGCCGCGTTCCTCGCGCTCGACGAGGCGTTTCATTGCACGATTGCGCAGACCATCGACTGTCAGGCCGCGTGGGACACCATTCAGGACATCAAGGCGCAGATGGATCGCGTGCGCTATCTGAGCCTGCCGGACGATTCGCCGCTCGATCATCTCATTCGCCAGCACGCGAAGATTCTCGCGGCCCTGCGCGCGCACGATCCCGATGCCGCGGAAAACGCCATGCGGTCGCATCTGCGTGAAATTCTTGTCACCCTGGGCCCAATTGCGAAGCGGAATCCGGCATGGTTCGAGGCGGATGAGAGTGAAACTGTGCCGTTATTGGAATGATCTTCGCTATGCGTCCGAGCCGTATGCGCTCGACGGCGCGAGCGGTCACACGTCTGTTTGCTTAAATCCTGTAGTGCGGGTTCTGTTGAGGCGGCAGCTTCGTTCCAGGGCCGAGATTACGTGCTCACACGGGTTCGGTCGTGAGTGTTCGCTTGCCGGTGCAGGCGGTAGCGTCTTGCTGTTCGACACAGCCCACGTCAGCATGCTGCCAAAGCTGCAAAGTTTGTACATGTCCGGTACCAAAAGTCTGCAAAGGCGGACGACTCGCCTCGATCGCCGACCCGAATGTCGACTGCATTTTGCAATCCGCCGTTCGGGCGGACGGTCCTCAACAGGCGGCTTCGGGTCGCGAGTACGCATTGGCGCCGGTGTGACTCGTCATTTTCGGCCAACGACGTGCGGATGACCGGAACGTGGAGTACAGCAGCCTCAGCAAGACCGACGCTCGAACGACCGCAAAGGCCGAAACCGCGACGGTAGACACCGATGCGCAGACCTCACCGCCTCCAAAAATCCTTGGGGATGAGGAGAATCGGGCTGTCGCTGCAAGTTAAAGATTTTCGTTCGGCAACAGCATGAATGCGGGCGCGACCATCTTGGAAACATTGCAATATGCGTTGTTCGGCGGCTGAAGGCTCGAGCCAGAAAAACTGTTGCAAGGCTTCGATCGTCATGACGCACGCGAAAGAACGTTTGTTCCTTATCACCGAGAATTCGACACCGCGCTTGGTCAGGCGAAGTGGAGGTTGATTGATTGGAAGTTCCATTGCTTGTTAAGTCAATCGGCTGGCGTTAGAGCTCGGGGTTCTTAAGATCACTCTCGACAATGCTGCGCCCGATCTGCTGGGCAGCCGAGATTGCCTCGTCCTTGCTTGCGAAGGGGCCAATCGGCAAAGCGCCGTCAAACGGGAACAGCAGTGTCGCATCTGTTTTGCGGACCACCTTCAATGTCCCGTAAAAGCCACTTGCTCGAGTGCCACGATAGGACGCGTAGATGGCGAAATCGCACTCGGACAAACCAGGCGTCGGTGGCATTGGTTTTGTCGGATAAGGAACTAACTTTGGTCGTTTTCCAGTGGACATATCAACGTCTCCGGACTCAAACTCTACGAGACCTGGAAAAGGCAAAATTTATTCCTATAGCGGCGCTTAAACGGGACAAGATCTTACAATATTCATCGTCCCGTCTTTGACTTCGATCGTCGTGTAGCGGAGTTTGCGGCTCCAGCGGAAGACCAGGAAGACCGACTAACCGGAGCGCCGGCGTGCGCTGTCGCTTCAGATGGAGTTGTTGATACGAGTAACTATGTAATGTCCTCACCCGCTATGGAAGTGCGAGTCTTGAACCGATGAATTAGGGCATCAAGGTCATCGGGCGCGCCCACATTGAACTCAAGATTACCGATGGTCAAGCGTACAGTTCGTCCGGCGCGACCTTGCAGCCACGCACATGCAGCTCGTCCCAGTACCGGTCCGATAGGTTGAGCCAAGGGGACGACAAATTCTCCTGTAAACCGCTGTCGATCACCGCACCGGCCGCTGTCAGTGCGACAGCATTCATTCGGATTCCAGTAGCGCGTATCAAGCTAAAAAACCGCTTCAGCTCTAGCTGATAGTTAAAGCCGAAAACCGGTACGAACACGCCCACGACGCCAATCCCACCGGTGAACTTCACCGACGAGACCAGATTGTTCATGGTGAGATTAGGTCGCTCCTTGCGCTTTGGCGCGGGATCGTGGCACTGGTAGCCGACGCATTCGCATCCCACGTCTGCGCCCATTCCGTGCGTCAGGTCCATCACCCGCTGCACCGGGTCATCTTTCGAGTAGTCGATCGCGATTGCGCCGATCGATTCGGCTAGCTTCAGTCGGTCGGGATGGCAGTCGACCACCATTACGCTGCAGGCGCCCTTGATCATTGCCGAATGTGCCGCCATCAGCCCAACAGGTCCCGAGCCATAGATGACCACAGCGTCGCCGGGCCGCATCCCGGCTAGTTCAGTTGCGTGCCAACCGGTCGGGAAGATGTCCGCACACATCACATAGTCAACTTGCTTCTCCTGCGCGTCCGGCGGTAGCTTTAAGGCCATGAAGTCCGCCCAAGGCACGCGCAGAAATTCGGCCTGTCCACCCTGCCACGGCCCCATGTCCGCAAAGCCGAATGCACCGCCGGCAATGCCGGGTTGGTTTGCACTCAGGCAAAATGCAGTAAGTCCGCGCTCGCAGTTCTTGCAGTGTCCGCAACTGATATTGAACGGAAGGCACACCCAGTCGCCAGGCTTGAGGCGCTCAACCGCCGGTCCCACCTTCAATACCACGCCCAGGTTCTCGTGACCAAATATTCGACCCTGTTCGAAGTCGGTCCGGCCCTCGTACATGTGAAGGTCAGAGCCGCATATGTTGGTGCTTGTGATTTTGACAATGGCGTCGGTGGGACGCTCGATCTTAGGCTCTGGCACGTCTTCAACTGCCACTTGTTGAGGACCGCGATAGACAACAGCTTTCATAGTCTGGCTCCTTTAATCTGTTAGCAATGGCTGCCACGCAGAAAGGAGGTGGCTGCGGGACGCTGGGAATGCGTCGGTAGTTCGAGGCCCCGCCGGGCCGTCCTTAAGCCCAAGACTTCCAAGCAAGGATAGGGCAAAAATTCAACAATGATAGGGGGATTGAGTTTTACAGTGAGTGTCCGAGGCGGTGGGAACTAATCACCGTCCCGAGCGGAGTGATCCAGCAGCATTGAAGCGATCACTCGTAAGGATACCTACCGAATAAGAAAGCCACATAACCCATTGTTCAAGTATGTTTGAACTTGTTACTCCTCATTCGGATATTTATGACCGTCGAAGTCATCCAGTCCAGCCGACAACATGCTATGGAGCGGTCTGTCGTCGCGACATCATTTGCTTACACGATCAGCAGCGCTTTCACCATCCAAGCCGAGACCTTCGATGCCTAGGAAAACACCTACGATCTTCGGATCGTAAGTGTTTATAGTAGGTCGTCTAGGCGTTTCGCTAGCGGTACGGTCGGTAGATCGGGACTCGGTCACACAAATGTCATGAGAGCTTGTTTTTTTGCTGCTGCTTTTTCTCGGAATGTTCTCGTTAATCGGGCCAATTACTTACACCGACCATCAATCTGCGGCTTTCGTTTTTTTAAGGGCCCCGACTTCAAACACCAGGGGTTGGCAGCTGGCTGGTGCACTTATGACCGTCGCGGGCGCCGTCTCCAAATGGTCGTCGTACGCGCGACGCTAGTTGCGCCCGGCTTCACACCCGCAACGCCGGTGTCCTAGACAAGGAGTCGCCATGAGTCAAATAAGTCGCTGTTTCGCCGCTGTAAGTCTTGTCTGCGTCGCACAAGGCGCACTCGCGCAGGGCATGCCGGATGATGTCGCAACAAGGGCACGTGCAAGCGGCGCTCAGCTGCAGCTCGTGGCGCGATTTGAGCATCAAGTCACAGGCGTAACTGTTTCGCCAACAGGTCGCACCTTCGTCAACTTCCCTCGCTGGACTGAAGACGCGCCCATCTCAGTGGCCGAGCTAGGCGCAAGCGGCGATTTGCGGCCTTTTCCCGACGCCGAGTGGAACTCCTGGCGCAACGCACGGCGAGACGAAGTCTCTGCAGCCGATCATTGGGTCTGCGTTCAGTCAGTCGTGGCGGACAAGCAGGGCAATCTGTGGGTGCTCGATCCTGGCGCGCCTGCGCAATCGTTGATCGTGCCAGGCGCGCCCAAGCTTGTGCAAATTGACCTCGGAACGAATCAGATCGCCTATGTGTTTCATTTTGACGAAACCATCGCACCGCAGGGCAGCTATTTGAACGATCTTCGTCTTAGCCCCGATGGTCGCTTTATCTACATCACCGACTCGGGCGTGCGAGGCGCCATAGTCGTCATTGACCGGACAACAGGCGTTGCTCGGCGCGTCCTGGACGGGGATCCCAGCACACAGATTGACAAGACGGTGACGGTTCAAGTCGATGGCAAGCCTTTGCGGCAGACAGACGGACGCGGCGTCAGTTTCTCGGCTGATGGAATAGCATTGACACCGGACGGGCGATACCTCTATTTTCAAGCCGTCAAGGGCAAGACACTGTATCGCATTGCAACGGACGCGTTGCAGAATACGCAGCTAAGTGCTCAACAAGTAGCCTCGCGTGTGGAAGCGGTCGGCATCGACGGCACTGCTGACGGCTTGCTTTTCGATGAGCGCGGCCGGCTCTACGTGTCGGCGGTAGAGCACCATGCAGTTCGGGTACGCAATGGCGATCGGTTATGGACGCTCGTGCGCGACCCACAGTTGCGCTGGCCAGATACCTTCGCTGAAGGCCCGGACGGCACTGTGTATGTGACGGACTCTCGAATTCCGGACATGAGCTGGTTCACGCCGGGCAATCCTGTTGCTCTGCCCACCTCGTTGTACGCGATCAAGCGCAGATAGGTCCAATGGCTTAAGTTGAACCGACCGTTTTGTTGGCCGTTCGTAGTTGCCAGCGCCTGCGGGAAGCTGCGAGCGGGTCGAGCGCGAGTATGGGTGTCGTCGCGTTCATTCTGACCGATCGCGAAACGTTGAACCAGTATGGCGAGGAACAAGCCGCGCGCCTTTGTTTAACAGCTTCTCGCGCAGCGCGCCTTGTGCATACGGTGTCTTGTGAAGTTTGCGCGTCTGCAACTCGGGAATGACGAGATCGGTAAAGTCCTCGCAGCATTCCAGCGTCACCGTGCTAGTGGGGTAAAGCCGTCGACGCCGGGTTCGTCCACCCACGATTGCAACGAGACAGCCACCCGCGCCGCGTCACCGACGATGGTTATATTGCGCCCGCGTAGAAACCTAGTCGCGGAAGACTGTGCGTGCGCTTGTTGCCCGCTAGGCAGCACACGATGCCGGAGACTACAGACTAGACGCAAAGAGTCCCGTTTCTCAGCATGGCTGGGCCAGAACAAACGCCGATGTTCTGCTTACTGTCCTTTCGCCTTACTCTTTGGTGTCGGCGATTCGCGCATGATATAAAACCCTATACCCTCATGGCTTTGGCCATCCGGGATTTGTTGAATCTATGGCTGTCGTCTTTTTTGCTCAAGTCCCCGTGCGTATGGGTCGATCGTTAGGGGCCGACGATCGCGCAATGCAAGACGTGCTGCATGGTGCAGCATTAAGCTGGCTGGTTAGAACGTGGTCAGTCTATGTGAACTAAAGATCTACGCGTTAAAACGATGGACTGCTAATCATTATTAGCAGTGAAGGTTTTAATGGGTAAAATGAGGGGTATCGCCATTTACACCTCGCCGAAAGCCCATTAGCACGTGGCAGAGGTGGGTTTTCGGACTAGTCAGTGGGCTGAGACGTTACTGCCAGGTGGCAATGTTTGGACGGCGGGCGGAGCTGAGCGGCGACGCTCTATGGATGAGGTGAGCACCTGCGGGAGCACGCACGACAGATCGATGGCCAATCAACCCCAACAATTGACGCTGCCCACGCCGCGCACCTACACCCGCACCGACTTCACGGCGCTGCGCGCGTTCGTGCAGCGGGTGCCCGCAGCCACCATCGCGCGGCTTTACTATGACGTCGAACGCTCGCCCCATGCGGCGAGCGCCGAAACCACCGAGCGCTACCTGCGCCAGATGCGCGATGACCTGGTGAGCCTGGCGCTCAAACACGGCTCATCGGTGCTCGCCGATCACCTGAAAGCCTCGATCAAGCAGCACGGCAGCGCGCGGCTTACGGCCATGACGCTGCGCATGGTCGAGCAGGCGTCGACCCTGGCGGCCGCCTCGCCGGCGCTGGGCCATCCGGTCGAGTTGTGGTTCCGGCCGCTGATCGCACGACGCTTGATCGGGGAGGGGATCACCACGCTGGGCGCCCTGATTGAGTACTGCAACGCCCGTGGCGGCAGCTGGTGGCGATCCGTGCCGCGCATCGGACCGCTGCGCGCGGCGACCCTGGTGGCATGGCTGCGTCGCCATGAGCGAAGCCTCGGCGCACGCGTCGCCGACGACGTTGATGCGAGGCCACTTGACGTCACCTTTCGCGCAGCGGGCAAGCCGGTTGCCATCGTGGTGGGCGGCGATCCGGCCGTGCCGCGTCTGGCGCCCTTCGAGCAGCTTGCCGTGCCGGATGAGTTATCGGGCAGTGATGGCCTCTATCGAGGCATCAACCGCGCGGGCAGCTTCGCCTTCATTCGCGCTGAGCACGATCTGGCCGCCTTGCACGCCTACCTGCACCGCTACCGCGATCGGCCTGTGACCTTGCGCGCCTATACGCGGGAGCTTGAACGGCTGATTTTGTGGAGCGTGGTTGTTCGACAGAAGCCGCTGTCCTCACTGCTCGTTGAAGATTGCGAGGCCTACAAGGACTTTTTGCGAGCGCCGATCGCGAGCTTTACGGGACCGAAGCGTCCGCGCACGAGCGGCCGTTGGCGGCCTTTTGCGCCCGATGGACTGTCGGACGACAGTCAGGCGTATGCGGTCCGCGTAATCCGTGCGACATTCGCCTGGCTCGTTGAGGTGCGCTATCTCGCCGGCAATCCCTGGAGCGCCGTGCATGAACCGGCGACGGTCATCCGCGAGTCCGCTGTCCAGGTTCACCGCGCGCTACCCGCGGATCTTTGGACGCGCGTCCGACGGCTGCTCGATGAACGTTGCACGGTGCCGAATCTGCCGTCACGCGCAAAGATGGGCGACCCAGCGGCGCGTTTGAGCGAGCGGGCGCGGGTGCGTCAGGAGCAGGAGGCGGCACCTCAATGGCGTGCCGCACGTGCTGCCATCCTCTTGATGGGGGACTCGGGACTGCGTCGCGTGGAAGCCGCTCAAGCTCGGCGCGAAGATCTGCGGCCTTCTGACGTCAGAAGCAAATTGTCGGCATCCGCGCGGCGCACATCAGGGGAGGCGCCTGCGATAGGTGAAGCATCTGGGTTGCGTCCTCGGAACGTTTGGATCCTGTCAATTGTCGGCAAGCGGCGCAAGCAACGCACGGTGCCGGTCAGTGGCGCCACGCTCGATGCGCTGCGCGCCCACTGGGCCGACCGCGATCGTGATTTTAATGGTCATGCGCACGGGCCGCTCATTGCGCCACTCTGGATTCCCGAGACCGACGCCGCGCAAGATCGACATGCCGCCGCCGACGAAGACATGGCCTACACGCCGGACGCACTGGGGCGGCTGGTACGCATGGCCGTCCGGCGCCTCGTGGTTGAACTGCGAGCGGATCCCGCGTCGCTAGGCGAGATGAGCACCGAGGACCTGGTGCAACTAGTGAATACCTCGGCGCATGCGTTCCGTCATACGTTCGGTACGCGAGCGGTCGCGCGGGATATGCCGACGGACGTTGTCCAGTCCATCCTCGGCCACGCCTCCCTGCAAACAACTTCGATCTACGTCAAGGCGGAAAGGCGCCGCATGCTCGAGGCGGCCGCGCAGTACTACGCCGATGATGACGGGTGGGATGAAAATGAGCGTTAGGCAGAGATCGGACATGTTTGCGGTAAGCTGCCCAGATCTGCTTCTGACGTTGGAAACACTGCGCACCGCGTGTGGACTTCTGACGTTGGAAAAGCAGAGTTAGATAAGCGTAAGCTTGCGAGCTAACCGGCTAAACGCCAAAAACTTTAAACCAACTGACGGAGCGAGGCTTTGCTTGTCCTCTACCCCGTGCCGGCAAGCGGTGGACAAATGGGGTCCCTCTGGCTGGACCTCACCCAAAAAGAGGCGCATTTGATTGCGACCATTAAAAAAAATTTGGCTCGACCCATACCGTTGAGCTAGATAACGCGGGACGCGGTGGGATCCGCATTGAATTCTCGGGCGGCAATGCGAGTGTTTGCAGTTCTCGCGACGACGAAGGTCTTGCACGCGCGGTGTTGCCGACAAAAACATTCGTCACGGTGACACGATGATTTTTAAAATTCAAAGGAACACTTCGCCGATAGGAACAAGCGCATCGAATGCAAAGGTGCTTTAATTCTGCTACCGGTTGCACTAAATCTGCTAACACACCTTTGGCGTCGCGATCTGCTCCCCGTACATGCTTATCGTGATGAGCAGCCGACTCATGTTTGTGCTTGCCGCGCAATTGCGGCTGGACGTTGCGCGGATGTTATCCCGTGCTTTTCGCATGATCGATGTCGGTGTCGAGGCATACGGACCACGTCAATTTACATCAAAGCAGAGAAGCGACGCATGCTTAGGGTGGCGGCAAGATACTACGCGGACGACGATGCGGAGTAACCGCAAAATTTTTCATCTGGGCTCGTTTCAGCATCCATCGACGTGCGAGCTACGTATCGGCATAACCGGCGCTACCAAGGCGCGTCAGTTCTTTTTAAATGCGGGTCCGGCAACGCCGGTCGGCGGATTTGCTCTCCACACTATGAATACACTTTCGCTTTCCGTCGCTCTTTGCATGGCTGCACAAGTGCTACGCGACGTTGCCACTGCCCACTGCACGCCGTCTGGTTTTGACATGGACGCAGCTGCATGCCGATGCGGCCGATGTTCTCGAAAAGGAGTTGAGAGCAATCCAACCGCTGTCATCAGGGGAAGCCTGAATTTTCCGAAAGGGCACGGGTTCGTTTTGGCGGCAGCCGGCCCAGACCGTGTCAAAACCCCAATAAGATGGGTTGGCCAGAACAGCGTCAACGGCGGCGGACCAAAGCGTCGTCCGTACAAGGTTCTGGTGCCGTAGAGTCGCGTGTTCGACACGATGAGGTGCGATCCTCCTGCCTGCCCATCAACTCGCTGCTTGCACGCTTCGATCTTGAATTGCGCAGATCAAGTCCGCCCAGCCGAGTAGTTTGATGACCCGCTTCATGTTGTACGCCAGCACGTGCAAACTCATCTCAGTGCTGACCTTCTCAATAGTTCTGGTCAGGAAATGTGTTGCGCCCATCCAGGCCTTGATCGTCCCGAACGGATGCTCGACGGTTTGCCTCCGATACGCATCATGTGCGGTGATGGTCAAGACGCGTTTGCATTTGTTCTAGAACGGCCTGTGTTCCCATCGGCTCACCCGTCGTTGAACGCTGGGAGTGCACTTGTCTTTTAGCGTGCATTGCTGGCAATTCGAACTCCAGTAGCGATGAAGTCTCAGACCGCTCTCCACGGTTGCATACCGCCAGATCAGACGCTCACCCGCCGGGCATGAATATTCGTTCTTCGATGCGTCATAGATAAAGTCGTCCTTGCCGAAGCGACCATCGGCAGTGGCATCCGAGGTTACCGACTTTGGTACGAACACTGTGATGCCTGCTTCATGACACGCGAGGATTTCTTCGCTCTTGAAGTACCCTCGGTCAGCGACGACGGTGAGGTTATCAACTCCCATTTCGGCTCGCGCGAGGCGCGACATCGACGTGAGTTTGTCCCGGTCGAGGCCGGTGTTAGTTACTTCATGGGCAACAATGAGATGATGCTTCGCATCGACTGCCGTTTGCACGTTATAGCCAACCACGCCCGTGCCTCGCGTCTTCATTGAACGGGCATCAGGGTCGGTCAGCGACAGTTGTTTATCCGGTGCCGCATTGAGCTTCACCTCGATATCCCTGAGCACCTGCATCTGCTCCTTCAGCGCCGAGATTTTGTCTTGCAACCGCTCTGCCTTTGCTTTGGCGATCGTCGGCTCCTGACGGTCAGCTGTCTCAAGCGCCACGAGATAACGGTTGATGCTTGACTCGATATCTTCCATACGCCGCTTCAGCTTTGCGCTCGTGAAGTTGCAGTCCCGGTTGTTGACCCCCTTGAACTCGCTGCCGTCAATTGCGACGAGCGCATCGGAGAATAGATCCAACTGTTGGCACAGCATCACAAACTGCCGACACACGGCACGAATCGGCTTACCGTTATCTTTGCGGAAACGGGCGATCGTTTTGAAATCTGGCATCAATCGCCCCGTCAACCACATCAGTTCGATATTGCGTTGAGCCTCGCGCTCCAGTCGTCGACTGGACTGAATGCGATTGAGATAGCCGTAGATGTATATCTTCAGCATGATTTCAGGATGATATGACGGCCTGCCAGTATCAGCCGGTTCAACACCGTCAAAACCCAGTTGACCAAGGTCGAGTTTGTCGACGAACACGTCGATCACGCGGACAGGATTCGTGTCCGCTACGTAATCGTCGAGCGATTCAGGAAGCAGGATGCTTTGCGTACGACTGTCGCCTTGAACAAAACGCTTCATCTTGTTCACCCTGTACCCGATGCCACCATGATAGGTGTTCAAAATGCGTTTTGACACACTCCGGGCCATGAGCGGTCGTTCAACGGATCACTTGGGGCGGCCGCTGAAGCGCGCTCCTCGGCCCAGTCGACGACCCGAATCCTTATATACTTCGAAGCCTCAGATGAAAACAACGCCAGTATGCGCAGAGCAGAGAACAGGAGCTAGGCCAGACACAGCCCCGGGGTTCTACCACACAAGGTGTTCTGCCCCACTATTGCTCGTTTTCATATGCCCGCCGCACGCTTGCTACGCTCATCTGTTACGTGCGCGCTTTCGCACGCGCGAGCGGTACATCAAGCGATAACTTCACACGCTCCATCGCAACGAACGTCCGGAAGTGCTTCACGTTGCCTTCGGTAAAGAACAGGGACCTCGTCAGCGCCGTGTACTCCAGCATGTCCCGGGTCGCCATGATAAGGATGAAATCCACGTCGCCGGTTACGTAGTAACACTGCTGTACTTGGGGACAAGTCGCGAACCGCTCCTTCATCGAATCAAGAAGTTCGATACGTTCACTTTCCGCCGCGACGTGGACGATGAGCGTCACGTTTGCTCCAACTGCCTCGCGCATCAGAACGCTCTTGTCCGCGGCAATGACCCCGCTTGCCCTCAACCTTTGCAACCGACGCGCCACGGATGGCGCGGAAAGGTTGATGGCATTCGCGATTTCGCGGTGTGGGGTCAGATTATCCCGCTGGACCAACTCGAGGATGTCAAGGTCGTACTGGTCGAGTGCGATAGGGTCTGCTGAAGTCATAAGAATTTTTCTCGTTTGAAGGCCCAATAATAATAAAGAAAAAACAGCCTAAAACAATAAACTCTCGACATCGCCTCTTGACTGCTCTAGAACATGCAAATTCACATCAACCGAACCCCGCAACTTGGTAACGCTCTCCAGGCTTCGGATGAGAGTTACTTCCATCCTCGTGTCGTCGAAGAAGTCCGTCGATTTTTGTCGCACGTGCCCTATCAAAGCACCCCGTTGCACTCGCTTGGCACGCTCGCGAAGCAGAATGGGGTCAAGGGCATCCTCGTCAAAGATGAGGGCACGCGGTCTCGCCTCGGGAGCTTCAAGGCCTTGGGTGGGAGCCATGCAGTCATTCGTTTGGTGATTGAAGAAGCCAGCATTCGTCTCGGCAGAAAAATCGAGCCGGAGCAACTTCACGACGCTGCAGTGCGAGAGGTCGCGAGCACCATGACGTTCGCCTGCGCTACGGATGGTAACCACGGCAGGGCTGTTGCCGCCGGCGCAACGCTATCCGGCGCGCAATGCAAGGTGTTTGTGCACTCCGGCGTTAGCTCCGCGCGGGCGGAAGCTATCGAAGCAGAAGGAGCAGCTGTCACCCGCACGCCCGGAAACTACGACGACTCCATCGCTGCGGTCAACGCCGCCGCCACCGAACATGGTTGGCAGGTGGTGTCGGATACTTCGTGGCCCGGCTACGAAGCCATTCCCTCGCGAGTAATGCAGGGCTATTTGGTCATGGCGGAAGAGTCGGTGCGCCAAGCGCATGAGACAGGTTCTACCCCCACCCATGTCTTCCTGCAGGCAGGTGTAGGTGGCTACGCGGCCGCAGTCGCTGCGTTCCTGACGCTCAAGCTGGGTATCAACGCCCCCCGCGTGGTCGTAGTTGAGCCGGCTCGCGCTGCTTGTCTCTTCGAGAGCGCTCGTGCTGGAGAAGCAAAGCGCATCGAGGCTGACGAGCCGACCGTCATGGCCATGCTCGAATGCTACGAGCCTTCGGCCATCGCCTGGCGAATTCTTGAGCGGACTACGCACGCCTTCATCACAGTCGACGAATCTGATGCGATCGACGCCATGCGCACCCTTGCCAGGCCGCGCGATGGCGACCCCCGAATTGTTGCTGGTGAAAGCGGTGGTGCGGGCGTGGCCGGTCTACTCCGCGCCACGCAATCTGAAGACGCACGCGAAGCATTGGGGCTCAACGAATCCTCTGTAGTCCTCCTGTTCAACACGGAAGGCGCCACCGATATTGATACGTATCGCGCCCTGATTGGCGATGAAGAGGCCACGCTGTGAAAATCGACGCTCCCCGTTTGATAGCACGCCTCGAGCAACTGGGCCAGGTCGGCAGCAATGCTCAAGGTGAAGGTCGGACCCGCCTCGCGTTGACCAAGGAGGACCGCCTCGGGCGCGACCTCGTCGCCACTTGGATGCGCGAGACAGGCGGGGAGGTTGCAGTTGACTCAATCGGAAATATCCATTGCGTTCTGCACGGACAAACTGAAGACCCGCCAGTCATGACTGGCTCTCACATCGATACGGTCCGGCGTGCAGGTGCTTTGGATGGCTGTTACGGCGTCATCGCTGGAATCGAAGTGCTGGATGCCATCGCAAAGACAGGGGTTTCGCCGCGCAAGACGCTGGTTGTTTCGGCATTCACGAATGAAGAAGGGGTTCGCTACATGCCCGACCTGCTTGGGTCGCGCGTCATGACCAAGGAAATGAGCCTCGACCATGCGATGCATCTCATTTCGACGGACGGCCAGCGATTCGGCGAAGAGCTCGAGCATATCGGCTATGCAGGCGAGATTGCGCCGTGGGCGTGGCTGCCCGGCATGTTTGTCGAGCTTCACATCGAGCAGGGCCCGATTCTCGATACGAAGGGCATAACCATTGGTGTCGTCGAAGGCGTGCAGGGCTATTCATGGTGGAAGGTTTCTGTGACCGGACGAGCAAACCACGCTGGCACGACACCTATGACGATGCGTCTCGATGCAGGGACCGCCGCGATGGCGTTGATTCGTGGAATCACGGAACGCGCCGCGGCATCGCAAGTGCCGGCTGTCGCCACGGTCGGGACGTTTTCAGTGGAGCCGGGCTCCATTAACGTCGTACCAGGCAAAGCGACCTTCACCGTCGACATGCGTGACCCGGACGACCGAAAGTTGGCCCGCGCGGAAGACGATTTGAGGGATGCGCTTGCAGCACTCGAGGAAGAAGGCTTCCAGGTTTCTGCGACGTGCACGGCGAGGAATCAGGCCGTGAAGTTCAGCACAGCACTGTGTGAGCAGATTGAGACGCTCGCGAGCGCACGTTCGCTGTCCACTATTCGCATGGTTTCCGGCGCGAGCCACGATGCACAAATGATGGCACGAGTCTGCCCGACGGCGATGATTTTCGTCCCTAGTCGCGAGGGCATCAGCCACAACCCGCGTGAATTCTCAGAGCCAGAGCACCTGACGGCCGGCGCGGACGTTCTTCTCGACACACTGGCGGAACTTGTCGAGGCATAGGAGACGCCGCAGTAGTACCACACACTAATACCCCAAAGTTTGGAGCTTAATTTATGAAGCCGGTTTTGAAACTTGCCACGCGAGCACTGATGTTCTCGCTTCTCTGCACCGTGGGCGCGCTGTCCGCTTCGGCTGCTACCATCTCGCCGGGCACGCTCACCGTTGGCAGCGATATGACTTACCCGCCCTACGAATCGCTCGACGGCACCACGCCCGTCGGCTTCGACCCGGAGTTCGTGGCGAAGATGAGCGCGAAGATGAAAGCGACGCCGAAGTTCGTCGACACACGTTTCGCAAACCTGATTCTCGGTCTGACTGGCAATCGCTACGACGTCATCGTCTCGGCGCTGTACGTCACCCCTGAGCGTGCCAAAACTCTGGATTTCATTCCCTATTTCATGACGGGCGGTTCGTTGCTCGCGAACGCAGCGAGTGGCTTCAAGCCGAAGACCATGGCTGACCTGTGCGGCAAGAAGGTCGGTTCCCTGAAGGGCGCGGCGTGGGTACCGACGTTGCATGAAGTGTCGGAGAAAACCTGTCAGCCCCCAGGCAAGGGCTCCATCGATGTGCATGAATATGACACCTCGTCTGAAGCCGCCCAAGCCCTCCTTTCGAAAGCAGTCGATGCGCAATACGATGACTCGGGTGTGGCCAAGATGATTGCCGATAAGCTGAAGGGGCGGGTTGTCATTACCTCCACCGGTGCGATGAATCCCGTGGTTTGCGGCATTGCCATCAAGAAGGGGAACGACGCGGTCAAGCAGCAGGTCGCTAGCGCTTTTGACGCCATGAAGAAAGACGGCGAGTATCAAGCGTTGCTCAAGAAGTACAACCTCGTCGAGCCGACCGCACAGGATGTTGTGCGAGCGCTGGGCGATGCAAAGTAAGTGAAATGTAGCAAGGGAAGCGGCCAATTTTCATATGGCCGCTTCAAACCGGAGTGAGAGAATGGATTTCGATTGGCACTATGCCTTATCGCTACTGTCGTACAAGGCCTTCTGGGAGGCGACGTGGACGGTGGTAGAGCTCAGCGTTCTGAGTTGGGTCATCAGTATTGTGGTGGGGTTCTTCTTCGCTCTGGGTAAGCAGTCTTCGATTCGTGCTGTTCGTATCGTCTGCCGCGCATATGTCTGGTTCTTCCGCAGTCTGCCGCTTCTGGTGCTGCTTATCTTTGTCTACAACCTTCCCCAGGTATTCCCGTGGACAGGCCCTTTGCTCTCCAACCCCTTCTTCGCAGGGTTGATTGCGCTAGCCTTGAGCGAGACCGCATATGTGGCAGAGATTCATCGCGGCGGACTCGCTGCCGTGGCGAAGGGACAGGTTGAGGCTGGGCGCGCCCTTGGAATTGGCTATCTTGGCATGCATCGCCTGATTGTCCTTCCGCAGGCATTCCGTGTTGCGCTGCCTACGCTGATTAACGAATACATCACCATCGTCAAGCTAACCTCGTTGGTGTCCGTGATTTCACTCGGCGAAATCCTGCTGGTGGGCGAGCGCTTGTACACGCAGAACTTCAAGGTTTTGGAAACGATGCTTGCGGTAGCTTTTTACTACGTCGTCGTCGTTACAGTGTTCGGCTTCCTGCTCGGTTACGTCGAGAAGAGGATGGACTTTACGCGCCGCACCACGCAGATGTCGAAGGACCAACCCGTCCGCGAGAGCAGCGTTGTGGCCCTCGACAGCGCAACCCGCGAAGCGAATCGCGCGAAGCCTGCTATCGAATCAATCCACATTCACAAGAAATACGGTGACCATCACATCCTGAAAGGTATAGACCTTCGCGTCAATAGTGGTGAGGTCATCTCAATCATTGGCCCTTCGGGGTCGGGCAAAACATCGTTTATCCGCACACTTAACGGCCTTGAAGCCATTGATGATGGCGAGGTTCGCCTGCATGGCAAACCGTTCCTGTGGTCGCCGAATGGCACGCACGGAAAGCTTCCTCGGTCGCACTATCGCAATGGCATCGTGAACATCGGAATGGTGTTTCAAAGCTTCAACCTGTTTCCGCACCGCACCGTTCTGGAAAATCTGACGCTGGCCCCGGCTTACCATGACCGCTCGTCCAAGGAAGAGCGCAAAGAGAAGGCGGCCAAACTTCTGGCAAAGGTTGGACTCGGCGCTCATGCGAACAAGTATCCACATCAACTGTCTGGCGGTCAGCAACAGCGAGTAGCTATCGCGCGAGCTCTGGCGATGGACCCGGCCATCGTTCTCTTCGACGAGCCTACTTCGGCGCTTGACCCGGAACTCGTCGGTGAAGTGCTGAAGGTTATCGAAGGTCTGGCCCGCGAAGGGATGACCATGCTCATCGTTACGCACGAAATCGACTTCGCGATGCGCATTTCCGACCGGGTTGTCTTTATGGAAGGTGGGCACATCGTGCATGACATGCCGCCGGCCGAGTACGAGTCATTGGGCCGCGACTCGCGAGTCGGAAAATTCCTGAAGGGTTATCAACTGGAGATGAGTGCCTGAGCCATCGGCACATCACTCCCTGTCTAGCTATCGTAAGCGAGGTCATTGTGAACGTTCTTCCTTTCCCCAAAGCCGAATTCGCCAGCCGTATTGAACGCGTGCAGAAAAGCATGCAAAGCCACGAGCTCGACGCGCTGGTTATCACCGCCCCCCCGAATTACCGTTACTTCACAGGCTACGACACCCAGTTCTGGGAGAGTCCCGCTCGTCCATGGTTTCTCGTTATTCCTGCGAGCGGCGAGACCATTGCCGTCGTTCCGGAGATTGGCGAACCGGTCGTCGCAACGTACGCGGTCGGAAGCATCCGTACTTGGCCGGCCCCGCGGCCTCAGGATGAGGGTGTCTCCCTTCTGTCGTCCACGCTCAAGGAACTGCCTCGGCGGTTCGGTCGTATTGGCTTCGAGCTCGGCCGCGAATCCGTACTGCGCATGCCGGTCAGCGATTTCTTCCAGGTTCAGAAGAACGTAGGCCCGATTGAACTCGTGGATGGCTCTCCTTGTATCTGGGAAGTGCGAAACATCAAATCGCAAGCCGAGATTGAGACGATTCGCACGTCTGGCCAAATCGTCAGCCGCTCGTTTGAAGTGCTGCCGAATTTCGCACGCAAAGGCATGACGGAAGCGGAAGTCTGCCGCCAGATGACTGTCGACATCATTAATCGTGGTGCACATGCCGTCCCGTTCTTGGCATGCGCATCGGGCGAAGGCGGCTATCCGGAAATCATCTCCCGTCCGAAAGCGCGCGAACTGGTCGATGGTGATGTCCTTATCATCGACGTGGGCGCTACTACCCATGGGTACTTCTGTGATTTCGACCGGAACTACGCGGTTGGAAAGATTTCCGATGCCGCGGCGAAGGCGCACGAAGCGGTATGGCTGGCTACCGAAGCAGGCATCAATGCAGCGCGACCGGGAACAAAAGTCAAGGACCTTTGGCGCGTCATGATGGACGTTATGGAACCGGCTGGCATGCGCGGTAATAACGTCGGCCGTCTCGGCCACGGTCTTGGCCTGCAACTTACTGAGCCACCTTCAAACAGCGCACACGATGACGCCGTGCTCGAAGTCGGCATGGTCATCACGATTGAACCGGGAATGGAATACGCGCCGGGCAAGATGATTGTTCACGAAGAGAACATCGCTATCACGGCAGACGGTGCAGAACTGCTCACGACTCGTGCTCCCCGCGAGATGCTGGTAATCAACTAAGCTCAGCCGCTGCGTTCGATCGATGAACGCTTGATTGGCGATGAACGGCGGGCGTTTGCGACGGGCACGCCGGGTCGGCTTGACACCAATAGGGCCGCTACCGCTGGTACACAATACGTGTGATAGAAAAGGACGCTGGCTGTCCGGCTATCCGAAGTGGACCCGCAAAGCGACATCGACCCTGATCGGCCGACGGACCGCTCAGGGTCGGCAAGGGAAGCTCATTGGTCGACACGATAAGCGGCGAGCGGCACACGTGCTAGGAACTTCGGAGGTCGGCCATGGGCGATTGGTCGAGGTCGGCGTCCCATTCGGCTAACGAAGGCCCCGGCCGCCCTCGCTGAATGGCCATTGTTCGGTAAGGTAATTGCCGTTGGGACCGCCTTAAGCCGCCAGTAGCGGACCTTCATCTGTTTAGGCAAGAGTGAGGTAGTCGAGATAGCCTTCGGGCCCTTGGGTGAACCACAACGTGCCCTTATCGGCTGCCAACGGGGCGCCTGCACTGAAACGCCGCGGCAAATCCGGATTAGCGATGAATGGTCGACCGAAGGCGACGGCGTCCGCCTCGTCGCCGTCGATAGCCGCCGTCGCACGATCGAGACCGTAATCGGAATTGAGGATGGTCACGCCTGCGAACGCCCTCCTGATTGCTGGCGCGAAGGGCGGCCGATCAGACGCACCAAAGGTCCCGTCCTTCGGCGGCTCGCGTAGTTCTAGATGCGCAACGCCGAGTACCGAAAGGGTTCGAGCCGCCGCAACGAACACGGTTTCCGGATCGCTGTCGCGCACACCCTGGTCCGTGCCATTGGGCGTGAGCCGTACCCCCGTGCGGCGAGCACCGGCTATTTCGATCACCGCCTGCGTAACTTCCCTGAGCAGCCGGACGCGATTCTCGATTGTGCCGCCGTAAGCATCGTTTCGGAAATTGGTGCCGTCACGCAAAAACTCGTCGATCAGATAGCCGTTGGCGGCGTGCACCTGCACCCCGTCGAATCCTGCGCGCAATGCATTTCGCGTAGCACGGCGAAAATCGTCAAGCAGAGCAAGCACTTCGTCTGCGCGCATGGGTCTGCCCGCAACGTACTGCCGCTTGCCGCTATAGGTGTAGAGGTGCGTTAATTCTGCTACTGGGTGCACTAATTCCGCTAATGCACCTTCTCGGGCAATTTTCAATGTCTGCGGGGAATTTGCTTCCCAGCGTAAGCAGCGTTGCGCATTAAATTCCTGCGGAACACTTGCTGTCTAAGTCGTGCGCCTCTTCCCCTGTGTTCCTCCAATGCTGCGACCCCGGAGTCCAGCCCGATTGGTTTCCAGCGAAATAGGGGCTATGCCACGGTCTTCTACCAGACTTCGAGAGTAGTGCGGAGTGCAAACGCTCGAGCGCCAATTTGAACATCTCCGCCTGCGCGCGTCGCTATATCGTCTAGTCTGCGGTAGCAATATAAGCGCACCGGACTGGGGTAGTAGCAGAATTAGCGGCCACGGCACAGGGAAACGTTGCGCCCCGGCAACAGCATCAGAGGATTCGAAAAGTCACATTAGTGCCTATAAAATCAACGAGTTGCTGGCTCTTTCTCATTAGCGTTATTAGTGCACTTCGTAGCAAAATTAATGGACCTCAACACCATGAGCGAAGCCTCGGCGCACGCGTCGCCGACGACGTTGATGCGAGGCCACTTGACGTCACCTTTCGCGCGGCGGGCGAGCCGGTCGCCATCGTGGTGGGCGGCGATCCGGCCGTGCCGCGTCTGGCACCGTTCGAGCAGCTTGCCGTGCCGGCTGAGTTATCGGGCGGTGATCGACTCCATCGAGGCATCAACCGCGCGGGCAGCTTCGCCTTCATTCGTGCCGAGCACGATCTGGCCGCCGTGCACGCCTACCTGCACCGGTATCGCGATCGGCCGGTTACGCTGCGAGCCTAAACGCGCGAGCTTGAACAGCTGATTTTGTGGAGCGTGGTCGTTCGACAAAAGCCGCTTTCGTCGCTGCTGGTGGAAGACTGCGAGGCGTACAAGGATTTTTTTGCGAGCGCCGATTGCGAGCTTCACAGGACCTAAGCGTCCGCGCACGAGCGGCCGTTGGCGGCCCTTTGCGGCAGAAGGCTTATCGGCCGACAGTCAGGCGTATGCAGTGCGCGTGATTCGCGCGGCGTTCGCGTGGCTGGTCGAGGTGCGCTATCTCGCCGGCAATCCCTGGAGCGCGGTGCATGAACCGGCGACGGTCATCCGCGAGTCCGCTGTCCAGGTTCACCGCGCGCTACCCGCCGATCTCTGGACGCGCGTACGACGACTGCTCGATAACCGTTGCACGGCTCCGATTCTGCCGTCATCAACGGAGCCGAGGGAGGCAGGGGCGCATTTGAGCAAGCAGGCGCGGGCGCGTGTGGAGCAAGAAGCGGCGCCTCAGTGGCGTGCGGCGCGGGCGGCCATTCTCTTGATGGGCGACTCGGGACTGCGTCGCGTGGAAGCGGCTCAGGCCCGGCAGGAAGATCTGCGGCCTTCTGACGTCAGAAGTGAGTCATCGACACCAGCGCGACGTCCATCAGAGGAGGCGCCTGCCACAGGTGAAGCATCTGCGTCGCGTCCTCGAACCGTCTGGACCCTGACGATTGTCGGCAAGCGGCGCAAGCAGCGCACTGTGCCGGTGAGCGGCGCCACGCTTGATGCACTGCGCGCCCACTGGGCCGACCGCGATCGCAATTTGGATAGTCAGGCGCACGGGCCGCTGATCGCGCCACTCTGGATTCCGGAAACTAACACTGCACAGAATCGGCATGCGACTGACGACCTCGACGTGGCCTACACGCCAGACGCGCTCGGGCGCCTTGTGCGCACGGCCGTCCGGCGACTCGTGGTTGCGCTGCGTGCGGATCCTGCTTCGCTAAGCGAGATAAGCACCGAAGACCTGGTGCAATTGGTCAATACCTCGGCGCATGCCTTTCGCCATACGTTCGGCACGCGCGCCGTTGCACGAGATATGCCGACGGATGCCGTCCAGTCGATCCTCGGACACGCATCGCTACAAACCACGTCAATCTACGTCAAAGCAGAGAAGCGGCGCATGCTTGAGGCAGCTGCACGGTACTACGCAGATGACGATGCGCAATAATCAAACCATTCGTCTCCTATTGCAACATCCATTGACGTGCAAGCTACGTATTCGCATAACCGGCGCCACCCTGGCGCAGCAGCTTCAATTGCAATACAGGTCCGGCTAAGCCGTCGGCGGATTTATACCCACACCTGGCAGATCAGCATGTTTGCTGTGCTCGACGCGTTGGGCCCGGTAAATCCCCGTGTGCCCGGAGAACAAGTAGGCCACCACGCATGCAAGCCCTGCATACACACCAATATCGACCCCAAATAACTCGATGGCCATGACCGTGGAGGCGATAGGCGTGTTCGCGGCGCCGGCAAATACGGCGACGAAACCGAGCCCGGCGAGGACTGGAAAGGGCAGGGCCAGAACGTGAGAGAGCGCGTTGCCGAGCGTCGCGCCGATGTAAAAGAGTGGCGTGACCTCGCCCCCCTTGAAGCCTGACGCTAACGTGATCACGGTAAAGCCAAATTTTCCGACTGACGTGTAAAGGGGAAGCTGCCGGTGAAAAGCTTCCACGATTGTCGGTATGCCGAGCCCGAGAAACGGCGATGTTCCCGGTACCAACGAAGCAAGCGCGACGGCGATGCCACCCACGAACGGACGGGCCGGCGCGTACTTGACGATTCGCTTGATCAACCCCGACAATCCATGCGTCGCGTCGGCAAACAGCATCCCCGTAATCCCGAAAATCATCCCCGCCACGATCACGTATCCCAATCCGCTTAGGCTGACCGGTGGAATGAACGGGATCGAATAAACGGTGTGATGAATTCCCCAGGCGCGTGTAACCAGATCGGCGGAAATTGACGCAATAAAGCAGCTGAGCAAGGCGTCGTATCGCAAACGTCCAATCGCCAGGACCTCGAGGCCGAACAGCGCGCCTGCGAGCGGGGTGCCGAACACTGACGAGAATCCTGCTGCGATGCCGCCCATCAGCAGTATCCGGCGGTCCTCGCGGCTAAGGCCGAAGCGGTGTGTCACCTGATCGGCGAGTGCGCCGCCCATCTGCACAGCCGTGCCTTCGCGCCCCGCTGAGCCACCAAACAAATGAGTGATCACCGTTGCGATCAACACCAGCGGCGCCATGCGCTTTGGAACGATTTTCTTCGGATCGTGGATTTCGTCGATCAGCAGATTATTTCCGCCTTCGACACTGGCCCCGATCCGCAAATAAACCCAGCCGACACAAAAGCCGGCGACGGGCAGCAGCCCGATGAGCCAGGGGTTCGCCACGCGAGTGTTCGTGGCGATATCGAGCGCCCAAAGAAAAAAGGCTGAGGCGCTTCCCGCCAAGGCACCGACGAGACCCGACAGCAAAAGCCAGCGCGCCACATGCGGCAGCATTAGGAGCTGCTCGGGAAAGACGAAACGTTTCATGAATTTCCAAGTTTGAAGAACTCAAACCTGGGCGGCGAAAGCCGCGAGGGAAGTGCGCCGAACGCGCATGCCTACGGATTCCTGACCCAGGAACGCGTAGGCATCATTAGCTGGCTTAATTAGGCGACTCAATCAGGTAAGTCAGCTACGTAACTAATCCAGCGGTTTGCGATGAGCTGCAGGAGGAATGCCATCTCCGTGAGCGCAATTGTAAAAGAATTCGGAGTGGGCTGTCGAGCGGGAATTCCGCACCGGGCGCGCTTCCTGCACTGCGGAGAGGGCCGTAACCCCTCTTCCCAAACGCAGATTCAACGCCGGAGATACGAATGACACCAGCTGCGCTCGACAAGCGAATCCATTCCACATCGCCGCTCAACGCAGAGCCGGCACTCAAGCGTTTGATCGCCGGCATGCATACGACTCAAGACGACTTCTACGTTCGCAACCACGGCAATGTGCCGGTGATTGACGAGACGCTCCACCGGATTTCGGTCTCAGGCCGAGTAAGCCGTCCGATCAGCCTCTCACTGAACGATTTCAAAAGCCGCTTTGAGCGTGTATCCGTCAGTGCGGTGATGCAATGCGCTGGAAACCGGCGTGCTGACCTGCTGTCGGTGAAACCCGTCTCGGGTGACCCATGGGCGCCGGGGGCGATTGGCAATGCGGTTTGGACCGGTGTGAGGCTCAACGACGTGCTTGAATCGGCCGGCATCATGTGCAGTGGAGAAATGCACGTGGTATTTGCAGCGTGCGACGACTGCGAAGCAGAAGGCAAACGCTTCCGCTATGGCGTGTCAATTCCGGCAAGCAAAGCGCTATCGGGCGATGTGCTGCTCGCCTACGAAATGAACGGCGAAGTGTTGAGCCCGGAGCATGGGTATCCATTGCGCGTAGTGGTTCCAGGATACGCAGGCGTGCGTAGTCCGAAGTGGCTGGCATCGATCGAGGTGCGCGACAAACCCTCGGACAATCACATGCAGCAACGCGAGTACAAATTGTTCCCCGCTTCCGTCGATGAAACCAGCGCGGACTGGGAGAACGGGACGACGATCAACGATATGCCGCTGAATTCAGCCATTTGCGAACCGAACGAAGGAGCAACCTTGTGCGCAGGTCCTGTCCGGGTCGCCGGATACGCCGTGGCGACGGGAACATCGGTGGCGCGCGTAGAAGTGTCGTCAGATGACGGTGTGACGTGGACACAAGCCGCACTCAACGTCGCGCCTGGCACCCCGTGGAGCTGGACGCTCTGGAACGTCGAGCTGGCGCTGCCGAAGGGCACGCATGAACTCTCAGTGCGCGCATGGGACTCGGCCGGGCAGACTCAGGTATCGCAGGTAGCTGATGTATGGAATTTCAAAGGCTATCTAAGTACAGCGTGGCATCGGATTACCGTCACCGCACAATAAGGGAGCTGAAGCGGGCGGGAAATTGTTCATCAAATAGTTTGACGAAAGCCTCCGTGCTGGGCGCAAACGATCTGCCTTTCAACCACACCACATGCAGCGAGCGTTTGATATCGACGCCCATGACCTTTAGCCTGACGAGATCGCCCCGCGCGATTTCATCTGCGACACTCAACGACGAAACATAGGCGATGGCTTGGCCCGATAACAGCATCCGCTTGATGGCCTCGGTATGGCTGACCGACATGAGTGGGGTCATCGACAAGCCTGCGCGTTTATACGCCTCTTCCACGGCAGCCCGCGTTCCGGAGCCGAGCTCGCGCAGGATCACGGCTTTGTCGGCCAGTTCGCGTGCGGCGAATCTCCGCTTCGCCAATGGATGCCCGACTGCAGCCACCGCAATGATTTCATCCGCACCGATAACGTTAGCATCGAAGACAGCGGCATCGTAGGGGTCTTCGATAAAGCCCAGTCCGAAAGCGTGTGCCAGGAGTCCCTGTTCGACTTGTTCGGTATTGGCCACCGTCAGCTCCACTGTGACCTTGGGAAAAAGGACATTGAACCGCGCGATCACTGCGGGCACCAGATATACACCGACGGTCGCACTCGCCCCGATCAGCAACTGACCTGCAGTTAATCCCGCCAGTTCGGTCAACTCGCGTTCCGCTGCTTCCGACAACGCGAATATCCGGGTCGCATATTCCTGCAGCGTTTTACCCGCTTGAGTGAGCGCAACGCCTCGTGGCAACCGGTCGAAGAGGGTCACGCCCAGACGCTCCTCGAGCTCCCTGATCTCGCGAGTCACAGCTGGCTGACTGACGTGCAGACGTTGTGCGCCAGCGCTGATTGAGCCCGCGCGCGCGACTTCGTGGAAAGCCAGCAAGTGAACGAAATTCATGCCTATTTGATATGGGAGAGATACGGAATATGTATTTTAAGTATATCGACAATCTCGTTATTCTGGATACGTAGATCAACGAGGAGTCGACCAAGATGACCGAGACGCAGGTGAAAACACCGGAAAGAACAGTATTTGATGCTTTAAAGCCGTTCAGGCATGTCACTCGCCGTCGTGAAATCGTTCGGCAATTCACGCCCAATTGGTTTGCGTTGACGATGGGAACGGGGATCGTCTTTCTCGTCCTTCTCGCCGCGCCTTTTCGTTTAGCCGGTCAACACAGGGTTGCGGAGGCGTTATGGATGATCGACATCGTGTTCTTCGCCGTTTTCTCTATCTTTTTCATGGCGCGCCTGATTCGGTTTCCGGAAACGATCAAGCCCATGCTTGACCATCCGGTGCAGTCGATGTTCTTGGGCGCGATCCCGATGGGACTGATTCCCATCGTGAATGGTCTGAGTGTGTTTGGTCCTGAGCTTTTCGGCCCGGCAGCACTGAGCGTGGCGCATGCGTTGTGGTGGATCGACGCAGGGCTGGCGGTATCGATTGCATGTCTCGTGCCGTATCGCATGTTCACGACGCAGCAGCATTCGACCGAACAGATGACTGCCGTCTGGCTCTTGCCAATCGTTGCACCTGAAGTGACTGCGTCCAGTGCCGGCGTGCTCGCTCCGCATCTTTCGCACAGTGCCGCGCAGTTGCTGGTCGGGTCGGGTTATGTGCTCTGGGCGATTTCCGTACCCCTTGCATTTTCAATCCTGACAATCGTGTTTTTGCGCCTCGCGCTTCACAAGCTTCCGCATCGCGATATGGCGGCGTCGTCGTGGCTCACGCTGGGTCCGATCGGGACCGGAAGCCTTGGTCTGCTGCTGCTCGGTCAAGCTGCGCCTGCCGCATTCGCCGGCACGGCGCTCGAACAAGTCGCAATCGTGGCTAGGGACTTCGGACTGCTGGGCGGCCTGCTTCTGTGGGGCGTGGGCGTGTGGTGGCTCGTGATCGCTGTCATCTTGACTGTGCGCTATCAGCGCGAAGGCATGACGTTCAACATGGGATGGTGGGGGTTTACGTTTCCGATCGGCGTGTATACCGCTACGACCTTCGCGCTGTATCGGCTCACGCAGTTCTCTCCATTTGCAGTCATCGGTACGGCGCTTACAGTCGCGCTGATCGGGTTCTGGCTGATCGTGGTGAGCAAGACGCTCAAGGGAATGTGGCACGGCAACCTTTTTCAGGCACCTTGCCTTGCTACGCCCAGGAAATAAAACGGTTGTCCCCGGGTGGATCAGAGTGAGCCGGAGCAGGGCGATGATCTTCAACGACTCGATTTACTCCATGACTCCAGCACCCATTGGCGCTCCATGAGCGATTCCGAAGGATCTGAGGCGCTTTCAGAAGCATGCGATCTGCTCCGAGACTCGGAGGCGCTTCAGCGACGGATCGCGCTCCTCGATCAACCGCATATCAAACCCTTGACCCGATTCGCCGAAGAGCTGTCCGCGCGAAGCAGTGCAGTTCCCTATTTCGATCCGCTCGACGGCGGCTGCGAGGCCAAGGTGCTTGTGCTTCTCGAGTCTCCGGCAAGACTTGCATCCCGGCCGCGGTTTGTATCGCTGGACAATCCGGTGCCCGCGCAACGCAATCTCAAGCGCTTTTTCGATGAAGCGGGATTGGCTCGTCGCCAGAGTGTGTTGTGGAACGTGTTCCCATGGCTACCGGCGTCAGACGGGCCACGCGAAACCTTGACGATCGGTGAGATTGAGCGGGGGATCGGCGAATTGCCATCGTTGATCGGACTGTTGCCCGATTTGCGCGTGATCGTATTGGCAGGTCGCAAAGCTCAACGCGCGTTCTCTATGCTCACACAGTTGCCGGGTTCTCCTGTGATTCTTACGACGCCTCATCCGAGTCCTCTTGCCGTGTGCCGGTTCCCGGACGTTGCAACAAATATAGTGGAAACGCTCAAGCGGGCCGCACGAGTAGCCGCGTCCCGATAATGCCGCAAGCGGTGCTGGCGCTGACGTTTGTCTTGCCACAAGTGGTAAACCCTTTGTTTGAAAATATCTGGGAATAAACGGCCCATAAACGGCGTTCGCCCGTTGCCACTTACCTAATCAGGAACATGCACGATGGCTTCGAATTCCCCGGACTGGCTAGCCGCCACACTGTCGTTAGCTGGCGCCCTCATTTTTCTGCCCGCAAGCGCTACCGCTTATGCGGGCAACGCACCATCGGATGCTTCGTCCGCGGAGGCTTCATTTCTATCCGAAAACGATACGGCGATGTCGACCATGATGGCGAACATGGCGGTCAAGCCGAGTGGGAATATCGACAATGATTTCGTGGCGATGATGGTGCCGCACCACCAGGGCGCTATCGATATGGCGCGCGCCGAACTGCAATATGGAAAGAACGAGCAGTTGCGCCGCATCGCGCAAGAGATCGTGGTTGAGCAGCAGCAAGAGATCGTTGCGATGCATCTGGCGATCGGTTCGAGCGTATCGACTTCAGCGCCCGGCACAGCTGGTAGCGCAGACCGGGCGTCCGATATTGCACATGGAAAAATGCAGTCCCCTAAACATAACAGCATGTCTATGAAAATGAACCAAACGCCACAATGAACCGCATTCCTGCAGTCTCGACGCTTTCAGCCCTGGTCGCGCTCGTCTTTGCGCCAGTTGCCCTCGCAGGGCAGGCACCTGGAAAGGCTTCTGCCGCCGACATACCCATCAGCCATCAGGATCGCGTCTACGCGGCCGAGCAGTTTTCTAATACCGTTTCCGTCATCGATCCTGCCAGCAATACGCTAGTCGGCTTGATCAAACTCGGCGATCCGTCGCCCGGCAATTTTAGCCCGCTCTACAAAGGCCAGGTGCTGGTTCACGGCATGGGCTTTTCGCCAGACCACAAGACGATCGCCGTGGTCTCGATCGGCTCTAATTCAGTTTCGTTCATCGATACCGAGACCAACGCGCTCAAGCACGTGACGTATGTCGGACGGTCCCCGCACGAGGCGTTCTTCACGCCCAGCGGCAAGGAGGTTTGGGTTACGGTGCGAGGTGAGAATTACATCGCCGTGCTGGATGGTTCGACCTACGAAGAGAAATCTCGCATTGTCGTGCCGGCGGGACCTGGCATGCAGATCTTCTCGCCCGACGGGAAATACGGGTATGTCTGCTCGTCGTTCAATCCGGAGACTGTCGTGATCGATGTCGCGACTCATAAGATAGTCGGCCACGTTACGCAGGCCAGTCCCTTTTGTCCGAATATCGCCGCCACGCCCGATGGCAAGCAGGTGTGGTTCACTTTAAAGGATACGGGCAAGACGCAGGTATTTAACGCCCAACCACCGTTCAATATCCTCAAGACGATCGATACCGGCTCTATCAGCAATCACGTCAACTTCGCACGCAATAGTAACGGCTCTTATGCCTACGTGACGATTGGCGGTACCAATGAAGTCAAAGTGTTTAAAACCGATGACTTCTCCCAGATCGCGACGATTCCCGTCGGAAAACTTCCGCACGGCATCTGGCCATCAGGCGACGGCACACGCATGTACGTCGGTCTTGAAAACGCCGATGCGATGACTGCGATCGACACGTTGACGAACCAGGTGATTGCCACCGTGCCAATCGGACAAGCGCCACAAGCGGTTACCTATGTACCGAATGCCGTTCGAATGGGTGATGGCACCCAGAATACGCAGCCGCTCGGTGTGGCAGGCAAAGCGGCGCATCTGACGATGACGGCGGTGGGAGACTCGTCCACGTCAGCAAGCACGACCGCGCCAACGAGCGTGTCACTTTTTGATCAGGGCTTAGTTCAGGTATTGCAAGCGTCGGTCACGGGACTGCAGCCCAAGAAACCCTATGTCATTGCGCTTTCAGACCACCCTGATGGAAGCGGCGAGCTGGAACCGTTGGCGAACTTCATGAGCAACCCGGCGGGTTCAGCGATCGTCAACGCAATCGGGCAAATCCGTCAGATCGTGCGGCCAGAAGCGAAAAGCGCCACGAGCACGCAAAGATATCTAGTCGTTGCTCCGCGCGACGCAGAAAAAATCGGCGCTGCCGTTCAAGTGCAGTCGAATTAAAAATCGAAGCTGTTCGAATCAAGCAAACACGGGCGGCGCAACAACTACTTATATCGTTAATGGTAGCGCGCGGGCGCCGGCCCTACGTAAGTTGTGTTCAACGTTATCCCGGCAACTAAGGGAATGGCGGTTGCACACCGCTTAACCGCCGCTTGCACCACGCTATGCGCTGAGACCGCTTCGGGTCGCGTCCGGAAGTTCGGACCGAGGTCGCCAGTGATTCGCAGCGCTCGTGCTGTTATTTCCGGCAACCGGCCACGAGCGGACGGTCGACGCCGACGCCTAGATCGTGGACAATTTCCGTGTCCGTCTTTTGATGAACGAGTGGCGTGATAAGGGAGAGCTGATGGGACACGAGTTGGCCGATGATGAACTGGAACTGTACCGACGAGTGGACGAAGTTCTGTTCTATGTTTGGGACCCGATTGGCGTCGCGACAAGCCCGACAGCACGCGACGAGTATTATGGGTACCTGCCCATCGTTTTTTCAATGTTACAGGGTGAGGGAGCGAATGCGTCGATAATCGCTGCATACCTTGACAGCATCGCGAGCGAGCGAATGGGTCTGGATGCGAATCCTGAACATTCCAAGCGCGTCGCCCAATTGCTGCTCGACTGGAAACCGAAGTCCGAACAATTTTTGCACGGCCGAAGTGAGCCTACGGACCAACTCAAGCCCTTAGCGTCGATCAGGCTCAGCTTCCACGAGCGGCCAACAGCGGTAACTCTACCTGCCGACGCGAATCGTCGACAACGGTGTAAATTCCACTCCTGCGGCCAAGGTCGTCCATTCAAACACAATGAGCCCATTCGTCTGGAAACTTTGCGAAGCGCCAGTACTTGGACTGTTGGCTTGGGCTCCAAATCTGTGCGCGATTCCTCCGCTAATCGAATCGTCAAACGTGTCGCTGGCACCTGCGACTTGCGCAATCGATGCGAACGTAACGACACGCGTCCCGGTCCGGAAAGGTTATCAGCCTGCATTGATGGTTAGGCGGGCGGGTGCGGCAGACACGGCAAAGAGCGGTGAAACCGTCAAGCTAAAGCGTGCGGAATCCAATTCAAGCTCGAAGCGCGCGATGGAGAATGTCCCGCAGATCAGCCCAGAACAACGAACCCCGTTCAGGGTGACGGTTACTAACTTGGCTAACGGGCGCATAGTATCGAGCACGATAGCGGGTTTATCGAGTAGGACGGCGTATAACCAAACAATGAACGAGTACCAAATTGGTGGCCTTATCTGGCTCGTTCCTGGACGCTATCACATTGCGGTTTGCACCTTGAGCAAAGGACTTGAGGATCCTGCATCGATTTACGACATTGCTATCAGATGACATGCGACGCTGCCTTCGACTCTGACGGTCCAGTGTGTCGTTGACGGGCGAAAGACCGCTTTAGAGAAAGCCGTATGTCCCTTGTGGGTCAAATAACGGCCGGACCGTGCTATTTCTGACGTTGGAAACGCAGTCGTAAAGTCAGAGTTAAGGGAACCAAAAACCGGATAGTTCAGACTTGAGTGAACCAGCAATTTAGACTTGTACGAGCGCGGCAGCTGCAAAGCCCAGCGCTCGCTGATGCGAGAGTTCGCTCAACTCTGAACTTCCCGCGGCACGCGCCGTTCTCGCGTCGGCGCAGGCAGGAAATCGAGAGCCACTGCGAGGAGCGGTCGGAAAATCGGAAAATCGGCGGGTGAGGAAGGACGGGAGGTAGGGGGTGATCGAGAGAGCGGGCACGATCTGCCGGCTCAGTTCGGCCACATCGCGGCCGCTATTTGGGCTCGGGCGTCTGATTGAGGCTCATTCGTTGCTCGTTTAATAATCAAGATGGTTGCTGGTAATCGTTCCAAGCGAGGTCACAATGAACACCCAAAACGTTGCCCGGTTGGACGAACAGTCAGAACGCGAAACGCCAATCGTCCTGCTGATCGACGATATGGAGGACATTTTCGCGGTGTGGTCGCTGGTGCTTGAGGCGGAGGGGATTACTGTCTTCACATCTCAAGACGGTGTGGACGGCCTCGAGAAGGCGCGCGTCTACCGGCCGGACGTCATTGTTTGCGATCTTATGATGCCGGGCTTAGACGGCCTGGAGGTGTGCGCGACTATCCGGCGCGACGCAACCTTAAGCCATGTCTTCATCATCCTCTGGACAGCCGCACATGGTGTGAGGGCGGGTAATCATGCAGACTTGGTGGTTGAGAAGCCTGTTGAGGTTGAGCCGTTCCTAAAACTCATTCGTGACGTTGTACGGCATTAGACGATGGTGCGACCAGCACACGCGCGAATTTCGTTCTGGAGTAGCCCCCTTAATCTCAGGACACGAGAACTCTTTTAGAATTCGGGATATCTTGTGTGGTCGCGTGACCGTGGACCGTAGCAATGCGCGGCGGTGTTCGAACGGCTCTGAGTTCCGGTGCGACGATGGCCAGCGCTTCAAGGGGCAACTCTTCAATGCGCGGGGAGTATGCGGACCGCAACGTTCGGCCATGCTTGCATAGCGACCTGAAGGGCTGAGGGTTGGTCACCGAAGATTAGCACCTCGGTCCCGGCTGCCCGCAAAATTTCCACCTGCCAGCTATCATCATGACGGGGGCGCACGATAACATCTTGAACGTTCACACCTTCTCTCGAAATCATCTTTGTCGCTTTCTTGGAAGTCGCTTATGCGACTATTTTGCATGACGATTCGCTTCATGTGAGCCAATATTCGTGGAGAATTTTCGTATCAGAGCATTCGAGGGAAATTCGACTGAAACGAGGTGGACAAGAGGTGGTCAAGCATTGGATAGCTTCTCGTGTGCCAACCAATACCAGCATGCGCGTTAGTGCTTTTTATGGACCAGCGAACAAGACCGACTGTACCGACCGAAAAGCCCGACCCCGCCACTCTTTTCGAGATGCTGGCGGATGCGTATGTCGTGTTGAATCGCGAACATCAAATTGTGTTTGTGAATTACGCCTATCTCCAGCTGATCGGACAGTCAAAAGAGACTTTGATAGGTCGCTCAATCTTCGACGTGAACCAATATGGCGATGGCGCTCAACTCGCCGGCCGTGCAGATTGGATCCACTCTATGCTGGCCGGTCTGGTGCCAGGGCAGACACGATCGTCGCCGTACTTCCGCGCGGACTGGCCGTCGTCAGCTGAGAGCCAGCAACTCGTGCCGCGTTTTTGGAAGTTGAAGGCCAGCGTTATCGATATTCCCGATGATGGGCGTCGCTATTTCGTTCTACGAGTGAGCGACGTCACGTCCAGAGTGCAACGACGTGAGGCGGAGCAGCGTGAAAAAGCGCGCTTGCGCTCGCAGGCACAACTTCGGCAGATTGTAGCGGCCGACAAAGAGAAGCAACTCAGGGAAAGTCGCGAGCATCTCTCCGAGGTTCTTGCTTTCGCCAAGGTCGGTGCATGGCAGCGCGACATCGCGACCGGCGTGGTTGTCTGCACCGATCAATGCAAATTGAACATGGGCATTCCACCTGCAGAGGAACTGAGCGAGAAGCGCCTGTTTACGGAGCTAGTCCACTGGGAGGATCGACGTCGGACGCGCAGTGAATTGATCGCATCGATCGCCGAGCGACGTGACTACAAGGTCGAGTTCCGGGTGATCGATACAATGGGCTCGACAAGGTGGCTTTTGGCCGGTGGTCGAGCACGCTACGACGAAAACGGCTACGCCACGCATATGCTGGGTTTCACGCTCGACATTACCGCGCGCAAGGAGCAGGAACTGGAGCAGCAGCGCATCGCAGGGAGTGAGCGCGTGGCACGCGTGCGCAGCGAGGACAATGCACGCGCAATGGATCACTTTCTCACGGCGGTGTCTCACGAACTACGCTCACCAATCAGCGTCATCCTTAGCTGGACGGAGTTACTAGCTCGCTCCGGTGACAAAATCGGCGTAACGCGCGCCACTGAGACGATCCAACGAAACGCAAAGCAGCTGTCATTGATGGTCGACGACCTGCTGGATAGTGGTGCGATCGTATCGGGCAAGCTGTCGATTCAGCTGGCCCCTGTGGCCCTGGATACGCTGGCACGCGACATAATCAGCGATCTGCGTCCGCAGGCGCAACAGAAGGGTTTGACGCTGGAAGGGCCGTTACTTGAGCCGAGCATCGTCGAGGGCGACGCAGCACGTCTGAAGCAGATTGTCTGGAACTTGGTCACCAATGCCATCAAATTCTGTGATGCCGGTGCGATCAACGTGTCGGTAACCCATGCGGGAAAGCAGGCGGTCATTACGGTGCGTGACACCGGTTGCGGGATCGCGCCTGCATCGATCGCTACAATCTTCGATCGCTTTGAGCAGATCCGCCCGAAGTCGTCAGGTCGTGTGGGAGGGCTCGGACTTGGACTTTGGCTCGTCAAGACGCTGGTCGAGCGCCATAACGGAACAATTGAAGTACGAAGCGAGGGGGAAGGGCACGGCGCGACTTTCACAGTGTTCCTTCCGCGTGAAGTTTAACTGGATGAACGGACCGCTTGGAGACCGTACACGGCAGTTACGAACCTCACGATCTATTCGACGTAGGTTTGCTTTCGTTGAGAACGATCCAGAAGGTGCCGATATCCCGAATCGCATCCATGAAGTCTTGAAACTCCACAGGCTTGACAACGTAGGCATTCACACCGAGATCGTAGCTCTTGAGTAAGTCAGTCTCCTCGCGGGATGAGGTAAGCATCACGATCGGAATATGTCGAAGGCGATCATCTGCTTTGACGGCGGCTAATACTTCGTGCCCGTCGAGTCTCGGCAATTTCTTATCCAGCAATATCACTGCAGGATGGATGTCAGGACGGCCGGCCCACTCGTTTTGACGACGCAGATAGTCGATGGCCTGCACTCCGTCCCGAACGACATGCACGGGGTTCTCAACGCCTGCTCGTTCAAGGGCGAGCAGCGTAAGTTCAATATCGTTCTCACTGTCCTCAACAAGCAAGATTGTCATTCGCACGGTCGCTCCATCGATACTACTCATATTGCGCAAGCACTCTACGTATTGTCCCGTCTGCACTTTGTCATTGTAGCGCTGGCTGACTTTGTGTCACTGGCGTCGCGCCGTTGGTCCTCAAATGAATTCCGATCTTGTTGGTCTGTAAGCGACTCGGCTGGGCCAGTTCCTCATTCGTGCGCGCGTGAGGCATGATGGTGATGGTGATGGTGATGGCGTGCTGGAATTCATTTAGATCACGGGCGATCGTGGACACGATCCATCCAAATCTTCAAATCTTCCAGATCTATCCGGTTAAGGTGTAGGCGGAGTGGCCGGCTTCAGTTTGTCGGCCACGTTCCAGGGCAGCAATTCGTCGATGCGTGAGATCTTGTGATCAGCGATGTGGGTCAGGACGTATTCGAGGTAGGCGCGTGGGTTGATCCCATTTAGCTTTGCCGACCCGATCAAGCTATACATCGCGGCGGCCCGCTCGCCCCCGCTGTCGGAGCCGACGAACAGATAGTTTTTGCGTCCGAGCGCGACACAGCGCAGCGCGTTCTCGGCAAGCACGTTGCTGATCTCGACTTGACCGTCCTCGCAGTAGAATACGAGCGCGGACTTCGTCGACAGCGTCGCGAGTTTCGCCCTGATCGTCGCTTCGAACTACGTGAGCAACGGCTTGGTTTTTTCCTGCCTCAAGCGCAGCCGCTCGTCAGGCGCCTTGCCCCGGATGTCGGCTTCGATACTGTAGAGCTCGCCGATCATCTCGAGCAGTTGCTGGGTATCTGGAGTCGGTGTGCGCGCGTGAACATCGTAGATGTACCTCCTCGCGTGATCCCAGCATGCCGCTTCGTGGATCTCGCCGCTCGCATACAATTGATCGAAACCGGCGTAAGCATCGGCCTGCAGGATCCCGCGGAATGCGGCGAGCCGGATCTGGGGATGTACGCCTTTGCGATTCGACGAGAAGTCGAACCATACTGCAGCCGGCTCAGTCGAGCCCGAGCGGTGATCGTCACGCACGTAGACCCAGAAGCGACCGGTCACCGTCTTTCCGTTGCCTGGCGCGAGCACCGCAACCGGTGTGTCGTCGACGTGTACTTCGCCGGCGACCAGCACGTAGCGCTGGATTGCTTCAACAAGCGGCCCGCAGAGCTCGGCGATCTGCCCGATCCAGCGGCCCATGCTGGCGCGATCCAGCGTCACGCCGTCGCGTGCCGCAATCTCCGATTGGCGATACAGCGGTTGGTGATCGGCGAACTTCGATACCGCAATGTCGGCCAGCAGGCTCGGATGCGCGATGCTGTGCTCGATCGGCAGGCTGGGCATCGCGGGCTGTTCGATGTGACCGCAGTCAGGACAGCACAGCTTGTGACGGATCGTGCGGATCACTTTGAACGCAGCCGCCACGCGCGCGAGCTGTTCGGAGACATCCTCGCCGAGTCGCTGCATCGTTGTCGCACACTTGGGGCAAGCCGGATTCGGCGTGAGTTCGATTTCATCGCGTGGCAAGTGCGGCGGCAGCGGCTCTCGCGTGGGCGCTCGACCGGGCGGCGCTGTCGACGTCTTGTCTCGGTGTCCTCGCGTCTCGGCCGCGCCCTGACCGGCCGTCAGGTCTTCCAGCTGCGCCTCGAGTTTATCGATCTGCCGGGCCAGTTTCTCGGACTTGCTCCCGAAGTACATCCGTCTGAGCTTGTCGATCTGCGCCTTCAGGCGTTCGATTTCGTCGTCCCGTGCGGCGATCTTCCGCACCATGTTCTCGATCGACGCCTGCTGCTCGAGCACCAAAGCCTGGAGCTCAGCGACGGTGGTGGGAAGCGGCGCATCTCTGGACATGCGTCGCAGTTTACGAGCCTTCGATCTGGTTTACAACATCAACAGAGCAGCGGTGCGTTGCGGGTGTCGCCAGTCGATGCCTTCGAGGAGCATCGACAGCTGTGCGCTCGTCAGATGGATCTTTCCACCGTCGGCCTGGGGCCAGATAAACCGGCCTCGCTCCAATCGTTTTGCGAGCAGCCAGAGGCCATCGTCGGTCGCCCCCAAAGCAGCTTCACGAGATCGCCGCGGCGGCCGCGGAAGATGAATACGTTGCCACCCAGCGGATTCTCTTCGAGCGCTGTCTGCACTTTCGCGGCCAGCCCCTAGTGTAGTGGTCAACTAATCCCGGACACTGCGTTAAGTTTTTCTTCCGCAACAGCTGGTGCCAGTCCGTCGTTGAACTGATGCGGTCGTTTCCAGTTGTACCGGTGCATCAGATAGTGGCTGATATCCCGGTGCGCTTCCTGCGCCGACATGTATCCCACTGACGGCAGCCATTCCGTCTTGAAGCTGCGGAACAGCCTTTCCATCGGGGAGTTATCCCAACAATTTCCTCGACGGCTCATGCTCTGCTGTATCCGATAGCGCCAGAGGCGCTGACGGAATTTCCGGCTTGCATATTGGCCGCCTTGATCCGAGTGAAACAGCAAGCCTTGCGGTCGACCACGCTGCTCATAGGCCATCTCCAACGCCTGTGCGACCAGATCGGCATCAGGGCGTGTCGAGAACGACCAGCCAACAACCCGACGCGTGAACAGGTCGAGTACTACGGCCAGATAATGCCAACGGCCCTGCGCCCAGACATACGTGATGTCACCACACCAGACCTGATTCGGCGTACCAACCTCGAATTCGCGATTGAGATGGTTCGGGATATCGATCCGCGCGACCGTGGCTTGCTTGTAGATATGGCGCCCCGGCTGCTTGCAGATCAACCCGAGCTCTTCCATCAAGCGGCTGACCTTGAAGCGGCCAATCGCCGTACCTTCCTCACGCATCATGCCCATGATGCTGCGACTGCCAGCAGAACTTCGACTCTCGATGAACAGCTCATGTACTCGGCTACGCAGTGCCATGCGCTCGGCATCAACGCGTCGGGCTCGCCCTCGGTGGGCATACAGGCAGGACCGCGATACGTCGAATACCGCGCAGATCAGTTCGACCGATTCGCTTGCGCCAATCTGATCAATTACTTCGTACGTTCGATGCCTTCCGACATCAAGAGCGCGGTAGCCTTTTTTAAAATGGCCTTCTCACGCTCGAGGCGTTCGATACGTGCCTCGAGTTACTGAATACGCTGTTGATCCGGCGTGATTGCCTTGCCCTGTGGCGTGACGCCCTGGCGTTCCATCTGAAGTTGCTGCACCCAGTGGCGCAGCACCGTCTCGCCGACGCCGACCGAGCGGCTTGCTTCCATATGGCTATAGCCCTGGTCGAGCACCAGACCGGCGGCTTGCTGTTTGAACTCCGGGGAAAACGTACGTCGTTGCTTGCTCATCAGACACCTCTTCATGGCGACCATTCTCGCCTAAATCAGCGTCCGGATTCATTAGACCACTACACGATGTCATCGACTTCTTCCACGGCAAAGCCTTGCGTCGTACGGGCAAATTCAGTCACCAGAAGTATCCGGTTGCTCTCGCGCGCAACGCAACCGGTGACCTTCGCGAGATTGATGACAGGAATGATTCCGCCGCGGACATCAGCAACACCCAGAATCATCTCGGATGAACAGGCGACTTCCGTCAGGACCGGCATCGCGACGATCTCGCGAACCTTGAAAACCTTAATGCCGTAGAGTTCACGAGCCCCGCCTCTTTGGTGAGGCGCCTAGCCGAAACAGCAACAGTTCGAACATGTTGCTACCCGCGAGCCGCACCCGCTGCTCAATGTCATGCTGATCGTTATGCATCGAGGCTCCTTCGAAGCCGAGTTACCGTGAACCTGCTTACGGCACTTCCATCGCTATTCTGAAGGTGGAATTTCCTGGTAGTGTTAGCGGCTTCGATCTGCTTATCTGCCGTCAATTTCGAATAGCAACGCTGGGCGCATGCGCAAGTCGAGACGATGCGCGTTGCGGTTTTGTAGTTGTTTTAAGTCGGTGGCGAAAGGTTAGAGAAGTAGATGGAAATGCACGCGATATGAACCGGATATGGCAAAAACAGAACTTTGGCTCTTCCGTTTAGCTTGTGTCGAGATCTTTCCACCGCGTTTTTTCACTGCCTTACGGGCGATCGTGGTTGCGTTCGAACGCCGCGTTTCTTGCGATAGTAAAACCCGCATGGCGAAAAAATATGGCAAAAGTTAAAGTTTTCCAGTCACGTTGTCGTAAAGGCGAGCATGCCGGGCAGGAAAACTTGCGCCCGACCTAGACGGCTTCCATCTGCATCGTCGCCATAACCGAACAAGGGACTTTTCATGAAAGCGCTACGGAATATAAGAATCGGGGCGAAGCTCGCCATGGGTTTCGGGATTGCCTTGCTGGCTCTTTGCTTGATCGGCGCGCTTGCGCTGGTTCAGGTATCGAGGGTCTATCAAGGAACGGCCGATCTGGCTGGCAATTGGTTGCCAAGTGTGCAGACGCTCGGTGATGTTCGTGCCGCAACAAACGCCGTTCGCCGCGGCTCGATGGGGGCGCTGCTTGCGACCAACGCGCAAGAAAAAGCGGCGCAGGCGAAGAAGCGTGGAGACGCAGTGCTGGCGCTTGAACAGGCGCTCAACAAATATCAGGGGCTTATTTCGTCGCCTGAAGAAAAGCAACTCTTCGAAGACTTCAAAGCGGCCTGGCGGTCTTACATGACAGTCGACGACAAGATCAATGCGCTAAACGATCAGGAGCAACTTGCCGAGGCACGGGAACTGGCAGCGAACGTATCGTCTGGGCTTTTCGCAACGGCTGCCGACTTGATCGGCCGAGACATTGCGCTTAATTCGAAGGGCGCGAATGACGCGGCGGCGGCAGCGGGTACTGAATATCAAAAGACGCTGGTTTATACCGCTATCTGCAGCGTATTGGCTATCGTGCTTAGCGTTGTTGCCGCCGCTTTCATTTATCGGGCAATCGTCGCACCCATTCGCCGCTCGCTTGAAGTTGCTGAAACCGTTGCTCAGGGCGACCTGACGTCGGTCATCACCGATGACGGCAAGGACGAGACAGGCCAATTGCTTCGCGCTCTCGGGCACATGAACGAGCGCCTCGGGGATATCGTCGGTCGCGTTCGCAGTGGCAGCGAAAGCATTGCAACGGCTTCGGCGCAGATTGCAGCGGGCAACACTGATCTGAGCCAGCGCACCGAAGAACAAGCGGCTTCGCTTCAGGAGACGGCCGCCAGTATGGAAGAGTTGACGTCAACGGTGAAGCAGAACACCGAGAATGCGCAGCAGGGCAATACGCTTGCCGCGAATGCATCTGAAGTGGCGGCCCGCGGCGGTGCAGTCGTCAGCCGCGTCGTGGATACGATGAGAGACATCAGCGCGAGTTCGACCAAGGTATCCGAGATCATCTCGGTCATCGAAGGAATTGCATTTCAGACAAACATCCTCGCACTCAACGCGGCCGTCGAGGCTGCACGGGCAGGTGAAGAAGGTCGTGGCTTCGCCGTGGTGGCGGGTGAGGTTCGGACGTTGGCGCAGCGTAGCGCAACGGCCGCCAAAGAGATCAAGGACCTGATCGACGCGTCGGTGCAGAAAGTCAGCGCAGGCTCGCAACTTGTCGACGAAGCGGGTCACACGATGAATGAGGTCGTGCAATCGGTCAAGCGCGTGGCCGACCTGATGGGCGAGATTTCGGCGGCATCGTCGGAGCAACATACCGGCATCGAGCAGGTCAATGTCGCGGTCTCGCAGATGGATGAAGTCACCCAGCAGAACGCCGCGCTGGTCGAACAAGCGAGTGCGGCCGCGCAATCGCTGGCGCAGCAGTCCGGCTCGCTTCGGGACATGGTGTCGATTTTCAAGGTCGGCCACGTCAATCGCATTGTGGCGGAAGCGTTGGCCGAACCTGTGCGTGAGGTCATTCGTCCTCGCGCGGCTGCCACCGCCGCCTGTGTTGCGTTGCCGAAGAAAGCGGCATCTGCACCGGTTCAAAGCGCTAAGGTGAACCGCGTACGAGAACCGAGCGAAGGGGACTGGCAGTCGTTTTGACGATGAGCGGCGCAGTGAGACCGCACGACGTGGACGGGTGTTTGCGACCCGCGTTGCAGGGGAAACAACGGCATGAGGACATGGGCGTGTCACTGCTTGCGGTCTATGGCACGTGGCAATTCGAAGGAAATGTGCGACATCGATGGCCAGATGATGGCGTTGACGTTGCCGGTTTCGTCTTTGAGCGTCACGAACATCACACCCTTGGCGGTGCCCGACCGCTGCCGCACGGTCAAGAGTCCGCATCCGCGTGCAAGGCAGCTGTCGCGGCATGCGCGCAATGTCGATGCCGGTATGAGCTTTTGTTCAAGCAGAACCGGACGCAAAAGAGAAAGCGGATGACGGCCCACCGTCAGGCCCGACGACTTGTTATCGCTGGCGATATCTTCCGCTTTGGACGGTGCGCCGGGCATCAATCAGGACGAACAGCTTGGACGACGTTCCGGCGGAACCCGCGGCGGTAGCGGTTCCTGATCGCGACATGCTAGGCCGATCCCCGTATTCGTGCATCCAAAGGATCTCGTGGACTTTGCACGTCAACGGGTAACCGAGGCACGTGTTGCGGACATTCTGAAGCCGCACGGTGATGACGTTCTGCTCGAACCTACATGCGGCGCATTTAACGTGACTGTTCGAGCGGGGTACGGGCAAACCCGCTTACGAGTGTGGAATGCGCTGTGGATGCTTGAGGTCGATATATGAGGGTGATCTGCGTCACGGTGAACGCGAGAAGTGCGCGCTCACGTGGGGCAGCGCGCTCATCATCGCGCAGATGATGGGTTCGAGCGCCGTGTTGGACGACGGCGTCAGGATGCCGATCCTTGATCGATTTATTTGCATGCCGGGTCTCACCTCAACGCGCACTAATCGGCCAGCAGGGCTTTGATCGAGGCCGGGGATCACACCGTCATCGACGACGACGCGCCCGATCACGATGTTGGATCGCACGCTTGCCGGCTCGCCTGCCGTCACCGGCGCAACCGCGAGATCGTGAAAACCATAGAAGCGCGGATCGTCGACGTCATACAGCACGAAGTCCGCCGCTATGCCGATTTCGATCGGGCCGACCGCATCGAGGCCGAGCGCGCTTGCGCCGCCCGCGCTGCCCCAGTGAATGGTCTCTTCAACGGTCGTCGCTGATGCGCCGTGCGCCGCGCAATGCACGACCGCCGCGCGCAGGCCCTCCGTTGCGCAGATTTTGACGCGGCTTCGCGGTTTGATTGACTGTTCAACAGTGTCCCGGCGAAAGGTCCAGTCCTCACGACCATCGATGTCCCGTGAGCAGACAAGCGCGTGATGCCCAAGAAGGCACGCTCGGCCCGGCGAGTGTAAACGGCAATTCCTGCTGTTTAATGCTGCAGGTAACGAAGTTTTTTCTGAAGCTTACGCTTCAGTCGGCCAAAAACATGTCGTTAAGCGGACAGTAAAGGAGCTTTTGCGCCGTCCAGCAAGAAGGGCCGGAGGCAACTGCCAGCCCGGCCATGCTCGAGGGGCACCGGTTCACAGCTCGACTCCGTTTATACGATGACCGCTTCGATTCCTCACGACATTCTTGCCGTACCTGCCGCTGAAACGACGGTATCCGTCGCGCCGGTCACGTTCACGCCGCATCCGGTCTCCGCGAATGGCGCCGGCAAACCGCCGTTTCCGTTGCCCGCGTCCGTGCCGACGCAAGAGGCTTTGCACGGCGTGCGTTTCGATTTCAACGACGGCTGCCGCGTGGTTCTCCCCGAAGGCGAATGGCATGTCGTGCTGCGCGACTACGAGACAGACAACCTTCTGTTCCAGACGGACATGGGCGCGGGCGCGGTTGCGAGCGGCAAGAAGTATTTCGTCCCGTTTGAACTGCAAGTCCACAGGCGCGGCAAGAATGCGGACGCGGCGTTCATTCACCGCTTCGACGCCAACGATCGCGAGGTGCTGGTCCAGTTTCCCGTCGGCACGCTGGGCGATCTGATGGGCTGGTTCCCTTACGCAGTCAAGTTTCACCGCAAGCACAACTGCAAGCTCACGTGCGCGATGTCCGCGCTGATCGCGCCGCTCTTTCGCCGTGCCTATCCGGACATCGAGTTCGTGACGCACGAGGAAGTGAAGCCGGAGCGCTATTACGCGACATACAATATCGGCCTGTTCTTCGACGACGAAGCGCACACGTATCAGCCCGCCGATTTTCGTCATGTCGGGCTGCATCGCACCGCGGGTCACATTCTTGGCGTCGATACCGAAGAGATGCGCCCGGACATCGTACTTGCCAACGACACCCGGCCCATTGCAGAGCGTTATGTCGTGATCGCCGTGCAAAGCTCGACGCAGTGCAAGTACTGGAATCATCCGACCGGCTGGCGCGAAATCGTCGCGTTCCTGAAGAATGCCGGGTATCGCGTGATCTGCATCGATCAGAAAGCGACGCATGGTTCGGGAATCGTCTGGAACCATATCCCGCACGGCGCGGAAGACGAAACCGGCGATCGCCCTCTGGAAGAGCGTGCACGCTGGCTCAAGCATGCCGACTTCTTCGTTGGCCTGTCGAGCGGACTTGCATGGCTCGCGTGGGCATGCAATACGCCGGTCGCGATGATCAGTGGCTTCACCGCCGAGAACAACGAGTTCGCGACGCCCTACCGCGTCATCAACTACCACGCCTGTACAGGCTGCTGGAACGACGTGCGTCATCGCTTCGATCACCAGGATTTCTTCTGGTGCCCAAGGCACAAGGACACCCCGCGTCAGTTCGAATGCACGCGCCTCATCATGCCCGAGCAGGTGAAGCGCACGTTGCAGCGCATTCCCGGCTTCGGCAAAGGATTGAAGCAAGCAGCCAGCGATACCTGATCCGCCAGCCTTTCCTGAATTTTTTGCCATCGCGCCTTCGACGAAGAGCGTGAGGGGCACACTCATACCAACACGAAGAAATGAAGCCGCTTACTTATCGCCGCAAGTTTTGTCTGCATGTGTTCGGTAGCCGCCGACGCGGGCTGTCGCGCCTCCTGTCCGGGATGTTCGCGCTGTTGGGGCTGCAGGCCGCGCTGGTGCCCGCCGCGCAGGCCTACACCGCCGAAGTCACGAGCGGCACGACCGTCACCGGCGAATCCGTCACGGGTACGCAGAACGTGTCGGGCGGCGGCTACGCGAATTCATCGACGGTCTACGGCACGCAGAACGTGCTCGAAGGCGGCTCTGCATCGACCACGACCGTGTATGGCGCGCAGAGCGTCGCATCGGGCGGACGCTCGACGGGCGTGACCGTTTCCGCGGGCGGACGCGAAACGATCGCCGCGGGCGCGACGGTGACCGGGCTTGCGATGACCTCCGGCTCCGTGCTGGTAGCGACGACCTCGGGCACGATCAACGGCACGAACGTGGATGGCTCGACGTTCAATGTCGGCGGCAATGTCGCCAGTGGCATCAAACTCGGCAGTCAAAGCCAGCTGGAAGTGCTGGCGGGCGGTGTGGCGAGCACTACGCAAGTGCTGGGCGGCACATTGAATGTCGATGCGGGCGGACGCGCCGTGAATACGCTGGTGACGAGCGCCGGCACGCAGAACGTGGCGGGCTCGGCCTATTACGCGACCGTTACGAGCAACGCGCTTCAGAATGTCCTGGCGGGCGGCGTTGCGAGCAACACGACCCTCACGTCGGGCGGGCGGCAGTCCGTGGCGGCGGGCGGCTCGGCCGCCGCGACGACCGTGAACAGCGGCACTTCGCTGTGGACGGCGGGCGTGGCATCGGGCGTCACGGTGAATTCGGCGGGCAGTGTATCGGTTGCGAGCGGCGGTTTGGTGGCGGCGGCGAGCGTGCTGGGCGGCGCGACGGTAAGCGTCGCGGCCGGCGGCACCGCCAGCGGTTCGATCTTGTCGGGCAACGGCACGTATTACGCGCAGCAATCCGTCGCGGGCGTCGAGAACGGGACCAATGTCGGCGCCTATTCGACCGACACCGTGCTGGCGGGAGGCGTTGCCAACAACACGACTGTCAACGGCACGAATGCATCGCAATGGGTCGGTTCGGGTGGCCAGACCAACGGTGTCGTGGCGCTCAACGGCGCTCAGGTCAACGTGCAGTCCGGCGCGAGCGCAACGGCAGCGGTGGTCAGCTCGGGCAGCACGCTGACGATCGATTCCGGCGCCGCCGCGATCGGTGTCACGCAGGCGGCGAGCGGCGGACTGGTTGCGACCACGTCCTCGACGGTGCTCGCGGGCGTCAACACGCGCGCCGACGGCACGGGATTTTTCATCTCAGGCGGCGTCGCCTCGCATACGCAAATCGTCGGAACGGGTCATCTGACGGTACTGTCGGGCGGCGCGGCGCAAGATACGGTCTACTCCGCCGGCGGCATCTTTCAGGTCAATACGGCAGGCACCGCCGATACCGTGCGTCAGGGCGCGGGCGGTCAGATCGTCACGAACACATCGGCGACGATCACGAACGGCGTCACGGATTCGGGCCGCACCTTCTTCGTGTCGAACAACTACGCCTCCGGCGTCATGCTCGATGGCAGCGCCGCGAATCTCGAAGTGATGAGTGGCGGCGTGGCGAGCAACACGCTCCATTCGGCAGGCATCTTCCAGGTCGATGCGGGCGGCTCGGCCAACCAGGTCGCGCAGAGCGCGGGCGCGGCGCTCATCACCAACACGTCGGCGGTGATCACGAACGGCACGGACCGCATGGGTGCGTTCTCGGTGATCGGCAATGTCGCATCGAATCTCGTGCTGGAGAACCGCGGCAGTTTGACGGTGTTCAACGGGGGCTTGGCGACGTCGACGACCATCGGTACAGGCGGCAACACGGCCGTGCAGGGCGGCGGCTACGCGATCTCGACGACGGTCGCCAATTCCGGCCGCCTCGAAGTCGATGCCAGCGCCGCGGCCGATACCGTCACGGTCTCATCGGGCGGCGCGCTCGTCACCAACACATCGGCGACGATCACGAACGGCACCAATCGTCTAGGCGCGTTCTCGATCAACGGCAATATCGCTTCGAACGTGGTCGCGGAAAACGGCGGCGCGATGACCGTGCTCGATGGCGGCACCGCGTACGCGACCACAGCGGGCAGCGGCGGACTCGTCACAGTGTCGGGCGGCGTGGCTCAGGGCGTGACGATCAACTCGGCGGGCGCCGGCATCACGACCGGCAGCGGCGTGATGAACAATGCCGTGGTCAACAACAGTGGCTCGCTGGTCGCCTCGGGCGGACTGACGAGCAATACGACCGTCAACGCGGGTGGTGTCGTCACGGTGACGGGCACGGGCGTGATGTCGAACACACAGTTGAAGAGCGGCGCGCGGGAGCAGGTCTACGGCGGCACCGCGAGCGGCACGGTCATCTCGGCGGGCGCGACCGAAACGGTTCTGGGCGGCAGGACGAGTGGCGCCATCATCGCGGGCGGCACGCAACTCGTCTCCGCCGGCACGACCTACGGCACGCAGTTCAACAACGGCACGCTGATCGTGAGCGGCGGGGTGGCATCGGGCACTGCCGCGGCGGCAGGGACGCTCGTCGATGTGCAAGGCGGCACCACCTTCGGCACCGTGCTTTCGGGCGGCGCGTCGGAAGTCGTGACGAGCGGACGCGCCAATCTGACCTTCGTCGGCAGCGGCGCGTCGCAAACCATCGGCGTGTACGGCTATGCATCGGCGACACAGATCCAGGCCGGCGGCAACGAAGCGGTGAACGGTTCGAGCATCGGCGCGACAGTCTCGGCGGGCGGCAATCAGACCGTCACCGGAGTGAACGCGCGCACGACCAGTGCGACGGTGCTCGCGGGCGGCGCGATTGCGGTGCGCAACGGCGCAACGACCGCTGGCGCGAGTCTTCAGGGCGGCTCGCTTACTGTCTCGTCCGGATCGACGGCAACCAGCACCGACGTGCTGAGCGGCGGCAACCTGAGCATTTCGTCCGGCGGCGCGGGGTACAGCAACCGCATCGGCAGCGGCGGCGCGCAGAGCATCGCCTCCGGCGGCACCGCGTACAACGATGTCGTGTCCGGCGGCACGCAGACCATCGCGGGCGGCGGCGTGGCGCAAGGCGCGACGGTCATCTCGGGGGGCGTCCAGAGCGTGCAGGCGAACGGCGTCGCGAGCGCGACGATCGTGTCGTCGGGCGGGGCGCAAGCGGTTCGCAACGGCGGCCTGGCCTACGGCGGCGCCGTGCGCGGCGGCGTGCAATCGATCGAAAGCGGCGGCCTGGCGAGCAGCACCGTGGTGTGGTCCGGTTCGCAGATCGTGAGCGCGGGCGGCACCGCGAACGGCGCGACGCTGCGCGGCGGCGTACAGCAGATTCTCGCCGGTGCGCACGCATCCGGCAGCACCATCGTCGCAGGCGGCGCGCAGGAAGTCGATGCGGGCGGCGTGGCCTCGGGCACGACGCTCAACGCGAACGGCAAGCTCACGGTGCAGGCGGGCGGCTCGGCGCTCGGCATCGTGCAGAACCTGGGCGGCGCGCTCGTCGTCGATACCGACACGGTCATCGGCGGGGGCGGGCCGAACGGCACGTTCAGCATCGCCAATCACGTTGCGTCGAATGTCTATCTGGCCAACGGCGGGCAGCTGAGCGTGCAGTCGGGCGGCGCGTCGATCGCCACGCGCGTGGCTAGCGCAGGCGGCGAAATCGTCGCGACGGGCGGCGTCGCGACCGGTACGCGCGTCGATTTCGGCGGCGTGCAATCGGTCGCCTCGGGCGCGAGCGCCGTATCGGCGACGATCGGGGGCGTGCAGACCGTCGATGGCGTCGCCTCCGGCACGATCGTCATCGCAAGCGGCGCGCAGAACGTCAATAGCGGCGCGCAGGCCTCGGGCACCGTCGTGCAGACCCTCGGCGCGATGACCGTATCGAGCGGCGCGCTCGCGACGAATGCCAGTATCCGTGGCGGCACGCAGACGGTACTCGCGGGCGGTACGGCTTCGGGCACCACGGTGTCTTCGGGGCAGCAGAACGTGCAGGGAACGGCCACGGATACGGTCGTCTCGGGCGGCGCGCAGACCGTCGTGGCGGGCGGTTCCGCCAGCGGCACGCTAGTGACGGGCGCGGGTTTGCAGAACGTGACGGGCGGCACGGCCGACGGCACGACCGTCCGCTCGGGCGGCAGGCAAGTCATCGCCAACAACGGCGTTGCGAACGCAACCGTGGCGGGATCGGGCGGCACTGTGGCCATCTCGTCGGGCGGCACGCTGAACTCGGCCTACGCGTCGGGCGGCGTGATCGTCGTGGGCGGCGGCGGTGTGGCGGCGGGCACATCGGCGACCAACGGCGGCGCGGTGCTGATTACATCCAACGGCATGGCGAGCGCGACGAACGTCGGCAGCGGTGGTCAGATACAGCTGCTCGCCGGCGCCAGCGCATCGTCGTCGACCTTGCTGAACGGTGCGCTGATGGTCGTATCCGCGGGCGCGAACGCAAGCGACGTCGATCAGCGAGCGGGAGCCGCACTCATCACGGACACGGGTGCGAGCGTCGCGGGCGCGAATGCCAGCGGCGCGTTCTCGGTCGCGAGTAACGTCGCGACCAACGTCGTCGTCGAGAACGGCGGACGGCTCACCGTAACGTCCAATGGCACGGCAAGCGGCACGCATGTCGGCGATCTGGGCATGGAGAGCGTGCAGTCGGGCGGTGTTTCGCTGAACGCCGTCATCGCGGGCGGCCAGCAGTTCGTATCGTCGGGGGCGAGCGCCGTTGGCGCCATGCTGCAAAGCGGCGGTCAGTCCGTCATGGCCGGCGGTCTTGCAAGCGGCACGCAGGTGAGCGGCGGTATCCAGTCCGTTATGGGCAGTGCGACGGACACCGTCCTTACCGGCGGCACGCAGAGCGTCGGCAGTGGCGGCTCGACGACCAGCACGAGCGTCGGCTCCGGCGCGTCCCAGCAAGTGCTCGGCGGTATCGCGAGCAACACGACCGTGGCGTCGGGTGGCGTGCAGATCATCAACGGCGGCGCTTCGATCGGCGCGCTGATCTCGGGCGGCTCACAGCAGGTCTTCAATGGCGTCGCGAGCGGCACGCTGGTGCAGGGCGGATCGCAAGCGGTGAACATCGGCGGTGTCGCAGTCGGAACCGTCGTGCAGTCGGGCGGCACGCAGACGCTTACCTTCGGTGGTGTCGCATCGGGCAGCGAGGTCCAAGCGGGCGCGTCGCAGCTCGTGCAGACTGGCGGCGCGGCATCGGGCACCACGGTCGAGACAGGCGGGATGCAGGTCGTGTCCGGCACGGCGGCCGATACGGTGGTGTCGGGCACGCAGATGGTGTATGGCAGCGTCGATAACACCACGCTCACCGGCTCGGGCGCGACCCAGACAGTGGCATCCGGCGGCGTGGCGACCGGTGGCATGGTAAGCAATGGCGCGCTTCAGGCAGTTGCGTCCGGCGGCTACGCGAGCGGCACGACGATCGGTGCGAACGGCACGCAAGATGTAGCCGGCGAGGCCGAAGGCACGGTCGTATCCGGTGGCGTGCAGAACATCTCGGGAGCCGGCGCGCTCGGGCTCGGCACGGCACTCGTTGCAGGCGGACAGCAAAACGTGGGTTCGGGCGGCGCGGCGACATCGACGAGCATTGGCACAGTTGCGACGCAGACGGTGCTGAACGGCGGGTACGCGAATGCGAGCGTGATCGGCGCGGGTGGGGCTCAGACCATCGGAGCATCCGGAAGTGCGACGTCTTCGACGGTCTTGTCTGGCGGCACGCTGACGGTGTCGGCAGGCGCCGCGCTCGATCACGTCGATCAGCAAGCGGGCGCGGCCCTGGTTGCCAATACCTCGGCCACGATCACGAATGGCCACAACGCATCGGGCGCGTTTTCGGTCATGGGCAACGTCGCATCCGGCGTACTCGTCGAGCGTGGCGGCAACTTCACGGTGCTTTCCGGCGGACAGGGTTTTGGCACGCATGTCGGACTCGGTGGCGTGGAGCATATCGAGGCGGGCGGCATCGCCTCTGGTTCCATCGTGTCCGGCGGCGCGCAAAACGTCAGCGGCACGGCGACGGGCGCGTCGGTGCTCGCCGGTGGCCAGCAGACTGTTGCGTCGATGGGCAGCGCGGTCGGCAGCATCGTGGGCAGCGGCGGGCGCATCGTGGTCAATGGCGTCGCGAGCGGCACGCAAGTGGGCAACGCGGGCGTGATGTCCATCGGCTCCGCGGGCAGCGCGTCGGGTACGAACGTCAGCAGCGGCGGCGCGGTCACGGTCGCCTCGGCGGGTCTGGCGCGCGGCACCGTGCTGAACGAAGGCGCCTCGCAGACCGTGCGGGCGGGAGGCATGGCGAGCGCGACGGCCATCGACGCGGGCGGCGTGGAGACGGTCGCATCGGGCGGCGTGTCGCGCGACGCAAGCGTGTCGAGCGGCGGCACGCAAAGCGTCGCGTCGGGCGGATCCGCGAGCGGCACGGCAGTATCGGCGGGCGGCTTGCAGGCCGTGCTTTCGGGCGGCGTCGCCTCGGCATCCAGGGTGCTGTCGGGTGGCCAGCAAAACGTCACGGCGGGAGGCAGCGCGGTGGCGACGCTGGTGGCAAACGGCGGTGCACAGACCGTGCAGACGGGCGGCACCGCCATCGACACGACAGTGGCGAGCGGCGGCGTGCAGGATGTCGCCTCCGGGGGCACCGCCACCGGAACGCTGGTGAGCGCGGGCGGCGTGCAGCGCGTGTCGTCCGGCGGCAATGCAGGCGCGGTCACGCTTGGCAGCGGCGGCAACCAGTATGTGTCATCGGGCGGGGTGGCCAACGGCGTCGCCGTGTCGAACGGCGGCACGCAGACCGTGCTCGCGGGAGGAACCGCCAGCGGCACGATGGTTTCGAGCGGCGGCATGCAGGCCGTGTCGTCGGGTGGAAGCGCGACCGGCGCGGTCGTGTCCAGTGGTGGCCGGCAGACGGTCACGACCGGCGGCACGACGAGCGGCACGCTGGTGCAGAGCGGCGGTTCGCTGACCGTATCCGGCGGCGGGTCGGCGGGGCAAGTCATCGTGCAGAACGGCGGCCTTGCGACCGTGACTGGCGCGGGCAGCGCGACCATCACGCAGCAAACGGGCGCGGCGCTCGTCACCGATACGTCGGCAACGGTGAGCGGGACGAACACCGGCGGCGTTTTCGCGGTGGCGGACAACGTCGGTTCGAACGTGCTGGTCGAGAACGGCGGCACGTTCAACGTCTTGTCGGGCGGTGTCGCCATCGGCACGCAGGTCGGATCGGGCGGCATGGAAACGATCAATGCGGGCGGCTCCTCGTTGCGTTCGCTCATCTCCGGCGGCACGCAGCTTATAGAGGCAGGCGGCACGGCCGTGGGCGCGATCGTCAGCGCGGCTGGGGTGCAGCAAGTGGCCTCCGGCGGCAACGCAACGAGCACGACGGTCGCGACAGGCGGCACGCAGGCGGTCGCGGGCACGGCTGCCAGTACGATGGTGTCGGGTGGCACTCAGTTGGTCTCTTCCGGCGGCGTGGCCCAAGGAACGACGGTCGTAAGCGGCGGTCAGCAGGTCATCAGCGCGGGCGGTCTCGCCATGACGACGACGCTCCTCGCAAACGGCACGCAGACGCTGACTTCGGGCGGCGTGGCGAGCGCGACGACCATCAACGGCGGCACGCAGAACATTCTCGCCGGTGGCGTCGCCTACGACACGACCGTCAATTCAGGCGGCCTGCAATATGTCGATGGCGTCATCGAAGGCTACGCATACAACACGGTCGTCAACAGCGGTGGCGTCCAGCAGGTGGCGTTTGGCGGCTTCGCGGGAAATGCGCTCATCAATGCGGGCGCATTGCAGGAGGTGCAGGCCGACGCCATCGCAAGCGCGACTACGCTCAACGGCGGTATGCAGGTCGTCAGTTCGGGCGGCGCGGCGGATGCGACCACGGTCAATTCCGGCGGCGTGCAGCGCGTGCGATACGGCGCAACCGTGACGAGAACGCTCGTCAACAACGGCGGCACGTTGACGGGCGACGGCAACGTGGCCGGCGTGACCGTGACGAGCGGCGGTCTGGTGCAGAACCTTGCAAGCGCGAGTCTTGGCATCGTCAACGACGGCGGCACGGTGCGGGTCGATACCGTCACGGCGGCGAGTGCCGCGGTGAACGCGGGCGGTGTGTTGTTCGGCAGCGGCTCGCTCATTGGGAACGCGACGTTCAACTCGGGCGGCGCGCTGGTCGCGAATACGCCGGGTCAGACGTTGCGCGTGAACGGCACGCTCGCATTCAACGATGGTTCGACCTTCGTCGTGAGTGCGAATGCGGCGGGGCAGACGGGCAGCGTCGCCGTGGCAGGCGACGTCGACATCGCGCAGAGCGGTCCGAATGGCGGCGCGAAGGTCGTCGTGAACGCATCGCCCGATGCGTGGAAGACCAACACGAAGTACACCATCCTGACTTACACGGGCGCGCTCAACGGCACGTTCTCCGGCGTCGGCATGGACTACGCGTACCTCTCGCCGACGCTCTCGTACGCGCCGGGCGAGATCGACCTGACGCTCAAGATCGCATCGATCTTTTATCAGACGGGCGACTTCGCGGGCTTCGGCATGGTCGGGCAAAACCGCAACCAGTTGCAGGTGGCAAGCGCGCTGAACCGCGTGCTTCTCGCCAGCGGCAACGCTATCACCGACGCATTGCTCTTCGAAACGAAGGCAGGCGCGCAATCGGCGCTTGCGCAGATGACCGGCGTCGAAGCGACGGGCCTGCTGCGCGTCGCGCGTCAGAACACCGAGGCGCTCGGCAATACGGTGAGCGAGCGCATGACGTCGGTATCGCAGGTGCGTCCGTCGAACGACTTGTGGGCGGCGGTGCGTTATGGCCAATCGCATGTATCGGGTGATGCAACGGTTGGAAGCAACGCGCTCGATACACGTTCGAGTTCGCTTACTGTCGGCTACGATCGCGAAGTGGCGCGCGACGTCCGTGCGGGCGTGGCGGTCGATGCGGATTACAGCGATCTCGGCTTCAATCAGCCGGGCGCCAGCGGTCACACCAACGGTTGGCAGGCGCTGCTCTACGGCGCGTGGCAACCGGCGACGCAGCCGTTCTTCGTGCGCGGTATGGCAAGCATCGGGCGATGGAGCAATGCGGAGAATCGCGTCGTCGGCTTTGGCGGTTTGTCGGGCACGCCGCAAGGCAGCGTCGAAACGCGCGCCGCGACCGCATACGCGCAAGGCGGTCTGAACCTGCATCTGCGCGATGACATGACGCTCCAGCCCTATGTCGGAATGCGCGTGGGCCGGTATGCCCAGGACGGCTTCGGCGAAGGCCAGGGCGGCGTGTTCGATCTCGTCTACCAGGGCAGCACTCAGGCCGCGACGGCCGGCATCGCGGGCGTGCGTTATCTGTTCACGCAAAAGCGCCGCGACGGAGCGGCCAATACGTGGGAGATCGATGCGAACGTGCAGCAGCGCATCGGCAGCCTCGGCCAGACGCTGAATGCGTCGTTCGCTCAGGCGCCGGGCGCGGTCTATCAGGTATCCGGCACGCCGCTCGCGCGCACCGTCGGTCATGTGGCCACCGGCGGAGCATGGGAGATCGGCAAGAACGCGTCGGTGTTCGCACGTGTCGGCGTGGACTTTGCCAAGCACGAGCAGGACTACAGCGGCATGGCGGGCGTGAACTGGAAGTGGTGATGTGACCAGGCGGCGGGAATATCCGCGAGCGATATCCCGCTCCCGATCATCATCCAATCCGTGATTGCCCAAACGGCCGCGCGCGGCGGGGCAAAAGAGCCGGTGGCGCATTGCGCTCGCCGAGCCTGCGTGCTGCTTCACCGAGAATATCACAGAACGACTCCGTGAACGCGCTGCCCGGCCGCAATGACGGCCTGAGCATCGCGATCCGGCGCGCGGCGGTATCGTTTCGAGCGGCACGAAGGCCAGACCGTTTGCATCGATGGACTTGGCCGTCAGGCTCTCGACGATCGCGTGGCACCGCGTCAGTTGCACCATCCGGCAAGCCAGCGCCGAGCTCGACACGCGTGCATGGATCAACCGTCCATTCTCCAAGGACGACAGCAGCGCCTGCTATTCGGGGATGCTTTCGAGCGCGCCGACGCTCGTCAACGCGACATCGGCCAAGTCGCCGATCTTCACTGAACGACGCTTCGCGAGCGGATCGTCCAGAGGCATCGCGCAGACGATGGTCGAATCGAGCAAATGCTTTTCCGTCACGTGGCGCATGGCGCGAGACGGCGTGCGGATGCCGAGATCGACTTGCTGGCTCTTCACGAGATCCAGCATTCGTTGAGCGTTTTCAATCGCCACTTCCACGAAGAACTTCGGGAACCGCGTCTGAAAAACGGCGATGGCCTCAAGCAGCAATATCTCCGTCACCGCCGGATACGCACATAAGGAAACCCGGCCGAGCGTGCCGGAGCGCAAACCGTCGGCGAGTTCGTTGAGTGCGCGAAGGCTCGCGTTCGTTCGGTCTGTTCGAACAGCAGGATGGCTTCCGCCGTGGGCACGAGCCGGCCTTTTTCGCGCTTGAAGAGCGCGACGCCCAGACTCTCTTCCAGCGCCTTGAGTTGCTTCGTCACGGCAGGCTGCGAGATATGTAGGTTTTGCGCTGCCGCCGTCAAGGTCCTGCACCGGACGACTTCGTATAGCAATTCGACCTGGTGATAATTAAGCGTCGATCTTGCCATGCTTTCTCCTTGCGCGCCATCGGTATGACCAGAGCATAACCCGGGGTTATGGCCCACGCTCGACAATGTATTGGCGTGCGGCTGAGTTATGGCCCACGCTCGACAATGTATTGGCGTGCGGCTGAGTTTTTAGCTGAAATCGTGATCACGCACATGATCGACATGGCTCGCACGGAGCCGGGGAAGAGACGATGCAGACAATGCCACTCGCACAGGCTCGAAAGCCGACGAGATTCAGATGGTTCATGGTGTTCCTCGCGTTTGTCGCGATCGTCAGCAACTATATGGACCCCGCGAATCTCTCCGTCGCGTTGCCTTATATGAACGCGGAGCTGCATCTTTCCTCGGCGGAATCGGGGCTCATTCTCGGCGCTTTCTTCTGAACCTACGCGGCTTTCCAGATTCCGGCCGACATGCTCGTGGACCGGCTCGGCGCGAAAGCCGGATTCGCCGCGGCTGTCGTCTGGTGGTCCGTTTTCACGATGGCGACGGGCCTCGCACGCGGCGGGGCATCGCTTCTCGGCCTGCGTGTGTTGCTCGGTGTCGGGGAAGCAGGCGCGTTCCCCGCCGCCACGAAGTTCGTCGAACGCTGGTTTCCGCCGACCGAACGCGGCCTTGCTTCCGGCATCTACGATTGTGGCGCGCGCGGCGGCACGCTGATCGCATTGCCCGTCTGCACGGCGATCATCACCGCGTACGGATGGAAGGCGTCGTTTCTCGTGACAGGCGTGGTCGGGCTCGTCTGGGTCGCCGTGTGGCTTCTCGTGGCGAGCGAGTTTCCATCGCAAAGCCGCTTCGTCAACGAAGCCGAAGTCAAGCACGTGGAGCAGGACGTGCCTGCGGTGAAGAAGCCCGCGGTGCGCATCAAATGGCGCAAACTCTTCACGTCGAGAGTCGTGTCGGCGACGTCGCTGGGCTTCGCCTGTCAGGGCTACGTGATCTATTTCTTCATCACCTGGTATCCGACCTATCTGGTCAAGGAGCGCGGCTTTTCGCTGCTGCAGCTCGGCATCTACGGCATCTTGCCGGGACTTGCGGGCCTCATGGGTTCGTGGCTCGGCGGCTGGATTCCGACAGGATCGCCGCCAGCCGCTACGGCCTGAACTTCGCGCGCAAGGCCTGCATCGTCGTGGGCATGGCGTTGAGCGCGACCATCGGGCTTGCCGGCATCGTGCGCACATAACCGACCATCAGTGGTCCGAGAAACTGACCGATCAGATTGCCGACGCCGCTCACGAAAGCGACCGCGGGCATCGCCTTGCGCATCGGCAAGATTTCGGTCAACCGCGCGAAGACGAGCGGCATCAACAACTTGAGCGTGAAGCCGAGCGCGATGAACAGCGCGATCTGAAGCCAGAAGAGCGGGGCGGGCACGCACGCGGCGGCGATCATGAGCAGGCCGGTGAGCATGGTCGGCACGGCGGCGTGCCAGCGGCGTTCCTGTCCGTGACGATCCGAGCGGCGGCTGATGTAGTAGGTGCCGAGCATCGACATCACGAACGGCGCACGGGCGAGAAAGCCGATCGCCGTTTCGCTCAGTTGCCCGTACGACTTCATCACCGAGGGCAGCCACAGAGTCGTGCCATACAGCAAGATCGTGTTGAACCCGAAGCCGAGCGTGAGCAGCCACACGGCCGGTTCGCTGAAGAGGGTCCACCATGGATCGCTATCGGGCTTGGCGTACGACGCCTGCTCATCGGCGAGATCGCGCCTGATGAATGCGCGATCCGTGTCGCCGAGCCAGTGCGCGAGATCGATGCTCTGCGGGATTCGAGGGAACCAGCTGCGGCTCCGAGCTATGTCGCGACTCCGGCGAGGGTCGTGCAAGCGGCCGACAAAGGAGGAGCAGAAACTACGTTGCCGCCAACACGTGGATCCGCATAGCCTAAAACATCGGACGACCACGATCCTCTGCGGTTTTCCGGTGTTCAGTCTTTCTATGTTCCGACCTCTTGAGGGGCGTGCTTCGCATTTATAAAACCAATGAGCTTCAGCTCTGGATTGGGGCGAAGCTCACGTCGGTCAGCTGAGTTTTAGGTCACGGCCGATAAGGTCCTTACGAGTGCGCCACCGCATCACCAGCGTTACTCTTCCTTCTTCGCTGCACAGCCAAGCATTGCGTCACCGATTTGTTGGTTGCCGCGGGAATTAAGCATTCCAGCGGGGCCTCGAATGTCTCGGGCATCTTTATGCTGTCCAAGTTTGCGTTTGCCGACCCATCGCGTAACTTCGATCTCGAGTCCCACGATCGCATCGAGCTGTTGCTCCACATAATCGACTGGAGCATCGCCCATCTTCCAAGGTTTTGGTTCCTGCGCTTCGTGCGTTCGGGTAAGCCGTGCGACGACACCACGCACAAATTTCTTGTTGTCGCGGATCTGGATTCGGCCGTACGCATGGACGACAATGTAGTTCCACGTAGGCACCTGTTTATGGTGCTCATGCTTACTCGGATACCAGGTCGGCGAGATGTAGGCGTCCCCAGCGTTAAAGATGACCATCACCTCGTCATTGTCGGTCACGTCCTGCCATACCGCATTCGCCCGAGCGACGTGAGCCAACAATGTCCCAAATTGCCCTTGATCCGTGATCAACTCAAACGGGATGTGATTTGCGTCGAGTCCACTCTTTCCGCTTGTGACAAGCGCTCCGAACGGATGCTGAAGCACGAGCTGCTGCAAGACTTCGGTATTGGTTTCGTTGAAGTGATCAGGTATGTACATGAAAAATCTCGTGACGTGGACACAGAGAAGAGCGAATGATGGACGAGGGCTAGCCTTCTCGGTTTGTGATTGCGACGACAACACCGAGCATGAGCATCGTTGCGCCCGATAGTCGGGTCATCAGCCGCTGTCTGGCAGCCCCAGCGGTACCTGAGGCGACAACGCGATGCGCGGCGAAGACCGCGACGACATCTGCGGCACTGTTCAAGACAATACACGTCGTTCCGAGCACGATAAATTGAGGCGTCAGTGCACGGTCCGTGGACAGGAATTGAGGAATGAAGGCCAGGAAAAACATGGCGGTTTTTACATTGAGCGCCTCGACGATAATCCCGTCTCTGAATGCTCTAGAAATGCTTGACTGCACTTGCACCGACTGGCTAACCGCCCGCGTTTTCGACATGAGTGTGCGCACGCCAAGAAAAATGAGATAGGCCGCGCCGACGTATTTGACAACCGCATAAGCCATGGCCGATTGAGCAATGAGCATTGAAAGCCCAAGTGCGGCGGCAAAAACATGGACCATGCCACCGAGAGCCGCACCGATGGTGGAAGCGATCCCTGCGGCTTTGCCTCCGGAGACCGTACGTGCAACGACGTAGGCGAGGCCTGGACCTGGAATGATCGCCAACAGGACCGCGGCAGCGAGAAAGGAGGTGGAGGGGAGCATGTCGAGAGTCGTTGTCACAAGGTATTCGCACCGATCAGCCGAGTGTTGACAGCAGCTTCGGGCATCAAAGAACGCAGGCCAGAAACGAGCGCGTCGCCCGCTTCATGAAGCGCAGCGACCGGCATCTCTGGCAAACTTTCCACAACAAACCACATTTGCTTTGCATCGGCGGTAAGCCTGGTCCTCACACCTTGTCGCCAGTTCCAACGACGACACGTGACACCGACGTCGTCGCGCCAAACAACTTCGCCGGACTCTGGGACCTCGACGGCCGGCACGCCGTGTTTGACCGTGTCGAATGCCTCCGTACCATCCGAAATTACGAGTTGTGGCATTCCGACATAGGCATCGAAATTTTCACCGCCAACGGGCACGGCGAATCGCAAACTGATCGCGTTGTACAAGTCGACGACCGGATCGATACTTGGCAGCCCTCCTGACTTTAAGACGCGCGTGCGCAATGCTTCTGCCGAGCACGCGGTTCGCTGCGGTTTAGCGCCGAACTTTCTAAAGACATCGGCCCACGCAGAAAGATGCGCATCGGCCCAAACGGGAACGTCCGATGCGACCGCCTGGCAGGCCCCGCCGAGAGATTGTTTGCCGAAGTCCGGGCGCAACATGCGCGATGCATTGACGCTGATACTCAAGGCGCGAAAGCCCGGAGCGAGCAATGCGACGTGGGGGCTGATTGACGGGAAAACGGTGAGCATGGAAAATCACGCGGTGACTAATTTAGATCATCATATCGACCAATGACTAGTAAAGTCAACATATCGACCACGTCAGGCGCCAGCGTTCAGACTGTGAGCGAGGCAGTGGCAACGCGTCTCAGGGAATACCGGAAGCAACAAAGGCTGACGCTGGACGCGCTATCGCGGCGTTCAGGTGTCAGCAAAGGCATGCTTGTGGAGATCGAGAACTGTGCTGCCAATCCGAGCATTGCAATTCTTTGCAAGATAGCAGCGGCGCTTGGCGTCTCAGTCGCGGACATCGTGAACGTGACCAGTTCACCTGCGGTTCATCTCATTCAAAAGCAAGATATCCCAACATTGTGGACAGGAGGTAAGGGCGGCTCAGCACGATTGTTGGCCGGCACGAGCGGGCCGACCATGGTCGAACTGTGGCGCTGGGAAATGCAGCCAGGCGAAACTTTTGAGTCCACGGGTCATCCCGATGGGACGAGCGAGCTGCTGCACGTCGAGCAAGGCCAACTGAAAATTGTGGTGAACGAGACGGAATTTCTCATTGCTGCCGGCTGCTCTGCGGTCGCTAAGACCGACACGGCTCATCAATATTCGAACGTGGGTAAGTCAAAGCTAATATTCACGATGACCGTGTCGGAGCCCCATTGAAGGGACCCGCGAGCTGGAACTGGTCCGGGCTCAAGGGCGGAACTTCGTACCGACGCCCAGACCTCTTCCGCTAATCAGCCCTTAACTGCAATATTTGAAGCGGCGTTAAGCGGTTGTGATGCGTCGCTCAACGGCAAGATGTTCGGTCAATGCGGAGCCGACATTCGCGTTTGTCCGGGGTTAATTCGGCCATTCGCCGCTTGCCTACTTCAGACGCCCCGATCGGGGCGATGCCGTCAGTACCTATGCGTACGGACCCGTTTTCCCGCGCCGCCCCGCAGCCACATACGCACTGGCGGTCACAAATCAGAGCCGTCAGCGGTGAGTGCGATGTTTTCCTCATGCACAATCATTTTCCGAGTGTGTATTCCATACCTGGCTCGACCGTGATGACCATCCCTGCCGTTAATACGCATCGTCGTCAGCACTAATACACGGCGGTTCGGTGAGGTGCAAGCCTAGAACGTTGCGCCTCGACCAGCATTGAACAAGCTCAAGAGCCACAGTAATGCTCATGGAATCAACGACTTGTTGGCACTTCCCCGTTAGCGTTAAAGCGCACCCAGTAGCTGAATTAATGGACCTCAACAGTTCCAGCCGCTGATCGCGCGACGATTGATCGGGGAGGGGATCACCACGCTGGGCGCCCTGGTCGAGTATTGCAACGCGCGCGGCGGCAGGTGGTGGCGATCCGTGCCGCGCATTGGACCGCTGCGCGCCGCGACGCTGGTGGCATGGCTGCGTCGCCATGAGCGAAGCCTCGGCGCACGCGTCGCCGACGACGTCGATGCGAGGCCACTCGACGTCACCTTTCGCGCGGCGGGCGAGCCGGTCGCCATCGTGGTGGGCGTCGATCCGGCGGTGCCGTGTCTGGCGCCCTTCGAGCAGCTCGCCATATCGGCTGAGTTTTCGGACGGCCACGGTCTTCGCCGGGGCATCAACCGCGCGCGCAGCTTCGCCTTCATTCGCGCCGAGCACGACCTGGCCGCCGTGCACGCTTACCTGCACCGGTATCGCGATCGGCCGGTGACCCTGCGCGCCTATACGCGGGAGCTTGAACGGCTGATTTTGTGGAGCGTGGTGGTTCGACAAAAGCCGCTGTCCTCACTGCTCGTCGAAGACTGCGAGGCGTACAAGGATTTTTTTCGAGCGCCGATCGCGAGCTTTACGGGACCGAAGCGTCCGCGCACGAGCGGCCGCTGGCGCCCCTTTGCGCCCGGGGCTGTCGGACGACAGGCAGGCGCGGGCGCGTGTGGAGCAAGAGGCGGCGCCTCAATGGCGGGCCGCACGGGCGGCCATTCTTTTGATGGGTGACTCGGGGTTACGTCGAGTAGAAGCCGCTCGGGCGAGGCGTGAAGACCTTCGGCCTTCTGACCTCAGAAGCGAATTGTCGACGTCCGCGCTACAACAATCGGGTAAGGCGTCTAGCGCGCGTGCGCGAACCGTCTGGACCCTGACGATCGTCGGGAAGCGGCGCAAGCAACGCACCGTGCCGGTGAGCAGCGCCACGCTTGATGCGCTGCGCGCTCATTGGGCCGACCGCGATCGCAATTTTGATGGTCAGGCGCACGGGCCGCTGATCGCGCCACTCTGGATTCCGGAAACCAACACTGCAGATCGGCCAGCTTTCTCTGGAAAATGATTTTTTAAGCGGCGCGCTCAACAAGGCGGGATTGCTAAGAGCGGAACCTTGGGTGCGGGATTTCGCGGAAAAGCACGCGGGAAATTTCGCTGAAGCGTGGTGACTGCGCGCTCGGCTGCATGACGGGACGTTGGCGGCGGCTTGAGTCCTTGCTTGATATCCCGTCCTCCGACTGATGCCATTGACGTTGGGTGTGAATCCGCCCTTGGGTCCTTTGCGCGTTGGATTAAGTTCCAACTTGAGCGCGGCGAGCTGTTCGAATTCCATTGCGTGCGCTTGAGGCTCATTGGTAAGAGTTTATCAGCGATGGTGCTTACTTTGCCCAAGACGAGACGCAAGCCGTGACGACGCCGCGAACACATCGAGACGATTGGCCGGCTCTGCTTGTAGGCAGTGAAAATTTCGCCATCCGTTTGGATCGAACTCATATAGCAAACAGTCGCCGCACTGCGTGCACAAAACTCGCCTATGGGGAAAGCAGCAGCGCTCATTGTTGGCATCAACCTTGCACCGACATGCTCACCCTCGTGGCCTCTTTTCGAATGGAGTACTGCCATGGAAGTCCTGGTCCTCGACGACGACTCCGACCTCGCGCAAAGCTTGGCGGACCTCATCACAAAGATGGGGCATCAAGTCGCTATCGCCCACGATTGCGAATCAGGGCGAACTCTTGCTCAATCTCGGTCCTTCGACATCATCCTGGCCGACGTCGACTTACCGGATGGCGATGGCCGCGAAGTCTGCGAAGGGCTTCGCATGACGGGTGCGTCGCAAGAGGCCGTCATGATCGCGGTGACGGGAAGGGTTGACTTGAACGACAACGACTTTCCTGCATTCGACGGGTATATGCGCAAACCTCTTACATACGGTCCGTTGGAAAGAGCACTTGAGGAACGGCGCGTGGCTCTAGGCCTTTCCAAAAATGCGGATCCGGTGAGCACATAATTTTTTCCGGCTAACCCGAAAATCCAAGTGGCTTTACAACGGAGGTACATAATGTCCGATCCAACCATTCCCGACAGTCAACCGCTTACGCCAGACGCTCCGGCACCAAACAATCCATCGGACGTGCCTGATGTCGGTCAGCCAGAGCGAGAGCCAGACCAACAAGGTCTGGCTGTTGAATGAAACGGAGGCAGGACACTTTCTACGTTAGGCGCGGCCGTCGAGGCTGCGCCAAGTCAAAGCGCAGTAATGGGTGCATTCGCTGAAATGCGCGCCAGGGTGGAGCACGCCCGGATCCTCCGTCACTGACCTGTCAGGCAAGAACTCCTGGACGACGCTACGTCCCCTTTGCGTCGTAATGCTGTGCAGCGGCCTAGCGCTTTCCAACAGCACACTGACAGCCATTTGTCCCCGCACTGCGCGTGTTTCCTTTAGCCGAAACATCTCCAAGTAACGCAATTATTTAGATACGCTATTGTCTTATAAAGCCTGATAACGTCGCATTATCGGGATGGCGTTTGAGGGGTAGAATTCGGCATTTCCCACTTACCTGAGAGGGTAGAGGCCCGTGGCAAAAGACTTTGCGACTGATGACGATCGCGGGCCGTTTTCTGACGCTGAGGTCGCCCGCGTCGTGCTCGCGCTCGATTACGCCATTACCTGGTTTCGTCGCGCGCATGCGATGGGTCATCTGGTGGAAGGACGGCCCGTGTCGCTACCCGTCAAGCCGACTCGGATCGAACTGGCGGTCTTCACGTCTCTCGCTCAGATCTATGGCCGCACAATAGTGGACGATCAACGGTACCTCCCGGTGCTCGACATGATTGCAGAGTGCGGCGCCGTGGCACTTGTGCAGCGGGTCCTGTGGGGCGAGGCACCCAGTGACCAATGGCTTGCCAGGCAACAGCAAGACCTTCGCGTTGCCTTTGAAATCCTCTGCGGGACGTGGCCAGACGTATTTATGGGGCAGGCCCATGCGGAATTAACGCGACTCGGTCTGCCGACGCTCGTGCCGCCGATGTTTCGCGATTTACCGCGCGCGCCTAGCGCGGGCGAGGGCGACGATGAGGCGGAGCGCGATGCTTGATGCTTCGAAGCCCCGCGCCCCGGAAAAGCTCACTTTTGAGCGGGGCTATACCGCCAAGGACTTCACCGCACTGCGTGCGTACGTCCAGCGTATCGCGCCGGCTGTCATCGCCTGGACCTACTACGATCCCGACGACGATCCGCATGCTGCGACCCCTGGCGCGATGGAGCGGCATCTCAACACCATGCTCGATACGCTGGTGACGCTCGCGCTTGCACACGGTTCGACCGCGCTGGCCGAGCATCTGCGCGCGTCTGTCCGTCAACACGGGCACGCCAAGCTCACGGCGGTGACCTTCCGGATGGTCACGGAAGCAGCGCAACTGGCGGCGCTGCCTCCACATCCGGATCACGCCATTGGGGCGTGGTTGCGTCCGCGCATCGCCCGGCGTTTAAAAGGCGAGGGCATCACCACGCTGGCCGAGCTAGTCGCCTTCTGCAATCGACGCGGCGGCAGCTGGTGGCGGTCGATCCCGCGCATCGGTCCGGGTCGCGCCCGCGCGATCGTCAGTTGGCTGCGGCGTCAGCAGGCGGCGCTGCAACTGACCACGAGGCCGATGTTGATTCGGCCGAGCAGCTTGGCGTTCCGTTGGTGGCGGCTGAACTCATTGAGGTGGCGCCGGCTCTCGCTTTGGACCAAGAGAAAAATCAGACCGCGAGCCGCCTAGTACTCGCGCCGCTCGAACGGTTAGCCGTACCACACGCTCTTTCGGGCGCCGAGGGCGAAAACCGCTCGACCGCCTTCTGCTATATCCAGGCGAGCCCCGATCTGGATGCAGTGCGCGCCTTTCTAAATCGCTACCTTTCATGCCATATGATATGCTAAATATTCGTTAGCCTAACAAAGTAGTTTTTACTTTTGCTCTGCCGGCAAATTTTCTCCTAAGCTCGTCAACTCGATACCCACGCCCGATGAAGTTCCTAACTAAAGATATTTCGTGCCCCAAGCGGACAATGGTCTGGGCATCTGATCGTCAATGGAGATGTTATCGGCGGTATCAGCGGATGTGCCAACCCTGAAATTGTCAAGCAAGCGGTAAGCGAACAAGGTTTCGATCCGGAATCTGTAGAGGTCGAAGCATCTTCCGAGCCTTGGGCACCGGCTCTAGCTAAGTCGGCAATAGGCGTTCAAGGGGCAGTTCCCGAGTAGATCTGGCGAACGGCCGGCCGAAACTTTGCTAGTCAGACCCGCGATGCGCTTGATAGACTCCTTGCTCGCAAGGGTGATGCATTGATGCATATCTCTCATCCTCGAGACGCTGTCTGTGAAAATGCCACGCTCTGCTAATTGAAAAACAGCGTTTCGCCGTATCGCTTGAACGCCCCCGTCATGACGGTCATATGGTGATGATGCGTTAGGAAATAACGCGCCCATCGGTTGACCCGCCGCTCGCGGCGGGTTTTTTTCTGCCGCACCATACAACTTGAGCCGGTACCCTCCTTACCGCGCTTCAGGCGACCGCCGGAAGCCCATCGAGAAGCTTATCAAGTGTGACGGGATAATCTCGGACGCGCACGCCGGTCGCGTTATAGACAGCGTTCGCGACCGCCGCTGCTACGCCGCAGAGACCCAATTCACCTACGCCTTTAGCCTTCATTGGGGAAGAGATGGGATCGACCTCATCAAGAAAAATGACTTCTTGGTGCGGAATATCGGCATGTACCGGGACTTCGTAGCCCGCGAGGTCGTGATTGGCGAAGAAGCCACGTCGCTTATCGACAACCAAGTCTTCCATCAGGGCACCGCCTACACCCATCGTCATGGCGCCAATGACCTGGCTTCGAGCCGTCTTCGGATTGAGAATTCGGCCTGCTGCGCACACCGCAAGCATGCGTCGAACGCGAATCTCACCCGTTGCAGAGTCTACGGCGACTTCGACGAAATGCGCGCCAAATGTCGATTGCTGGTACTTCTTGTCTAAGTCTCCGTATTCGATGAAGTCCTCCGCAACGAGCTCTTCCTTCGCTGCTGCCTCTCCCAGCGAGACAGCGTGACCATCGGCGAGTACGTGTCCACCAGCGAATGTTGCATCTGAGTCTAGTATTCCCAGACGGCTCGTCACCATCTCGCGCAACTTCAGGCAAGCTGCATACAGGCCGGAGGTTGAATTGTTGGCACCCCACTGGCCACCCGAGCCCGCCGATGCTGGAAATGACGAATCACCCAATCGCACCGTCACGTCGTCAATGGAGACACCCATCATCTCTGCAGCTGTCTGGGCGAGGATGGTATAGGTACCCGTGCCAATATCGGTCATATCGGTTTCGACCGTGAGGTGACCCGTGCGGTCGAGACGGATGCGTGCACCGGACTTTGTGAGCTGGTTGTTTCGAAACGCTGCTGCCATGCCCATACCGATGAGCCAACGACCTTCACGAACACTTGCCGGTTGTGCGTTGCGGTGCGCCCAGCCAAAGCGCTCCGAGCCAACCTTCATGCATTCAATAAGCTGTCGCTGCGAGAAAGGACGGTCAGGCTTTTCCGGGTCAACTTGCGTATCGTTACGCACACGAAATTCGACCGGATCAAGATTGAGCTTTTCGGCCATCTCGTCCATCGCGATTTCGAGCGCCATCAGACCCGGTGCTTCGCCGGGTGCGCGCATCGCATTCCCTTCGGGCAAGTCGAGTAGGGCCAGTCGTGTAGCGGTGAGTCGGTTCGCTCCTGCGTACAGAAGCCGCGTCTGATTGACTGCAGTTTCAGGACCTCCGCCCATCAGATTGCCGGACTAGCCTTCGTGCGCAATGGCCGTCAACCGACCGTCAGTGCCTGCGCCAAGCCGAACGCGCTGAATTGTCGCTGGACGATGAGTCGTATTGTTGAACATGAGGGGCCGGGTCAACGCCACTTTTACAGGACGTCCGACGGCCTTCGAACCGAGCGCCGCAAGCACGGCGTCGGACCGAACGAAGAGCTTGCCACCAAAACCACCACCCACATAAGGTGACATCAGTCGAACTTTGTCGCGACTCACGCCGAGCGTTGTTGCGATGTCACCCGCGCCCCAGTTAATCATCTGGTTGGAAGTCCAGATGTTGACTGAGTCGCCTTGCCACCAGGCGATGGACGCATGAGGCTCCATCATCGCGTGCGCCTGGTCCGGTGTCGTGTACGTGGCGTCGAGCTTGACGGGCGCGCTATCGAAGGCACCTGCGAAGTCCCCAACCGTCGTCTGGGACGGCCCGCCAAAGCTGGTCGGACGGGCGAGCCCTGCGCCGTCCTTTGCTTGGGCGAGGTCGTACGTGCCCGAAGACGGTATGTATTCGATGCGCACCAAGGAAGCAGCTGCTCGAGCTTGTTCGAAGCTCTCTGCTACAACGATTGCTACCGCTTGATGGTAATGCTGGATGTCCGGTCCACCGAGCAGTTTTGCCGTGTTGAATTTACCCTTCCCGAGCCTGCCGGCGTTGGCCGCAGTCACGATGGTCAACACCCCTTGCGAAGCGCTCGCCGCCTTGAGGTCCATCGACGCGATGCTTCCTTTCGCGATCGCGGAGCCAACGACGAAGCCATATGCCGGTGAAGGAAAACCCTTATGGTGCTCATAGGCGTAAGTGGCGGTCCCCGTTGTTTTCAACGGACCGTCCACGCGGTCGGTCGGTCGACCGACCACTTTGAGTTGATCGATGGGGTTGGTCTTGGCGGGTTCAGAAAATTTCATCTTTATGCCCTCGCTTCCATCAAGACTGCACTCAACGTTCGCTCGGCGAGCTTCAACTTGAAGTTGTTGTCGGGAGTCGGTCGCGCATCGGCGAAGGCCTTTGAAACGACCGCCTGCGCCCCCTGCGGAAGCGATGTTTCCGCAGCTTCCGCACGCCAGGGCTTCGGTGCCACGCCACCGAACGCCACGCGTCCCGTTCCATCGCGTTGCACGATTGCGGCCACAGACACGAGCGCGAACGCGTATGAGGCCCGGTCTCGCACCTTGTGATAGACGTGAACGCCACCGACAGGAGCCGGCAATGTGACGGAACTTATGAGCTCACCCGGCTGCAACGCCGTCTCAAGTTGAGGCGTCTCTCCGGGTAGGCGATGTAAGTCCGCGATGGGAATGCGGCGGCGCTGATTCTGCGAGTTCACCGTCTCGACGGTCGCGTCCAGCACTCGCATGGCAACGGCCATGTCGCTCGGATGGGTCGCAATACAAGCGTCACTGGTGCCGATCACGCCCAGCGAACGCGATGCGCCGCCTATTGCGCTACAGCCAGAGCCCGGACGACGCTTGTTGCATGGCTGATTGGTGTCGTAGAAGGAGGGGCATCGAGTGCGCTGAAGCAAATTGCCAGCAGTCGTCGCTTTATTGCGAAGCTGTCCGGACGCGCCTGCCAGTAGCGCACGCGACAGCACGCCATAATCGCGTCGCACTCTCATGTCTGCTGCGAGGTCCGTGTTTCGGACAAGTGCGCCTACACGGAGTCCACCTTCGGGCGTAGCCTCGATTCGGTCGAGATTGAGGCCGTTGACGTCGACGAGATGCTGCGGCGTTTCTATTTGCAGCTTCATCAGGTCCAACAGATTCGTGCCACCAGCAATGAACTTGGTGTCCGGGCGCCGGCTAGCAGCCGCCGCGGCTTCGGCGGGTGTATTAGCTCGCTCGTAGGTGAACGGCTTCATGCTTCACCTCCCGCAACTTCAGTGATGGCCTCGACGATATTGGAATAGGCGCCGCAGCGACAGATGTTGCCGCTCATGCGCTCGCGAAGTTCGTCGACACTCAGTAGCGGCTTCTCGACCAGGCTCTTACTCACATGGCTCGGCACCCCGCGTTTTACTTCATCAAGCATGCCAACTGAGGAGCAGATTTGCCCCGGCGTACAGTACCCGCATTGATAGCCATCGTGTTTAACGAAAGCGGCTTGCAACGGATGCAGATGGTCGGGTGTGCCAAGACCCTCAATAGTGGTGACCTTGTCACTTTGATGCATCACGGCGAGCGTAAGACAGGAATTGATGCGGCGACCGTTCACGAGAACCGTACAAGCGCCGCATTGACCGTGGTCGCAGCCTTTCTTCGTGCCCGTCAAGTGAATGTGTTCCCGAATCGCATCCAGCAGCGTCGTGCGAGTGTCAAGCTGCAGCGTATGACTTTGCCCATTGACGTTAAGCGTCACGTGGGTGGTCATTTCGCTTCGCTCGGTCGCGGAAGACGTCGTGGTGGTTGCCGCAAGCGCACGGTCAGGTCTCACGCTTACCGCGGCGGCCGCGGCAGCGCCACTGACGAGAAAGTTTCGCCTTGATAGGGTGGGTGTACTGTCATCCATACGCTTGCTCCTTAATGTCGCAATGGGAGGGGATAGCCGCGTGACGTCTGAAGTCTTGCCGGCGTCCGCGAAGTGTTCGTCTTGATAGCGTGTCAAAGAGCCTGTCTGCGCCCAGTGCGCGCTTAAAAAATGCCGTGCTTGAAGAACGCTTTTTTCAATCTAATGCGCAAGGATGTTTGCTGCCGCGTGATAGCTTCTTCAGGCCAAGTGCGGACACGGCGCTGCCGATTCCCATGAGAGCAATGACCAATCCCATTGGAAAAGGGCTTCCGTTTGAAAGCGCGCCCACGACGGCGGAGCCGGCAATTCCGGTTCCGTACTGAATAGCGCCGATAAGGGCCGATACTGCGCCTGTCCTTGTTGAGAAGATGCCCATGGCACCGGCAATCGAATTGGCAACGATAAAACCGTTCAACGAGACAAACACAAAAAGCGGTATGACGAGGCCGGCGACGCCACCGAAATCGGTCAAAGAGGTAATCGCGACAGCTACGCCGGAGAGGGCGGCAGCGACCGCTCCCGCACGCATGATATTGTCGCCTCCCCAGTGTCGAACGTATCGCGCGTTCAACTGATTGGTCAACATAATCCCGACGATGCCTGCTGCGAACAGCAGTCCGTACCCTTGCGGTGAAACATGATGGTACGCAATAAAGGCGAATGGCGTTCCGGCTATGTAGGCGTATATGCCACCGTAGAAAAAGCCGCCTGCCCCGGCGTACGCCAACAGTGGCCTGCTTCGGAGCAAATTTCCGTAAGCGATGAACGCGTGCTTCAGCGGCTCTTGATTTCGCCGCGCCGGCTGTAATGTTTCAGGCAAAAGTGTCAGGGCCAACATCGTGAAAAGCCCGACGCCGACGAGCGTCCAAAAGATGACTCGCCATGACGCAAGATGCAGGATAATGCTTCCGACGCTTGGTCCGATCAGAGGCGCAATGGCCATTACTGTTATCAGCGTGGACATCATCTGCGCTGAACGAACGCCGGTGTAGAGGTCGCGGACAATGGCGCGCGCAAGGACGACACTAGCGCACGCGCCGACAGCCTGCACGGCACGCCACACAATCATCGTGTGCGCGTCATTGGACAATGCGCAGCCTGCCGACCCCAGCACGAACAGCACGAGGCCCGCAGAAATAGGCAATTTACGGCCGAACCGGTCGCCGATAGGGTCCCACAGCAGTTGGCCCAGACTGAAGCCAACGAGATATCCGGAGATGGTGTATTCGAGCGTCCCTGCGTCGGCATGAAGCGTCTCTGCCATGCCGGGTAACGCAGGGAGATACAGGTCCGTGGAAATCGAAGCGAAAGCCATCAGCAAACTAAGAATGGCCAATGTGCGCATACTGTGAGTCCTTGCGTCTGCAACCGTCCCAGATTGTTCAACAGACGCGACAGGCGGTGACGGTGCCTCGACGGTGTGATTGGTATTCGTGGATGAATCTGTCAGTTCGGTCATGCGATTTAGGCGCGCCGTTCGATTCCGCAAATCACTAAAGATAGACCACCATTTAAAACTCAACAATCCGCGTATGATTGCAAGGCCTAGTGAGAAATATTCATCAATGCCTCGCGCCGCTATCTCTGACCTGTCTACCTTCGTCTCCATTGCGCAGCACGGGAGTTTCAGCGCGGCGGCACGAGCGTTAGGCGTTACACCGTCCGCACTCAGTCATACCATGCGTGCGCTCGAGGCGCGCCTGAAAGTGCGACTGTTTAACCGAACGACTCGCTCCGTGGCATTGACCGAAGCAGGGCAGCAACTTCTACTCCGGGTTGCGCCAGCGATACACGAGATGGAAGTGGCTGTGGACGAAGTCTCGTCAGCGCAGCACAGCCCGTCTGGGACTGTGCGCGTGAGTTGCTCCGAAACTGGCGCAAGGCTTCTTGTTCGCGAGATTCTTCCGGGTTTTCTCAAGCAGTATCCCGATATCCAAGTTGAGTTCGTCGTCGACACGCGGCTGGTCGACATTGTGGCAGGTGGCTTCGACGCCGGCATCCGCGTCTTTGATGACGTGCCTCGCGATATGGTTGCCATTCAGTTCGGGCCGGAGATGCGAATGGTAGCGGTCGCGTCACCGGCCTATGTAGCGGAGTGGGGCGTGCCGAAAGCGCCCGATGATTTGCTGAAACATCGCTGCATCCGCTTCCGGTTTGAAAGCGGTGCGTTGTATCTGTGGGAGTTCGAGAACAGGGGAAAGCGAGCCTCCCTGGACGTGAAGGGGCCGATGACGCTTGGCAACCTGAACCTGATGGTCGACGCCGCGCTCGGCGGAATCGGAATCTCGTGGGTCCCGCTGTCTATGGTTGAGCAACTCGTCTTATCTGGAGACTTGCTCCACCTGTTGCCTGGATGGGGCCTGACTTTTCCCGGTCTTTGCCTCTACTATCCAGCAAACCGCCACACGCCTATGGCGCTGCACCTATTTGCGAAGGCAATTCGAGAATGGGTCCGAGACAGGCAAGAGCCCTAGGCTTGACGTCGCGGGCAGGACTTTTGTCTAGAGCCGGTTAGATCGAAGCCCGCACATTTCACAAGCAATATGAGCCCTTATTGATGTGTTATCCGAATTAATGCGTTAGCTTTTTGAGAGGCAAAGAACCAAGATTGGTCTCGATGCATCATCGTGCCGACATTTCAGGGGCGCTTGGCCTCATTTCTCGTCAAGCTGGCAACTTTGGCAGCGAAGACGCGTGTCGGACGTTTTTCGCCGGTGCTCTCTTATCCTTAATCCCAAGACGATTGATTTTTCGGCAGCGCGTTGTGCGGGTCATAAAGCTCGAGATGGTCTTGCAAGTCAAGGGGCTCTGTGTAGAGAACGAGGTTCGTACCGTCAGGCGTGAGCCGCGATTTAAAGAGGATAACCTTAGCACCACATGAAACAACCTCGTCGCCGAGGATCCAACTCGGCGGCTCAATGCGTTGATGAAACCAGCATTGACGCCAGTCGCAATAGAAATCCTCCCATAAGGAAGACCACTTACCGCTTTCGTATCCGTTCGTGAAGTCAACTACCGGAGCGACAGTGAGGTTATAGCTGACGAGGGTTCCCGGCGGCATCAATGACGAGATTTGTTGATACTCGCGGATGGCAGTGTCATGGTCCAAGGCCAGATAGAGCGCATTGAGGCCGACACGATTTGCGCGACCGCCATGCGCTCCTACTCCCGCGCCGCTCGCCGGCGTGCCGGCCCATTTCGGTACGTGCATCCGATAGGCGATTACACCGGCCAATTCGGTAAGGATCATCCTGCGGCACCCGCCTCGAACGACGAGACGTAACGAAGGACGTCGTCGGTTCGACCTTCAGATACCAATTGCTCTGCAGTTTTGTAGCTGAACACCGGAAGTGGCTCGTTCCGGTACCAGAAGAGCGCCTTTGTGACGTCCCCTGAAATATCCGTCGCCGCACGGATGACCCGAAGCGCATCGCGCAGGAATCGCTGCACGCTTTCGGAGGCGGGCTGACGGCTGATCGTGTTCCGGTGTACGTGAGCCTGCTGCGCTAGGGTTTGCAGGTCGATATGCAGGGCATCGCCAAAGCGCCGTGCGGAGACAATCGGAGCAGGATCTTCGGGATCGCGCAGTGAGGCCATAAACCGATCGAAGCTTTCGTCGGCGCTGGGAACGATGGGAGTATCAATAGGCATGGCCACCTCGAAGCATACTATATGCACAATATTAGCATAACATCTGCTCAAGAGATTGAGCGACAGTGCTCTTTTTAAATTCTACGTCTTTTTGGTGATCTTGGAAGATAGGACGCTTACATAAGGATCTCAGCACCTCGGAATGCGACACTTGAACTTAAATTATGCAAATTCGGTGCTCATATTAAGCATGTACGTCACGCGCTTTCACGTGAAACAACTCTCTGAACTAGCGAATCTTACAACATAAGTAGTTAACAAAAACCGATAAATTGATTTATGTAAAGTTTGATCTAGTTTGCTGCGCGGAACCCAACTCAGTCGGTGTACAAGGTGATTTTCTCTCGTTACAGGATCGCTCCGATGCGGACTTCAACGCCCGTCGTGAGGCTACCGAAAGGGACCACGAGGCATCCCACGTGCAAGGGGATCTGGTTCTCGTCCGTGATACGATCCGCCAGCGCATTCGATGTGAACCGCGAGCTTCGCCGAAAGATCTCGTTTTGGAAGGCTTCAGCGACCAACCCTTCACCTGCTGCAGGCCCTTCAACGAGGAGCCGCGAGCAAAAATTCGCAACCCTTTGCGGGCAAGCGACTTACCGGACCACATAACACCGCGTTCGACAATGAGGCGGCGACTCAAACGAGAACGCCCTCGCCTGACGAGTCGATCCGGAGACTCTTCCTTTCAACGCACAGCGCCATCATTCCCGGCCACCCGTTCGATGAATCTCTCGGCAGCGAGCGTGAAGGACCGCCGCCAGATGCGCTCAGCAGCGGTGAAGTCTTTCTCCTTCAGAGCCTTCGCCAAGGCATCGACGCGCTCCTCCGCGTCTTTCTCCCTGTCCGTGTAGGACATTTTCAGCAGGTTATTGAAGCGGACCACCTCAGCGGATAGCTCCTCGAAGTAGCGTGCAGTCTTGTCGAGGTTACTGGCGCGAACGATGGCGTTCTGGAACTCCAGGTGATTATTGATGGACGCTTCCTGATCGGACTCCTTGGCGAATCTCAGCGCATTGCGCGCCAGACGTTCGAGGTTGCGGATCACCGTACCGGTCAGCAACTCGGGTTTCTTCGCCAGCGCGCCGAGCGCGATCGCGCCCAATGCTGAGCGCAATGCATAGACCTCGAGAATATTCTCCGGATCGATTTCCGCGACAATTGCCCCGCGATTCGGCCGAATGTCCACGAAGCCTTCGCGACTCAGGCGCTTAAGCGCCTCGCGCACCGGATGCCGCGAAACGTTGAGTTGATCCGTCAGCCGCGCTTCGATCAGGCGCGTCCCCGGCGTGAGGCGACCGGAAACGATCGCATCACGAATCTGTTGAGCAGCATATTCCACGCTATCCAGTGCAGACTTCGGAACCAGTCCGCCGAAGTCTGTCTTTGTCTTGATTGCCACCAGAAATCACCCTGGAAAATGTCGACAATCAGCATTATAAGGGAGTAACTCACGGGCCAAAATAGACGGCTGAATGCGTTCAGCATGATAGCGCGCTGCCCTAACGTCGTGATCGCCGCCCAATCGTGTTTCGCTCGCGCACCCGCGTTACAGCGAGATGGTGATGCGTTCCTGCTGCTGATCGCCCGCGCCTTTGTAGGCGGTGATCTCAATCTCGAACAGATATTCGGGGCCGCCGAGCGGCGAGCACGTCACGCAGCTGGCCGGATCGATGCCCCGAAATCGCTCGCCAATAAACGCCATGACTTCCGGCACATCCGACTGACGCGGAATGAACACGCGAGAACGCACCACGTCCCTGAGCGTCGCACCGACCGACGCGAGCGCGCCTTCCACATTCCTGAACGCTTGCTCGGCCTGACCGACTGCCGTATCGGGCATCTTGCGCGTCTTGTAGTCGCGCCCTGCGGTCAGCGACATGAAAACCCAGTTATCCAGCACGACCACACGTGAATAGCTTTCGCGGTCTTCCAGAATGCTGCCCGACTTGACTTTGGTGATTTGCGTCATTTGATTGTCCTTTGCTACTTCGTTGATCGAGTTCAACTCCAGCCGCCATCGACGACGAAGTTCTGCGCACTGCACATGCGGCTGTCGTCGGCGGCGAGCCACAGCGCCATGCGCGCGACATCGTCGGGCATGACGAGATCCTTCAGGCACTGGCGGCGCGCGATCTCCGCCTTGCCGGCTTCGTCGACCCAAAGGTCGAGCTGACGCTGCGTCATGATCCAGCCCGGAATCAGCGTATTCACGCGCACGTTGTGCTGACCGAGATCGCGTGCGAGACCGCGCGTGAGGCCTTCGATACCGGCTTTCGCCGCGGTGTAAATCGGCATGCCGCCGAGGCCCACATGCCAACTGAACGATCCGACATTAATGATCGACCCCGCGCCGCGCCGGATCATCCCCGGCACGACCGCTTGCGCGCAGAAAAACAGGTGCCTCAGATTCAGCGCGATGCGCTCGTCCCAGTACTCAACCGATACGCTCTCCAGCGTGTGGCGTTCGTCGTGCGCTGCATTGTTGACGAGCACGTCGATGTCGCCATGCGTGGCGATGTGCTGCTCGACCGCCGCCTTCACCGCGCTCACGTCGCGCAGATCGACCTGCAGGAACACGGGCTTGCGCAGACAATTCGCATCGAGTTTGTCGAGCAGCGTGTTGGCCGCCGCCGCATCGCGTTCGATGAATGCAACACGCGCGCCCTGAAGGCAAAACTGCTCCACATGCGAAGCGCCGATACCGCCGCCGCCGCCCGTCACCAGCACATGCCGGCCTTCGAGGCTCGGATAGCGTGCGAAATTCATGATTTTTCTCCTGAGCGCGAAACGCTTCAGTGTTCGACTGCGACACGCTGCGCCAGTCTTTGCTGGCCGATATCCGCAATCGGTCCGACTTCTTTCTCGACCAACGGCAGCACCTTGGTGACGAACAACTCCATCGAACGATGCGCGCGCTTGAGCGGCATGCAGCCGAATTGGAAGTTGCACGCGTAATGCGTCGGGTCAAGCTGGCGAATGTCCTTTACGACGCGTTCCGCCACCTCCTCGACGCTGCCGCACAACGTGTTGGCGGCGTACTGTTCGATGGTCTGCTCGCCCTTGAATGGCTCGTCGGCGATGAAGCTGCCGTCCATCGGCAGATCGTTGAAACGCAGATGGCTAGCCATGCGCCCGACATAGCGCGCGCGTTCGCCGGCTTCGAGCGCTTCTTCGCGACTGTCGGTGACGTGCACGTATTGCATGACGGACAGCGGCTTGCTTTTCGGATCGACGCCGATCGACGCCCAGTTCTGATCGAGCTGGTCGACCATTTTGTAGAGCACCGGCGAGCCAAGCGTGCTGGCAGCGAGGAACGGCGTGGCGTCCGTGTGCTTGATGCGTTCGAGCAACGGAACCTGACTTGTTGTCATGTAGACGGGCGGCATCGGCGACTGCACCGGGCGCACCGCGAAAGTCGAGCGCGGCACCTTGAAGTACTTGCCGTCGGCTTCGACTTCGCCGTGCATCAGCACGCTTTCCACCGCGTTCCAGTATTCGAGGAACATCTCGACCTTCTCTTCGATCGGCAGGCGGAAGCGTTCGAATTCGAACTGCTGATAACCCGTGCCCACGCCGATCACCGCGCGCCCTTCCGATTGCACGTCCAGCAGCGCGATTTCCTGCGCGACGCGAATCGGGTTGTACAACGGCAGCACGATCACGCCCGTGCCGAGCTTGATGCGCTTGGTCCAGCCCGCTGCATAAGAGGCCATCATGAGCGGCGATGCGGACATCGAGTAATTGCAGAAGTGGTGTTCCGCGAACCACGCGATATCGAAACCGAGTTCCTCGGCGCCCTGCACCATCGTCTTGGTGTCTTTCATCACGCCGGCCGCGCCGTCGGGATGATCGCGCAAGGTCATCAGGCTAAAAATTCCGAACTTCATGAGCTTCTCCTTGACTACGGTGATATTCAAAAAACGTGAATGCGCCCGGTCAGGCGTTCAGCGCCAGCGCACTCGCATACGCGCCGTTCTGGTAAATGAGCGGACTGACTTCGTCGGTGAAGCGCACTTCGCTGACTTCCCCGATCACGACGATGTGCGTGCCGTACTCGACCGTCTGATGCACCGCGCAACGCAGCGTGGCCTGTGCGTCGGCGAGATACGGCAGCCCGGATGCATCGCGCTGCCAGTCGCCCACGCCGAAACGCGCATCGCCCTTCAACTTGCCGCCGAACGCGCTCGACACCGCCACGTGCGACCGACTGAGCACGTTCACGTTGAAGCGGCCCGCCGCCATCAACGGTCTGATCACCGAGGACGATGCGTTCAGGCACACGACCATCGAGCAAGGCTCGGTGGAAAGCGAGGTGACCGCCGTTGCGGCCATGCCGAACCAGCTTCCCTCGTGCGCGCAACTGATCACACTGACGCTGGCGGCCAGCCGGCGCATGCATTGGCGGAAATCCTGAGAAAGGTCTTGGGTGGTCATGGCCGTGCTCGACTCAATGAGGTTTCAACGACTTCCATATTGCGGATTATCTACAATCTGTCAAATCAAAATGGCGTGCTCGAAAATGCTCGCCACCGGTTTCACTTCACAGGCTGATGCCGCCGTCCACGATGATGGTCTGCCCGGTCATCATGCGCGCGCCGAAGCCGAGGTACAGGATCGACTCGGCGATGTCCGCAGGCATCGCCCAGCGCTTGAGCGGCGTCTTTTCGATGGATTCGGTCTTGTGCTCGTCCGTCCAGCCTACGCCCCACGAACTATCCACCACGCCCGGCGCGACTGCGTTCACGCGCACGTTCGGCGCGAGGGCGCGCGACAGGTTCTTCGTCAGATTGATGACGGCCGCTTTGGATGCGCTGTAGCACAGCGTGCTCGCGACCGAACCGAAGCCCGCGATCGACGCCGTGTTGACGATAGCGCCTTTCGCCTCGATCAGCGCGCTCGCCGCGACTTTCGAGCAACGGAACACGCTCATCAGGTTCGTGTTGAGCATGAAGGCCCAGAGGTCTTCGGTGATCGATTCAAGATCCGTCACCGGAATGGCCTTCTTTACGCCGGGCGCGCCCGCGTTGTTGACGAGCAGATCGAGGCGGCCGAGTTGCTGGATCGCTTCGTTGACCATCTTTTCGACGCTGTCCGCATGGCCGACATCGCCCGGTGCGCCGATGGCCTTGCCGCCTTCCGCGATGATCGCCTGCACTGCTTCCGGACCGCGAGGGTCGCCCGGCAGATAGTTGATCGCGACGGTTGCACCCGATCGTGCGAGCATCCTCGCGGTTTCCAGGCCGATGCCCGACGCGCCACCGGTCACGAGCGCCGCACGGTCCTTGAGGTCGAACGAAATCATGATGTTCCTTGTAGATTGCAGAATGAATAAAGCGTGGATGCGCCGGTCAGGCCATTTGTTCGCGCTGCAGGAAGCGCTGGGTGCGCTCGTCGCGCGGCGCTTCGAACATCTGCTTGACCGTGCCGACTTCGCACACGCGCCCCGAATGCAGAAACGCAATGCGATCGCCAGAGTGCCGCGCGAACTTGACGTCGTGCGTGACGACGACCATCGTCATGCCTTCGGACTTGAGCAGGCGCATGGTGTCGAGCACTTCGCCTACGAGTTCCGGATCGAGCGCGGAGGTCACTTCGTCGAACAGCATGTATTCCGGCTCCATCGCCAGCGCGCGGGCAATCGCCAGACGCTGCTGCTGGCCGCCCGAAAGCCGTGAGGGCATCAGGTTGATCTTGTCGCCTAGGCCCACATGCGACAGATGCTTGCGCGCGATCGCCGTGGCATCGGCGCGATTTTTCTTCGCCACCAGTTTGAGCGCGAGTTCCACGTTTTCCAGCGCGGTGAGATGCGGAAACGCGTTATACGACTGGAACACGATACCGAGCTTGCGGCGCAGCTTGTTGAGGTCCGTGCCCTTCGCGTGGACATCGACACCATCGACCGTGATGGTGCCCGCCTGAATCGGCTCCAGACCGTTGATGCACTGAAGCAGCGTGGACTTGCCTGAACCGCTCGGCCCGAGCAGACAGAGCAGTTCACCCTTGTTCACGTCCAGGTCGATGCCCTTGAGAATTTCCACTTCGCCGAATCGCTTTTGAACCGAACGGATCTCAATCATGATGCGATGCCTCTTTGCAGATGCGCGCTGTAACGCGACACGGAATAACAGATGACGAAGTAGAACAGCCCGACGCCCAGCAAGAGCGGCAACGTTTCGTTGGTGCGCGAGATCAGGATCTGCGCCGATTTCATGAAGTCGACATAGCCCACCACGCTGACCAGCGCCGTGTCGCGCGTGAGACCGAGTAACAGGCCGATCCACGCCGACATGCCCGTGCGCCATGCGAGCGTCGCGGAGATGTTGAACAGCGTCTGGAAGTACGTCATGCCGAGCGAGCGCGCCGCGCGCACGTAGGCATAAGGGACCGTGGACAGCGCGCCGCGCACCACTTCGGCGGTCACTACGGTCATCGACGAACTCAGCACGATGATGCTTAGCCAGAACGTGTCGAATTGCGCACCGGACAAAGCCAGCATGCTATTGGCGAGAATGAGCTGGATGATCAGCGGCACGCTGCGCGTGACATCGACATACGGCGTGGTGAGGACGCGGACCGCCGGCGAAGCGTGCCTCAACCAGCCGAGCGCGATGCCGAGCAAGGTGCCGATCGCGCCCGAGAGAATCGAGACCAGCAAGGTGTGCCCCGCACCGACGAGCAGAAAGGTCAGGTCTGTCCAGTGGAAGCTCTGATCGGGCAAAACGAAGTTCATGCTCAGGTCCTCAGTGCGCGCCGGAACACAAGCCGCGAGCCGAACTCAACGCCCTTGGCCAGCACGTAGTAGATCGCGGCGGTCACGATGAAAAACTCGAAGCTGCGGAACGAGACCGACTGCGCCGCGTTGGCCGCACCGCTCAGTTCCTGGAGCCCGATCAGCATGCCGAGCGATGAATTGAGCAACGCCCATACGGCCTGATTGGTGAAGGGGAGGATGACGTGGCGGAACACCTGCGGGAACACGACCTTCCGGTAAGCCTGGATCTGCGTCATGCCGAGCGAACGGGCCGCGCGCAACTGCTGCGCGGGCACGGCTGTAAGACCGCCGCGAAAGATCTCGGCGAGATAGCCCGCGTTGTTGAATGTCAGCGCGATCAACACGGCCCAGTAGCTCGAAATATTGAGCCCCAGCGCGCCGACGCCGAAATACATGGCGTACACCTGAAACACCGTGGGCGTGTTTCTCGCGATCTCGATCCAGCCTGCCGCGAACCCGTGCGCGATGCCGCGCGGGCCTTGCCGCGCCACCGAGAGGGGCATCGCGAAGAAGGTGCCGAACAGGACCGACAGACACGCGATCTGCACGGTCAGCCAGACGCCGGCCGCGAGTTGCGGCAGCGCGTCCCAGACCAGCGACCAGTAAAAGGTATATCCGAACACAGCTCCTCCTGCCCTTCTTGTACAGAGGCTTGGTAATGCAATCAGTAATCGACGCCCTTGAGATTCAGCGGTGCCGGCTCGCCGGGCGCGACGTACTTGTTATAAAGCTCCTTGTAGCGGCCCGACGACACCTGATTCCACACGAACAGCTTCACGAAATTGAGGAACTGATAGTCGTCGCGCTTCACGGCGATCGAATCCATGTCGTTCAGATCGACGTTTCCGGTCACCACGAAAGTCGGGAACTTGCCGCTCTTGACCAGCAGATTCGCGGTGGATGCCGAAACCAGAATGGCATCGGCCTTGCCTTGCTGAAGCGCGAGATAGGCTTCGGTATCCGAGGCGAAGCCGGTGTACGTGGTCTTCGAATCCTTCCATTCTTCCATATTGCGCTTGATGTACTGCTCGGTCGACGTGCCGTTCACGCCGCCCAGCGGATGCCCCTTCATGCCCGCCGCGTTCTGAATATTGCTGCCTTTGCGCGAGAGCACCACCGTGACGTAGTTGATGTACGGCTGGCTGAACGCGACCGAGATGCCGCGCTGCGCGGTATTCGTGGTCGAGGCGATCAGCACGTCGATGCGGTTCGACACCAGCGCGGGAATGCGGTCCTGCGAAGGCGTCTCGACGATCTCGGCGGTCGCGCCCAGCGTCTTCGCCATGTCGAAACAGTATTGGACGTCGAAACCGTCGGGCTTGTTATCGGGCGTTCTGAAGCCGGCCGGCGGCGAATCGAGCATCACCCCGCAGCGCAGCTTCTTCGACTGGATCACCGAGTCGAGCGTGGAGGCCGCGTGGCTCGGGACCATGATGGCCGCAAGCGCCATCCCGGCGATGCAACGCACAACTGCATTGAACTTCGACATATCCATCCCTTTTATGCTGAAGGGGCGCGATCCGGCGCGACCCCGTATCGATCGATTTCACCCGCGAACCGCCCTGCTCGCGGCCTCTGGTCCATATCCGCTTAAAGGAAGCTCGCCTGTTTTCTTTACCCGGCCTTTCGACTCGCCGGCGCATCGCGAATCAGTCAAAGCGCGTCTCCGATCTTCGCCGACATGACAACATTAAGTAGATTGTCTACAATCGTCAACTGTTCAAAATAAACTTATTCGACCTGTCCGGTCGACCGGTTCCCGAGCGCAGCCCCTGAAAGGAGACGTGATGCAGGCCCACGAGTTCGAAGTGTGCGACCAGCGCTTCCGCCATTTGATCCAGCCGAACGCCCTGCTGCACAAACTCGCGGGCGATTGTCTCTGGGCGGAAGGCCCGGTGTATTTTCCCGCTGCGGACCTGCTGATCTGGAGTGACATTCCGAACGACCGCATGCTGCGCTGGGCGCCGGGAATGGGCGTTGGCGTATTTCGCGCGCCGTCGGCGTTCAGCAACGGCAACACGCGCGACCGTGAGGGCCGCCTCGTCACCTGCGAGCATGGCGGCCGGCGCGTGACGCGCACCGAACACGATGGCCGCATCGTGGAACTGGCGTCGCGGTTCGAGGGCAAGAGCTTGAACTCGCCGAACGATGTGGTGGTCGACTCTCGCGGCGCGACCTGGTTCACCGATCCCGACTACGGGATCCTCGGCGACCATGAAGGGCATCGCGCGGAAAGCGAGATCGGGCGATGCAATGTCTATTGTATTGCGCCGGTGGACGGACGCGTGAAGCTCGCAGCCGACGACTTCGTGAAGCCCAACGGACTCGCATTCTCGCCGGATGAGTCGACGTTCTATGTCGCGGATTCCGGCGCGACGCATGACGAGCACGCGCCGCGTCATGTCCGGGCGTTCGACGTTTCCCGCGACGGCGCGTTGTCGAACTCACGCGTGCTGATCGAAATGCGAAGCGGCGTGCCGGACGGCTTTCGTGTGGCCGAACACGGCAACCTCTGGATCAGCGCGGAAGACGGCGTGCATTGCTATTCCTCCGATGGCGCACTGCTCGGAAAGATTTTGATTCCCGAGGTCGTCTCCAATCTCACCTTCGGCGGCACGGCACGGAACAAGATCTTCATTACCGCGACGACGTCAGTGTATGCGTTGTCGCTGTGTGTTCGCGGCGGGGGCACATAGCGGCGGATGATCTTGTTTCGTTTGCTGCGATTCCCCTTTTTTCGACTTTATTCAGAAACCGTTCCTTATGTCGTCTCTCGTTACGCTCACGATCACGCCTGAATTTGAACCCGAATGCGGCGCGCCCTCGCCCTCCCGTGTCATTTCCGGCAATCCAACCGCCAAGACCTGGATTCTCGATCAGGCATGCGAAGACAGTATTCACACTGGCATCTGGGAAGCCACACCAGGAGAAACGCGCGCAATCAAGGGCGATACCTTTGAGTTCTGTCACATCCTGTCAGGCGTCGTCGAAGTGATCGAAGACGGCGGTCTGCCCGTTCGCTACGAGGCAGGGCAGAGCTTTTTGCTCAAGCCTGGGTTCGTAGGTGTGTGGAAGACGATCGAGACAGTGAGAAAGATTTTTGTCGTGTGCGAATGACAGATAAATCGAGGCTCAACGCATCCTTGGTAGTGACCCTTGCCAGCATCGGACGCGCGAAAGGGAGTAATACGGCCGCCGCCACCGCCGCGCGCACGCTCAGTTAGAGCCACGCCACCAGCACGCGTTCCGCCGACGATCCGCAACTTTTGCGAGTGGTCGGCCGTGTGGGGCGCATGAGTAGATAGCCTGCGCGGTCACCGCGCGCACTGGACCGCGCCGCTCACGCGAGCACCAACGGCCGTGGCGATGCGCAGGCGATCCTCGCCGAAAAAGAAATCGAAGTGTGGCAGGCGCAGACCGTGGTGTCGCAGCTCGTCATTGATGCAGCGTCCAGCATATTCTACGCGCTCGGTGCATCGGCGACAGTACGAATGGCCGGACTCGATGGTACTCGCGCAATGCGTGCACGATCGCATCGCATAATCCGCGCATCTACAAAGACCGGATCGTGGGTGACTTCGCGGCAATGGAACGTTTCCGCTGGGGCAATGGCGGATCAGCGTGCACCGGGTTCGCGGATCGCGTGGACCCAGCAGTTGCGGCAAGGCGCATCCTTTTCTCGTCGCCCGACGAGAGCCCACTTCGAAGCGTGCCCTGGTCCAAGAGAAGGAACGCCTCCTCTGCTTACCCTCTAGGTACAAGCACCAATGCCTCGCCGAAAGTCAACGTATAAAATGACTGGTATTCCAGATCTCAGACATCACTATTCGGTCGTAATGCCGGTGATGTCCGTGACGCTCAACCGTGAGATCGACGCAAGGCTTGCGATCGAACTCTTCCATCCGCTCGAGGAACATCCATGAAACGACGCATCCTGGCTGCGTTTGCAGCTACCATCGCTCTGTCCGGAGCGAGCCTGGCACACGCCGCAGACAACCTGGCGATCGCGGGCATCGTCTTCCAGCAGGACATGTTCATGCGCAGCGTCGCAAGAGGCATGGGCGAAGAGGCCAAAGCGGAAAACGTCCAACTGCTGGACGGTAATTCGGACAACAAAGCCGAAAAAGAAGCCAGTCTCATCGATACGTACATTGCCCGGGGCGTCAAGGCGATCGTGATCGCACCGCTGAGCGATCAGGCGTCGATCCCGGCGCTCAAGCGCGCACACGACAAGGGTATTCAGGTCGTTACATGGACGACGGATATCAAGGCCGACTTTCCGGCCGCGCGCGTCGGGTCGTCGGGCGCGATCATGGGCGGTGGAACCGGAAAGGCTGCCGCGCGATTCATCAAGGAAAAGCTCGGCGGCAACGCGACCGTCGGGCTGATCGGCTTCAAGGCGCAGTTACCCGAGCTGAGCACCGCGCGCACGCAGGGTTTCCTGACCGAAGCGCGCAAGGGAGGCACCGTCAATATCGCCGCCGAACAGGATGCGTGGCTGGCCGAAAAGGCCGTGAACGTAGTCAGCGACATGCTCACGGCCAATCCCAGGATCAACGTGATTTATGCCGCCAACGAAGGCGGCACGGTCGGCGCGGTCCAGGCAGTGCGCCGCATGAACAAGCAGGGCAAGGTGTTCGTCTTCGGCACCGACGGCTCCGAGCAACTGACCGCATTTCTCCAGGATAACGATGGCGTTCTGATCGCGACGACGGCCGCGCAGCCCAAGCTCATCGGGCGAGAAGCGGTCAAGGCGGCGATCAAGGCCGCGAAGGGCCAGCCGGTCGACAAGGTGATCGAAGTCCCCGCCGTGCCGCTCAGCCGCGACGACCCCAAGACGCTCGCCTCCTACGCGTCGAGCCTGAAAAATGTCAATTGATACCGCTGCGGCGGACGCGCCGATCGTCGATGAAACGCGGGCACGTCTGACGCCCGCGCGCATCGAGGCGCGTGGCCTGTCGCGCAGTTTCGGAGCGAGTGTCGCGCTCAGGCCGTTCACGCACACGTTCGAGCCGGGGCAGATTCACGCGCTGATGGGCAAAAACGGTTCGGGCAAGTCGACGCTGCTCAAGATTCTGGCCGGCTCGATTCGCGCGGACGGCGGCGAGTTGCTCATCAATGGCACGCCGTGCGACTTTCATCACCCGTCCGATGCGTTCGCGGTCGGCATCCGCATGGTGCATCAAGAGTTGTCGCTGGTGCCTACGCTGTCGGTTGCCGAGAACATCTTTCTCGGACGGCTGCCTGTCACGCGCCGCGGACTCACGCGCGGCATCGACTGGAAGCAGTTGCGCCGCGACGCCGAACGCATGCTTGACGCCACGGGTCTCGATGTCTCGCCCGACGATCCTGTGTCGAAGCTGCCCGTCGGCCAGCAGCAGATGGTGGAGATCGTCAAGGCGTATGCCACGTCGCCTTCGGTCCTGCTGCTCGACGAACCCACGTCGGCGCTCAGTCATCGCGAAGTGGACCGGCTTTTCACGCTTGTGCGATTGCTGCGTTCGCATGGCGTGACCATGCTGTACATCACGCATCGCATGAACGAGATTTTCGATATCGCCGATACATGCACGGTGCTGCGCGACGGCGATCATGTCAGCTCGCTGCCGATCGCGCAGACCAGTCCGAAGGAAGTCGTTCGCGCCATGTTTGGCGAGCATCACGTACCGGCGCGGGTCGAGCCGCGCCAGTTGCCCGTGGATCAGCCGGCGCTGTCCGTCAGGAACCTGCAACGCAGCGGCGTGTTCGAAGACGTCAGTTTCGATTTGCGCCGCAGCGAAGTTTTGGGCATCGCGGGCATGCTGGGCGCGGGACGAACCGAACTGCTGCGTTCGATCTTCGGCGCCGATCCGCTGGGCAGCGGCAGCATCGAACTGCACGGCGAACGTGTTCAGGCGCCCACGCCGGCTCGCATGAAGAAGCTCGGGCTCGGTTATACGCCCGAGAATCGCAAGGAGCACGGCCTGGTGCAGATGCATTCGATTCACGAAAACCTCTGCCTGGCGGGCCTTACGCGCATGTCGCGCCTGAGCTTCATCAATCAGCAGATGGAAACCGCGCCGGTCCGGCGACAAATCGAGGATCTCGCGATCAAGGCGCCGCGCCCTCAACTTCCCGTCTCGTCGATGTCGGGCGGCAACCAGCAGAAAGTAGTGCTCGGAAACTGGTTCAACACGAATCCGCGCGTGATGTTCTTCGACGAACCCAGTCGCGGCATCGACATACAGGCGAAGGAACAGATCTTTCGCATCATCCGCGAGAAGACGCTGCAGGGCATGAGCGCGATCGTGGTGTCGAGCGAGCCGGAGGAACTGCTCGAAGTGTGCGACCGGATTTTGATCATGCATCGCGGACGGCTCGTGGCCGAGGTCAACCCTCAGACGATCGCACTCGACGATCTTTACCAAATCATGATGGAGGGCGCGCGATGACCGCCAAAGGAAATACCATGCCGAACGCGACCGCGGCCATGAAGGGCAAACAGCCCGGCGAATCCCTGTTGTATCGCTACATGCTGGAATTCGTGCTGATTTTCGTCGCGGTGATGCTGGCGTTCTGCGCGCAGGGCTTCGCGACCTTCTCCAACCTGCTCAACGTGATGCGTGCCATCTCCATGCTGGGCATCGTCGCGTGCGGCATGACGGCGGTGATCATCTGCGCGGAGATCGACTTGTCGGTCGGCTCGGGGATGGCGCTCGCCGGGTGCATTCTCGCGTGGGTCGTCGGCGCCTGCACGCCGGTGGTGGGCAGTGTCGCGGCGGTGCTGATCGGCTCGGCCGCCGCCATTCTCGCGGGCATGGCATGCGGCGCGTTCAGCGGTGTCATGAAAGCGGCCTTCAACGTGCCGACCTTCATCACCACGCTCGGGCTGTTCGCCGCACTGCGCGGAGCCGCGAATCTCATCACGGGCGGCTATCCGCTCGCCACGTTTCCGGGCTGGTTCGATTTCATCGGTAACGGCGCGCTGTTCGGGCTGCCCTTTCCGGCCTTCGTGTTCGTCGCTGTCGTGCTCGTGATGCACTTCGTCATGAGCTATACGACCTTCGGACGCGCCGTCTATGCGGTCGGCGGCAATGCCGAGGCGGCACGCCTCTCGGGCATCAAGGTTGCATGGGTAAAGACGGCGACACTAGTTCTGACTGGCGGACTCGCGGCACTGAGCGGCATTCTGATCGCGTCGCAGATCGGCTCGGGCACAGGCACGACCGCCACGGGCATGGAACTCGACGTGATCGCGGCAACGATCATCGGTGGCACCAGTCTGTTCGGCGGGAAGGGACGGATCTGGGGTACCTTCATCGGCGTGCTGTTCCTCGGCATCATCGGCAATGGAATGACTTTGATGAATGTTTCGGAATATTGGCAATATGTCGTGCGCGGTGCGCTGATCGTGGGCGCCGTCATGCTGAGTCAGGTCACGGACAAGCGGCGCTGATATCCGACCGGTACGCCTGGCTGTCATGCCGCGCATCTGCGCGGCGCTCCGGCCTACTCTCCCTGATCGTTCTGACGCATTCCTCTTCTGCCTTGACCCGGACATATCATGGAGCCCATTGCACGCAGTACATCATTGGCCGAGAGCGTCGCCGCGCGGCTTCGCGCGGCAATCGTAAGCGGAGACTATGAACTCGGACAGGCTTTGTCCGAACGGGTGCTGGCCGAAATTCTGCAGGTATCGAAGACGCCCGTGCGCGAGGCGTTGTCATTGCTGCGCATGGAAGGTCTGGTGAAGGTCCTTCCGCAGCGAGGCGCGATGGTCTTTCTGCCAAGCGAAGACGAAGTGCGCGAACTCTGCGAGTTGCGGCAGGCGCTCGAAAGCACAGCGGCGACTCGCGCCATGCAGCGCGATCATCTCGGCTTCGCCGACAGGCTCGACGATATCGTGCAGCGAATGACCGTCGCGCGCGAGCAGAAGCGCACGCGCACCTACCTCGAATGCGACACCGCGTTTCATCAGTGTTTCTTCGACTTCTGCGGCAATCAACTGATGTCCAGCACCTACGCGACGCATAGCGGCAAGATCGCGGCGTTGCGCACGCATCTCGCCGCGCGGCCCACGCATACCGACCTCAGCTTTGAGGAACATCGGCAGATTGCGGTTGCCGCGCGCGGGGGAGACACCGCGCGCATTCTCGCTCTCCTGGATAAACATATCGACCGGACCAGGCAAAGCTTCGCGCGCATCGTCGACGCCATTCAGGCCGCGCATCAGAATGCCTCGGCGCGCTCCGAGATCACACATGGGCGGCAGCGCGTCACGGCGCCATTGAAAAACGTTTAGCGGTCTGAAGCGCGCTTTGATAGGCGAGCGATTTTTCTTTCGTCGTCTTGATGTTCTGACCGCGCTTGTAAAGCCCCGAGCCGAGTCCGAATCCGCTTGCGCCGTCCTGCATCAAGGCCGCGATGTCAGCGGGCTGCACGCCGCCCACGGGAATCAGCGCGCACTCCGGCGGCATCACGCTGCGCCATGCCGTGAGCACGCTGCGCCCCAGTTGTTCGAACGGAAACAGCTTGAGCACGTCCGCGCCGTGCCTGAGCGCGGCGAATGCCTCGGTGGGCGTCGCCACGCCGGGCGCGGTAATAAGCCCGCTCGCCTTCGCCATCGCGATGATCTCGGCGTCGCTGTGCGGCATGACGATCAACTGGCCGCCCGCCTCCTTGACGTCGCGCACGTCCGAAGGACGAAGCACCGTTCCCGCGCCGACGAGCGCATCTTCGGGCATGGCGCGGCGAATGGCTTCGATACTTTCCAGCGGACGCGGCGAATTGAGCGGAACCTCGATCACTCGAAGTCCCGCTTCGTACAGCACGCTCGCGTGATCGACCGCCTCGTGAGCCTCGATGCCCCGAAGAATCGCGATCAGCGGGCAGGCGTCGAGTGCTGCCGCGAGCCGTGTTCGTGTCGCGGCCGAAGAATAATCGTTCGATATCGAAATCATGTTTGCCGTACCATCCTGGTTCAATTTGCGCGCACCGGCGCGGCGACAAGCCCCGCATCATGCGCAATACGGAAAAGTCCACATTCCGTCATGCCCTGAAGCACGCGAACGTCGGACGACCCCATTTTCTCGAGCGCCAGTTCGTACTTGCGGCATAGCGCGGCTTCGCCGATCAGGCCGAGCGTCCATTCGCTCAGCATCGACTGCTTCGCCGCGAGATGATTCGAAAGTCCCAGCAACTCGTGCGCGATCAACAAGCCCGACAGATAATCGGCCTGCTCCTCGGCTTGCAGTTCGCCGGTGAGCCCTAGCGTGCGCGCACTGAAAATAGTGGCGAGCATCCCGGCGCCACCCAAACGCATGGCAGTGTCGACTCCGCGAAGGAACGCTGTATCGTCCGGGCGAGGACAGGGATGCATGGTGCGGCCAAGAATTGTGTAATCCCGCAGCACGCCGAATACTTCGCCGGTCATGAAGGTGAGAAAGTGCTCGATCTGTCCATCGACGACGAACGCCCACTTCGCATGCGTGCCGGGAAGTCCGATCAGCGTTTTGCCGCCATCGGCAAGTTCGGGATGCGCCACCAGCGCGCCGAAGATCTGCGTTTCCTCCCCGCGCATCACATTCGGCAACGCGCCCCGCTCGATGATGCCCGGCACGATATGCACCGACGCACCGCGCGATGACGTGACGGTCTTGAGCGCGCCGCTCAATGGTGCGCAGTTGGCGGGTGCCGTGACGTAGGGCGCCTCCGCCCAACCTTGCGCGCTGCCGATCATGCCCGAGGCGATGACGGGCAACGCGCGCGAGTCCAGCCAGTCGCCGCAGAGCGCTTCGAACACTTCGTCGAAGCCGCCCATTTCGCGCGGCTTCGGCAAGCGCATGATGCCGTTCGCTGAGTGACGCGAATCCAGCACGGCGCCCGTCTCGTCGAACAAGTAGGCGCGCAAGGACGAGGTGCCCCAATCGAGACCGATCAGCGCCGGCGGGTTCGTGTTTTCAGTGGTCATCCGGCGGCTCGGGAAGAAAGGATTTCACGGTGGTTCGAATTACGACGTTCCATCGCATGGATCGACGAGGAAAGCATCACGCCACGAGATAGCCGCCATCGACCGGCACGATCGCGGCCGTCATAAACGACGCCGCCGGCGTGCACAAGAACACCGCCGTCTGCGCGACTTCTTCGGGCGTGCCCCAGCGTCCGAGCGGCGTGCGTCCGAGAATAGTCTTCGAGCGCGCGTCGTCCTGCTGAAGCGCCTGCGTCAACGGCGTTGCAATCCAGCCCGGCGCGATGGCGTTGACGCGAATGCCGTCCGCCGCATAGGCAATCGCCAGCGACTTCGTGAGTTGCGCCACGCCGCCCTTGCTTGCGCTGTACGCGGGCACGAGACCGCCGCCGAAAAAACTCAGCATCGATGCGGTATTCACGATGCATCCGGACGACTGCCTGAGCAACGGCCGCGCACCGGCGCACAAACGCATGGTGCCGTTGAGATTGATATCGAGCACCTTCTCGAAGACATCGACTTCATGCTCCTCGCCGCGCCGGATCACGCCCGCGCAATTGACGAGAATATCGAGGCGTTCGAATCGGCCCAACACGGTTTGGACGTCTTGTGCCGAACACACATCGAGCGAGACCTGCTCGACGGCTTCATCGACCGTGTTCGGTGCGCCATCGGGTGGCGGCAAGCCCGCCGCGACGACTTTCGCGCCGAGCGAGGCAAGCAAATTAGCGATGCCCGCCCCGATGCCCGATCTTCCGCCCGAAATGAGCGCGACCTTTCCTTCGAAAAGATTGTCTTTGAACGTCATGTGAGTCCCATGCAACGAATGATGTGAGCGTGATTCGCACTACTACGGGCTGCGTGCGTAAGAAGCATCGCAGACGATCTTCTCAGCGGATGAACTGATCGACGTAAGATTCCCCGAGTCCGACCGATGCATAGTGCCGTCTGCACATGTCGATCTTGGTGAACACGTCTTCATAGCCCGTATAGTTGCCGTACGGGTCGCAGTAGTACATCACGCCGTTCACCTGAAAATACGTGATCATTTCTTCCACGTCTTCCGGCACGTAGAGCGTGTGCGTTTCGCCCGGCGGCTCGTACACGTAGCTGCCTTCGGTCGCGGTCCACTCGTGTTCGAGATATTTCCAGCGGCCCTTCAGCACCATGCCATGCACGCCTTGCGGATGACGATGGCGGCTCAGCACACCCGACTTGCGCACGCGCAGCAGATTCATCCAGTAACCTTGCGATGCGTTCAGGCACAACGGGCGAAACGAGACATTCTCGGCTTGCGGCACCCACACGCGCTCGTCATCGGGAATGGCCATGGGCACGACGACTTCCTTTTGCGCTTCCTTGGGAAAGGGCAATTGGTAGGGTGTCATCGAGGAATACTTTTCGGCGATGTCAGGCATTGCTGCGCTCCTTGGAAACGATTGGGGAAAGAGTTTGTTGTTCGCGACCGCCGTGAAGAAGGCCCGGATGGTCCAGCAGATGTTCGACCTCGCGGGTTAGCGCGCGTTGGCTGCGCTCGTCGCGATGGCGAACCGCACCGCGATTCGCGCGCAACTCGTCGATGGAGCACATGCCCATCAGCGCGAGCGTCAATTCGGATTCCTTGCGCAGCAGTTCGATCGCCTGCGTCACGCCCTTGCGTCCGGCCGCACCGAGCCCATAGGCGTACGCGCGTCCCAGAAGCACGGCGTCCGCGCCCAGACCGATGGCCTTGACGATATGGCTGCCGCGACGAATACCGCTGTCGAGCAATACTTCCGCGCGTCCGGCCACGAAGGCGGCGATCTCGGGCAGCATCGAAATGGACGAACGCGCGCCGTCGAGTTGCCGTCCGCCATGATTGGATATGCACACGCCGTTCGCGCCACCATCGAGCGCCCTGCCTGCGTCATCGACGGAAAGAATGCCCTTGACGACGAGTTTGCCCGGCCATTCCCGCCGCAGCCACGCAAGATCGGACCAGTTCATGCTCGGGTCGACGTTCGCGGACAGATACGCGGCCTGCGCCATCAGGTTGCCGGGCACGCCGGCCTTGTCCCTGACATTGCCAAGCATCAGGCGGCCTTTCAGGCCCATACGCACGCACCAGGCGGGACGCGACAGCACATCGAGCACCGTGCCGATCTTCAACGACGACGACGTGCGAAAGCCGTTGCGCGTATCGCGTTCGCGCACGGACGAAACATTGGTATCGGCCGTCAGAAACAATGTGGTGACGCCGACTTTCCACGCACGCTGCATGATGTCCGAGGCAAGCTCGCGGTCCTTGAAGACATAGAGTTGCATCGCGAGACCGCGCGGCATGGCAGCGCCCACTTCTTCGATCGAATTGACCGAAAAGGTCGACAGACACATCGGTATGCCGGCATCGGTCGCGGCGCGCGCGACCTGTACTTCGCCGTCAGGCCAGAACGATCCCGCGAATCCGACCGGCGCGAGCATCGCGGGCATCGAATGGCGGCTGCCAAGAAACTCGGCCGACAAGTCGCGCTTCGAAAGATCCACGAGTACGCGCTGCTCCAGCGTCCACTCATCGAAATCCTGGGTGTTGCGTGCGAGCGTGGCCTCGGAGAACGCGCCGCCGTCGATATAGTCGAAGAACATCTTCGGCAATTTGCGACGCGCTTGCCGGCGCAGATCGTCGATGTTGGAAATAGTCATGGCCGCACGATCCCGTCACGTCCTTTCGACGTGTTCGTAGACATCGTCCTCTGGACGATAGCCGAGATACTCGATGGCTCCGCTCAGATCCCAGTCCATGTCCTTGTTGTTCGACACGCCGTTCACGACGATTGCCTGCGACGGCCATGTTTCGCTCGAAGCCAGCACCGAACGAATGAACAACTGATCGAGGTCGCGGTTCGACAGCCACATGTTGCGGAACCATCGCAGCGTGCGGCGCGCTTCGTCGTCGAGTTCGGTCGTGTCGGATGTGGACGCGGGCGACCCCGAGTGAGTGATGTCGCGCGCGTTGTTGTCTCCGGTGAGCGCCCAGCCCACGCGCACGGACACGGCACTCAGCTTGCCTTGCGCCAGTTCCGCCACCGATGCGCAGAGCTTCTCGCCCATTACCTTGGCCGTGCCGTAAGGAAGCGAATGCAGTTCGCGCGTGCCGTCGTGCCATCGCGTGCCGGGCGCGGTGTCGATATCGGTGGTAAGCAGGCCCGGCCCCATCTTCGCGGCGAGCGGCATGTCCTTGTACGCGCCGACCGTGTGATTCGACGACGCAAACACGAAGCGTCCGACGCCCGCGCGCACGCATTCCAGCAGCAGGTTCGAGGTCATGTCGTAGGACGCGAGCGAGTCGAGCCATGACGAATCGGGCACCGGATTCAACGCGGCGAAGTGAATCACGGCATCCACTTCTTCCATTGCCTGAGTCCATTCTCCGGCGCGGCGGGTCAGATCGCCCGGCACCAGCCGAAGGCGTTCGCGCGCGACATCGGAGAACTTCGCATAGTTGCCGCTGCGATCGATGCCGATCACCTTTTCGCACCAGTCGGTGCGCGCCAATGCTTCCACGACCTTCTGGCCTAGATTGCCGCCGGCGCCCGTGACCATCACGCGGCGAGGGAGGGAATGACTCATGATGCCGTTCTCCTTAAATGAACTCTATGCAGACTGCCGAAGGAATCGCATGCGTGTAGCCGGTATCGGTCAGCGCGCCCGTTTCCGCATCGATCGAAAACACGCGGATGAAGCCATCGTCCTGCGATGCGGCCAGCAGAAAGCGTCCATCGGGCGATACCCGGATATCGCGCGGCGTCCGGCCGCCGACGGCCCATGTTCCGATCGGCGTGAGCGTGCCCGCGGCTTCATCGATACGCGCGGCGAACACGGAGTCGTGGCCGCGATTGCCGACATAAACGAACTTGCCCGACGGATGCAGGCGCATGCCGCCCATCGCGCTCTCGCCATCGAACGCGGCCGGGAGCGTCGAAATATCGCTGACGAGTTTCACGTCCGGTTCGCCGAGCGCGTACAGGCGAACCGTTGAGGTCAGTTCATAGTTGACGAGCAGATGCGAGCCCGACTTGCTGAACACCAGATGACGCGGCCCCGCGCCGGGCGCCGCCGTCAGCGCCAGATCGGCGGTTTCGTCTATCTCGCCGTTCGCGCTGTCAAGGCGATGCCGCACGACCTTGTCGACGCCCAGATCCGACAGATACACATGCCGCCGCCCCGGACCGACGAGCGCGCAATGCGCGTGCGGGCCGTCCTGGCGCGCGGCGTTCGGTCCGCTGCCGGTGCGCGCGAGCACCGTGGGCGTGCCGCCCGGCACTCCGTTTTCATCGAGTGCGTACGCCAGCACTTCGCCCGTCGCATAGTTGGAAAGCAGCAGCAGCGAGAGTTCGTTATCGACCGATACGTGACACGGCCATCCGCCCGGCGTCGCCAGATCGTGAAGCAGGTCGAGCGAGCCATCGGCCGGATCGAATGCATACGTGCTCAGGCCCGGACCGTCTTTCGCATCGACTTCGCGCACCGCGTACAGACGCCGGCGATCCGCCGACAACGCCACATACGACGGATTCACCGCGGTCTCGACCGCGATCTCGCGCAGCGTGCCGGCCTTCGTGTCAAAGCCCAGCACATAGATGCCTTTGCCCCGGCCGTCGACATGCGGCATGGACACCGTATAGGTGCCGACGACGAGCATGGCTTGCGTGCCCTGATCTTGATTCACATCTGTCTCCTTGATTTATCGGAATGGCGCTCGAATGGAAGCACGGAATCACTAAAGCACGCCGCCGCTGTTGCGAATATTGCCGATCATCTTTTCGCGCGTCGAAGCCAGGTGCTGGCAGATCGCCCGTTCCGCTGCTGCGTCGTCTTTCGACACGACGGCTTTCAGGATTGCGAGATGTTCGGCATGCACGCGCTTGGGCGGCACGAGCGGCCGGTAATAGTGGCTGCGCATGATATGCATGTAGATGTTCAGGTTCTCGTAACTCAGCTTCATGCGCTGGTTGTTGCAGGCGTCGATCAGTGTGTTGTGGAACGCGCTGTCCGCCAGCGAGAACGCCAGGTAGTCCTTGAACTCGCTGTCCGACATGAAGCCGCTCATCTCGTCGATCAGCGCCCGCATCTTCTTCGTCACCTGCGGATTCTCCGGGCTGTGGATCACGAAGCGCGCCGAATAGAGTTCGAGGGCTTCGCGCACCTGAAAGATCTCGACCGCGTCCTGCTCGGTAATGCCCTTGACGAACGTGCCCCGCCGCGCCCTCACCTCAACGAGTCCGTCCGACGCCAGCCGCTTGATGGCGTCGACCACGGGCGTGCGGCTGACTTGCAACTCCGATGCGACTTCATCCACGTTGATCTGCTCATCGATCTTGATGGCCCGGCTGAGTATGCGGGCGCGCACTGCGTCGTAGACCTGATCGGTCAGATGCGTGTGCTGAATCGGCGTGAATCCGCGGGTCATAGGTGCTGCTCCTCTCATTCGTTTGCGACTCGACTCTGAGACTCGAAATCGCAGATGTTGTTGACATCAACATCTAATATGTGAAATATTACACTACACAACGAGCGCTGCCAAGCAACGCGAAAACGTAATTCAACCCGGAGACAACCCGACATGAAGCAACGAAAAGCCTTTCTCATCCGCACCCTCGCCGCGGCCGCGCTCGCGCTTGCCGGCGTTGTCAGCCAGGCGGCGGAACCCGTTCTCATGCCGGGTGCAATCGTGCGGGAAGGCGACAATCCGCTGACCGCGCCGAATCAGTACAAGAAGCCGGCGCCGTGGAAAATCGGTTTCAGCATCTGGGGCTTTGGCAATACGTGGATGACGCAGATGGTTCACGAGACGGACGCCGAAGCCGCGAAGCATAAGGAAATCGCCAAGGTCGTATTCGCCGACGCCAACTCCAAGCCGGCCAAGCAGATTGCCGACATCGAAGACATGATCGCGCAAAAGGTCGATGCCATCATCATCGCACCGGTGTCGTACACGGCGCTGACGCCGGTTATCAAGAAGGCGGTCGCAGCCGGCATTCCAGTGATCGTGCATTCGACCGAAGTGGATAGCGATGCCTACACCACCGAGATTCAGGGCGAATCGCTCTACTTCGGTCAGGTCGGCGGCAAGTTCCTCGTCGATACGCTGCACGGCAAGGGCAATATCTGGGTGCTACGCGGTCAGGCCGGCATCGCCGCCGACACCATGCGCTACGACGGCCTGCGCAAGGCGCTCGCCGGTTCGAACATCAAGATTGCTTCCGAGCAATACGGCGACTGGTCCTACAACAAGGGCAAGCAGGTTTGCGAGTCGCTCATGCTGAGCAACCCGAATCCGGACGGCATCTGGTCCTCGGGCGGCGACATGAGCCGCGCGTGCATCGAAGTATTCAAGGAATTCGGCAAGCCGGTTCCGCCCATCACCGGCGAAGGCAACAACGGCTTCATGCGCGCATGGAAGGACAGCGGTGCGAACGCGATGGCCGCCGTGTTCCCGTCCGAACAGGGCGCGGCAGGCATTCGCGCGGCCGTCTCGCTGCTCAACGGCGAATCGCTGCACAAGCGTTATGTGCTGCGCCCGGCGCCGATCACCAAAGAGAATTTCTCGCGATTCTTCCGTGCCGACCTGAACGACAACTACTGGGCACCGAGTTCGCTCTCGGAAGCGGACCTGAAGAAATACTACGGCAACAAGTAGTCGGCGGGAGTCAGACGTCATGGATACGTTAGTAGCTGCGAGTCACATCACCAAGCTGTACGACGGTGTGCCTTCGCTCGTGGATGTCGGCATCACCGGAAAGGCGGGATCGATTCACGCCGTCACAGGTGAGAACGGCGCGGGCAAATCGACGCTGATGAAAATCATCGCCGGTGTGGTCACGCCGACCGAGGGCCAGGTGTTCCTGCGCGGCGAGCCGGTGCGATTCACGTCGCCGCTCGACGCGCTGAACGCGGGGATTTCGACCGTGTTTCAGGAATTCTCGCTGGTCGGCAATCTTACGGTGGCCGAGACAATGTTCCTCGGCCGCGAGCCGAAACGCGGCATGGTCAGCGTCGATCGCCGGCGCATGCAGGAAGAGGCGCGTGCCGCGCTCGGCTACATCGGCCTGAAGATCGACCCGCGCCGTCTCGTGAGTTCGCTGACCGTGGCCGAGCAGCAATCGGTCGAGATCGCGAAGGGCCTGGCGGTCAACGCGGATGTGTTCATCTTCGATGAGCCCACCGCCGCGCTCAACACGAAGGATGTCGAACGCATCGAGACGTTGCTGTTGAAGCTGCGTGATCAGGGCAAGTGCATCTTCTACATCTCGCACCGCATGCGCGAGATTTTCGATCTGTGCGACACGGCGACCGTGCTCAAGGACGGCAAGCTCGTGGGCTCGTATCCGACCGCCGATCTGAATCCCGACCGGCTGTTGTCCCTGATGGTGGGACGTGACGTCGAACATCTGTATCCGCCGCGCGCCGAATATCACAACGGCACGGCATTGAAGGTCACGGATCTCAGCACCGCGCCGGGCCGTCCCGGCGTGAACTTCAATGTGCGACGCGGCGAGATCGTCGCGCTCGGCGGTCTCGAAGGCCAGGGCCAGCGCGATCTCGTGCGCGCGCTCGCGGGCGTCGTCAAGGGCTGCACCGGCACGCTGGAACTGAAACGCCGCTCGGGCACGGGCATCACGTTCCGGCCGCGCTCGGGCGCGCGCCGCGCGCTGGCCAAAGGGCTCGCGTTCATGCCCGAGGACCGCAAGGGCGAAGGGCTGTATCTCGACCTGCCGATCCGCGACAACCTCACGCTCGGCGTGCATCAGCGCAAGCAACCGTGGGCACTCGCGCGTCCGCTCACCGGCCTCATCAAGAAGCTGTCCGACGAGTTGCGGATTCGCGCGGCCAGCACAGCGCAGGCGGTCGTGAATCTGTCCGGCGGCAATCAGCAAAAAGTGATGCTCGGCCGCTGGATCGCGATCGATGCCGACGTGCTGCTCATCGAGGAGCCGACGCGCGGGGTCGATGTCGGCGCGAAGGTGGAAATCTACGGCGCGCTGCGCACGTTCTGCGAGCGCGGTGGCGCGGTCCTGTTCACGTCGCGCGAACTGCCCGAGGTGATCGGACTCGCGGACCGCGTGCTCGTGGTGTCCGGTCATCGCATCGTCAAGGAAATCGATGCGAAAGACGCGACCGAGGAAGACATTCTTCAGGCCGCGGTCTCGCATCCCGAACCCGAAGTGGGAGCACTCGCATGATCAACCGTCTGATTTCGCTACGCGCGGACCGGACCGGTGGCCAATACGTGTCCGGTGTGCTGCTGCTGGTCGCGGTGGCGGCGCTGGCCGTGTCCTTCGCCAGTTTCCGCACGCCGCAAAACCTCGGCAACCTGATCGTCCAGGCCACGCCGCTGATGGTGGTCGCGCTCGGGCAGACCTTACCGATCCTGACCGGCGGACTCGATCTCTCGGTGGGCGTGGTCATGAGTCTGTCGACCTGCATTCTCGCGACGACGGGTTCGCCCGCGCTCGCGATCCTGCTGACCATCGTGAGCGCGGCGCTGGTGGGCGTGCTGAACGGCATCGGCGTGACGCGCTTTCGCGTGCATCCGATCATCATGACGCTCTCCACCGGGACGATCCTGCAAGGCATCGTGCTGCTCGTGCAGCCATCGCCCGGCGGCAGCGTCTGGCCGATGATTCCCGCCGCCGTCGGCAGCTCGGTCATGGGCGTGCCCATCGCGCTGCTGTGGGTTCTGCTCGCGGTGTATGTCGCGTGGACGCTGCTGCATCGCTCGCGTCTGGGTCTGCACATCTACTCCGTCGGCGGCGGCGCGGACAACGCGGCGCTCGCAGGCGTCTCGGTCACGCGCACGACCATTTCGGCCTATGTCATCTGCGCCCTGTTCGCGGCGGTCGCTGGCATCTTTCTGGCCGGGCGCATTTCGTCGGGCGATCCGTGGGTCGGCGCGTCTTACGGGCTCGACTCGGTGGCCGCGGTCGCGCTGGGCGGCACGCAATTGAGCGGCGGCATCGGCGGACCGCTGGGCACGGCATTCGGCGCGCTCCTGCTGAGTATCGTCGGCAACGGGATGAACATCGTGCAGATCAATCCCTTCCTGCTGTCCGTGGTGAACGGCGCGCTGCTGTTGTTCGCCGTCTGCCTGCGTCGTCGCAAAGAAATCGGAATCTAATCCCATGCCAGTTCAACCTGCTTCCGAAGCCGCAAAGTTGACGCTGCGTGCAGCACCACGCTTCAACTTTCGCCAGCTCGTCGTCACGGTGCCGCCGTCGGTCTTCGTGCTCGCCGCGCTCCTGCTGTTCTGCGTGTTCTTTCGTCCCGTGCTGTTGCAACTGCCGTTTCAGATGGTCATCGCGCGGCAGGCGGCGCCGCTCGGTCTGGCGGTCGCCGCGCAGATGATCGTGATGCGCTGCCGCTCGATCGATCTGTCCGTGGGCGGCGTCTTCGTCCTCACGAACTACGTGATCACGTCCGCGCCGCTCAACGAGATGTCCGCGCCCGTGCTGATTCTCGGCGCGCTCGCGGTGGGCGCGGTGATCGGCCTCGTGAACGGTGTGCTCATCACGCAGTTCCGGGCGAGCGCCGTCATTGCGACGCTGGCGATGGCGTCCATCCTCACCGGCATCGTGCTGTTCCTCAGTTCCGGCAGCAGTCCGGGTTCGGTGCCCGATGCCGTGCAGACGCTCGGCAGCGCCAAGCTCGGCGTGGTGCCGATCGCCACGGTCATCTGGCTGGGCGTGCTTCTACTGCTCGCGATTCCGCTGCGCTTCATGGTGTTCGGGCGTCTGCTCAAGGCGGTCGGCAGCAATCCGGTGGCGGCTTCGCTCTCGGGCTTGCCGGTTGAAGGCGTGTTCATCGCGGCGCACGTCGCGGCGGGCGTGCTTGCTGCGGGCGGCGGGCTGTTGCTGTCGGGCTACGTGGGCGTGAGCACCACCAGCGTGGGCGCCGATGTCGTGATGAATTCGATCGCCGGCGTGATTCTCGGCGGCATCACCTTCGGCGGCGGACGCGGCGGCCTGATCGGTCCGTGCGCGGCGGCCTTCGCGCTCACGCTGCTCTTCAACGTGCTCAATGCCTATGGCGCGGGCGAATCCGGCAAGCTGATCGTGCAGGGTCTGGCCATCGCGGGCGCGGCCATTCTCGCCGGCATGGCGCGGCAGACGCGCCGCTGAAGCGCATCGCAACTCGCAGAATCGGGCGCCGTGTTCGGACGCGGCGTACAGGACAGGAATACCAAGGTTTCGTTAATGGCTAATGCAACGACACGCTACGATTTCATCGTGATAGGCGCAGGCGCGGCCGGATGCCTGACCGCTGGCCGCCTCGTGCGCGATCACGGCGCGCGCGTGCTGCTGGTCGAGGCCGGCGCGCGCGATCGCAATCCGCTCATCCACATGCCCGCCGGTTTCGTCAAACTGCTGACGAACCGCGATTACATGACGTTTCACCGGAGCGCGGAGCACTCGCATCTGAACGGACGTCAGCCGTCGATTCCCCAGGGCCGCGTGCTCGGCGGCGGAAGCTCGGTCAACGCGATGGTCTATATTCGCGGCCAGCAGCGCGACTACGACGACTGGGTGTCGATCACCGGCGACGAATCGTGGCGGTATCAAAGCCTGCTCCCGCATTTCATGCGGCTCGAAGGAAACTCCACCTTCAACAACGCCGCGCACGGTGTGGACGGACCGCTCAAGGTTTCCGATGGCGCGAATCTGAGCGATGTCTCGCGCGCCTTCGTGCTCGCGGCGCAACAGACCGGCCTGCCCTACAACCCCGACTTCAACAGCGGCACGCAGATGGGCACGGGCTTCTATCAGACGACCACGTTTCGCGGCCGCCGTTGCAGCGGTGTCGATGCGTTTCTCGCGCCGGTCATGAACGATCCGCGTCTGGAGATTCGCACGGACACACGCGTGACGCGCATCCTCATCGAAGGGAACGCGGTGAAGGGCATCGAAGTACAGACCGGCTCGCGTGTCGAAAAGATCGAAGGCGATCAAGTGATCCTGACGGCCGGCGCGCTGGTGACACCCAAGCTGCTGATGCTCTCGGGTATCGGCGCGGCGAGCGAGTTGTCGCGGCTCGGCATTCCGGTGAAGGTCGATCTGCCCGGCGTCGGCGAGAATCTTCAGGATCATCATGAAGTGCCGGTCGTGGCGTTTTGCAATGGCCGCTATGGCTACTTCGGGCAGGATCGCGGCTGGAACCAGATTCGCAACGGGCTGCAATATCTCGCCTTCCACAATGGCCCGGTCGCCTCGAACGCGGTGGAAGCCGGCGCGTTCTTCAATCCCGACGATGCATCGGGCGCGCCGTCCATTCAGGTGTTCTGTCTGCCGACCGTGTATCTCGACCCGGACGTGACATCGACGCGCGCCACGTACGGTTTCACGCTCAACAGTTGCGTGATGCGCCCGAAGAGTCGTGGCCGCGTCTCGTTGCAAACGGCCGATCCGGAAGCGACGCCCATCGTCTATCCGAACTATCTGCATCATCCGGACGACTTGCGGTTGTCGATCGAAGGCTTGCGCCGCGCCGAACAGATCATGCGCGCCGGGCCGCTCGCGGGCATGGTCGAGCGAATCGTGCTGCCGGACGAGCGCGCGCTCGCCGCGCGTTCCGCTGCCACGGACGAAGCGCTCGCCGAGCATTGCCGGCGCACCGTGAAGACCGTCTATCACCCGGCCGGCACCGCGCGCATGGGCGCGGACCACGATCCGATGGCCGTCCTTCGTCACGATCTGAGCGTGCGTGGCGTGAGCGGACTGCGCGTGTTCGATACCTCGTCGTGGCCGACCATCATCAGCGGAAACACGGTCGCGACGACGTATGCCGTCGCGGATCGCGGGGTGTCGCTGATGATGGGCGAAACGCTGCCGGGCGCGCGTGAGGACCGGGCCAGCGGCATCCCCGATCCGGCCTTGATGCACGCGCTCTGAAGATCGGCGACCGAGACACGAATCGTGTCTCCCGACTCAGATCAGGATACCTAATCAGGAACGCAACATGCACGACATACTTTCCTGCTTCGCACCCGATGTGCTCGCGGGCAAGACCGCGCTGGTATCGGGCGGGACGAGCGGCATCGGCCTGGAGATCGCCAGAGGGTTCGCCGGTCTCGGCGCGCGCGTCATGGCCACGGGCAGTTCGGTCGAAAAGATCGCGCAACTCAGACGCAACGCACCGGCAGACCGGCTCGAATTCGACTGCCTCGATGTGACCTCGCCCGACGCGGTGACATCGTTCGCCGAACGCTTCGAAAGCCTCGACATTCTGGTGAATTCGCAAGGCATCTCACGGCCCGGTCAGGAATACGACGACGCCACGTTCCTCAACGTGATGGACATCAATCTGATCAGCGCCATGCGTCTGTCGAGCGCGATGCTGCCGCTGCTGACGCGTTCGCGCGGAACCATCATCAATATCGCGTCGATGCTCAGCTATCTCGCCGACGAGGAAGTGCCCGCGTATTGCGCGAGCAAGAGCGGCATTCTCGGACTGACGCGCGCGCTGGCGCATCGGTATGGTCGCGACGGCGTGCGGGTCAACGCGATTGCGCCAGGTTATCACCGTACCGCCATGACACACGGCCTGTGGAGCGCCGAACCCGCCGCGTCGCAGATCGCGCGCCGCACCGCGCTCAAGCGCTGGGGCGAAGCCGACGATCTCGTCGGCGCGGCCGTCTTTCTGTCCACGCCTGCATCGCGATATGTCACCGGCGCGACGCTTGCCGTCGATGGCGGATATGTCGTCGGTTGATCGAGCCAACGCCCGCCACGCGCCCATGAGGAGCCCGTCATGCTGAGAACAAGCGTCTTTCCTTCGCGTTATGTTCAGGGTGCGGGCGCGCTGCTCGCACTCGACGACGAACTTGCCCGCTTCGGTTCGTCGGCGGCGTGTCTCGTGGATGCCAACGTCAAGGCCATCCTCGAACCGCTGTTCGCGCGCGCCCATCGGGTGAAACTGCATGCGCGCGGCGTTCACGCGGCCTGCACGGAACGCTCGATTGCCGAAGCCGCCGCATGGATACACGACACCGGCGCACAGATGGTGATGTCGCTCGGCGGCGGCAAGGTGGTAGACACCGGCCGCGCGGCCGCGGACGATCTGCGTCTGCCCTTCGTGTGCGTGCCGACGATTGCCGCATCCGATGCGCCCTGCTCCGCGCTGTCGGTCATCTACGACGAAGAAGGCCGCGTGATTCGGGATCGCTTCATGCGGCGAAATCCCGATCTCGTGCTGGTGGATTCGCAGATCGTGGTGAGCGCGCCGGTGCGCTTCTTCATCGCGGGTATCGGCGACGCCTTGTCGACGTGGTACGAGGCCCGCGCCTGTCAGCGCGCGCATGCGCCGAACCTGTGCGCTGGACGTGCGACCGCCTTTGCGATGGAAGCCGCGAAGCTGTGCCGCGACACGCTGTTCGCCCACGCGGTTCAGGCCGTGGACGACTGCCGCGCCAAGATCGTCACGCCCGATTTCGATGCCGCGCTGGAAGCCACCGTGCTTCTGTCCGGGATTGGCTTCGAATCGGGCGGTGTGGCCGCGGCCCATGCCATTCATCATGGCCTGGCCGAGTTGCCACAGTCGCACGCTTTCCTGCACGGGGAAAAAGTCGCGATCGGCACACTGGCCTCGCTTTTTTTATCGCCAGTCCCCGACGACGAGCGCCGTGAGGTGTTTCAGTTTTGCAGTGATGTCGATCTGCCCACGCGCCTGGCCGATATCGGGCTCGATGCGTCCGACGCACAAGCACTCGGCATCGTGGCGGATCGCGCATGCCGCAGCGGCGAAATCATCCATAACGAACCGTATCCCGTCACACCCGCCATGGTCGCCGCCGCATTGATCGCCATGGATCGGTACGCGGAACGGCACTCGTTTTGATGTTGCATCCGATGACGCGGCTTGGTCGATGGCCGCGCATAAATGAATGATCCACAAGAAAGGAAATCCCGTGTTCAAAGTCTATGTCACCGATTACGATTACCCCGATCTCGCGATCGAACGGGACATCCTCGAACCGATCGGCGCGCAAGTGATCGGCCTGCAGTCGCGTACCGGCGAAGGATTGGCGGACCTCGCCCGCGACGCCGACGCGCTCATGCAGCAATACGCGAAGATTCCTGCCGAGACCATTCGCGCGCTCAAGCAGTGTAAGGTCATCGCGCGCTACGGCATTGGCGTCGATATTCTGGATGTCGGCGCGGCGCGCGAGGCGGGCATCGTGGTCACTAACGTGCCGGACTATTGCCTCGAAGAAGTCGCCGATCATTCGATCAGCATGGCGCTGACTATTTTCCGGTCTATACCGACGTATGCGGCCTCGACGCGACGCGGCGAATGGCACTGGAATACGTGGAACCGCCCGATTCCGCGCATGCGCGGCAGCGTGTTCGGCATGATCGGTTTCGGCCGCATCGCGCAAAACATGGCGCGCAAGCTCAACGTATTCGGCTTCGACATCGTCGCTTACGATCCGTTCGTGTCTGCCAGCATGATGGCGTCGCATGGCGTCAGAAAAGTCACGCTGGAAGAAATGTTGCCGCAGGCCGACCTGATCGACGTGATGTGCCCGTACACGCCGGACACGCACCATCTGATCGATGCGACCGCTATCGCTGCGATGAAGCGCGGTGCGCTGCTCGTCAATTGTGCGCGCGGCAAGGTGGTCGATAACCGCGCGTTGTACGACGCACTGGTGAGCGGTCAGCTTGCCGCCGCCGCACTCGACGACACCGAAGAAGAGCCCGCCAAGCAGAGCGACTGGAAGCCTTCCGACAATCCGCTGTTTGCGCTGGAAAACTGCATCGTCACCCCGCACGTGGCCTACATCTCGCAGGACGCATTGCACGAGGCGCGCCGCGTGGCCGCCGAAAACGTGCGCGCCGTTCTGCTCGGCGAAAAGCCGCTCAACCCCGTTTCGGCCACTTACTGATTCTCAAAGGAGTTGCATTTATGAGCACGATCATCAACAAGCGCCCCGAAGTCGACCGCGATCTGGTCGCACGTTTCGTTTCCATGGCAGATGTCATGTCGCTGTCCTGCGTGGTGTCGGATGCGCTGGAGCGCCGCGGCACTATGCGTCACGATATCAAGCCCAAGGGCGCGGACCGGAAGATCATCGGCACAGCACTGACCGTGCAACTGTCGGCCGGCGATATCGTCGATTGCCTCGACGTGTTCACCGTGGCTAAACCGGGAGATGTCATCGTCATTGATGCATTCGGCGAAACCGAAACGTCCATCTGGGGCGGGCTGATGACCGGCCTCGCACGCAACGCGGGCGTAGTGGGTGCGGTGATCGACGGCAGCTGCCGCGACACGGACGAAGCGAAGTTCCTCGATTTCCCGGTCTCAGCGAAGGTGTCGGGTCCGCGTCAGGCTCATACTGCGATCAGCGGACGCCGCGAGCCGATCAGTATCAACGTGCCCATTTCCTGCGGCGGCGTGATCGTGAATCCGGGCGATCTGGTGGTGGCCGACGAGATCGGCGTGGCCGTGGTGCCGCACGCGGACATGAGCGCGGTGTACGAGCGGGCGCGGACCATCGCCGACAACGAAGCGCGCATGCGCGAGATGGTTCTCGAAGGGAAGACCTTCCAGGACCTGCTCGACAAGTTCGGCCGCATCTGAGTCTGGGCGTGCACTTTTCCGGGAGAAAACTGTGAAGATCGAAAGTGTTGACACGTTCGTGCTCAAGACGAAACTGGACAAGCCGTTCGCCTATTCCCAGGGATGGGTCACCGGCCGCTCGACAACCGTGGTGCGTATTCGTACCTCAGACGGCATCGAAGGATGGGGCGAGACGTTCAGCGTAGGCTTGCAGCCGCCGGAGATCGCGGCGACCGTGGTGGACAGCGCGCTCAAGCCGCTGTTGCTCGGCAAAAACCCGCTCGATACCGAATTGCTTTGGAATACGATGTATCTCCGCACGCGCGACTATGGCCGCAAGGGTGTGGTGATCGGCGCGATCAGCGCGGTCGATATCGCGCTGTGGGACGTCGCCGGCAAGGCATTGAAGCAACCCGTCTGGCAATTGTTGGGCGGTGCGTTCCGCAAGCGCGTGCAATGCTACGCGACCGGCTTTTTCCGCCCGGAAGGACAAGGGCAGGCCGCCGAAATGGCCGAAGAAGCGAAACGTCATCAGGCAGCAGGTTTCTCGATGATGAAAGTGAAGCTTGGCTTCGGCATCGACGACGATATCGCGGTCATGCACGCCATTCGTGACGCGCTAGACCCCGCAACGCAACTCATGATCGACGTCAATCATGCTTATGGCGCGAACGAAGCGATCCGCCTCGGGCGCGCGCTCGACAGCTTCAGGTTGCGCTGGATCGAAGAGCCGGTCGTGCCGGAAGACCTCGCTGGATACCGGCGCGTGCGAGATGCCATCGACACGCCGGTGGCGGGCGGAGAAGCCGAATTCTCGATGTACGGCTTTAATGACCTGTTCGCGGCTCGCGCAGTTGATATCGCGCAGCCCGATATCTGTCTCGCGGGTGGCTTCACGGCGCTCCGGCACATCAACACGCTTGCGCAAGTCAACGGTGTGAAGGTGAATCCGCACGTGTGGGGCACCGCCATCGGACAATATGCGTCAATGCACATGATCGCCGCCACGCCCGATACGCATTACTCGCTCTATGCCGATCAGCCGCTGTTCGAATACGACACGTCGTCGCATCCGTTCAGAACGGCGCTCGTCGAACAGCCGCTCGAACAGAATGGCGGATGGCTCGACGTGCCAGACCGGCCGGGCCTCGGCTTCGATCTGGATCAGGCTTTCTTCGACAAGACAGCCATTCGCGTCGGCACCTGACACGCGCCATTCGGACCACAACCTGAAGGACTGCACGATGCAGAACAACGAACGCTGGACATTGAAGTGGGACCACGGCGAAGCAACTGTCCAGGCTATGGGCGGCATGCTCGCGCCCGTGCGCTTCGATCTCGGCGCGGGCCGCAGCGTCTCGCCGCTTCACGTCGCGCCGTGGGGCGACGATCCGGCGTGGCCCGGGCTCATGCGTGCCCTTCGGGGTGAGTGGCCGTGTCTTCCGTTTGGGACGATCGACGTCCCGCCCGATCTTCCGCCTGGCTTCGAGACGCGGCAGCCGGATGACGAATGGCGCCACGGGTTCAGTTCGAACCACATGTGGCAGTGCGTGGAACAGACGCCGCATCGTATCGCGTTGCACGTCGATTATCCGGAGGACCACGCAGTGCAAAACCTCAGCCGCGTGATCGAAGCGAGCCCGGATGAGGCGTCGCTCACGGTGTCGCTGACGGTTCGCGTTCGCCGCGACATCACGCTGCCCTTTGCGCTTCATCCGACCTTTGCCGTTCCGGAGCAAGGCGTGGAGATCCTCGCCTGTTCGTATCGTGCGGTCCATACCTATCCGGTTGCCATCGAGCCAAACTACTCGCGAATCGTCACGAACAGGACGTTTGCGTCGCATACCGCGCTCGAAACGAAGGACGGATCGTTCGATGTCTCGCGCCTGCCCTTGCCGGTCGTCACCGAGGAACTCGTTCAGCTCGAAGCCTGCGAACCGCCGTTCGTGCTCCGCTATCCCGCCGACCGCGCGGAAGTCAGACTCGACTGGAATACCGCCGATTTCCCCGATGCCGTGCTCTGGATCAGCAACGGGGGCCGGGACTACGCTCCGTGGGCGGGCAAGAACTTTGCGCTCGGCGTCGAACCGGTCAACGGCTTCTTCGATCTGGGACGTGTCGTGAGTCCGCCGCCCGGTCATGCGCTTGCCGGACGTGTCGGCGCCACGTTCACCGCCGCGCTGCCGCGCACCATTTCATACCGCCTGTCGGCCGCCGCCGTTCAGGACTGAAGCATCGACACAGACGAGCCGGAACGATCCGGCCATCCATTCAAGGAGACTTCACCATGAACTTCCTGTTCCACACCGGATACGAGTCGCCTCATTCGCCTCACGTTCCGCCCGCCGACGATGTGCTGAACGCGCTTTTCGCAGACGGCTTTGCAGGCATCGCCTTCAGCCTCATTCACGAAGAAGGCACAGTGAATCGGCCGGCGAACGCTGCGAAGCCGGACGTCTCCCCTCAATAGTCATTCACGAGAATTTGAATGCAATCCGAAGATGCGGTTCCCCGCACCTGGCAAGCGTGGACCTGGACCGGCGACGCCGATCCACTGAAACTCGCGTTGCGCACCGTCGATGCCTCGCCGCTCGCGCGTGGTGAAGTGCTCGTGCGCAACGTTACGATTGGCCTGAACCCGGTCGACTGGAAGGTGCTGGGCGGCGAACTGGTGGACTGGCGTCCGGGCAAGGTTCCCGGCGTCGACGGCGCGGGGGAAGTCGTGGCGGTGGGTGCGGACCTATCGCGCGAATGGCTGGGCACGCGTGTGGCCTATCACACGAGTCTCGGGAAACCGGGCAGTTTCGCGGAGTACACCCCTATCGATGCGCGCGCGTTGCTTGCTGTCCCGCCCGTGGTCGATTTCGGCACAGCCGCGAGCGTGCCGTGTCCCGCGCTGACCGCATGGATGGCGCTCGACAAACTCCCCACGCGCTCGGGTTCTCGCATGCTGATCAGCGGCGCGGGCGGCGCAGTTGGTCTCTATGCGACGCAGCTTGCGGTCATGCAGGGATTCGATGTGAGTGTCATGTGTCATCCGCGGCACTGGGATCGCTTGCGTGAACTCGGCGCGAGCGCTTGCCACGAAGGTCCGCTCGATGCGCACGCCACCTGGGCCCGGACACACTCGGGCGAGTTCTTCGCGATCGCCGATACGGTTGGCGCGCAGCACGCCGAACGTTTGTCACCCGCACTCGCCGCGAACGGACATCTCGTCTGCATCCAGGGGCGCGTTGAACACTGGCCATGCGCGCCGTTCGATCGCACGCCCTCGCTTCATGAAGTGGCGCTAGGCGCGCTGCACCGGTACGGAAGCGATGCCGACTGGCGGCGTCTCGTCGAAGCGGGCGAGCGCATTCTCGGGCTCATCGCGGATAGGCGTTTTAGCGCGGAAGCGACGATCGTGGGCGACTTCGCCGACCTGCCCCGGCAACTCGATGCGTTGCGGCAGCGCTCGGTCTCCGGAAAGTCGATTGTCAGGCTCGATTCGTTCGGCGCCGTGGCCCGCCATTGACCATCTGGACCGAAGCGACATGCGAAGCTCGAAGGCACGAACTGTAATCGCGATCCCGCCTCCGGAGGCGATCGACGATCCGACCATGCAACTGGAAATGAAATCCGGCGATGTCTCGACGCTGATCGCCGCGCTCGAAGCGTTACTGCGCGAACGCGCAATGGCTTATCAGATCGCGTCGGATTACCTTGCCCGGCGCCACCAACCCCAGATCGACCAGACGTCCTTTGGACTGGCGCATGTCATCTGCCTCAAGCGTTTGCTCGAAGCGCGCCTCGATGACGTGAAACAAGCGACACCTTAGCGCGCTCCAGAAGGCTGGACGTCGCAGTCATTCAATTGGGCTTCAATCATTCACTTTGAGTGAAACGCTCCGCCACCATCGCATTCCGGCGAAGCGGATCCGTATTCACTCGCCAGGATAAAAAGTTTCGGATACCTTCTCATGCTGAATTTGAAGAACGACACGAGCGCGACATCGCTATTGAAACCCGCAGGAAAGCAGCGATGGATCGTCCTTGGCCTCTTGTGCCTGATCGCGCTGGTGAACAACATCGACAGATTGACGCTTTCGATCGCCGCACCCGCCATGCAGTCGGAGCTCGGCTTGACGGCTACCGACATCGGCTTGCTGGGCAGTGCTTTCTCGCTTTTCTACGCATTCGGGCAGCTACCGTCCGGATGGTTCGTCGATCGCTTCGGGCCGCGTAAATTACTCGGCCTGTCGATCATCGTATGGAGCGCCGCCACCGCAGCCATGGGCACCGCACACACGCTCGGGGCGTTCCTGTTCGCGCGGGCGTGGCTCGGTGTCGCCGAGTCGCCCTCCTTGCCTTCGACAAACAAGATCGTCACGCAATGGTTCCCCCGGAGGGATCAGGGTATCGCCAACGCCAGCTGGGATGCGGCGCTGAAGGTGGGACCGGCGTTCTTCACGTTCGCGCTAGTCTTTATCGTCGCCGAGTTCGGCTGGCGCGTCATGTATCTGGGCGCGGGCGCGGCCGGCGTGATCGTCGCGCTCGTTTTCCTCGTGTTTTACAGGGACATTGACAAGAACAAGCGGCTGACGGCGCAGGAGCGCGCCTATCTTGCTCAGGATGGCGATGCGCAAGTCGGCTCAGAAACAGCACGCGTGCCCTGGAGCGCCATGTTCAGGCGTCAGAGCATGTGGGGAATGATGGCCGGCTTCTTCTGCAATCTGTGGGTCTATCAGATCTTCCTCGTCTTCATCCCGATGTTCATCATCAAACAGTTCGGCGTCAAATTTTCGTCGCTCGGATTTGCAGCGAGCGTGCCGTGGGTAGGCGCGATTCTCGGCGATATCGCCAGCGGACTTGTGTCGGGGAAACTGGCTGGCTTGCCGGGGTGGACGCCGCTCAGGGCCAAGAAAGCGACGATCGTCGCCGCGCTGCTGTTGCAGGCTGTCGTGCTGGCGCTGCTTCCCATCAACGCCGTGTTCGGCCAGTCGGCGGGGCTTACGGTCGCCGTCGTGCTGATGGCGTTCGCGCTCGGATTCAATGGCGCGGTGGTGGCGCACGCGTGGTCGCTTCCTGCGGAAGTGACGACGTATTCGACGGTTGCATCGGCAGGGGCGGTGCAGAACTTCGGCGGTTTTCTCGGGGCCACGCTGTCGCCGCTGGTTGCGGGCCTCATCATCGATGCGACGCACTCGTTCACGCCTGTGTTTCTCACCTCGGCCATCGTGTCCGTGCTCGGCGCGATCGCTTATCATTTCTTCGTGCGTCATCCCATCATTTCCGGGGACGCACCGGCTGCGGTGCGAGCCGAAGGAAGACAGGAAACGGTCATCTGATCCCGAATGCCGGTCTGGGAACCGCGTTTACTGCACGGGCGCTGCGCGGAGCGCCGTCTCACAATGAGCACTCTCGACCCATGCACGAACTCATTCTGTCACTTGGCGACATCGTCGGTAGCAACTTCGTCTTCATGGGCACAACCGAGACCCGGCGCTTCCGGCAGGGATATCGCTATGGAGAAGGAGAGATTCTGGCCGCCGTGCAGCCCGGCACGCTCGTGGAGATGTGGCGCGCGCTGCAGGCCTGCCATCGAGCGAAAGTCATCGTCATCTGTCAGGCGGCCAACACCGGCCTGACAGGTGGCTCGACGCCGGCTTCGGATGGTTACGACCGGCCGGTCGTCGTGCTCAACACCATGCGCCTGCGCCGCCTCGATGTGATCCGCAATGGTGAACAGGTGATCTGTCAACCGGGCGTCACGCTCGACCAGCTCGAAAAGCGCCTGCAACCGCTTGGACGCGAACCGCATTCGGTCATCGGCTCCAGTTGCATCGGTGCCTCTGTGACGGGCGGCATCTGCAACAATTCCGGCGGTTCGCTAGTTCGTCGCGGCCCCGCCTTTACGCAACTGTCGATTCACGCGCGCGTGACGGCGGACGGAGAACTGAAACTCATCAATCATCTCGGTATTGATCTGGGCGATTCCGCGGAAGCCATTCTCGGCCGTCTGGATGCAGGGGAATTGCCCGAAGATATTCCGGCAAGCGCTCTGCTCGCCTCCGATCACGAATACAGCAGCCACGTGCGAGACATCGACGCGCCGACGCCCGCACGCTTCAATGCGGACCCGCGCCGTCTCTACGAAGCGTCCGGCTCGGCCGGACATCTTCCGGTGTTTGCGTTGCGGCTCGACACCTTTGCGGCGGATGAAAACCCGCAGGTGTTCTATATCGGCAGCAACGATCCGGCCGAACTCGAAACGCTGCGCCGCGACGTGCTGAGCGGATTTCGCAGCTTGCCGATCGCGGGCGAGTACATGCATCGCGGGGCGTTCGATATCAGCCGCCGCTACGGCAAAGACATGTACATGTATATCCGTGCGTTTGGCACGGACAAGGTGCCGCATGCTTTCAAAGCAAAAAGTCGCTTCGATGGCATGACCGAGAAGGCAGGTTTGGGGAGTTCTGTGAGCGACCGGTTGTTGCAAGCACTCAGCCGCGTCTTGCCCGAGCATCTGCCACGCAGACTGATCGAGTTTCGCGACCGTTACGAGCATCATCTCCTTCTGAAGATGGGGAGCGACGGCATCCAGGAAGCGCGGACGTACCTCGAATCGCGTTTTCCGACGCCGCAGGGTGGCTACTTCGAATGCACGCCCGAAGAAGGCAAGGCCGCGTTTCTCAACCGCTTCGCCATCGGGGGTGCGATGGTACGTTATCGGGCGGTGCATCCGCGCACGGTCGAAGATATCGTCGCGCTCGACATCGCTCTGCCCCGCAATGCGACCGAGTGATTTGAGCAACTACCGCCACATATAACGGAAAACATCGAGTTTGCGATGTATTGCGGCCACTTCTTTTGCCATGTGCTCCATCAGGAGTATCTGGTCAAGAAAGGGCGGGACTGCGGTGCGATCAAGGACGATATCCTCGACCTACTCGCAGCGCGTGGAGCCGAATACCCCGCCGAACACAATGTCGGGCACCTTTATGAAGCGAAACCGTCGCTGAAAGAGTTTTACGAAGCGCTCGATCCAAGCAACGCTTTCAATCCAGGAATCGGAAAGACTTCTCGGCAATTCAGATGGGGAAAATCGCTCGGCAACTGCAACTGCAACTGCAACTGCAACTGCAAGTGCGAGGCGGCCATTGAATCACACGGCGCAGCAGAGCGAGGTTCTCGCGGATGAGCTAGCGTATCTTGCTGAAATCAAGTCCAGCTCGCTTTAGATACAAACGATGCGTGCGATGAACCTTCCGCGTCGCATCGTGTTTCCCTAAAAGCGAACCCATGAACATAATCGCAGAAGACATTGCATCGACGCATCGATATCGTCACCGCTACGCCATGATTTCGATATCACAGACAGTCAGCACGCTGCCGCCGGCCTGATCTACTTCGCTCTCCCGTAAATCGCGCAAAAGACCGGAGCGTTGGAATTATTACCATAACCCGCGATGGTCGGTATATAAATCTAGTGGTCTCCATGTTCACTTATCTTAAGTTAAATGATGCGGAAAGAAGCCTACTGAGCGAACCCTCGCTGTGCGGTGCCAGGTGCTCGATATTCCGCCGCGAACACGCGGGCTAGGGCCAAATAGAACAGGCCGTTGTCGCCTATCGCATTCTCCGGTTGGTTCGACCGGCTGCGTAAGCTTTGTGGCAAATTCATGGCGTGTTATTTACTAAAGTCATGAGTCGACTGCGCTAAAACGTCGCCATCAATAACCGATAACGTGCCAGGATCAGGATTTACCGGAAGTGCAGCAGGTTTGCCTGTCAAAGGCAAGCCCGCGACGCGTTTTTCGGCCGCCTTCAGATCCGCCGGATAGGTCTGTGACGTCGAGGTCGCCGGATTATATCCAGCCTTCTCGAGCGCGAGGAGTTGGTCTCGCACCTGAGCACGAGTCAGCGATGGTGTGTCAGTGGTTTGCCCGAGAGCAGCCAAGGGGGCAAGAACGACGGCGGTCATAAAAAACGCGTTTGCGAGGGCTTTCATTATTCGAACCTTGAAAGAGTTGGCGGCTAGGGTCGGCGCGCTGTGGTTCTCAGTGTACGGAAAATGGCTGCATAGGGAAAACCCCTAAACTCATAAGTTTTAGTGCTCTGGACATTAACAATGATGCGCTACGCGTCGAACATCTCGGGCCTGGCGCCGAGAACCATCGGGGTCAGCGCTTCGGCGTATTGCCGTCCATGCAGGCTTCCTTTAGCGACTCCACGAATGCCTCCTGAATGGCCGTACCCAGCCAGTCCGAACGCGTGGTGAACCCCACCGCACGCTGCGCCTCGGGCGTTTCCAGTTCGAGTGCGACCATTTCGCCGCCCATGTAGCCATCGCGAATCTGCGAATTCGACAGCAGTGTGATGCAGTCGCTCTCCACCAGCATGGCGATCATCATCGCCAGCGAACTCGTCTCAACGACGACTGCCGGTTTGCGAGGCAGCCGCGCGAACAGGGAATCGATGACACTGCGGCGCGGCACGTTCTTCTGCGGAACAACCCACTCGTAGTCCGCGAGGTCACGCGCGCCGATGCGCGTCTTGCGCGCGAGCCGGTGGCCCTTGCGAACCGCGACGACGTAAGGATCGGCAAACAACTCGGTTTCCTGCACGGCGCCGGTGAGTCTCGGCTCCCGCAGGCCGCCCACGATTATGTCGATTGCGCCGCGGCGCAGATCGCGCAACAAGCCGGCGTGCGATCCTTCATCGACGGTGACACGCGCTGCAGGATAACGTTCGCGCAAATACTGAATGGCGCGCGCCACGAGCCGTGGCGGCAACAGCGGCAGCACACCGAGCGCGACGCGTCCGGTGTATTGACCGCGCGCGTAGGCGAGATCCTCGATGGCCTGTGCAATCTCATACAGCGCGAGGCTCAGACGACGCGCGAACTCCATGCCCGCCGGATTTGCCGACACGTTGTGCACTCGCCGCCGATACAGTGAGACGCCCACGATCTGTTCGATCTGCTGGGCCGCTCGATGCACCGCCGGCTGCGAAATACCGAGCGCCTGTGCGGCCTCGGCGGCGGATCCGGCATCGGCAATCGCCACATGACAGCGCACCTGCGCATCGGTCAGATGCCGGCAAACCTGAGCTACGTGCGCCGTCGAGGCAGAGCCGACCGCAGCCGCCACCGCGCCCTCCATCTGCTGGAGCATTCTTCGCACGCGCCGCCACAGGATCAGACCTTCGTCGGTGAGTTCGCTGCCGCCGAATCCACGCCTGAAAAGCTGCCCGCCGAAACTCGCTTCGAGCTTGCCGATGGCCAGGCTGACCGCTGGCTGGGTGCGGCCGATGCGTGCCGCAGCCTGGCCGATGCCGCCTGCCTCGCAGACGGCATCGAAGATGAACAGGCGCCGCAGACGGGTCAGTTCGTCGGTTTCAGAGGATTTTTCCTTGGTGCTCATTGTCTCTCACCCGCGCCTGCGATCCTAGGTTTAAACCCCTAGCTTAACCAAAATTTATGACCGACGGTGCGTTACATATTGAGTCGTTCGGCGATTCGGCACGTACATTAGCGTTCATTCGATCAAGATGTTTTTCCCCAGGAGTCAGTTCATGTCCGTCGTCATCGACACGCACACCCACGCCATTTCCGCGGATTCGACGCGTTATCCGCTTGCGCCGGTGGGCGGTCATCAATCCGAGTGGTCGGCGAAGCGGCCCGTCACATATGGTGAGCTGCTCGACTCGCTGGATGCGGCGGGGATCGACCGTGCCGTCGTGGTGCAGGCATCGACGGTCTACGGCAACGACAATAGTTATGTGGTGGACGCGGTGCGCAGTCATCCCGACCGGTTCGCGGGCGTGTTCTCGATCGATGTGCTGGCCGACAACGCCCTCACTCAGATGCAGCGTTGGCTCGATGCCGGTCTTTCCGGTCTGCGCCTGTTCACGACCGGTAGCACGATGCCCGGCCAGGCCGGCTGGCTCGACGACGAACGCTCGTTCCCGGTCTGGGACTACGCGCAAAAACACGGCGTGTCTATCTGCCTCCAGATGACCGCGCAGGGTATTCCGGCGCTGCTGAACATGCTGTCGCGTTTTCCGGCCGTGCGGGTGCTACTCGACCATCTCGCGCGGCCGGAACTCGCGGGCGGGCCGCCGTACGAGGCTGCTGCTCCGCTGTTCAGCCTTGCCGGGCATCAGGGCGTGTTCCTGAAACTCACGAATCGCACCATCGCGGAAGCCGCGCGCGGCGCCTCGACGCCTGCTGCGTTTTTCCCGCGCGTGCTCGATGCATTCGGTGCGCATCGCATTGCGTGGGGCTCGAATTTTCCGGCGGCCGAGGGTTCGTTGCCTCAACTGTTCGCCGATGCAAAGGCGAGCCTGTCGATGCTGCCCGTCGACGCTCAGGAAGCGATTTTCGGCAGCACCGCGCTGAACGTCTATCCGTCGCTTGCCGCGTAAACCCTTCTCAACGAATCCGTCTGGCCGATTGTGATCATGGAAACAACGACGAATCATGCAGCGCCGCTCAGGATCGCGCTGAAGTCTTATCCGCACACGCGCGCGATCATTGCGGGCGAACTGCGCGATCCCGCAGTCAATCTCACGTTCGAGGAAGTCGAGCCGATTCATCGCGCATTCGCGCCAATGGCACGCCATCAGGCCTTCGACATCAGCGAAATGGCAATCGTCACGTATCTGCAGGCGAAGGCCTACGGCAAGCCCGTCGCGCTGTTGCCGGCAGTCGTCGCCGCGCGTTTCCAGCAAGGCTGCATCATCCATAACGCACGGCGCGGCAAACTCGATGTGACACAACTCGCGGGCAAAACCGTTGGCGTGCGCGCCTATACCCAGACGACTGGAATGTGGGTGCGCGCGATTCTCGGTGACACTTATGGCGTGCCGCTCGAACAGGTCAGATGGGTCACTATCGAAGGAGCGCATGTCGAGGAATACCGCGATCCGCCCTTCGTACAGCATCTCGATGGAAAACAGTTATTGCCGATGCTGCGCGATGGCGAGATCGACGCTGCCATTCTCGGTAACGATCTGCCCGACGAAGCCGGCCTCGAACCGCTGATTCCCGACGCCGCCGCCGCTGACCGCGCGTGGTACGACACGCACGGTTACGTCCCGATCAATCACGTCGTAGTGGTCAAACAATCGCTGGTCGAATCGCAGCCGCAGGCGGTTCGTGCGGTGTACGACTTACTATGTCGGGGGAAAGCCTCCGTCGCGAAGGATAGCGCCGGCAAACCCGACAAGCTGCTGTTCGGCTACGACGCACTGCGCGGACCGCTCGAAGAAACGATCGCTTATTGCGAGAAGCAACGACTTCTGCCACGCAAACTGAGCGTCGACGAGATCTTCGCGGACACCATCGGCATACTGGGCGACCTTGCGCGCTGAAGACGTCAGGATCGGCGCCGATGCGCATACATCGTTCCGGGCGAGTCCGAACTCGCCACGGCAATACAAAGGAGACACAATGAGCCTGCCCGGCAATTCAGCCACCCAACCCAAGGCACGTCGCCCGTTCTATCGCGATCTGTCCTTTCAGGTGATGGCCGGCATGGCGCTCGGAGTCCTGACCGGCTACTTCTTTCCGAAGTTCGGCATCGATCTTCAGCCGGTCGGCGACGCGTTCATCCGCGTCATTCAGATGCTGATCGGACCGATCATTTTCTGCACCGTATGCAGCGGCATCGCGGGCGTGAAAGACTTCAAGAAGGTCGGCCGCGTCGCCATCAAGGCGCTTGTCTATTTCGAAGTGGTGACCTCGCTCGCTCTCGTGATCGGACTCGTCGTGATCAACGTGCTGAAGCCGGGCGCGGGCATGAACGTCGATCTGCACAGCATGCATTCGAGCGCCGTCGATGCGTATATCGGCCACGCGCATCATGTCGTCACGACGAGCGAGTTCCTCCTCAACGTGATCCCGCACACCGCCATGAGCGCATTCACCGGCGGCGATGTCCTTCAAGTGCTGTTCTTCTCGGTGCTGTTCGCCTTCGGTCTTGCCGCCATCGGTGAGCGCGCCGCGCCGGCAATGGCGTTCATCGACTCGATATCCGGTTCGCTATTCTGGATCATCGGCCTGACGATGAAAGTCGCTCCGCTCGCCGCGTTCGGCGCGATTGCCTATACCGTCAGCAAGTTCGGTTTCGGCACCCTGCTCTCGCTCGGCAAACTGGTGCTCGAGTTCTATCTGACGTGCGCAATCTTCATCGCGCTGATCCTCTGGCCGATCGCAAGACTCAACGGCTTCAGCCTGCTGCGGCTGATGCGGTACATCGGCGCGGAATTGCTGCTCGTCATCGGCACGAGTTCGTCCGAGACCGTTTTTCCGCAACTGATCGACAAGCTCGAACGGCTCGGCTGCGACAAGTCGGTTGTCGGCCTCGTGCTGCCTACCGCTTATACCTTCAATCACGACGGTACATGTTTGTACTTCGCGACGGCGGCCGTGTTCCTCGCACAGGCGACCAACACGCCATTGAACTGGCACGACCAGCTGGTGCTGCTCGCCGTGCTGCTGCTGACCTCAAAAGGCGCGGCGGGCGTATCGGGCGCGGCGATTGCCGTGCTGGCGGCCACGCTCGCGGCATCGAACACTATTCCGGTCGAATCGATCGCATTGATTCTCGGCATTCATAAGGCCATGTCGAGCGGATTCGTCTTTACCAATATCGTCGGAAACAGCGTGGCCACGATCGTCGTTGCAAACTGGGAGAAAGCGCTCGATCGCAAGGCATTACGCGACGAACTCAGGACGGGATTCAAGTCGGTCGAACCCGTAACGTCCGGCCGCCTCGGACAGACTCATCACTGAATATGCGCGCTGCCGCTTCGGCTCGTCGAAGCGGCAGATCGATGAAGGTTCGACGCATGGGAATCTCTCATCGCATATTCCGTTAGTCGTACTGATCACCAGAACAGAGACCGAAACACGCATCGTCCAGGTTTCGGGAACTCGAACATAAAAAAGGAGACACGAAATGAGTAAGCGGGTTTGGAGAACCTTTGGATTAAGCATTGCCGCGACGGCGGCGTCACTTTCCGGATCGTCCGTGCAGGCGCAAACGAGCATCAGCCTCTATGGCACGGTCGACGGTGGCGTACGCTTCCAGAATAACGCGGCCAAAGGCGGCGGCTCGGTCTACACAATGAATTCGAATGGCTATTTCAGCTCTAACAAGCTCGATTTCGGTGGACGAGAAGATCTCGGCGATGGATGGAATGCGCACTTTCTGCTCGAGAGTGGCTTCAATCTCGGCAATGGCGCCTTCGATAACACCACCGGCACTGAATTCAACCGTCAGTCGTTCATGGGCATCGGCAATAAAAAGTACGGTTCTCTCGACATGGGACGCCAGTACACCATCGCGCACGACATCATCAGCATTTACGATCCGTATGCCTTCCACTTCACGCCGATTATTCCGTTGACGCAGGCATCCGACGGAACGCGCAACAATAACTCGGTGAAGTACAAGAATACCTTCGGCGCCCTGCTTTTCGAGGCAGACAACTCGTTCGGTGGCGTTGCTGGGAATTTTTCGGGCGGTGCGACACGCTCGGTAGGCGTGAGCTATGCGCAGGGACCGTTTTCCGTCGGTGGCGTGTATGGACATCGGAGTATCGCGACCGGCACGACCAGCACGACGTATGTTGGCGACACGTATTACATGGGCGGTGCGGCGTGGCAGATCGGACCGGTGCGCCTTTCGGGGGGCTTCATGTCGGAAGACCAGGAAAACCCGGCATCGCCGCACGCCGTGACGAACAACGGCTTTGGTGGTCTGACGTGGAACATTACGCCCTTCCTGATTTTTCGCGGCGCTTACTATCAGACTGTCGTATCCAATGACAAGGCGAGCCGGCGCGGATTGTCCGTGGTGACGCTCGCGTATCTGCTATCCAAACGAACCACGCTATACGCCGAAACGGACTACACCTCTTACAAGCACGCAGTAGTGAGTACGCTGAATCCGGCAGGCGTGCCTCGCCAGACAGCCGTGACGATCGGCATCGATCACTTGTTCTAAAACGATTAGGGAACCACCACATGATCATCGACATCCACGGCCACTACACCACAGCGCCGAAGGCGCTAGAAGCCTGGCGCAACCAACAAATCGCAGGTATAAAAACCCCATCAGAAAAGCCCAAAGTCGCAGATCTGAAAATCTCCGATGAAGAACTGAAAGAGTCGATCGAAGCAAACCAGCTCCGCCTGATGAAAGAACGAGGCCTGGACCTGACAATCTTCAGCCCAAGGGCCAGCTTCATGGCCCACCACATCGGCGATGCCGAAGTCTCGCAAACCTGGGCCGCCATCTGCAACGAACTCTGCTTTCGCGTAAGCGAACTATTTCCCGATAACTTCATCCCCGCGGCGATGCTGCCGCAAAGCCCCGGCGTCGACACTAGAACCTGCATCCCCGAACTGGTGAAGTGCGTCGAAGAATACGGAAACGTGGCGATCAACCTGAACCCCGACCCCTCGGGCGGCCACTGGACCAGCCCGCCGCTGTCGGACCGCTACTGGTATCCCATCTACGAAAAGATGGTCGAGTACGACATCCCCGCGATGATCCACGTGAGCACGAGCTGCAACGCCTGCTTCCACACCACCGGCGCGCATTATCTGAATGCAGACACAACGGCGTTCATGCAATGCCTGACCTCGGACCTGTTTCCGCGATTTCCCGTCGCTCAAGTTCGTGATCCCGCACGGCGGCGGCGCCGTACCCTATCACTGGGGGCGCTTCCGTGGCCTCGCGCAGGAAATGAAAAAACCGCTGCTGAAGGACCATCTGCTCAACAACATCTTCTTCGATACCTGCGTCTATCATCAACCTGGCATCGATCTGCTCACACGCGTGATCCCCGTCGACAACATCCTATTCGCGAGTGAGATGATCGGCGCGGTACGCGGCATCGACTCGGAAACGGGACACTATTTCGACGACACCAAACGCTATGTCGAAGCGGCCAGCATCGAACCCGAAGCGCGCTACAAGATTTACGAAGGCAATGCACGGCGCGTCTATCCGCGTCTGGACGTGCCACTCAAGGCAAAAGGACTGTGATCATGTATGAACTCGGTGTGGTGTATCGCAACATCAATCGTGCCGACGGCGACGTCGCGCAAAAGCTCGTCGAACTCGGCTCGGCCACAGTGCACGAAGCCATGGGCCGCGTCGGCCTCATGAAGCCCTATATGTGCCCCATCTATCCGGGCGCGCAGGCCGGCGGCACGGCCGTCACCGTGCTGCTGCAACCCGGCGACAACTGGATGATGCACGTCGCCGCCGAACAGATTCGCCCCGGCGATATCGTCGTGGCCGCCTGCACCGCCGACAACACCGACGGCTTTTTCGGCGATCTGCTCGCAACCAGCTTCCAGTCGTGCGGCGCAAAAGGGCTCATCATCGACGGCGGCGTGCGCGATGTGCGCGTGCTCAAGGAAATGGATTTCCCCGTCTGGAGCAAGGCCATTTCGTCCAAAGGCACGGTCAAGGCGACGCTCGGCTCGGTCAATATCCCGGTGGTGTGCGCGGGCGCGCTCGTGACCCCCGGCGATGTGGTCGTCGCGGACGACGACGGCATCGTGGTCGTGCCCTCGGCAATGGCCGCAAAGGTGCTGGAAAAAGCCGCCGCCCGTGAAGCGCTGGAAGCCGAAAAGCGCGCGAAGCTCGCGGACGGCGTGCTCGGACTCGACATGTACAACATGCGCGGACCGCTCGAAAAGGCCGGCCTGCGGTATATCAACTGACTAAACGCAATTCTCTGCTTTCAGAATCAGCTTCCAGTCGCTTTGGCTGACGGGCTGTCGCTTAAACGGTGATCATTCGGTAAAAACTTGGCAGCTAATCCGTTTGGCTCGCCAGTGTGCGGAGAGTTGAAAAGATCCCGCGTTAGAAAGCGCATTTAGCCCTCGCAACTGCCCTACGCTTACATTCCGCATTGTCGGTGTGCATGACCTAGTGGGGGCCCGCTCGGCGCTGTCTAACCGGGCCGACCAGTTTATATGTCGGTGCGATCCTTTATCTCTCATACTGGTCGGTCGACGCCCTACGGTCAAAAGTTATCCAAAAAAGCTCTGTTTCTGCTAGATGAGCGGGATTTCAGAAACGCCGCGATGCCAGATACCGCATCCGGCTCCTCACGCCCCCAAAGTGTGAGAACGTTGCCATAAAGCTCTTCAGTTTTGAAGGAGTGGATTGCGCGCGTGGTAATCTCCTACCAGCCCGTGGCGATATCAGTGCCGCAGAAGCGATACGCTTTGTGAAAACAGCCTGGATTTTTACCGACAACGATTGCAAGTCAATGGCCCCAGTTAGCCTGAACGATGTTGCCCGCGCTGCGGGTTGCTCGGCGTCGACCGTGTCGCGCGTGCTGCGCACGCCGCATGTCGTGCGGGATGAGGTCGTTCAGCGCGTACTCGCGGCTGTGCGCAAGCTCGGCTACACGCCGAACAATGCCGCGCGCGCTCTGCGTTCGCGCCGCACTCGCATGATCGGTGCGGTTCTCCCAACGCTCGAGCACGCCATCTACGCCCGCTTGGCCAATGCGCTCGAAAGCCGTCTCGCGACTGAGGGGTATTCGCTCATCGTGACTACGTCGGGATTCGACGTTCGGAAAGAACTCGAACAAACGCAACTCATGATCGAGCGCGGTGCGGAGGGGGTGGTGCTTGTCGGTGACGCGCACGAGCAAGCGCTATACGAATTTCTCAGCTTACGAAGCGTGCCCTACATCAACACTTATGTGTATGCGCCGCAGTCGGTTCATCCATGTGTTGGCTTTGACAACAGCCGCACCGCGAAACAGATTGCGGAATATCTGCTAAGTCTTGGTCACCGGGACATCGCCATGCTGACCGGCGTTCGCAAGGACAACGACCGCGTGCGCGCTCGTATCGAAGGTGTCGAGGAAGCGCTTACGGAACATGGACTGCGGATTCCACGCGAGTACGTCATCGAAGGCACTTACGCCATCACGTCGGGCCGCAATGGGATGCGCAAGCTGCTGAATTTACCAAAGGCGCCTGAGGCCGTGATCTGCACGAGCGATATCCTGGCGTTCGGTTGTCTCGCTGAATGCATGGCAGCAGGAATCTCGGTCCCGCGGGACCTGTCGATTAGCGGCTTCGACGATCTCGACTTCGCCGCGCATCTGAGCCCGCCCCTCACGACGATGCAGGTGCCTGCCGCTGAAATGGGAACCCAAGCGGGTCAGTTTCTCGTCGACACCTTGGAAGGACACTCACCGCTCGATAGCGTCGAACTGGAAGCGCGCCTCGTAATTCGCGGCACGACGGGACCAGCCAAAGCTGTCGCGAGGCGCCGGGCGTAACTAACGAACGCGAGGGATCATCGATCAGGGCGGCGCAGCATCATCGTTGTCGTCCTGCCCGTCTGCACGCATTCGCCGCGCTGATTGAATACCTCGATTGCCAACACGACGATGCCACGGTCGGGCCGTGATGTTTCGCGCTTTGACTCGACGCGCATGACGGCGGTGATCCGGTCGCCGCTCAACACCGCGCGCTTGTAGTCCCACGCGAGCGAGACGGTCGCCACAGCCCGGAGTCGCCACGCGCAGCGCATTTTCATGGCATCGACGAGCGCCACGATCAGCAGACCATGCGCAATGCGCCGCTCGAATCCAAGCGCCCGCGCCGCCTCGTCGTCGGTATGAACATCGTAGAAGTCGCCGCCAACGCCGGCGAACGCGACGATGTTGGCATCGCCGATGCTCACACCACCCAGATCGATGCTGTCGCCCGACTCGAGATCCTCGAAGTGCCGTCCGGCTTCGTTCATCGGTCCGCCACCCATTTGAGAATATGCTCCGCCACGCATACGAGCGCACCGCCCTGATTCACGATGCGAATCTCCGCCACCGTCCGGCGCCGCTCAATGTCCACCTCACGGACGGTGTATGTCAGCCCGAGCGTGTCGCCGGCAAAGACCGGCAGCAGAAAGCGCACGTGGTCATAGCCCAGCGAAACCGGCGTTTCCCGTGCACGAACGCCCTGCACACGCTCGACGATCGCCGTGGAACAGGCCGACATGAACGCGACCATCATCGCGCCGTGTGCGATCACGCGGCCGTAGGCGCTTACCGACATTGCCGCTTCGTCAACGTGATTGGGCGAGTAATCCCCGCTCAGCTCCGCGAATGCGCGAATGCTCTCGGCACTTAGTTTCCGCTCGAGAGAGACGGTGTCTCCGGCCGCCAGATAAAACCCTTTGGATACGAGCGTACCGGTCGTCATGCAGACACCTCAGCCCGGACGATGCCGCGTCCCGACACGACGCCCGCCTCGGAGAGCGCCTGAATGTCGGCGTCGCCATAGCCGAGTTCCCTGAGAATCTCCCGGGTATCGTGGCCAATCTCGACCGCGAGGTGGCGTACAGGCGGCGGCGCACCATCGTAGCGCAACGGATGGTTGACGAGCGTAGCCTGTCCTTTCTTAATGTCGACTGTCTCGAATACGCGATTGTGCACGGCCTGCGGATTCTCGCGAAGATCGCTGTAGTCTTGCACAGGCGCCCACCACATCTGCTTCGCATCGAGCGCGTCCGCAAGCTCGTCAAGTGAAAACTGCGCCACAGCTGCGGCCGTGGCGCGCGCATACGCATCGCGCTCTTCGTAGGGATTGCAGTGTGCCAGGGCACGCAACCCGTCGTTGTCTAGCGCCTCAGCGAAAACCTCTGGAGGGTTGAGCGAGATGGCGACTGCACGTCCGTCGGCGGTGCGGTAGATGCCGTACGGGGCCTGATGAAACCATGTCGCGAGGTGCGCGTCGCGCTCGAACACGCTCGCATCCTTGTGCGCGGTCAGATAGTTCGTGATGGCTTCAGCCTGCAGATCGATGCCCGCATTGAACAGATTGCCTTCCACGCGCGTGCCCTTGCCCGTTTTCATGCGCTTGACGTAGGCACCCAGAATGCCCATAGCAAGCAACGCACCGCCGTGCTGGTCGCAGATCGCCGCGCCTACCGCCGTCGCACCGTTTGCGGACGCCGAAACGAGCCCGGTGCGAGCCTGGATCATCAGATCCTGGCCGGGCATATCACGCATTGGCCCTGAACCGCCGAATCCGCTAGCCGAAGCATAAATAATGTCTGGCTTGCGTGCCTTGATGGTTTCGTAACCGAGTCCAAGCCGGTCGAGCACCCCGGGCCGAAAGTTTTCGACAACAGCATCGGCCTGATCAATCAGCTTCAATGCGATGTCGCGCCCTTGCGCAGACTTGAGGTCGAGCGCAATGACACGCTTGTTTCGATTAGCGCAGAGAAAGAACGCACTGACGTCCTCGACAAAAACCCCTGCGCCCGACCAGTGCCGCTCGTATGCTCCCTTCAGCGCTTCGATCTTGATGACGTCGGCCCCCATGTCGGCCAGATATTGTGTCGATGCCGGACCCTGCAGATAGTGGCAAAAGCTGACGATGCGCATGCCATCAAGCATTGCTGTCTCCTGATTTCGATGTGACGGTATAGGCTGGGTCATTGAGTCGGCGTCGGCGCAAGGGGTGGAAGCGATGACGCGGTATGCACCGCGCGCACGCTGCTCGCCAGCGCCACGGCCACGACGAGCGCCGCGCCCATGAAAAGATAGGACGATGCGGGATCGCCCGTCAGACCCGTCAGATAACCGACCGCATAGGAGCCAAGGAACGAGCCGAGCGCGCCGATACTGTTAATGAGCGCGAGTGCGCCGCCCGCCACGGTGCGCGGCAACACTTCGGGTGCGATCGAGAAAAACGGTGGGAAAACGACATACATGGAAATGCCGGCCAGCGTGAGCAACGCGAACGAAAGCCAGAAGCTGCCGTTGCCGACGAAATACAGAGCGAAGAACGCCGCCGAGGCAATCGCCAGCGGCACGGCGACGAATACCTTGCGGTTCTGCATGCGGTCCGACATCCACGCGACCGGCAGCATGCACACCACCGCGCCGAAGTACGGCACAGCCGAAAGCCAACCCGTGTTGACCATGCTCAGAGTCGCTCCGTGCCGCAAGATGGAGGGCAGCCATAGCAGAAATCCATAGAAGCCGAGACTCTGAAAAAACAGCACGCCGGTAAGCTTCCAAACGGTCAGCGACTTGAACGCTTCACGATAGTTCTTGACCGGCGCGAGGTCCTTCTGCTCTTCGGCGAGCTGGTTTTCGAGCGCGGCTTTCTCGGCATTGGTCAGCCAGCTCACCTGCGAAGGCCGGTCGCGGACCACGGCGATCCACACAAAAGCCCAGACTACCGCAGGCAAACCTTGCGCAATGAACATGGCCCGCCAGCCCCATGACTGCACCATGTAGCCGGACACTACCGACATCCACAAGATGGTCGCAGGATTACCGAGCAGGAAGATCGTGTTGGCACGAGAGCGTTCGCGCCGCACGAACCAATTCGACACGTAGACGAGCATGCAAGGCATCACTGCTGCTTCGACGATACCAAGCGCGAAGCGCACCGCCATCAGCATGGGAATGCTCGTCACGACACCGGTCAGCGCGGCCAGGCCGCCCCAGGCGATCAGGCTAAAAAAGATCAGACGCCGCACGCTGCGACGCTCGGCATACATGCCGCCGGGGACCTGGAAAAAGAAATACCCCAGAAAAAAAAGCGAGCCGAGTAACGACGAAGTCGAATGGCTGATACCGAGATCGCGGTCGATGCCCGCCGCCGCAGCGAAGCCGTAGTTCGCGCGGTCAAGGTAAGCGAGGCTATACGTGATGAACGCCACCGGCAGGATGGTCCACCATCTTTTGATGGGAAGTGGTGTTGCGGACATCGATCGTCTCCTGTGTACCGGACTGTTGTGTGTGGTTCGACGGCGCATTGACCTGATCCGCGCCTCTGACAACGATTGCAGACACAGTAGGCCTCGATTGGCATCGTTGTCAACGAATTTGGGAAGCCTTGTGCCGAGGTGAAAACCCTAGCTTGGCACAAAACCCTTTACTGACGGGCGCTTCAGACTACGCTGCCCCACTGCCGAACTCCCTGCACTTGCCACTGAGAGATTTTTACGTCAAATTGGCAACGTTGTCATTTTTGTCAGTAGCTGCGCACCCCCTATGGCCGGAGAAGACATGAACGATTGGTTGAATGACGGAATCGATGCCGCAGTGGCAAAAGTGATCGCGCAGGTGCATCGCGGAGGCGATTTTCCCCATATCACTCAGGACGGCGAATGGTGCTACACCCCAGACGGTGTCTGGACGGGAGGCTTCTGGGCCGGACTGGTCTGGCTGGGCTACGAGTTGCGTGGCTCGGACGAATTACTGCGTTCGGCCCGGTTGCTGACCGACCGACTTTTGCCCCGCGCAGCGGACGCCGTCAATCACGATCTCGGTTTCATGTTCTATCCGAGCGCGATCAAAGGCTGGCGCTTGACCGACGACGAAAGTTATCTTCGCGCCGCACTGACCGCGGCCGACAGCCTTGCCGCACAGTTCAATTCAAGCGGGGGATTCATTCCGGGCTGGGGGTTCTTCGGCGGCGAAGATTGGTCCGGATCCGTGTTGGTCGACACACTCATGAATTTGCCCTTGCTCGTCTGGGCCGTGAATCACGGCGCAGACTCCCGGCTTCTGGATGTCGTTCATCGCCACGCACGGACCTCGCTAGCCAATCATTTAAGACTAGACGGCTCCGTGTATCACGTCTACCGCTTTGATCCCGTCGATGGCACCCCGCTCGGCGGTGACACTTACCAGGGTCTCGACGCGTCAAGCGCCTGGTCGCGCGGACAAGGATGGGCACTCGCCGGGTTTTCGATGCTTGCGGACATGACCGGCTCACCCAACTATCTGGAGGCAGCGCGACGTGTCGCGGCATTCATCGATCGAAATTTGCCGCCTGATCGCATTCCGCCATGGGACTACACGGCAACGGGGGACGCGACGAAGGATTCCTCGGCGGGCGCCATCACCGCGTATGGCCTCATCCGCCTGTGGGAACTCACTGCTGACTCGCATCATCTCGAACTCGCCGAAGCCATACTTGAAGCGCTGTGCGCGCGATGCCTCGCGCAGCCAGAGATCGCGCCGGTGCTCGCCCATGCGACCGCCGATCTTCCACACGGACTGGGCATCGACGAATCGACCATCTACGGGGATTATTATTTCCTCAAGGCGATGGTCGCTCTGCGCTGCATTCGTGCGGAGCGCGCAGATCCGGCGCTGATACACGCATCGAACGCCTAACAGGAGACCCGGAAATGGAACTGATCTCGCAACAGCGCTTCGATGGCGTGACAGTACTGACGCTCGACCGCCCAGAACGTCTCAACGCACTAAGCAAGCCGCTTCTCAAACGCCTCGATGAAATATTCGTGGAGCTTGCATCAGATGAGCGAACACGCGTGGTCGTCATCACCGGCTCAGGAACAAGGGCGTTTTCGGCAGGTGCGGACATCGAAGAACAGCGCGGCTTCTCCCCGGAGGACGCGTACGCGCATATGCGCTGGGGCCAGGCAATCTTTGACCGCATCGAAACACTTCCCAAGCCCACGATCGCTGCGCTCAATGGTGTCGCACTCGGCGGCGGTCTCGAACTCGCAATCGCCTGCGATATGCGATTTGCAGCGGATACAGCACGGCTTGGCACCCCTGAGATCACACTCGCCAGTTTTCCTGGCTGGGGCGGCACGCAACGACTTCCGGCGTTAGTAGGAACGTCTCGCGCGTTCCGGATGATGTATTCCGGTGAACTCATGTCGTCGCAATGGGCATACGAGGTTGGACTCGTCGACGACGTCGTGAACGCGACCGCTCTGATTGACCGCACGCTAACTGTCGCGCATTCGATAGCGCGACACTCGAGCGAAGCGCATGCCACGCTCAAAGCAGTGGTTCGCGCCGGGCTGATAGAAGGTCGCGCGGTCGGTCTTGCAAGAGAGGCCAGTGGAGTAGCGAAGCTTTGGGGAAGTCCCGCGCAGCAAGCCGCACAGGAGGTCTTCTTCGCGAGGAAAAAGCACTGATAGCCCGTTATTAGGCCGACCGACGCGCGAGGTGACAAGGACGCTCCGCTTTCAGATGCCTATCCTAAAGCAATATCCAGGCGCTCTTCCGTGCCCGTCGCTTTGCTGCTCCTCGCGACTCACTCCTGACCGCGCAGTTCGCAGGCGCAGCAGCAGCCGTGCGGTTAAGAAACGGCGATACTGTGACGGATGCGTCGATCGAACGTTGACTTTGAATCGCTACGTACACATTCCGGAACTTCGGGGCGCGCTGCCGCCGCGGCCCCTTCCGTTGTCGCCGAAAATCAAGCCGATGCCGTTGCCCTCTGACGATTGACGCACTGATTGTCCTTGCCCGCGACCATCGGCGTCAGGACGAAATTGAACTCAATTTCCTTGTACGCATCTTCCTTCAATCCGAGCGCTCGGCCGCCGGTCTTTTCGATCACCGGCGGAATCAGGTCTTCGCGCGTGGCGTAAGCGAAGTCGTCCCAGATGAGCGGATCGCCTTCGATATTGATCTGCGTCGTCAGCTTACGCAGGCCATCGCTAGTTACGAAGAAGTGCACGTGCGCCGGACGATTGCCGTGCCGCGCGAGCATGTCCAGCAAATGTTGCGTCGAGCCGTGCGGCGGGCAGCCGTACCCCACGGGCATCAGTGTACGGAACTCGTAGGTACCGTCGCCGCCCGTGCGCACCGAGCCGCGTAGATTGAACGGGCTCTGCGCGCCGGTCGGATCGAAATGCGAATAAAATCCGTTCGAATTGGCGTGCCAGCATTCGACCACTGCGCCCGCGACCGGCTCTCCGTCCGGTCGTGTAACCGTTCCGCGGATGACTAGCGGACGGGCGTTGGGATCGACGTCGAGATCGATTTTCGACATGCCGTCGCGCACCGGCGCACCGCCCACGTACAGCGGACCTTCGATGGTGCGCGGCGTGCCACCATCGATTTCAGCCTGTTTGTCGGCGGCGTCCATGCGGATGTCCAAAAACTTTTCCAGGCCGAGTCCTGCAGCGAGCAAGGCGGCTTCGCCATCCTGCCCGAGTTTATTGATGTAGTTGACGCCAGCCCAGATTTCATCGGGCGTCATCTCGAGATCATCTATAGCCTTGAACAGATCGCTCAGGAGTCGATGCGTGATCTGCTTTGCCCGCGCATTGCCGCTTTCGCTGTCGAGATTTGTCGCCGCCCTAAGCAGGTCCTGCACTTCCTTATTGGCAAATACTTTTGTGTTCATGGTTTCTGTCTCCGCTGATATTGGGGGTTTTTTCTAACGCTCACACTCATGCATCGCCGTCACGGACGGACGATGGATGACGGCATAACGGTGTCACCGAAATTTTCATGTAAGGAAAAAGCGGCAAGGCGGTTAAGATGTCGTGCAGTTCCGCATTGCTCTCGACATCAAAGATGCTGTAATTCGCATACTCGCCCGCAATGCGCCAGATATGACGCCACTTGCCGCTTAACTGAAGCTCCTGCGAATAGGCTTTCTCGCGCGACTTAATTGCATCAGCGAGATCGGCGGACATGTCGGGTGGAAGGTGCACGTCCATTCGTACTTGGAAAAGCATTGTCGGGTTCCTGTTGATTATTTGCTGACTGTCTTCAGTCCGTCTCGCGTGAAGCGCTTGAGCCTTTCTTCGTCCAGTTCAATGCCGAGGCCCGGACCGTTCGGCACAGTCAGTTCAAAATCGCTGTAATCGAGCGGCTGCGTGACGATTTCCTCGGTAATGAGCAACGGTCCGAACAACTCGCTTCCCCATTGCAGATTCGCGAAGCTGGCAAAGAGATGCGCAGAAGCCGCCGTACTGAACGCGCCTTCCAACATTGTGCCGCCGTACAGTTCGATGCCAGCTGCATCCGCAATGGCCGCCACACGCTGCGCGGCGAACAAACCACCGCTCTGTTCGATCTTGATTGCGAATACATCCGCGCCCGCGTGCTTCGCGATCTCGAAGGCGCTGTCCGGACCTTGCAAGATTTCATCCGCCATAAGCGCGACGGGAAAGCGGCGCATCAGACGTGCGAGCGCCGCGGCTGACGCAACGGGTTGCTCGACGAGTTCGCAGCCCACATCGGCCAGCGCAGGGATAGCCCACGCTGCCTGCGTCTCGCTCCACGCCATGTTGACATCGACGCGCACAGCGCCTCGATCGCCGAGTTCCCGCTTGATTTGCGCGACGTGCGCGATGTCGGTCCTGAGGTCTTTCGCGCCAATCTTGAGTTTGAATACCTTGTGCCGGCGTGCGTCGAGCATGCGCTCCGCTTCCGTGATGTCCCTCGCGGTGTCACCAGACGCGAGCGTCCATGCCACGGGTAGACGCTCGCGCCTGCGGCCGCCGAGCAGTTCACTCAAGGGTACGTTCAGCCGCTTGCCGTGCGCATCAAGCAAGGCGGTTTCTAGCGCGCTCTTGGCGAAGTGATTCACCTTCACCAGTTTGCCGATGTACGCCATCGTGTCCTGAACACGCGTCGCATCGCGACCGATAGCAGCAGGTGCCAGATAAGCGTCGATCGCGAGTTTCATGGACTCGGGGCTTTCCGGACCGTACGCCATTCCCGCGATGGTCGTGCCCTCCCCGACGCCGACTACACCATCGCTGCAAAACACCTTCACGAGCATTAGCGTCTGCCCGTGCATGATTGCGACCGAAAGCTTGTGAGGGCGAATTGTGGGCAGATCGACAAGACAGGTTTCAATACGCTCGATTGTTGCGTGAGTCACAGCAAACCTCGCAGGGGTATGGCCGAATTGCGGAGTGTCTCGAGGTCGAGCGGTTTGCGCGCTGCAATGAGGCGCTTGCACACGCCGATGTCTCGGCCCGCGTTGACGCTGGCCACGGCCTCGAGCTGACGCGCGTCGTTCAGGCCCAGCACGCTGAACGACCCGCTCGCCAGATCGCCACGCGTGATTAGCATGTTCTCGGCATGGAAAAGCCCGAGCGTCTGCAGGTTGCAGTCGTACTGATCCGACCAAAGCCAAGGAATGTCCGCATAGTGCTCGTTGCCACCCAGCATGTTGGCCGCAGCGACTACTGGCTGATTCTCTGCCACTTGCCAGGATTCCACACGCACATGCCGTCCGAGCCGCGGATTAAAGTGCAGGGTGACCTCGCCTGCAGCGAAGATGGACGGATCACTGGTTCGACATTGCTCGTCCACGACAATGCCGTTTTCAACTGCGAGTCCCGCTTGCACAGCTAGCTCGGTATTTGGGACCACGCCAATCCCTATTACGACGACATCTGCTTCGATCGCCCCTCCGTCGGTTTCGACCACCGTACCGACTGCACTGTGGCGTACAGCGAGCGCTGTCGTACCCGTGCGCACGTCCACACCTTTCGAAACATGCAAGCCGTGAATGAACTCCGCAACAACACGTGGAGTCGAGCGCATGAGCAGACGCTCAGCGGGTTCGACAAGCGTGACCGCGCAACCAGCCATCGTCGCCGACGCCGCCACTTCCAGTCCAATGAAACCGCCACCGATCACCGCAACACGCCGGCCCGCCACCAGCGCCCGACGAAGCGCTCGCGTGTCCTCCACCGTACGGACGTAATGGAGCTTAACCCCCGCATCGACATGGCCAGGAAACGGACGAACGCGCGACCCCGTAGAAAGCAGCAGACGCTCATACTCGATGCGCGCGCCATCTTTCAATACGACGCAGTGCTCCGCGCGATCTATGGCCTCAACACGCACGCCGAGCCGCATGTCGATACGCGCTGCGTCGTACCACGCAGCATCGCGAATAAAAATACGCTTCTCGCCGTCCTCGGACAGCAGCGCGCCTTTCGAAAGCTCCGGGCGATCGTAGGGCAACACGGATTCGTCGCCGACCACGACAACCGATATATCCGCATCCTTTTCGCGTATGGACTCGGCAGCGCGCCGCGCTGCATGCCCTGCGCCGACAATCACGAAAGGCCTAGTCGACATGGATTTCGACCTGTCCATCGACGATGCGAATGGGGTACGCGCGTACGGCTTCGGTCACCGGTGCACAACGGGGGGCGCCGGTGCGGATATCGAAAAGCCCTTGATGCAGTGGACATTCCACGCATCCGTCTTCAACAAAGCCTTCCGACAGACGCGCATGCCCGTGCGTACACAAATCGTGCAACGCAAACACTTCATCGCCTATGCGGAAGACGGCAACCGGTTTGTTGTCCGCAACGACCGCAACCGGCTCGCCTTCTGCGAAGTCATCGAGATGGCCGATGACCTGCCACGCATTCGAGAGCTGTTCCATATGGGTCCCTTAGATCGGCGTTGCAAGCAGTGTTTGTACGCGAGACGTGTCGTAAATTACGCGCTTCGACTGATAGCGCAAGCCATCAGGCGTGCGCACGACGCGATCGAAATACTTGCCAGCCTGATATACATTCGACTCGCCGTTGGTGCGCGTCTGGATGACTACATAGTTGCTTTCGGTTTCGATCACGCCGTCGTTCTCGCCCGTGACTGTGAGACCCGAGGTCATATGCCGGTAGCTATGCTCTTCGTAGATATTTGCGTGACGCAGCGACACCACGCGGTCGCGCAACATTTTCTGGTTCGTGCAATAGATGATGCCGATGGGCAAGCCCATGTCGGCGTTTTCTTTCGGCACGATCTCGTAGGTGCAGTCCTCGGTGAAGAGCGTGGGCCACTCTTCGAGCCGGTCGTTATCGAGTGTATTGATGTACTGATCCTGCAGCATGTGCAGTTCGAACCACAATTTCATCTGTTCCATGGCGGCAGTCTCGTCTCAATATCCCATCAGCTTCTGATACCCTACCCAGAACTTGCGGATCAGGCTTTCAGTGATCACCGTGTCCTGCTGGTCCGGGTTGCCGCGCGACATTTCGATCACTGAGGTCGCATCGGCATCGCGCACGGTGCCGCGCTGCACGAGTTCGGTCGCTTCGGTGTCTTCCATCGAGATATAACCGGCCGGTCCGACCAGATTCGCCTGCTTGATACGAAGCTCGCGTAATTCGGGCGAATCGTCCGCATAACCGAAGAAGTGGAAAATTAGTTCGAAATTGTTCGGACCTTTTGGCAGCAACTGACGCGCGACCAGCGTGTTGTGAATTTGCTGGATGACAAGTTGCGGGAAGATCGGCTGAATATGATTGGTCGTGTCTTCTTCGTATTCGGAGACGAGGCCGAGAATCGAATCGTCTTCCAGCGCGAAGCCTTCGTCGAAGGATCGGATGTTCTGCTGCTTATACGCCGAGGAAGTGTCCTCGCCCGTTTTCGTCACCGTGATGATGCTGTGCAGACCATGCGTTGCATCCGGAATCGAACGCGCCTTCATGCCGACGCGGAAGATATTGAACGTGGTGTGGAACAGGTGCAGCATGCTCGCGTGGTACGGGTCTTTCACGTTCTCGAAGTACAGCTTCCAGTTCGACTTCGAGTATTGACGCGTGCAGCCGAGATATTCAATCGGCTTATGGAAAATGCGGTCGATCCACGGACGCATTTCCGAACCAAGGTACTCGGGCAGCGGCGCGACTTCATCGCTGAAGCTCGCGAACACGAGGCCCTTGTAGCTGTCCACGCGCAATTGCCGCAAGCTATGGTTCTTCGGATTGAAGTCAGCGGGCATACCGGTCATGCCCTTCTGACCGCGCCGGAACGGCACGCCGAGCAGATTGCCGCTGTTGTCGAAACTCCACTGGTGGTACACGCACGTATGGGATGTTGCATTGCCGCGCGACTTGCGACACACGGAAGCACCACGATGCGCACAACGGTTCACCCACGCGGCGAGGCCGCCGTTTTCGAGGCGCGTAACCACCACGGGTGTATCGCCTACAAAGGTGCTTTTGAAGTCGCCCGAACTGGGAATTTCCGCTTCCAATGCGACAAAATTCCAGGTAGGACCGCGGTAGATGCGCTCCTGTTCACGGTCATACACGGCTTGCGAACTGAAGACTTTGTAGGGGATCCGCGAGCCGTCGGCATGCGGGAATTCAACGTAATCCGAGTCGTTCGGATGTTGCGGGCGATAGACCAGTTCTGCCGTGTCCACGGAGGTTCTCCAGTTGCGGGGTGCCGTGCTCGAAGGGGCACGGTGTCATCACATTTTTGTAGAGAGACAATGGTGGGTCTAGCCACCAAAAACGACGCTGTATCACGTACTATCCAAAAACGGCAGCTTTATGCATCGAATGCCCAGACCGTGATCGACGGTACGATTTCCACTGTTCTTTTGCGCCCTTCATGTCCACGAACTTCTTCGCACCCCACGCTTTGCGAAGTCATCGACTCTTCGAATCGAATGATCTCGACGAGACGCGTGATCTGATTTCGCGCGTGATGCAGCCCCATGTGCTGCAGCCATCGGGGCGGGATCGCGGGCGCTCGTTCATGGACTTCGTAAAGGTAGGACGGCTCGGGCTCGGCGCCATCTCATTCGGCGTACCCATGCACGTCGATGTGCAGTCGGTCGATGGCTACTATCTGTTGATGTTCTGCGTGTCGGGTCACGCAACGGTGCGCACGGTCGATACCACGCTCAATGTCGACGACACGCACGCCGTGCTTTGCGCGCCGGGGCAGCCATTCGATGCCTCGCTCTCGGCCGACTGCGAGCAATTCGTGCTTCGCATCGACTCGGATGCGTTCAATCGCGCGAGCCATGGAGCCGGCGCGTCACTCGCGCCGGGACTGTCGATCGACAGCCCTGCTTTCCAGGGGTGGATGCATCAACTGCGGGCGCTGACAAGTTCGCGCGAGCTGCTCGAATGCGTGCGTGCCAATGCGCAAATCGCGAGGCAAATGGAAGGTTTGCTGATCGACATGCTCGCTGATGCGCTGCCCTATACAGCAGCGGCACATGGAGCCATCGCGCCGGCATTTTTGAAGCGGGCCGAAGAGTTCATTCGCACACACGCCAGCGACGATCTGCAGCTGGAGGACATCGCGAACGTGGCTGGCGTCTCGCCGCGCACGTTGCGAGACCGCTTTCAATCCGTGCGCGGCGTAAGCCCCATGCAGTTTTTACGCGATGTGCGTATGCAGCAGGCGCGTGATGCGTTGCTCGCAGCCGAACCCCACGCGCGTGTCTCGGATATCGCGCTGGCGTGCGGCTTCTTTCATCTAGGACGCTTCTCGATTGCGTACGCCAAGGTCTTCGGCGAGTTGCCCTCGGAGACGCTGCGCAAGCGTTGAGGCCGTTCACGAAACCTTCGTCAAAATCATTCGATTCTTCGAGGGAAAAACGAGAACGAGCACTTGCTCCACAATCTCGTACTCGATTTCCTCGGGCAAATTTTTCGTGTTCAGCGTTGACTGTGGTTGTGCTTCGTCGTAGTGAAGCTGTATCCATTGAAGCATTTGAATCCGATGCTCTTCGACCTCGTATGGCCCGGCATTGGCATGGAGACGGCATGTGTCCGGCACCGTACTGGCATACCTGATGGCCGCGACCAGATGTGATCGGGAGAAGGCAACCAGACCACTCAAGTCATGCGAGACGCCATCTACCTCGTACGTGACGGCTTTCCACATTCCGATCAGAGACCGCTCATTCATCCTCATTCGCCTTGCGAAGTTCAGAGGCGCGTCGCATCCAGTTGGCAAATTGGCGCGAGACGGGGCTCGATGAGTCGGCCAGTGCGAGATGCACCTCGAAGTGATCTGCGCCGGAAACAACGAAGTGTTCCACCGGCCACTGGTGTTGAGCCAATTTTTCCTTCAGCGCGAAGCTCGAATGCTGCACTCGTTGGATTTGCGTTTCTGTCTCGCCCCAGGCGAGCAAAAATGCGGTCCGGTTTTTCTCGACCAACGGGACGGCAAGCGGCGCATTCTGATCGACCGGCATTGGCCCGGCCGGCAGATGCGGCTCGCTGCCAGCGGTACCTGTAATGGCGAGCCGATTGAACGAGCCACTCAATGCGAACACTCCGGCCACGCGCTGAGAAGCAGTCTGCGGATCCAGCGCAACAAGCGTCGCGAGCGCCGCCCCGGCGGAATGGCCACCCACAAAAACCTGCCGGGCGTCTCCTCCGAAGCGATCGATATTACGCAGAACCCATTCGAACGCAAGCCTGCAATCGTCCAATGGAAGCGGCCATTCGACCTCGGGCATGAATCGATATCCAACCGAAACCAGAATGGCCGGGATGCTCATGAGCAGTGGACCCATCAAAGCATTCCATTTCCTGCTGCCTTGAGTGAACCCTCCGCCGTGGATAAGGACGACGACCGGGAGCTTGGTCGGCTTTCCGTGTTTAGCCGATTCGATTCCGGCCGGAACCAGCACGTCCAGCTTGTGCATGGGATGCGCACCATAAGGGATGTCCTCGCGGAAGACACCGTTGCCGGCATCTTTGGCGGTGCGTCCCAGCGCAAGCGCTCGTTCGGCATAATCTGCCGCGCTGATCTGTCTTTGCATCGGGTCGGGAACCTCGTCCTTGGCCGGTCAGACCCGCGCGAAATCATTCGCCGCGATCTTGATCACGATATCGTTCGGGCGCACGAGGCGATTCGATACAGCTGCATACAGCCGGCCAGGCCGTGCTGCGCGAAGCTGCGTACGTGCAATTGCCGGATCGTCGGCACAAGGGTCAACGATCTCGGCAATCACGTCGCCGGCTTGCACATCCGTACCGAGCGGGATCGGATACACGATGACTCCTCCCACGGGCGTGCGCATCATGGAGATGGCTTCGTGCGGAGTCTTTTCGCCTGCCCACTTTGCGTCCGGATCGAACTCGCCTTCGACCACGCCGATACGCGCAAGATGACGAAAGATTGCTTGCGCATCGCGGCTTGCGAGTTCGTCGGTGACATCGGCCGCACCTCGCATCTCGATCGTCACGCTGACGTTCCCTTGAGGAATCGGATAGCTGTCGCCAAGTGTCTGACGCAGATCGTGCCACGGCTTGCTGCACGTTCCGTCGAACAGCGTCGGGGTGTCTGTCACGTGAACGAGTCCGGGATCGATCTCGGCAACGAAGGGATCGAGCATGGACTCGCACCAGGGCGCCACGACCATGCCTGCGATTGCCACGAGTTCCGTGTGCGAGTCCACCACGAAGTCGGCGTCGATTGCCAGCTTGAGCAACTCGGTCTGCAACGATTTCACCTCGGTCGGCGGCTTCAGCGTGTCCAGGGCGGCTTTGAGCGCCTCGCGAATCGCGTGCTTGTTCGCCTCCGCATCGGCGCCGAGCTTGCCTTCGAGCCGTTGCGCCAGACCCGTGGACAGGTCAGGCCAGCCCCGATTGTAATTACCGCCGCCATCGAGTGCCTCACGACCGATCTGATTGCCGAGCACGTTGTCCGACAGCCCGACAGGATTGGCATACGGCACGATGACCAATTCCCCCTTGAAGAGGCCAGCGCGCTCCGCCGCAAGTGAAAGCCGCAGCAAGTGGTGGCCGATCAGAAGGCCCGGTGTTTCATTCGCGTGCAGAGCCGCCTGAAAGTAAGCTTTGGGCCTTGCACCGACATGTCCGATGCGATGGACCTTCAGCGTGCGTTGCGTCCCAGGACTGGACGACAAGATTGGTACGGATTCGATCACATGTGCCATGAAATTTCCTTTCTCGTTACTTCACTTCTCCGGAGGCACTAGCGGGAATGCCGCGCGCCGCCGGTGCCCTCGGTGTTTCTCCGTCGCCCGCGGCTCGTGGATACGCGCCAAGCAACAACAGCACGCCAGCTCCGACAAGGACGATCACCGCATTGATCAGCAGGACAGCGTCATAGCCATTCAGCATCGCCAGGAGTTTGCTGAAGGAGAAAGGACCCAGACCCGCGCCAACGGCAAAACCAATGAAGACACCACCGTAGATCGCAGAGTAAGCAAGCATCCCAAAGTAACGCGAAACAAGATACGCGAGCGCGTCATACTCCACGCCAGACGACGTTCCTACGATCAGGACTAGCAACGACGCTACCCAGAAACTGTTCACACCATGGGCGAGCAGTAGAAAAGCGATGGCGCATGGCACCAGCATTGCAAAGACAACGAGCGGGGCCCAAAGACGATCGAGGAACCAGCCCGTGATCAGCCGGCCGATCACGATTCCGACGCCATACCACGACGCGATGCTTACCGCATCGGACATGCTAAAACCCGACTTGGTCCAAAACCGTTCGAGGTTCGGTGCAATCCCCGCCAGCGCAAGGGACAACAGAAAGAAACTCGCCGACAGCAGCCAGAACGCGGGCGTCCGCAACGCCTGCTTCATCGTGAGACCGGGGAGTGTCGGGACCTTTTCATTTTCTGTCGGCGGGGCAACGTTGGCATCGACGGCTGGCTCTTTAAAAAAGAAGAATGCGATCGGCAAGGTGATGACGAGCAAGAATGCGCCGAGACTGACATAGGCCATGCGCCAACCGAACAGACTAAGCATGTGAAAAGCGTATTGCTTGATCAGCGAGCCGAAGATGCCGGTACCGACGAGACAAATGCCCAGCGCAATCCCACGATGCTTTTTGAAGTGCACCACGACGCTCTTGGTCCATGTCACAGGAAGCGTCCCTGCGCCGAGGACCGTGATGACCGCAAAAATGGCATAGAACGAGACGATGGAACTCGACGTAAGCGACAGCAGCATCCAGCCTATAGCCAGACCCAGGACGGAGCACAGCACGATCTTGCGTGGCCCGATGCGGTCGGCCAGCGTCCCGATGTACGGGCCAAGGAGGCTGGAACCGAAGAACAAGATCATGAATGTGATCATGACTTGCGAGTCAGCCCATCCAAACGCTTTCGTTAGCGAAGGCAAGAACACTCCGGCACTGTAGGACGCCATTGTCGTCAGACTGGTCCCGATACCAATCGTGGCTGCGAGGATGATCCCCCAACCCGTCTTAAATTCCTTTGTACCCGACACGTCGTTCCCCTTTCCGAAGGTAGCCAACTTTGGTGATCGCTGCATCGCGATTGTGCGCGAGCGGTAATTTGATCAAATAATAAAATGATCTGAATTCATTCTTCGGCGGCAGAAAAACTGTGTCAAGCGAAAGGTGCCGCGATCCTCGACACTTTGCGTATTAGCGACGCAAAGCGTCCTGAACCATGCCCACGGGTAACAGCATTTGCGGCGCATAACGCGCAAACGTATGTGCGGTGATTGGCGAAGCAGCAACGAGCGGGATCGGAAGCGACGAAGGATCACGATCTACCGCGTATTTGGCGACGCGTTGACCGAGCGAGGTGGTCATCGCGATACCGCGCCCGTTGCAGCCGATGGGCGCAAACCAGTTCGGTCCGACTTCGAACAATCGTGGGAGAAAATCGGGCGTAAGCGCTGCGCCACCGCGCCAAATGAAATCGAAGCGCACGTTTTCCAATTGCGGGAAGATCCGCTCTAACCGGCGCGCCAGTGAGCGCAACAAGCGAGGCTCAGCCATCCATTGCGTCAACGGGGCCATGCCGCCTGTTACGATGCGCCCGTCAGCAGTGAAACGGAGGGCGAAAAGGTTGTTTCGCGTATCGGACAACGCTTCATCGCCAGTCAACATTGAACGACGTGTCGATGGCGCGAGCACGGATGTTGCGAGTTGGAAGACAGTCAGTGGCACAACACTGCGTGCCACCTGAGGCGCCAGTGCGCGGGGTCCGGAGGGAGCTGCATTTGTACATTGCAGGATCGTCCTGGCTCGCACCGTGCCCGTCGGCGTCTGGAGGATATATCCGCCGCTTGTTTGGCTTACTTTTAGAACCGGCGCGTCGACGAAAATGCGTGCGCCCTTTCCGCTCGCCGTGCGTGCGAGTTCCTGTGTGTAAGCAAACGGATTGAGGTGGCCCCCGCTCGGGTCGTAGAGTGCGCCATGGAATGACTGGCTACCGATCCGCTCGCACGCCTCAGCGCGGTCCATCCAGCGCGCGCGTGATCCGGCTTTTTGCCAAGCGCTCACCCGTGCCTTAAGGCCGCCCACGAGTTCGTTCGCGTGCGCGGGATTTATCCAACCTCCCTGCACGGCTTCACAGTGCAGCCCGTGACGTTTGATGAGATCGAAGACGGTCTGCGCTCCATCGGCGACGAGCCGAACCAGGCGCGGACCGTAGTCGTCGCCGAGAATGCGCACGACGTCCGCCGGACCGACACGCGGCAGACTCGGAACAACCAGTCCGCCGTTACGGCCCGACGCCGCCGTCGCCGGATGCTCGGCTTCGAGTACAGTCACGCTCGCGCCACGTTCCCGCAGCGCCAGGGCGCTGCTGAGTCCCAGAATGCCCGCTCCGATGACCGCGACATCACACTCGACGTCAGCAACGAGCCGTTCGAGTGCGGGAGCGGCGCCGGCCGTGGTTGGCCAAAAATTTTGCCGGAGTGCGGCGTGCGGGTGGTCCGTGTTCATCACGCCCTCGCGAGGCCAAGGGTGCAAGCACCGTTCTTGCGAATCGCCGAACAGCCGGTCATCAGGGCCTGAAGGTCTTGCGCGTCGACTCGCGCGACCACGTTGCCGGCGAGCCAGCCGATCGGGAACAACATCCGGCCACCAGGGCCGTAGAAGAAGCCGAGATCGAAAACCGGTTGCGGGTTACCACCCCACATTTGCGCCGGCACATAGGCCAGCACTAGGTCTCCTGTCTGCGGTGTGATCGTGGCGTTTTCCGGCGCCAGTGCGCAGGAGTTGCGCTCCGGATCGATCATGTCGGTCGGCACCGGACATGAAATCTCCGGACCGGTCCACATTGCGTGTATAGCGGGAATCTGGCGCGGCGTGGCAAGAAAATCCCAAACGAACGCCGAACTCGCTGGGGCCTGCTGCGTGAGCAAGGTGAAACGGGCGCGCAACCCACTCTTTTCTTCGGTCACGACAATACTTCGGGCAGTCATAGTCTCTCCGTGGTGACGCGTGCGCGCGACTCTCGCGTCGGCGCTCGCAACGAACTTGAGATTATTTGATCAAATTATAAAAATTTAAGCAAGCTGTCACACTGTCGGGCACGATCAATAGGAAGGCTCGTCGTTTGCCCTTGACAGTAGCTTTTTAAGCCCTGAAACTTTGTTCAATATCATTTGATCAAATTATTAGGGTCTGCAATGCCACTGAATGTCGGAACCGAGCTTCCTGATTTCGAGGCGGCATCGACGCACGGTGCCCTCAGTCTGTATGACTGGTTGGGCGACAACTGGGGGCTGGTCTTTGCCTTCAAGGCGATGTCGCCTACCTGCAGCACCGAATTTGTCGAATTGGAGAGACACCATGAGAGCTTCGCCGCCCTCGGCACGCGAGTGCTTGGTGTCTCTATCGATAGTGAAAATACCGTCGGTGCGTGGCTGGTCGATCTTCGTGAAGTCCTTAACTGCACGCCCTCCTTCCCGCTGGTGTGTGACGTGAACGGGGACGTACCGGCGCTGCTCGGGCTCATTGATCCGCGTGCCACGCAGGCTAGCCTGCTACGCACCGCATATCTGGTCGCCCCGGATCGACGGGTTGCCGTGTCGCTCACTTATCCGGTCACCAACGGCCGCAGCATTGCCGAGCTGCTTCGCACGCTTAAAGCAGTGCAATTGACAACGAATTGTAAGGTTGCAACATCATCGACATGGAGCGAAGGTGAGCCGGTGATGTTGCCGCCCTCGTTATCGCAAGAGAAGGCTGAGGCCTTATATCCACAGGGTGTCAAAGTCTTGCGCCCATATTTGCGCATCGTTTCGCAGCATTGAGTCGGTTCGCCGAGGAGTTTTAGGATGGCAGTTTTAAAGAAATTCGAGGTGCTGTCACGGCAGCCCGTGTTCGACGGCATGTGCTTCGGCGAAAACGGCCAAGTTGGTGCTTATGAGTTGCTGTCAGGACGCGCGCATTGCGAGATCGATCCAGCAGCGCCCCTCAACAAAGGCATTGTCAATCTGTCGCGAGCTCCGCGTGCAGCGAACGGTCTTGTCGAATACAGCGTGGACTTTCATATCTACAAGCCGGTCGATCTCGAACGCGGGAACGGTTGGCTGTTTTATGAGTATCTCAATCGCGGCACGCAACGCGGGATCGTGCGCATCAACAACGCGCCTGTCGTCGCGCTGCCGTCCACGCCCGCTGACATCGGCAATGGCTTCCTGATGAACGAGGGTTACTCGATCGTCTGGACCGCGTGGCAAGGCAACGTAGAACCCGGCGGCGGACGTATGCTCGCGCAGTTCCCGGTGGCGACCGATGAAGGCAAGCCAATCACGGGCACGGGTTGGGAAGAATTTGTGCTTGATGCGCCCGACTCGATTCGTGGCGCGATCGTGCAAGAAGCCGGCGACGATTGCACGGTGCTGACGCTTTCATATCCCGCCGCGAATCTCGATCCGGCGAGCGCCAGCCTTACCGCGCGCCAGCATGAGCGCGATCCGCGCGTGGCAGCGTCGGGCATCGAGTGGCGCTTCCTGGATCGCAACCGTATCGAAGTTCGACGGCTGCCGCACTGCACGCTAGACCGCGGGGCCATTTTCGAGTTCATCTACGAAGCACAGGACCCTGTCGTAATGGGCCTCGGCTACGCCAGCGTGCGCGACGTGATGGCGTTCCTGAAGTACGAATCCCATGACAGCGAGGGCACGCCGAATCCGCTCTGGCAGGGCGATTACGGTCGCGCCAACCGCGCGCTCGGTTTCGGGCTCTCGCAGAGCGGCCGTGTGTTGCGAGATTTTATCTATCAGGGCTTTAACGAGAGTCTCGATTCGCGCATCGTATTTGATGCGGCCGTGCCAATCATTTCAGGTTCGCGTCGGGCGTGGGTCAATGCAGCCTTCTCGCAGCCGGGCCGATACTCGCGTCAGCACGAGGATCACAACTATCCCGGTGACCAGTTTCCGTTCGCGTATCAGACGCTCACCGACCCGGTCAGCGGGAAGACGGACGGCATTCTGGCGCGGGCCGAAGCATCGAAGACCGTGCCTAGGATCATGCAGATGGACACGGATTCCGAAGCATGGTCGGCGCGCGCATCGCTGGTCGCGACCGATTGTGAAGGCCGGGATCTGCCAGAGCACCCGCAGGTCCGTCTGTATCTTATGACCGGCATCGCCCACGGCGACTACCCCCTGCCGACGCTCAAGGTGACGCGTTACGCGACCAATCCACTCACTTATGGCGCGAGCTTGCGGGCGCTGCTGGTCGCCATGCGCGAGTGGATCGACGACGAAATCACACCGCCGCCCAGTGCGTTCCCTTCGCACGCGAGCGGAACCTGGTGGACGCTGGATAACTTCCGTGAGCGCTTCGAAGCGGACACGGGCATCGACAGTCCTCGCGTCATCAACGAACTGCATCTGCTCGACCACACGCAGGTACCCCCGAAGCAAGGCGCGCGCTACCCGGTTTTTGTCCCATCCGTCGACGCCGACGGCAACGGCAGCGCGGGCGTGCGCCATCCCTTCGTTCAGGCGCCGCTCGGCACCCACGCAGGCTGGGCGCCGCGCGCCGAAGGATTCGCGTGCGGCGGTCTGTACAGCGTCTATGGCTCGTATATTCCGTTCGCGCGCGATGGCGAAAGGCCACTGGATATCGAGGACGACCGCCGCCCCTCGTTCGAGGCGCGCTACGAAAGCCACGACGCCTGGCGAGCCGCCCTGCTCGCGGCGGCCTCCTCGCTGGTGGACCAGCGCCTGATGTTGCCCGACGACGCAGCGCTGCTCGCCGCCGAACTCGATCGCGCCTCCGACCCCTTCCACATCATCTGAACCTCATGATCAATCAGAACACCATTGCGCTCGTCACGGGCGCAGATCGCGGGCTGGGAGCGATGTTCGTCGAAACGCTTCTCGCGCATGGCGCACGTAAGGTCTATGCAGCCACGCATCGTCCCGTTGATGCATCCGCTTACCCGGACCCGCGCGTCGTTCCTCTTACCCTCGACGTGACGCAGTCCGAAGACGTCAAGCGCGCGGCCGAAATCGCCGGCGACGTGACGCTACTCATCAACAACGCGGGCGTCAATATGCAAACAGGGCCGCTCCACGCGGAGCAGCCGAGTCGCGCGCGCATCGAGATGGAAGTGAACTTTTTCGCGACGCTGGTAATGGCCAACGCCTTCACACCGGCTCTGATCCGCACGCGTGGGGCCATGGTCAACATCCTGTCGGTGCTCGCGCGCGTCACGCTGCCGCCAATGACCTCGCTATGTGCTTCGAAGGCTGCTGGATTGCGTCTTTCCGAAGGACTGGATGCCGAACTGGCGCCGCAAGGGGTGCGCGTTTATGCGGTCATGCCGGGTGCCATCGACACCGATATGAGCCGTGGCTACGACGGTGAGAAGCTCACCACGCGCGAAGTCGTCGACGCAACGCTTGCTGCAATCGGCGGTGCACCGCGCGAAATCTATATCGGCGCTATGGCCAAAAGCGTGTCGAGCATGCTGGCCACAGACCGCAACACGCTCCACGCGCAACTTCTCGGCGACGCGCAAGCGCAACCCCAATAAGCGAGGCAAGCATGGGTGAATTCATTCAGATTGAAAGTCACGACGGCAAGGCTTTCTCGGCGTATAAGGCGGTTCCCGCGCAGGGTTCGGGTCCGGGTCTTGTCCTGCTGCAAGAAATTTTCGGCATCAACGGCTACATGAAAAGCATGGCCGATCGCTACGCCGAAGAAGGTTACGTTGTTCTCGTGCCGGATCTTTTCTGGCGCATGGAACCCGACGTAGTCCTGGGCTACGGACAGGAGGACTTCGGCAAGGCGCTGAGCTTCAACGAGAAACTCGATATTGACCTGGCCGTGCGCGATATCGAATCGACCGTGGCCGCTTTGAGCAACCAGACTGAACATGCGGGCAAGATCGGCGCACTCGGTTACTGTCTCGGGGGCAAGCTGGCCATGCTCACCGCCGCGCGCGCCCTGATCGATTGTGCGGTGAGTTACTACGGCGTGGGGCTCGACGCATTCCTTGACGAAGTGCCCGCTATCCGCTGCCCGATGGTGTTCCACTTCGCCGGTGACGATGCCTTCTGTCCGCTCGATACGCGCGAATCCATCATGCGCTCTCTAGCCGTGAATGCGAATATCGAACAATACGTGTATCCCGGCTGCGACCACGCTTTCGCCACCCCCGAACGGGAACACTTCGACAAACCCGCGGCAACGATGGCCTATTCACGTTCGCTTGCGCTCCTGCGCAAGACCATGGGGCCGGTCCATGACCTCAACGCGTTGTGGGAACGCCACTGCTACTACGAATTCGCCACTCGCGACGTCGATGCCATCATGCCGACAATGGTCGCCGAACCCTACGTGAATCACGTTCCGACAATGACTGGCGGCGTCGGTCACGATCAACTAAAGCGCTTCTACAAGTACCACTTCGTCGACGCGAACCCCGAAGATACCCGACTGATTCCTGTGTCCCGCACAATTGGTTCGGATCGCATTGTCGACGAGTTCGTGTTCTGTGCCACGCACGATCGCGAGATCGACTGGCTGCTTCCAGGACTGTCGCCCACGGGCAAGTATTTCGAGATTCCGATGCTCGCTGTCGTCTGTTTTCGAGGCGACAAGCTCTACAACGAGCACATCTACTGGGATCAGGCGTCAGTGCTGGTGCAACTCGGCGTGCTGAACGCTGAAGGCTTACCAGTCGCTGGAATTGATACCGCAAAAAAGATGCTCGACGAAAGCTTGCCGAGCAACGAACTCATGCGCAACTGGGTATCGAGCGAAGGTAAGCCAGTTTGATCCAGGCGCAGCACTAAATACCGCTTCCTGTGGCTTGCGTGTTTGCGGCACGCAAGTCAAGACCATCTTTTCGGACATTCCATGAAACTCGCCAAACGCATCACCGAAACATCGAAGAAGTCTTACGGCATGTACGAGAAAGCCCGCACTTTGCCGGGCGACACGTCTGATCTCATCCATCTCGAACTCGGCTGCCCGCACGCGGACACGCCGATGCCTATCAAAAAAGCGACGATCGACGCACTGCTGCGGGGCGATGTTCACTACAGCGACATGCGCGGCCAGCCCGCATTGCGTCGTGCGCTCGCGGAAAAACTACGCTCACGCAATGAACTCGATGTGACCGAGAACGATATTCTCGTCACGAATGGTCTGACGCATGCGTCGTTTGCTGCATTCTTCGCGCTGATCGACCAAGGCGACGAAGTCATTTTGCTGGCACCGTACTATCCACAGCACATCGGCAAAATCGAAATGGCGGGCGGCAAGCCCGTGATTGTCGACCTGGATCGCACGAATTTTTCGATCGATGCAGCGGCTATCGAGCGAGCGATTACGCCGCGCACACGCGCCATTGTGATCGTTAATCCCGCCAATCCGACCGGCCGTGTGTACAGCCGAGAAGAATTATCCGCCCTTGCCGAGATTGCCATTCGCCACGATCTGGCTGTCCTCTCCGACGAAGTTTACGAGGAAATCGTCTATGACGGCGCAAAGCACATCAGCATCGGCTCATTGCCTGGTATGAAAGAGCGAACCCTTTCGATGTTCGCATTCACCAAGTCGCACGCAATGGACGGCTGGCGCGTTGGCTTCATGACCGCCCCTGATGATGTGATGCCTGCGTTGCTGAAGATCACTGCCAACGATGTTACCCACGTCAATACCTTTATTCAGGCTGGCGCACTCGCGGCGGTCAGCGGCGACCGTGCAATGCTCGAACACCTCGTCAGTGAGGATGCACAGAAGCGTGCAATCGTGGTCGAAAGCCTCAACGCCATGCCGCATGTCAAATGCGCTTCGCCGGAAGGGACCATCTACGCTTTCCCTGACATCAGCTCAACGGGGCTGACGGCGCAGGAGTGTGCCGACCGCATTCTGACCGAAGCGCGTGTCGTCGTCGAAGCCGGAAGCTTCTATGGTGCAGCGGGTGAAGGCCACCTTCGCGTCTGCTTCGGATCGGAGTCAAAAGAACGTATCGTCGAGGCGATGAAGCGCATGCATCGGTTCTTTGAAAGTATTTAAATTTTTAACGCAGTACTAAATAAAAAGGCCGGTAAAATTACCGGCCTTTTCTGCTTTATCTATCTGGCGTCAGAACCGATGACGAATGCCGATGTCACCAACAATTTGATTCGGACTGGACGACGTTCCAATGCCGATGATAGAAGCCCGAACGTTGTTACCCTCCATATGCTCCCCAAGCACCATTGCATAGACGTCGGTCCGCTTCGACAGTGCATAATCTAGCGTCGTACTGACTTGATGGAATTTAGTGGAGCCGAGAGTTGTCAATGTGTAACCCGTACCCGCGGTCAAAGCTGGCGTGAATGAATACGTCATGCCGAGTTCGCCGTTGCGGAACAAGGCATTCTGCACATTTTTGCCTCGAACGCCGGCGTACAGCGATTGCGTATACATCGCATACACGAAGGTCTTGTCGAAACGGTAACTCGTCGCCACGCCGAACGTGCGCAGGAAGCTTCCGCCGAGAACTGTGCGGCCCGTGGGTTGGCCGAAAATCGACGAGACGTCGAGCAGTGACGACGCGCCAGCCACTTCCGTGTAAGCGGCTGCAAGATTCCACGCGCCCGCCGTATAGCTTGCTGAATAACTGTAGGAGCGGCCGTCGCCATTGATATCGCCTGCGAGATTGGAAAACCCGTATTGGGCGCCCAACTGAAGGCCATTCCATACTGGCGTCATATATTGAACCGAATTCGGCACCCGCTGTGCATTGGCGCGGTCGTTGGCGAACGGATGGTCCGAGAACTGGCCAAGGAGCCACGTTGACGTCTCATACATGCCAAGCGTCAGCCCCATGAAGTCATACTGATTGCCGAAAGTGAGCGTACCCCAGCGCTTGTCTTTAAGACCGACGTAGGCCTGCCGACCAAACAGCTTTCCACCCTGCCCGAGCGCGCCGGTAGTCGTGCTGTAGCCGTTCTCCAGCACAAAGATGGCGCTTGTGCCACCGCCCAAATCTTCAACACCGCGAAAGCCCAGTCGGTTTGCTTGCATCACGGAGTTGGTCGCTAGCCAGTCCGTCTTACCGTTGACGTTGCTGACGTAAGCCACGCCTGCATCGACGATGCCATAAAGCGTGACCGAACTTTGGGCGCGACTTTCGACCGGAGCGCAAAGCGCAGCGCAAGAGCCTGAAACGGCGAGCGCCGCCAACCACGCGGGATGTTTGGAAGGTCTATCGATAGGTGTAGATCTGATCATGTCTGGCGAGGATGAGCGTGGAGAATGGTCGTATGCGCACCATCACGTCAAGGCTTTGGTGGCGCTCCATCATTTGATCAAATAATCAAATGATGGAATTGATTCTCTCAGGCCAATAATCCTTGTCAAGCGGGGATCAGCCGACACGCGTTGTTCTCGCAACAGTCCTCGAAAGCCGGACTCGGTACTCCGCAGGCAATTAAGAACTGGTACCATCTCCCAAGCCAGCAACATAAGTGATCGATTGATCACACGAACATCATGAATGAGCAGTTCACGCGTGTCGTGAAGCGGTCGACCATGCAGGAGTCAATCTACGCGCAGCTACGCGCGTCATTGATGCAGGGCCGGTTCGAGCCGGGTCGCCAATTAACTGTAGCTACGCTGGCCGAGGCCTTCGGATCTAGCGCTATGCCCGTGCGTGAGGCGCTCCGTCAACTGGTAGTTGAGAATGGACTGGTTGCGCTGCCAAACGGGACGATTCAAGTGCCGGAGATCAGTGAAAAGCATCTGCGCGATCTCTGCGATGCACGAATTGCCCTTGAAGGGTTGGCCACGGAAATGGCCGCAGCTCACACCGACGAGCAGGTGGTGCGTCGCCTGCGTCGTTTGATATCGGAACATGAGCTCGCAATCAAGCACGACGGCATTCATGAGAGCCTGGTGAAAAATCAGGAATTTCACTTTTTGATTTACCGATCCTCGGGATCATCCGTCCTGCCCCCGCTCATCGAGACAGTGTGGTTGCAGTGCGGGCCGTACATGCGGGTCATCACAGAGGAAGTCGAGCGCGACGAGAAAGTCCCGTACAACACGGCAGGCACTGATTTGCATCACGTTGTGGTGGATGCGTTGGAAGCACACAATGCGCCGGCTGCGCGCGCAGCGATGGAGAAGGACATTCGCATGTCTTTTGAATTTTTGCTCAAAACGATTGGAAAACGGAAGGTCCTCTCTACCGCGCTGTGACGGTTGAACCTAAATGACTCGGTACATTGCACTTGTGGTTTCTAGGAGTCTTAACCGCAGCAGGTCAGTTCCGCGTGGACATCAACACGTCGTCACACGCAAAAGACCGCAGATCGGGGTCGTATCCTCAACGCTGTATCGATCAGTGAACGTTCCGCCACGGTTGCACGCTCGGGCGACCGGAACGACGGCATCGGACCGGCGCCTGCCCATGCTTCGGCAATGGGCTTGAGCAAACAAGGCTTACGAAAACGGGTCGCCCATCAGCAGTATTCAGCCCTGGGACCGTTCCAAGTGGAACGATGCTCGTGTACTCAGCTCATGATTTCGACTTCGCTCGAATCAGACCACTTTCCACAAGCACGTACCACTCAATACGCGTTCAGTTTCATGTTTCAGCGTAAGCGCGCAGAAATGGACGTCTGGAACTCTTTGATCTGAGCGTGCAGGCTATGTCCACTGTTTCGATGAAGTGACCCCCGAAGGTTGCACCTATCTTTGGGGAATGTCTTGGGAAAATATACAGAACAAGCGAAGCTCGCTGCAGTTAAGGATTATTGCGCTGGCCATCACGGGCTCAAGGTCGTCGCGCGACGTCATGGCATCAACGTAGAATCGCTGCGTAGATGGGCAGCGCTTTACCGCGTACATGGCGCTGAAGGTGTGCAGGAGAAGCGTAGAGCGACCTATAGCTTAGAATTCAAGCTATCGGTTTTGCAACGTATGCGAGATGACGAATTGTCCTACCGCCAAGTTGCAGCCCTCTTTGATATCCGAAATTTCAACATCATTGGCAACTGGGAACACGCATACGACGAAGGCGGCATGGCCGGCTTATCGCCGTACGCTTCCGTGCGCCGCCCAAGAATGAAAAAGCCGTCAATAAAAAAGCCTCAGCCGAAGTCATATGATGGCAGCTCCCCTAGCCGCAAAGAGTTGCTGGCAGAACTGGATCATCTTCGAATGGAGAACGCATACCTAAAAAAACTCGACGCCTTAGTTCAAGCGAAGAAGCAAGAAGCGCAGCAGTAAAAGCGCGAATCGTGCTTGAACTAAGGCAACAATATCCACTCGCTGGCTTGCTCAAGGTGGCGGGCCTGGCACGGAGTACCTTCTACTATCAGAAGAAGGCGCTCGGGATTGCCGACAAGTATGCAAGCCTGAAGGTCCAGATTCGCTCGATCTTTGACGAGCATAAGGGGCGGTATGGCTATCGCCGCATCACTGCCGTGATACGGCAAGAAGGCACCAAGATCAACCACAAGACAATTCAGCGCCTGATGGGTGAACTTCGGCTGAAGTCGTACGTCCGGTTGAAAAAGTACCGTGCATTCAGAGGCGAGGTGGGCCTTGCGGCACCGAACATTCTTGAACGGCGATTCGATGCGAAGCGTCCGAACGACAAATGGGTAACTGACGTCACCGAGTTCAATGTCGGTGGCGAGAAGCTGTATCTCTCGCCCGTTCTCGACCTGTACAACGCCGAGGTTATCGCTTTCGAGATAGCCCGACGACCTCTGTTCGACATGGTTGGGACCATGCTCAAGAGAGCGTTCGCGCGCCTCGGACCGAACGACAGACCCATACTCCACTCGGATCAAGGCTGGCAATACCGAATGCCGGTCTATCGGAAGGCTTTGGACAAGCATTCTGTCAAACAAAGCATGTCGCGCCGGGGCAATTGCCTCGACAACGCGCCGATGGAAAGCTTCTTTGGCACACTAAAGTCAGAATTCTTCCACCTAAACAAGTTTCGAGACGTTGATGAACTCCACGCCGGACTGAAAAACTACATTCACTACTACAATCACAAACGTATCAAGATGAAGCTAGGAGGCGTGAGCCCGGTCGCATACCGGTCTCTGCTCGCAACAGCATAGCTGTCACACCGTCCAATTTTCGGGGGTCACTTCATCGAATCAGTGGACACCTTTCATGACAGAAGAGCACTCAGGAACGACCGGGTTGAAGGTCGTCAACGTTGGTCGGGACGGCAAGCGCAGATATGACCGGCAAACGAAACAGAAGTTGGTGGAAGCGTGTCTTGAGCCGAGCGCTTCGGTCGCCGGACTCGCACTCAAGCATGGCGTCAACGCCAACTTGCTGCGCAAGTGGATCAAGCTGCATCAGCAGCGACTGGCTGGCACGTCCCTAAAGCCGACGCCGACTGGCACAGCTTTCGTTCCAGTAGTCGAAGTCGAAAGTCACGAAGCGGTGGTTGCGCCCGCATCCGCGAAGGCACACCGCCACACCCCCGCAGCAAGGACGTCGTCGCCCACTTCGGCGCGGTTGATGGTGCAGATGCCCAACGGCGTCACACTCCGGTTTGAATGCAGCGGCAATGACGCGCCGTTGCTATCGGTCATGATCGAGGCGCTCGGACGGTGCGATGTTCCGCCTGGACGATGAACTGAAGGTCTATGTGCATCGCGACGCCGTTGACTTCCGCAAGAGCATCAATGGTCTCGCAGCCATCGTCGAGCAGTCAATGAAGCTCGATCCTTTCGCGCGCGCGGTTTATGTGTTCAGCAATCAGCGGCGCGACCGCATCAAGATGCTGCTGTGGGACCGTAACGGCTTCTGGCTTCTCATGAAGCGCCTTGAGCAGGACCGCTTCGTATGGCCGCGCAAGGAAGCGGCGCTTATACTGCGAACAGAGCAACTTCACTGGTTACTCGAGGGCATCGACATCGAAGCGATGCGCGCGCATCCGAGGCGCTATTATGAGCGCGTGACCTGAAACGAGAACCGGCATGGCTGGTCTAATTCAGCGATGCCGCCATCATCCTCTTCCTCTACCGACGAACTGCAGGCGCTGCGCGCAAAACTCGCTGCCATGAAGGGCGAGTTGCGTGTGGTGACAGTCGAACGCGATTTGCTGCGCGAGAAGCTTAAGGCCTATCAGCGGCAGTTGTTTGCTTCCAGGAGCGAAGTGCGCGGTGCTGAGCAACGCGACCTCTTCCTGAACGAAGCAGAAGCGCTCGCAACGGGATGCGAGCCGGCGCAAGAGACCGAAACTGAACAGAGCGTTGAAGTCGGCGCGCATGAACGCAAGAAGCGTGGGCGCAAACCGTTAAACCCGATGCTACCTCGCGAGGTCGTGCGCCATGAGTTGCCCGAATCAGAACGCGTCTGTGCACACGACGGCCACGCACTGGTCGAGATCGGCGCCGAGATCAGCGAGCAACTCGATATCGTGCCGCAGCAGGTTCGCGTCATTCAGCACCAGCGACTCAAATACGCATGCCCTTGCTGCGACCTTGGCATCAAGGTGACGCCGTCACCTTCGCGCATCATCCCGAAGGGCTTACTCACTGAATCAGCGCTTGCATGGGTGGTTGTGAGTAAGTTCGCTGACGCGCTGCCGCTGTACCGGATCGCCGCGTTGCTGCACCGTTTCGGTGGCGATCTCTCACGCGGCACGCTGGCAGCAAGCGTAGTGCGCGTCGGCATGGCAGTGCAGCCGCTGATTAACCTGATGCGCGACCACCTGCTCGAGGCCGACATCGTCTACGGCGATGAAACGACGGTGCAAGTTCTAAAAGAGCCAGGCCGTGCTGCACAACGTAAGAGCTACATGTGGGCGCAGATGAACGGTACCGGACCACCAGTGCGAATGTGACCATGCCTCGATTTCACGTACAGCAGAAATTTGCTAATTTCTGTTTGTACGGAGGTTCTAATGTCAGAGAAGCTAGTGCCAAAGCGGCAGTACACAGACGAGTTCAAGGTCGAGGCCATTAGGCTTGCCGAATCAGTTGGGCAGCACGAAGCCGCGCGTAGGCTTGGGGTGCCCGTAGCAACCTTGGGCAATTGGAGTCGACGCAGTCGCAATGCTAAAAGTATCGGCGAAGTCGACAGTCACGAAGTGAAGAGCACGCGATCGACGCGCCCGATCAACGAACTTGAGGCGGAGAACAGCCGACTTCGGAAAGAGCTCGCCAGTGCGAGACTCGATATCGAGATCCTTCGAAAAGCGACGGCGTACTTCGTGAAGGGGTCGCGGTGAAGTACGCATGGATCGACGGGCACCGCGGCCAGTACAGTGTTACTCGGCTGTGTCACGTCTTGACGGTGTCGCGCAGCGGATATTGCCAGTGGCGTAAGCGCGTGCCAAGTCAGCGAGCGCAGGCCAACGCCGCGCTTGATCGGGAGGTGGCAGCGATTCACCGGGCCAGTCGTGGCAGCTACGGCCGTCCTCGGATCGTAAGGCAATTAAGGATCCAGGGCCAGCCGGCGAGCGCCGAACGCGTACGCCGTAGTCTGCAACGCCTAGGGCTGCGGCCGGTCTATAAACGCCCGTATCGGGTGACGACGGATTCGACACACCGCTTACCGGTTGCCCCCAACCTGCTTGATCGTCGTTTTGACGGCTGGCAGCCCGATCAGGCTTGGGTCAGCGACATCACGTTCATCAGGACCGGCGAAGGTTGGCTATACCTAGCTGCCATTCTGGATCTGGCAAGCCGACGCATCGTAGGTTGGTCAATTTCAGAGCGCATCAACGCGGAACTGGTCTGCCAGGCACTGCGCAGCGCGTGCTGGCACCGTAAGCCCGCGCTGGGGTTGTTGCTACATTCCGATCGCGGAAGTCAATATGCAAGCCGGGCGTACCGAAAACTGGCCGCTGACTTCAAGATGAACGTTTCGATGAGCCGTCGCGCTAATGCATGGGACAACGCGGCAATGGAAAGCTTCTTCAAAACCCTGAAAGTCGAGCGAATCTATCAGGTTCGCTACGAAACGCGCGCGCAGGCTCGTCTGGATATCGTCGACTGGATCGAGGGCTACTACAATCGACAACGCCTGCACACCTCTATCGATTTCTCCACTCCCGTCGATTACGAGGCTAGGATGATCGCTGCATGACTTGCTGTACGTGGAAACGAGGCAGGATCAATCTTCAGCAACACTGCTGGATGGTAGGACGGGCGTCCTGTAGTCGACGGCATTGCTCCATCGAAGCCGAGTGATGCAAGGTCAAGCTCTTCTACAAACGCCTCGATAATCCTGACCGGGTTGTCCTCTGCGACGAAGTCATCAAGGCACTCTGGAAGCAGCGTCACCTGCTTGCGATCTTCACCTTCTATGAATCGCTTCATCCGGTCACCCATGCTGAATGAATTAATCCAGTTTAGGCGATCAGCGCGTTTTCACACAAGCTCGACCCGTGACGGGCATTAGCAAAGGCGTCGACGAGCAAACCACGACTCGCCTTGCGCCTCGCGTGAGAGCCACGTAGAGGTGTTGCGCAGTCATGCGCTCGGGCTCAAGAATGACCGCGACGTCAGCCTCCAGGCCTTTCAGAAGAAGCGTGCTTCCAACGGCGCGCCGACCCAGCGGCCGGCCCAGATGGCGGTTTCGCTCGCGGGCCTGAATCGCCGCGCCGATGAACCCACCTTCGCCCCCGGCTACTCTAAGCGCTGAGATACAGCAGTGCAGTACTTCGGGTCGGTAGACACGCGCACCCCGTTGGTCAGCGAGGGACTGGAGCACGTCAATTGAGGTCGTGTGGCTGGGAGCTGCCATGAACGCCACTGCTGCGGCTTCTGCAGGCGTCGCGGGCGTGCGGGCTCGGCCGCCTCGTATGGTTTCGACTCGCGTGAGCAAATTTGTAGCGCCCACCCCGGTCATCAGTGAAGTCGCGAACTCGGCAATTTGTCGCAGCGCGTTGGGACTCGCCAAATCGAACTGGCGGGCGAAGTTCACCAGGTCTTTCAGATCGACCGCCTCGACGGAAGTGGCGCCCGGCGTCTGCATGGTGAGTTGATGGCGACCATTAACATTGATGGAGTCGCCAATGACGAGAACGCGCCCGTCTCGGTTTGGCGCTTCTGTCTGGGCAGCCACCAACCGCTGTTGCAGTTCCGTGCCTTGAGTTAGTTGAACCCACTGAACTCCCTCTGGCGCTCCACGCAGGTCCACAGGTTGACCGGCCTGCAAAGATGCGCGGGCTTGAAGTAGCCAGGCACCCAGCGCATCCATGCCTGCGAGTCGCCATCGCCAAGGGGTCTGAAGTGCGCCGATGGGCGGGAACGCAACTTGAGCCTCACGCTCCCAGAGGACCAGTGGGTCGCGGAAGCCGAATATCGCCTGCATCGGGTCACCAAGGATGCAAGTGGGCAGTATTTGCGCGATGGAACAGACGATTGCGTGCTGCGCGGTGTTGCAGTCTTGATACTCGTCGACCAGCAAGCGCGAATATGTCGAGGCTATGAGGTCATTGATGTGACCGGCCTGTAGGAGCCCTTGCACCGCACCTCGGATAGCAGGGTAGTCGGCGTTTGGGTTGGCCAGTTCGAGAACGCGCGCGTCGAGGCCCGTGCGGATCGGAAACTTGCCCGCTAGCCGCATCGCGAAACCGTCGATGGTCGACACCGTGTACGCCGAGCTCGGGACGCCGCCACGCAGGAGCCTAGCGCGTAGAGCGGCAACTCCAGCGTTGGTGTGCGTCAGCACCAAGACTGGCTTGTTGTGGGTGTGCTGCCCCAGCGCGTCCGCGATGAGCTGGGTCTTGCCGCATCCGGCTGGGGCGGTAACTGAGCCTAGGCGCGCCTGAAAGATGTCGATTTCAGGCGGCGGCACTGGTCCACCCCCAGAGCTGGTTCGTAATTTGGACGAAGCCCGCTTCTGCATTCGCTATATGAGGGCCGACGACGTCCTTGGCGATTTCCTGGAAACCGCTCACAGACTTGAACCAGCCGTTCTTGTTATTGCGAGCGGCAAGTCCGAGCAATGCTCGGCTCGCAGATGTGAAGCCACCATTCAGCCCTTCGGCCTCTATGGCATCCAAGGTGACTTGTCCGTTTGACTTCGACGTGATGTGCTCGGCCATGAGCTCGCGGCCGACCATCTCGTCGGCCTTATTCAGCAGCGCGTGGACCGCGTCATTGCTTGAATGGCGGAATAGCTCGTCCTCGAGTGCCAAACCAGGCCGCCACGTGAGGTACTGGCCGCCAGCCGCAACGAATCTCTCGACGAGTCCGACGGTTGAAACGGGCTTGTCCGCGTCGACGAAGACGAGGACGCGATAGCCCAACTTGAGGAACGCCTCCCCTCGTGTGAAGCATTGGTCGGGGCTTCCTCCACCTGCGTCCACGTATGAGCCTCCGTGGGCCAGAAATGACGTCGCGCCACAGTGGGCCCACCACTGGTCCATCCCGCGAGCGAATCCGACTTCGCTGGCGCCTTCACAGACGATGACGGACTTGGACAGGAAGGCCTCGGCCGCCTTGCGCAGTGTGCCCTGAATGCCGTCGTCCGTACCGGCGCATGTGGCCGTGTGGATGCGCGAACGCTGGCGCACGACGAAAAGCTGGTTGCCAGCGAGCTCCCTGAGCGTCACAGGTGAATGGGTTGTCATAAAGACCTGCAGCGGTTGGGTCGCGTCCTTCGCTCCTAGTGAGTCGAGCAGTCGCATGAGCCGGTGCGGCTCAAGTCCGTACTCGACTTCGTCTACCAGGGCGACGGTGGCGGCCGCCGATGCGGCCCTTTGCAACCCCGCGACAAGGAGCCGCCCCGAACCTGTACCCAGCGACCGCAGAGGAATGCCCGTGTCGCTGTGGAGCGCGATGGCACCGTCGCCAATCGACACCGAGTGAGCATCAAGTAGCGCCTGAGCGCTCGCACCGACGGCTACGCCCAGGCCGGTAGCTGTCTGGGTGACCACCTGCAGGGTCTGGGCGAGTTGTGGGCCAGCCTGCGCGCCGAAGGTGGCCCGAGCGGCACGCGCCGCGCCGGCGAGTTCCGAGCCAAGGTTCGCGCGCTCTTCCGTGAGCCGGTTCAAGACCGAGCCCCTAGCCCAGGAAAGGTTCGTGTTTGCGTAGGTGCCGATTCGCGCTGGTGCTAGGAGGCTGCGGTCCTTCCAGGCCAGAGACCGTCCCAGTTGCTGGTGGGCGGCTCGGTCGGAATAGAGCATCCAATTCGGCTCGAGGTCGCCGTTGACCTCGAGCTTCAGCGTCAGAACCGTTTCTAGACCTACCCGCGGCTCGTCTTCAAGCAGCCCGGTGCCGAGGTCAAATCCGCGAAGGAACTCTCCGTAGGTGTCGATGTTCTTCAGCGCGTCGGGTAGTGCGCCGAGCGTGATCGCAATCGCGATGGTCCGGGTGACGTCCAGGCCGAAGAAGTCCGTGTCGCTGAAAGGTGCGCTCCTGCGCGCTCCAAGGCACAGGTCGATGGCATCGAGAATGGTCGACTTGCCACTATCACCCGGGCCAATAAGGCAGTTCACGCCGTTGGACGGTGTCCAGTCGAGCGTCTGTATCGATCGGAAATTGCGAATTTCAAGGCGACGGACGCGCGTCATGTTTCCTCTCAGTTGGTCTGGCAAATATCCCGACGCAAGCTGCCCAGGGGATGCACGGGTACGCATCAGATATCCCTTAACGTCAGCTATCTCAGGCAAACCGGTCACCGAGAATCTAGACGCTGACCGAGCGCATGCAGCCTATATCGGCCGCTCAGATTCTATCTTTTAGTGACGGTTCGTGGCCGGTTGCCGAAGTTCGGTCTACGCATAGAACTGGTGGAAAGCTTCGATCGACGCGGCTACGGAAAGCGGTTGTAGCGGGAAACATTGAGCAAGCTCATTCATGCTGGTCTGGTCGGTAAGCCGCCGAGTGAATAGCGCCACAGCGTCTTTCCTAATGTGCCCATGGCGGTTCAAAAATTGCCCCCAGAGGGGCATATTGCGGAACCTGTTTTCTGCCACCGTCGCCGTCGCGACGTAACACTCAGGAAATAACCGTCTATAGGCTGGCAAGTTGTATAGCCACGAGACCCCGGCTACTCGCCTGACCTCCCTGTGCTGTGAGCGGACGTGGTTTATAAGCGAAGTCAGCTCGGATAACCGGGAGGCCAAGCGCTCCTCGCTCAATGGAGCATAACGCTCCTCATCGGCGTTATGGAAATGAAGCCGAATTCGGTCCGAATCCTCAATAGCGTACGAGAAACATCCGAACGTCGCGACAACCGTTGCGGGCTGAACCCGATGGGGGAAATTACGGTAAAAGCGGTACGTCCAATCGCGTAGATCGGTCTCGCGCCCCAACCCTGCCTCATAAGCTGTCCAGACCGGACTATTGCTATCGAATTTTCGATCACCAACGAACCGCACGTACAGATTCGTGAAGTCAAGAAGAGCCACCGGCAACGCGATGGGTCCTAGCTCCGAAACTCTTCCGGCGAACTTGAGCTGAAGGTCAAAGAATTCCTTGGCGTAACTCATCCCGATTCCACCCGGTGAGATGTTTTCCTGTTGCGAGTTTAACAATTGTCGCCAATCCTCGGTCGGCTGCCGACTGTCCGAAAGTGGCCGGAACCAGAACCAGTCGTGCTTGAAAGTCGTCAACCGACACATCGCGACCACGGCGCCGTTCACAATGGCGCGCTCCCTGATTCGGCCGGCTCCACCTGTTAGACGCTTTGGCGGAAACTGCCACAAACGCTCCCCGATGCCTCTTTGATGCAAAATCGGCGCAAAGGACACAAGCACACACACGACGTGAATACGATGGACGACCCAGAATCGCTTTCCCTGACATTGCCCGACGACACTAAGGTCTCTGCGCTCCTCCAAGTGCCGGAGGATGCGCGAGCGCTGTATGTCTTCGCGCACGGCGCCGGAGCGGGCATGCAGCACGCCGGCATGTCGTCATTGGCCGACGCGCTTGCGGTGGTCAACGTCGCCACATTGCGCTACCAGTTTCCATATATGGAACGGGGCTCCAAGCGAGTCGACCCGCCGGCCTCGGCGCATGCTGCCGTGCGGGCAGCCGTCGCAGACGCGCGGCGGCGGCTGCCAGCCCTGCCGCTCTTCGCGGGCGGCAGATCGTTCGGCGGCCGCATGACGTCCCAAGCCCAAGCCATCTCTCCGCTCGACGGTGTGCGTGGCCTCGCTTTCGTTGCGTTCCCGCTGCATCCGGCAGGCAAGCCCGGCGTGGAGCGTGCACAGCACCTTGCGGACGTCACGGTGCCAATGCTCTTCCTGCAGGGCACGCGCGACAAGCTGGCCGAGCTTAACCTGCTGCGGTCGGTCGTCGAACCGCTAGCGCCGCGCGCCACGCTGCATCTGTTGGACGACGCAGATCATTCGTTCCACGTGCGCGCATCCTCCGGCCGGACCGACGCGGAGGTCGTGCTCGAACTGGCACGAACGATGTCGGCATGGTTCTTCGCTGCAGGATAGTTCGTGTGCGTTACCTGTGCAGGCGCGGTAATGTTTCAGGAATCTGCCGATCTTGTGTTTTGCGCCGCGGGTATATGAGAGCCCGAGCGTCGTTGATTCACTTATGGCCGTCGGGCGCCCCCCCCGATGGCATGGGACCCGACCCGCATCCCGTATTCACTCGAGTCGTTTAACGCCTGCGCAGGCCAATCACCTGAAACCGTGCAACTCAGATAATTTTGCCGGGCCTCTGGAGGGCATCAGCTCCGCGACACCTTTATTTGCTCTGTGGAAGCGCTGTGCGAACGCGCTGCTTCGCAGCCTGGGTCACGGGGTTATGGTACTTGCCGCTTGTCAGCGTGCGTTGTGCGTGGTGGCAACCGTTTCGGGAAAGCTCAACTCTTTGATAGTAAATGCCATTTATACAGTGCCGGAGGGCATAACCTTGTCAAACCAAGGTGCTCAAGCCCAGAATCACAAAACCAAAAACGGGTCGTTTCCCCGATGAAATCGGATCGCAACTCGCTGAGATTGCCGAACCGAGGGTTCACGGGTGGATGGATCCGGCATCTTTGCCAAGTTTGCCAATCAAGATATACTGTTGGCAATATCGTCGCTTGCCGCGGAGGGCGCCATGACCAAACTTAACGAGCCGGTTACTTCCCACCTTTTTCTCAGGGTGCCGCTGCCAGAAGGCATGAGCCCTGCACTGGCGGCCTCGCTACAAACGGGCGTGGAACAGGCTATCAGTGCACTGGGCCCGGAAATCAACGCACGAGTGCTCCCGGCGGCCGATGACCTCGCTAAGCTGATCAGTGGCCTGACGCAGCCCAACCCGCAGCTCATTGAGGAGCGGGCGCTACGCCATAAGACGATGAAGGCGGTGTTCGCCGATGGGCATTGGCTCACTTCAGAGGACATCAACAGACTGCAGCCCTCTCCCCCCGCCAACAAGTCGCTTCCCGCGAGTGATTGGAAGCGTCGCAGCCGACTTTTTTCCGTGCCCTACGACGGGAAGGAATACTTCGCGCGGTATCAGTTTGACGAGATGTACCAACCGCTGCCGATTATCAGGGACATCCTGCAGCAGATCGGCGAAGTCGCGGATTCGTGGAAGATCGCCGCCTGGTTTCACTATCCAAACGGTTGGATTGCCAATGTTGATGGGACGAAACCGGTGGCCCCCAAGGACGCGCTCGATCGCCGTGAAGACGTGCTGGCAGCTGCTCGCCGGATGAGAGGGACGTACGAAGCATGACCTTCTCCGTCCCGATCGCCCCTGCCGGCGCGAATTTCAAGACAATCACGCTTAAGCCCGACGACGTGCAACATTGGTACCACGTTTATTCGACTGAGTGGCATCCCAACACCGCAACGACGTTTGCCCAAGGCTGGGGCGACACGCGCTTCGCCCCGATCTATCAGGAAAACGGCGCGCCCGTTCACACGTATTACGCGGCGAACGGCGTCGAGTGCGCAATCCTGGAGTCCGTTCTCCACGATATCGTGCTCGAGGCACCCAGCGCTTTTAGCCTCGACCGCCTGCAGCATTTCTGGATTGCAACAATCGATATCCCGAGCGCCCTTGACCTGGTCAGTTTTCATACCGCGCACCTGCCGGCCTTAGAGCTGAGCCGCGCCCAATTGATCGACAGCCTGCCTACGCATTACAGCAAGACCAGAACATGGTCACAAGCGGCATATCGAGAAGTGCCGCATGCGCAAGGGATAGCTTATGGTTCCCGCAGATACGACGCGAATCGTTGTGTGATGTTGTTCGAGCAAAGACTAGACATGCCTCCATTTAGGGTCGTTGAAGACCGGTCTTTAGCGCTTGAGCCCCGCCGCAGCGAGGTTATTAAGCTGCTGCGCGAGTTGGACATTCCCGTGGCATGAGCGCACCATTTGCCTTGCGGCCCGCGGTCATAGAGCGCTAAGGGTTAGCCAGGCCCTCTTATATGGTAGAAGACGAGCGGGCACAATGCACCAACTTTTTGCAGTCCTATTTGTACCCAAAGGCACTCAGAATCGAGCGCTTACATCGAGAAGAATTAGGGCAGAGTTCGACTCGCGATCCTCCGCCACCCATCGCGCGTGGGGACAAAATCGCTTACATCCTCGAATGTTGTGAGTCCGCTAAGCATGCGGTTCCACTGAGAATTGATTGTCAAAAGATGACGGCTGCGCAAAAGGTACTTGATCCCCTTCAAGTAAGATGTCGGAGGGCCAAATTGGCTTCTGCAGGACCGCGTCGCCCAAAGACCGGTCTCGGAGACGAACTACACGGTTACGATGGTCCTTCGGCGCGCGAAGTGATTCCTATGCGTGCCTGGCAGGTCAATATGAACCGCACTACGAGGTGTTGCCCGCCCACGCGGGCAAGCCCATAGTGATTGCGATTGTTGGCGTATGGGATACTCGACAGGCCGATTGAGAAAACCTGGGCGACGTTCATGCAATGGCGACGCAACACGCATTGATGCGCAACAGCACGTTGACGTGGTCACGATTGTCGACGCCGCGGACGTTCAAGCTGACTGATACTGTTTATAAACTTGTTCCAGGAATGCACGACCGCACGATGGGATTCGAACAACTTGCGGCGCTCAAAGCGCAACTTAGTGACCATAGTGAGCACGATCGTGACGATCTACGCCGGACACCAGCAGCAGCACCAGAAGTAACCGGACAAGACGTCACGCCATCGTCGAAGCCTCCGAAGACGTCGGCGGCGGCAGCCTTGCGCGCAGTTACAAAGCTGCAACAGCACTTCCCGCGCGCGTTTCCGCCTAGTCCTGCACCAAAAATCCCCCTTAAAGTCGGCATTTTGAAGGACGTGCTCGCGCAAGCAGCGTCGATAGGTCTGAGTGAACGAGACGCTCGTAACGGCATCAAACTCTGGTGTCGCGGCCAACGTTATTGGAGCTGTCTGGAAGAAGGTAGTAATCGCGTCGATCTTGCCGGCGCAGTGACTGGCGTTGTATCCGCCACCGAAGCCGATTACGGCATCTCTCAGGAAAAGACGAGGCTTGCTCGTACGAAGGACAGGATGGTGAAGAACGGTCGACGCCTTCCGCGTTGATCGAAAATCGCGGTAGGGTGCACACAATTTCGACATCGCAAAGTCGAACCTTTTGATTAGGTTTTCTTACTATCATGCCGATTTGCTTAAGCAGCTTTGTACCATTTACTACGCAGAAGCAGCCGGATTGAACCCCGCCCGTCTTTTGAAGACGTGGGGGTTGGCGAAGCGCCAGCTTCGCGTTACCCTTGTACTTCGCCAAATTCAGTATATCGACTTTATGACGTGGGATTTGTGGCTGTCCGATCCTGAAGAAGCTTACGGGCAACGGCAACGCGAAGAAGCGGTCGGCGCTGACCGGCGGGCATTTGCAGAACAATCCATCGTCCAGCATCGCTCAATGTTCTCGCGCTTCAACGATTACCTTATCGAGCATCGGCAGACCGTCGCGACTTTTGGCACCGATCACATCGAGCGCTTCTTTGCAGAGCTTGCACGAGACTGCTTGCCTGGCACAACGACAAGGCTTCGCTACCTCAAACTGATAGATCGCTTCACACGGTATCTGGTCAGCATGGAATTGCGCGAAGATAATCCTGCCGCCGTCATGCTAAGCATAGAAAGCTGGCCGGAAGATGAACCGACGCCAATCTACTTGTCTGCGGACGATGACGCACGGCTGCAGAGGCTGTGCACCTTGTCCAGCCCGGAGTCGTTCAAACAGTTGCGGAACGTGGCTATCGTTGCGCTCTTTCTTGCCTCAGGCGTGACGGCAGCCGAACTGAGGCAATTACGCGTTGATGACATAGACATGGGAAGCGAACGCCCGACCATCTTCGTCGATAAGCATGGACCGCGCATCGCGCGTCGGGTACCGATCGATGTGTTTGCCGCTCACGTGCTGCGCGCATATGTTGACGCGCGCCGCTCCATGCAGTGCGCAACGTCCTGGCTGTTCATCACGACCGCCTCCGGCAAACCGATGAGGCCGGACACGCTGCTCAACTGTGTGCGCGCCGCCTTGCACGAGGCCAACCTTTCTGCCCCTGATGAGAGCCCGCGCCTACTACGAAACACATTTGGCCGACGCTATCTGATTGCGGGCAAAACCAATGAACAGGTCAGTGTTCTTATGGGTTTGTCCAGTCATCGAACGGTAACTCGGCTACGTCAGACCATCGACGACTCGGTGATCCAAAGCACGCAACGGTGATGATGGTCGTTGCGGCAGACTAGAGAGCGCCACCATTAGCTTGGAGACCGTTGAACTTGCAATGAGTGCGCCGATGAGAAAGCGGCGCTTGAAGAAAGAAAAAAACCGCTTGGTTAAAAGCGGGTTGAATCCATATCAGGAGACATGAAGGAGACGGGGTTAGTATAAACCCGTAGCGCGGTTTTGCAAGGGGCCGTCGGCACAGAGCAACACTGAATGTCGTGCCTGCAGTCGGGCCCGCAGTTTGCACCGTGCGTTTCCTGGAGGTGGCGCCATGAAAACCCACGCATTCCTCAAACAGGCTGAGCGCGAGGCGCGATTCGTCGATGCCCTTCTACTGGCACGCTATGCTCTCACGATCCACGACGGCATGACGATCCTTGGTGATGACGAAGATCGGTCCCGCTGGCCGATGGACTTCAGCATCGAGCTCGGACGGATTGACGAGGTGCTACAGATGGCCGGGATCGACACGACTCAGCCTCTGCCGCAATTTCCATCGCGGCAAGTTCCACTGCGTCGAAGCTTCCCGCGCACCGACGTGGACGATCCGCCCACGCCACCCGATCACGGCGAGTCCTGAGATGGGGCGCTGGAATGGTCCAAGCAAGGCCCGCGTACGCGCGCCGGCAACGCCGGCAGGCGAGATGCCGATCATCATTGAGCCGCAACTTGCCACGCTGGTGGATCGCCACCCTGCGACCGGCGACTGGTCTTACGAGATCAAATTCGACGGCTATCGCATGCTCGCACGTGTCGAGGACGGCACCACGACCCTTATCACACGCAACGGGCACGATTGGACGAGCCGCATGCCGCGCCTGCAGAAGGCGCTCGCATCAATTGATGCGGACAGCGTGTGGCTCGATGCCGAGGCGGTCGTGCTGGACGCATCAGGGAAGCCCGATTTCAATGCGTTGCAGAACGCCTTCGATCGTCGTAGCACCACCGATATCGTCCTCTTTGTTTTTGATCTGCTTTGGCTCAATGGTGTCGACCTGCGTGAGCAGCCGCTGCGCGCACGTCGCAAGCTGCTGCTCGAGCTGCTCGATAAAGTGGAGAGCTCGCTCATCCGCTTTTCCGATGACTTCGCGGACGACCCCGCGTCTCTCGTTGCATCTGCGTGCAAGATGCAACTCGAGGGCATCATCGGCAAGCGCGGCGATGCGCCCTATCGCTCCGGCCGATCACCGGACTGGATCAAACTCAAATGCCAGTCCCGTCAGGAATTTGTGATTGGCGCATTTTCGCGCGTCAAAGGGGCGAAGTCAGGCGTGCGCTCCTTGCTCCTTGGTGTGTATGAAAAAGATGGGTCGCTACGCTACGCGGGCAACGTCGCGCCTCACTTCACGCCGTCGCGCGCGGCTGCTTTCGCCAAGCGTGCGGAATCGCTTCGGCAGAAGAAATCGGCCTTCCACAATGCACCGATGCCGGAGCCGGATCGCGATTTTCACTGGTTGGCGCCCGACATCGTCGCCGAAGTCTCGTTCCTGGAGTGGACGCCGTCTGGCGAGATCCGGCATCCGGTGTTCCAGGCGCTTCGAGAAGATAAGCCGGCGCGCGCGGTGACGAAGGAAACAGCAGGCGCCTCCGTCGACGATCCGCCAGTCGAAAGCGTTGGCGCAACACGCGAACGCACGGGCCCACGCGGGACCGTCCTTGTTCGCGACATCAGGATCAGCAATCCACAACGGGTAATGGACAAGGTCTCGGGTCTAACCAAGCTGGATATCGTCCGCTACTACGATGCGATCGCGCAGTGGGCACTGCCTTACCTCCATTGCAGACCGCTGGCATTGATCCGTGCGCCCGACGGTATCGCGGGCGAGCAGTTTTTCCAGAAGCACAGCGAGCGCGCTCGCATTCCTGGTATTGAAGAACTGCCCGCCAGTGTCTATCCCAATCATGCCCGGCTTCTTGCTGCCAACTCCGCGGAGGCGCTGGTTGGCCTGGCACAAATGAGCGTGGTCGAGATCCATTCGTGGAATGGTGTTGCGCCGGATCTCACGCATCCGGACCGCGTGATCTTTGACCTTGACCCAGACCCGACGCTGCCCTGGTCCGCGATGCTGGAGGCGGCCACGTTGGTCAAGGTGGTGCTCGATGAGATCGGACTTCGCTCGTTCGTCAAGACAAGCGGCGGCAAGGGTTTTCATATTGTCGTGCCGCTGACACGTCGACAAGATTGGGACGAAGTCAAAGCGTTCTCTCATGCTGTCGCACAGTATATGACGCGGGTTGTTCCGGACCGATTCTCGGCCGTGCTCGGTCCCAAAAACCGCGTTGGAAAGATCTTTATCGACTACCTTCGCAACGGACGCAGCTCGAGCACAGTCGCGGCGTTCTCGGTTCGCGCCCGTCCGGGTCTGGCTGTATCGATGCCCATCGCATGGGATGAACTGAAGGAAGTGAAAAGCGGCGATCAGTGGACCATGCTGGAGGCCATCAAGAGGCAACGCTCGCTGGACCGCGACCCGTGGGACGGCTACTGGCGCACGCGGCAAAGCATTACGCTCGCGATGCGCCGAGCCGTCGGAATGACGTAACCGCGAAGGCTTAGGTCCGCGATTCCGGACCCGACTCTGTACCCGGGTTCGTACGCGAGTCCGTGCCCTTCAGTGCCTCATGTTTGTGGGCGTGAGTCGCGCCATATTTCAACTCGAAATGTGCGCCCTTACCGCTTCGCGTCGGCGGGAAGTGTTCGCCTTCCACGCAGGTGACCTCGAACGTGTCTTTCCCGTCGTCATGAACGACCGAATAGATCCCCGACACCTTCACGTGTTGAGCTTCACGGAGTCTTAACCCACCGGGGATGCGGCTATTTTCTTGGACTGTTTTATGTTGTTAGGCCGAGGCTTTCACGGTACTCGATGGGGCTGAGATAGCCAAGGGAGCCCTTGATCCGTTTCTCGTTGTACCAGCGAACGTAGGCGTTCAGTATCTCAACAAACTCCGCGATGGTCGTCGAACGCCAGTCTCCTGGATAGAACATCTCGGTCTTCAGCCTGCCGAAGAATCCCTCGCAGGCAGCATTGTCAGGGGAACAGGCTTTCCGCGACATGGATCGAATCAGATTAGCCTTTGCAACCCGCGATAGCCAGCCAGGCCAACGGTAGTGGCCACCCCGATCGGAATGCACGATCGGCGTTTTATCTTCTTCAGTCACGGTTTCGATAGCCGCATCCAACATGGTATTCACGAGCTCTGCATCAGGGCTTGTGCCAATCGACCAGCTGACTACCATGCCATCGAAGCAGTCGATCATGGGCGACAGATATACCTTACCCGCAGGAATCTGGAACTCGGAGATATCCGTCACCCACTTTTCGTTGGGGGCGTCAGCACGGAAATCGCGATTGATGATGTTATCTGGGGCAGGGCTGATTTCCCCAATATAAGAACGGTATCGGCGCCGCCTGGGCCTGGCTGCATGGAGGCCGCCTTGTTTCATGAGGCGACGCACGACTTTCTCTGATAGAAACACACGTTGTCGGCCGAGCGCTGCCTGCACCCGACGATAGCCGTATGATCGGTGATTGTCCTCGAAGATCTCTGCAACGGTACGACGGACTTCTGCATATTTGTCGGCAACCCGCATGGACGACCGTCGGTAGAAATAGGAGCTGCGCGCGAGGTCCAACCGCGCAAGCAGCTCAGCCAAACTGTATTCGGCTCTCAGGGCGTCAACCAGCGTCGTCTTCTCCCGGTTGTTCAGGAGTGGCAGGTCGACGCCCAGGTCTTTTTTTAGGAGTTCATTCGCCTTCTTCAACAGGTCGTGTTCAAGCTGCAGATTGCGAATGTCGCGCCGGAGTCCTTCGACCTGTCGCTCCAGTTCGTCCCGATCCGTCTCTGCAGGTGTTCGCTTGTCGCGTTTCATGAATGCAGGGGCCTCCCGGCCGAGTAACTGGGTCTTCCAGTTGTACAGCGTCACCCTGTCGACGTCCAGCTTTCGCGCCAACGCCCGCGCACTTCCTTCACGTGGGCAGAGTTCGTACACGGCGGCCTGCCTGGACGCTAATGACGCGGCCGGTCGCCCTCGTTTGCCAACCACGTATTTCCTGGTTTCCGGATAGCGTTCGCGAACCCACGCCGTCAGTATCTGGCGACAGGGATAGCCTAATGCCCTGAGAGTGAAGGCGACGCAGCGCCCGTGGTTGACGTAGTGCTCGAGTGCTACGTTCTTCTGTTCCTCTGAGTACTTCGGCTTTCCGCGAACATACTCCTTCTGCAAATCGCCCCTCTTCTCGAATTCTTCGCACCACGCCTTGAGAGAATTCTTTGTCGGGTAACCCAACTGGCGGATTGTCGCCTTGATGCGCTTGCCGAGTTTCAGGTACAGCTCAACCGCCCGAACGCGGTCTTCGTATGAATACATGGACTACCTCCTGGTAGTCCAAGATTTTGTCCGCACCCCCGTGCCGATGCAACTCAAACGCACTATTAGTCTAGTTGTGATGCGTCCGTCTAGAGTGATCGGGAACATGCGGTTGACGAAGACGCGGCGAGACGTATCAAAGGAACAGATGCAAAGCACTTTATACCAGTGCCACGAACCAGGGCGGGTGAACGCTGACATCGAACGGCTTTGATGGTAACCCCTGTACTCACTGATTGCTTCTGTGACCACGATACACGGTGCCTTGATGGTTCGGGTAGAGGCAGCCGCTAGTCTACTTATCACTGCGCCGCGCTCAGCGTTGCCACGGCATCGAGCGCGCCGCGCACCATCTCTCGCACCACGGGCACGACGCGCGCCGCGCGCTCTTCGACATAATCGAACGGCGCCGACTCGTTCATGTAAGTGGACTGGCACATCTCCAGTTGCACCGCATGCACGCCGTCGCGCGGCGCGCCAAAATGACGTGTGATGTACCCGCCCTTGAAGCGGCCGTTGGCGATCCATGTGTAATCGCTCGACTGCGCGGCGTGCTCCACTCGCGTCTGCACGGATGCATCCGCCGTGCGTCCATCCTGCGTGCCGATGTTCAGGTCCGGCAGTTTGTTGTCGAACAGTCGCGGTAAGACGCTGGCAATCGAATGCGCGTCCCACAGCAGCACATTGGCATGCAGGCTACGCAAACGCCGTACTTCGGCGGCGAGCGTCTCGTGATACGGCTGCCAGTACTCGCGCACACGCGACTCGCGAGCGGACCCATCGGGCGCGCGTCCTTCGCGATAGAGCGGCTCGCCGCGAAACGTCTCGAGCGGGCACAAAGACGTGGTGGTCTGTCCGGGATACAGGCTTTCGTCGTTTGGTGGCCGGTTCAGGTCGATCACATAGCGCGACAGGCGCGCGCCGAGCACGGTCGCACCCAATGCCTTCGCGAATGCATACTGGCGATCGAGATGCCAGTCCGTATCCGCGACGCTCAGCGCGATATCCGTATAGTCGCCGCGCAGCGCGTTGGGAATTTGCGTGCCGAGATGCGGAATGGAGATGATGAGCGGCGCATTGCCGCGTTCCAGCTTAAAGACTTCGGTCATGGTGAAGTTCTTCGCTAAAGGGTGTGTTCACACATCCTTGAGCAGACGCGACAACACGGCGCGATAGTCCGCGTAAAGACGCGTCTCGTCGCGATGGCGTCCTTGCTCGACGATGTGCCGTCCGCCCGTATAGACATCGCGGATGGGCGTGCCGCCGTGCTCGGCGAACATGACCGACGACAGCCAGCTGCGCGGCGTCTGTTCGGCAAGATTCGGATGATCGGGGTCGAGCACGATCCAGTCCGCGCGCGCGCCCGCTTCGAGTTTTCCGACTGTGCGTCCGGTGGCGCGCGCACCGCCATCCAGCGCGGCGGCGAACAACCGGTCGGCGACCTGTGCGCGATCCGGCGCGGTCAGCACATTGCGCTCGCGCCGCGCGAGACGCTGCCCGTATTCGAGCAGGCGCAACTCCGCGCGCCAGTCCACGCCGATATGGCTGTCCGAGCCCACGCCGAACACGCCGTTTGCACCGAGATAATCATGAGCGGGGAACAGGCCGTCGCCAAGATTCGCTTCGGTCGTGAGACACAGGCCTGCGACGGCCCCGCTGCGCGCGAGCGCGGCAGTTTCGCCTGCATCGATATGCGTCGCATGGACGAGGCACCAGCGCGCATCGACATCGAAACGATCGAGCAGCCAGCGTACCGGACGCGCGCCTTCGGCTTCGAGGCAGGCATCGACTTCGGCCGTCTGCTCGGCGATATGGATATGCACCGGCGCGAGCGCATTTAGCCCTTCCAGCAAGGCACGCAACGAGGCTTCCGACACCGCGCGCAACGAATGCGGCGCGACACCGTAACGCAGATCGCCGCGCTCGGGATGCGCGCGGCGCAAGTCCTCGACGATCCGCAGCAACGCGTCGGGCGTATTGACGAAGCGCCGTTGATCGTCGCGCGGCGGTTGCGCGCCGAATCCGCTGTACTGGTACAGCACCGGCAACATCGTCATGCCGATGCCCGTCTCCGAGGCGGCCTGAACCACGCGCTGCGCGAGTTCGGCGCGATGGTCATACGGCACGCCGCCGGGCGCGTGATGCACGTAATGAAACTCGCAAACGGACGTATAGCCCGCCTTCAGCATTTCGACGTAGAGCCAGCGCGCGATGGCGCCGAGATCATCGGGCGTGATGCGCGCGGCGAAGCGGTACATCAGGTCGCGCCAACTCCAGAAGCTGTCGCGCGTGCTCGCGCGATATTCGGTGAGGCCCGCCATCGCCCGCTGAAACGCATGCGAATGAAGGTTCGGCATGCCGGGCACGAGCGGTCCCGCCGCCTGCGGCGCATCGTGCGGCGCGTGATCGAGATCGGGCGTGACGCGTTGCAGCGCGCCGTCCGGCGACCATTCGAGCAGCACGTTACGACGCCAGCCGTCGGGCAGCCAGGCGTGTTCCGCGAACAGCGCCTGCGAGGGTGAGTGAGTAGTCATATGTTCGGATAGCGCTCGGAGCGCGCGAAAACGGTGTCGCCGCCGCGCACGACGCGCGCGCACAGCGGACGGCCGAACCAGTAGGCGAGTTCCGCGATGGACTGTACCGGCCACACGGCGAAATCGGCGGGACGGCCGGCTGCGAGCAGACCGTGACGGCCGCTATCGCCGAATGCGCGCGCCGCGTGACGTGTCACGCCTTGCAGCACTTCGGGCACGGTCATGCGAAACAGCGTGGTCGCCATATTCATCATCAGCAGCAGTGACGTGACTGGCGAAGTGCCGGGATTGCTGTCGGTGGAAATGGCGATGGGTACGTCGTAGCGGCGCAGTAGATCGAGCGGCGGCAACCGCGTCTCGCGGATAAAGTAATACGCGCCCGGCAGAAACACCGCGACGGTGCCCGCTTCCTTCATCGCTGCGACGCCCGCTTCGTCGAGATATTCCAGATGATCCGCCGACAGCGCGCGATACCGCGCGGACAGCGCCGCGCCTCCGCTGTTCGACAACTGCTCTGCATGCATTTTCACGCCGATGCCGCGCTTCGCCGCCGCCTCGAACATGCGCTCGCTCTGCGCCAGCGTGAAACCGATACGCTCGCAGAAGACATCGACAGCATCGACGAGTCCTTCGTCGGCGAGTACGGGCAGCATGCGCTCGCATACTTCGTCGATGTAGTCGTCCGCGCGTCCCGAGAACTCGGGCGGCAACGCGTGCGCGCCGAGAAACGTCGTGCGTACGGTGACCGGATAACGCTCGCCGAGTTGGCGCGCGACGCGCATCATCTTGCGCTCGGTGGGCAAATCGAGACCGTAGCCGGATTTGATTTCGATGGCGGTCACGCCGTCCGCGAGCAGCGCTTCGAGACGCGCGGCCGATTGCGCGAACAGCGTGGCTTCGTCGGCGGCCCGCGTGGCGCACACCGTCGATACGATGCCGCCGCCCTGCCGCGCGATCTCTTCGTAGCTCACGCCCGCGAGACGCTGCGCGAACTCGTCGGCGCGTTGGCCGCCGTAGACTAGATGCGTATGACAGTCGATCAGGCCGGGCGTGACCCATGCGCCGTGCAAGTCTTCGCGCGGCCATGACTTCATTTCGTCCGGCAGGTCGGCAGACGCGCCGAGCCAGGCAATCTTGCCGTTTTCGACGGCGATCGCGGCGTCGTCGATCGAATAATCGGGGATGCCGTCGGCGCAGAGTTTCAGGTTGTGCCAGAGCGTGCGCTTCATTGCAGGTCCTTCAAGGCGATGGCGAGCAATGCGCCGCTGCCTTCGGTATCGATATGTGCGCAAGCGTGGTCGATGCGAAGCATGTCGCCATGATTTAGCGCGATGGCCTCGCCCTCGTTCACCCGCACGCGCACGGAACCTTGCGCGCAGTACAACAGCGCCGTGTCCGCATCGAGATTGTGCGACTCGGGCGCGCGCCAGATTTCGAGCGTGCCGTGCGCAGCGTCGCGGCGAACCATCAGGTTGAAGTCGCGCGTGGGGCCATCGGCGAGCGTGGCATCGACCGATGCTTCGCCCGCGAAGTGCGCAATATCGAGCGGACAGGCGAGCGTGTGCGTGCGTTCGCCTTCGTGCAGCCGCATGCCCGCGCCGTCGAGCAAGACCAGCGTGCGATCGACGCCCGGGAAGCGCGAAAACGGCGCGGCCTGCGCGACTTCCGCGATGCTCACGCGCCACGCGAACGTCTCCATCGATGCGCCCGCCGGAAAGACGGCGACTTCGCGCGTGATGCCGCCGCCGTTCTTCCATGGCGACGCCACCAGATCCGCCCCGCGAATGATCGTGGTACACGCCACGCTCATCGGCCGAGCATCGGCAGATTGAGACCCGCTTCGCGCGCGGTCGACTGCGCCAGCTCGTAACCGGCATCGGCGTGACGCATGACGCCCGTCGCGGGATCGTTGAACAGCACGCGGCTGAGGCGTTCGTGCGCAGCATCGGTGCCGTCGGCGACGATCACCACGCCCGAATGCTGGCTGAAGCCCATGCCGACGCCGCCGCCATGATGCAGCGACACCCACGACGCGCCGCCCGCTGTGTTCAACAGCGCATTAAGCAGCGGCCAATCGCTGACGGCGTCCGAACCGTCCTTCATCGATTCGGTTTCGCGATTCGGGCTCGCGACCGAACCCGTATCCAGATGATCGCGTCCGATCACAATGGGCGCTTTCAGTTCGCCATTCTTCACCATCTCGTTGAACGCCTGACCCAGCCGATAGCGATCCTTCACGCCGACCCAGCAGATGCGCGCAGGCAAGCCCTGGAACGCGATACGCTCGCGGGCCATGTCGAGCCAGTTGTGCAGATGCGGATCGTCGGGAATCAGTTCCTTGACCTTGGCGTCGGTCTTGTAGATGTCTTCCGGATCGCCCGACAGCGCGACCCAGCGGAACGGGCCCTTGCCTTCGCAGAACAGCGGACGGATATACGCGGGCACAAAGCCGGGAAAATCGAACGCGTTTTTCACGCCCATTTCCAGCGCCATCTGGCGAATGTTGTTGCCATAATCGAGCGTAGCCGCGCCGCGCTCCTGCAGCGTGAGCATCGCCTGAACCTGCGTCGCCATCGACTGCTTGGCGGGCGTCACGATGCTCTGCGGATCGGTCTTCTGACGCTCGCGCCAGTCTTCGATCGTCCAGTTTTGCGGCAAATAGCCATGAAACGGATCGTGTGCGCTGGTCTGATCCGTTACACAGTCCGGTGTGATGTTGCGCTCGACCAGTTGCGCGAACACGTCGGCGGCGTTGCCGAGCAGGCCAATCGACACCGGCTTGCCGCTCTCTTTCGCCGCTTCAATCATGGCGAGCGCCTCGTCGAGCGTCTTCGCCTTCTTGTCGACGTAGCGCGTCTTCAGGCGGAAGTCGATGCGCGACTCGTCGCATTCCACGGCAATCATAGAAAAGCCCGCCATGGTCGCGGCAAGCGGCTGCGCGCCGCCCATGCCGCCGAGACCGCCCGTGAGAATCCAGCGGCCGTTCGGATCGCCGTTGAAATGCTGGTTCGCCACCGAGAAAAACGTCTCGTAGGTGCCCTGCACGATGCCTTGCGAGCCGATGTAGATCCAGCTACCGGCCGTCATCTGGCCGTACATCATGAGGCCACGGCGGTCCAGTTCGTGGAAGTGATCCCAGTTCGCCCAGTGCGGCACGAGATTGGAATTGGCGAGCAGCACGCGCGGCGCATCGGCATGCGTGCGGAACACGCCGACCGGCTTGCCCGACTGGATCAGCAGCGTTTCGTTTTCGTTCAGATCCTTGAGCGAGGCGAGAATCTGGTCGAAGCAGTCCCAGTTGCGCGCCGCGCGGCCAATGCCGCCGTAGACCACCAGTGCATGCGGATGCTCGGCGACTTCCGGATCGAGATTGTTTTGAATCATCCGGTACGCGGCTTCGGCGATCCAGGTCTTGCAAATTTTTTCGCTGCCGCGCGGGGCGCGAATCGTGCGGGTCGGATCGAGACGCGGATCAATTTTCTTTAGATTGTTCATGGTATGTAGGTAAAGCGGTACCCTTAAAGATATTTTGGAAAGCGTGAACTTTTCTGACGCTGTTTTGCAGAGGGAAAATTCGAAACTTTTATATCGGATAACTTAACAGTAAGAAAGGGAATTACATGTGGAATTACCACATCGCTATCAAAGCTCTCTTACCAGCTCAGGTACGGACAAGAATAAATCTTCAACTAATCCATAGTCAGCGACGCTGAAAATAGGCGCTTCCGGATCTTTGTTGATGGCGACGATGACCTTGCTGTCTTTCATCCCGGCCAGATGCTGAATGGCGCCCGAAATACCAACGGCCACGTACAACTGCGGCGCGACGATCTTGCCCGTCTGACCCACTTGATAGTCGTTCGGCACGTAGCCGGCATCCACCGCCGCGCGCGATGCGCCCATCGCGGCGCCAAGCTTGTCGGCCAACGGTTCGAGCACTTTCGTGTAGTTCTCGCCGCTGCCTAGACCACGTCCACCCGACACGATGATCGAAGCCGAAGTCAGTTCCGGCCGATCCAGCTTCGTGACTTCGCGGCTGACGAATGACGAGATGCCAGCGTCGGCTGCCGCTTCGATCTTCTCGACCGATGCACTACCGCCTTCCGCAGCCACCGGATCGAAGCCCGTTGCACGGACCGTGATGACCTTGATCGGATCGCTCGATTGCACCGTCGCGATAGCGTTGCCCGCGTAGATTGGACGCTCGAAGGTATCGGCGCTGTCGACGGCGGTAATGTCGCTGATCTGCGCGACGTCAAGATGCGCTGCGATACGCGGCGCGATGTTCTTGCCATAGGCCGTCGCGGGCGCGAGGATGTGCGAATAGTCCTTCGCGATATTCAGCACCGTGCCCTCGACGTTCTCGGCCAGACCTTCGGCGAGTTGAGGCGCATCCGCAAGCAGCACTTTAGATACGCCTGCGATCTTGGCTGCCGCATCGGCCGCGCCTTGCGCGTTCGCACCGGCGACCAGCACATGAATATCGCCACCGATTTTCGATGCCGCCGCTACCGTGTTCAACGTCGCGGCCTTGATGGACGCGTTGTCGTGTTCCGCAATTACCAGAATCGTCATTTCGTGCGTCTCCGTTACAGGACCTTGGCTTCGGTCTTGAGCTTCTCGACCAGCGTCTTCACGTCCGGCACCGTAATGCCTGCGCTGCGCTTGGGCGGCTCGACGACCTTCAGCGTCTTCAGTCGCGGCGCGACATCCACGCCGAGGTCGGCCGGCTTCACGACCGTCAGCGGCTTCTTCTTCGCCTTCATGATGTTGGGCAGCGTCACATAACGCGGCTCGTTCAGGCGCAGGTCGGTGGTGATGACAGCGGGCAGCTTCAACGACAGCGTTTCCGCGCCGCCGTCGACTTCGCGCGACACGGCGGCTTTGCCGTCGGCCACGACGACCTTCGATGCAAACGTCGCTTGCGGCAAGCCTGCCAGCGCGGCGAGCATCTGTCCGGTCTGGTTAGAGTCGTCGTCGATTGCTTGTTTGCCGAGGATGACGAGTTCGGGCTTTTCCTGATCGACCAATGCCTTGAGCAGTTTGGCGACGGCAAGCGGCTGCAACTCATCCGCGGACTCGACGAGAATGGCGCGATCCGCGCCGATTGCAAGCGCCGTGCGCAGCGTTTCCTGGCATTGCGTGACGCCGCACGACACGGCGATCACTTCGGTTGCCACGCCCCCTTCCTTCAGACGCACCGCCTCTTCCACGGCGATTTCGTCGAACGGGTTCATGGACATCTTCACGTTGGCGATATCGACACCCGTGTTGTCCGACTTCACCCGGACCTTCACGTTGTAGTCGACCACGCGTTTGACACATACCAGCACTTTCACTGTTCTCTCCGTCTTTCATCACCAGCGCAACCTCACGAAAACATCGACAATGTCTGCTTAGCCGAACGTTTCGATTACTGATGACACATATAGCCTACGCGGCGAATCTATGACCCAAATCAATATTAGTGGCCGTCTTCGCAGCACGAATCGCGCTGTCGACATCTGGTGCGCTTGCGATATGCTGCCGGTCGATTCGGACAAGCCACCTGTTTGATTCAAACCTGAACGTTATTCTCCGTTCTTCCAACATCTCGGAGAACCATCGCCACAATGCGGCGTCATCGCTATTCGCCAGTAACGCCGCCTTTTCGCGTGCATGTTCAAACACTTTCATCACTTTCCACCCAATAGTTTGCTATCGAAGTGCTGAAGAAATTTCAGCCCGTGACGTTGAGTCTTGCACTCGCCAGCGTTTCCCTTCAGCGAATCCTTTTCGTGGGGTGCAGACGCCTTCTAAACACCGGCGCTGCGACCTAGATACGCAGACTCATACAACGTTGTCAATTGGATTTTCCGCATCACTGTTCAGGAACGTGCAAGAACTGCCTGCAAAAAGCCTTGCGTGCGTTTCTCGGACGGCTTAGTGAAGATTGTTGTGGGAGGACCAAACTCGACAATCCCTCCATGATCCATCATGACTACAACGTCAGCCACCTCGCGTGCAAATTCCATTTCGTGAGTCACAACAACCATGGTCATACCTTCGCTCGCTAGAAGTTTCATTACCTGCAAGACTTCTCCAACAAGCTCAGGATCAAGCGCTGAGGTTGGTTCGTCGAACAACATTACACGAGGTTCCATTGCGAGCGCCCGTGCGATAGCTACACGTTGCTTTTGTCCGCCCGACAAGCTTGCAGGCATCGCATTGGCTTTGTGCCCCAATCCCACCTTCTCTAGCAATACTTTTGCATGCGATTCTGCGGCGCTTCGGCTAAAACGCCGCAACTTTCGTGGCCCGAGCGTGATGTTCTGCAATACAGAAAGGTGTGGAAACAGGTTGAACGACTGAAATACCATTCCAACCTCTTGACGCAAAGCGTTGCACTTGGCGTCCTCTAGCATTCGACCTTCACGAAACAAGGTGCGTCCGCATATATCGATTCGCCCTCCTTCGGGATGTTCTAGACCGTTGCAGCATCGCAAAAAGGTACTCTTGCCTGATCCGCTGGGTCCGATAACAACCACTACTTGTGAGGGAAAAACGTCAAAATCTATCCCGTTTAAAACGAGGTGCGCACCAAATGACTTACGCAGACCCCGAATGCTTAAAATTGCCGGCGGATGTATATTCATTGTCGTCATTGCACCGTCCCTCCTGCCCGAACTCGCACTTCCAACCTGCCGAGTAGAAATGTCGTGAGGCCGGTCAGAACAAGATAGATGAACGCAACCGCCAAATAAACGTCTAATGACCGATAAGACACGCTGATGATTTTTTGACCCTCGTGCATTAAATCGTGAATCGTTAGCAAAGAGACAAGCGCAGAATTTTTGATAAGGGCAACAAATTCATTACCCATAGGAGGGATCATGCGCACGACTGCTTGGGGAAGAATGACATTGAGCATAGCTTGGCCTGCCGAAAGCCCGATGGATCTCGCCGCTTCTGTCTGGCCTCTGTCGACCGAACGAAGCGCTCCTCGTACAATTTCCGATACGTAGGCCGCTTCGTATAGGCCAAGCCCGATCACCCCGCACACGAACGCCGGGAGCATTATCCCAAGCTGAGGCAGGCCAAAGAAAAGTAGGAAGAGTTGCACAAGAAGGGGCGTACCCCGGATAACCGCTAGATACGCAGTGCATACACCATAAATGATGCGGTGGCGTCTATTAAGCCGCCCAATGCCGATAAGTAATCCAAGCAGGCAAGCCAACAGCAACGAGGCCGCTGTGATCTCCACGGTGACGATAGCACCCTGGAGCAGCTGAGGCCAACCTGCCCACACAGGGGAGAGATCGAGATTCATATTGTGAGGCCGCCTGTATAAGGGTTAGTGAGCAGCGCTGAACCACTTCTTTAGGATCGCAGCATAAGTGCCATCGGCTTTCAGCTTCGCAAGCGCGCCGTTCAGAGCATTGCGCAGATCTGAATCGTCTTTACGTAGCGCTATGCCGTATTCTTCGGTGCTAAGTTGCTGGTCGAGAACGCGCATGCCGGGCCGGGTCTGTGCATAGTAGTACGCTGCGGGTTTGCCGGTCACGACACCATCCGCACGCCCAATCTGCACAAGATTGAACATCTCGTCGTTCTTTTCCACTTCCACACGCTGGATTAACGGATACCTGTCCTGAAGGAATGCGACTGACTTTGTCGCAACCTGAACAGTGACTTTCTTGTGGTCTAGATCCGCCAACCTCTTGATGCTGCTGCCCTCTTTCACCATCGCGACGAGGCCCCCTGCGAAAGTCGGGTCTGTAAAACTCACAACCTTACGACGCTCCTCAGTAATATAGACGGGTATGGCCATATCAAACCTGTGTGCGATGATCCCAGGAATGAGACCTTTGAAATCAATGTCGACCCATTCGATACGCCGATTTAGCACTTTGCCGATTGCCTCGACTAAATCGACGTCAAAACCCACACGCTTTCCGTCCTTGATAAATTCCATTGGAGGAAAAGTGGCGTCAGTGCCGACCTGAAGCACCGCGCTCTGCGCGTGAGCGTTATTGAAGAAGCAAGAAGTGACGAAGATGGCCGCCACTGAGATGCAGCGCAAGATTTTCATGGACAGTTCCCCAAGCACAAGTTCAACTAGCCGCGCGACGCGCGTGCGGCTTTGGCGATAAAACGAACTATCGACTATTCAAGCACGTACACTGGTGTCTGGCGTCGCAGTCTGCCCAGTCCAGTTCGACGAAAAGCGCTTTTGCAAAGACTGACCGACGTGCATGGGCGCAAACTTTGGTGCTTCGCCAGGTGCTACGCAGTTGGGCAGGCACTCCACCACGGTGTCGAAATCAGGAATTGCGAAGAATGGCGCCGAGTAGCGCTCTTTTCCGCTATGGTTGTAGACCCTGTGCATGGTCGACGCGAAGCGGTCGTTGGTCCATCTCGCCATCATGTTGCCGATGTTAATCAGGAATGTCCCCGGAATCGGCCGTGCATCGACCCATTTATCTCCGCTTTGAACTTGAATTCCCCCCACGTCATCCTGTGCCAGAATCGTGAAGCTTGTATCATCCGTGTGAGGGCGGATTCCATAATCTGTATCGAGCTTCGGTTCCTGTGGGGGATAATGCAACAAGCTGATCTGCGTGATGGGTTTGCGATAATACTTCGCGAAGTGATCCTCGGGTAGGTCAAGGGCGAGAGCAAATGCGCGAAGCAGACGACCACTCAGCTTTTCCATTTCACCGAAATAATCAAGCAGGGTCAGTCGCCACATTGCAGGAACGACCGTGTTGTTTGGCCATTTGTTGAGCCTGTGAACTCTGTTCCCGTCAACGATGTCGGGATCATTAGCCTCGAGTTCCCGCTGGAATTTGAACGCCTCATTCAAATCGGGAGAAGTTGCGTTAGCGTACTGTTTCGCTCCGAACGCCTGGTAGCCCCGATTCCACTCTGGCGTAGACTGCAGATCGTGGTCCAGCTTGACAGCTTCAGGCAGCGCGAAGAACTCTTTCGCCGCTCCGAACAGTCGATCGATCTTCTCTTGTGGGACGCCGTGATCAGACAAATACATAAAACCTACTTTCTCACAGGCTTCTTGGATCTTTTGAGCAACTCGCATGCGGCCGGCTGAGTCGTCATCCTTGAAATCCGCGAATGAAATCACTGGAACCGACTGGAAATCTTCTGGCGACCTAGAGTTTTTCATTTAAAGGGCTCCTACTTTTGTTAAAGAGATTAGTAAACTAAACAAAGCGGCGCGCGCCGGACGCTAAGAGACGTCGTGCAACGTCCCCTCCTAATGCGTCAGCGGCTGTGAAATCAGGATCGAACACTGTCTGATGAGCACGGATCAATTTAACCGGTTGAACTGTCGCATCGCCCCATGCTGCTTCTAGCGATAGCGTGCGCCCCGCCCATTGCGCATGTGCCGCCAAAGGCATCGAGCAATTCCCACCAAGCGCTTGATTGACAGCACGTTCGGCTGTCGCACAGATCCAAGACTGCCGATCAGACAAAGGTGCTAGTGCGTTCCTTAGATCCGCCCGATCGCTTCGAATCTCCACCGCTAGCGCGCCCTGCCCTCCAGGGGGCAACATGCGCTCAGTAGAAAAGATCTCCCGGATACGGTGATGAAGGCCGAGACGCTGAAGCCCGACTGCAGCCAGTACGATCGCGTCGTAGTCTTCGTGGTCTAAGTTGCGTAAGCGGGTTTCAACGTTTCCACGCAATGGCACGATTTTGAGGTCGGGACGCAATGCGCGTAACAGTACCTCTCGGCGGAGACTAGAAGTTCCAACCCGAGCTCCACCCGGAAGATCGTCTAGTGAGCCAAAGTAATTGGAGATTAATGCGTCTCGAGGGTCATCCCGTTGTGTTACGCAAGCAAGTTCGAAACCCTCCGGGAATTCCATCGGCACATCTTTTAAGGAATGCACTGCCAGGTCGGCCCGTCCCTCGGTCAGCGCTGCTTCAAGCTCTTTGATGAAGAGCGCTTTTCCACCGACCTTGCTTAGTGTTCGATCGAGAATCTTGTCGCCCCGAGTTGTGATACCCAACAACTCTACATTCCACCCTAGCGATACGAGCCGTGCTCGTACGTAATCCGCCTGCCACAGCGCTAACCGACTCTCACGCGTAGCGATAGTGATCTTCTTCATGGGATATTTCCACTTGATTGCGGCGCAAAGCGATCGTTTCCGCGTGTCAGACGGGAAAATCTTCGATCCGTTGGTAGTGAACGAGTGCTTGCGCACTGGGCACTACAGTTTAGAGAAGCACCTCTCGAGCAATGATGTTTCGCTGGACCTCAGAAGACCCTTCATAGACTCTAAGGATGCGTGCGTCCCGTACGTATCGTTCTAGCGGCAACTCGCGCGTGTAGCCATACCCGCCGTGGATTTGCAGCGCATGGTCAGTAACGAAAGCAACCATTTCAGAAGCGTGTAGCTTGGCCATGGCAGATTGCATGGTGAATGGGAGTCCTGCCTCACGAAGTGCCAAAGCTTGCATCGTCATTCCCCATGAGGCCTCCAATCGAACCGTCATATCCGCAAGCATCCATTGGATGCCCTGCTTCGCGGCGAGCGGCTCGCCGCGCACTTTCCGGTCCTTTGCCCAACTGATCGATGCACTTAGCGCAGCCTCTGCGATACCCAGCGAAGTCGCCGCAACATCGAGACGGCTGTTGTCCAGCACTTTCATCGCAGTCTTGAATCCCGTACCTTCATCGCCTAATCGGTAAGTGGCGGGGATGCATACGCTCTCGAAAGAAACTTCGAACGCATGCGCGCCATGAATTCCCATAAGCTTCTCGTGCGTGGAGACCTTTACACCTTCCGTACTCGTTGGAACAACAAAGGCGCTGACACCTCGTGCTCCGGCATCTGGATTAGTCTTAGCGAAGACCACCAACAAGTCCGCTTCTCCAGCGTTAGATATGAAATGTTTAACGCCATTTAAAATGTAATTGTTTCCTTGGCGTATCGCCTTGGTCCTCAAGTCAGCGGGATTGGAACCGCCGCCCGGTTCTGTAAGCGCAAATCCCGCGAGCCACTCGCCTTGACCGCATTTCGGTAACCAATGATCGCGCTGCGCATCACTGCCTCCCAACAGAATGGCATCGGTGCCAAGATAGTGCGCGCCGATCATGGATGAGGTGGCGGCACAGGCTTGTGATATTGCGGCCAAGGAAAGCAGCATCGCGGTTGGCGAGACCCCGGGGCCGCCGAAGGACTCGGGTAGGTTCATTCCCATGACGCCGAGCGCGGCGAGCCCATGAAGATGACATGTCGCGGACGTTTCAAACTCGTCGATTTCCCGTGCGCGCGGCGCGATCACATCCTGGGCAAAGCGGTCGACGGCAGTGGCGATCGCGTAGTCATCGTCCTTTATGCCAAAACGTTGTGTGATCATTTGATTCACTCCTGAGAGGTAGATGCTTGGCGACCTAAAATGCCCGCCGCTTTCAGTCTTTTTATTTGATCTTCCGGTATGCCAAGCATCGAAAGAATTTCATCGGTGTGCTCACCCAGTCGTGGAGCACGTATGGCGCGATTGCCGGCGGCCCCGCTAAAGCGAATGGGTTGAGTCGGTAGCCGGAGACCTGGGAGAGCGGAATCGTCCACGGGTCTAAGCAGTTCGCGGGCGGCGGCTTGCGGTGACTCAAGTGCCTCTGCAATATTGCAGATCGACGCATTTGGAAGGCCACTTTGCTCGAGGCGGTCCACGACAGTACTTACAGGGAGGTCGGCTGCCCAGGCCTCGATATAAGCTCTCAAAGCCGGTTCGTTGGCAGATCTCAACTCATCGCTGGCAAAGCGCGGATCGCATGAAATTTGCGGTTTGCCAATGGTTTCCGCCAAAGTCACAAAGAGGCGCTCATTGAGCACCGCCAGGGCGAAATGCCCGTCGCGTGCCTTGAAAACGCCGAATGGCGCGGACGTCGGGTGGCGATTTCCAACGCGAGTCGGTACCTTGCCCGTGAATAGGTAGCGTGATACGGAAGTGGTGAGAAAAGCGAGAGTAGTGTCAAACATCGCGACATCGACATGTTGACCTTCGCCACTGCGTTGTGACTGCAGAATGGCCGCTAACGTCCCCCACGAAGCAAATAAACCAGCTACCACGTCCGATACTGCCTCGCCCACAAGCGTAGGCGGCCCATTTGGATCCCCAGTTGATTCCATCAAGCCGCTCATGGCCTGCATAACAATGTCGTACGCTGGGCGATGCGCAAGCGGGCCTGTTTGTCCGAAGCCCGAGATACTGACATAGATAAGCTTGGGGTTAAGCTCCCGGAGAGCAAGCGGTCCGACGCCAAGCCGCTCGGCTACGCCAGGACGAAAGTTCTCCACGATCACGTCCATACTCTCGGCAAGCTGTCGCACGATGCCCACCGCCTCCGGCGACTTCAGGTCGAGGACCAAGCTCTTTTTGTTTCGGTTGACGACGTTGAAGAGCGCGCTCTCACCGTTACGCATCGGACCAATGGCCCTGTAGTCGTCGCCCTGCGGGGGCTCGATCTTAATGACATCTGCCCCGAGGTCTGCCAACAGGGCTGTCGACAAAGGGCCAGAAAGGACACGGGTCAGGTCTAGTATGCGCAGACCGTCAAGGGGAAGCGAAGAAATCTTAGTCACTGCTGGTCCTGTGCGAGCATCAATAAAATGAATGCTCGGACAACCAAAAATCAAAATAAAGAATTTGTTTCTGATAGTCTGGATCAAAATAGTTGATTTAAAGTCCACCCAAGGTGGTTGGCGACTTGCAGACCATGTCGGAACGCGCTCAGTCTTTTTTTAGGTACTTCGCCACGTAATGATCCATATCAATTTGCGTCAGCTTGAATACTTCGTTGCGGCCGCGCGTCATGGCGGTGCGGCCTCAGCAGCCAAGTCTCTGAACGTTTCGCAACCGTCGATTTCGAAGGCTATCGCTGACCTTGAGGAGTTGTGGGGCGAACCCTTATTTGTGCGCTTGCACGCGCGCGGACTGGCGCTGACCTCAGCCGGCGCGGCTCGGCACCGAGAGGCGCACGCGCTACTCGCTCAAGCGCGAATACTGGAGGGTCCGCGTTTGACCGAACTATCCGGATTGCTTCGTGTAGGGTGTCTTTCTACTTTCGCCCCTCGTTGGCTGCCCAGCATTTTGTCGCGGCTGCGCGCAGAGCACCCGTTAATCGAAGTGGAGCTGCATGAAGCAAGTACAGAAGAGCTCGTGCGGATGCTTGAGCGAGGAGCTCTCGATGTCGCGTTGTTGTACGACTTGGGATTGGGACGTCCGGGAGTATCCATGGAACATGTGGCAGATTTGACGCCGTATGTTTTGTTGCCGACGAATCATCGGCTGGCCTCTCGAGCAAGCTTGCCCTTAAACGCCTTAGCGAATGAGCCTCTAGTGCTAATCAATTTGCAACATAGCCGAGAGTATTTCCTTTCCCTTTTCCGAGACGCTGGAGTTACGCCCACTATTGCGTATGAGACAGGGTCACTCGAGATGGTCCGGTCGCTGGTCGCAAACGGGCTTGGCGTTTCGCTATTAACGACGCGACCGACCGTAGATCGTAGCCAAGACGGTCGCCGTATCGCATGTCGACGCTTGCATGGACGTGTGACAACACAGGCTATCGTGATCGCTCAGCCTGCACAAAACAGCTTTCATAGCGCGCTTGCCCCTCCGTTTGCTGTGATCGTTCATGACGTGTTTCAAAGCTTAAAGCAGAGCGACAGCGTTGTTGGGAAATCGCCTTCAAGAGCATCGAAGCAAGCTTAAACGCACAGGCGAACACGACTATCGCCTAGACCAATGACCGAAAAGGAGACTTCATAAGGAAAACGAAAAACCTGGAGGCGGACGGCACGAGGTTCGACAATCTCTTGCGCGGCTCATGCGCGAATGGGCGACGACGTCAATTTAGTGCTGATCGCGGGTGTCACGTGGTGCCCGCAGTTTTCTTAGGCGAAAGCGGACCTCGTTTGACTATGATTTCTCGCGGATCGTCCGTCCGCTTACCCCGGCGGATTCAGCCGGTCGATGCAATAGCATGATGGAATCTTTCAGCTGGTGTCTCGTAATCCAGCGTTTTCCGGGGCCGCTCGTTCAGCCTTCTCGCCACAGCATTGAGTTTGGCCTGCGTATAAGCCGATAGATCGATGCCTTTTGGGAAGTACTGTCTCAACAGCCCGTTCGTTTTCTCGTTAGAGCCGCGTTGCCACGGATGTCTAGGGTCACAGAAATACACGGCGATGTCTGTGGCAATGGTGAACCGTTTGTGCCCCGCCATCTCGGTGCCTCGATCCCAGGTAAGCGATTTGTAGAGCTCTTGCGGAAGCTTGCCGGCGTGTTTGATGAGCGCCTTAGCCACAGTTTCACTGTCCTTGCTGTCAATCTTGACTAGCATCACATAGCGTGTGTGTCGCTCGACAAGCGTAGCAATTTGACTGTTACCGCTGCCGCACAGAAGGTCGCCTTCCCAGTGCCCCGGAACGGCGCGGTCTTCAACCGTGGCGGGACGTTCACTGATCGAAACAGCATCGCGGATACGCCCGTGATCTTCGGTCTTCTGCGTGTGATGACGTGAGCGACGCATGGCACGGGTGCGCCGCAGGTGCTCCAGCAACTCTTTTTTCAGCGCGCCGCGTGCTTGAATAAAGAGCGTCCGATAGATCGTTTCGTGAGACACGTGGAAACCCTCGTTGCCCGGCCATGTTCGCTTTAGCCATCCGGCGACCTGCTGCGGCGACCATTCCAGTTGCAGCTTTGCTGCCACAAGTTTTGCCAGCACTGGTGTCGCGACAAGTTTGCATGTCTTTGGGCGCAGCGCCCGCTGCCAGGCAAGCTCATCAGCGGAGTCGGCCCGATAGCCTTTCTCGCCGCTGTTGCGCTTGATTTCGCGGCAGATCGTAGACGGCGCTCGCGACAGGCGCTGTGCGATCGACTGAATTGACTCATCCGCTGCGAGACCTCTTGAGATTTCTTCGCGCTCGGCAAGCGTGAGCGACCGCTTCGATCGCCGTCGCAGTGGAGGCTGGATGCCTCCAGTTTGCGCCAGTATTCCCGCTACGGATGAATGGTTACGATCGAATAGCTGCGCAATATGCTGCAGCGACTCACCCGCACGCCAGCGCTCCCACATTAGCGCCTTCTGACTCTCACTGTAATAAATTCGGCGTCTCTGTTTCATCGCAACACTCCCGCCGCTCACATGGCGTTATTGTGTTGCATCGACCGGTTGAATCCGCCTCTAATACATGTCGTTGGAACAACGAGGGCTCGACCGTCAGCTACGGGTCTGAGGCGGCGCTCGTCTGCGCACGCCTATGAATCTTCGACGATCGCGTATCGCGCGGTCCGCTATGTGATCAGCAACGGTCGATCGGACTTCGACGTCGGAATCATGCAAGTAAACTTTATGTGGGAGTCGCTAGTGCAGGAGGGGCCGGGCTCAGCACCCGCAGACCGTATTAAATCTATCGCAGTTGCGCCGGAAAAGCGTGACTCGCATGCGCGGCCGGCCCCAAGAGGTTGCTCGGCCCTGCCCAACACGGCGCCGACTATTGCGAAATGATTTTGGCGCTTGCGAGGGCCACCGCCCCTGGCCGTCGGCAATCGGCCCACGATGAGTCGTTCGCCCATAGGCACTATCAGACATTCGTGCGACCGCTTCGCTCAGGTAACGGACGTCATCAGCAGACATTCTGATGCTTTAGTACTACCCGATGCCCCCGTTTAGATTTGTTCGACGCCTGCCCTCGACCAAAGGCTCACGAGCCAACGACAACGCGTGTGGGCAGGCGTTGAATACGGTTTCAAACATCCGGGACTATTTTCATGCCGTCGATGGCCGCTTCCACCAGCGCGCGCGCGTCGCCGAAGTCCGGTGCCGCGCGCGCTACGCTATCCAGCCGGTGGTCGACCAGCAAGGTCGCGAGTCCGTGTACGTAGGCCCACGCAGCGGTAATGGCGATCGCCTGAGCGGTGCCGATTCCGGCGAATGGTCCCGCTTCCTGCTGAGGTTTCGTCACCGCGTCGAATACACCTGCCAACGCACGCGCAGAGATCTGCCGCGCTTCGACGAGCGATCGTCGCTCGGAATCCAGCAGTTCGTTGCGGGACATGAGTCTGAAGAGGTCTGGATGTCCGATCGCAAAGTCGATGTAGCCGTGCGCGGTCGCCTTGCGCCTCGGCTTGCCTGGCGCTGCGCTCCGCGCCTGTTCCTCTATCTCGTTGGCAAGCCGTCTGTGCCCGGCCGCGGCCAGCTCGCTCAGCACTCCTGCGGTATCGCCGAAATGGTGTTGAGGGGCTGTGTGCGATACGCCGGCCTCCCGGGCAATCGCGCGAAGCGTTAGCCCACGCAGCCCGTCCCGTTTCAATACGGTCTCGGCCGCCTGCAACATGGCTTCGGGTAGCGAACCGTGATGATAGGGACGTGCCTTGTCAGCACGGCGAGGACGGGCGCCAGCCGAGGCGGCGCGGGATGCGATTGACTCAGTCATTCAGCTTTTGAATGTTTCCAGTGTAAAAATATATTGACGGATTTTTCGTGTCCAGTCAAAATCTTTCCATCGGAAACATTAATGACATCATCGTCGGTTGTGAATCAACGGAGGTTGACATGGGAATTTTGCTGGCCTTTTCGCCGTTCCTGGCATTCGTAGTTATCGAGCGCACAATTGGCGTGCCGGCGGGCCTCGCAGCCGGCGCAATCGTATCCGCGCTACTGCTGTTGCGGGACATGGTGAGCCCCACGCGAAAGGTAAAGGTGCTCGAAATCGGCAACTTCATTCTGTTCGCTGGATTGACGCTTATCGCGCTGTTGCCAGGCGCGACGGAATGGTCGATTGCCGCGGTCCGCCTGCGTGTGGACACCGGTCTGCTGCTGATCGTCCTCGCGTCGATCGCGATGCGACGTCCATTCACGCTGCAATACGCCCGAGAAGAGGTGTCATCCGATCTATGGGAGAGCCCGGCGTTCATGCGGACCAACTACGTGATTACGGCTGCATGGGCTGCGGCGTTCGCCATCATGGTGATCGCTGATGTCGCGCTGACGTATCTGCCCGCGTTGCCCCGCTCAGTCTCGATCGTCGCGACGGTGTTGGCGCTGGTGGGAGCGGTCAAGTTCACGGGCTGGTATCCAGAGCGGGAACGTAACGCCGTCCCGGGCCGTTAATCAAATGGGAAAATACGACATGACAAAAGATAGGCTGAGCCGGCGCGCATTCCTTTCGGTCGGGGTCGGCTTGATGGCTGCCGGAAGTCTTGGGACACCGCCAGCGTTCGCAACAACCTCCGATGCCGGGGGCGAACCGCCCGTTGGGGCACCTTGGCACAGCGACAATCCGGCGTTAAGCGGCGCATTCGAGCCGGTATTCGATGAGCGCGACGACGCAGACCTGCAGGTTCGGGGCGAGATTCCCGCCGGCCTGAACGGCGTGTTCATGCGCAACGGGCCGAATCCGCGCTTTGAACCCGATGCGCACTATGCGTATCCGTTCGACGGTACTGGCATGATCCACGCGATATTTCTCGAGGACGGACGTGCGCGATACCGAAACCGCTGGGTCGCAACTGATGAGTTGCGTGCGGAACAGCGGGCCGGACACCGGCTCTACAATTCGACGTTCAGTCCGCCGCCGCACGCGAATCTCGCGAATACGAACATCATTCATCACGGCGGCCGGTATCTGGCGCTGTACGAGGGTGGCAAGCCGTATGAGCTTGATAGTGGCATCGGCACGTTGGGGCGGTTCGATTACCAGGGCAATTTGCCTGGCGTGATGTCCGCGCATCCGAAAACCGATCCGGTCACCGGCGAATTGCTGGCGGTTTCATACGCCCTGAGCAACGGCATGTTGACTTACATGCGGGCGAGCCGGTCCGGACAGATCGATCGCGTCGTTCCTTTCCAGGCACCGTGGGCGGCTATCGTGCATGATGTCGCGCTGACCCACAGGCATCTGGTCGTGTTCGTGTGTCCGTTCGTCTTCGATTGGTCGCGGCACGGCCCTCCTGGATTGTGGGAGCCGGAGCGCGGCGCCAAGGTTGCGCTGATTCCGCGCGACGCGCAGCGCGCGGAGCAGATCCGCTGGATCGATGCACCGCCGTTCTTCCACTGGCATACGATCAATGCATTTGCGGACGGCGATCGGATCGAAGCTGTCCTGCCGTGGTATGACTCTTTCTCTTTGACGGGCCATTCGAAGCGGCTGGAGCTTCACCGGCTGGTAATCGACATTGCCAGGGGCGTAGTGCACGACGAGGCGATCGACGACCAGCCGTGCGAGTTCGGACGGGTCAACGACGCGTATCTTGGACGACGCGCGCGGTACGGATACGTAGGGCTGCGCATGCCGCGGCCCGGCGAAACGCGGCAGATCGGTGCGTTCGAGGCAATCGCACGCTACGATCTCGTCACCGGAAGCAAGACGATCCACCAATTCGCGCCCAGCGAGACGGTTTCTGAACCGGTGTTTGTTGCTAACCCGCACGGCCGGCGTGAAGAGGACGGGTTCATCGTGACGTTCGTACATGAGCTGGGTAGCAGCGCCGGACGTTTCGTGATTCTCGACGCGCGGCAGCTCGATCGCGAACCGCTCGCCGTGATCGAACTGCCTCGGCGCGTGCCGGCCGGGCTGCATGGATCGTGGATTCCTGCGTCATTGGCCTGACCCAAGCTGTCTTTTTCGAACCCGATGCACAGCGACGGGCAGGACATACTTGCGAGGAAAACGACGATGACCACAACACTGCGCCGTGAGGGTGTGATCTACGCATTGCACCATATTGGCATCCCCACTACGGAGCGGCGGCCGGGGGAACGATATGCTGCGAAGCCTTGGAGACGGGCTTTGCCACCTGAGGAGTATTGACGGAGTACGAGACCTAGCCACGCTGCGAGATGACGGCCGTTGGAGAACTGTTTTGCATCGCCGATGGCGCCTACGATTGCGGTTGCAGTGAGCGGACCTACGCCTTCGACCGCCGTGATCTTGCGGCATAACGCCGAGTTCTTCACGAAGTCCTTTATCGCAATCTCGAAACATTGATCTCCACTTTCTTCAGCCTACCTCAGACATATGCGACTCCACGATCGGGCAGGTAAGAATCGCCAGTACATCGCGGATGCCATGGCTGTAGTGAGTCCACGCGCCGGCGTTGATCAGGACGGCGTCACAGCGCTCCTCAAAGGCTTGGTGAATGCGCTCGCACATGGCTCCTTCGCTGTTTGTCTGAAACGAGTCCAGCTGTACGCCGAGTTCGGCGCCGAGAGCCTGCAAACGCCCGTCAATTTCAGCCAGCGTGATCGTTCCGTACTGCACTGGATCGCGCTTGCCGAACATGTTGTGGTTAATACCGTGAAGCATCAGAAACTTTTTCATTCGTCTCTGGCGCAGTTATTCAGCAGCCTGCGCTGAGCCCCATTTACGGCGTCACGGTTTCCACAGCGCGAACACGCCCTGCGAGAGTTCCTGCTTGAGAAAATCGATGCAGACACGCACCTTGGCCGACTGCGCCGCGCGTGCCGCGGACATCGCCCAGACGTCCGCTGGCTGCTCCCACGCGGGCAGCACACGCTCGAGCAAGCCTTCCGCAAGCGCCTGTGCCACGTACGACTGCCCGACCATCACAATGCCGTGACCATCGCGGGCCCAGCGCAGCACCACGTCGCTGTGATTCGACGCAAGCGGCCCTGTGACCTTCACCGTGCTCCAGCCACCCAGGCCGAGCAGACGCCACACGCCGAACGGCTCGTCGCGCTCGCGAAAGACGAGACAATCGTGCTGCGCGAGATCGTCGACGCTCTTCGGTCGGCCGTGCGCGTCGAGGTAAGCGGGCGCCGCGCACAGCACGCGCGGGCTGACGGCAATGTGATGCGCGATCAGCCCCGGTTCCTGTATCGCGCCCACCCGGATGTCGAGATCGAAACCCTCGTCGACGAGATTGACGCGGCGATCGACTAGTTCCAGCCAGATTTCGAGCTCTGGATAGCGCTTCTTCATTAACGACACGATGGGCGCAATGTGACTGCGCCCGAGGCGCTGGCTCGAACTGATGCGCAGCGACCCCTTGGGATTTACCCGCATACTGGACAGGTCGTCGCGCATCGCATCGACATCCTGCAGGATGGCGCGCGCCCATCGATTGACCGTTTCGCCATCGGTCGTGAGCGACACGCGGCGCGTCGTGCGGTGCAGCAGCCTCACGCCAAGGGTCTTTTCAAGCAAGGCAATGCGCTTACTGACGTGCGTTTGCGAATTGCCGAACTCGTGTGCGGCCGCCACGAAACTCAACCGGCGCGCGACTTCGCAGAACAGGCGGAGATCGCCGAGTATCGGTTCATTAAGCATGATCTGGTGATTATGGAGTGCCGGATCAAATAATAATAGTTTGAATCAGCGATAGTAACCTCCGATCATGCTTTGAAACGGAGACAAGCATGATCAATGGCAATACCGGACTCATCGCCCACATCGGCTATCCGACGCACGCCTTCAAGTCGCCGATGATCTACAACCCGTACTTCGAACACGCCGGCGTAAATGCCGTCGTCGTGCCGATGGGCTGCAAGCCCCAGCATTACCCGGCTTTCCTTCAGTCGATCTTCACGCTCGATAACATTCGTGGCGCGCTCGTCACGATGCCACACAAGGTGACCACGGTCGGCTTGCTCGACGAAGCCACGCCCATGGTGAAGATCACCGGATCGTGCAATGCAGTGCGGCGGACAAAGGACGGGCGGCTCCTCGGCGACATGTTCGATGGCGAGGGCTTCGTGCGCGGCGTGCGCCGCAAGGGGTGCAAGCTCGAAGGCGCGCGAGTGCTGGTCGTCGGCTGCGGTGGCGTGGGATCCGCGATCGCTGCGTCGCTGGCTGCGGCGGGCGTGGCCTGGCTCGGGCTCTTTGATGCGCGCGACGAATCGGCGCAAGGACTCAAGGCGCGTCTCACGACCCATTACCCGAGGCTCGAAGTCACGACGGGCAGCAACGAACCGGCCGGCTACGACCTCGTCGTGAACGCGACACCGATGGGCATGAACGACGGCGATCCGTTACCGGTCGACGTGACGCGCATCGCGCCCGAGACCTTCGTCGGCGAAGTCGTGATGAAGACCGAAATGACGGCGTTTCTCAAGGCCGTGCAGGCGCGCGGTTGCCGTTTCCAGGTCGGCTCCGACATGCTCTTCGAGCAGATCCCCGCTTACCTCGAATTCTTCGGCTTTCCGACAACGACGCCGGAAGTGCTGCGCTCGGTCGCGAAGCTGAGCTATTGAATCCATCGGAAATCAAGGAAACAACATGACGACGACACCCCAGTTCGGCTGGTGCGGACCGCTGCAAAACGCGGCATTGATGAAAGAGGCCGGGCTCGACTACATCGAGGCGCAACTTGTGCCGATGAAACTCGAAGACGACGCGGCGTTCGGTGACGCCAAGGCGCGCATCGGCGATTTGCCCTTGCCCGCGCTTGCGTTCAGCTATCTCTTTCCGCACGATGCGCGCATCGTCGGCCCAGAGAAGGACGAGCGCCGCAATCGCGCGTACTTCGATCGCGTGGCGGAAGTGCTGACGCTGGCGCGCGCGCGCGTCGTCGTGCTCGGTAGCGGCTGGACGCGCAATATCCCGGAAGGCTGGACTCAGGCTCAAGCCGAAGATGAATTCCTGACGACGCTCGCATGGTGCGCCGATGCACTGCGGGGCAGCGGCGCCACGCTGGTGATCGAGCCGCTGAATCGCAGGGAGTCGAATCTGGTAAATAGCGTCGCCGATGGCGCGCGGCTTGCAAAAGCGCTGAACCGGAGTGAAGTGCGTGGCCTTGCAGACTTTTATCACATGGACGAAGAAGCCGAGCCGCTCGATGCAGTGCGCGAGCACTGCGCATGGCTCGCGCACATTCATCTGGCCGACACGGGACGGCTGAATCCGGGCACGGGATCTTATGACTACCCGGCGTTTTTCGGGCATCTCAAAATGAGCGGCTATCAGGGCCTGCTCAGTGCCGAATGCGGTTTCAAAGGTGAACCGCTGGCATCGATGCGCGAAAGCGCGGCATTCCTGCGCGCGGCGTGGAACGCCGCATAAGGTTTGCCAATTCAACAAGGTTCGCGGCACGCGGACCGACCTCACTGGAAGAAACAATCATGGAAGTCGCCATCGACGGCGCGACGGTGCCGACCGCGCTGTCCAAAAATCGACCAAACGGCTCATACCCTTTTTGCTTCTATGTACGTGCTTGCGTTCCTGGACCGCGCCAATGTGGGTTTGGCGAAACAGGCCTTGCATGATGTAGTCGGCATTTCCGATGCGGCGTTCGCATTCGGCGCCAGCATCTTTTTCATTGCATATGTCTTGCTCGAAATCCCGAGCAATCTCGCCATGCACAAGGTGGGCGCGCGTGCCTGGATGTGCCGGATCATGGTGACGTGGGGCCTCGTGTCGGCAGCTACCATGTTCGTGCAGGGCTCGACGAGCTTCTACACATTGCGCTTTATTCTGGGTGCGTGCGAGGCGGGCTTCTTTCCCGGCGTGATCCTCTATCTTACCTACTGGTTTCCGGACTGGACCCGTGTGAAGGTCATGGGTCTCTTCTACTTCGGCGCACCGCTTGCGTTCATGCTCGGTTCGCCGCTATCGGGTCATCTGTTGCGCTTCGACGGCATGCTCGGATTGCAAGGCTATCAGTGGATGTTCATGCTCGAAGGGCTGGCGGCGACTGCGGTTGGCGTGTGGGCCTACTTCTATCTCGACGACAAGCCGGCCGACGCCAGCTGGTTCGATTCCGATGAAAAGCACGAGCTGCTTGCTTTGCTCGAGGCGGAGCAATCGGCGAAGATTTCACATGGCCCACACGGCGTTGGTTCCGCACTCTCCGATCGGACCGTGCTGTACTTTGGCCTGATCTTCTTTCTAATTCAGATGGGCGTGTCGGTGGTCGTGTTCTACCTTCCGACCTTCGTGGGCAAGCTGCTCGGTACTGGACCGAATGCGCTCGTGGGCTTCGTCGTTGCCATTCCGTGGACCTGCGCGCTCATCGCGACCTTTCCCGTGCCGAGATGGGCGGCACGCGGAAACAGGCTGGTGGTCTATGGCTGCGCGAGCCTGCTGGTCGCTGCGATCTCGATGTTCATCTCGGCGGGCGCGTCACCGCTCGTATCGATGATCGCCTTGTGTCTCGCGGTAGCGGGCCTCTGGGCTGTCCAGCCCATCTTCTGGTCGATGCTCACGAACTACCTCGGCGGCATGGCGGTTGTCTCCGGCGTCGCGATGGTCAACACTATCGGTAACATCGGCAACTTCGTCTCCCCGAACCTGAAGGCGTGGGCCGACGCGAGCTTCGGATCTAGCGTTGCCGGACTGATTCTGCTAAGCGGTGTCGTCGTATTGGCAGCGCTGCTTTTGATCGGCGCGCGGCGTTCTTCACAACCGGTACGTGTTAAGGCGCTCCACACGTGAAGCGATGGAGCGACGCGGCGGCAAGTATCGGACATGATGTGAATGGCCCGGTGCTTTTTGTCGTCGCGTCTTCGCATCCGGCAAGGCTATCTTGAGCAAGTCAACTCCGATAACGGGCGACTGCGCTGCATTCTCGCCTGGTCAATCGTCCGCAGTACCTTTGGAAGCCGTCATCGAAAGGAGCGGAGGTTGGACGGCCGAATTGGGTCGCGAAGACTCATTCAGTTTTTCTGGACGCTAACGTATCGTCACCACCGCACGGCTAACGACCGCAAGGTGACGACCAGCAGCCGCCCGGCTCCTGAAGGTCGAACGACCGCAAAGGCCGATGATCCGACGTCGACGGCGGCGAGCGAATGACCGTTGCACTCAATAAAAAAACACTTAACGCAGCGGCTTTCGCACGGCCGACTTGGGTGAAGACTCGGTCCCAACTCCAAAAATCCGACTTTCAAACGACGGCGTGCCAACGCCCGTTGGAGCGAGGTTCGTCAAGACACCGCGACCGTGCACAGGCGAGCGACGAACAACGAAACGACGTGTCGGCATTTAAAAGATGAGCTGATTGTGTCCAGCCAGTCGAGAATTCACGCGGCCGACCAAGAGCTTGGCATAATGAGATCGACGCATCCTACTATTCCTTTCATGCTCTCATCGACCGGCAGTCGCACAAAGCGAAAACCGTCGCGCGGAACACTCGCCCGCTATCAGGATCGCATTGTCGAGATTTCGGGCGAAGCCCGCGGTCAGCGCGTGATGATTCGATCCATTCACCCCGATGGACGCGAACGGCTGACGGCAGTGAAGATGACAAATCTCCTACCGCTTGAGAGTCAGCTGTTTTGATCAAGCGCCCGTGAGAGTCGCTTGCTCAGCTTTGATTGACGGCATCCTTGAAGCTCTTTCCCGCCGTGAACTTGACGGTCTTGGCTGCGGCGATCTCGATTGTTGCGCCGGTTGCTGGGTTGCGTCCGGTGCGCGCAGCGCGCTCACCGCTGCCGAAAGTGCCGAAACCGATGAGTTGGACGGCGTTGCCCGCAGCGACCTCTTTTGAAATTGTGGCTAACACCGCATTAACTGTTTCCTCCGTGGCACCTTTGTTCGTCCCTGCCTGTGTCGCGACGGCATCGATCAATTCCTGCTTGTTCATTGCGATTCTCTCCAAAGTGGTTGAGCGTCATCATACCGAACCTTGAAGGCGGGCGAACCATAGCTCGCGTATCAATCGATACACATTGGTGAGACATCCACGAGGTGTGGCGTGCTTTTGAACAGCAGTTGGTGCCTCCCTCTCCGCCTAGCTAACGGCAACGGACCTCTAAATTGGCTTGCCGCCGAGCCTCGTTCATTGCAAGCATAGCCTTCAGGCGTCTGGCATACCGCTTGACTACGTTGGGAAGTTTGGTATTTAGCCTCGCGACCCACAAATGGGCGCTCAATCCAAATTCAATGGTGATAAGTCGTATTATCACCATTGCGTTTAATGGCGGTGGCTTGCCACTGGCGACACACGTCGTCGGAGCGCGAGTCCATTCGGTCGGCTGACGGTTCTGCTCCTTAGTACTGCGTAAAGCTTATTGTTCAATAACTCAATGGGCGCCGCGCACCTACGCCACGCGGAGTTCGTCGCTCACGCCGACGTCCACCTGTTTCTGTGCGAGCTCTTCGACGTCAAGCTCAAGTACGGACAGCCGAGCAACTTGGACGGGAAGCAACGCGTAGGCGATGCGAAGCTCATGGAGGCGTGCCTTCCAGTAACGAACGCTTATCGGCAAGGGAGCTGATGCTGTACGTACTGCCGTCACCACTTCCCGTAAATGAGCGAGTTCACGATCAGCTTCTAGGGAGGTTCGCTTGAGCACGTCGGGCGAAGTAGCGGGGACGTGATGTTTTCGGTCAACTGCGATTGACTTCATACGGTGTGCATCTCCTGATCCATTGAGACCAGCGTATCGAGGCTCTCGAGGAATCAAGGAAGGATGCGGGCGCGTAACCGGCCTGGGGGTCTTGGCTGTGAACGATGGGGCCATGCCGGGATCACGCGAAGGCGTGAGCAGAGCAAGCGCTGCATCGGCTGATACCCTTCCTCTTTTTCAGGGCCCGGCGGCTTCCATGCGCGTGTGCAACGCTCGCCCCACCAGCGAATCCGCACTGCGAATCAGGCGTCGCACGCAATCGTCCACCGTTGCTTTCGGAAAGCGACCCGCGAGCGCCGCGGCAACGGGGGCATCTAGGCATCGACGACGTCAATTACCGGGATTTCGTAGCCGTAGCCGGCCTCCATCAATGCAGCGCGGACAGGGCACACTCCATCGCAAACTGCGCCTGCGTCGCCTCGTAATCTCGCGCCGCGCGGATGAGCGTTTTCGGATCGGTTGCGCTGCGCCGACCAAGAGACCAACGACTAATGCATTGGGAGCAGCAAGCAGATACAGTTCTGCTAGCGGTCTGTCAGTCCGGAGAGCGATCGCCTCCGTCGAGAAAAATGGGATGTTGCGCTTCCCATTCCCTACGGGTTTTCGCCAACTCCTCCTCGAGCAATTTTTCGTCGGGAAGCACTGTTTGGTACTCGGCAGCAAGCACCTTGTTGGGCAGGCCGTCGAGCGCATAGCGTGCGATCGCTTCGTTGGTTCTTGCACAAAGGATCAGGCCGACTGGCGGGTTTTCGCCCGGCAGTGTCCAGTGTTCCTTCGCGTAATTACAGTACATGTGCATCTGCCCGACATCCGCATGATTCAGCTCGGTCAGTTTGAGATCAATGATTACGAGACAGCGCAGTCGTCGATGGAAGAAGAGCAGATCTACACGAAACCAGCTGTCTCCGATGCGCAATCGCCGTTGCCGCCCTACGAACGTGAAGTCGCCGCCCAGCTCAAGCAAAAAGTCCTCGAGCCGGTGGATGAGGGCGTCTTCAAGGTCGCTTTCCGAATACTCGTCTTTCAAGTCAAGGAACTCGAGAACGTAAGGGTCTTTGATCGCTTCTTCGGGCTTCATCGTGTCGCCCGGAGCTGCGACGCGGCCCTTGGCGAGCATTACGCGCTTATCGTTGGACATCAACGTGCGGGTGTAAAACTGACTGCCGATCTGGCGTTCGAGCTGTCTCACGCTCCATCCACCACGCAGCGCTTCGCCTTCGTAGAACGACCGCTCTTCCGGCGATCGCGTCCGTCGCATTAGTCGCACGTAATGCGTCCAGGACAATGGAAAACGTTCAGCCAACTGCTGGAGCGAGAATTTCCGAATCGGTGATTCGGATTTTGTTCGCGAGGCGCGGGTCGTAGATTTCCGAATCACCGATTCGGTAATCTCGCTTGGCGGATAGCTCTGGTAGAAGAGGCGCATCAGTTCCAGATTGTCAGCGCCAAAGCCCCTTCCAAACTGCTTCGTCAGATCCGCTGACAGGCGTTGCAAGAGCGCCTGCCCGTACTCAGCTCGCCCCTGCCCGCCCTGCTCCGATTCGACAATCCGACGGCCGACCAACCAATAGGTCGCAGTCATCAGTGCATTGATGCTCCGCGCTGCGGCACCCCGGCCGTCTTCCAGGAGAGCGACCACATCGCTGAGCGTGTCCCTGTAGGCGCCTTCAGGCACGAGCACATCGTTCATCTTTTTTGTTTCCACGCGTCTCTTTGGAGGGGGAGCGAGCCAATCGGTCGTCAATGTTGAGTGTGCACAAAGCTGGAAAGCATACGCGATGAACGACCGTCGCACACCTCAACGCCTCTTTCTCGCCGCACTTCGCCGGACGCGGCCATCCCGTACACCCGAGTCCCTCTAATTTTCTAACGCTATTTATTGCCTATCCTAGGGGACCTCGAACCGTTCGCTGGGTGGCACCGGTTCAAGTCCGTTCCCATGCGTGCGGTTGACCTCGTATTTTACGCGCAGCTCCCGCTGTCCGCGCCGCGTGGGTGATGGTGGCTCGGCAGGCGGACAAAGGCAGCTCGTCGGAGGCGCTTCGAGATCCAGCCGAAGGGAGCACGGTACGAAATTCAGCGAACTCGCCTCTTACGAAGGCCGCTGGCTCGCAAGTGAAGGTCATGCCGGTGAAGCGAGCGGCTCCGGTCATCGATGCTGCACTTTCCGTGTTGCCATGTATGCGTCAGACAGGCCCGTATGCAACCGGCTGAGTCCTTCGCGTAAGGCCACCAATTCTTGCTGGTCGCCTTCATGTTCACGACGCAAAATCTCCCCGAGCAAGGCCGTGGCACGCGACGCAGATAACTCTCGCTGCACGCGCGCTTCCCCCAGCCGACCCACGAGCGCTGGCTTGACAACCAGTAGCCAGGCCGGAAACCAAACATAGTCCTCGATTTCGCCTGTGCCGGAAAACTCAGCGTCGAAGCGCCGACGCAGCGCCTCCAGCGAAGCGTCCTGGAGCCCGGCAATCAATGTGGCGAACCGTGACGGTGCGAGCCACGCCAATTCCGCTAACAGCGGCCACGCCGCATCGAGACCGGCTGCTCGATAGCGCGCCTCGGCCATCCAGGCGAGTGGCGACGGGATGCGCCACCACGATTCGATCGTGTTGACGGCGTCAGTGGCCGCCGCCCAGTCCCCTGCGCGAAGCCATAGCGGCGCGGCGTGACTTTCTGTGTCGGTCCCGCAAAATGCCAGCGGGGCAGCGCGCTGGGCGAGCGAGCGCCAACACGGTGTCGACCACGCATGAGCGTCCTGTGCGGGCATCACCCGCTGGGCCGCAGGCATCGCATGATCCTCGAGGTGTCGCCGCACCACGGCGAGTTCCGCGTGGTCAGTCAGGGGAAGGCTTGAACCGTTCTCGAGTTCGCGAACAAGCACGGTCATCGCAGGCAGCGCACTGTCGTCAGGGTATTCATCGGCGAGATGCGTCAGCGAGGCTCGCGCTTCTACCGCATCGCGACGCTGCAATTGCTCCACGACGTCATTGCGCAGTACCACGTCACGGCTGTCGGCAAATATATCGAGTTGTTGCATGCTTTGCTGCATCGTCGTCGCACTCAGGAATGTCGTTGATTAGGAGCGGTCAGGCTAATCCATTTCCACGCGTCGAGGAAGCGGTCGCCGTTCCTTTTCGGCGGTCTTGGCATGAATCACCTGGTGCCGGGTGCGCCTCACGACAAGTAGCCTACCGACGCGCATCTAGCATCGTGCCTCGACAGCGGCGAGCGCCGCACCGACATGCGTAGAGGCGCTTGAGCGCCGGCGTTCGGCGCCCTTCGACATCCAGCGCGTAGTCGATGAAGATCTCTGCGCCCTCGTCAATCTTGCGTGTCGCCCGGATGAAGACCCGGTCGCCCTCCTGCTCGGCTTCACAGTTGGGCGCGCAACTGTGGTTGATCCAACGCGCGGAGTTGCCGCCTTGTGCGCCATCGATCATGCGTCCGTCGTCGAGCCCGAAAAAGAAGGTATGCCCGTCTTCGGCGGTGGACCGCTCATACCGGCGCTGTGCCTCTTTCGCTGAGATGACTTCGCCTTTGTACTCGAGGATCGGATCACCCACGGAAATCGTCACGGCGGCGAACACACCGCGACCATGAATGGGCGAGTGACGGACTGCAATGCGGCGCATGGTTGAGTTGGTGTGAGAAGGTAACAAAAAACTGCGCTTTTGTGACGACAGGCATAATCGCATCATCATGTCAGCCAGTCTAGAAATGTCCGCTCCGCCTCGTCGCACGAAACTTAAACGCAAGCCGGCGCGCGGCACGTTGGTGCGCTATGAGGATCGGATTGCGGAAGTTCTGGGCGAAGCGCGCGGGCAAACGTGTCATGATTCGCTCCATTCACCCAGACGGACAGGAGCGCCGCACTGCGGTGAAATGGGTGAACCTCATACCGCTCGAGACTCAGCTTTTCTGACCAAGCGCAACCCCATCGAACGGGTGACGCGACGGCAAGCTGGCGCCTACGCCGTTGCGTGTCGCCCGGTTTCCGTTGCGCTCACGCGTGGTTGACGGCGTCCTTAAAGCTCTTCCCCGCGGGTGAAGAACTTCACCGTCTTGGCCGCCGCGATCTCGATCGACTCACCGGTCTGAGGATTCCGGCCGGTTCGGGCGGCGCGTTCGCCGGTCCCGAACGATCAAAAGCCGATCAGTTGAACGGTGTCTCCCGCGGCCACCGTTTTCGAAATCGTCTCAGACACTGCTTTGATCGCCTCTTCTGCGGTGGCATTGCTCGACCCCGACTTCGACTCAACCGCGTCAATCAGTTCCTGCTTGTTCATTGGCGTCTCTTCCTCTCTATTGAAAACGAATGTGATCTCACCGAACCGCTGCGAAAACAGGCGACCGTCGCTGCTACAAGGCTGCGTCGGTCGCATCCAGATCGAACAGATCCGAGGTGGTGCTCTGTGCGGCGAGCAGTTCGGGCAGAGCACCATTTCTAACCTTCGCCAGCGTGTCCGGCGACAGCCAGATTTCCTCCATGGCCTCGATGCCCTCTGCGATCATCCGCTGGAGAAAGAACGATTGTTTCCGCCCCGTGGCCTCGGCCAGCACCCGCAACCGCTGTTCGATGACGGGGTCGATCCGCACCGCGACCACTCGCAGCTTGTTCTCTGCCGATCTTCTCATCTGTTCGCTCCTTTTCCGACCAAGCGCACCGCGCGCCTTCGGCCTTGGATTGCGCCTACCGCAGGCGCGATCCAATCATGATCTACGGGCGAACTTTCACGCTCGCCGTTTTGCCAGCCACGGCCTTTCGGGCGGCTCGCCTGGCGGGCAGACTGGCTTCGGCGGTGGGTACACTTCGTGTTGACGGGCGCGCCGTTGGGCGCAGCGCCTTCAACTGTTCTTGAAGTGACTTCTGTGCCAATTCGAGCGCCGCGAGCTTGCCCTGGAGCATTCCGGTCTGATGGCGCGCGTCACCCTGCTGCTCCTGCAGCGCTTCGACGGTGCGACGATGCTCGGCCTCTCGCTTGTCTGCCCGCTTGGCCGCCTCGGCCAATTCTTTCTGAGCCTTCGCTGTGGCGCTGCGTTCCCGATCGATTTCCAGAAGCGCTCGCTTTTCCGACGCGCGCAAGCGCTCCTCGGCACGGCTCGCGGTCTCGCGAAGCTTCTCCAAATCACGCGAGAACGTGTCGCGCACCTTCTCCAGTTCCCGCTCGCGCGCGAGCGCCTCTTCGCTGAGACGCTCGATCTGCGCCTCGAGCGATTTACGCGTGGCGGCCTCTTGTGCCTCCTGCCGCTCCCGTTCCCGAATCTCAACCTGGGCCGCCAGCAGCGCCGCGGTACGCTGCTCCAGCGCCGTTTCCGTCCGACCGAGTTCTTCACGAGCCGCGACGAGCTTTTGCGTAGATTCCGCGCGCTGCGCCTCGACCTCATCGCGCAGCGACGTGAGTTCGGCCTGCGCGGAGGCAGCCGCTCGCGTCCACAGTGTTCCGACCAATTCGCCTGCAGCGTCGCTCAAATCGGCTGGCAAATCGGGATGCTCAATCCTGACCCGGCTCTTCTCGCGCAGCTCAACCCAGAACTCGCTGAGCACCGACGCGGGCGTGCTCATCGTGCCGCGCCGAACCAGGTTGTAGAGACGATTGGCCGTGGGCGGGACGCCGAAGCGGAAAAACAGCAGCGCGCAGACCTCGCGATAGAGCTCGCGCGTCTTGGGAAATTCGACCTTGAGGCGCTCGATATCGGCGGCGAGGCGCGTTTCGTCGGAAAGGACGTCGGACATTGACGGAGAAAGAGATTAATCCGTTAATAATATAACGTATTTCGCATTAAATCTCATTGTCAAATCGACTTAATTTGACATTAATATCATAATGTTGAGAACCCTATGCTGAGCTGTCGCCAAAACGAACATGACTTGAAAGCCCCCTATGCCAACCTCACCGCCCTATGCGTTGCAACCGACACCGCTCGAAACGATCGTCATCCCAGCGACGCTGAACGGCTCCGCGGGGCTAAATCGGGCAGTGACAGGACGCGCCCAGATTGCGGCCGATAACGACCTCGACGCGATCCGCGCAAGGCTGTCACGCTTTGTCGACACGAAAACCACCTTCGAGAATTACCGCAAGGAAGCCGAACGGCTCCTGCTCTGGTCGGTCGTCGAGATGCGCAAACCCCTCTCTTCTTTGACCCATGAAGACTGCTTGCGCTATCAGCAGTTTCTGGCCGACCCGCAGCCTGCCGGCACGTGGGTGGCCGGGGGCGGCCGCAAGCATCCACGCAGCGACGCGCGCTGGCGGCCGTTCTACGGCCCGCTGTCGCCGTCCAGTCAACGCCAGGCGACTGTCATCCTGAACGTCATGTTCTCGTGGCTGGTGCAGGCCGGCTACCTGGCCGGCAATCCACTGTCGCTCTCACGCCAACGCACGCGCCACGCGGCGCCTCGTATCACTCGTTACCTGGAGCTGAGCGTGTGGCAGGAGGTCAAGGACTTCATTGCGACGATGCCCAAGCAAACGGACCGGGAAAAAGCCCACGCGTACCGCGTCCGATGGTTATTCACCCTGCTCTATCGCGGCGGGCTGCGCATTGCGGAGGTCGGCGCAAATACCATGGGCCAGTTCTTCGTAAGACACGATGCGGACGGCGTGTTGCGCTGGTGGCTGACCGTGAACGGCAAAGGCGACAAGCAGCGGCTTGTGCCGGCCACGCGCGAGATGATGATGGAACTGTCCCGTTATCGGCAGCACCTCGGCTTGAGCGCCCTGCTATCGCCCAACGAAGACACCCCGCTCGTGTTGCCGATCGGCGCCACGGCGTCGAACGAACGCACCGAGACGTGCGCGCCGCTCACGCGCGCGGCGCTGCACGCCATCGTCAAGGACGTGTTCACGGGCGCCGCCGAACGTCTGCGGGAGCGCGACGATACAGCAAGCTCGCGGGCTGATCTGCTTGAAAAGGCCTCCGCGCATTGGCTCAGGCACAGCGCCGGATCGCACATGGCCGACCAAAAGGTTGACGTGCGCATGGTGCGCGACAACCTCGGACACGCCTCGCTAACGACGACCAGCATCTTTTTGCACGTCGACGACGATCGGCGCCATCAAGAGACCGAAGAAAAGCACCGGGTAGACTGGTGACTGAACCGGACATCATCGGAGTCTTGCGCCCGTTCAAGCGGCACGTCTCCCAAACCGGGCAAGGTCATGCCAAACTCGCTTGACCGCGCAACACGATGAACTCGCCATGGAAGCCCTTGACTTTGAAGCACAGATTTCGACTAACCGACGCGGCGTGACCTTCGTCCTAGCGGGAAAGAACGGCGCGGTCGAATGCATGATTGTGCGTGCCGCGCTGGAGGCCTGTTTCTGGCTGCCAACCGATGCGGATGATGCCAAGATGATGAAGACCTTCCACGATGGTGTCCACCGTATTCACGCCGTTGCGCATCGCAAGCTACTCGCGCGTCCCTCGACGCGCCTCGAATTAACGACGGCCGACTTCTCCCGCGGGCTGAGCGAGAGTCCTATCTGGATCACGCTAGTGGCATGTGTTGCTGGCGCAGCTGTGGAGGTCGTTCGCGGGGCAGACGATTAGTTGCAAAATTCTGCGGTCGCCGACCGCCCTCTCGCGGCCGTTCCTTTGGGAGATCGCCGCGCGACGCTCTGTGCCTTATTTTTCGGTGGGTGCGCATTGCCCTTCCCCGTTGGGCGGACATCCGGTGTCGCGGATCGATCGCGTCGCGAAACCGGATTCTTCGCGGCGGGCCAAATTGCCTATATCTTTCGGGATTCAAAACATGAGCAACCAGGTTCCCAAAGTGATCGCGCATGCACCGGGCTCACCCGGACAATTGAGCGAACTCGCCGCACAAGTCAGAGAGGCAACGGGCGCCGCCTGCGTAGCTCTGATAGTCGTCGACGCCGCCGGAAATGGTGGCTACAGCATCGCCGGCCCGCTCGACGCTCAACTCAGCATTCCGCACACGCTCGAAGAGATCGCTCTCGAGCTCCGCTCACAACTTGCGAGCTCCATCCAGTAACACGTGCTCCACGATCGCAGCCGAACACAGGGCGGATTCAACCGGTCGTCGCAACACCTTTAATCGAGGAGGTGTTGCATGGTCCGATGTGCAAAGCAAGTGTATCGGTTGACCGGTAGAGGAGCGATGTACTCGCCGGGCGCGCCATCACTTGGAAACGAGATCGAGCGTCGCTTTTGGCAACATATTGCGACAGGCATTACAAGCGAGAAGGCAGCGGAGGCGGTAGGCGCATCTCAAGCAGTGGGCTCGCGCTGGTTCCGCTATCGTGGCGGCATGCCACTATTCATGTCAAAACCTATCGCTGGTCGATACTTGTCGTTTCCTGAGCGAGAAGAGATAGCATTGCTCTCTGTTCAAGGCCTTAGAGTGCGCGAAATCGCTCGGCGTATCGGACTCAGTCCATCAACCGTTTCGCGAGAACTCACGCGCAATGCAGCAACACGCAGTGGGTATCTCGAGTATCGCGCCTCTGTTGCGCAGTGGAAGGCGGATCGATTCGCCAAACGACCGAAGCCAGCGAAGCTGGCAACTCATGAACAACTGCGTCAATATGTACAGGAACGCCTGGAAGGCAAAGTTCATGACGCTGATGGCCGTGTGATTGCTGGGCCTAGGCAGGCACCGTTTAAGGGTCGAAATAAGCCCCATCGCGGCGATCGAACATGGGTCAATGGCTGGTCACCTGAACAAAATTGCCAATCGGTTGCAGGATTTCCCGGATGATGAATCGATGCGTATTTCCCACGAAGCCATTTATCAAGCGCTTTATATTCAAGGGCACGGCGCACTCAAGCGCGAGCTGGTGGGCTGCCTGCGCACGGGGCGCGCGTTGCGCGTTCCTCGAGCAAGAGCGCGTGCTAAGGCGTGGGCGCATGTCAGTGAGCAGGTGATGATCTCTAGTCGGCCTGCAGAGGCGGAAGATCGTGCGGTGCCAGGCCATTGGGAAGGCGACCTCCTCATCGGTCTGAATCGATCGGCCATCGGGACGCTGGTGGAAAGGTCGAGCCGCTTTACGATGCTTGTGCATTTACCTCGAGAGAAAGGCTACGGGTTGATACCTCGCACGAAGAACGGGCCTGCGCTAGCCGGCTACGGGGCCGTCACGATGGCCAACGCACTTAAGAAGACTGTGACTGACTTGCCCGCTGAGTTATGGCGGTCATTGACATGGGATCGTGGCAAGGAGCTTTCCGATCATGCCCGCTTCACTATCGAGTCTGGCGTGAAAGTATTCTTCGCCGACCCGCAAAGCCCATGGCAGCGCGGTACAAATGAGAACACCAATGGCCTTCTACGACAATACTTTCCAAAAGGTACAGACCTGTCCCGATGGAACGCTCGGGAGATCCAAGCCGTTGCTAATACGTTGAACTCAAGGCCGCGGAAAACTCTTGGATGGAAAACGCCTGCGAAAGCCCTAAACGAGTACCTGAAATCTATCCAACAATCCGGTTTTGCGACGACCGGTTGAATCCGCCCAGTACGCAAGCCATGACTTCCAGCGCAAGCTGGCGGAATATGACATGCGCTGCTCGATGAGTCGCAAGGGAAATTGCTGGGACAACGCGCCGACGGAAAGCTTTTTTAACAGCCTGAAAAACGAGCGCGTCCATGCGACTCGCTACCGGACGCATCAGGAAGCGATGGCAGACTTGTTTGAATACCTGGAAGTATTTTATAACCGCAGTCGTCGTCATTCGTCGCTCGGCTTCGTATCGCCGGTTCAGTTTCTGCAGAACTGGATCAACGCTCAGCAGACCACGGATGCTGCTGCATAACTCGGGACCCGTGGAAGGCGAAAAACCGAGGGAAGCTCACGTCTCCCAGCGCCGTAGCGCTGCTTCGTGCCAGATCTGCGGCGGCGGTCCTGAACGTTCTTCTCGACGATGCCTTTCTCCCAGCCTGCCGCCCGGTTACAGAAATCCGGCTCGAACAGGTAGTGACTGCACATCGCTTCGAAGCGCGCGTTGACTCTTTGGGAGGCCATACGCCGGCAATGTCGCGCGAGAAACGCTGAATGTAAAGACCTCGGACGATGTTCAGGCTTAGAGCAAACGCTTGTTGACCATACTCCTTGCCGCTGCGCCGATAGCTTCGGCGGGCATTCTCGGTGCCCATCCAAGGATCCGTCGCGCCTTCTCGTTTGAAGTCTTTTTCGAATAGCCAAGGTCCGGGACAAACGCTCGAAGTTCCGGCTTAAAAAGTGCTAAAGCACGCAGAACTGGATCGGGGATAGTGCGTGTGGGTACGCGCTTTCCGCTCGCACCAACGCTGTCCCTGACGACGGTGCCGATCTCTTTAAGCGCAAGCGCCGGCCCATTCGAAAGCAGGAAACGCTCTCCCGCAGCGCTGGCATGCTCCATGGCGAGGATGTGCGCCCGCGCCACGTCACGAACATCGACAATGGGAATGAACAGATTGGGTACCGCCGGCATGGCACCATCGAGCATTCTCTGAATGATATGGTTGGCGCCAGAGATTTCCCTGCCCATCACCGGACCCATTACGGCTACGGGAAGCATCGTAGTGAGCTCAATAGTACCGCCCTCCGCGGCAATAAAATCCCATGCCGCGCGCTCAGCAAGCGTTTTGCTTTTACCGTACGCATCAACCCCCGAACCATCCAGGTTCGTCCAGTCTTGCTCGGTAAAGACACGATCATCGTGGCCGTGCCCCCAGCCCACTGCGTGAAATGCCGAAGTCAGAACGACGCGCTTCACGCCGGCGGCACGTGCGGCCCGCAACACCCGCAACGTACCTTCGCGCGCTGGAACAATCACGTCGCCTTCTTTCTCGACATGCCCTGGCCGCACCGGCGATGCGACATGGAGCACCGCTTCGACATCGTGGACGGCTTCTGCCCAGCCCTGATCAAAGAGTAAATCGGCGGCGAAGAAACTCAGGTTGTTGCCACGAATCATGCCGGCGTTCGCGAGGACAGTCCGCACAGCCGCTTCCTGCGCCAGTGACCGGATCGTGCTGCGAACGTCATACCCGTGTTCCAGGAGCTGGAGAATGCAATGTCCGGCAATAAAGCCCGAACCACCCGTGACGAGAACGCGCTGACGATGTTTCATTGGTTTTCCTTTGTTGCAGGTAGAGAATGCCCAGGCTGGTGCTCACGCCAACGCTGCGGAGTGGTCCGCTCCCACGAGCGGAAGGCCCGGGCAAAGGAATTGGGCTCTGCAAAGCCGAGCAGCAGGGCGATGGCGATCTCATCGAGATCGGTGTTGACCAGTAGACGACTTGCTATGGTGCGTCTTACTGACGCGAGCTGTTGCTGGTAGCTCGTTCCGGCGGCGGCGAGCTGGCGTTGAAGCGTGCGACTGCTAATGCCGAGTCGGCGCGCGATTTCACGGATGCGGGGATAGTGCCCCTCACGTAACTGCTGCGCGATGGCGACGCGCGCTTCACTGACGATCAACGGGAATCCTTCGCCTTGGGCGATGCGCGCCTCGAACCCGTTCAGCACGCGTGCAAAGGCGCCGCCATCAGCGGTCATAAAGGGCGTATCGAGCGCCGCCCGCTCGAATACCATCGCGTTGTCCGGCGCGCCAAAAACGATCGGGCATTCGTAGTGACGGCGGAGGAGCACTTCGTCCGCGGGCCTGCGCGTCAGCTCCACACGAAGGGGCAACACTCGTCCTGCAGTACCTTGGTGTGCCAACGCCCTCAGGGACGCCATGGTTGTATCGACCAGGAGGCGCGGCACGTCGCCTGTTGCCTGGAGCCAGCGATAACGTACGCTGACCTCGTCGTCCTTCGCCGCTACCTCCACGAGTTCAGGACAAGTGAGACGTTTATATCGGGCCAGCGCCGAGAGTGCATGTCGAAAGTCAGGAGCGTGGAGTGCCACGATCGCGGCAACTGCGTAACCGCGCGCGACGCCTTCTGCACCGAAACGCAGCCCCGCGGACCGATCACTTATCGCCTCGTCGGCGGCATCCCACAGCCGGAAAAAATCGCTCGTCACCCAGGTATTGGATACCGGGACACCCGCGCGCGCGCATAGCCGCTCAAGTGAGAGATCGAGGGTCGCGAGCGCGCCTGGCGGAATGGAAAAAGTGTTAGGGCCAGTCATAACTGCAGAATAGACGTTCCTGACAAATCAGAAAAATCCGATCGCGCCAAAGTGACTCTGCTCGGGACGCGTCCTGATTACATCGGCGGCTTGACCACTTTTTATGTTTTCCTTAATGGGGTTAGGCGTTTGCGCCTGCATCCACGGCAAACGTGGACCTGGTGACCAACCATGCTGCGGCGCTGGCCAGAAAAGCAGCAGCCGCGGCTCAAGACTTCCGACGGATCTTTGCACGCACTTTCACCTCGTCGGCGATTGACCATGCCTCGATTTCACATACAGCAGAAATTTGCTAATTTCTGTTTGTACGGAGGTTCTAATGTCAGAGAAGCTAGTGCCAAAGCGGCAGTACACAGACGAGTTCAAGGTCGAGGCCATTAGGCTTGCCGAATCAGTTGGGCAGCACAAAGCCGCGCGTAGGCTTGGGGTGCCCGTAGCAACCTTGGGCAATTGGAGTCGACGCAGTCGCAATGCTAAAAGTATCGGCGAAGTCGACAGTCACGAAGTGAAGAGCACGCGATCGACGCGCCCGATCAACGAACTTGAGGCGGAGAACAGCCGACTTCGGAAAGAGCTCGCCAGTGCGAGACTCGATATCGAGATCCTTCGAAAAGCGACGGCGTACTTCGTGAAGGGGTCGCGGTGAAGTACGCATGGATCGACGAGCACCGCGGCCAGTACAGTGTTACTCGGCTGTGTCACGTCTTGACGGTGTCGCGCAGCGGATATTGCCAGTGGCGTAAGCGCGTGCCAAGTCAGCGAGCGCAGGCCAACGCCGCGCTTGATCGGGAGGTGGCAGCGATTCACCGGGCCAGTCGTGGCAGCTACGGCCGTCCTCGGATCGTAAGGCAATTAAGGATCCAGGGCCAGCCGGCGAGCGCCGAACGCGTACGCCGTAGTCTGCAACGCCTAGGGCTGCGGCCGGTCTATAAACGCCCGTATCGGGTGACGACGGATTCGACACACCGCTTACCGGTTGCCCCCAACCTGCTTGATCGTCGTTTTGACGGCTGGCAGCCCGATCAGGCTTGGGTCAGCGACATCACGTTCATCAGGACCGGCGAAGGTTGGCTATACCTAGCTGCCATTCTGGATCTGGCAAGCCGACGCATCGTAGGTTGGTCAATTTCAGAGCGCATCAACGCGGAACTGGTCTGCCAGGCACTGCGCAGCGCGTGCTGGCACCGTAAGCCCGCGCTGGGGTTGTTGCTACATTCCGATCGCGGAAGTCAATATGCAAGCCGGGCGTACCGAAAACTGGCCGCTGACTTCAAGATGAACGTTTCGATGAGCCGTCGCGCTAATGCATGGGACAACGCGGCAATGGAAAGCTTCTTCAAAACCCTGAAAGTCGAGCGAATCTATCAGGTTCGCTACGAAACGCGCGCGCAGGCTCGTCTGGATATCGTCGACTGGATCGAGGGCTACTACAATCGACAACGCCTGCACACCTCTATCGATTTCTCCACTCCCGTCGATTACGAGGCTAGGATGATCGCTGCATGACTTGCTGTACGTGGAAACGAGGCAGGATCACGCCCTACGACTAAAAACGGTCAGCCATGCCGGAGTAGCGCCGTTAAGCCAGCGTGATTATTCTCATCCCATGCTATCGCGCGTTAGAAGCGAGCCGACGAAGCGCGAACAAACCGGCTAGCGTCAGCCCCGTCCCAAGATGTCGCTCAATCTGTTCGAAGGCGCGCACGACCACGTCGAGACGCGTCTCCCTAAGCTGGCGGTCGTACTCGTTGATCACCGCTGTTGCAACGGCCATTTCATCGTCGCTCAATCCCCAGCCGCTCAAATTTCCACGCGCAAGTACGTCGGTGAGAGCAGCTTCGGCGGCAACGAGGTATTTCTCGTCGAGCTCGCTATACCCGGCTGCGGCAATCAAGCCGGTTAGTGCTACTGCTTGTGAAAGGCAACGCAAAGTCGCCGCGTCTCCTTGCCGAGCGCGAGCGACTTCCAGCGCCATTCGGACTTGAATGGAGACCTTGGCGATCGAATCCGGATCGAGCGGGAGGTAAAGGACTTTTTTATGTCTAGCCGCTTTTGCCACGCTGTGGAGCGGCTTCCGCGTCTGTTTCGGTTTGGATACCATTGGTCTATATCAGACGGAGCCAAGATTTGGGAAGATCGCACTACGCGCGAACCGCAGGCTCTCATCGCCGTCAACCGTGATCAGGCGCATGGCGCCCTGTCATGGGACGTCAACTGTGCCCCGATGGGCAGTTCAAACTCCTCCACCTGTGGGCGGCTAAATTCCCCCAGGCAGGACCAGCGGATTATGCGTCGGATTCCTCAGTGACGGCAAGCCTGGTCGCTGCTTCCCGGAGGCGATAACTCTTTCCTTCAAACTCAAGAAGTTTGGAGCGATGCAAGAGACGGTCAAGAATCGTCGAGGCCATGGTGTTTTCGCGAAGGTAGCGTCCCCAATCCTGGACGATGCGGTTGGATGTGACCAGAATGCTGCGGCGATGCTTGTATCGTTGGTGAACAAGGGTCTGCAGCAACTCGGCCGCGGCATCGGGGATGCGTTTGGCGAGGAACAGATCATCAAGCACGAGGAGTTCGGGTTCAACGAGGGCCTTGAGCAGACGGTCCTGATCGGCCCGCGTTTCCACAGCATAACCATCACGAAATCGAAGTTTTATAACCAGAGCAACTTGTATCTACCGATAATGCTGTTCTATCAATAGTCGAAGCCTGATAACGTCATATTATCGGGATAGCGTTTGAGGGGTAGAATTGGGCTTTTACCAGTTACCTGAGAGGCTAACGCCAGGTGGCACAAGGCAACGACGGCTTTTCGGACCGTGAAGGCGCAAGGGCGGTTCTTCAGCTAGATGACACTGTGACGCTATGGCGTCGCGCAGCGAGTGCATCGCTCTCCAATCTGGCCGCCGTGCCGGCGCTGCCGATTCGGCCGAGCGGCGTCGAGCTCGCGGTGCTAACGGCGCTCGCCCAAAGCTACGGTCACGCGATCGTGGAAGACCAGCGGTTTTTACCGGTGCTCGACTTCATTGCGGAATGCGGTGGCGTCACGCTTGTGCAGCGGGCGCTGTGGGGCGAACAATTTGAAGACCTATGGCTTGCGGGGCAATTGTGCAAAGCGCGCCTGGCGTTCGAGATACTTTGCGGGACGTGGCCGGACGTGTTCATGCGACAAGCCCATACGACATTGACGCGACTCGGTCTACCGACGCTCGTTGCGCCGATGTTTCGTGATTTACCTCGCGCGCCGAGCGCCGGCGCAGGCGAGGGCGTCGATGAGGCGGGTCACGATGGTTGATGCCTCGAAGCCCCGCGCCCTGGAAAAGCTCACCTTCGAGCGGGGCTATACGACCAAGGATTTAACGGCGCTGCGCGCTTACGTCCAGCGTATCGAGCCGGCTTTCATCGCCCGCACTTACTACGATCGCGACGACGATCCGCACGCAGCGACCCCTGGTGCGATTGGAGCGGCATCTCAACATGATGCTCGATACGCTGGTGACGCTCGCGCTGGCACACGGTTCGACCGCACTGGCCGAGCATCTGCGGGCGTCCCTTCGACAGCACGGGCACGCCAAGCTCACGGCGGTGACCTTCCGGATGGTCACGGAGGCGGCGCAGTTAGCCGCACTCCCGCCACGTCCTGATCACGCCATCGGTGCATGGATGCGTCCGCGCATCGCCCGGCGTTTGAAAGGCGAGGGCATCACCACACTGGGCGAGCTGGTCGCCTTCTGCAATCGCCGCGGCGGCAGTTGGTGGCGGTCGATCCCGCGCATCGGTCCGGGTGGCGCCCGCGCGATCGTCAGTTGGCTGCGGCGTCAGCAGGCCGCGCTGCAACTGACGATCGAGGCCGATGTCAATTCGGCCGAGCAGCTTGGCGTTCCGTTGGTGGCGGCTGAACTCATTGAGGTGGCGCCGGCTCTCTCTTTGGACCAAGAAGCAATTCAGACCGCGAGCCGCCTCACACTCGCGCCACTCGAACGGTTGGCCGTGCCGCACGCGCTCTCCGGCGCCGATGGCAAAAACCGCTTGACCGCCTTCTGCTATATCCAGGCGAGTCACGATTTGGATGCGGTGCGCGCCTATCTGAATCGCTACCGCGATCAACCCAAGACGCTGCGCGCCTACACCAGGGAAGTTGAGCGGTTTTTACTGTGGGCGGTGGTGCTGCGCGGCAAGGCGCTGAGCGATCTGCGCGTGGAGGACTGCGAGGCGGACAAGGATTTCCTGAAAAGCCCTGATCCGCGCTTTGTGGGGGAGCGCTTTGCGCGCCACTCGCCGCGCTGGCGACCGTTTGCCGCGACCGCCAACGGCTCGGCAGTACTGTCGCCCGAATCCCAGCGCTACGCGGTTCGATTGCTGCGCAGTGCCTTCGCGTGGCTGGTGGATGTGCGCTACCTTGGCGGCAATCCATGGACGGCAGTCAATGATCCGCCGGCGGTGCGGCGCGTGAATGGCATGAAGATCGATCAGGCGTTACCGGTCAACCTTTGGCGGCGATTGCGCAACGAGCTCGATGTGCGATGCGACGACCCGCTCGCAGCACAGCCGCACGGATTCGGGGCAATAGGACAGTGGCGTGCCGTGCTCGCGGCAATCCTCTTGATGGGCGATTCGGGTTTGCGGCGCGAATAGGCCGCCTCAGCGCGTCGCGAATGTCTTAGACCTTCGGCGTACGGGACGCTTGCGCGGCCCGTGTGGGAACTCACAATCGTTGGCAAAGGACAGCGCGAGCGCACCGTCCCCGTCAGCGCCGCGACATTTGCTGCACTACGCGCGCATTGGCAAGATCGCGGCAGATGTTTGACGCCAAGCGAATCGACGGGGCACCGGGGACAATTCCCTACGGGCCGTTGCTGGCACCTGTCGTGATTCCATGGACAGACGCGTCACGCCGACGCCATCACCATGCGGGAACCGGTGACCGGCATCCCCTAATCAGCCGATTATCAACCGTCAACACTCAAACCTATTTTTGCCAACCCAGCGCCCAGCCGGAAAACTTGTCGGTCAAAGTGCACAAGAAAAACCCGCGAAGCGCGGGTCAGGTCCAACCGGCCTTATCAACTCAAATATCGCCTCCCCTCCGCACTTGGCTGGAAACAAATAGCAACCGTCCAGGGAAGAACGCGATCATCAGTGTCAGCGGGTTTTGTGATAGCGGAACAGTGATTGCTTGTCTTTCTCTATCGGATACCTGCTAAAAGTCGAACTTCCGGACCGATTGAACTCAACGCCGCTCAACCTCGAGACGATGTCATGGAAGAAAATGCTGAGAAATCCGTCAACTCCTTGGTCACCGAAAGAAGTGGGAGTGCTTACCCGTTCCCTGTCGGTGAGGAAGATGCCCCACCACCGAGAAGCGAATCTTCGTCGGCAGGCAGCGAAGGAAGTTTCCGCGATGCGTCGCAGTCTTGGGACGCTGACGCCAACACCCCTCCGTCAGCCGCGCAAGGCGTCGGAACGAAGAAAAAGCTTTCCGACGTCCAAGATGCGTTGGTCCAAAGATATCGAGTCGCGAGTGAAACAACCGATGATTTCGTGCACGACAGTCCTTGGAAAGCGATCGCCATGGCTGCATTGGGTGGTGTAGTAATAGGAATGCTGATCTCGCGGTGAGCCGAACCGATGCGCGGCCTAACGTTCCGCGCAGATCCATCATCGAAAGGCAGCCGTCTTTCATTGCGAAAGCCAAGTTGCCAACAGGTCACCGTGCTCGTTTGAGTCGTGCATGGGTGTGCACCTGGACTGTCAAGAAGGGCTTTCATACGGAAGAAGTCGGCATGCTTACCGCAAAGATTTTCGGGATTTTGGCCCTATTCTGCTCGGTTGCTGCGCTGGCGGACCAAAATGAAAGACCCAGAAACGCCGCAACGGTCGTTGGCGAGCCAACCAGAAATGAGCCTTGGCCTTTACAAGATAACGCTACCGATGTAACGACGTATTTGCACTCAGACAATCGATATCCGTCTAACCCTGCGATTGGACCAAGCATAAAGAACGACGTCTCCGGATCGGGGCAGGAACGACCTTCGCCACCAAACGAGCCTGCTTGGCCAGGCAGTGGAATGAAAAAACCATATTAAAACTATGGGGCGCGGGATGGGGCTCATTCTTCCAGCCCGATTGCAACGACGGCCAGCAACAACGTTTCGCTCCGCATCTTGATAGTGCTTGGCGGTGCCTTCCGCACCATGCCTAATCAAAGTCGGGCGATCCAATTGAGCCGCTCGCCATGACCGCTGCAGGTCTCCGAACCGAATGCGAGCGAGGGTCGCTCTTTCCTGGCTCCCGGTCCTAGATAGGCATCGGGAATGCTGTAGCCACACATCACCGACGCAAGGAGCCAGCAATGAATTCGAGGTCCCTTTTAGGCCGGGCGAGCGCATGGCCCATTCGGATGTTTAAACGATTTTCCGCGGATCGCTGTGCATCGATGGCAGCCAGCATTGCTTTGATCCTGCCTCGTTTCCACGTACAGCAAGTCATGCAGCGATCATCCTAGCCTCGTAATCGACGGGAGTGGAGAAATCGATAGAGGTGTGCAGGCGTTGTCGATTGTAGTAGCCCTCGATCCAGTCGACGATATCCAGACGAGCCTGCGCGCGCGTTTCGTAGCGAACCTGATAGATTCGCTCGACTTTCAGGGTTTTGAAGAAGCTTTCCATTGCCGCGTTGTCCCATGCATTAGCGCGACGGCTCATCGAAACGTTCATCTTGAAGTCAGCGGCCAGTTTTCGGTACGCCCGGCTTGCATATTGACTTCCGCGATCGGAATGTAGCAACAACCCCAGCGCGGGCTTACGGTGCCAGCACGCGCTGCGCAGTGCCTGGCAGACCAGTTCCGCGTTGATGCGCTCTGAAATTGACCAACCTACGATGCGTCGGCTTGCCAGATCCAGAATGGCAGCTAGGTATAGCCAACCTTCGCCGGTCCTGATGAACGTGATGTCGCTGACCCAAGCCTGATCGGGCTGCCAGCCGTCAAAACGACGATCAAGCAGGTTGGGGGCAACCGGTAAGCGGTGTGTCGAATCCGTCGTCACCCGATACGGGCGTTTATAGACCGGCCGCAGCCCTAGGCGTTGCAGACTACGGCGTACGCGTTCGGCGCTCGCCGGCTGGCCCTGGATCCTTAATTGCCTTACGATCCGAGGACGGCCGTAGCTGCCACGACTGGCCCGGTGAATCGCTGCCACCTCCCGATCAAGCGCGGCGTTGGCCTGCGCTCGCTGACTTGGCACGCGCTTACGCCACTGGCAATATCCGCTGCGCGACACCGTCAAGACGTGACACAGCCGAGTAACACTGTACTGGCCGCGGTGCTCGTCGATCCATGCGTACTTCACCGCGACCCCTTCACGAAGTACGCCGTCGCTTTTCGAAGGATCTCGATATCGAGTCTCGCACTGGCGAGCTCTTTCCGAAGTCGGCTGTTCTCCGCCTCAAGTTCGTTGATCGGGCGCGTCGATCGCGTGCTCTTCACTTCGTGACTGTCGACTTCGCCGATACTTTTAGCATTGCGACTGCGTCGACTCCAATTGCCCAAGGTTGCTACGGGCACCCCAAGCCTACGCGCGGCTTCGTGCTGCCCAACTGATTCGGCAAGCCTAATGGCCTCGACCTTGAACTCGTCTGTGTACTGCCGCTTTGGCACTAGCTTCTCTGACATTAGAACCTCCGTACAAACAGGAATTAGCAAATTTCTGCTGTACGTGAAATCGAGGCATGGTCATTAGAACGGTGACGGGGAATGGCATATGGCACAAGCAACGAGTGACACGGTCGATTCTCAAACATGTGACGAATTGGCGCCTCATTAGACGCCCATTGCATATACATGTGCAATCGAAAGCGGGTGGCGCGTGCAGTAGGTCAAAGTCGGTTTTATTCTCTGTCCAAAAATTCGAGAGGGCTACATGACACTGTCGGACTTCATTGAAGCCAGTCTCGATACGCTCGTCGGCGATTGGGCGGAATTTGCCGGGCAGATATTGCGCGAGGGCGCGCTCTGACGCTTAAGGAACTGGAAGACTCAGCCCGCCACATGCTTGGACGAGTCGCCGTTGATATGCGCCTAGCTCAAACGGGCAGGCAGCAAGAAGAGAAGTCGCGCGGGGAACAGGGCGGCGGCACGACAGAAGTTCGCGACGCGGCAGTGGAGCATGCAGACGATCGCCTCGATCAAGGCTTCACGCTCGACAACATAGTGGCGGAGTTTCGCGCCCTCAGGGCCACGGTGTTACGCCGCTGGCAGCAAATCTGTGTCGATCCTTCTACTGCGCTGAACGAAGCCATCCGCTTCAATGAAGCGATTGATCAGATACTGACCGAGTCAATCCGCCGTTATTCGGTGCGCGTGAGCCACACCCGGGAACGATTCGCGGGGGTGCTTGCGCATGATTTGCGTTCGCCACTTGGCGCAATCGCCAACTCGACAGAGTTTCTTTTGCTCGACGAGACGCTATCGGCCTCCTCTGTAGAAGCAGTCGTGGCCATCCAACGTGGTGCTACCCGCATGAGGCGCATGGTCGACGATCTTCTAGACTTTGCCCGTACACGCCTGGGCGATACCTTGCCGTTAAGTGTCGCCCCTCAGGATGCTGGACGACTGTGTCGCGACGCTTGCGACGAGGTCTGCGCCGCTTTCCTAGGGGCAAACATCGCCGCACAGCTCGACGGCGACCTTGCAGGAAATTGGGATGCTGACCGCATCAGTCAGTTACTCATTAATTTGCTCGTCAACGCCGTTCAGCATGGCGAAGGCCTCATCGATATTTCTGCGCGGGACGATGGAGATCGAGGTGGTGGTGAGTGTCTCAAATCAGGGAAAGCCCATACCGCCCCAAGTAGCGGCGCACATCTTCGACCCGCTGACTCGAACCTCTTCTCCGCCGGAGCGGCGCGGCACGGCAGCTGGCGTGGGGCTCGGTCTTTATATCTGCAAATGTATCGCATCATTCACGACTGAGTGCTGAAGTGGCAAGAAAAGCATTTATGGGTACACAACTTGCGCCTGTGCTAACGTGCCCGGCGTACTGAACCCTTAGCCGCACAAGGCAGGATCTGACTGGGAGACACTGACATAAGGCTCGCTGCATGCTTTTAACTTGCGGAGGAAACATGGAAACGAATAAGGCGGAAGGAACGGTGCAGCAGATTACCGGTAAGGTGCAAGATGCGGTTGGTTCAGTAATGGGCAACACGGGAACACAGGTCGCCGGGAAGGCGAAAGAACTCGGCGGCAAGGCACAACAACTGTACGCCGACACCGCCGACATTGTGCGCGATAAGACAACTGATAGCCCGTTCACCGCGCTTGCGATCGTGGGCGGCCTAGGTTTCTTATTCGGCGCAATTTGGGCAAGTGCAAGCTCGGCGCCGCCTCGCCGCAACACGGCAAGATATCGCGGGGACGTAGATAATTACTGATCCTTTATAAAAGTCAGCACCACGCAGCGCGGCGGCAAGGCGTCATCCCCTTGCCACCGAACAGGGGCGAAACAAATGTCAGTCCACTCTAAAATCATGCGTTGGCGCAACGTTGGTCGGTTCTGCACAGCGAGGGTGGCAGACTACAGCGAGCTGTTTCTCAGCGAACTTCAACAGGCTAAAGCCAAGGTTATGCGTGAGCTCATCGCAATGGTAATGCTTGCCATAGGGATCTTGTTCACGCTGTCATTCCTTTGTTTCGCAATTATCGCAACCGCTTGGCAGACACCCTACTTTCTTGCTTCGGTTTGGGGAATCGCCGGTCTTTGGCTGGTCGTTTCAATCGCCGCATTTTTCGTGATGCGGAAACAAAAACCAACAGCGCCATTTAGGTCGCTTCGGTCCGAAATGCAAGCTGATATCGCGGCTGTTAAGGAGTCGATGAAGTGAGCGCAAACGACGTTAGCACCTCCCAACAAACGGTTCTCGTCCGAATGGGCGCGACACGGGCTGAATTGATCGCGGCCAACCATATCAACTCGTCGATTGCCGAAGCCCGGCGCGGCGAGCGCGCACGTCCAGTTCAACAGGGACCGGTGATTCTTCAGTCGCCGTATGCGCAGCTGATTTCTGTCGTCTTGGTCGCAAGCGTTGTCCTGGGGCCGAAGCACGTGGTGAAATCGTTGTTCGGCGGAATACTCATTCCTCGGATGACATACTCGTTAAGGAACTTGTTCCGTCGTTAAGACGGAACCTGCGTCGCTAGGTATGCGCCCGCGAGAATTGAGTTGTCGGCCGACTGCCAGTGCAGGACGAAGCAAGCCGGCCCGTCCAAAGAGTTAGAGCGGTGTTTTCTTGATATCAGGGGTAGTCGATGACGCGCCTTCGAGGCCCGCGGTTCGTTCGACCTCCACCTCAGTCCCACGCACCGTGTCGTTGATGGTCTCGGTCCGATTGGATGCCTCTTTACCGACGACCACTTCCTCGACGACGCGCGCCGTCTTTGCAACCACAGGCTGTTCCGCCGTTTCCTTGATCTCGACAAACCCTTCCTTCAAGTCTGCCGCAGTCGCAGGCCGATCGACCGCCCGCCGTTCAATGCTTGCGTGCTCTTCGTGTAGCGAAACGGACTCACTGACTGGCGTCTCCGTCAGCCGTGAGTACACTCGCACTCCGCCCGTCTGGACGACGCGCTTGCCAACCTCCAGCGACTCCTGAACAACTGGGAACGCCTGTCGTTCGGCCGCGACCTGGTCGGCGGTGTAGGCTGGAGCGCTCCGATCGTAGCCGGTGTAGCCGGCACCGCGCCACTGGGCGACGCGCGAATCGATATCAACAGCGCCTGCCGCATACAGTGCGTCGCGTACACGCTCGCTTGCGGATTCGTCTTGCACGTCCACCGACAAGAGCGCGCCGCCGCGACGAACCGCTTCTTGATAATGGCCGACTTCCTCGGGGCGATCGTCGTCGCCAAAAAGATTTTTGAAGAAGTGTTCGATGCGTCCCATCGCTCCTTCGTGCTGCTCGCCGGTAGCGCCCGTCGTCACACCGTGGGTGGCTGTGTCAGTGCTAAAAGAAGAACCGGCATCGTTCGCGTGCACGCTCATGTCGGAGCGGGCGACACCTTCTGCTTCGAGGCGGGTCTGTGCAGCCTCGGCATCTTGAAAACTATCGAATATCCCAATGATGGTTTGAGTCATAGCAGCATCTCCAAAGTAAGGGCCTACGCTAAGCCAGGAATACCGCGCGTGCCGTGCTTCCGCAACCGGTGTTCCTGCGTGTGTCAATTCACGTTCGGGTCGCGTCTCCACTCGCCTTCCGCACCTTCGCGTCGTTCCACGATCAGCTCCTCGGTGTTGATGAGCACTTGATGCACCACGTCCCTTTGCGTTTCGGTGGTCTTGATGTGTACCTCTTCCTTCAAGGTCAGTTGCATCCTGACCACAGGAACGTATTCGTAGACAGGGATGATCAAGGTGTCACCCTCCTGCCGTGGTTCGCTGCGCTCGTCTACTGCACGGTTGACCGCGACGCGGCTGACTTCGACCTGTTCGCTCCTCAGCCGCATGGCGACCGGTTGCGTTTCCTCATGCACGACCTTACGCACCCGCACTGCGCCGGTTTCTGTTTTTCTGACGCCCACCGCAAGTTCTTCCTGCACAGCAGCGAGGCGAACCTCGTCAGACATGACAGCAGGTGGCGGCGGAGCGTTTGGAGGCAGTTTTGAGTTCATCGAAATTTCCATCAAGTACGATGGCCCGCTTGAACCGTGCGGGCGCGTGCGGGGGCTATATCACGATCGATTGCCGACCCGCCGCCTTCTTCAAACGGGGGCTGATGGCGAAAGCCGGTCGCGCCCGAAACGATGGCGATGATCGCGCCCACAATTAGCGCGGCGAATGAGAACCAGCTCGCCCGGGCAACGCCGCGCGCGGCGGCATCCGCTACCGCCCGCGCATTCTGCTTGGCGTCCGGGCCGGATGCCGCCGATGCAGCCGACGCCACTGCCGCCTGGAGTTGTTGTTTGGCCGAGTCGACCATTTGATTGCCGCTGCCGGACTGATTTGCAGCTGTCGCACCGACCTGCGCGCTTGAAGCGGCAACACTGCCGGCCGTACTGACTGCTCCAGAGATGAGCGAAGTCATGCCGTAGACGACCAGGAGTGTCATGACTGCCCACGAGAGCAGGCCATGCAGCCAGCCAAGCACCGGTGCGCAGCGCCCCGCATAATAGGAACCGACGAAAACCGCAATGACGGTGGTGACGATTACCCACACCCCAGAGCCAAATCCAAAGCCGTGCAACGCATCGGGCTTAGACATCGGCGAGACGAGCGAGGCGCCGACCGCCGCGCCTAGGACGCTCATGATCAAATAAACGATCATTGAAAGGATGACGCCCGCGATGATGGCCCCCCAAGACAAGCGTGGTAGTCCATCGCTGGTTGTAAGCAGTTTCATAATTGCCTCCTAATGTTTTATTTTGTCCAAGCCTAAGGGAACCGCAAACGCCGTGCCGCGTGTTGAGCGCAGGCATTCAGATCCAAGATCAAGAATGGAGGTCGCCGTGAACAACGGAACCCTGGACATGAATTCGGAGCGATCTCACATAGCGGATGAACGCCCGCCTTCAGCTTCGCGGGCGTTTTTTAATGTCGATGCCAGGGCAACACGTTGTCCTGTCCATTGCGTTATGTTGGAGGTGGAGGATCCCCCCTCCTGACTTGGCCACTTTTAACCGAGACTCCAGCGCTGACATGACACAAGATCCACGGGCCGACAACAGCACCGCCACGAGCATTTCTGAAGCGATTCACGAAAATCTGGAGAAGGTGTCGCAGTTTGCGCAGCGCGAGGATGCAAAGCGCACCGTGCTCCAAAGAGTGATTGAGCAAGTCAGCGTGTTCTTTGGTGAACCACGGTTTTTACTGACTTTCCTATGCGCGAGCGTGGCATGGATTGCCAGTGACGTCTTTTTGCATCATCTGGGCTATCGCTACTTCGACGAACCACCATTTTCATTGCTACAAGGCATTGTCACTTTCATCGGCGTCCTAATTACGATGGCGGTGCTTATTCGGCAAAATCGCTAGCGCGTATCGAGGAAGATCGCACGCATCTCGAACTCCAGATCAATCTGCTGGCCGAGCAGAAAACCACCAAGATCATAATGTTGCTTGAAGAGCTTCGACGCGATCTTCCTCACATACCTGGCCGGCACGAGCAACATGCGGAAACCCTGCAGGCGGCGAGCAATCCGGATGCCGTTCTAGAAGCGATTGAGCAACGAAAGGAGCAACGCGAATGAGTCGCTCTAACCGGTCCCGGTACCGCGTCTCATTGCAATAACGGTTCAATCGAGCAGGCACGGGAACGCCTTCGTCGAAAAGCGTTTCCGAGAGGCCACGACAACTGAGCATCTCTATGCGATGTTGTTGTAAAAAGATCGCCCAATCGAGGCACGTTATGTCTTTCTTCGCCGAGCAAAAGCGGCCTTACCGCGAACTCAAATTCGTACTTGCCGTTCGTGAAACAGTGCAGGCGTAGACGAACCACACCTTCGTTAGCCCAATGTTTTTGAAATCACGCGCAGCAGTTTTCCCACGGCAAAAGGTTTTTGTAGCAAGGCGATCAATCGCAATTCCGAAACAGGAGGTGTCGCGCTTATGGCGATCACGGGAATATGGCGAAGTCGGTCGTTCGATTTGAGATGATTGAGTAGCTCGTCGCCGTTCATCTCCGGCATTTGCCAGTCAGAAACGATGACGTCTGGCAACCAGCCTTCAGCGATTTTTAAAGCCGCAATTCCATCATGCGCGACTCTCGTTTAGTATTTGGCGTCATCGAGAATCATCAAGAGCACTTCAGCTATTGCCGGTTCATCGTCGACGAGCAAGATTTTCGGCATGTGATACTTCCTGCTATTACGGTGGACCATGCGGCTCAATTTTTTAAAGCAACAGTCAGTCCCGATTTATGCCAGCAGCGCGAGTAGACGATCGTAATCGACTGGTTCCGCCAAATGATGGTTAAAGCCTGCATCGAATGCCGCCTGACGGTCCGCTTCCTGGCTCCAGCCGGTAAGCGCGATCAGTAAGAGGGTTTCGCTCGGAGACTCGAGCCGCAGTTTTCGGGCGACTTCAAAGCCGGATATGTCCGGCAGGCCAATATCGATGAGCAGAACATCGGCTCGAATATCGGACACTCACCGCAAAGCAGCCTGGCCGCTACTTACAGTTGCGGTCACGTGTCCATCAATTCCAAGCAGCATCGAAAGGCTAACCGCTGCGTCTTCACTGTCGTCGACGATCAAAACGCGGCGCTATTCGTTGCCTGGACCTCCTGACCATGGGCGGCAAAGTACCTCACCAAACTCACTCGCCGCTACTGGAGATGCTTGGGTCCGTCGCAGATACCCCTTCCCGAACGTCGGCGCGTAAGTGCGCGACATGTTCTGGTCGCCGAAGCCATGTGCGAAAACGAGCGTGACAGGTCCCGCTCCGCCGATATGGACATTGTTGTAGCAGCCAACAGAGCGAAGGTAATGAAAAGAGTGGATAAAAATTTGCCAATCAGATGAATCAACGTTTGGCTTATATGGTTTTTTTCGGAAGTCTTAAATTCCTCAAAAACATTCATAGCTGCCAGAAGGTCTCGGCACGTTGAAAACCCGCAGCAACTCGTCCCGAAAGTCTGAGATGTCGAGCACGTGCTAAGCGCGCGTGAGCGCGACTTACAGCAGCCGCATTTCGTCTTCGTTTAACGTCAGCCGGTCGCCGAGCACCTTGAGTCGGAAATCGGTGACGATTTGCCCACATAGTCGCTTCGGCCTCAGACCTGCGGCGTTAATCGAGCGACCGCAGGTAGTCGGTGCCCCGGTCGTCGACGATCTCGACAACCGGCAGCAAGCTCCGCTCGACGGCGCTCCAGGCGAAAGGTTGCACTTCTCACCTGTTCTTGAAGAGCGGCAAGGCTTTGGGCCGGAACGCGCATCGATGGGCGCGAGTTCCGCGTTCCTTCCGGTGATGGTTGGCATCTCGATCGAGCCGAAACCGTATCGGCCAGTTCGTGCAGGGGCCGTCATTGCAATCGGGCTGGCGAATGAGCCCCATCCCGCGCCCCAATAGTTTTAATATGGTTTCTTCATTCCACTGCCTGGCGAAGCATGCTCGTTTGGTGGCGAGCGTCGTTCTTGCCCCAATCCGGGGATGTCGTTCTTTATGCTTGGTCCAGTCGCAGGGTTAGACGGATATCGATCGCCCGAGTGCAAATACGTCAACACATTGGTAGCGTTATCTTGTGAGGGCGAAGGCTGGCCCACGACGGTTGCCGCGTTTCGGGGTCTTTCATTTTCGTCCGCCAGTGCAACAACCGAGCAGACCAGGACCAAAATCCCGAAAATTTTTGCGGTAAGCACATCGACTCGTTGAGCATGAGAGCCCTTCTTGACAGTCCAGGTGCGATACGCCCGCACGTCTCAACGAGCCCGCTGACCTGTTGGCAAATTGGCTCTCTTAATGAAAGACGCCTGCCTTTCGATGATGGATCTGCGCGGAACATTCGGCCGCGCATCGGCTCGGCTCACCGTGAGATCATCATGCCTATTACTACACCACCCAATGCTGCCATGGCGATCGCTTTCCAAGGACTGTCGTGCACGAAATCGTCGGTTGTTTCACTCGCGACTCGATATCTGTTGACCAACGCATCTTGGACGTCGGAAAGCTTTTTCTTCGTTCCGAAGCCTTCCGCGGCTGACGAAGCGGTGTTGGTATCAGCGTCCCAAGATTGGGACGCATCGCGGAGACTCCCTTCGCTGCTTGCCGACAAAAATTCGGTTCTCGCTGTTGAGGCGTCTTCCTCACCGACAGGAAACGGGTAAGCACTCTCACCTTTTTCGGTGACCAGAGAGTTGACGGATTTTTCAGCAATTTTGTCCATGACATCGCCGCGAGGGTTAAACAGCGTTGAGTTTTAATTGGTTCGGAAGTTCGACTTTTCGCGGTTCCATTTGAGATGCAATCGTTGTTCCGCCTTCGGCGTTTCTAGAGGGAATCGTGCTGCGACCAAACGTACAACTGTTCACAGAATGTTCGCAAGCCGAAAATTTGATCGGCCGCAAAGTGCAATGATTGAGAAGGACCGGTTCTCGCCCTTCGGCTCACGTCAACGCTCACCCCCGCGCGCTGCAACAATTGCTTCAATGCGATCTAGCGCGAGTATGGGACGTTTGAGGACAACATCTGCACGCGCGATGACGAGTGCGCCAACTATTTCCAAGTTTTGCGGGTCAAGTCGGCCAATATCAGTGATTAGCTCAAGTATTCGCATCGCCACGGCCGCGTCGTTCTTAAATTCGTTTGCAACGATGGCTCTGCGCAGCGCTAGCACCATAACCAGGCCGTCCTCTGTCCTCATTTCCACCCTCTGTCGAGTAGTCGCAAAAAATAAAATCGTCAGCGCGTTTCAGCACATCCTCCTCGCTTCGCGGGAGTGACAGTCCGCTTCCCAAGACGAATATGAAGTGCAGATAAACACAAAAACGCATTGCTCGCCATCAATTAGTCATCCACACTGTTCGTGACCTGTCTAACGCACTCTTGCGATCGAACGGTTCGTAATGGCTGTCTTGACCCGAAACATCTGATTATAAAATCATAAAGCGACGCCCAATCTGCTGTGTCCAAACTGTTCGACCGTATGGCCGCTCAAAAAACTGGATTGCGCGCTCGCCCTTACTGCCCGGGGACGACCAATGAAAACGGTCTGCGATGTTCTCGGCGTGGCGCGCTCTGCCTTGGCAGTCAGAAAAGCCCGCTCTCCAGACTGGCAGGACGGCCGCCGCGCCCGACAGACCGACGACACGGAACTGGTCGCTGCAATCCACGAGCATGTGGCGGGCTTGCCGACTTATGGATACCGACGAGTCTGGGCATTGCTGCGACGTAGTCACGAATTGACCGGTGCGCCGTGCGTGAACGCCAAGCGGGTCTATCGCGTCATGCGTGACCATCAGTTGCTGCTCCGGCGCCTTGGCCAGCGACGCGATACCCGCCGACATGATGGACGCATTGCCGTTGACCAGAGTAACGTCCGCTGGTGCTCGGACGGCTTCGAGTTCCGTTGTGACGATGGCTCGCCGTTGCGCGTGACGTTCGCGCTGGACTGCCATGACCGGGAAGCTATTAGTTGGGCAGCGACTACTGGCGGCCATAGCGGCGACGTCGTGCGCGATGTGATGCTCGCAGCGGTCGAGCAACGCTTCGGCACGCCGCAGGCAGGCGCACCCATCGAATGGCTGTCGGACAACGGCTCTGCCTACATCGACCACCGTACGCGCAGCTTTGCCCGCGAGTTGGGTCTGGAACCGTTGACGACGCCTGTTCGTTCGCCGCAGAGTAACGGTATGGCCGAGTCGTTTGTGAAGACAATCAAGCACGATTACATTGCCTTTATGCATAAGCCTGATGTGGGGCCTATCCGCAATTCTGTGGGCGAGGCATATTATGAGAGGTAAAAGTCATGGATATGCCGATGAAGTAGAAACGCACCGTCGCTTCTCAGGCAGCGGCTCGAGGGCCGCTGCCTGCCCTTCCGGAAGGTCTGCTGGATGACCTGGTCAAAGGCCCGATGACGCCCACCGAGGTCCAGGACCTGATGCTGGCGTTCAACAAGGCACTCATCGAGCGCGCGATGGGCGCCGAGATGAAGATGCATCTGGCTACCTGGCGGGGCAGCCGAAACCCGACGGCCAGGGCAACGAACGTAACGGCGCCAGCGGCAAGACGCTCATCACCGATTATGGCCCGCTCAGGGTGAAGCGCACCGGGTATTCCGGAGACCTTTACTCCTGAGAGAATAGGGTTATGGAAAACCTCGACAAAGCAAAATGGAAGACGGCGCCGAAATATTCGGCGGAAGTGCGTGAGCGCGCGGTTCGTATGGTGTTCGAGCATCGTGCGGAGTATGCGACGCAATGGGAAGCAATCCAGTCGATTGCCGCCAAGATGGGTTGCTCACGCGAAACGTTAAGAAACTGGGTTCGTCAAGCTGAGAGCGATCGTGGTCTGCGTGCGGGCCCCAAGACGCAGGAGCATGATCGCATCCGCGAGCTTGAACGCGAAGTCCGGGAACTGCGTCAGGCCAACGAAATCCTGCGCAAGGCCTCGGCATATTTCGCACAGGCGGAGCTCGACCGCCGACCGAAGTGATGATTGCCTTCATTGACGATCACCGGTCGGCGTATGGGGTCGAGCCGATCTGCAGGGTGCTGCCGATCGCCCCGTCGACATATTACCTTCATTCGTCTCGACGCGCTGATCCGCGTCGGCTGCCGCCGCGCGCGCAGCGCGATGCACTGCTGTGTCAGCATATCCGGCGTGTATGGGAGGAGAACTTTCGGGTATATGGCGCGCGCAAGGTTTGGCGGCAGCTGTTGCGCGAAGGATTCAAGCTCGCACGGTGTACTGTCGAGCGACTGATGAAGCGGCTCGGGCTGCAAGGTGTGCGGCGCGGCAGATCGATTCGAACCACCGTCAGCGAGCGAAACACACCGTGCCCGCTTGATCACGTCCAGCGGCAGTTCAAAGCGTCACGGCCGAACGCGCTGTGGGTGTCAGATTTCACCTTCGTGGCTACCTGGCAAGGCTTCGCTTATGTTGCCTTCATCGTTGATGTGTTCGCGCGACGCATTGTAGGCTGGAGAGTGTCAAGCTCAGCGCGTACTGACTTCGTGTTGGACGCGCTGGAGCAGGCGGTACACGAGCGCTGACCAGCCGAAAGTAGCCGTTTGGTACTTCATTCGGACCGCGGGTCGCAATACGTTTCAGTTCGGTACACGGAGCGTCTAGCCGAAGCAGGAATCGAACCGTCAGTCGGCAGCGTCGGAGATTCATACGATAACGCACTCGCCGAAACGATCAACGGCCTTTACAAGGCAGAAGTTATTCATCGTCGCGGACCATGGCGTTACGTGCAGGCGGTTGAACTCGCCACGCTTGAATGGGTGGACTGGTTCAATCATCGACGCCTACTTGAGCCGATCGGCAACATCCCGCCGGCCGAAGCGGAAGCCCGCTACTATGAGCAAATCGCTGGAATGCCGATGGCAGCGTAACTCCAGCAAAAACGTCTCCGAAGTTCCCGGTGCGCTTCAGTGTTCAACGAACTGAAGACCCGGGGCTGCCAGGACATCCTGATCGCGGTGGTCGACGGCCTGAAGGGACTGGCTGAGGCGATTGGCACGGCGTACCCGCGCACGGCCGTGCAGACCTGCATCGTGCATCTGATCCGCAACAGTCTGGAGTACGCCAGCTACAAGGACCGCAAGAGCGTGGCCGCAGCGCTGCGCCCGGGTCTATGCCGCCGCGAGTGAACAGGCCGCTCAGCAGGCCCTGGAGGCCTTTGCCGAAGGCCCGTGGGGTGCGAAGTATCCGACTATCGTGCAGTCGTGGCGACGGGCGTGGGAGAACGTCACACCGTTCTTCGTGTTTCCGCCGGACTGGATTTGCCCCCGTAGTTCCGGACACCATCTCACACCAAGGTTGATGAATCGGCTTTACGTCGGAACTCGCGCGGCGAGCGGTATTTCAGCGCGCTATGCGGGTGTTTGTCGTTGTAGTGTTCGAATGCGACGGCCAGATTGCGCACGGCGGTCGCCGCGTCCGGCTTCGGCATGAACGCAACGTAATCGCGCTTCATCGTCTTGACGAAGCTTTCTGCCATGCCATTGCTCTGCGGGCTGCATACGGGCGTGGTCAACGGCTTGAGACCAATATCTGAAGCGAACGCGCGGGTCTTTTCGGCAATGTAACCCGAACCGTTGTCGCTGAGCCATTCGATTTGCGCGGGCGTTTTGCGAACGTTCCCGAAACGATGTTCGACAGCCGCCAGCATGACATCGCGCACAACGTCGCCGCTATGACCGCCTGTCGTCGCTGCCCAGCTGATCGCTTCGCGGTCACAGCAATCGAGTGCGAACGTCACGCGCAGCGGCGCGCCGTTGTCGCAACGAAACTCGAAGCCGTCAGAGCACCATCGCTGATTGCTTCTGGGCACCGCCACCGTACCTTCATGCCGACGCTCGATGCTCGGCCTCGCAGGCCTCCTGTGAAGCAACAAATCGTGCTGGCGCATCACGCGATAAACACGTTTCGCATTCACTGGAACCTCACACCGCAATTCCCGCTCGCTTCGCAGCAGGCCCCAGACGCGTCGATAGCCGTAGCTGGGCAAGTCAGCAACGAGCAAACGAATTTCGTCGACAATGCCAGCATCATCCGTTTTGCGTGCGCGCCGGCCATCCTGCCAGTCAGCAGTCCGGGCGAGCTTTACCGACACATTTGAGCGCGCTACACCGAGAACGTCACAGACCTGCTTCACTGGCCGTCCCCCGGTAATGAGGGTGAGCGCGCAATCCATTTTCGCGACTTCATGACCTCCACGGCTTCCCGGAGAATCTCGTTCTCCATGGTCTTCTTGCCCAGCAGGCGCTGGAGCTCCTTTATCTGCTTCAGCGCGTCGCTCAACTCGGACGCCGGCACAACTTCTTCTCCAGCGCTCACTGCCGACAGGCTGCCGTCCTGATGCAGCTTGCGCCACTGAAACAGCTGATTCGGATTGATGCCGTGCAGCCGAGCCACCATCGAAACTGTCTTGCCGGGCTCGAACGTCTCCCGAACCATCGCCAGCTTCTCATCAGCCGACCAGCGCCGTCGGCGCTCAGGTCCCGTCAACACTTCCATTACTTCGTTCTTGTTGTTAGTCATATACACAGTCTTATGCCTACCCGCTATTGTAAGTGGGAGACTGTGTCCGGTCTTTCACCGGGCTGTTCCATGTGCTGCGGGGATGTCATGCGGAACGACTACTTTCGCTGGGAAGCGAATGCCCCGCAGACATTCCCAATTGCCCTAACTACGCTGCATTAGCGAATTAGTGCACCCAGTAGCAGAATTAACGCACTTCTACAACGGCCCAGTCGAGTCCCGCCTGGCTAGCTTGCGCGGCGAACTTCGACACGTCCCCGAAGCTGATGCCGATGGCGCGGCTGATCTGCCGATGCGTCAGGCCCACTTGAGTCGCAGGACTTCCTTCGATTTGCGCATGCTCATCCGAGGTGTCGGCATCGGCGCTTCTCCCGCAAAAAAGGGAGCAGGTTCCAGCCTGATGGCACGCAAGTGTTTCCTCGCTTTTGCAATAGCCACGATCCGCAAATACCGTGAGCTTCTCAACCCCCATCTCCGCACGAGCAAGCTTGGGTGTCGACGCTAAATGATCGCGGTCAAACCCGTCATTGGTGACGACATGCGCGACAATTAGATGGTGCTTCGTGTCCACCGCTGTTTGCACGTTGTCGCCAACGACTACGGTGCCTCGCGTCTTCATTGATCGCGCATCGGGATCCGTGAGCCATACTTGTCCGTCGCGTGCCCTTGAGTTGGACCGCAATCTTCTTGAGAACTTGCATTTATTCCTTCAAGGCTGCGATCTTGTCTTTCAGCCGCTCTGTTCTGGCCTTCACGATCGCAGGCTCCTGACGATCAGCCGTGTCGAGCGCTTGGAGATATCGAGCAATACTCGACTCGATATCACGCATGCGCCGTTCGAGCTTGGCGTTCGTGAAGTTGCGGTCGCGATGGTTCACCGCCTTGAACTTGCTACCGTCGATCGCAACGATTACTTTAGAGAAGAGGTCCAGACGCTGGCATAGCATTACGAACTGACGGCAAACATCGCGAATACGTCTGCTGTTGTCGTCCGGAACCGAGCTATGGTTTTGAAGTCGGGCGCAAGTCGACCCGTGATCCACATAAGTTCGATGTTTCGCTGCGCCTCACGTTCAAAACGACGACTGGACTGAATGCGATTAAGATAGCCGTAGGTATAGATCTTACGCAGCACCTCAGGATGATAAAGACGGCCTGCCGGTCGACGCAGATTGAATGCGATCGAACCCGAGAGCATCAAAATCAAGTTCATTTACAAAGACATCGATTACGCACACTGGATTCGTGTCCGTCACGTAGTCCTCAAGTGCTTCGGGCAGCAGAAGCTCTGGTTACGATCGTCGCCTTGAACGAACCGCTTCACTTTGCGCACTCCCTTTGGTTACACAGCAAAAATCTAGCGTCTCAAAATGCGTTTTGACACTATCTGGACCGATTGCAGAGGTTCACGGTCCAACACCCGGAGCCAACCCCTAGCGGACTCGTTTCCTTCTGCTTTCCGCGGATGGCGTAAACGTCATGGCTGCTTTTCCCAACCTTGGAAGTTTGCCACTGGAAAGAACTAGCGTGAAAACCGCCCCCTCGCGCTCTTCCAAGCCTTTACATCATCGTCGTCGATCCAGCTTGCGGCGAGTTAACGAGCCGCGCTACAGCCGCAACGACTACGTTACCATCGTTGATCTTTACTTTGATTCGTGGCCGTCTTCGGCTGCGACCTCCATGTTGCTCGGACGGGAAAACGAAATGCCCGTTTTCCACAAGCATTTGTATCAAGTCGTCATGAGGGTTCAACGGATCGAACCGTTTGAGGTTCATGGGAACCACGCGGTCCGCATCCAAGAACGCGGCGAGTCCCGCACGCAGGTTGACTTCTTGGTCATTTGAACCGCTATAAGACGCATCTTTTCCATCCGAGTTGTTCGCTCAGTTCGGGAATAAGACCCGCTTTCGCATTGTGCAGGGACATGGTATGGTCCGTGGCGCGATCGATAACTATAGAAATAGCTACCGAGCGCGTCATCTTGACGCCCGGCAAAACGGCAAAATCATGAGACAATTAGTTGTCTTTAATCAAATAAACAGCCGCCATGTCCGACGCGATCCGCGCGCGGCGCGATCCCCCACGGTGCTCCGCCTGTGTAGTGCGCCATCTCTGTGTGCCAGAAGGGCTTAGTGCTCGTGACATCGGTAAGTTCGAACAAGTGATCTCGGCCGCGCACCTGGTACGGCGCGGCGAAGCGCTCTTCCGCGCGGGCGACGCATTTAACGCGCTCTTCGCGGTGCGCTCCGGCTCGCTCAAAACCGTTGCGATCCGTGACGGCGGGCGCAAACAGGTCACCGGCCTCATGCTTGCAGCCGACCCACTTGGGCTCGACGGTATTGGCGACGGCCAGCACACCTACGACGCAATTGCGCTCGAGGATAGCTCTGTGTGCGTCATTCCGTATTCGCTTTTTGAGCGCATATGCCGCGAGATGGAGACGCTGCAAAAACGCGTGTTACGGATGCTCGGACAGGCGATCAATCGCGAGTCGGATCACGCCCTGCGTCTCGCCATGTTGCGCGCGGACGAACGCGTTGCGCGCTTGCTGCTCGATTTGTCCGCACGGCTCGCCAAGCGCGGTTATGCAGCGGATGAGTTCACACTCCGAATGACGCGCGACGATATCGGAAGTTACCTTGGTTTAACCCTCGAAACCGTGAGTCGCACGCTGTCACGTTTTGACAAGATCGGCCTCATCGATGCGAAGGGCAAAGCCGTTCGCATCCGGGATTTCGAACGCCTGCGCAGTATTGGAGCTGGTTAGCGCCGACTGTCATAATGAGCAGGAAAATGCCGAATAAACGATTTTGGCGCTCAGCGATACTTTCACTTCGATCGGTGCTTTTCAGCGCTCATCTCTCATTGCGTTGCGCACAGGTCGATTCGAGAGCGCAAGATGATCCGGACGTCTCAAAAAATGATTGTCGCGATCACCGTATCGCTATAACTGCCTGGCGGCGGTGTCGGTTGCGGCAGCACGCGCGAATACACCGGAATGGTTTGCGTCGCGCCGTTGCCAGTGCCGCTTACGGTCGTCGATCCCGACGTGCCATCGCCCCAAGGTACCGAATACGATGGGCTCGGATACAGCCCGTAGCCGATCTTGTCGCTGCCGCCGGCGAGCGTCATGTAGCGCGTCGCGGATGTCGCGTTGACGCCGTTTCCCGCCGAAAGCGAAATGGCATACGCACCCGCATTGGTGCAGGCCACGGATAAGCTGCCCGCCGCCGTCAACGTCGAGGAGAGTAGACCCTTAGAGCCGAAGTCAATATTCGACGCCGAGATCGTGCAGTCGTTAATGACGTTCGCCGTCACGGGAAACGAGAAAGACCCGGATAAAACCGGTAGCGCGAGGCAGTCGAGAAACGTGCCGGTGGTCGGCAGCGTCTGATAGCCGACAATCGCCGTGCTGCCGAACGTGGCGCCGAAGCTGCCCGCCTGCACGCTCGATTGTGACGGCAGTATCTTGCCGTACACAGTCACGGTCGTGTTCACCGCGCCCGCGTTCACCGGTAAATCGTAAAACGCGGGAGCATAGGGACCAAAGATCGAGCCGACCACGCTTGTGCCCGCCGAATCGCTATAGAGGTTGTATTGCAACGTGCTCACGCCGTTCGTCATGTACCGCGGCGCATAGCTCGTCTGCCCGACGCCCGGCCCGAGCGCGACACACACGCGCAACTTTGCGAGCAGCCCGGAGCATTTGATGGCGATGGTCGCGCTCGCGCTCGGCGTTCCCGTCACCGGACTGTACGAGCCGAAGCTCATGCCCGTCGATATAGCCGTGCAGACCTGCGCTTGCGCGTTGCCCGCGGCCAGTGCGCAAAGCACGAACACGATCAGCGCAATCACATGACGAAGCAGTTTCATCGCGTCACCGCATGGCAGACGAACGGCCCGAGCGTTTCGAGCGACTGAGCGGTTTGCGGCGCGAACGCGATATCGGCTTCGCAGGAACCGGCATTCCATTGAGCGAACACATGATTTTGCGCCTTGAGATCGTCGATGAAGGTGAGGCCATCATAGCCCACGAGGTATTGTTTGCCGCTTGCGCTCACGATGGCGTGCGCGCCCGGCTGCAAGGGCTTGCCGTTGTCGTCGACGAGCTTGAGCTGCGCGCCGCTGAAGTGCTCGATGGAAAAGCGCGCCAGCACGCCCGCGCGCGCTTGCGGCGCGATGTTCAGGCTCGTCGCGCTGATCGACGTGGTCGCGGGCAGTCCGAGCGGGTCGATGGCGAGATGGTTCGAATCGTAGGCGAGCAGGTTCGGCACCAGCAGATGACCCGCGCCATTGGTCTTGCCGATCAGCCGGTTCTCGTGCAGCACGGGAACGTTTGCCACGCCGTTCGTATCGACCACGGCGAAGGCGTCGTCGATGCGGCGGCCCGCGAGCACGTCGCCTGCCATCAGCACGATGGAGCCGGAGCCGTCGAGCTCGGTCGCCGTGCGTCCGCGGTTCTGATACACCGAGCCGATCACATCGCCATAACGATTGCGATACGTGCCCTGCGCGAGTCCCTGCACACTGCCGTTCTGCTGGCCGCCCTGCACTTGCCAGCCGAAGCCGCCGTCGTAATCCGGCGTGCGCGAGAGCGAGGCATTCATGAGCGGCGAATGCTGGTCGAAACCGCCGCTCACGCTCGCGTTCATGCTGCTGCCGATTGGCATGCTGAGCGCGATGAAGAGCCCCGCATTGCGCGTCGTGCCGAAGTCGCGATAGACGCTTGCCGAGAGCGCGACGCGCCCGCCTATCGACGACGAATACGCGAGCGAGCCGATGCGCGCGCGGCCCGAGTAACTATCGTTGACGCCGACGTATGTCATGCTCACTGCGCCCGGCTGGCCGACGATCTGCAAGGGCACGGCCACCGTTGCGCGGTCGGTCGATGCCGGCGCGGGCGCGCCTTCGCTCGAGGCCAGATCGCCGTAATGCGACGTTGCGCGCTGCACTTGCATGTCGACGGACAAAAGCGGCGCGCGGTACTGCCAGCCTGCGCTGAACTGCGCGCCCGCGCCGGTGGTGGTCGATCCCGCGACGGGAACGCCGCCCTCGTAGCCGATGGTCTGTACCGTGCTCTTGCCCGTGCTTGCCGCCACGGAGACGTTGACCACGCCCGCTGCGCCCGCGCGGATCAGGCCGCCCACGCCCAGATTGACGATGTGACGCGTCGCTTCGGCATGTGCCTCGACCGTGAAACGTTCGGAAACACCATGGCGAAGCGACGCGGACAGCGACGGCTCGCCCGAATAGCCGAGCGATTCGAAACCATAGTTGCGGCGCAGAAAGCCGCCTTCCATCGAAAAATCGGTGAGACCGGTGGCGAGCAGACGCGCGTCGATATAGAGCGGCACCGTGGTCATCACGTTGCGGCCGAGTGCATCGCGCGTGACGATGGTTGCCTCGCCCGCGCCCGTCACCGCCGGCACCGCATTGATGACGAACGGGCCGGATGGCGCCTGACCGCTGTATTGACGCACGTTGTTCACGTAGAGATCCACGGCGGTGGGCACGGCCGCCGAGCCGCCGAGCGTCGGCACCGGATAAGTCACGAGGTCGGGACGCAGCGAAAAGTCGCGCGATACCTGCACGCCGCCGAGACGCACCGCGCGCGTCCAGGAGAGCGACGAGCTGATCGTGTCGCCAATGCGGGTGGTGATCATCGTGTCGGGGTTCGAGCGCCGCCACGACGTATCGAGGCGCGTGTAGCCCGTGCGTTCGCCGTATCGGTAAGCGGTGCCGGTGTTGCTGAAGGTGCCGCCCGGATAAAACAAGCGCTCCTCGCTGAAGAGCGCGTAGCGCGACTCGTATTGGGGCTGCGCGGTGAATTCATAGTTGATAAGCGCGCCGGTGGCCGTGGAGGTCGTCGGGCGGCGCAACGAGCCGTCGTTAAGTGTGGACGGCACACGGCGCGCGTCGCTGACACGGATATCGATGCGCTGCAGTTCCGGCCGGTACGCATACGACAGCCCGGCGATGGTCGCAAGCGCCACGCGGCCTTGCGCATCCACGGGCGTCTCCCCCGCGAGGATGCCGATCTCCGCGAGCTCACGCGGCATGGCGTGGAGCGCACCGTCCACCATGAAAAACTGCGCGACCTGATCCGTGGAGATGTCGTTGATGACCACTTCCAGATAGAGCACGCCATCGCGTTTGGGGTTCGCCGCGCTGGCCGCGCTGGCAGCACTGGCAGCACTGGCGCTGGCGGATGCCACGGGCGACGTCACCATCTGCGCGGCCCACGCGGCGCTCACCGCCATGCTGAGACTGGCGCTCGCCGCGAGCACGAACGGCAGACGCGCACGCGCGCGCCTGCCGCCGCGCCTTTTGCGGCTCTCGACATGACCGGCCTTCACGTCACGTCACTTCGCCGACGAGACGACGAGCGGGCTAGCGAGCGAGATCTGCGTCGAGACGGGCGTGCCGTTGATGGTCGCGTGCACGGTGGCGGTGGTTGCGGTGCTGGCGGCATCCGCAACAGGCCATTGGCGTGTCGCGTGCGCCAGCGCGTAACCGAGGAGTCCCGGCGCCATTTCGGTGACGCGGCCGTCCGGCCATTCGATCCGCACCTGGCTCAGTTGCGCGTGCAGCGCATCGGCATTGGCGGCGCGCAACATCAGGCGCGCGGGCGCGGCTTTCGGATCGGCGCCGGCGCTTGCGCGCTCCAGCGTGAAATCGACCTTAGGCGTGGCGGGGCCGGACGTGGCGTTCGCGAAGACGGGCACCGAATAGCGCAACTGCATGCGCACGCCAGTCGTGCGGGCGGTTTCGGCTTGCGGAATCTCGTCCACCAGCAGGCGATACGTCTCCTCGCCGCGCGGCGCTTCGCGGCTCGTGCGCAAGATGCGTACGGTTTGCTCGCCACCGGCAGGAATGCTGATGATCGGCGGGCTTGCAACGATGCCGCGCGCTTCGTCGAGACGGTCTTCGTCGAGCGTTTGCGACCAGCCGAACACGCGCACTTGCGCGGTGATGGTCTCGCTGCCGCGGTTCTGCAGCTTCATGACGGCGGCGGGTTGTTCGGGCGAAAGATCGACGCGGATGGGCGAAACCTGCAGCGCACCGGCATGCGCGGGCACGGCGAGCGCCACGGCAAGCGCCCCGGCCGCGAGCTTGAAAGAACGGAAAAAGGACATCGCCGGGGCCTCAGAATGTAACCGTCGCCGTGATGGTCGACGTGTAGGCGCCCGCCGCCGGGGCGGTTTGCGTCGGCACTCGGCCATAGACGGTGAGGGCTTGCGAGGAGCCGGTGCCGGTGCCCGAGAGCGTATCGGTGCCGATCGTTTGGCCCCAATTCTGAGTGCGCGCCGAGTCGCGATAGAGGCCGAAGTTGACTGTCGGATTGGGTGAACCCATGCCGCCCAGAAGACGCGTCGCCACGGCCGAGCCGCTTACCGAGCCCTGATCCAGCCCGATGTTGTAGGCCGTGCCCTTCGTGCAGGTCACGTTGACCGTGGTTGTTTGGTCGATGTTTGTCTGGATAATGCCCGTCGAGCCGAAATCGAGCGAATTGGCGGTGATGTCGCAATCGGCTTGAATGGTCAGCGACACGGTGAACGTCGCCGTCTTAGATGTCGCGCCCTCTGCTGCTAGGGGTAAACCGCTTGCCAGTGTGAGGACGAGCGCGATCTCACCTGCGCGACGGACCAATCGCGCGGTTCTCTCAATATTTTTCCGCATTATTTCTCCGAATATGCGTGTGTGTGCGGAGCCACCAGATTAACGGCCGCTCCCTGCTTCCTTAACGGCCAAGCAACAATCCTCTTAAGTCCGAAGCCATCGAAGTTTTCTATCGAAACTTCGTTTGCGTTACCAAAACTTGACTGTCCTAGCACTGCCGAGAGCACGCTCGCCCCCGCGTTGACCAGATCGAAGACGCTCGAAGTCAAATACCCTACGAAGCACTCATCTACTGAAGCCTCGTTGCATTAGCAACGCCGACGAGTGAGGTTTGGCAAACAACTTCGAAGCTAGCCATTACCCTAGAATGCGCCTCAGGGGCAGGAAATGAAATGGCCGTTCGGATTTTGGGAGCACGAGGCATGGCTGGGGCATTTTCCTCCATCCACTAAGTCGCTGGTCCTGACCGTCTGATCATTTTAAAGTTTGGAGCGTGGACACCCCAGCGAGCAATTAACGCTCGAACCAACTATAATCGCAACCTTCAGTGAACGACTTATCAATTTGATGAGCAAGACATTTTTATATCTGGCGATATAGGTTGTGCGCCAATTATAGGCTGGGTTATCGCTCCGAAGAGAGCAACAAAACGAGAATCAAATGGTTTTCTCTTTTAGGGTCCAAACACATCGAATTTCCGCGCGCGCATAGAAGAGGTCGTTCATCAATACGGCGATCTCTGCCAAGTTATCATGGCACTTGCTCGCGAACGCGATGTCCCGTTTCTGGTAGATGAATATCAAACGTTAAACCGTTGTCTTGACAACGCAATCGCAAAGGCGGTTATGGAGTTCGCTTATCAGCGCGGTAACGCCGATCGTAGCGCTCAAGGAAAACAGGACCGAGAAGACACAGCGGCACTTGTTCACGAACTACGCAACGCGTTGTCGAGTGCGACTATAGCGTTCGAAGCGGCGAAGAAAGGTAACTTGAATCTTAACGGCGCAACAGGCACAGTCCTCCAGCGCGGACTTGATAGTCTACGCAGCCTGATCAATCGGTCACTTGACGAACTTAAAGGAGAGACGGACAAAGGGCTTTCGAGTGAGAAGTTTCAATTGGCGGGATTTATTCAGGATGTGGCGCACGCCGCAACGTTGGCCGCGCACGTTCGTGATGTTGCTTTTACGGCTCTGCCAATCGAACAAGGTCTCGCCGTTTGGGCAGACCGCGACGAATTATATTCCGCAGTGACTAGTCTAGTGCAAAACGGTTTTAAATTCACAAAACCGATACCGAGGTGGAGCTCGTCGCCTACGCGGCAGGAGACCGCATTTTAATCGAAGTACGTGACCACTGCGGCGGACTTCCTCGTGGCAGCGCCGCAACCATGTTCCAACCTTTCACGCAACAATCGAAAGACAAAAGTGGTTTAGACATGGGGCTCTCAATCACTAAAGGGATCATTGAATCGTTTGATGGTAACTTGACGGTAACTAATCGGCCCGGTGTCGGATGCATATTCACGATTAATTTGCCGCACCATAGCATCTGAGTCAAAGAACCTCATCCCTACTGCGAACAGCACGTTGCGCTTTTCCACGACCGCAGCGCGCAAAACCTTTTCGTAGATTGTCGGAACGCGCTCCAAAAATAATCGAATAAATCCCGAGCGCGCAGGTTGGCTGTCCCCTTTGGCTGGTAAGGCCGTCAAACCAAATGAAGTGGATACCCTTAAGTTTTAGTGTCCAATGCCGTCATTGAATAAAGAGTTCCATTTTTGGCCGTGACCGGATATTGCGGTCATCTAACAATCTCCGAAACCGAGGGAGCAGCAGCCCGATCGCTTACTTGGAACAGCCGATTTCCATATGGGTGATAGAGCGATACTCCGCTGGCATGAGCAACCAATGATCGCACCGCCCTATCCTCTCGATGAAGATGCTCGACTGAGCACGCTGCGCTCTGCGTGTATTTTGGATACACCGCCCGACTCTGTTTTTGACGACATCACCCGACTCGCCTCCGACATTTTTGAAGTGCCAATCTCGCTGGTGACCCTAGTAGACAAGGACCGTCAGTGGTTCAAATCTCGTGTTGGTATGCACGTCACCGAGACGGCCCGGGAAACGTCGTTTTGCGCACATGCGATTTTAGCCCGTGAACCAATGGTGGTGCTCGATACCCACCACGATGACCGATTTCATGACAATCCATTGGTCACCGGATCGCCGTTCATCCGCTTCTATGCTGGTGCACCGCTTGTGACACACAACGGCCACGCCGTCGGAACGCTGTGCATCATTGGTACGACTCCCCGAGCGTCTTTCGGCGCTCAAGAACGATCCCATCTGTCAGCGTTAGCCAATCTGATTGCGCAGCGTATTGACACGTTGCGCTCGACGGCCTGTCGCGACAGAGTGACGGGACTGCCCAATCTGACGCGTTTTCTAGACGATTTGGCGCTCCGCGACGAACAGCACGGCGTGGCTGTACATGCGTCGACGCAGGCGGTGTTGATCGATGTCTGTACGCTGGACTATATCAACCGCATGGTCGTTGCCATCGGATTGGAGTCGATCAACGCCGTAGCGGTCGAGACAACCAAACGACTGACCGACGCGCTTGGTCCGGGCATAACGCTTTATCGAATCGGCTATGCGCGATACGGTCTCGTCACAGAAGCGTCCTGTACCGGACTTGGGAGGCTCGTTGACTGCATCACGGGCGCGTTCGAACGGCCTTTAGCTGCGGGCGTGGACCTGCCGATCGATGTCACGCCGTCTATCGGTGTCGTTCGACTTAGCGACGCCGTAAATCCACCCGACATGATCGCCGCGTTGATTTTCGCATCAGAGCGCGCTCGCGAAACTCAGACACGTGCGGTGTATTACGACTTGGAAATGGGACGTCATCGAAATCGTGCGTTCATCCTGATCAACTCGTTCAAGGATGCACTTTCAACAAATCAATTGCGTCTCGTCTATCAACCTCGCGTCCGGTTAAGCGATGGTGTTTGCGTGAGCGCGGAAGCGCTTGTGCGCTGGCGTCACCCCCAGCTTGGAGAAATCTCTCCGGGCGAATTTATTCCGCTCGTCGAGAACACGGCGCTTGTCAACGCATTGACCGATTGGGTGCTCACTGCGGCGTTAAGACAGCTTGCGATGTGGCAATCGAGTCATCCGACACTCCGTGTATCAGTGAATGCTGTCGCGTCAGACTTGACGCGCGATAATTTTGTGCCGTTGGTCGAATCGACACTTAAATCGTGCAATGTTGGCGCTCAACGACTGGAGATCGAAGTGACAGAGGGGTCGCTCATGCGCCATTGCGATCGCACCGCGTTAGCAGTCGGTCGGCTTCGCGAGATTGGCGTGGCGCTTGCAATCGACGACTTTGGATCCGGATTCAGCAACCTTGCGCAGCTTAGCCACCTCGATGTGGCAACCGTGAAGATCGACCAGGCACTCGTCAGAGCAATATCAGTCAGCCCGCGTGACGCAACAATCGTTCGGACGGTGATTCGCCTTGTCCATGAATTAGGTTACACCGCCGTAGCAGAGGGAGTTGAGACCGCCGAAATACTCGGGCAGGTCAAAGCGTGGGGGTGCGACGAAGTTCAAGGCTATTTCACTGGCCGGCCGATGGAGGCAGACATATTTTCGGCTTGGCTCGACGTCGAGCAGCATGTCATGCCGCTGTAGCAAGCTGACACGTGTGACTTCGAGTGTTGCATGCTCAGTTCCCTTCGTGATGAATCGTCAAACATAAATGTCGTCAGCTTCAATGTGCATCGATGAGTACTTAGGGCGTTAAATGGAACGGTCAGTCGAACAAGTTTTATTAACTCGGATTCGAAATTACTACGAATCTCTCTCGCGGCCGACAGCGCGAGAGAACGACGCTATCCAAGAACAGCTGTTCCGTACGCTCGTCGGACGAACGGAGATGATTGTACTTGGAGGAGTCAGCGTCGTCAGTCTCGATCTGACCTACGCCTTCTCCGATTTCCTGACGGGCATTATCCTTTTTGCTATTGCGGTGTGTGGCGTAGTGAATCGCATCGTGGTTACGCGTTGGATTCATCAAAATTTCAGCGAAGGCGTCTACACACGGCATCGGATCATATCCTCGGGGCTGATATGGTCCGTGATCATCGGGTCGACTGGCTGCGTCACAGCCATGTCAGGAGATATGTTGCTTACCGTGATGAGCGCATGTGTCATGACCGGCCTAGCTTTCGGCGCAACTTTTACCAACGCCGGTGCCCCAAAGTTTGCAAAGCTACAGGTTGTTTTGATCGTCGTCCCGTTCCTCGCGGCCTGTGCGATCTCGCCTGCACTGCATATGAAGTGGATCGCTATCCAAGGCCCCGTCTGGATTGTCGGCATGTTTATTACCGTCGACAAGGCTTATCGAGCGGCCGCGGCGCTCATCCATGCGCAGCTACGAATTGTGTTTCTTGCAACCAAAGACTCGCTCACGGGATTGAACAACCGTGCCAAGATAATGGAAATTATCGACACGCTTTCAAAGCGCCGTGTCGATGATAGCGGCATCTCAGAGGAAGTGTTTGTGCTGTTCCTAGAGCTCGACGGATTTAAGGCAGTGAATGATACTTTCGGCCATGGTGCGGGTGACGAGCTGCTGCAAGCGGTAGCAAATCGCCTGAATGCCCTTGCTGGAATTGACGACCATATCGGGAGGTTGGGCGGTGACGAGTTCGCCTTCGTTTTGGATAACAAAACTTGCTCGCAGACGTATCAGCTTGCCAATCTCATTGTCGAAGCCATTTCGACTCCATTTACTTGAGAAATAACAGCTTGGTTAAAATAGGGGTGAGTGTTGGTGGGGCGTCTCTTACGACAGGCTCTGCTGCCAGCGCGTTTGAAACAGCCGATCGGCTGCTTTACGTCGCCAAACGCGCCGGAAAAGGAACAGTGCGACTCGAATGCACGGCTTAGGGACGAGACAACGAATTTTGCGATGGGTATCCGTCAGCGCAACCCGTCTTGATTTTCCGCATGCATGATGCGAAGGTTTGGCCATTGTAATGGTTGGAGTGATGCGATGGACGACGACGCGGTGGGCCGAGCTGCTGCGCGAACGCGCACGCGACGCCCTCGCCAGGGCGAAGCGTTCTGGCGAGAGATGGTTGCAGCATGGAAGATGAGCGGCGTTGGCACTCGACATTTTTGTCGCGAACAAGGCATTGCCGTAAGCACTTTCGGATTGTGGCGCAAGAAGTTTGCGGGCGAAACGGCAGCAATGAGTCCGCTGGCCGTGACGGCCGACGCCGCGTTTGTCATTGCTCGCCTCGAAGGTGAGCCTGCAGCGACACAATCATCTGCGTCAGTCGATACGCCAGCATCGTCGACGCGTGATCGCGTGACGTTATCGATCGCCGGCGTTCGCATCGAAATGAGTGGCGTGCATGCCGAGCGCATCGTGCGCTTCGTGCTTGGCCAGCTTTGCGGTGCACGGTGCTGATCGCCGCTGATGTTCGAGCCTACATCTGCCGCGAGCCGGTCGACATGCGCAAGTCGATCGACACTCTGTCGTATCTGGTCGAACCGCTGCTTGCGCAGAAGCCGGCTTCGGGCAACTTGTTCGTGTTCGTCGGGCGTGACCGCACGAAGGTGAAGTGCCTCTATTGGGACCGTACCGGATTCGCGCTTTGGTACAAACGACTTGAACACGGACATTTCCCATCACCGGCCTCGCTCGCACAACGCGGCTTCACGCTTGCGGAACTCAATGCGTGGCTCGAAGGTATTGAGATTCCAGCGCGCAAGCCTCATCGCGCCGTCGCGGTGACGCGCGTGGCTTAAACGCTGCCCTGAATCGCGCACAGCGCTCACCGAAGCTTGTAAAACGTCGCGCGAGTTGGGCATCATGCTTGACATGCTGCCCGCCGCCGTCACTGCCGGGATCTGCCACTAGAGCTGGAGGCTCTGCAAGCCTTTGCACTCGAACAGAACCGGCTCGCGTGCGTGTTGTGGGAGCAACTGGAGAGCCTTCAGCATCAGATTGCACAACTCAATCGCGCACGCTTCGGCGCGAGCTCTGAGCGGCTGGCCGGTCAGGCCGAGCTGTTTGACGCCGCCATAGATATTCCAGTTCCTCCCGAGCCAGCGAAGTTTCAAGTCACAGGGCACGCCCGCCGGGGACGCCCTGGCTGCCAAAGGACTTACCACGCACGCGCATCGAATATGACCTGCGCGACGAACAGAAGGCCGCATTCGACGCGCTTGAGCGCATCGGCGAAGGGCGTAGCGAGACGCTGCATTACGAGCCGTCAAGGCTCACGGTCATCGAACATATCCGCTTCAAGTATGCAGCGAAGAAGGATGGCGAGTCGACCATCGTGATGGCGAGCGCTCAGCCCTCGCCGCTGCCCAAGAGTAACGCGAGCGCGAGTCTGCTCGCAAACATCCTAGTGAGCACCTACGTCGATCATCTGCCGTTGAATCGGCAAGAGATGCGCTATGCGCGCCGTGGTATTCACCTGCCGCGGGCCACGCTGTGCGAATGGACGCTGGCCGCAGCAATTGCTCGCTGCGCTTCTGCCGCCGCTGCGCGCGCACCAGTTGCAGGCGCCGCGCATGCACGTTGACGACACGACGCTACTGACCTGCCCCGGTAACTTGAGACCGAACTGATCTAGGATAACGGCGCATCCATACGGAGCGCGTCATGAAGAAGAGTCGATACAGCGATGAGCAGATTGTTCGGATCTTGCGGGAGGCGGACAGTGCGTGAAGTAGCCCCCTGAATCTCAGGACACGAAGACTCTCTTAAATTTGGGATAGTCTTGTGACTAGCTTTACGACTAGGCATAACGTGGAACACATCGAGATTCTGGCTGAACCGGAACGCCGCAGGCGGCGGACGGTGCAAGAGAAAGTCGCCATCGTGCAGGAGACACTGGCTCCCGGCGCGTCGGTATCGGCAGTAGCGCGGCGGCATGGCGTGAACCCGAACCAGGTGTTCGCGTGGCGCAAGCAATATCGGGAAGGCAGTCTGGCAGCGGTGAAGGCAGGCGAGACAGTTGTTCCGGCGTCTGAGCTGGTCGCGGCCATCAAGGAAATCAAGGAACTGCAGCGGCTGCTTGGCAAGAAGACAATGGAGAACGAGATTCTCCGCGAGGCGGTCGAGTGGGGACGGTCAAAAAACCTGATTGCGCGCTCGCCCTTGCTGCCGGGGGACGACCATTGAAAACGGTCTGCGAAGTTCTCGGCGTGGCGCGCTCTGGTGTGGCGGTAAAACGGGGCCGTGCTATCGATTGGCAGGATGGTCGCTGCGCCCGGATGCGCGATGATACGGGCTTGCTCGATGAGATTCGAATGCATGTGACGGGTCTGCCGAGCTACGGCTACCGCCGTATCTGGGCGCTGCTGCGGCGCAGCCGCGAGATGACCCGTGCTCCGTGCGTCAATCACAAACGGGTCTACCGCGTGATGCGCGAGCACCAGTTGCTGTTGCGTCGGCCTGGCGTGCGAAACGACAATTGGCGACATGATGGTCGCGTGGCCGTTGACCGTAGCAATGCGCGCTGGTGTTCGGACGGCTTTGAGTTCCGATGCGACGATGGTCAGCCGCTTCGCGTGACGTTTGCGCTGGACTGCTGCGGCCATAGCGGCGACATCGTGCGCGATGTGATGCTCGCAGCGGTGGAGCAACGCTTCGGAAACACGCAGCCCGCGCAGACCATCGAATGGCTGTCGGACAATGGCTCGGCCTACATCGACCATCGCACACGCCGCTTCGCGCGCGAGCTAGGACTGGTGCCACTGACTACACCCGTTCGCTCGCCGCAGAGCAACGGTATGGCCGAGCGGTTCGTGAAAACGATGAAGCACGATTACGCGGCCTTCATGGACAAACCTGATGTGCCTACGGCGCTCACACATCTGGCCGCTGCCTTCGAGCAATACAATGAGCGCCACCCGCACAAAGCCCTGAAATACCGCTCACCTCGTGAGTTCAGGCGGGCTGCGGTATCAGCAACTTAACGACGTCTGAGTGTCCTGAGATACAGGGGCAACTACAGTCGGGCGTTCCGCTCCCAGTCCTAAAGTTTGACAGCATCGCGTCGTTATACAAACACTGGTTGGGCACTCTCAGGTCCAACCCTCGGTTAGGGCGCGCTTCGGTGCGCCCTTTTTTTGCTTTAATCACTTCGCAGCGCCCTCCGCTATCTACGTTACATCTTCACGCAACCTCCGCTACATAAAGTCAGCGGCATCCATAAGCCCCCCTTCCAAAATTTGAAAAACTACGCTTTGGTACTTTAATAACAAGGGGCACTTCTTAAATAACACCGTGGCGACACGGAAAGAGGATCGGCCAGCGACGGCTGAAAAGTATTGGTTGACTATGGAAGGCATTTCCCCTGCTAACGGACGACTCAAACTGTTCCCGAAGCAGGTATCGTTATCAATCTTTCGCGATCTCTGCTATCCAGATAAAGTTACTTCTCCCTGTGATGCTGAAGCTTCAAAGCGAAAGCCGCGCTCTAGAAACGTTTTCGTGTGCCGATATCTTAGGGATCGACAAACCAAACCGGACGGTAAAAACATGAACAACGATCAACACGATATTGAACAGCGGGTGCGCTTGGCAGGTAGCAACATGTTTGAGTTGTTGCTATTTCGCCTTGGTGCTACCCGCGGTACAGGCGCCCGCGAACTCTACGGAATCAATGTCTTCAAAGTTCGAGAAATCGTCGCAATGCCCAAGCTCACCGAACTGGCAGGGTCGTCTGACAAGATCCTTGGCGTCGCGGATGTTCGTGGCGAAATCATCCCCGTCATCGACCTTGCGAGAGTCACCGGATGTACCCCGCGCGAAGGAAATCGCATCCTGCTGGTGACGGAGTTCGCTCGCACGACCCAAGGCTTCGCTGTGGAGGAGGTCGACGATATTGTTCGCCTGGAGTGGAACCGCGTCCTCTCGGCCGAAGGACATTCGAGCGGCAAAACCGTGACCAGCATAGCCCGACTTGACGCACACGCTGGCGGTAGACTCGCGCAGGTGCTCGACGTTGAGCAAATTCTGCGCGATGCCCTGCCTGCCAGTGAACCAGAAATCAACGAACAGAATACGGGCCGCCTTACTCTGCCGCCTGGTGCGCGGGTGCTGGCCGCGGATGATTCCGGCGTCGCGCGAGCCCTTATCGAAGAAAGTTTGAAGTCGATGGGGGTACCCTTCATCATGGCCAAGACCGGACAAGAGGCGTGGGATCTGCTGGAGAAAGCAGGCGAGAAAGCAGTTAAGGAAGGCAAGAAAGTCACGGACGACATCGCGTTGGTACTGACGGATCTCGAAATGCCGGAGATGGACGGGTTCACGCTTACCCGCAAGATCAAAGCTGCTGCTGGACTGCAGATGATCCCAGTTGTCATCCACTCGTCGCTGTCGGGCTCGGCGAACGAGCAGCACGTCAGAAAGGTTGGCGCCAACGCTTATGTGTCGAAGTTCGTTGCGGCAGAGCTCGCTGCCGTCATGCGTCAGGCAATGTCCAAGGTTGCAGCGTGAACGACATGTCTGGCAACCGACCCATGCGACCGTTTCCAACCGGACTCGGTGCGAGTGCGGTTTGGCAAGTCGGCGACGCTCGCAAGCTCACCTTGTTCGTCGTCGATCAATCCATTCCGTTGTATAACGTCGTAATCGGAAGCTTGCGCTTCTTTGCCAATGCTGACCAAATAATTGAATTCGTCGATTGGCTTGACGCGGCGCCACAGGAACCACCATCGCACCCGACGTGGAAATGGGTGTTTGAAAGTGGCTTTGATCAATCGATCGATGGGTCACGATCCAAAGGTTGGCGTTTGAAGCACAATTGAATGCAGCCCGCGTGGGCTGAGACCTCGGAATTTCGCCGCAACCGCGTGTTAGGACTTCTACATTGCGGGGTGAGCGGTCGGACCCCACTCATCTACTGCGCCAGCACTCCGCGCTTAATGCGCAGCGTGAGGCGCGTTTGTCGCAGTTACCTAGCGCGTCATATCCGGCTCAAAAGCTTAAGTCGCTGCACTCCACTGCAAGAACGCCTCAAGACGCCTGGCTAAAAATACGATTCATCATTCTTGGCCATAAGAGCTCAGGGAGCGCATCAAGTTCCATTTACGTCTCCGAGACGCGCCCCCGCTAAAAGCGTACCGCTCGTACACAATCAGCTCACCAATCTTAAAAAGTAGTTGGCGGTTAACGTCACGTCCGTGAGTGCGAGACAAGTGTAGCTTTGTAGGAAGCGACGCCAGTCGTTACGCGATGGATAACACCTTTGGAGGCAGCACATACTTTCCACCATGACTGCTCTCAATGAAAAAACGATACGGCATCCGTGAGCTTTCGACCCTGCCCATCCAGCGACTGCGCAGCAGCGGCTGCTTCTTCGACCAGCGCCGCGTTCTGTTGCGTTACGACGTCCATCTGCGTAATAGCCAGGTTGACTTGTTCAATTCCCTTACTCTGTTCAGACGAAGCACTGGCGATCTCCCCCATGATATCGGTGACGCGTCTCACGGCGTGCGTGAGTTCGGTCATAGTCGTGCCGGCGTCGTTCGCATGGTCTGCGCCATCAGCGATTTGAGCAACGGACATGGTAATGAGATCCTTGATCTCCTTTGCGGCGGTTGAAGAACGCTGTGCGAGCGTTCGCACTTCACCTGCTACGACTGCAAAACCACGGCCCTGCTCACCTGCACGAGCCGCTTCAACGGCCGCATTAAGTGCCAGAATGTTGGTCTGAAATGCAATACCTTCGATGATGCTGGTGATAGCAGAAATCTGCGACGAGCTTGAACTGATTGTGCTCATCGTCTGAATCACCTGGTCGACAGCCTGATTGCCCTTATGCGCTATTTCTGAAGCGTGAGCGGCAAGCGAGCTAGCCTGCTGCGCGTTCTCGGAATTCTGCTTTACCGTCGAGGTCAGTTCATCCATGCTGGACGCAGTTTGCTGAAGCGCCGATGCTTGCTGTTCGGTTCGGGACGATAAATCAATGTTACCCGTGGCAATCTCAGTTGAACCGGAAGCGATATTGTCCGCCGCTGACCGGACCTCACCAATCATCTTGACGAGACTACCCTGCATGGTATGCATGGACGACAGCACGCTTCCATCGGCTGATTTATGGGCACCATCGATCGCGCGTAGATTTCCCTTCGCAACCCGTTGCGCGATGTTCGCCAGCACGCCAGGCTCGGCGCCGAGCGCGCGCAAGATACTGAGGGTGATGATCGCACCCGCAAAGATTGCGATCGACAAGGTTGCAATGGATAGTGCTATCAGCAGATTGCGCTGATGCTCGAATCGAACCTGTGCCTCATTGACCATCTCTACCGCGCGCGCATGGGTCGCATCGGTGTAGGCGTTGGTCGCGCGCTTAAGATCCGCCAAGAGCGGACGACATTTATTGTTGATATCAGCGATGGCGGCCTCACGTTGACCGTCCATGGCAAGCCGGACAATCTCAAGGGCGACGGGCCGGTAGAGCCGTTCGATGCGAGGAATTTCAGTGGCGAGCTCATGAGCTTGCGCAGGCATGTCTGTAGCGGCAGCAACCATCCGATTGAATTCGACGAGACGAACCTCGATTGTCTGCTCTGCCTTCAGAACAGCCTGGTGCTCAAGCTCGATGTCCGCAGGTGTCGTGACAAGCGCTAGATTGCGTACTGCCTCTGCGCGGTCATCGACTGCGGCGCGGATGGCCGTGGCCATTTCCGCGCGAGCATTGATGCCGTTGATAAATCCCTCGAATCGCGCGTTCGCATCGTTAAGCGAGCTAAGGGCCATACCAGCGATCATAAGAACGATCAGGCTCAGAGTTCCGAATGACGCGGCCAGTTTTGCCTTGATTGTCCAAGTTCCTTTTTTCATCTTTTTTCCGAAATGCATGAGTGGGAAACAAGGGTCATTCGGCACGAACGCACCCTCCGATATCTTTCGGCTTAACGGCGAGAAACACAGGTTCCTTGAGCCAATGCGTCGCCATCCCGTGACGGCATCTGCTATTGCACGCAAAGGGACATGTTGTCGGAAAGAAATACTGTCAACAAATCGCTCAACTAATAGCAAATTTCGAGTTTTCAGTATCAGCTTCAGAGGGTATCGGTCGTTAAGCATATTCGGGTACGGCCGCGGGCCGTATTGCGAGAAAGTGGCAAATAACCGCCTATATTAAGTATTTTCCCTGAGAGAAAAGATGCTCCACAATCTAAATGTCAAAAGTAAGCTGGCGTGTGCGTTCTCTGTTCTGACTGTCATAGTGATCTGTATTTCGATCAACTCCATTTACGCGCTCAATCAGTCACGACAAGCATTCGAGTCTTATTTGGAAGGTGTTAATGCTCGCGCAAACGTTGCCGCACAACTACGCGCGGCGGTCGACCGACGCGCCATCGCCGCGCGCAATATTGTGTTGGTCACCACCGCGTCTGATCTTGCACTGGAGAAGACAGATGTCGTCGCGGCCCATTCCGACGTTCAGGCACATCTGACGGAACTCAAGCGGCTGGTTGCGAGACCCGATGCATCGGATCAGGCCCGCGCACTCGTTGGTCGTATTGATGAGATTGAGCAGGCTTATGCTCCTGTCGCTACTGCGATCTTGGAGCTTGAGAATGCAGGTCGTCGGGACGCGGCGATTGCGAAAATGAACGCAGAGTGCCGCCCCTTGCTTGCCAAGCTGACCCATGCCACAGACGAGTATGCGGCGCTCACGCGACAAAAAGAAGCTGAGATCGCAGCCGATTATGATCAGCAGTATGTCTTGACCCGCAATATCCAGCTCGGCGTTTGTCTCGCCGCCATTCTGCTGGCGATCGGTGCAGCAGCGGCCATCACGCGCTCGATTGTCGAGCCTCTTAAGCGCGCGGTTCGGACTGCCAACGCGGTCGCGCAAGGCGACTTACGAACGACCTTGCATGTTTCAGGTCGCGACGAGACGGCGTCGCTGTTGCGGGCGCTCCAACAGATGAATGATCGATTGACCGCAACAATCGGCCAAGTACGAGAAAGCAGCACCGCTGTCGAATGCGCTGCAAGGGAGATTGCCACCGGCAACACTGACCTCAGCCAACGCACCGAGGAGCAGGCTGCATCGCTGGAAGAAACCGCTGCCAGCATGGAACAACTTAATTCGGCCGTTAAAAGCAACTCCGAAAGCGCCTCACATGCGGCATCGCTCGCGGGCAACGCTTTCGACATCGCTCGACGAGGAAACGCAGTGGTTGGCCGCGTGGTTGAAACGATGAACGGCATCAGCGACAGCTCGACCGAGATCGCCAACATCACCGCAATCATTGAGGGCATCGCATTCCAGACGAATATCTTGGCGTTGAATGCGGCAGTAGAAGCGGCGCGTGCCGGCGAACAAGGGCGCGGCTTTGCGGTCGTCGCCAGCGAGGTCCGAACACTCGCTCAACGCTCGTCGAGCGCCGCCAAGGACATCAAGACCTTGATCGAGAACTCGGTCCAAAAAGTTCAGGACGGAGCGCTCCTTGCAAGCGATGCGGGGCGGACGATGGCTGACGTGACCGCTGCTGTGACCAAAGTGACTGACATCATGCAGGAAATTGCTGCGGCGTCAGGCGAACAAAGTCGCGGCATCGAACAAGTGAATCAGGCCATCGCGCAAATGGATCAGGTCACCCAGCAAAACGCCGCTCTGGTTGAGGAGGCGGCGGCGGCCGCTCAGGCGCTTCATGATCAAGGGATACAGCTTACCGGCGCGGTCGCTTTCTTTTCCATCGCCGAGGCCTAAACTGTTTTGGCGCGCCGATTTGCATCGTAGACCTCTTCGGTAGACTTCCGCCATTCGCTCAGTGTAGGAAGTCACCGTCGATCTTGGTGTCACCGCAATGCTCGACAAAACGCCTCTTTTGAGTTTTGAGTGGGTGGGTTGGCGGGTCAAGGACGGGCGTAAGCCCGGCGAAGCGAATCCTTGAGGCGCCCAGAATTGATAAGCTGAGCCATGACAAAGCAACCATGACGAATGAACTGTTCGAATCCGCTCTCGGTATAACCGCGCCCTGGTACGTTCAAGGCGTTGACTTCGATGCCGCTCAGCGTCAACTCACCATTGCCGTGGACTTCGTCGCGGGCACCCGGTTTTCCTATGCTGGAGTTGCCGGTGAGCATCCTGACCACGACACGCAAATCAAGCGTCTGCGTCACCTGAATTTCTTTCAACACGAATGTTTTCTGGAAGTGCGGGTGCCGCGTGTGCGGTTGGTCGAACCTGATTGGGTCGGTCAACTCAGCGGCTTTACGCTGCTGTTCGAGGCACTCGTACTGATGCTCGCCCAGCAGATGCCGTTTGCCGCTGTCGCGCGTGCGGTCAACCTGTCGTGGCATCGAGTACACGCCATCTGTTCGCGGTATGTGGAGCTGGCACTCGCGGGGGCTGACCTGTCTGAGGTGAAGGCAGTGGCGATTGACGAAACCTCGTATCGGCGCGGTCATGAGTATCTGACGCTGGTCGCCGATATGCGAGCGCGGCGGGTCGTGTTCGTCACGACCGGCAAGGATGCCAGCACGATTGAACGCTTTGCGGCCTACCTGGGCGAACACGGTGGCACGTCCGAGCAAATCAGCTCGGTCAGCATTGAAGCGCACCGGGTTTTCCGGAGACCTTTACTCCTGAGAGAATAGAGTCATGGAAAACCTCGACAAAGCAAAACGGAAGACGGCGCCGAAATATTCGGCGGAAGTGCGTGAGCGCGCGGTTCGTATGGTGTTCGAGCATCGTGCGGAGTACGCGACGCAATGGGAAGCAATCCAGTCGATTGCCGCCAAGATGGGTTGCTCACGCGAAACGTTAAGAAACTGGGTTCGTCAGGCTGAGAGCGATCGTGGTCTGCGCGCGGGCCCCAAGACGCAGGAGCAGGACCGCATCCGCGAGCTTGAACGTGAAGTCCGGGAACTGCGTCAGGCCAATGAAATCCTGCGCAAGGCCTCGGCATATTTCGCACAGGCGGAGCTCGACCGCCGACCGAAGTGATGATTGCCTTCATTGACGATCACCGGTCGGCGTATGGGGTCGAGCCGATCTGCAGGGTGCTGCCGATCGCCCCGTCGACGTATTACCTTCATTCGTCTCGACGCGCTGATCCGCGTCGGCTGCCGCCGCGCGCGCAGCGCGATGCACTGCTGTGTCAGCATATCCGGCGTGTATGGGAAGAGAACTTTCGGGTATATGGTGCGCGCAAGGTTTGGCGGCAGCTATTGCGCGAAGGATTCAAGCTCGCACGGTGTACTGTCGAGCGACTGATGAAGCGGCTCGGGCTGCAAGGTGTGCGGCGCGGCAGATCGATTCGAACCACCGTCAGCGAGCGAAACACACCGTGCCCGCTTGATCACGTCCAGCGGCAGTTCAAAGCGTCAAGGCCGAACGCGCTGTGGGTGTCAGATTTCACCTTCGTGGCCACCTGGCAAGGCTTCGCTTATGTTGCCTTCATCGTTGATGTGTTCGCGCGACGCATCGTAGGCTGGAGAGTGTCAAGCTCAGCGCGTACTGACTTCGTGTTGGACGCGCTGGAGCAGGCGGTACATGAGCGCCGACCAGCCGAAAGTAACCGTTTGGTACATCATTCGGACCGCGGGTCGCAATACGTTTCAATTCGGTATACGGAGCGTCTAGCCGAAGCAGGAATCGAACCGTCAGTCGGCAGCGTCGGAGATTCATACGATAACGCACTCGCCGAAACGATCAACGGCCTTTACAAGGCAGAAGTTATTCATCGTCGCGGACCATGGCGTAACGTGCAGGCGGTTGAACTCGCCACGCTTGAATGGGTGGACTGGTTTAATCACCGACGCCTGCTTGAGCCGATCGGCAACATCCCACCGGCCGAAGCGGAAGCCCGCTACTATGAACGAATCGCTGGAATGCCGATGGCAGCGTAACTCCAGCAAAAACGTCTCCGAAATTCCAGGTGCGCTTCAATCAGCGCGAGGGACGCGGCCAGTCCCACAGTTCTGGCGGGAACAAGCGCTCAACGCACCCCTTGACTCATCGCCGCCGGCGGCACGGCCTCGCGCTCGGAAGCCTCTTTTTTGACGCCATTCACTTTCGGCGCCCACTTGCGCCGCATGAGCACAATCGTGCTCATTGCGCCGACCAGCAGGAACACGAAAACAGCCATCATCGGCAGCGTGTAGCTATGCCCCACATGCAGCAGCCAGCCCGAGAGACTGGCGGACACGCCGCCGGCGAGGCTCGTCGCCACCTGCTGCAAGCCGGTGTTCAAGCCCACCGCCTGCTTCGGAATCAAAGTGAGCTTGACGAGCGCGAGGTTGTTCGTCGTGACGAGACCCACCAGGGTCAACGACAACACGTTCCAGAACAGCGCCATCTGCACGCTCGGCGCGTAGGCCCCGAACAGCACCGTCATGCCGCCGATGAAGCCGACCACCATGAACGACTTGCGCACCACGACGGCATCGTGACCGCGGGCAATCAGCCGGTCCGCCAGCCAGCCGCTGAGCGCAGCCGTAACAGCCACGCCGCAGAAGCTGAAGGCCGTGTACAAGCCCGACTGCTGCAATGAAAGCCCCCGCTGCTCCACCAGATACGCAGGCATCCACGTCATGCAATAGAACGCGAAATAGGCGTAGCAGAAGTTGGTCAGCAAGCCGCCCCACACCACTGGGCTCGCCAGCAGATTGCGCAGCGGCACTGAGGCGGCGCGCTGCTTTCTCGATGCGAGTTCTGTCGCGTCGGGGAAGTCGTTGCGCACCATCAGCAGCCAGGGCAAGAGCCACACCAGCCCCGCGAGACCCGTCACGATGAACATCATCTTCCATGACGTGCCCGCGATCAGCCACGCAGCGGCCGGCGCACCGAGGGCCGGACCCATCTTGCCGCCGACCGAATAGATGCCGAGCGCCGTTCCCTTCTGCGTTTCCTCGAAGCGATTGGCAATATACCGATAGGTCGCCGGCACGACCACCGCTTCCGCCGCGCCGATCAGCACCCGCACGATGATGAGCGCCGACAGCGTGGTGACGATCCCGGTAACCGCCGCCGCGATGCACCACAGCAGGAAGCAGATTGCGTAAGGCCATTTGACGCCGTAGCGGTCGACGAGCCAGCCCATCGGCAGTTGCAACAGCCCGTAGGCCCAGAACACCGATGAGCCCAGCCAGCCGCGCTGCACCGACGTGAGCGTGAAATGCTGGACGAAATGATGATCCGCGAGCGCGGCCGACATGCTAGTGCGATCCATGAACGCGATCATCAGGCCAAAGGCGAGCAGGAATACGATGCCCCAACGGTTCTCGAGGCGCGCTGCTCTTCGAATAGTCTCCATCACTTCGTCTCCGTCTGATTTTTTATTATCACTGCGCGCCCGTGCGCGGGTCTATCCGAGGCTGCCGGTCACCTCGTCGAACAGCTCGTCCACGGAAAAGCGGCGCGGGATGATCTTCTGGTCGAGCGCCCAGTCGATGGCGAGCTGGATGCCCTTGCGGTTCGCGTCCAGCCCGAACGGCGGGATCACGGCAGGCACGCCCTCGCCCAGTGCGCGGCTCTCCACGATCATCCGGTACAACTCGCGCACGATGTCCGGCCGCTCCTTCGACAGCCTCGCATGCACGACGAACATATGATTGATCGGCACCACGCCTTCGCGCGCGAACCAGTCCTTTGCGACGGCCTGGGCATCGGGCACCAGGGTCTTCACGCGCGGGTCCTTCGGCATGTCCTCGCCCGCCAGCACCGCCGCGAGTTCGCCGTCCAGCATCATCTGCCCGACCGACGATCCCTTCGGTAGCCGCTGGCAATTGGCCGGGTCCGTGTACTCGGCGAGATGCCCTTCGCCTTGCGTCATCCACTTGACCTTGTCGAGATCGACGCCGTATTCATGACGCAGGATGCCGCGAATCCACAGGCCTGTGGTCTGCGCATAGGTGCGCACGCCGACCCGCTTGCCCTCGATGTCCTTCGGGTCGAGATGACCCAGCTCACCGTTATAGCCCGCGCAATGATGCTGGAAGCGTCCCGAGATCGGCGCCGGAAGCAGCACGTAAGGCTTGCCGTAAGCCTTCGCTTGCAGATACGTGACGATGGCCAGTTCGCCGGCATCGAAGGCATTCTCGCGCAGCATCGGCTTGAAGCCGTCGTGCGCGCGCGCCGGGCCGCAGTAGTCGAGATTAACCACGCTCGACGACACGCGGCCGTCTCTCATCGCCTTCGTTGCCGCGTAGTCGGCCAGGTTCACCCGCAGCGTCGGCAGGTCGGTTTGAATCGTCGCCATCTGGTTGTTCCTCATGCTTCGTTCACTGGATATCTGTCGCCACGCCGCTCAGGCCAGCGCCGGATACAACTGCTGCGCCGTCTTGCCGAAGATCCACGCGCGGTCGTCGTCGTTCAGGCAGCGCAGGCCCGCTTCGGCCGTCGCGAGAATCTCGGGCAACGTGCCTGTCGAACTCGGGAAGTTCGAACCCCATGCCAGACGCTGCGCGCCGAACACTTCAATCAGGCGCGGGAAGAAAGTCTCTGCATTCGCTGCGCCCTTCTGCATGTCGTCGAAGATGCGCGGCGTCAGCTTCATGTAGATGTTCGTGAGCGGTGCGAGATCGAACATGGTCTGCGCCTTTGCGTAAGGCGCGCCGTCCGTCACGTCGGGGCGGCCGAGGTGATCGAGAATGATCTTCACGTTCGGGAAACGCCGCGCCAGATCGGCAACCTGCGGCAGGCCAATCGGACCTGTCTGGATGCACATCGGCAGATTCAGTTCCGCACAGGTTTCCCAGGCGGGCCACGCGCGCGGATCTTCGAGTTCGCGCGGATCGAAATCCTTCGTGCTGCCGCCCGTGAACATGCGCAGGCCCGCAAGGCCGCGCTCCACGCAGGCGCGAATGGTGCGGGGCGCATCGGGCAGCGTCACGTCGACGGAACCCACTGCAACGAGACGGTCTGCATAAGCCGCGCACGCATCGAGCACGTAGCTGTTGTCGAAGCCATATGTGGTCGATGAATGCACGACGGCGGCCTTCGCCACGCCGGCCTCGTGCATTGCCGCGATCAACGATTCGACCGTGGAAGGACGTTCCTTCGACCAGTCGGAACGCTTGCCGCCCAGCGGCGCGACGGGATAGCGCGCTGTATCGTCGCAGATGATGTGCGGATGAATATCAACGATGGATGCCATGAGTCGTTCTTTGATTCGATTGAATGGTTATTCGGTGGGGGCTTTGGATCAGGCAAGCGGATCGACGAACAGCTCGTCCATCGACATCCGGCGCGGCGTGAGCCGCTGCTCGAAGGCGGTCGCTTCCAGTGCCTCGATCGTCTTGCGATTCGCGTCGATTCCGTACGGCAACGGATCGTGCCCGACGATCTTGCGCAGTTCGAGATACGTCTTGTCGCTGGCGTTGGTGGGGTCGTTGGTGTCGAGATCGGCGAGCCATGCTTGCTTGGCCTGCTCGAATGCGTCGTAGAGCGACTTCGCCACCCACGGATGCTCGGCAAGCACCGAATCCTTCACGACGATCGTGCCGTGCATCGGATACACGCCCGTGCGGCGGTAGTAGTCGGCTTCGAGTTCGGCCGCGTTCGGCAGCAGGTGGGGATAGTCGGCTTCCACTTCCTGCCAGCCACCGTTCGGATTGCCGGTGCGACCGATGCCGGCATTCGCGGCAAAACCCGCCGCGAGTTCGCCCGACGCCATCAGGTCCGCCAGCGACTTGCCCTGCGGCGCGTGAATCACATTCGACGGAAGCTCGAGTTGCGTGACGTGTTCTTCGTCGTCGACGACCCAGGTGACCTTCGACGAATCAAGACCGAACTCGTCGATCAGCACCTGGCGCGTCCATACGCCGGTCGTGACGGAATACGCGCGCACGCCGACCTTCTTGCCTTCGAGATCCTTGGGTGTAGCGATGCCCGCATCGGGGCGCACGAGCAGGCCGCCATGATGAAAGCGCCGCATGACGAAGATGGGCAGCGCGACGAACGGCGCGCCATAGGCTCGCGCGATGATGTAGGTGGTCGGCGCCAGCTCGCACACGTCGAACTCGACATCGCGCACCATGCGGCGAAACGCGCCGATCTGCGGCTTGACGGTGACGATCTCCGCATCGACGCCTTCAATGGGAATCGAGCCGTTGCGAATGGCCGACGTATGCGGGTACTGGGCAATGGCGATCTTGAGCGGGACTTTCCTGGTCAACGGGGTCTCCTGTTGGATTCGAATGATGTTCGGGGACCGTCCAGCGATCCGGTCAAAAGATCATCGAATAGCGTGTCTTTCCCGTCTATTGAAATAACCCGTAGGTGCGTTAACCAATTGGTAAATGCTTCGGGATCCGACCATGTGCGTGTCTGTCAGCGCAACTGCGCAACATAGCGCGCCACGTCGCGCACGTCGTCATCGTTCAGGACGTGCGGATACCGGCGCGGCATGATGCCGGAGGGTTCGCGAATGCGCGCTTCGATGTCGCTCGTTCCATAGCGGCTCGCGATGCCGCGCAGCGCCGGTCCCACACCGCCTTCGCCGCCCGCGCCATGACATGCCGCGCAATTCGCCGCGTAAATGGTTGAGCCGTGTCCCGGTGCCACCGAGGCTTGCGGCGTCGGCGCCGCGCCGTCGTTGAGCAGCGCGATGCGCTCGGCTGACGGATTCGGCGGCAAGGAAGCGAGATAGGCGTGGATGCGGGCGATCTCGTCATCGGAGAGAATCCGCTTGCTGTAGACCGGCATTTCGCCCTTGGGATCGTGCACAGACGCCTGCATCGCCGACAACGCGATGGGATGCGGCGCGAGCGCCGGCCCGGTCGATGCGCTGCCTTGTCCCAGCACGCCATGACATTCGTAGCAACCCTTCTGCATGAAGAGCGCACGGCCGGTTTCAATATCGGCGCGAGCATCGGCGTGTGCTTCCGGCTTGGCGAGCACGATGAACGCAAGCGCCGCGATCAGCGAACGTGAATAGGGGGTCATCGCGGCAATCGTCATCGAGGTTGAGTCAGCACGTCGAGCAGCGCGGGCTTGCCGCTTCTGACCTGCGCCATCGCGCGTGTCAGGGCCGGCCCGAGATCGGCGGGATTGGAGATCGGGCCTTCCGCCCACACACCCATGCTCTTCGCCATCGACGCGTAATCGATCGGAGGATCCTGCAACACGGTGCCGATACGCCCGCGCTCCGGATGACGATCGCGCCGTCCCGCCATGCGCTGGATATGCATGGTCTCCTGATGCCACGCGCGGTTGTTGTGCATCACCATCAGCAAGGGCACTTGATGATGTGCCGCCGTCCACAGCACGCCGGGCAGCACCATCAAGTCGCCGTCGGTCTGGATGCTGACGGCGATGCGCCCGGCGTCGCGATGCGCGATCGCCGCGCCCACGGCGGCGGGTGCCGCATAGCCGACGCCATAGCCCCCGCCCGCGCCGATGAACTGATACGTCTTCGTAAAGTCCCACAGGCGATTGGGCCACTGGCTGCATGCGCCCGGCGGCGAAACGAGCGCCCAGTCGTCATGGCGGATGACGTTCCACACTTCCTGCGCGAGACGCGCCGTGCTGACCGGCGTGCCGTCCCATGCGCGCGTGGCGGCTTCCCGGGCGGCGTGCTGCATGCTGTCATGCGAGGCGCGCAGCGTCGCCGCGCGCGCTTCGACGGCCGTGCGTTGTGCGGCTGTCATCGTCGAACGGACAGCCTGTGTCAACGCGGGCATCGACGCCTCGGCATCCGCGCCGATGGGCGAGGTCGAAGCGTAATAACGCTCCGCATCCTGCATGTTCGACTTGCCGCAGAGATAGGACGTCGAGATGCTGATGACACGCACGTCCGGCTTCGCACGCCGCTTCGATGTGCGGCCGATCGTATCCGGCACGCTTTGCGTCAGTCCCCAGACATCGCCTACTTCGAGCGCGAGGATTACGTCCGCATCGGCCAGCAGGCGCGCCTGCATCGACGAATGATTGAGGGTGTGCCGTGTGGGAAAGTTCATGCGGCCGAGCAGGTCGATCACCGGCGCATTGAGCGATTCAGCGAGCGCGACCAGCGACTCCAGGCCCGCTTGCGTGCGCACCGCGCGATCCGCGACGATCACGGGCGCCTTCGCCGCGCACAGCATCGTGGCGGCGGCTTGCAAGGCATCCGCGCTTGCGGCGGGTGGCGACGCCTGGCGCAGCGGCGGCACCGCGATGTCATGCGGGTCCGCAATGGGCTGCTCCTGCAACTCGGCATCCGCGACGATCAGCACGGGCGCCATCGGCGGCGTGACGGACATCGTGCAGGCGCGCATGAACGATTCGGCGTAATGCTGGAGCGACACCGGATAGTCGTCGTACTTGGTGTAGTCGCGCACCAGTGCACCGAGGTCCTGCGCCGTGTGATACCACTCGACACCGGGCCGGCGCTTCGTTGCGTCGGCGATATTGCCGGCGATGACCACCATCGGCACGTGATCGCACCATGCGTTGTAGAGCGCCATCGACGCATGCTGCAAGCCCACCGTGCTGTGCACGAGACAGGCCATGGGCTTGCCCGCGACTTTCGCGTAGCCGTGCGCAATCGCCGCCGACGCTTCCTCGTGGGTGCATACGATCATCTGCGGATGCGTGTCGCCCGCGTAGTTCACGATCGACTCGTGCAGACCGCGAAAGGTCGAACCGGGCATCGTCGAGACATAGTCGATGCCCGCGATGCGCAGCAAATCCACCATGAAGTCGGAACCGGGATTGCCGATGTGCGCGGCATCCGTGGCAGGCGCTTCGTCGAGCGACGGTGCAACGACATCGCTTTGCGCTTCCGCCGCAATTAGCGCCGACGAGGGCCGGCTCACCGAAGACCGCTGAGGCGCACTGGATGTCGGCGTGGCCACCGCAGGCTTGACGAGCGCCGCCGCCGTGCCGGTGATGAGCGCGTCTTTCAGAAAGGTACGTCGGCCTGTCATGCAGGATCTCCTTTTTATAGTTTGTATCGTCGTGTATTGGCAGTGCGCGCAGGCATATGGAGACCGGCCGCGCATGCGCGCGGCGGAGATGAACGCTGGATGACGGGAACAGGAAGCGCCTTCGGACAGCGAAGGCTAGCGTCGCGGCTGGCTCAGATCGTCCATGCCGAAGATGTGGATTAACACCGGGAACTGTCCGGGCCACGCCCGCGCGAGTTCCATCGTGTTGCGCGCCGCCGTGCCGCACCATGCGGCCGCGCGACGCCATACGCTCATCATGGGGATGGGCATCCGTCTGTCTCCTGTTCGGTCAGTCGCCGGCGCGTCAACGCGCTCTTGATGCGAGTTCGATGAAGCCATCATCGCGCCGCATGCGTGTCCAGTCCATTGAATAAAAGGGCAGATGCCTTAACCTTCCGGTTAAGCCCCTTGACCGGACCCGGCATGCTCCGCCATCGCGGCAAGGTCGGCTTCATCCCTGACATCGGTCGGCGGACATTCGCGTTCGAGACATTGCAGCAGCAGCATGGCGCTCGGCGCGAGCGGCTTGTCGGCGCGCCAGATCACGCCCAGCGGACGCGTCGCGAGGTTCATGTCGAGCGGCAGCACATGAAACGGGCTGGCACCCGAATCGGGATAGATCATGTCCACGGTATGCAGCGCAATCGCGTCGTTGATCTGGATATAGGCGCGGATCAAGTGCGTCGAAAGGGTCTCGATGGTGTTCGACGGCATCGGCAGGCCATGGCGCGCCAGCGTGTTTTCGATCGGCTCGCGCAGCAGCGAACCCGAAGGCGGCAGGATCCACGGATAGTCTTTCAGGTCCGACCATTGCACGGTGCTTCGGCTTGCGAGCGGATGCTGCACGCCCGTGACGAGCTTGATCGGCGTGTTGATGAGCGCGCGTTCATGCAGGCCCACGGTGTCCGCGCGATTCGGCAGGCGGCCCACGATCATGTCGAGGTCGCCGCGCCGCAAGTCCTGCAACAAGGCGTTCATGCGGCCTTCGAGGATCGAGACGTTGGTCTGCGGCGCTTCCTGTTTCAGGCGCGCGAGGGCGCGGGGCATGAGGGTGGAAATGAGCGTCGGCAGTGCGCCCACGTGCACCTTGCCGGCGCTGCCGGTCTGCAGCGCCTTGATCTCTTCGGCAGTCTGGTTCAGGCTGCTCAGCACGGCGCGGGCGTGCCGCACCACGCATTCGCCATAGGCGGTGGGACGCAGGCCGTTGACGGTGCGTTCGAAGAGTTTGACGCCCAGCGCGCTTTCAATTTCGCCTAGTGCCTTCGATACCGCTGGAACCGTTATGTAAGAATTCGACGCCACTTGCCGCAGGTTGCGGAAGTCATAAATGGCGACGAGCAGGCGCAGATGACGCGCCTTCATGTTGACGCTCAAATACCAGTCCAGCTGACTCATAGTGTCTCCGATGCGCCCCGCGCATCGGACGATGACACGTTTCGGCGCTAGTCGTTCTGCGTGCGGCTTTCTGATCCCGCTGCCGCGTGATTCTTATGCCGCAGTTGTTCTGCGATGGCAAAGAATAACGCAGCAGGATAATGGAAACGACAGGGAACGTGCAGAACCAGCGCCGTAGATGCGCTGATCGGCATATCAGAAGCCATGGTTGATCCCCACGGTGAACGCGAGCTGATGCGGCTGCTGGGTTGCATTCAAGGTCTTGTTGGTGATGTAGGAGCCGGAGAACTCCGTGTAGTCGAATTCGGCGTAAAGCACGGTCTGCTTCGACAGCGAATAGGCAATGCTCGCCAGTCCCTGACTGCGCTTGCCGCCCGTATTCGGCAAGTCCGTGATGTAGTACGCGGCGCCCAGGCGTGTGTACGGCGTCAACTGATAGGTCAGGCCGCCCCAGTAGTTGAGCGTGCGCACGTCGCGGTTCGGCGCGGCCACGTCGAGGTTATCGTTCATGTAGCCGCCAGCGAACCGCAAGTCACCAAAGGTGAGTGCCGCGCCGAGCGTGTAGTAGTTGTCCGGCTGATAGGTCGTGCCTGAGAGCACCGAGCGATGGATATAGACACCGCCCACGTTCACCGGTCCCATTTTGTATTGCAGGCCCACGCCGCGCGCCGATCCCGCGTTGAAATCGCCCGCTACGCCGCCGAAGGAATTCTCCGCGCGGAAGCGGAACGGTCCATATGTACGGCTGTACTTGACGTCGTTGTTGAAGCGCGTGCCCGCGGTCGCGGGCGTGAGCGGCGTGATGCCGGGGTACTCGAAGTTGAAGGGATCGTAGTCATAGATCACATCATGCGCGATGGTGTACTGGCGGCCGAAGTCGAGCGACCCGAACCATCCGCCCAGGCCGACATACGCGCCCCGGTTGAACGCCACGTTATTCGTGTTGTCGTATGCGCCGTTGCCGAGATTGAAGCCGCTTTCGAGCCTGAAGTGCGCGTTATAGCCGCCGCCGAGATCTTCCTTGCCGATGAAATCGAGCCGGTTCGAGGTGAAGAAGCCATTCGAGTTCATCGAATACTGGCTGCCCAGTCCGGTGTGCGTATAGCGAATGCCGCCGTCTACCACGCCTGCCAGCGTGACATAGGATTGCGCGTGAGCCACGCCCGCGAACTGACAGGCGGCGAGAGCGAATATTAATTTCCCGATCATGGGATCTCTTCGATGAGGTGCGGTATTGCGTTCCCCACGCCGTCCATGCGACCTGGCCGGCCATGGAGCCGTCTGTCAGCCTTTCGGCGTGCTGCTCCGCTCTCTCTCGCGATGATCCTGTAAAGGTCTCGTGCGCTTGCTTGCATGCATGGCTTGTCTCCAATATGGCGCCTTGTTTCAGGCTTCTTTTTTTGCGGGCGTGAGTGCCCCTCACCGCCTTGTCGGGCAGTGAATCCTGCGTTGATGCGTGATGGGGATGCGAAGGCCAAGTGCCTCCGCGAGCGCACGTGTCAAGTCGTCAGCGTGCGATCGTGCGAAGCCCGTGCTTGTCTGCTCGTGAGGCTGCAACCGCTACATCCATGGGCTCGTGGCTCAAGACACGGACTTGCAACGCGGCTTGCAGCAAGTCGTCTGCGGCTTTCGATGCTTGCATCGTCTCATCGCGACCCGGCAGCGTCCATTGAATAAATTTCTCGACGCGTTAACCTTTGAGTAAAGGCATATGCCGGATTTGGTGCGGCACGTGGACGATCGCGCTTACGCGGGCAGCGCGCATTCTTCCCGCAGGCACTCGATGAACGCCTGCTGGACCGCGGTACCGAGCCAGTCGCTTCGCACCGTGTAGCCCACTGCGCGATCCGCCTCGGGCGTCGTCAATTCGAGCGCGACCATGTCGCTGCCGGGATAGGCCTCACGTATCTGCGAACGCGACAGCAAGGTAATGCAATCGCTCTCGACGAGCATCGCGATCATCATCGCGAGCGAGCTTGTTTCGACGACGAGCGGCGGCGTGGCGGGCAGGCGCGCGAAGAGGCGGTCGATCACCGCGCGGCGCGGCACATTGCGCTGCGGTACGACCCAGTCGTAGTCGGCGAGATGGTTGGGCATGATCGACTTCTGACGCGCAAGCTTATGCCCCTTGCGCACCGCGACCACATACGGGTCCGCGAACAGCTCGGTTTCCTGCACCGCGCCGGTGAGACGGGGCTCGCGCAAGCCGCCGACGATGATGTCGATGCCACCCGCGCGCAGATCGCGCAGCAGCGGTGCGTGCGAGCCTTCGTCCACGGTGATGCGGGCCGCTGGATAACGTGTGCGCAGCCGTTGAATCACGCGCGCGACGAGCTGCGGCGGCAACAACGGCAACACGCCGATGGCCACGCGCCCGGTGCGCTGGCCGCGCGCATAGGCGAGATCTTCGCGGGCCTGCGCGATCTCATACAGCGCGAGACTGAGCCGCCGCGCGAATTCGACGCCCGCTGGATTCGCCGCGACGCTGTGCACGCGCCGTCGATAGAGCGACACGCCGACGGTCTGTTCGATCTGCCGCGCCGCGCGATGCACGGCCGGCTGCGAGATGCCGAGCTGCTGCGCCGCCTCCGCCGCCGAGCCGGCCTGCGCAATGGCGATGTGGCAACGCACCTGCGCATCGGTGAGATGCCGGCAGATCGTCGCGCTCTGCGGGGAAGGTTCGTCATGGCCGGTCAAAGACGCGACCGCGCGCTCCATCTGATCGAGCATGCGCCGCGTGCGCCGTTGCAGGATGCGCCCTTCCACCGTCAGTTCGCTGCCGCCGAAGCCGCGGTCGAACAGTTGTCCGCCGAAGCTTGCCTCCAGCTTGGCAATGGCGACGCTCACTGCGGGCTGGGTGCGTCCGGCGCGCGCCGCCGCCTGTCCGATACCACCCGATTCGCAAACGGCATCGAACAGGAACAAGCGGCGCAAGCGCGTGAGATCGTCATTTGATGGGTCGTCTTCGCGGTTCGCCATGGCGTTCAACACTATGTGAAAACCCTTAGCTTAACCAGAATTTATGCCCAAGCGCAAAGTTCATATTGAGGGATTCGCTCGCAAGCGGCTTACAGTGACGTCCATTCCATTGCAAAAAGACATCCCTGGAGCCGCTTCATGTCCGTTGTCATCGACACTCACACTCACGCCATTTCCCCGGATACACAGCGTTTTCCGCTCGCGCCGGTGGGCGGCCACCAATCGGAATGGTCCGCGAAGCGCCCCGTCAGTTTCGAAGGCCTGCTGGCCTCGCTCGACGAAGCCGGCATCGACCGCGCCGTGGTCGTGCAGGCATCGACTGTGTACGGCAACGACAATAGTTATGTCGTGGAAGCGGTGCGCAGTCATCCGGATCGCTTCGCCGGCGTGTTCTCCATCGACGTGCTGGCGAACGACGCCGTCACGCAACTGAAACGTTGGCTCGACGCCGGCCTCTCCGGTTTGCGTCTCTTCACGACGGGCAGCACGATGCCGGGGCAAGCGGGCTGGCTCGATGACGAGCGCTCGTTCCCGGTGTGGGAATACGCGGAACGTCATGGGGTGTCGATCTGTCTGCAAATGACGGCGCAAGGCATTCCGGCGCTGCTGAACATGCTTGCGCGCTTTCCGAAGATCCGCGTGTTGCTCGATCACCTGGCGCGACCCGACCTCGCGGGCGGCGCGCCGTATGAGGCGGCTGCGCCGCTGTTCAGCCTTGCATCGCACGAGGGTGTGTATCTGAAGCTCACGAACCGCACGATCGCGGAAGCGTCGCGTGGCGCATCGACGCCGGCGGCCTTCTTCCCGCGCGTGCTCGACGCTTTCGGTGCACACCGTATCGCGTGGGGCTCGAATTTTCCCGCTGCGGAAGGCGCGCTGCCGCAACTGCTCGCCGATGCACGCGCCAGCCTCGCGATGTTGCCCAGCGATGCACAGCAAGCCATCTTCGGCGGCACCGCGCTGACCGTCTATCCGGCGCTGGCCGCCTGAATCCGCTTTCCGTGGGTCATAACATGCAACCGTTGCTGCTGAAAACCGCCCTGAAGACTTACCCGCACACGCGCGCGCTGAAGCGTGGCGAACTGACTGATCCCGCCGTGCAACTCGTGTTCGACGAGGTCGAGCCGATTCACGACGCGTTCGCGCCCATGGCGCGCCGCCAGGCTTATGACGTGAGTGAGCTGGCCATCGTCACGTATTTGCAGGCCAAGGCTTATGGCAAACCGCTCATCCTGCTGCCCGCCGTCGTGGCTGCGCGGTTCCAGCAAGGCTGCATTATTTATAATGCGCGGCGCGGCAAGCTCGATATCGAACATTTGTCGGGCAAGAAGATCGGCGTGCGCACTTATACGCAAACCACCGGCATGTGGGTGCGCGCCATTCTCTCGGACACGTACGGCGTGCCGGTCGAAGCGAACGAATGGATCACCATCGAAGGCGCTCATCTCGAAGAGTATGCGGATCCGTCATTCGTGCAACGCGCCGCGCCCGGCAAAAAACTGCTGCCGATGCTGCGGGCCGGTGAACTCGATGCCGCCATCCTCGGCAACGACCTGCCCGACGAAGCGGGTCTCGAACCGCTGATTCCGGATGCCGCGACGGCCGATCTCGCGTGGTACGCCGCGCATCGCTACGTGCCGATCAATCATGTTGTCGTCGTGACGCAAGCGCTGGCCGATGCGCATCCGCAAGCCGTGCGCGCCGTGTACGACCTGCTGTGCCGCGGCAAGGCCTCGGTGGCCGCGGAGAATGCGGGCAAGCCCGACAAGCTGCTGTTCGGTTACGACGCATTGCGCGCACCGCTCGAGGAAACGCTGGCCTTCTGCGAGGAACAAGGTCTGCTGCCACGCAAGCTGACCGTCGATGAAATCTTCGCGGACAGCGAACGCATGCTCGGCGACGCGGGACGCTGAACCGCATCGCACGCCGCCTTTCTATTTATTTCATTCCTAGAAGCGAATTTCAATTCGCCACCTGCACCGCAAGGAGACATTGATGAGCTTGCCCGGCAAGGCCGTCACGCAATCCAGGAAACGCCGGCCGTTCTATCACGACCTGTCCTTCCAGGTCCTCGCCGGCATGGCGCTCGGCATCGCCACAGGCTATCTGTTCCCGAAGTTCGGCATCAATCTGCAACCGGTCGGCGACGCCTTCATCCGCATCATCCAGATGCTGATCGGCCCGATCATCTTCTGCACGGTCTGCAGCGGCATCGCGGGCGTTAAGGACTTCAAGAAGGTGGGCCGCGTCGCGATCAAGGCGCTGTTCTACTTCGAAGTGGTCACGTCCCTCGCGCTGGCGCTCGGACTGGTCGTCATCAACGTGCTGAAGCCGGGCGTCGGCATGAACGTGGACATGCACAGCGTGCACTCCGCCGCCGTCGATGCGTATGTCGCCAAGGCCCATCATGTCGTCACCACGAGCGAGTTCCTGCTCAACGTGATTCCGCACACCGCCTTCAGCGCGTTCTCGGGCGGCGACGTGCTGCAGGTGCTGTTCTTCTCGGTCCTGTTCGCGTTCGGCCTCGCGGCTATCGGCGACCGCGCGAAGCCCGCGCTCGATTTCATCGACTCGGTCTCGGGCGCGCTGTTCTGGGTGATCGGCCTGACGATGAAGATCGCGCCCATTGCGGCATTCGGCGCCATCGCGTTCACGGTCAGCAAGTTCGGCTTCGGCACGCTGCTCTCGCTCGGCAAGCTGATCCTCGAGTTCTATCTGACCTGTGCGCTGTTCATCGTGCTGATCCTGTGGCCGATCGCCCGGCTGAACGGCTTCAGCCTGCTGCGGCTCATGCGCTATATCGGCGCGGAGTTGTTGCTCGTGATCGGTACGAGTTCCTCCGAAACCGTGTTCCCGCAATTGATCGACAAGCTGGAACGCCTGGGATGCGAACAGTCCGTGGTCGGTCTCGTGCTGCCGACGGCCTACACCTTCAATCACGACGGCACCTGCCTGTACTTCGCCGCTGCCGCCGTGTTCCTCGCCCAGGCCACCAACACGCCGATGGGCTGGCACGAACAACTGGTCCTGCTCGCGGTGCTGCTGCTCACCTCGAAAGGCGCGGCGGGCGTTTCCGGCGCGGCCATCGCGGTGCTCGCGGCGACGCTGGCCGCATCGAACACGATTCCTGTCGAGTCCATCGCACTGATCCTCGGCATCCACAAGGCCATGTCGAGTGCGTTCGTCTTCACGAACATCATCGGCAACAGCGTGGCGACGATTGTTGTCGCGAATTGGGAGAAGGCCCTCGATCGCGTGGCCCTGACGCGCGAACTGAAGTCCGGATTCCGTCCGTCCGACGTGCAGATCGGACCGATCAAGCAGGCGAGCGGCAGCTCTGCCGGTCACTGACTGACCACCGCCGGCATCGACTCGATTCCGGCGGATTATTTTCGGAAAGGACAGTTCCGAAAATAGTTAGTCATACCAATCGCAAAAAATTCTAATGAAGATGGAGGCACGTTGTGAAAAAGATAGCTTGGAAAAGGCTAGGACTGGGTATGTCCGCAGCCGCCGGAATGGTCTCGGCATTGCCCGTGCATGCGCAGACGAGCGTGACGCTGTACGGCACCGTGGATGGCGGCATCCGTCATCAGACCGACGCGGCCAAGGGCGGCGGCTCCGTGACCACGATGAATTCGAACGGTTACTACAGCTCCAACAAACTCGGCTTTCGGTTGAAGGAAGATCTGGGCGATGGCTGGAACGCGCATGCCCAACTGGAAAGCGGCTTCAACCTCGGTAACGGCCAGTTCGACAACACGGCCAACCGCGAATTCAACCGGCAGTCGTTCGTCGGTATCGGGCATCGGACTTACGGCTCGATCGATCTCGGCCGGCAGTACACGATCGCGCACGACATCATCAGCATTTACGATCCCTTCGGTTTTCACTTCACGCCGATCCTGCCGCTCACCGTCGCCTCCGACGGCACGCGCAACGACAACGACGTGAAATACAAAAACCGGATCGGTTCGTTGCTGTTTGAAGCAGACAACTCGTTTGGCGGGGTCGCGGGGAATTTCAGCAGCGGCGCGGCGCGTGCCGTGGGCATGAGCTACGCGGCGGGCGCCGTGGCCGTGGGCGGCGTGTATGGACACCGCAATGTGCTGAACGGCACGCGTTACCTGGGTGACAGTTACTACATGCTCGGCACCAGCTATGCGATCGGACCGGTCAAACTGTCCGGCGGCTTCATGGCAGAAGACCTGCAAGACCCCGCTGCGCCGCATACAGTGACGAACAATGCGTTCGGCGGGCTGTCATGGACGGTGACGCCCTTTATCGTGTTTCGCGGCGGCTATTACCAGACCAACGTCTCCACCGACAAGGCCGGACGCCGCAGATTGTCTGTGCTGTCGCCGGCCTATCTGCTGTCCAAGCGCACGACGCTCTATGCCGAAGCCGACTACACGTCCTATCGCCACGCTGTGGTCAGCACGCTGAACCCGGCCGGGGCGAACAGTCAGACTGCATTCACCATCGGTATCGATCATCTGTTCTGAAGTGACACGCGCTGTTAACGCCGGATGCGGGACGCCGCATAGCCGCCTATCGATACGGCGGCGAACCCTGACAGCGCGCCGATCCCCAATGCCCAGCGCGGCCCCAGGTGGTTGGCGACCCACCCGACCACGGGCGCGCCAACAGGCGTACCGCCCAGCGCAATGGCCAGCCGCAGCGCCATGACGCGCCCCCGCATCGCGGGTTCGGTCGAGATCTGCATCAGACTGTTCGTGGTGTTCGTAAAAGTGAGCGCCGCCACGCCGATCACGACCAGCGCACCAGCGAACAGCCAGTAAGTCGGCGCAATGGCGGCGAGCGTGCAGCCCACGCCGAACATGCCTGCTCCGGCCAGAATGGCGCCGAAGCGCGGCCGGCCGCGCCCTGCCGCGAGCAAGGCGCCCGATATCGTGCCGATCGCCATGAACGACGAGAGCAGGCCGTAGCCGCGCGCGTCGGTATGGAAAACGCCGACGGCCATCGTCGAAATGAAAATCGGAAAGTTGAGACCGAAGGTGCCGATCAGGAACAGCATGACGAGAATCGCCTTCAGATCCGGGCGTGACCACGCATAGCGGAAGCCTTCGGACATGCCCTTCCGGGCGCGCCCGGCGCGCGCGCTTTCGCGCAGCTCGGACGTGCGGAACCACGACATCGAAACCAGCACGGCGACGAAGCTGACACCGTTGACGAGAAACGCCCAGCCCGTGCCCACCGAGCCGATGACCAGCCCCGCCACCGCCGGTCCGATCATCCGTCCCGCGTTGAACGACGTGGAGTTGAGCGCCACTGCGTTGTGCAGGTCCGCGTCGCCCACCAGCGAGCCGACGAAAGTCTGCCGAACGGGCCCATCGAAAGCCGATGCACATCCGAACAGCAGCGCGAACACATACACATGCCACAGCACGACGACGCCGGCAACTGTCAGCACGCCCAGCGCCAGGGCCAGCGCGCCCATGGTCGCCTGGGTGAACATCAGCAACTTGCGCTGGTCGTAGTGATCCGCCGCATAACCCGTCCACGGCAGCAGGACGATCTGCGGCCCGAACTGAAGCGCCATCACGGTGCCAACCGCCGACGCGTTGTGATGGGTCAACTGCGTCAGGACGAGCCAGTCCTGCGCGGTGCGCTGCATCCAGGTGCCGACGTTCGATACGAGCGCGCCGGCCGCCCACAGGCGATAGTTGAAGACCTTGAGGGAACGGAATGCCTGCACTGCTTGAACCTCACGTCCGCGTAGTCATCCGGCCACCGTGGAAGCGGCCAAAGTACGTGGCCAGGAACAACCCGATGGCCAGCATGCCGAGGCCGAATGCCAGGGCGTCGACGGTGTTATGAAAATCGAAATGACCGACGTGACACACCAGCCCATAGCCGATGACGAGATTGAAGAAGCCCCACACCACATTCACCGTGGATGAGGAAAGCCCTTGGCCGGGTGGTGTGGCAAAGGGACTCTGGAACGGTTCGCCGCGTACGCCGCTGAGCAGATGTGGCAACGCGTTGCAAAAAAAGACGCCACCGAAGAACCAGGCGATGAGATCGAACCATTCCATTTTTTTCGAACGCCTTGTGTGGTGAGAGGGGCCTTCCGGAGACGCATGAAGACAAGCAGGTTCACTCGTCCACCAGCCGCGCGAGCAATGCCACGGCGGCGGCGATTTGCGCCTGCTCGGTGGAGGACAGCCGCGCGCGGATGGTGCGGGACAACCAGTCCTGCCGCGCGCTGCGCCCTTTGCGGATCATCGTGAGGCTGGTTTTGGTGAGGGACAGGTTGGTGCGGCGTCCGTCGTCCGGGTCCGGCGTGCCCGCGATATGCCCGCCCGCAACCAGCGCCGCAACCGCCGTTCCCATGGATTGCGTGCGAATGCCCTCGGCTTGTGCGAGTTCCGATACGGAGGCCGGGCCATCTCGCTCCAGACGCAGCAGAACGGCAGTCTGCGTGCCGGTCAGATCGCCGTAAGTCGACTGTGCGCGCATGTTGCGTTTCAGCCTGGAGACGACGGAACGCAGCGCGGACGCGAGTTCGTCGGCGCTGTCGGGTTGTGAGCTTGCGGGTTGTGCGGCCATGTCGTCACTCTGACACATGCAAAGCAGACTGCCAAGATAACTTACCAATTGATGCCGGCCAGAGACCTGAACGCCCTTAACCAAACCGTCAACTCACACACCGAAAAATTCAATAGAGTAGGTAATTACCCTATGGTGAAATACGACCTGTCGCCGCCGAACAGTCATGCGGCTCTCATCAAGCAGAAAGGTCAAATCATGAAACTCGCCCTCCACGCCGTATTGGTCGCCGCCGCCATCCTCGTTCCCGCAGCCGCCTTCGCTCAGTCGAGCGAGCCTCTCACGCGCGCTCAGGTTCGGGCAGAACTCGTGCAACTCGAGAAGGCCGGCTATAACCCGCTCAGCAACTGCGACGGCAATTGCCCGGACAGCCTCCAGCGCGCCGAAGCCACCCTGATGCGCAGCCGGAATGACGCGGCTGCCGCTTACGGCCCGGCGTTCGACGGCACGCAGCAAGCCGGCCGATGAGCCCGGCGCTGCGTTCAATGCAGCGCGTCGCGCGTGGCGAGCGGCTTGAACAGGCGGCTCCACGCGAGGCTCACGAGTATCGTCGCGACGCCGCCCGCGACCACTGACCCGATCACGCCCAATCCTGTCGCCGTGACGCCGGATTCGAACTCGCCGAGCTGATTGCTTGCACCGATGAACAGCGTATTCACCGCCGTCACGCGACCGCGCATGCGATCCGGTGTTTCCAGCTGGATGAGCGTCTGCCGCACGACCACGCTGATGGTGTCGGCACCGCCCGAGACGGCCAGCAGGATGAGCGACAACGGAAACCATGTCGACAGCCCGAAGCCGACTATGGCAACGCCATAGACGCCCACCGCACCCAGCAGCTTCTTGCCGACACCGCTGGCAATGGATCGTCGTGACAGGAATACGCCGACACACAATGCGCCGACGGCGGGCGCCGAGCGCAGCAAGCCGAGGCCTTGCGGTCCCACATGCAGGACTTGCCGCGCATAGACCGGCAGCAACGCGGTAGCGCCGCCGAACAGCACGGCGAAGAGATCGAGCGAAATGGCGCCGAGCAGAAGCTTGTGGCTCCAGATGAAACGCAAGCCTGCAAGGATCGAATCGGCGGTGACGGGTTCACGCGGCGGCGGCGTGTAGTCATAGCGCACGAAGCTGTACAGCAGTGCGCTGAAGCAGAACAGCGCCGCACTGGTTAGATACACCGTGACCACGCTGACAGCGAACAGCACGCCGCCCAGCGCCGGCCCGGCGATGACGCAGGTCTGCTGGACCACGGTGCTCAGCGCCATCGAACGGGCGAGGAGTTTGGGCGGCACGAGCATCGGCAAAAGCGCCTGCTGGCCTGCCATCTGGAATGGCCGGATGGCGCCGAGGCAAGCGACAGCGCCAGCAGCGCGTCACGCGTGACATGGTGCGTGGAGGTGGCCGCCGTCAGCAGCGCTGCCGCAACGGCTTGCAGAGCGAGACACGCGGCGACCATCCGTCCGCGATGCAGGCGGTCCGCGCAATGACCGGCGACGAGCGTCGTGGCGAGCCCCGGAGCGAACTGGAACAGGCCAACGAGCCCGAGGTCCCACGTTCTCGATGTCAGGTCGTGCATGGTGTGTGCTCTTTCGTTGCTTGTACCGTGCTTGTGATGGATTCAGAGGCGCACTTCGATCAGGCAAGGTCCGTCCGCGTGCGTCGAATCGGTCAAGGCCTTGTGGAAGCCCTCGGCCGTCTCGACCGCCACCGCCGGCACGCCCATGCTCTTCGCCATCGCCAGCCAGTCGATACGCGGCTTGTCGATGTCGATCATCGACAGTGCCCGCTCACCCGGCGCACCCGCACCCATGTTCGCGTACTCTGCCTTGAGAATCGCGTAGCTGTTGTTGGCGAAGATGATCGTCGTGACGTTCAGGCTTTCGCGTGCCTGCGTCCACAGCGACTGGATGGTGTACATCGCGCTGCCGTCGCCGACCATGCAGAACACGCGGCGTTCGGGGCACGCCAGCGAAGCGCCGGTGGCTACCGGCGTCGCATAGCCGATCGAGCCGCCCATGTTGTTGATGAGATCGTGCGGACGCGCGCCCATCGTGAGGTTCATCGACTCGCGCCCGGTCGTCAACGATTCATCCACGACGATGCAATGCTCCGGCAAGGCTGCCGCCAACGCATGCGCGATGCTGGCCGGATTGAGCGCGCCCGTGGGAGCCGGCGTTTCGATGCGCGCCTGCAGCAACGGCGCCGTGCCGGATGCACCGAGTGCCTGCAACAGCATGTCGAACGCAAGCTCGCTGTCTTCATCGCCGTCGACGAGCGCATGCACTAGCGTGCCTTCGGGCTTGAGCAAACTCGACTTTTCCGGATACGCGAAGAACGCTACCGGCTCGCGTGTCTCCACCGTGATGATGTGCTGGAAGTCCTTGAGGAAGGCCGTGGCCTGCGCGACCGCATAGGGAATGCGCGCGAGCGGCACGCGCCCCGCGCCGCGCTCGATGCGCGCCGTGAAGAACTGCGACCCCAGCACCGCGCCGGTCGCGGCGGCGACACGGCCTGCCTTCTCCAGCGCCACGCCGCGCGTCGCCCTGTTCGCGAGCACGATCAGCGCGGGTTCGCCAGAACGCAGCACGCGCGCAATGTGTTCGATGCGTTGCGCCGATGGCGTCTTGCGGCCCGCCGCACGCGCGGGCAACGCTTGCGGCACGGCGCTGGTCTGCTGCCAGGACGTGTCGCCTGGAAGAATCAATGTTGCGATCTGCCCCGGATGCTCGCTTGCCTTCGCAACCGCCTGCGTGGCGTCCCATGCGATGGTGTCCGTGGATTCGGCACGGCGCACCCAGTGACTCAACGGCCGCGCGAGCCCTTCGATATCCGAGGTCAGCGGCGGGTCGTACTTGAGATGCGACACCGAATGCTCGCCGACTACATTGACCATGCCCGAGGACGCACGCTTCGCGTTGTGGATGTTCGCAAGCCCGTTCGCGAGACCCGGTCCGAGATGCAGCAACGTGGACGCGGGCGTGTCCTTCATGCGATACCAGCCATCGGCGGCGCCCGTGGCCACGCCTTCGAACAGGCACAGCACGCTGCGCATGCGCGGGTTGTTGCCGAGCGCGGCAAGGAAGTGCATCTCCGAGGTGCCCGGATTCGCGAAACAGATATCGACGCCCTGATCAACCAGCGTCGCGACGAGACTTTCGGCGCCGTTCATCAGTAACCTGCCAGTTCGCGTGCGAGACCGACGACGCCATACGTGCGTGCCGGCGCGGACATCAGGAAGCGATAGCCTTCTTCCTGCAAGCGGCGATGATTCTTCGCGGTTACGTGCGGATTGCCGACGACCACGTTGTGCTTGTGACAGGTCTCGGCGATCTGACGCATCGCGGCGACCACTTCCGGATGTTCATACTGACGCGGCAGCCCCAACTCCTAGCTCAAGTCGCCCTCGCCGATCAGAATAAAACCGATGCCCGGCACGTTGGCAAGGATATCGTCGAGGTTCTCAATAGCCTGCGTGCTTTCGCACATCAGGCCCACGAGGATCTCGCCTTGCGGCGCGAGCGGCCAGACATCGGCCTTCTCGTAGTATTGCTGCAGCGACAAGCCCCAATAGCGCGCAGCATTCGCGGGACCATCGCCGCGCACGCCCTTCGGTTCGTACAACGGCGCGTTCTTCGGGCGTGCGTACCGGCACGAGGCCACGGCGTTATAGGCCTGCTCGACCGTCGCCACGTGCGGCCAGATCACGCCATATGCGCCGCGGTCCAGCACCTGCTTGGCGAAGCTCTGGTTCATTTCCACGCCGTTGGCGGGAATGCGCGCCAGCGGCGTTACCTTCGGCGCAACCGAGCCGGAATCGGCGATCTGCTTGCGACTCAACATGTACTGGAAGGCATCGCCGAGCGCGGTCACGTCGTACGGGTTGTGCTCCATCTCGAAGACGATGCCGTCATAAGGCGAATCGCTCATTTCGATGGCGGTCTGCTTGTCGAGCTTCGCAAACGCCGCGTGCGCGGCCTTGCCCGATTCGAAAGCGCGGATAATGCTGTTCAGGCGAGTGTCTGACATGATGGTCTCCGTTATTTGCTTAATGCCGGATAGAGCTTCTGCGCGGTCTTGCCCAAGATCCATGCGCGATCTTCTTCGCTGAGGCACGCGAGCCTTTGCTGGGCCGTTGCGAGAATCTCGCCGAGCGTGCCGGGCGAAGTCGGGAAGTTCGAACCCCACGCGAGGCGTTGCGCGCCGAATGCCTCGACCACGCGCGAAAAGAACGTTTCCGCGCTGGCCTTCTCCTTCTTCACGTCGCCGAAGATGCGCGGCGTGAGCTTCATGTACACGTTCGACAGATCGCGCAGCGCGAACAGTCCCGCAGCGTTTGCATAGGGCGGGCCGTCGAGCACATCGGGCCGCGCGAGGTGATCGAGCATGATGTTCACGCCGGGAAACTTCTCCGCGAGCATGCGCACTTGCGGCAGTCCGACCGGACCCGTCTGGATGCACATCGGCAGCTTCAGTTCGGCGAGCATCTCCCACGCCTTGAACGACTCCGGATATCGAGTTCGCTCGGGTCGAAGTCCTTGATGGAACCGCCCGTGAAGATGCGCAGGCCCTCAAGACCTTTATCGGCCCAGCCCTTGATGACGGCGGCTACATCGTCGGCCAGCATGTCGACGGAACCCACCGCGATGAGTCGGTCCTTGTACTGCTTGCAACCGTCCACTACGTAGCTGTTGTCGAAACCATAGGTCGTCGACGAGTGCACGACGGCGGCCTTCGCGACGCCTGCCTGATCCATCGCCGCGATCAGCGCTTCCACGGTGTTCGGCTGTTCCTGCGACCAGGCCGAGCGCTTGCCGAACAGCGGCGCCGGCGGATAGCGCTTCTCGTCGTCCGAGATGATGTGCGGATGAATGTCGATGATGTTCATGTCTGCCTTCCTCGTCCGGTCACAGGCCGCGCGCCTTGAGCTGGTGGTCCAGGCGCGGATAGACGCGGCGTGCGTTGCCTTCGAAGATCGCGTGGCGGTCCGCGTCGCTGAGCGCTTCGCAGGCGTCGATATAGCGCTTCGTATCGTCGAAGTACTCGCCCGTGTTCGGATCGCGTCCGCGCACCGCGCCGATCATCTCCGAACCGAACATGACGTTGCTCGTCGGCACGACCTTGGTCAGCAGTTCCACGCCGGGATGGTGATAGACGCAGGTATCGAAGAAAATGTTGTTCAACAGACCTTCGAGCGGACGCTTAGCGATCTCCAGCGACATGCCGCGATAACGTCCCCAGTGATACGGCACCGCACCGCCGCCATGCGGAATGACCAGGCGCAGCGTCGGGAAGTCCTTGAACACACCGCCTTGCAGCAACTGCATGAACACCGAGGTATCCGCGTTCAGATAGTGCGCGCCCGTGCCGTGATGGCACGGATTGCACGAGGCCGCGACGTGGATCATGGCGGGCACGTCGAGATCGCACAGCGCCTCATAGACCGGATACCATTCGCGGTCCGTCATCGGCTTGCCGGTCCAGTAGCCGCCGCTCGGATCCGGATTCAGATTGCAGCCGACGAAGCCCATCTCCTCGACACAACGGCGCAACTCAGGAACCGAGTTCTTCGGCGGCGCTTTCGGCGATTGCGGCAGCTGGCACACCGGCGCGAAGTTCTCCGGGTACAGGTCGCATACTCGCCGCACCAGATTGTTCGATACCTCGGCCCATTCGAGGCTCGTGCGCTCGTTGCCCAGGTGATGGCTCATGAGGCCCGCGATGGGCGAGAACAGCGTGAGGTCGCCGCCGCGTTCCTGTTGCAGACGCAGTTGACCGTTGCCGACGCCTTCGCGGATCTCGTCGTCGGACACATGCGCGCCGGAGAGCGGCGGCGCGTTGGCGGGGTCGTCGGCGGCAGCGATCTGCTTGGCGCGCCAGTCGCGGAAAGATGCGGGAACGGTCGTGAAGTGACCGTGACAGTCGATGATCATGTTCTTGGCATTACGTGTGGTTTAGACGCGGGGATCGACGAACAGCTCGTTCATGGACATGCGGCGCGGCGTCAGGCCTTGCTTGAACGCGGTCGCTTCGAGCGCTTCGATGGTCTTGCGGTTTTCTTCCATGCCATACGGCAGCGGATCGCGACCGACGATCTTCTGTAGCGCGATGTACTTCTGGTTCTTTCTGTCCGTCAGTTCGCCCACGTTGAGTTTGACGAGCCAGTCCTGCTTTGCCTTGTCGAAGGCGTTATAGGGCGACTTCGACACATAAGAATACTAGGCCAGCACCGAGTCCTTGACGACGATGGTACCGTGCATCAGGTACACGCCAGTGCGGGCGCGCATGGCGAGTTTAAGATGGATTTTCTTGGTCACTTGGGTCTCCTGCAAGGACTGATCGTGCGAGTTGTGCTCGAGTCGGTGCCGACATGATCTTTCGAGAGGCCCTGCTCCGTCTATTGAATAAAGAAGCGAAGGGCTTAACCAATCGGTAAAGAGCGGCGTGCCCGTCTTAGAAGCGAGATATGGTCAAGTCTGGTGAACCGCCTCGGGAATCGTGGAGTCTGGTTCGTTTAACTTGATGCCAGCACAGCGATGGGATTGCTGAATTGCCGGTAGTAGTTTGCCTCAGCTTCGGCGGGCGGGATATAGCCGAAAGGTTCCATTAGCCGATGATGGTTGAACCAGGCTATCCAAGCGTTAGACGCCGCGGATCATTGATCGTCGAGCACTTTCGACATTCTGACCGGTTTGGACAAGCCACCAGCCAGACAGATCTGAATGTCCGGTGTTAGGCAACCTGGCCGTCTGTTGTGGGTTTGGAAGCGAGCGTCCAACCGTGTCCTGCGATGACCTGATCGCATATTCCGGGACTCGAAATATAAAGTCGACGGATCTAGAAAGCTTTCTAGCAGTCATCAATAAGGACTGCACATGAAAACCCGTCAACGATAATTATGTCAAATACGATCTGCGGTTGAGCCTGTCTTCTTGTCGGTCAACGCGGCCGACCATGTCGATTGTTCGCAATTTGCGCTTGCCTGCGCGCGAGCCGAGCCTTCTCCTGACTTGCGCCGTACTCCGCTTCAGCAGCGGATACAACGCCGGTGATTGCGCCGGTGAGATCCACGCGCATATTGCCTTCGACGAGACAGGTCCAATAGCGTTGGCCACGGCACCAGAGCTTGACGCCATTACGAGCGTCTCGCTCGCTCAGCGCAAGCGAAGCCGCTTGGACAAGCACATCCTTGAGAATTCCAACCTTGAGAGGAACCTTTGGTGCGGGACTGCACGGAAAGGCGTGCGGAAAATGTCGTTGCAGCGTAGTGACTGCGCGCGTGGCCGCGTCAGCAGATGTTCCCGGACGCTTCGGCGGCTGCTTAATTTCCCTTTCGACGCCTACTGGCGCCGACGTCCGGCCCGATGCGGCCTTTTTGCCCTTCGCGTCCTGGTTCTGCTGCGCCTTAAGCGCAACGAGCTGTTCGAATCCCATGGTGCATGCCTGCAATCAGTCGCCAGATTTTACCAGTCGCCTTCAAACGTCGCCGTTCAGCGCCCGTGGCGATTCTCCAAGGCGGCAGTGCCGAACGCGGCCGCAACTCTAGCTCAAACCCGTTTGCGAAAAACAAAATGAGTGCCGGTCGCGCGGCGACGACACGTTGTCATACGTCGTTTCGAGCGGCCCGCCGCAACAACCGCGGATCAGTTTCCCATTCATCGCGGGCCCCAATCGCGATTTGCGCGAAGTCTGGATGACTGGGGTTGAGCACATAGTTAGTTTCGGCCGGGACGACCGCGCTCGGCACCGCAAGCACCGCGCTCGTTCGCTTCTGCGCCCACATAGCACCAATCTGTTGCAGCTCGGTCCTTGCACTGAGCTCTCTCCAGTCGGGCGGCAAATTCGCAGCATCGACGCGCTCGATCAAGGTCTCAGGAATGCGCGCCGGGATCATCACATACCGGGCCCGCAGCGGTGAGTCCTGCACGAGCATCTCGAGGAGCGCAAGCGATTGTGTCTGTGCTGTATATACGAGCGCGACCCCTTTCGGGTTCCACCGCCCACCATAGAGGCGCGCACCTTCGCCGGAAAAGGCGCTATCAGCATACCGCTCTGTCACTACCCGCCATGCCGTCAAGTTCATGCAAAAACACCATGCTCGATGCGCCCAAGCGTATCCATCACGCTATCGGCGCCAATGTCCGTATCGAGAAGACTGAGCGGAGTAGCATCGCCTAGTGCCGCTGCTGGCGCCTTGAGCCACGCGATCGCCAGATCGAGATCTTCGAATACTTCCGCCGCGCGCGCCGCGACACGCGCGAGTCGTAGTAACTTGGCCGACTCCTCGCGGCTGAAGACGCCTTCGCGCTTGCGCCGCGCCAAGGTGCGCTCGGGAATATCGAGCGCCTGCGCCAATTCTGACTGCGAAATCGCGATGGATTTGAGCATTGAGTCGAGCGCCTGGGAGGAGATGCCGTGACGGACGATATCCACCCATTCGAGGCCCGACCGCGGTGCGCGGGGCAAGACCGAGCGTCCGCCCAACAACGAATCCGCCGAAATTTTGTCGATGACGGTCATAGCGCCTCCTGCCATTTGGCATCTATATTACACCAAATTGGCAGCGTCGGCCGCTGGCGCACTTTCGCCGCTCAGAACGAGTTGACCGAGGCCGCGTGCAATCCGTAGGTATGGTGATTGCGTGGCAGCCCTCGCTGTGCCGACAACTTTTGGGAGACTGGAAATGGACACGACCGAGGCGAAAGGAATGTTGAAGGAGGCAACAGGCAAGGTACAGGAGGCCATCGGCGGCGGTGCCGGCGACGCGATGAGTCAAATCAAAGGTAGAGTCGGGCAAGTCGCCGGGACCACTCAAGAGTTCGCGGGCTGCACGGTGGACATGGTTCGAGATCAGACCGGCGAAAATCCGCTGGCCGTGCTGGGCATCGTTGCGGTCTCGAGCTTTTTGCTAAGTCTGTTGATCGGCGGTGCAGGCGCGTCGAAACAATTATTTCGGTGAGGGCCCTCGCTCACGCATTGATTGAGTCAAAGGGGTGGCGCGGCGCTCGCCTCGCGAGTACAGTCCGCATGCTCGCTGTTTGAACTATGCCATGCAACCGAACGGCCTACGCGCGACGCAGTTTGGGTCATCAACCGATCGTGACCGTCCGTGAGGCTCCTCTGTGTTCGCCGAACCCGAAGATGCACCAATTGGCTGTTGCTAGAGGAAACATCTAGGACGACCCTCTCTTCTCATTCTAGTCTGTGTGACGGTTTCTCGGAACACCACTAGCCTGCCAATCCGATCGCGTCCGCATCTTACGTTTGGGAATGCGAACGATCACGCTACTTATGTAAAATTAATCTACACCGTCTGATGCGTTGGGACGACCTGTACTTGCAACCTTCTACGGTCTACTCGTCATCGGGCGCAAGCGCTGCGATACTGGCAGCTCTCACCGCTCTTCCGCCGGCCAGAAGGCCTGCCACATGGAAACCTTGTGGAGGCGCGGTGCCGGACTGGTAGTTGAGGCAGGCGTCGCGCCTGTTTTTCCTCCTTGGCAACGCCGTTCTACCATGTGGCTGCCGCGACGCGATGCGCATTTACTGCTTCCGCTAGCTGGACTGTTCACCCCTTGCCGCGACGCGGATATACGATGCCGCCCGAAAAGCGTGGAAACTGAATGCCGTCGACAGCGTCCGATACGCCGAGCGATTTTGCGTACTCCAAGGCCTTGGGCAGAAAGCAATGCTATCCATTCTTGCTCAGCGAACGACAAGTATCGACCAGCGATAACTTTCGACATGGATAGTGGCATTCCGCCACGATAGCGGAAACCAGCGTGAGCCCACCGCTTGAGATGCGCCTACCGCCGGCGAGTACATCGTAAATCGCTGCTCGCCCTGTCAACGGACATAACCGCTTGACACTTCGCACAATGCAACACTACCTTGACCTGCCTGATTTCTTCGGCCCATTTCAGTCTTGAAGAATGGCCTCGGTTGCTTCAATTGAACAACACCGCTGCTTGAACGCTTGAACTCGTTGAGTGCTAGATAGGCCAAGCTTGAATGTGGTCGAATGGCATTGTAGTGGCGCCGCCATTGCTCGATGACGACCTTGGCTCCGACGCGCGTTCGAAACCATTCCAGGCCGAGGCATTCGTCGCGGAACTTGCCGTTGAAGCTTTCATCGGCACCGTTCTGCCGTGGCTTGCCGGGATCGCTTAGTGCCATATCCATGCCGTTCTGCGCCGCCCACTTCAGGATGGCGCGCGAGACGAATTCCGGCCCGTAGTACATGCAGAATGCCAGCCATCGGTGTAAGGAGCATCCTCCGGATTGTCTGTTCACCACCGGAGAGAACGAAATGGCTGAGGAACTCCCCTTGAATCTGGTTGCAATTGATGTCGGTCGCTACTGGAATGCTGTGCTGATCGAACCAGCAGGAGGCAAGAAGCAACGCTTCCGGATGGCACTTCCCGGAATTGGTTCGGTGATCGCCATGACGATACTCGCCGAGGCTGGCGATATGCGTCGCTTTGGCCACCACCGGCAATTCCTGAAGTACTGCGGATTTGACCTTGCAAAAACGCAGTCGGGCGTGCAACGCGGGCGCGAGCAGCTTTCAAAACGAGGAAATGCGCGCTTGCGCCTGGCATTCTGGCTTGCTGGTGTAGTTGCCGTTCGCATGAGAGAGAACTCGTTTCGCTCGAAATACGAACGCTATATCCGCGCTGATCCGGGGAACGCTGACCTGAGGCGCAAAGCGCTGACGGCCGTCGCCGCCAAGATGGCGCGGGTGGCCTACAGTATGATCAAGAGGAACCAGCCGTATCGGCAATTCTTCGAATTCGGGTTACCCAGTAGATCGATCCCTCTCTCGGCTGCCGTAGGGGCGCAGACGACCCCGTAGACAATGCTCGGACCTTCCGCTGGGGCTTCTATGCTGTTTTAGGTACGGTGAAGATCACGCGCGTGCGCGATGAATCTTGTGTCCACTATGGTCAGCAAGTCCCCCCGATTATGCGGAAGACCACTGGTTGATTGCTCTTTGTAATCGCGGCGAACGGCATCGGCCGCGCGCCCGGATGCGCTTTACCTGTTTTGGCTGTTCTGCTTGACAGTTAGTACGTTGTCCGAGCGCAGGTAGCGTGGCGCGCCATGGAGGCTGATGAACTGTGACAGCACTTCGATCACCCGGACCGAGCGAATTGACCCCGCCACATCGATGGCAAGGCATTCGCGCGTGTATTCGTCGATCTAGCCAGCGCAAAAACGTGGGCATCGACTCGTGTCAAGGATACAGGTTTTTGCCCACCCCCTAGTACCTACCAGTACGGCTGGCTTGCAAGCCCAATCCATGTGAGTTGGTCGGCCTCCTCCTTCTTCCTTTGGCCGTTTCGATAACCTTATTGTGTGGCCTGGATGTTCGAAACTGTCACAGGGATCGTCGCGGTGTTTGCTGCATTATCAGTGACGATAAAGGTATATGTTCCATTCGCGCTCACCGAGTACGTCGTATTCGACCCTTGCACGATAGAGCCGCTCGGCGTAGTGATGGCCGCGACACCGCTCAGATCGTCGTAAGCTGAGACGGTTATCGTTACGGGCCCGGTCGTTTTAGCGGTTGTCGATAACGAGGTTATCGCGGCGGGCGGAACCGTATCAGTGGTGGTCAGGCCCACGAAGCCGTTCAAGAGCTTTAGAGAGGTGGTTACCAGCTCCTCTGCACCGCCTTCGGAAAATCCTGTCTTTTGCGCTTCAACAGTCAATGGCGCCGTATAAGCCGCCGCGTGCGGCATGTATTTCGAATCACCGGCGAGAAAGGAGTCGAGCATCACGTGGGCAAATCCCAACTTTGCAGCTGCGGCCTGCACCTGTTGCTCGGTCACGGCATCGATCTCGGGTTTGAATCCAATAAATGCAGAATCGCCGAAACGGATGGCATCCACTTGCAGCTCCGTTAGCGCGTCGCCCGCCAGATCCGGCCATTGAAATGTCGTGACATCGTAGGAAATTGCCGGGTTGGCTTGTTTAGCGGAGATGTTCTTTGCGATCGAGATGGCGTCGTTACCCATCTGCGTGCCGAGGGTCATCATTTGTTGGTTGATGTAATCCATGCCGACCAAGTTAAAAAAGTCAACATTGTCTGCCACTTTCCCATTCCCGCTATCGACAGCACGGTAAGCGTCGTACTTAGGAATTTGATCGCCGCTTGCACCCATTAGGAACAATGCCGGTGCACCAAATTCCTTCTCCATCATATTGCACGCAACACCGGGTACATCGGAGGAAATTTGCCGCACTCCCGCAGCCTGCCCCGCATTATCGATCGCGGTCGGCTTGATCCCATAGCTAAGGATGAATCCAATCGGCTTGCCGGACGACTCAGAGTTGACTCTAAGAATGGTCATATTTTTGTTAGACGCAAGCGTGCCGCTCAAGCCGATGTGGTATTTGCCGTCCGACATCAGGACATTTCGGTTCACGTTCACATCGCTCGTGCCTGTACCAAATCCCGCTGTGGCCGGTTGGAAAGAAGCTTGCGCTTGTTTCGCGGCTGTCGTGATCGCGGTCTGCAGCGCACCCATCCATACGTTCTTCAGAGCAGCATCACTCGGTTCATGCGGGGTAGTAATGGTGTGGTTCGAATGCACCCATATATTGTTTTTAGGTGTGCCAGTGTATTGACTGACGACCTCTTTGACGAGTGCGACTCCATCTGCATCAGTTCTAACCAGTTCCAGGGAAACTATTGCAACCTTGTTATTCGTCTCGAGAACCATCACTCGGGCATGGGGGTTGTCATGTATCGTCCCGCCAAAGCCTTCAATTGCGCTTGGATTCGCGAACATCGTGCTCGGAAAGACGATTTCCGCGGCGCCCGCTCCCACGCCCAGCTTGCTGGAAGTTAGAGACGAGTTGGTTTGGGGTGCCGTGTCCGTATGATCGCCGCCACCACAGCCGACGAACCCGACTCCGAAAAGAGCGCTCGCGGCGGCCGAGATCGTGTATCGTTTAACTAACCTAAATGAATTCATGGAGTCTCCGTTCTATTTTCACGCCCGCCTAGCGTTCATAACTTGCGATCAGCGCCGCTCAGCAAACGTGACAAGACCGGGTATGTGTCAATAATCCGGAGTTGATTGTTGGCGATGATTCAATTAGCAAATGGCAGCATTCAAATCCTAGATAGGAGAACGCTGCCTAAACTCAGAACGTAATTGCAATCTAGTACTGAACGCTGCTATAACCGTTCGTCCCCTGCCCAGTCGAGTAAAGACCATTCAAGGGCAGTTTGCCGCGAGCATCCTCCGTTTGCTTGGTTTGACTGAGAAGCCAATTGTAGCTATCGGTAATATTATTGGCGTAAACCCAAGTCAACTTATGGCTGCCGTTAGCCAATGCGTTCCAGTAGATCCCCAACTTGTTAGGCGTCGCCAATAAAGCGTCAAGCGATGCATTCTGCTGCGCCTGGGTGGTCGTCGTCGGATCCCAGGTCACATAAGGGATGGTTACGCCAGTATATTTACTGAGGATCGTCTGAGTTTCATTCCAGTAGCCGGTGGCTCTGGGATCGCCAGTCATGTTAGTCGCGAGAACGTTATCGTCGGAAATCGCGTAGTACCAATTCTGCCATTCGGGATTGGTTATGATTTTTCCGTCAGTCGGATACGTAAAGGTTTTACTATAGTTGTTGCCCCATTGTGAGGCGATCGCCCAAATTCCGGCGAAGTAATTATCTCGCATGGAAGCCATGTACAACGTCTGCATCCCGCCCATGGATTGCCCGGATCCGTAGATACGATTGGAATCGATGTTATACTGGGAGACGATCGAATCGAGAAGCTGCCATACTGCAGGAATATATTCGTTGCCCGACAGATTATCGGCAACATCCTGGCCTGAGTTAGGTATCTGGGGAATGACGACGATCAGACCGCCATAACCCTGCGCCTTGGCAAGCCCTTGGACCCGATCTGAAGCATAGTTGGCGGCTTCCTGAGCTTCTGTCAGGCTGTCCAAAGGATCATCGCCCAGACCACCAGCGTCTGGGGTGTGCAATACAACCATGTACTTCTTGCTCGGGTCATAATCAGCCGGGACAAAGAGGCTGTATTTCAAACTGACGTTATGGTACTTGCCATCGTACTCGCTAAAGCAGTTAGTGGCTTGAAATGGGGCACCTGCAACCATAGACAATATTGTCGCATTTGGGTATGTAGTCTTAACGCCATTCGGTGACGTACCCGTATAAGATGCCAAGAGATCGTCCGTGTACAGTTTGTACCCGGAAAGGTCCTTAAGGGTATAAGTTGTTTCATCTAGAACCGTGTCAAGATAGACAGAGTTATTACTGCCGTCCGGCGCAAAATTATAATAATAGTCCGAGACGTAATTTCCTTTTATTGTTGTGCCAGGGCTGATGACTTGATTTTCGCTTACGGTGATCGCCGCTTTCTGTTTTACGCCGCCTGCCACACCTGCTCTCCATGAAGGGACTGTGTTCGCCAGAAGATAATTGGTGTTCAGTTCGATGACGACGTAATTGCCGCTAGCACTACCCGTATGATTGGTCGAGTCAATCGTCGGCGTCGAGCTCACGTAAACGTATGTAGGGGCGCCCGGCGTCCCCGTTTGGTTCGCAAATGCCGGGTACGGCCCGTTCAAACCGTTTCTGGTGGCGGCTGCGGAATCGTCGTAAGTCTGTGCGAGGTTCGCATAGCTGTATGCATCGTATGTATTTAAGTTTACGGTGCCTGCTTTCAGCGTGTTGTTATATTTGATGACGATTGCTTGGGTCTTAGGACCATCAAGGTCAACAAAGTCGATCGTTGAAACGCTCGCAATCGCGTTGTCAGCGCTCGTAGTCGTGACGGTTGGCGCGGTGCTGGCATCCCCCCCACAACCGGCGAGTCCCAAGCCGAACGCCATCGATGCGGCGAGAGCGCCGTATGTCTTGCCACTTAAAATGACTTTCATTGCTTGTCTCCAATTATAGGCTGACCGCCTTCTTGCGAGTTCATAGCGAACAAAAGAATGCGGTTGGCTGCACAAAGTACCAACTTCAACGATCATCCGGAACCGTCAAGCGTAAAGATGGGCTTCACCGCTGGCGCTCAAAAATGAACTTCTGCAACGAACATCGGTAGCGACGTAATCGTGCTAACAGCCGCATTCGTCGGTGTTCCGTACATGTGATACCAATATTCATATCCGACACCCGCATAGACGACGCGGGGATGACCTGCGAACGAACCAAGGTCTGCAAGGAGAGAAGCCCGCGTGAGAAACTCTGTTTTTGTCTCAACACCGAATCCGTCTTTGCCTTTGGGACCGGTGACGCTCGCGAAGCCCCGGAAGATCAAAGGAACTGGCCCGACTCTGAACGGGAAGAGCCATGAGCTTTCAACGTGCCACGCGGTACGGAAACGAATGTCGACGCCCGTAATGCCGTTATGGTTGCTTTCCGTTCGGATCCCGGGCGTGATGTTCCAGAATCCCCGCGGTACCGCGAATTCGATCGTGGGGCCAAACACGAGCATCCGGGCACGCTGGGCATAAGCATCGTTTTTTACGCCGAACTCGTACCCGGCCGTGAATCCGAAATCACGAATTGGACCTAGTCCAACAGATCGACCGAGAATTTTCTCAGCACTCAGTTCGACACGACCAACGCTATAGATTTCTTGCGCTCCGCCCGACGAAGGGCCTCCGGCTTCCGGATTCGCCGAATTGGAGACTAGATAATCAACATTAAAGGCGTAACTGCCGAATCTGAATCCACCGATGGTCGTTAGATACCCGATGTTTTGTACTACGCTGCCGGGGACGCCGGGATAATGGAAGTCGCTGCCGAAGCGGTAGCCGATATACGTGTCATTCCAGGAAACAGGCGGTGCCCCGGGCGTCTCTCCGGACTTTATGCTAGGTGCGCTCAGAGGCGCGGCTATGCCATTAGGCTGTAGCGGAACGGTCTCTTTTGCGGGTGTGGGGACGGATTCATTGGGGGCCGTGTCAACCTGTGCGAGACTAACCTCGCTGAGACAGCAAAGGCTTGCCGCGACCAAGGTCGATCCGACCGATTTTTTAGAAACCTTCTTCATGTCTCCGCCTTAATATTTTTTGAGATACTGTTAGATAATTACATTAGGTATCCAGACCAAAAATACCCGATGTTGTCGTTGGAACCATTGGACGAACGTCACATTCGCTTGCACTTTTGCGTGCTCATCCGGGCGCAATCGGATCCTGCTGGCGCGCGTGCAGAGACGAACGGAAAGCTAGTTCCATGAATCAGCATCGATGTCGTGGCTCATCAATCGCACGACATCGATTCAACAGGGCGATCAGTGGTTGGGGATATATAAGGGCATCGCTTCTTCCCACAGCGTGTCCGTGATTGAGTGCTGGTCGGAGCCGTCAGCGTTCATCACCCAGTTCTGTCCGTCGGGTTGGAAGCTGTTGTCGTAGAGAGCAAGCTCATCCCTGAAACCATAAGTACCCGAGCTGTAGGCAATGCGGCCGTCCCAGGTCCAGACTGCGTGGCCCTGATTCGATCCATCCGAAGTCAGACGGGCCAGACCTGTGCCATCCGGTTTGACGGTGAACACGTCATAGTTGAATTTGTTAAGATCGCTCGGATTCACCTGTTTCCGTGTGAACACGATCCGACTACCATCGGGCGACCATCCCGGAAGATTGTCGGGCTCGCTCGTGAGGACCGTAGTCTCATGCGTTTCCAGATCTAGAATGCGTAGCCCCTGCACCTTCGGGCTCCATACGCGGTAGACGATCTTTCTTCCATCCGGCGAATAGCTCGGGTAGCCCGCGTTGATGGAACCATCCGTCAGAATCTCGGGATGGCTATTCATGCTGCCGTCGGCCTTGATTCGTGCAATTCGGCCGGGTCCCGCACCTCGCGTGAAGAACCAGTCGCCAATCCCAAAGGCTACCCACTCGCGATCCGGCGACCACGTAGGCTGGAATGCGCCAGCCAATCCCTTCTTGATCATGTCCGCATCCAGACCGCTCGTCGATGCATCGTAAATGCGCGTATAGCCGGTGAAATCGGGATTGACGACGGCGATCGAAGAATTCAGGGCTTTTTCCGTGTACACCAACTTCTTCCGATCTTGCGAAAGTTGCGGGAACACGTCGGTGTATTCGTAGTTCCAGTCTTTGTCGAAGCTGAACAGCGGCGTGCCGTTCGCGTGAGCCGGACGAAAGCTCACTTTCTCGTACACGACCTTGGTTCCATCGGCCGAGTAGTGCGGCGAGCGGATTCCCGAATTGGCCGTCGAGCGGAACGTTCCTGCCGTCGTATAGATGCCTTCTTTTTCGCCGCCCTTGACGTGATATGCCACATTCGTCGGCCCGACGAACTGCGGGAACACCTTGAAGCCCGGAGACGATGTGAGCGCCGCCTTCTCTAGATTCGCCACGTCCACCGAGACGATCTGTGAGCTAACCGAATTAATGCCTTCCGGGCGATGCGCGCCCCACGTAGATTCCGCCGGCGTCTCATAGAAAACCACGTGCTTGCCGTCTGGCGACCAAGCGGGCGATCCGTCGTCAAAGCCGGGATTGCTGGCGATTTTCTTCCATCCCGAGCCGTTAGGCTTGATGAGGTAGACGCTGCTTTCCTGCGTGCGCTCCCAGCCCACAGGAAGATTGTGTCCACGCCAGTCGGAGCCGATATCGGACGACAACGCTAACCACGCCCCGTCAGGCGACCATGAAGGCCGGAAAAAGCTGTGGGGCTTGTCTGCGTCGAACTTTATCGAGCCGGTGACGTTTTTAAGCGCTCCGGTTGCGATGTTCAAGGTCCACACGTTCGTGGTACCGAAATCTGCCTTCCCTCGGCGTGACGACACGAACGCAATCACATTCAGGTCGGTCGGCGAAAATTCGGCGGCGTCATCGACAGCGATGTGATCGGTGAGGCGCTGCAAGTCCGTACCGTCCGTTTTAACGCGATAGAGATTCGATTCGCCGAGCCCGTCGCGTTCGGACGTGAAAACGATCCACTTTCCGTCCGGAGAGAAGGATGCGTGGTAATCGAATCCCGAAGTGGGAATGAGTTTATGCTCGTCGGTTCCGTCTGCATTGGCCACGTACAATTCGGACGTCACAGGTCCGACGCGGTTAAGCAACATCGTTCCACTCGATGCGGCATTCGCCATGACCGGAACCAAAATGCAGGCGCCTCCGTAGGTTAGACAGGCTAGCAGCTTCCTGACGCAGGGATATGAATACACAGACAGTCTCCGATTGTTCTCGTTCTGAGGCGGTGTTTTTGGCACCTCATGAGCGTGCACATCGCCACCCATGGCGACGCTTGATTCATGCGATCACTTCAGCGCGGCCGTCACATCGTCGAATAGCTCATCCACCAATAGGCGATGGGGAATGATCTTCTGATCCAGCGCCCAGTCGATCGCCAGTTGCAGGCCCTTGCGGTTCTCTTCGACGCCAATGGGCGGAAATACGGCTGGAATGCCGCCTTCTGTCAGCGCACGGCTCTCAACGATCATTCGATACAGTTCGCGAATAATGTCGGGACGCCGCCTGGACAGATCCTTGTGAACAACGAACATGTGGTTGATCGGTACAACGCCTTCGCGCGCGAACCAATCCTTGGCCGCGTTCTGGGCATCAGGCACAAGCGTGCGAACACGCGGGTCTTTCGGCATGTCCTCTCCGAGGAGTGCCGCGCTCAGCTCACCGTCTAGCATCATCTGCGGAATTGACGATCCGACGGGCAGACGCACACAGTTCTCCGGATCGAGATATTCGGCGAGATGGCCGTCGCCGAGTGTCATCCACGTTACTCTGTCGAGATCGACGCCATATTCGTGCCGCAGAATGCCGCGAATCCAGAGCGCCGTGGTTTGCGTGTAGGTGCGCACGCCGACCTTCTTCCCCTCGATGTCCCTCGGATCCAAGGGACCGAAGTCGATGTTGTACCCCGCGCAGTGATGCTGGAAGCGGCCCGAGATCGGCGTTGGCAGCAGCACGTAGGGCTTACCGTAGGCCTTGGCCTGCAGGAAAGTAACAATCGCTAGTTCGCCCGCGTCGAACGCATTCTCGCGCACCATCGCCTTGAAGCCGTTATGCGCCGGGGTGGGGCCGCAATAGTCCAAATTGACAAGTTCCGAACTCACGCGCCCGTCCTTCATCGCTTTCGTGACCGGATAGGTAGCGAGGTTCGTGCGTAGCACAGGCTTTTTGCTTTGCGTCGTTCCCATGGTGTTTTGTCCTTTCGCTCTAAATTTGGATCGAATTAAAGGCGGACCTCGATGAGGCACGGACCGGACTCATGCACCGAATGAGTCATGGCTTGGTGAAAGGCGTCCGCGCTGTTGACGGCGACGCCCGGCACGCCCATGCTCTTCGCCATCGCGAGCCAGTCGATGCGCGGCCTGTCGATATCGATCATGGCAAGCGCCCGCTCGCCCGGCGCGCCCGCACCCATGTTGGCGTACTCGGCCTTGAGGATCGCGTAGCTGTTGTTGGCGAAGATGATCGTCGTCACGTTCAGGTTTTCGCGGGCCTGCGTCCATAGCGACTGGATCGTGTACATGGCGCTTCCATCACCGACCATGCAGAACACCCGACGATCCGGACACGCGAGTGCCGCGCCCGTTGCGACCGGTGTGCCGTAGCCGATCGAGCCGCCCATGTTGTTGATGAGATCGTGCGGCGCTGCGCCCACAGTCAGCCCCATCGTTTCGCGTCCTGTAGTGAGGGATTCATCGACGAGAATGCAGTTCTCGGGCAAGGCCGAAGCGAGCGCCTGTGCGATGCTTGCAGGGTTCAACGCACCAACGGGCGCGGTCGCGTCAGCGCGCGTCTGGTGGAGCACTGGCGCGTGCTGGGCACCGAGCGCATCGACGAGCATTTCTAGTCCCGCCGTGCCGTCTTCACCCACCTCTGCCAACGCCTGAACCGTCGTGCCCGGCGACTTCAGCAAACTCGGTTTGCCCGGGTAACTGAAAAACGCGATCGGCTCGGTTGTTTCGACGGTGATGATGTGCCTGAAGCCCTTGAGATAGTCGATCGCAGCATCGACCGCATACGGAATGCGCTCCAGCGTGACACGCCCTGCCCCGCGTTCGATGCGCGCCGTGAAGAACTGCGTCGCAAGCCGGCAAAGCGTGGCGCTTTTAAGCCTGCCCGCCAGTTCGAGCGCGCGGCCACGCGTCGAACGGCCCGCGAGCACGATCAGTGTCGGCTCGCCCGAACGAAGCACCCTCGCGATATGTTCGACACGCGCGGCATCCGGCGTCTTCGCGTAAGCGACTGCTTGCGGAACGTCGATGCGTGCGCTCGTTTCCTGCCAAGACGTATCGCCCGGCAAAATCAACGTGGCGATCTGGCCAGAATGCTCGCTTGCCTTGCTCACGGCGGCGGCGACATCCCATGCGACCGCATCAGGCGATTCGACTCGCCGCACCCAATGACTGAGCGGACGCGCGAGCCCTTCGATATCGGACGTGAGCGGCGGATCGTACTTGAGATGCGCTGCCGAATGCTCACCAACGATATTCACCATGCCCGACGACGCGCGCTTCGCATTGTGAATATTCGCGAGACCATTCGCGAGGCCCGGCCCCAGGTGCAACAAAGTGGACGCCGGCGTGCCCTTCATCCGGTAATAGCCGTCTGCCGCACCGGTGCACACGCCTTCGAACAGGCACAGCACGCTCTTCATTCGCGGGTTTTCGAGCGCCCTCAGAAAATGCATCTCCGACGTGCCCGGATTCGCAAAGCAAATGTCGACGCCCTGCTCGGTCAGCGTCTGGACGAGGCTTTCGGCACCGTTCATCTTTCAGTACCCCGCGACTTCACGCGCCTTGCCGACGACGCCATAACTCTTGAGCGGCGCGGACATCAGGAAGCGATAGCCCTCTTCGAGCAGGCGTTCGTGGTTCTTCGCGTTCACGTGCGGATTGCCGACGACAACCTTATGCTTATGGCAGGTCTCAACGATTCGCCGCATCGCATCGGCCACTTCGGGATGCTCGTAGTCCCGCGGATGGCCGAGTTGCTGGCTGAGATCGCCTTCACCTATCAGAATAAAGCCGATACCGGGCACGTTCGACAGAATGTCATCGAGGTTTTCGATCGCCTCGGTGCTTTCACACATGAGTCCGACGAGGATTTCGCCTTCTGGCGCCAACGGCCACACATCGGCCTTGCGATAGTAATCGGCCATGCTCAAGCCCCAGTAACGTGCCGCCGTTGCGGGTCCGTCGCCGCGGACTCCTTTGGGCTCATACAAGGGCGCCGTCTTCGGGCGCGCGTAGCGGCATGAAGCCACCGCGTTGTACGCCTGCTCCACGGTCGATACGTGCGGCCACACCACACCATACGCGCCGCGATCGAGCACTTGTTTGGCAAAGGCCTGATTCATCTCCGCGCCATTGGCCGGGATACGGGCGATCGGCGTCACACGAGGAGCGACCGAGCCGGATTCAGCGATCTGCTTGCGGTTGAGCATGTACTGCAACGCATCGCCCAGTGCAGTGACGTCATAAGGGTTGTGCTCCATCTCGAAGACGATGCCGTTGTACGGCGCATCGGTCATCTCGATGGCTGACTGTCTGTCCAGCTTGGAGAACGCCGTATAGGCGGTCTTGCCGGATTCAAAGGCGCGGATGATGCTGTTAAGGCGTGTATCGCTCATGATGCTTCTCTCTCGCTGGTCTTGTGAAATCAGTCTTCGGCTTTCCAGTACATGAAGCCCATTCCCTCGCCCGTTCCCGCAGGCGTGCGCCAGCACGGCACATAGTCCACCAGCGTCATTTGGGCTCGAGTTTCCTGCACGGCCTTCATCACACTCACGTAAAGCTTGATTTCCGAAGTGCCGGATTGATAAGAACGGTCGTCTACCGCGGCCAGCCCGTCATAGTCGTAATTGGCCAGCATCTTCATGATGTCGCGGTCGAATTCCTCGTCATTGACGAAGTGCGACAGGCCGCCAGAGGCAAAGATGCCCACTCGCACGTCCTCGGGCCACGCGGTGATGGCATCGCGCAGCACACGTCCGAATTCGATGCAACGGGACATCGAAGGCTGCGTCGGCGGATAAAAGCAATTCAAGATGATCGGCACATGCGGCGGCGGATTGTCGCCCATGATCTGGTGATAAACGAAGCTGTACGCATGCGGGGCGACAGGGTACTCGGGCAATGGCTTCATCCACGCGTTGTCAGGCCATGCGAACAAATCGGTCAGATCGAAATTTTCACGCTGAAAGTGCTTGAGGAGGTAGGTCGCCAGCTCCGGATGACAGTGATGCGTCACGTGATGGTCCGGCGCGTACACCGACCGTTGCGGCGGCCCGTTATGCACTTCCGCGCCGCTATAGATGGCAATCGATGGCGAGAAGTCAGTGAAGATTTCTTTCTGATCCTTGCCGAGAATGATCGCCACGTCGACGTTCGCTTCGCGGTAGGCTGCAGCCATTGCGTCGAGCGCTATGCGGCAACGCGCGGCGCGCTCGGTGCGTTCCTCGATTGTCAGAAACGGTTCGAACGCTGCGCCCCGGTGCGCTTCCAGTTCGGGATACGTCCACGTCCGGTTGCGAAACCAAAGTTCTGGGTTGAGGCGATCCCGCTCGCCGTTCTTCAGCCAGTCCTCCGGTGCCTGGCCGAGCATGCCGCTGTGCGGCACAGCCATGCCGAATACGATCTTCGCCATTTAGGATATCTCAATGATGTTACGTGTTAAATGAACTCTTCAGCCCCACTGCTGCCGGAAGAATCAAGCTTGCCGCATCTTGCCGTGTACTCCGGTCACCCTGGGAGCCCATTCGGAGCGATACAGGATGATCGTCGCCAGCGCGCCTACGACCAAGAAGCCGAGAATCACCACCATGGGGAGTTGATAGCTTCCGCCAACATGCAGAAGCCATCCCGACAGGCTCGCCGACACGCCGCCCGCGAGACTCGTCGCGAGTTGCTGGACGCCTGTCACGAGTCCGATCGCCGGCTTCGGAATCAAGGTCAGGCGCGACAGTACCAGGTTATTGGCGGTAACGAGGCCGAGCAGAGACAGCGAGAGCACATTCCAGAACAGCGCCATACCGAGCGAATTCGCGTAGGCTCCGAGTAGCACGGTGCAACCGCCCGCGAAGCCGACGACGGTGAACGCCTTGCGCACGCGAATGGGATCGAACCCGCGGGCAATGATGCGGTCGGCGGCCCATCCGGCGATTGCAGCCACGATTGCGATTCCGGCGAAGCTGAAGAACGTGAACAGACCCGAGCGCGAAATCGAGAGATTGCGCTGCTCGACTAGATAAGCGGGCATCCACGTCATGCAGTAGAACGTGAAGTAGCCATAGCAGAAATTGGTGATCAACCCGCCCCACACGACCGGGCTGGACATGATATTGCCGAGCGTCACCGAGCGAGCGTTGAGATTCGCCTCCGTGATTTCCGACTTCGCCGGTAAATCGCTGCGCACCATCAGAAGCCAAGGAATCAGCCACAGCAGACCGATCAGGCCCGTGGCGATGAACATGACTCGCCACGAATAGTTGACGAGGAACCATGCGCCCACCGGCGCTCCGAGCGCGGGACCGAACTTGTTCCCCATCGCAAGGATGCCGACCGCGAGTCCGTTCTGGCTTTCGTCGAAGTTGTTGCGAATCCACCGGTAGCTTGCGGGAATGACAATGGCTTCCGCCACACCGATGATTAGCCGCAACATGACCAGACCGGCAAGCGCGGTCACCGCACCCATCAGGGCAGTCGCAAGGCACCAGAGCGCGAAGCTGATGGCATAGGGCCATTTGACACCGTAGCGGTCCGCTATCCAGCCCATCGGCACCTGAAAGACACCGTAGGACCAGAAGAAGGCCGCGTTGATCCATCCTCGATCGACACTCGATAACGCGAAATGTCGAATGAACGCCGGGTCTGCCAGCGTCGAGGAGATGCTGGTGCGATCCACGAACGAAATCAGCACGCCGAGCGCGAGAAGCCCGAGGACGGCCCATCGGCCTCCGATCCCGGGCCGTTCAGATTTGCTTGTCTCCATCCGCATTCTTGTTGTCCGTTCGTTTGATTCGCGCGTGCCGGCGCTCTGATGCGAACCGGCACGAATAGCTGCAACATCAGGCCAGCGTCGGATACAGCAGTTGCGCGGTCTTGCCAAAGATCCAAGCGCGGTCTTCTTCGGAAAGACACACAAGGGACGCCCGCGCAGTCGCCAGGATCTCGGCCAGCGTCCCCGGCGACGTGGGATAGTTGGATCCCCACGCCATGCGCTGCGCGCCAAATGCGTCCAGCACGCTCGGAAAGAACGTATCCGGACTGGCGCTGCCCTTCTGCACATCGCCAAAAATACGCGGTGTGAGCTTCAGATAGATATTGTCGAACGCGGCCAGATCGAAAAGACTCTGCGCCTTTGCATACGGCATTCCGTCGCTGACTTCCGGGCGTGCGAGGTGGTCCAGAATGATCGACACGCTCGGAAAGCGCTTCGCCAGACGCTGCACTTGCGGCAAGCCGACGGGTCCGGTCTGAATGCACATGGGCAAGTTCAGCTCGCCGCACAGCTCCCATGCGGGAAACGACCTTTCGTCATCGAGTCCGCTTGGATCAAAATCCTTGGTGCTTCCGCCCGTGAAAAGGCGCAATCCGGCGAGCCCGCGCCCGACCCACTCGCGGATGCGTTCCGGCGCATCCGGTTGAAGCACGTCCACGGAGCCGACCGCGGCGAGGCGATCCGCATGCTCGGAACATGCTTCCACGACATAACTGTTATCGAAGCCATATGTCGTCGACGAATGGACCACGGCCGCCTTGGCGACGCCGGCCGCATCCATCGATTCGATCAGCGTCTCAACCGTGGTCGGACGCTCCTTGGACCATTCCGAACGCTTGCCGAACAAAGGCGCGGGCGGATAGCGTGTTTCATCGTTGGAGATGATGTGCGGATGAATATCAATGATCTCTTGAGCCATGTTCATCTCCTTCCTTATTTGCCGCGCGCTTTGAGACGCTTGTCGAGGCGCGGATAGACGCGGCGCGCGTTGCCTTCGAATATCTTGTAGCGGTCTTCATCATTGAGCCCCGGACAAGCGTCGAGGTAACGCTTCGTGTCGTCGAAGTATTGGCCGGTCGCCGGGTCTTTGCCCCGAACCGCACCGATCATCTCCGAACCGAACAGCACGTTGTCGGACGGAATGACCTTCGTCAGCAATTCAACGCCAGGCTGGTGATACACGCACGAGTCGAAGAAGATGTTGTCGAGCAGGCCTTCCAGTGGACGTTCGCGCATTTCAAGCGACATTCCGCGGTAACGCCCCCAGTGGTACGGCACCGCTCCGCCACCGTGCGGAATCACGAGACGCAAAGTTGGAAAATCCTTGAAGAGATCCGATTGCAGAATCTGCATGAACACTGACGTATCCGCGTTCAGATAATGCGCGCCAGTACCGTGAAAACAGGGGTTGCAGGAAGCCGCCACGTGAATCATCGCGGGCACGTCCAGATCGACGAGGGCTTCGTAGAGCGGGTACCACTCGCGGTCGGTCATCGGCTTGCCGGTCCAGTAGCCGCCGCTCGGGTCCGGATTGAGGTTGCAACCGACAAAGCCCATCTCCTGAACGCAACGGCGCAGTTCGGCGATGCTATTGGCGGGCGCCGCGCCCGGCGACTGCGGCAACTGGCAAACCGGCGCGAAGTTATCCGGATAGAGCTCGGTCACGCGAAAAACGAGGTCGTTCGAGACTTCGGCCCATTCGAGGCTCGTGCGCTCGTTGCCGAGGTGATGGCTCATAAGGCCGGCGATCGGCGAGAACAGCGTTAGGTCGCTTCCGCGCTCCTGCTGCAACTTGAGTTGGCCATTGCCGATGGCTTCGCGGATTTCGTCGTCACTCACGTGCGCGCCGTCGCGCGAAGGCGCGTTCGTCGGGTCATTCGCGAATTCGACCTGTTTGGCGCGCCAGGCGCGAAATAATGCGGGTACGGTCGTGAAGTGGCCGTGGCAATCGATGATCATGTCGTCTCTCCCGTATCAGCCAACCTGCGGGTCGACGAACAGTTCGTCGATCGACATGCGGCGCGGCGTCAGTCCTTGCTTGAACGCCGTGGCCTCCAGTGCCTCGATGGTCTTGAGGTTCTCGGCAAGGCCATACGGCAACGGATCATGTCCGACGATCTTGCGCAGCTCAAGATACTTCTGGTCGCTCTTGCTCGTGGCTTCGCCTGCATCGAGACGCGCGAGCCATTCCTTCTTGGCCTGCGCGAAGGCGTCATAAATCGATTTTGCGATCCACGGATGCTCGGCCAGCACCGAGTCCTTCACGACAATGGTGCCGTGCATCGGATAAACGCCGGTGCGGGCAAAGTACTCGGCTTCGAGCTCGGTCGCATTAGGCAACAGGTCGGGATAGTCAGCCTCGACTTCCTTCCAGCCGCCCGTGGGCGCCCCCGTGCGGCCAATGCCGGCATTGGCACCGAAACCCGCCGACAATTCTCCTGATGCCATCATGTCGGCAAGCGAGGCGCCTTCCGGCGCGTGGATTACATTTGACGGCAGCTTCAGTTGCGTCACGTGTTCTTCGTCGTCCACCACCCACGTAACCTTCGACGAATCGAGGCCAAACTCGTCGATCAGAACCTGACGGGTCCACACGCCAGTCGTCACCGAATAGGCGCGCACGCCGACTTTTTTGCCTTCCAGATCCTTGGGCGTCTGAATACCGGCGTCCGGACGAACGAGCAAACCCGCGTGGTGAAAGCGGCGCACGACGAAAATCGGCAGCGCGACAAACGGTCCTCCAAAGGCGCGGGCAATGATGTACGTGGTCGGCGCGATCTCGCACACATCGAATTCGACATCGCGCACCATGCGGCGAAACGCACCGATCTGCGGATGTACGGTGATGAATTCCGCATCCACGCCTTCAATCGGGATCGACCCGTTGCGGATGGCAGACGTATGCGGATGCTCCGCGATTGCGATTTTGAGAGGGACTTTCTTGGTCAACTTCGTCTCCATGGATAGGGCTCCGGCACCAACTGGTGTACGTGGCGCTGCTCGAAGCGTCTCAATGGGTCAAGAATAGGTGAGCAGCAACCCCGCGTCCCTATACAAAAGTCAGATTCGATTGCACTTTTGTGGCCCCGGATCTTCCTTGAGAACATTTAGATCGACGACGCGGCTTTTATTCTCGCCACTAGTAAAACCTGTTCGATCGGCAAATGACCGGTTGGGACGATCACCTGTATCCAGCACCTCGTGACGGGGACAGTTTCTTTGCAGCTGTTGCGGGAACAATAAAAAGCGGAGTCAAGGCAGCGCCTGTTTTTTTCAATGCGGCGCGATCCATACACCGATGCTTTCAAGTAAGTAAAGCTAATCTTGTCTTTCCGAGCGAACGCGCGCCTGGTCGCTGTCAGGACATACGCGAAGTAATTGACACGGCCTTCGCGTATGTGCACGATGCGGAAGCCCGGATCAACGTGTTGAATTAATGGCCTCAAGGGGCACGTGTTTTGCGCGAGGTCGTCACCCATCCAGTGTCGGAGCACACTATGTCCAAATTGTTATCCATTGCTCGCAGATGGCCCTTGTTCGTGGCAACGACGTGCCTGATGCAGGCAGCGCCGGCCTTCAGCCAATCCACGGCGAGTCCGCCCACAGGCCAGGCGGCGAAGGCATCGCCGACCAGTACGCAACCCGAGGCGTCGACGACGACATCCGCCCATCCGCAAGCCTCGGATAAAGCGGCTCGCAAAGCACGCCGTGTGAAGAAGAACGCTGAGCTGGGAACGCTTGAAAAAAATGGCTACAACCCTGCAGCTGGAGACAATACCTATCCCGACAGTCTTCAAAATGCCGAGAAGAAATCGAACGGGAAATGAGTATTGTGTTCGCGCAGTTCCTGACGCGCCGGTTATTCGCCGATTGGCGGGTAGGTGAGAAGCAGGACAATCGAAGTTTTGGGTCCATCGATCGCAAATGCTACGAATTGGCCGGACGGACAGTTGCAGTCAACGCTGCGGGGCAAAGAAGTATTCCGCCCCGCTCGCGGATACTTCAAACGCTCTCGGGGTGCGACGCAGCGGAGATCATGGTGCTGCAGACTGATTCTTGATTGAAGCTGCGCGGAGATTTCGCCGCCACGTCAGAACTTGTGTACGAGACCGATGCCGATACCGCGCGAGTCAGCGCCCGCAGCGACAACGAGCCCTGAATATGCGGTACCCGAAAGCGTGTATTTCGCTTGATTCTTGTTCTGCAGAAAAGCCATCGCAGTGTAGAGCTCGGTCGACTTGGACAGCGCGTACTCGAGAAGCACACCCACTTGCTGCGCGTTGTTACCCGCGCCCGTGCGATCGTGGACGTAACCGTACATCACCGAAAACAGCGTAGCCGGGTCGAACTGATAAGAATCTGATAGTTGGTAGACGTCGTGCTGCATGTATTTCGGCGTATTGGTTAACTTCTCAGTGTGATAAGCCAGCCAGATGCGGTCGTCTCCGATCGCGTACGAAGCGCCAGCGTTGAACACCGTAAACACCGCGCCCGGACCTGCAGCAGCTCCGCCCGTCAGGGAATAACTGCCACCCGCTCCAACCGCAGGCTCATCTCCACGCTCATAGCCGGCCGCAACATTCAGCGGCCCGTTAATGTACTGGACGACGACGTTGTAAAACCCTATTCCAGAGCCTCCGCCAGTCGACGAATCGCGCAATGCCACCATGAATTTGGCATTCAGTCCACCCACCGTTGGCGTGTAGTAGGAAATACCATTGATCGCCCGGATGATCAGGCCGTTGAAGTTATTCATCGGCGACGCGATACTTTTCACCCACGAGGGGTCCATTGCCGCTTGAAGGACGTCGTATTGCGGCGTGTTTTGCAAGCCGAAGCGGACTTCTCCAAAACCGCCGGACATTCCGACAAACGCTAAACGGTTAAAGGCCTTGGTCGGGTCTGTCGCTGCACCCGTCTGGCCGGAGAACGCTTGCTCCAGCTGGAAGTTGACGTGCAGGCCACCGCCGATATCCTCGCTGCCCTTGAAGCCGTAGCGTGTCGAGAATAGTCCGCCAGGTACTGCCCGGATCGCCGAATTGTTGCCACCCGAATTTTGATAGACCAAGCCATTGTCGATTACGCCGTAAAGTGTGACTGCCGACTGGGCGAACACGCACGGGACGGACGCACAAAACAACCCTGCGGCGCATGCGAGGGAAGTTAGTCTATTCATTTCGATATCTCCGTTTGTTTCGACATCGGTAAGCCGACGTTTTATATGAATGTGGTTTGCTACGTACGACTGATAATCGAAACTGCTTTCTCAGATACTCGTTAATCGGTAGTTGAAGCGTCCACACACCGGTTGTCGCGGCGGACAGCGCGCTATAACCCGAGGGCAAAGATGCGTGGTCGTCGGCGTGAAAAATCCACGCCTTATTGGGATCGCCCCTTTTTGGGAGGCCGAAGCGGCTGGGTTTTCAGAAGATTTAGGTTTCGAGGGAGGCTTTTTATAATCGACGTCTCCTTTGTTAGATATGTCTCCGTCAAAAGCTCGAGCCAATTGCATGCGAGAAGGATCTCTCGACGGATCAAGAATATGTGAGGGCGGCGCCCCGGTCCCTATAAAAAAGTAAGATTCGACTGCACTTTTGTTACGAGACGCCCTGCAACGAGTCTTCCTATCGATCGATAAAGGCGCTTGCTCTCCAACACCGCTTGCAAACCCCCGCCATGCTCTTCGATAAAATATTTCAGCAAATCATCGGGTAGATTCGCGAACAGGTTATTCGCTTGTGTGTTGAAGGATCGCAGGTGAGTGTTTGAGTGCGTCGGTCGCGATGACACGCTATTTTGCTCGTCGCGCGAAGCGAATATCCGGTGCTTTGCCTAAGCTGCGCGTGACAGGACTAGAGATAAATTGAGCCGATCGGACACGCGCTCATGTTCTAATCGAACACGGACTTTCCGGGTCAGCGTGAAAAGGCAAGGCTCACGGCATTCGATGCCTTCGCGGAAACGCCCGTGTTCTTAAGCGCTCCGGTTGCCGGATCGATAGCCAGAACGCTCACGGTGCCGCTTCCCTGATTTGCGACCAACAGCCATCTTCCTGACGAATCGATGCCGAAGCTCCACGGCTTGATTCCGCCCGAAGTTGCACGTTGCATCTCTGAGAGCCGGCCGCTCGCTTGGTCGACGCGATAGACGACGATTTCATTTTCACCGCGATTGGCAACATATACAAAGCGCCCCTCGCGGCTGACCGCGAGCTCCGCGCCGCTCTTGCCGCTCACGGCTGCGGCGTTCGAAACCGGAAGCGACTGTACGAGCGTCAGACACCCTTGTGACGCGTCCCAACCGAGCACCATCACATCGGCGGACAATTCGGTGATGAGATATGCGAAGCGTCCATCCGCGCCGAACACAATATGACGCGGTCCGCTGCCGAAGGGCATGACGAAATCGTGGGAATGGTGCGCATCGAGTGCGGTCAGTGCGCGAGTCGCGCGGTCGAAGCCATACACGAAAACGCGGTCCGCGCCGAGATCGGGCACGAGAACGTAACCTCCGGAAGGATCGACGAGCGCGCTATGCGCGTGCGCGCTCATTTGCCGGCGGTTTGGCCCGGAACCGCTTTCGCTGATCGTCGATGCAAGCGCGCCTACGTTACCGTCGTCTTGAACGGCAATGCCCGATACTGAGCCGCTGTTGTAGTTGGCGGCGAGCAGCGTGTCTGAAAGGGCGTCGAACGTAAGATGGGTCGAGCCCATGCCGTGCGTCGCCACGGTGCCGACGCGGCTCAATTCGCCCGTTTCCTCATTCACGCTGAATGCCGTCACGCTGCCCGGCTTGTTGCTTTCGTCGTCGACGGCATAAAGCACGGGCAAGCGTGGATGCTTGAGCAGCCATGTAGGCCTGATGTCACCGCTGATCGTCGCAATGTGAGTAAGCTCGCCGCTCGCCGGATCGAGCCGCAGTTCTTCGATATGATTCGCCTGCGTGCCCACGTAGACAAATTCTGGCGATGTGTCCTGCGCGGGCATCGCGGCGCTTGCGTACATCGCCGCCGCCAGCAGTAACGCGAGGATCGGAAGGGTGCTTCGGAGGAACTGCATCATGGTCGGATGGCGGATGACAGTTATGCAAGCCTATCCGATCCACCGCAACGCGTCCTTGCAGAAAACCTCGATTCGCCGGGACTTTTGTCACATGGCGCGCGCCCGTGCCAGCTATTGCGATGACGCTTCTCGCGGTTGTTGCTGCCGCGCCGTCGCGCGAAACTGACTGGGCGCCTGCCCTACTTCACGACGAAAAAAACGGGTGAAGTAGGCAGCATCCGCGAAGCCGAGTCCGAAGGCAATCTGTTCAACCGACATGTCGCCGAAGATGAGATTCCTTTTCGCTTCGGTGATGAGGCGCGCATGGATCATCTTGGCCGGGTTCTGCTCGGCCACTGATGCGCATGCGGCGCGCAACTGCACTAGCGATATCGCCATCATGGACGCATAGTCCTGCAGGGGCAAATTGTCGCCGAAGTGTTCGTCGATCAGTTTGCGGAAACGCTCCACGAGACGTACGTCGTGACGCGTGCCGTGCTCTTCACCGGCCTTATCGAGACTGGCGTCGCGCAACAACCTGAGCAGCAGTATGGTGAGCAGCGCCTCGGTGCCGGCGACATGTCCCACTGAATCGGATTCGACTTCCTGTTTAAGACTCTTAAGGAGATTGTGCACGTCCAAGCCACCGTCTTTGGAGTCGGCCAGCGAGATGACGCGTGGCTCTCCCCATAGCACGATGAACTCGTGCAGCCTCGCATTGACCTGCGCCAGATACGACACCTCGATGGTCACGACCCAACGGTCAGCATCGTACTCGTAGTCTAGTCCGTGGACACATTCGGTGGGCAGCAATAGCGCGCACGGTCCTTCAAAGGGCACGCTTCGGCCTTCGAGGTTCATCAAGCCGCGCCCGCTACGCACGAAAATGACCTGACCGTATTCGGGATGCGCATGCGGCGCGGTACGCCAGCGCCCCCGGTCAGTAACGTGGCCAACATGCACGAACCACTGCTTTTCTTCGGGTTGCTCGACATAGAGGCGAACCTTGGGCACGGTGGTGAGCGGAGTCTTCGCGGCTGTCCGGGTCGGGCGCTTTACCGGATTGTGTTGTGTCATGTCGTCTCCTCGACGGTCGGCTACGACAGCCGCCATCGTCGTTCTAGGCTTGCGCGCAGCTTTTGGCGCTGCTTTCGCGAAGTCCCGCCATTACGCGGGACCTATGGAGCGAGAATTCATAGCCCGTCGGAGGGATCGCCGAAAGCGAAGTAATCATTCCATATATTGTGAGGCGATGCGCCTGCCATTTACCCCAAGTGGAACCGGGCCCGGTTCGGGGCGCTAGTCCGTCGTTCCGTCATGCACGCGCGCCATCATCCGCGCGTCTGATGAAGGCAAGGCCGACGGGAGATCGTTCACTTTGGGCGCCCATTCGCGTCTGAGCAATACCACAGTGCTCGTCGCGCCAATAAGCAGAAATGCAAAAATCGCCATCATCGGAAATGTGTTGCTGCCGCCGACATGAAGCAGCCATCCGGAAAGACTTGCCGAAACGCCACCTGCAAGACTGGTCGCAACTTGCTGGAGTCCGGTGTTCAGACCGACCGCCTGTTTGGGAATGAGCGTGAGCTTGCACAAGGCGAGATTGTTCGCCGTCACAAGCCCGAGGAGAGTGAGCGATACGACGTTCCAGAACAGAGCCATGTTCGGCGATGGCGCGTAGGCGCCCAGCAAGACTGTCGTGCCGCCGATGAACCCCGCCACGATGAAACACTTGCGGATTATCACCGCATCATGGCCGCGGACAATGAGCAGGTCCGCCGCCCAGCCCGCGAGTGCCGCAACAATGGCGATGCCAGCAAAACTGAAGAACGTGTAGAGCCCCGAGTCACTCAGCTACAAGCCGCGCTGCTCGACGAGATAGGCAGGCATCCACGTCATGCAATAAAACGCGAAATAGCTGTAGCAGAAGTTGTTCACAAGTCCGCCCCACACCACAGGGCTGGCAAGGAGATTCCGGAGCGGCACCGACGACGCACGATGTTTCGCGCTTGCCAGTTGATCCTTGTTCGGGAAATCGTTTCTCACCACCAGCAACCACGGCAGCAGCCAGATCATGCCGGCGAGTCCGGTGGCGACGAACCTCACCTTCCACGAATGGGCAACGATGATCCACGCGGCAATCGGCGCACCGAGCGCCGGTCCCATTTTGCCGCCGATGGAAAAGATGCCGAGCGCCGTGCCCTTACGCGTTTCGGGAAAGTGGTCGGCGAGATAGCGATAAGTGGCAGGCACCACCACCGCTTCCGCGACGCCGATGAGCAAGCGCATCACGATCAGCGCGGACAGCGTGGAGACAAGTCCCGTTGCCGCCGCCGCAAGACACCAGAGTACGAAGCATGCGGAATACGGCCATTTGACGCCGTAACGGTCAACGAGCCAGCCCATCGGCATCTGGAATAAGCCGTAGGACCAGAACACGGTCGAATTGAGCCAGCCCCGTTCGATGCTCGTCAGCGCGAACCCGCGAACGAATCCTCGGTCGGCGAGCGCCGCCGACAAGCTCGTTCGATCGACGAAAGAAATTAGCAACCCGAGAGAAAGCAAGATCACCACTATCCAGGGGTTTTCAGCGTTCGTTCGCTGCGGTGAATCGGTTTCCATTGCCTGCTCTCACCTATCATGCACATCTTCCGCAGAAGCGAATCGACGATGCACTAGTCGCGTGGTTGATCGCTATGCGCCAGCAAAAAGGGGTTACATGGGGCGACTCGTCCCTGTCGGCATAGCTCGTTTTGGCTCATCTTCATTCAAGCTTACTTAAAGCGCATGCGAGAGTCCTTGCACATAAGTGCGATCCGCTGGTATTTTTTTATCTCGCTGAGATCGGCGCGGGCGGACCGGTTCAGATGAGAGCGTTCCCCCATCTGTGGGCGAGGACCATGGAAAGTGTGCAATCGCTGAGTCCGTAGAGCCCCTCCGAACCGCAGCGCCCGGTCGGTGCTAGAAGACCGAGGGGGTTCACTATGAACGTCACCATCACAGCGCACGCAGCAGCAAGCACAATAGATCCGAATCTCCACCTGTTCGACTTTCGTGCGGACGACGGCGTAAATCGCTTTCGGGTCGAACTTGTCACGTTTCAAAGACGTCTGACTCTGAGTGGCGCAACTACGAATAGCCGGACGGCGATACGTACAAGCCTCCCGGGTGCCTTGACGTGTAAGCCACGTCATGGCCGTCAGTGGTATGCCGACGATTGCTCGGCGTCGGTTTCGGGATTCCTAAGTAGCGAGATCAGCGGCCCATGCGCTTGGCTATCGAAGTCGCAATTGCGGTCGGCCCAATGAGCGCGAAGGGCATCGAGCGTGGCGCCGTTTTCACCGCTCGCCGGCACCGTGCGTTGCTTGCGCCGCTTGCAGACGATCGGCACGGTGCAGACAATCCGAGGATGCAACCCATATGACTCAGCTGGTCTAGGACCGTCCCTCGATTTGCGTCTCGCTGACGTCGATGACTCCCTTTTGACGGCAAAAGGCGCCTGATCTGCGCGCCGGGCCCCGGGCGGCTTTCATTCGACGCAGTCCCATGTGACCGATTGAAAGAACAGCCCCGCGCACAGCACGCCGTTGATGCGCCGCCTCTTGTTGCTCACGCGCTCGCTCATGCTTGCTCACATGTGGCGCTAGCTGTTGAAGTGCATTAAATCGCTACCGAGGTACACTAATTCTGAATGTGGAACAAAGTTTGAGGAGGCCCGCATCGTGTCATCCTGTCACGCCTTTTCGAGAGCGCTGCGAGACATCTGCGTGCCAGCAAGCCACCCCGCTTCGATCTGGCGATCTTCGATACCTTGGCCCACACCAATCGTCCGCCGGTGAATTCGCATGTGCGATACCTTGATATGCCACACAACCCGGCAATGTGATTCGAAACAGAACGGTAGGGCGTCTAGGTCGGTCGCGCCTCCTCGGCCGAATGATCACGATACGCCGATAAGCGCGACGCCTAGGTAATACAGGCCCGCCATCGCGATGCCTGCGGAGCCGATGCGCTGAAACGCCATCGAAAGGTGCGCGCGTGAGACAACATTGCGTCGCGAGCGGCGGGCACAGCTCAGCAGCCCGAAGAGCGGCAACAGGACAATCTGGTGCCCGACCTCCACGCCCAGGCTGAAGCCCAGAATAGCCAGCAGGACCGCTGTTCCCGGCATCGCGTGCATGATGTCGAGCAGGCCGCCGGCAAAGACAAGACCGTGAAACAGCCCGAAGAAAAACGCGGCAAGAAGCCGGCTGCGTCCTCGCGCGCAGCCGGGCCAGAAGACGTTCTGCAACGCGACGAACACAATGCTCGCCGAAATCAGCGGCTCGACCACACTCGTCGGCAGATGCACGAGATTTAGGGCGGCGAGTGTGAGCGTGATCGAATGCGCCACGGTGAACGCGGTCACCACCTTCACTAGATCCCACAGCGTAATCACGGCGAGGACCAGCGCGCACCCAAAGAGCAGATGGTCATAACCAGTGAGGATGTGATGCACACCCTGGACGAAGAAGGTGCCGATGATGCCGGGATCGTCCACCGGATGCGATGCTTGCTGTGCGACCGTGGCGTGCGTCGGCTGAACCATGCCGCCGACTGAAAAATCCAGCTGATACCGCGACTGATCCACATTCCGATCCTGGGTGCCGATGGTGATGCGGGGATCGCCCGGCACCAGGCAGTTCACCAGATAGACCGCGATCGCGCGCCGGTGATGATTCTCAAAGGCGAGCCGATGCGTTGGACCGCCCGCAGGCAGTGGCGCATCGAACGTGAGCAGAATGTCACCCACACCGTTTCGCATCGCTTCGGCCGTCGGATAAGTTTCGGAGATGAGCCGCAGCGGCTGTGCCGCATCATCGATACTCAACCGCAAGTCACGGCGCACTTGTTGTGCGTAGCTTTGTTGCAAGGAGTATGGGATAGGCCCGTCGCCGCTGATGCCGATGTCCGCGAGTAACTGCGGCGCGACCGTGACGCCCGGTGTCAGGCGCAGCTGCAACGTCAGGTGGTCACGCGCCACGGAAATCGTCGTGGCCTCGAGATACTCGTCCAGCCGATGAGCGCAGACGGAAGCCGACATCACCAGAAGGAACCCGGCAAGAAGAAGCCATCCTCGTTTCATGGGGCAGTGAAGGCATGTCCATAGTCGTTCGTGGGATCGCGGTAGATGGTGTGAACGTGCATCGTCGGATCACCGCCGACTCCCTGCGGCGAAAATTCGATAATCACCTTTGGTCCCTGAATCCGGTAGTACGCGCTGCCGTTCTTACCCGGCTCATGCGTCGTCGGCCCACTCCAGGCGAACCAGGTGTCGTTTAGGCCTGCCTTGATTTCTTGAAGATGCGGCGCGGCGTATGCATCGTTGACGATGCCAGCCCATTCGGATATCAGATCGAGCAGCATGGCCTTTTGCTGCGTGTTCATCGCCGAGACCTTCAGACCTTCGGGCACGATCGACTCGCCGTCATGGCCCGGCCCCAGCACCAGATCATTCACGCGATAATTCAGGATGGCCTGCTTGCGCTGGTTCCCATCGAGCGCGTTCAACAGGGCGAAAGCCTTGTCGTTCTCGCCAGCAAGCACGCGTACCGTCTTGTCGTGGGATGTGTAGACGGAGGGTTGAGCACCGGTCAGTGTTGGCGTGAGCACACCGCGCGCGCCCGCGATCACCACGTTGAGCCCGAGATGATGTCCGCCAAATTCCAGCATCCACGGCGTAGCGGCACTGGGCGTGCCGAAGATGCCGATGGTGTAGACATCTTCGCCGGCGGCGAAGTGCTTTTCTCCGACCGACAACGCCTGATCGGAACCCATGATGTCGAGCACCTTTTGGTAGCCTCGGGCACTCAACGACACCTGCAGCAGATGCATGGCGGCCGCATGCTGCGGGGCGCTGAGGCCGCCTAGCTGCAGGCCGGGTCGCGGCACGTCGCTGACCGGGTAGTTCGACCAGATCGCCTGACCATATTGTTCGCCGACGAAGCCAGCTTGTGTCCCGAGAGCTCCTGCCGGATGATCGGCGGGCGTTGCGCCGTTCAAGCTCCCCGGCATGACGCCGCCAGCCGGGCCCGTTCTCGCGAACCGGGCTGAGGTGGCGGCTTTCTGCGGTGCGAACGCGAACAGTGCCTTGCGGCGTTGGTTCGCACTCAGCGAGTCCAGGAAGGCCGTCGCTGCGGATACAACGGCCCGGGTTTCGGCACTTGCCATCACGGGCGCGGAGGTGTTGGAGGAACCTTCCGTGTTGCCATACGATGCAGGGGCAATAAGGGCCGACATCGCGGCCGAGGCGATGAGCGCAACCAACCTAATCGAGCATGCTGCATCGCACATTGTTCTTTCTCGAGCTTCTTTCACTTGATCTTCAGTGCGAGTTCCGTGCTGCCTTTGATTGGCAGCGTCATCGAGATGAAGCCGTTGGCCGGATCGCGAATGTAATCGAGAAAATCCGGTTCCGCATTGTCATTGAGAACATAACCGCCGACGCGCAACTGCGGCGCAACGATCTCAATGACTTCGCGCGCGAGCGATGGTCCCTCGGGCGCAGGCCAACCGTCGATCAGCGCGAAGTCGACGGAACCGCCAAGGTCGCGCAGAGTTTGCCTGGCATCGCCGACGCGGATATCGGCATACTCGGCGAGGCCCGCTTCATCGAGATTTGCGCAGGCCAATTCTGCCTTGGACGCGACCAGTTCCGAACCGATGACGAGACCCCCGCCGTTGTCACGCACCGCCGCTGCGAAGTAGAGCGCGGACATGCCGATCGACGTTGCGAAATCCACGACGCGCCGCGCACCCATGCCGCGACAGAGAAGGTATATCAGATCGCCTTGGTCGGGATGGATGGAAAAGCCGTAATCGGCAAACGCCTCGGCGTCCGTTCGGGACGGACCGTCGAACGCGTGGGCGGAAGGAAAACGGCGCGACGCGTTCAGGCGCTCGAGCACGTCGAGGACGCGCTTGTCCTCAATTGGGCTGACGGTAGAGGTTGGAGTGTGATTTCGCGGCATGTGATATCTCGATGTTGGATAAGCGGATCGTTTATCCGCTGCTATGGATGGCCTGAACTGCCGCATGCAGTGCAGCGGCGATGGCGGCGGCGGCCATCGGATCGATTGAACCCTGCTGGAGACGGAGACGCATGGCGCGTTTTAGCTCTTCCAATGCTTTCTGCACCAGCGGCGGAACGTCACCGCAAGCAGGCGCCTCGGCCGGCCCTTTACGCGACAAGAGTTCCGTCTGCTGCCGCACGGTTCGCCACGAGGAATGCCTGGCCTTCCGCTGTGATGCGATAACACTTGCGGCTCGATACTTTGGCAAGCGGTGCGGCATAGCCCATGTCGTCCAGCCACGCGAGCGTCGGATACATCACGCCGGGGCTTGGGGTGTAGCGGCCCTCCATGCGCTCTTCGATCGCCTTGATCAGTTCGTAACCGTGACGCGGTCGCTCGGAAATCATCGCGAGGAGAAGCAGGCGCAGTTCGCCGTAGTCGAAGAGCCGGCCGTGGTGACGCTTGCCGTGGTGAGGACAATGACGCGGAGTGCCCTCGTCTGACAGAGGATCGGCGCTTGGAAGACGACCAAGGCTTTTGTTTTTCATGTAAAGGGAGCGTATATTCAGATATATCGGAAATCAAGATATATCGCAATTCCGCCTTTTACGAAGGTTTACGAAACTGAATGAGTGTTCCGATGACGACGCCCGTTCGAGAGTCGTCGTCCACGATCGCACATCCAACTCGATCACGATGCGGAGTTTTGGCGCAATACTGCTCCCCGCGATGATGTGGGGACTATCGAGTCCAGTGACCAAGCCGGGCTTGAGTCACTACCGCCGCTGGCCTTAACGGTAGCCAAGTGGTAGGTCACTGGCATGGCCGCCCGGTGATGACGGCAGGCTCGCTGCTCGGAATTGAGCTCGGTGTAACCTATCAGGGTGAGTAAGGGCCGCATTGCAGCAATCGCGCACGGTTGAACGCGATCGATGACATCTCGCTGGCAGAATATATTATGTAGAATACTTGAGTGCCGAAATACAATTTACTGCCTCTCTGGTCTGCACCATCTGACCGAACGATTCGGCCGTGAAGCGGCCGTAATGGTTCCTGCCCGTCGCCCGATAAGCGCACACAGCCCCCACAGGCGTCCGACACGAAACACAATACGAAGCAAACCCGTGCACTGGAACGCGCAACCCCGCCTCCGCGCTTCACCGAATCCTCAACCCCACCGCCGAAAATCTCAATGGACTAGGTGATAACCCTAGTGTGAAATGCAACCTGTGCCGCGCAATACATGCGGTTTAATTCCCACAGGTCACGTTAGCCATGAATCAATCAATCAATGCAGTTCTTATTGCCATCGCCACGCTCACGTCAACCGGCGCTCTCGCTCAATCGGCCGAACCGCTCACACGCGAGCAAGTGCGCACCGAACTCTTGCAACTGGAAAATGCAGGCTACAACCCGGCCAACAATTGCACCGGCGATTGCCCCGGAAGCCTGAGACACGCTGAAGCGATCCTGACGCGACAACAGCGAAGCGCACGCGCCGGCTACAGCCAGTTATTCGACGGCTCGGAACAGTCAGGCCGGTGAGCAACAGATCGTCACTGTTCGGATCGCGCAAGAGGATTTGCGGACTTAACCAGTCCGGCATAAGGCGCACGCGTATCGCACGATGCCGGTCGATCTCATCGCTACGTTGATAGAAACACTAACGAGCGATATCGCCCCACTGTGTGCTTCCGTTCCTGCTTGCGCCATAACCCGTCGGGTCCGCTGCCGCCCTGCGCGCGGCCACACGATATTCCGCCGCTTGAACTTCTCCGTACGGAAAATAGGCCCAGGCGGTCGGGCTGTAACCCGCGTTTTCGGCCTGCACCAACTCATTGCGGACCTGTGCGCGCGTTAACGATTGCTGAGCTGCCTGCGCAAAAGAAAGAATCGGCGCCGCAAGCGCCAGCGCAACGACTGCGTGACTTAGCGATTTCATGGCGACATCCTCCCGGCACTATTTAGCCGCACGACGAGACGGGCTTGCGCGAAGGCGGCAAACTTAGTCTAGCAGGCTTCGTAAATTGGGATGTTCACCACCGATCGGGCATGACTTTGCATGCGTTGCGACGATTGGCTTGTGCCGTGGAAAGATTCCGTGTAAAGGATCGGGCCAAACGCACGCGCGGCGAACGGCGCGCTGCGTCGGAACAGGCGGACCCGCTTACGCCTGATAAAACCGCATCGCGGGCACCACGATATTCGGCGGATAGACGCACCACGAGCCGTCGCCATGACGAAAGAACACAATGGCAAAGCGTGTTGAACGACGCATGACTTCGATGCGAACAGCGCGCCACGGCATATTTTCCGAACGTGCGGCGCGGCTCACGTGAATGCCGTCGATCTGCCCCAGCCAGTCATACACGAGGTGCCGGAGCGATGTCATCTGCTTGCTCATTCTAGTCCCTGCCTGAATCGAAAATGCCGTTCAATGCAGCGCATTGCGCTTGGCGAGTGGCCTGAAAATGCGGCTCCATATGATGCTGACCAGTATCGTCGCGCAGCCGCCCGCGACGACCGAGCCGATGACGCCCAGCGCAGTCGCGCTCACACCGGATTCGAATTCGCCCAACTGATTGCTCGCGCCGATGAACAGCGTATTTACCGCCGCCACGCGCCCGCGCATGCGATCGGGCGTTTCGAGTTGAATCAGCGTCTGCCTCACGATCACGCTGATCGTGTCCGCGCCGCCCGAGATCGCCAGCAGGCACAAGGACAGCGGAAACCAGCGCGACAGTCCGAACCCGACGATGGCCGCGCCATAGATCGCCACGGCAATCAGCAATTTCTTGCCGACGCCACTGACAATGGCCCGGCGTGCCAGCAACAGTCCCACGCACAACGCGCCCACGGCGGGCGCCGCGCGCAGCAGTCCGAGTCCTTGCGGCCCGACATGCAGAATCAGCCTCGCATACACGGGCAGCAACGCCGTCGCGCCACCGAACAGAACGGCGAAGAGGTCCAGCGAGATCGCGCCAAGCAGCAGCGGATTGCGCCAGATAAAGTGCAAGCCCGCGAAGATCGTATCGGCGGTGACGGGTTCGCGTGGCGGCGGCGTATAGTCGTAGCGCACGAACGCATACATCACCGCGCTGATGCAAAAGAGCGCCGCGCTGCTCAGATACACCGTCACCACATTGACCGCGAACAGCGCGCCCCCAAGCGCAGGCCCGGCAATGACCGATATCTGCTGAACCGACGTGCTCAAGGCCATTGATCGCGACAACAGTTTCGGCGGCACCAGCATGGGCAACAGCGCCTGCTGGCCGGCCATCTGAAACGGCCTGATCGCACCGAGTGCGAGAGAAAGCGCGAGCAGCGTGTCACGGGTCACGCTATGAGAAAGCGTCGATGCCGACAGCAGCGCGGCTGCGATCGCCTGAAGCCCAAGGCACGCCGCCACAATCCGTCCGCGATGCAGCCGGTCCGCGCAATGTCCGGCAATGAGCGTCGTAGCCAGCCCCGGCACGAACTGGAACAGCCCGACGAGACCGAGATCCCACGTGCTCGATGTGAGGTCGTACATATGCCAGCTGATCGCCAGCATCAGCATTTGCTGGGCGGTAATGGACCCGATGCGCGCAACCAGAAAGCGCGTGAGCGGCGCGTGCCGCAGCAGAGACGTCACTTCGTCCGGGCGGGTCGGCGTGGCGGGCGATGAAGAGTTACGAGAAGGCGTCATGGCAGCTCGCGCATGAATGCGGGCGCGGAAAGATCACCATATGACTTGATATCGACCTTTGGCGCCCACTTGCGCCGCAGCAATATGATGGTGCCGGTGGCCCCGAGCAGAAGGAACGCGAAAATTGCGAGCATGGGCAGCGTGTATGTGTGCCCGACATGCAGCAGCCAGCCCAACAGGCTCGCGGATACGCCTCCAGCAAGGCTGGTGGCCACTTGCTGCAAGCCCGTGTTCAATCCGACCGCTTGCTTTGGGATCAGCGTGAGCTTGACCAAGGCGAGATTGTTCGCTGTGACAAGCCCCAGCAACGAGAGCGAAGCAACGTTCCAGAACAGCGCCGTGCGCGGCGAATCCGCATACGCGCCAAGCAGCACGGTTGTTGCGCCCATGAATCCAACCACGATGAACGTCTTGCGCACTAATACGGCATCGCGCCCGCGCGCGATGAGCCGATCCGCGCCCCAGCCCGCCAGCGCCGCGACGACCGCGATGCCCACGAAACTCACGAACGTATAAAGCCCCGATTCCGTCAGCGTCAAACCTCTCTGCTCGACGAGATAAGCGGGCATCCATGTCATGCAGTAGAACGCGAAATAGCTGTAGCAGAAGTTGGTAATCAATCCGCCCCACACCACCGGACTCGCGAGCAAGTTCTTCAACGGCACCGAAGCGGCTCGCTTTTTCGATGCCGCCAGTTCCACGTTCGACGGAAAATCGTTCTTCACCATCGCGAGCCATGGCATGAGCCAGAGCAAGCCCGCCAGACCCGTGACGACGAACATCGACTTCCATGAACTCACCGAAATGAGCCACGCGGCAAGCGGTGCGCCGAGCGCCGGTCCCATCTTCCCGCCGATGGAATAAAGCCCTAGCGCTGTGCCCTTGTGCGTTTCATCGAAATGATCGGCCAGATAACGGTAGGTCGCGGGCACCACCACCGATTCCGCGACGCCGATCATCAAGCGCACGATGATGAGCGCCGCGAGCGTATTCACCACGCCGGTGGCCGCCGCCGCGAGACACCACATGAGAAAGCAGATTGCGTAAGGCCATTTCACGCCGTAACGGTCGACGAGCCAGCCCATTGGCATTTGCAAGAGGCCGTAAGACCAGAACATGGCCGAGCCGAGCCAGCCGCGCTGCACATGCGTCAGCGAAAACTCCTGCACGAAATGATGATCCGCGAACGCGGCGGACATGCTAGTACGGTCGACGTGGGAAATCATCAGTCCGAGCGCGAGCAACGCCAGCACGGCCCAGCGATTCTCTTGTCGCGTTCGGGTAATTCCCACGTTCTCGTCTCCGTTTATCGTTATTGGCAGGCGGACCGTCGATCCTTTAACCTAAACTTCCGGTTACATCGTCGAAGAGTTCGTCGACGGACAGGCGCCGCGGAATGATCTTCTGATCGAGCGCCCAGTCGACCGCGAGTTGAAGACCTTTGCGGTTGGCCTCCAGCCCGATGGGCGGGAAGATGCCGGGCACGTTCTCAGCGACGGCGCGGCTATCCACCACCATGCGGTACAAGTCGCGCACGATATCCGGACGCTCCTTCGACAACTTCTCGTGCACCACGAACATGTGGTTGATCGGCACCACGCCTGTGCGCGCGAACCAGTCCTTAGCGGCGGCGGGCGCATCCGGCACCAGCGTGCGCACGCGCTCGTCCTTCGGCATGTCTTCACCGAGCAACGCCGCTGTCAGCTCACCGTCGAGCATCATCTGCGGAATCGACGAACCGGCGGGAAGGCGCTGACAGTTCGCCGGATCGCTGTATTCCGCGAGATGCCCGTCGCCGAGTGTCATCCAGGTGACGCGGTCGAGATCGACGCCGTACTCGTGCCGCAGGATGCCGCGAATCCATAGCGCGGTGGTCTGAGTGTATGTACGTACACCGACTTTTTTCCCTTCGATATCCTTGGGATCGAGGTGACCGAAATCGATGTTGTAGCCCGCGCAGTGATGCTGAAAGCGGCCCGAGATCGGCGCGGGCAGCAGGACATACGGTTTGCCATACGCCTTTGCCTGAAGGAAGGTGACGATTGCCAGTTCACCCGCGTCGAAGTTGCTCTCGCGAACCATCGCCTTGAAGCCGTTATGCGCGGGCGTCGGGCCGCAGAAATCGAGCGTGGCCAGATCCGATTTCACGCGCCCGTCGCGCATGGCCTTCGTCACTGCATACTCGGCGAGATTGACCCGCAGCGTCGGCGCTTCGGTCTGCGTCGTCGTCATGATGTGTGCTCCTTCCTATTACCTTTAGTTGGATGTCAAAGCCGTACTTCGATCAGGCACGGTCCGGCCTCACGCGCCGAATCGGTCAACGCTTTGTGGAATCCTTCGGCCGTCTCCACGGCCATCGCTGGCACGCCCATGCTTTTGGCCATTGCGAGCCAGTCGATGCGCGGACGGTCGATATCGATCATCGACAGCGCGCGCTCGCCCAGTGCACCCGCGCCCATGTTGGCGTACTCGGCCTTGAGGATCGCGTAGCTGTTGTTGGCGAAAATGATTGTCGTGACGTTCAGCCCTTCGCGCGCCTGCGTCCATAGCGATTGAATGGTGTACATGGCGCTGCCGTCACCCACCATGCAGAACACACGGCGCTCGGGGCAGGCCAGCGCCACGCCGGTTGCAACGGGCGTGGCGTAGCCGATCGAGCCACCCAGGTTGTTGATGAGATCGTGCGGGCGCGCGCCCACCGTCAAGCTCATGGACTCGCGCCCCGTGGTAAGTGATTCATCCACGACGATGCAATGCTCCGGCAACCCAGCCGCCAGAACATGCGCGATGCTCGTCGGGTTGAGCGCGCCGGTGGGAACCGCCGTGTCGATGCGCGGCTGTAGCACCGCCGCCGTTCCCGACGCACCGAGGGCTTGCAACAGCATGTCGAGCGCAAGTTCGCTGTCCTCGTCGGCCTCGACGAGCGGATGCACGAGCGTGCCTTCCGCCTTCAACAGACTCGGCTTGTCCGGATAGGCGAAAAACGCCACCGGTTCACGCGTCTCGACGGTGATGATGTGTTTGAATTCCCTAAGGAACGCGCTAGCCTGCGCGACCGCATAAGGAATGCGCGCGAGCGGCACGCGGCCCGCACCGCGCTCCATGCGCGCCGTGAAGAACTGCGAGCCGAGCGTGGCACCGGTCGCGGCGGCTACACGGCCCGCCTTCTCCAAGGCCGCCCCGCGCGTCGCCCTGTTCGCCAGAACGATCAGCGCAGGCTCGCCCGAACGAAGCACTTTCGCCACGTGCTCGATGCGTTCTGCGCGCGGTGTCTTACGCGTTTCCGCAGGAACGGGCAGCGTTTGCGGCGCGGCCCCGACTGTCTGCCAAGACGTATCACCCGGCAGAATCAGCGTGGCGATTTGCCCGGGATGCTCGCTGGCCTTGGCAACGGCCTGAGCCGCATCCCACGCGATCGTGTCCGAAGATTCCGCGCGTCGCACCCAATGACTAAGCGGCCGCGCAAGCCCTTCGATATCCGACGTCAGCGGCGGATCGTACTTGAGATGCGACACCGAATGCTCGCCGACGACATTGACCATGCCCGACGAAGCACGCTTCGCGTTGTGGATGTTTGCCAGCCCGTTCGCGAGACCCGGTCCGAGATGCAGCAACGTGGACGCGGGCGTGTCCTTCATGCGATACCAGCCGTCAGCAGCACCCGTGGCCACGCCTTCGAACAAACAAAGAACGCTGCGCATCCGTGGATTGTTGCCGAGCGCGGCGAGAAAATGCATCTCGGAGGTGCCCGGATTCGCGAAACAGATGTCGACGCCCTGCTCAACCAGCGTCGAAACAAGACTTTCGGCGCCGTTCATCAGTAGCCTGCCAGTTCGCGTGAGAGACCGACCACGCCATACGTGCGCGCGGGCGCGGACATGAGGAACCGATATCCTTCTTCCTGTAGGCGTCGATGATTCTTCGCCGTCACATGCGGGTTGCCGACGACTACATTGTGCTTGCGGCACGTTTCGACGATCTGGTGCATCGCGGCGAGCACTTCGGGGTGTTCATACTGACGCGGCAAGCCCAGTTCTTGACTTAGATCGCCCTCGCCGATCAAGATGAAGCCGATGCCCGGCACATTGGAAAGCATATCGTCGAGGTTCTCGATCGCCTGCGTGCTTTCGCACATCAGGCCGACCAGTAATTCCCCCTGCGGCGCGAGCGGCCATACATCGGCCTTCTCGTAGTATTGCTGCATCGACAGACCCCAATAGCGCGCGGCATTCGCGGGACCGTCGCCGCGCACGCCCTTCGGCTCGTACAGCGGCGCGTTCTTCGGCCGAGCATATCGGCACGATGCAACCGCGTTATAAGCTTGCTCGACCGTTGCGATGTGCGGCCAGATCACGCCATACGCACCGCGATCGAGCACCTGCTTGGCGAAGCTCTGATTCATTTCCGCGCCGTTTGCGGGAATGCGTGCGAGCGGCGTCACCTTCGGCGCGACCGTACCTGATTCGGCAATCTGCTTGCGGTTCAACATGTACTGAAGCGCGTCGCCGAGCGCGGACACATCGTAGGGGTTGTGTTCCATCTCGTAGACGATGCCGTCATAAGGCGCATCGCTCATTTCGATGGCGGTCTGCTTGTCGAGCTTCGCAAACGCGGCGTGTGCCGGCTTGCCCGATTCGAAAGCGCGGATGATGCTGTTCAAGCGGGTGTCTGACATAATGTTCTCGCTTATGTTTCTCTTATTCGCTCAATGCCGGATAGAGCTTCTGCGCGGTCTTGCCGAAGATCCATGCGCGGTCTTCGTCGTCGAGGCACGCAAGCCCCTTTTGAGCCGTCGTGAAAATCTCGCCGAGCGTGCCTGTCGAGGTCGGGAAATTCGAACCCCACGCCAGCCGCTGCGCGCCGAAAGCTTCCACCACGCGCGGGAAGAAGGTTTCCGCGCTGGCTTTCTCTTTCTTCACATCACCAAAAATGCGCGGTGTAAGCTTCATGTAGACGTTCGGCAGATCGCGCAATTCAAACAGTCCGGCGGCGTTGGCGTACGGTGGTCCGTCGAGCACATCGGGACGCGCGAGATGATCGAGAATGATGTTCACAGCCGGAAATTTCTCAGCCAGCATGCGCACTTGCGGCAGACCGATCGGCCCGGTCTGGATGCACATGGGCAGCTTCAGTTCGGCCAGCACCTCCCACGCCTTGAACGACTTCGGGTTATCCAGCTCGCTCGGGTCGAAGTCTTTGGTCGAACCGCCCGTGAAGATGCGCAGGCCCGCGAGGCCCTTGTCGGCCCATCTCTCGATGACAGTGGCCACATCGTCGGCCAGCATGTCGACGGAACCCACGGCGATCAGGCGATCCTTGTACCGATTGCAGCCGTCCACCACGTAGCTGTTGTCGAAGCCGTAGGTGGTCGACGAATGCACGACCGCGGCTTTTGCTACGCCCGCTTCGTCCATCGCCGAGATCAGGGCTTCGACGGTATTCGGGCGTTCCTGCGACCAGTCCGAGCGCTTGCCGAACAAGGGTGCGGGCGGATAACGCTTCTCGTCGTCTGAGATGATGTGCGGATGAATGTCGATGATCTTCATTACAGTCCCTTCGCCTTGAGGTGCTTGTCCAGGCGCGGATAAACGCGGCGCGCATTTCCTTCGAAGATCGCGTGGCGATCTGCCTCGCTGAGCGCTTCGCATGCGTCGATGTAGCGCTTCGTATCGTCGAAATACTGACCGGAATCCGGATCGCGTCCGCGCACGGCGCCGATCATTTCCGAACCGAACATCACGTTGCTGGTTGGCACGACCTTGGTCAGCAACTCGACGCCCGGATGGTGATAGACGCAGGTATCGAAGAAGATGTTATTCAAGAGACCCTCAAGCGGGCGCTTGGCAATTTCGAGCGACATACCGCGATAGCGTCCCCAGTGATACGGCACCGCGCCGCCACCGTGCGGAATGATCAGGCGCAGCGTGGGGAAATCTTTGAACACGTCGCCTTGCAGCAGTTGCATGAACACGGAAGTATCCGCGTTCAGATAGTGCGCGCCCGTGCCGTGATGGCACGGATTGCATGACGCCGCCACGTGAATCATCGCCGGCACGTCGAGATCGCAGAGCGCTTCGTAGACCGGAAACCATTCGCGGTCCGTCATCGGCTTGCCGGTCCAGTAGCCGCCGCTCGGATCGGGATTCAGGTTGCAGCCGACGAAGCCCATTTCCTCGATGCAACGGCGCAGTTCGGGCACCGAGTTCTTCGGCGGCGCGAGCGGCGATTGCGGCAACTGACATACCGGCACGAAGTTGTCCGGGTACAGGTCGCACACGCGGCGCACGAGATCGTTCGACACTTCCGCCCATTCGAGGCTGGTGCGTTCGTTGCCGAGGTGGTGGCTCATGAGTCCCGCGATCGGCGAGAAGAGCGTCAGGTCGCCGCCACGTTCCTTCTGGAGACGCAACTGGCCGTTGCCGACCCCTTCGCAGATGTCGTCATCGGACACGTAAGCGCCGGACAGCGGCGGCGCGTTGGCCGGATCGTCGGCGGCGGCGATCTGTTTCGCGCGCCAGTCGCGAAACGAAGCGGGGACGGTCGTGAAGTGACCGTGACAATCGATGATCATGGTTTGACTTTCCGTGCAGGGTTCAGACGCGGGGATCGACGAACAGCTCGTTCATGGACATGCGACGCGGCGTCAGTCCTTGCTTGAATGCGGTCGCTTCGAGCGCTTCGATGGTCTTGCGGTTTTCCTCGATGCCGTAGGGCAGCGGATCATTCCCCACGATCTTTTGCAGTTCGATGTATTTCCTGTTCTTCTTGTCGTTCAGTTCGCCCGCGTTCAGCTTCGCGAGCCACTCCTTCTTGGCGCGGTCGAAGGCGTCATAAATCGACTTCGCCACCCACGGATGCTCCGCAAGCACTGAATCCTTCACGACGATGGTCCCGTGCATCGGATACACACCGGTGCGGGCGTAATACTCGGCTTCGAGTTCGTCCGCGTTAGGGAACATGTCCGGATAATCGGCCTCGACTTCCTTCCAGCCGCCGGTCGGATCGCCCGTGCGGCCAATACCCGCATTACCGTGGAAACCGGCGACCAGTTCGCCCTTCGCCATCATGTCCGCCAGCGACGTGCCCGTGGGCGCGTGAACCACGTTCGGCGGTAGTTGCAGTTGCGTGACGTGTTCTTCGTCGTCGACGACCCACGTGACCTTCGACGGATCGAGATCGAATTCGTCGATCAGAACCTGCCGCGTCCATGCACCCGTCGTCACCGAATAGGCTCGCACGCCGACTTTCTTGCCTTCAAGATCCTTAGGCGTCTTGATGCCCGCATCCGGGCGCACCAGCAGTCCGGAATGGTGAAAACGGCGCACCACGAAGATCGGCAGCGCGACGAAAGGTGCGCCGTAAGCGCGGGCGATGATGTAGGTGGTCGGGGCCAGCTCGCACACATCGAATTCGACATCGCGAACCATCCGGCGGAACGCGCCGATCTGCGGCTGAACCGTGATGAACTCCGCGTCGACACCTTCGATCGGGATCGAACCGTCGCGGATGGCCGAAGTGTGGGGATGCTCGGCGATCGCGAGCGTGAGATGGACTTTCTTGGTCAATTCAGTCTCCCTTGAAGGAATGATCGATCGAGCCGCCGATTCATTCGTGACGTCTTGATGCGGCGATTCGAGCAGCTACGTGGTCGTGCTTCGTTGATGAGATGATCTTCGAGACCATCAACACCGTCTATTGAAAAATCCGGCGCACACCTTAACCGTTTGGTAAAGCGGCTTATCCTTAGGTGGAACTTTATTATGTAATTCTAATTAAATGAGGATGCAGCCATGCGTCTGGACCCAGCGTGACCTTGACCGCGTTGGCCAGAATGTTCACGAACTTTAGAAACCCGACGACACGATACGACGTCGTCTCTTAGGTGGTCCCGCTCTGCAACTGCTGCGCGGCTTCTTCCAGACACGCGACCATGAGTTGAGCGCTGGGTGTGAGGCCCCGGTTGCGATTCCACAGCACGCCCGATGGCCTCAGCAACCGAGGCAAGGTCAAGGGCAACGCGTGCAGGGGCTGCGCGGCGTCATTGGCAGGCGTGCCCACCATCACCGCAATGAAGTCCGAGATCTGCAGATGCGCCCGTGTGACGTGAACGGATAAGGTCTCGATGTAATTGTTGGTCAGCGGCACATCGTGCGCCCGCAGAGTGCGATCCAGCGAATCCCTCAAGATCGAGCCCTGCGGCGGCAGGATCCAGGGATAAGGCACGAGGTCGGACCAGTCCAACTTCTTACGCCGCGCCAACGGATGATGCCGTCCCGTCATCAGGGTCACGGGCTCTTCGAGCAGCGCCTTTTCCTCAAAGCTGCCGAGCGTGTCCGGCGCGGGCAACCGCCCGACGATCAGGTCGAGACGTCCTTGCCACAGTTCAGGGAGCAACGCGCCGCGCGTGCCTTCGACCACGCGCACATTGGTCCCCGGAGACTGGATCTTCAACAGATTGAGCGCCTGCGGTAACAACGCCGAGGCAGATGCGGGCAACATGCCGATGTGAACCTTGCCCTCGGTGCCCGAACTCAGCGCTTTCATTTCGTCGCGCGCCTGATGCAGGATCGTCAGCATCTCACGCGCGTGGCGGATGAGGCATTCGCCGTGTGCAGTCGGCACCAGACCTTGCGCCGTGCGTGCAAAGAGCGTAAGTCCGAGTCCACGTTCGAGCTCCGCCAGCGACTTAGATACCGCCGGCATGGTGACGTGGGTGACTTCCGCCACCTGCGTCAGATTGCGATACGTGTCGATGCTCACGATCAGGCGCAGATGCCTGGCCTTGAGATTCACTTGCAAATAGCCGTCCAGCCCTGTCACGTCAGACCTCCCCTCAACTTCACGATGTTGATCCGCACCGGCTGTCCGTTCAATCCTTGGGTTTGAGGTCGTGCAGCGTCATGCCGAGCGAGATCGAGGTGAAGTAGCCGATTGTGACGAGCAGTTCCGCGATGACCGCCCGTCCCAATTCTGCATCGTATCTGACGAAACGGGCATCGTCGATTTTGCCGCCCGCGAGGAGGTCGCTCACCGCATCGCATACGAGTCCCAGACGCCCCGGTGCGGCCTCGGGCGGGCGCTTATCCAGGATCGCCGCGACAACCGCCTCGGGCACGCCTGCCTTCAGCGCATGCCGGTGATGATTGGCGATCACGTACGAGGCATTCCAGAACACCGCCGTGGCGAGAATCGCCACTTCGGTTTCCGCTTCGCTGAGCACCGGCGAGCGATCCACATGCGTGCCGATGATCTCCATTCCCTCCGCCAGCCGCGGATTGTGCAGCCAGATATTGAACGGCGTCGGAATGCGCCCGCGCCCTGCGCCCAGTTGCGCAATGACGCGCTTCTGTTCATCCGTGGCCTGTTCAGCGTCGATGCGCGCCAGCCGGTCTTGCGTCATGTGCTTTTCCTTTTGTAGAAAACTCAGTTTCCGCCAAGCCCCGGCAACCACTGTCCGAGCAGGCTGTCGGGCCAGGGAATATGAAGAATCCGATCGAACACGAGGTAGAGAAACGCCGTCACGCCAAAAGCGAGAATCAAGCTGAGCTTCCAGGGCTCGCGACCTTCAATACGCATGTACGCTGCGATCATCACAGGCACGGTGGGCAGCATGCCGATCAATGACATGCAGACCAGAAACGCGAGGAACCAGCCGAAGAAGCGTGCCGCGCGTGTCAGCACGGTCTTGCGGGAGAGCTTTTCATCGTGATCGCTCGATACGTCCATATGAACGCCGCCGCCTGAGTGCGCCTTGCCATGCGCCGGGATAACGAAGATCTTGTAGGCCAGACTCACGCTCCCCGCGATCATCAAAATGCTTGCCACGACCGTCGGCCCGATCCGCGCCATCAGCAGCCAGCTCTGCGAACTCACCAGCATATACAGTCCGATGCCAATGAAAAACGCATACACAAAGTCTTCGCGCTTCAGAACGATCGAGCCGCTCGGCTTGAACTGCGCGATGCCGCGGCTGCGCAATGCCGTGAACAGTGGTTTGAAGAAAACCAGCGCGGCAAGACTCAGCAGTACGATCACGACGGGACGCGTCACCCACTCCGTGCCGTAGCGCACAAAAGAGATCGACATATAGCGCTCCATCAACACGCCCAGCACGAGACCGAGAATCAGCGGCGGACGCGCCCATCTGAGTCGCTTCATCGTCCAGCCGATGACACCCGCGATCAAAAGCACGAACAAATCGCCCCAACTGCGCGATCCCTGAAACGCGCCAACGTAGATCACCGGCATGATGACCGGAAGGATCAGCGTATAGCGCAACGTCGAGACCTTGGCGAACTGACCGCTCAACAGAAAACACAGTCCCGCGCCGAAGATGTTGGCGAGTGCGATGGACCAAACCATCGAATAGGTGAAGTCGAGGTGCTTGGTCAGCATGTCGGGACCGGGAATGAACCCATGCACCATCATCGCGCCAAGCAAAATGGCCTGAGCCGCGCCACCCGGCACGCCGAAGGACAGCATTGGCACAAGACTGCCGCCTTCGCGCGCATTGTTCGCAGCCTCCGGTGCGATCACGCCGCGCACATCGCCCTTGGTGAAGGTCTGCTTTGCGCCCTTCGATGTCTGCAATGCATGTCCATACGCGATCCAGTCCGTCACCGCTCCGGTGATACCAGGCACAGCACCTAGGATCGCGCCGAGGGTGCCACAACGCAGCACCAGGAACCAATTGCGAAAACTATCGACGACGCCCTGACGCATGCCCTGCCGCGACGTGAACTGCACATTCTCGGCGATTGCCGCACGCCGGATCGCCAACTCGCACAGCTCGGGCAATGCGAAAATGCCGAGGATGATCGGCACTAGCGGAATGCCGTCCTGCAGATAGAGAATGTTGCCGGTCCAGCGCATCTGGCCAGTCGCGACGTTGGTCCCGATCATCCCGACAAGGATGCCGAAACACGCCGCGACCACGCCACGCAGTGGCGCGTTTCCCGACAGCGCGGAGACCATCGACACGCCGAAAATCGTGAGCGCGAGCATTTCGGGCGTGCCGATGGACAACACGAACGGCCGGACCAGCGGCAGCGAGATCGCGAGGATGACCGCGCCGATCAGTCCGCCCATCAGCGAAGACATGTAGCACGCGCTCAATGCCCGCGATGCCTCGCCGCGCTTGGTCATCGGCAGGCCGTCCAGCACGGTGGCCTGGGACGCCGCGTGGCCCGGCACGCCAAACAGCACGGCGGGAATCACATCCGATGTCGTGATGACCGACGCCATGCCGAGTAACATGGCGAACGCGGCATACGGGTCCATCGTGTAGGTGAACGGCACCAGTAGCGCAAACCCCGTCAGCCCGCCGATTCCCGGCAACAAGCCGATCGCCAGCCCGACTGTCACGCCGAACACCAGAAAGATGATGCGGTTGAACTGCAGGATCGTCGACAGCGCGTGTCCGGCCGCCATCAACGTTGCATCGTTGAAGAACTCCATGTCTCATCCTGATGGTTGGCGAGCGTCGTGGGCTCACCTGTTTTTAGGTCCGAGGCGAACGGCGCCCGATCGATCAGCCAGCGAGCATCGGATAGAGCGCCTTGGCCGTTCGTCCCCAGATCCATGCGCGCGCCTCGTCGTCGAGATTCGCGAAACACGCTTTGCCCTGTTCGATGAGCGTTTTCAACGGCCCCGCCGATGCCGGATAGTTAGAGCCGAACGCGAGATGATCCGCGCCGAAAATTTCGACGAGCTTTGCGAAGAACGGTGCCTCGCCACCGGGCGCTGCCTGCGCGAGATCGAAAGTGCGTGGCGTGATCTTCATGTACACGTTGTCGTACTTCGCAAGCGCGAACAGACCCGCGCACTGCGCATAGGGCGGGCCGTCTTCCAGATTCGGCCGGCCGCAGTGATCCAGCACGATCTTTACCGTGGGAAATCGTTCGGCGAGCTCGGCCACCATCAACAGGCCATCGGGCGTGGTCTGCACCGCCATCGTCATGCCGATTTCGGCGCAACGCTGCCAGATCGGGAAAGTCGCGGGATTCACGAGCCAGCTTCCGTCGCTCTGATGCGTCGCACCGCCGGTGAATAGGCGGATGCCGCCCATGCCGCGTCCGAGCCAGTGGTCGAATGTCGTTAGCGCGTCGGGGGCTAGAAGGTCGAAGGAATAGACGCCCGTGAAGCGGTCAGGCTGCTTCGCCACGCTGTCTGCGACATAACCATTGTTGGTGCCGTAGGTCGTTGACGAATGCACGATCGCGGCCTTCGACACGCCGGCTTCGTCCATCTCGGCGATCAGTTGCTCGAACGTGACGGGACGAGTCGCCGACCATTTCGAACGATGTCCGTGCTGAGGCGCAATCGGATACCGCACGGTATCGGTCGAGATGATATGTGGATGAATATCGAGGATTTCGGGCGTCATTTGGCTTTACCATTCAGTGATGATGTGCTTTTGCGTCGCTCAGTGCGCGCTGAAGATGAGCTTGCGGGCATCCGCGAGTTGCGGTTCGGGCGTGGCGTATAGCACCGCGACGATCTGCTCGACTGCATTGCCGTCGATCGGATCGATGGGATATCCCGACTGCTTCATTGCATCGATGAAGTCGGGGTCGGCGATGGTCTTTGCAAAGGCCTCGCGCAAGGCATCGAGCCGGTCTTGCGGCACATCCTTTGGCACAGCGATCGGACGGCCCGCCTGAAACGGCAGAATGAACAGATTAAACAGCGCTTTCACGTCCGGCTGCGTGATATAGGACGACAAGTTCGGTACATCCGCGTAACCTGCGGGACTGTTCCAACCGAGATGCAGCAGCACTTTCATCTTGCCGGTCTTGAGCAGTCGCACCGGTTCGCCCTGCTGGAGACCGTCGATGGTCGACGCCCAGCCGTCCACTTCGCCGCGCTGCATGGCCAGATAAACTTCGCCGCGTCCGGTGTAACCCGGCACGATGCTCATCTTCGCGCCGATGTATTCGTCCAGCAGCGCGGGCAGCGTGCGGTCTTCGTTGGCGAATCCGGTCGCGCCGATATACATCTTCTTTTTGCTTAGATCGTTGGCGCTCGTCACGCCTGAGCGAGTCATCGCGACCAGACAGTATTCGACCTTGTTGAGACTGCCCAGCCAGCGCACCTGACGCGGATCAAAGCGATTCTGCCGTTGGTCGAGCAGCGGAATATAGAGATTATTCCGTTGCAAAAAGCCGATGACGGTGCCATCGCTCGGCTGGCGCGACTGGAGCGATGCCGCCGCGACCATGCCGCCCGCGCCCACCACGTTCATCACGATGGCTTTTGGATGTCCCGGCACATACTTGACGAAGAACCGCGAGAACTGCCGCGCGATGATGTCCGTGGGCGTGCCTGCGTCCGCGCTGACGACAAGCGTCAAAGCCTTGCCGCGGTAAAAATCCTCGACGGACTGACTGGAAGCGGGCGCGGCGGATGCCGTCGCGGCGAGGCCGAAGAGCGCCGCACACGCGCAAATCGCGGTCCTGAAATTCATGTTTTAACTGTCTCCGTATGGATGCGCGGAACCGTCTTTATCGTGATCGGGATCGTGTGTCCCGGTCGCGGTTCGCGTCGTCGCCCGTCGTTCAATGAGCACGAAACCATTGTGCCAGCGGGTCTGGCGGGGCGGATTGAGTTATTCCGCTACGCAGTTGAGCCAATGGTTAAGGTGACGGCGAGGCGTTCAGTGCTTCTTGCGCGCTTCTTCCTCGAGGCGCTGGGCAGTGTCTTCCAGGCAGGAAAGCATGAGTTGCGCGCTGTGCGTGAGTGGGCGCGCGCGGTTCCAGAGCACGCCGGAGGGACGTAGCAGACGCGGCAGGCTCAAGGGAAGCGCATGAAGCGGTTGTGGATGACCGGTGTCGATTGCGGAGGCATCGGCCATAACGGCGATGCAGTCGGACACCTGCAAATGCGCACGGATGACATGCAGCGAGAGCGTTTCGATGTAGTTGTTGGTGAGCGGCACGCCATGCACTTCCAACGCGCGTTCAAGCGGATCGCGCAGGATCGACCCGAGAGGTGGAAGGATCCATGGATAGGGCAGCAGGTCCGCCCATTTGAGTGTTTCCCGACTCGCTAACGGATGCTGCCGCCCTGTCACCAGCATGACCGGTTCTTCGAGCAGCTCCTTTTCGTCGAAGCTGCCCTGCGCATCGGGCGGTGGCAGACGACCGACCACGAGATCAAGATGACCCTGCCACAGTTCGGGCAGAAGCGACGCCGCCGAGCCTTCGACGATCTTCGCATTGGTGCCGGGTGAGCGTTGCTTGAGCAGGTGTAGCGCATGCGTGAGCAGGATCGACGCCGATACCGGCAGTACGCCAATCTCGATTTTTCCTTCGGTTCCCGCGCTTAGCGCCTGCAGCTCGTCGGCCGCCTGATGCAGCACGTGCAGCATCGAACGTGCGTGCCGCGTCAGACATTCGCCGTGTGGCGTAGGGAAGAGACCCTGTCCCGTACGGGTAAACAGCGCGACGCCAAGACCGTGTTCGAGTTCGGCCAGCGCCTTCGAGACAGCAGGCAGCGTCACATGCGTGACTTCCGCGACCTGACTCAGACTGCGGTAGGTGTCGATCGTCACCAGCAGGCGCAGATGCCGCGCCTTCAGGTTGACCTGCAGATACCAGTCGAGTTCTGCCGTCACGTTCCGGTTTCTCCCGGCATGAGCAAATGGTTAAGTTATCGACCATTTTACTCAATCGACCTTACCAGCACGCGAAGGCAAAATCCGCTTTCGAATACGCTCGGCGGATCTTGTTCCAACGCGCGATCCGACAACTATAGGCCGGCTCGACCGGCGTCTGGAGACATGGAGATGACATACCATTGGACCCGTCGCGCTTTCCTGCGCAAAACGGGCGCGCTCAGTGCGGGCATGGCAACGGGTGCGCTCGCCGCGCCCTTCAATGCGCGCGCGGCGGCGAGTGAGATCCGTGTCGTCAGCAATCCGGGTTTGGAAAACGCGACGCTGAACGGACTGATGGACGAACTCGGCTACTTCAAGACCTATGGCGTCGATGCGCGCATCATCGAGGTGCCAGGGCCGACGGGCCCGTTCGATGCCATCGCCGCCGGTTTGGCGGACATCTGCATGGTGTCCGGCTACAACCTCGTGCTCACGCGTATCGAACAGGGCGCGCCGGTCAAGATCGTCGGTGCGGGCATGAGGAAGTGCGCGCTGACGATCTTCGTGCGGCCCGGTTCCGTAACGACGCTTGCGGGTCTTGAAGGCAAGACCATCGCGGTCGGACCGCGAGACGGGCTGCTGCACACGCTTACGCGTCAGATGTTGAAGGAGAAGGGCATCGACGCGTCGCGGATGATGTTCGTCGATCACGGAAGCAACGATCAGTGCTTCGATGCAGTTGCAAGCGGCGCCGCCGATGCCTGCTGCGCAAGCATTTCCCATCTCAATGGCGATGCGGGACCGGTCGCGCTGCGCGAAGGCAACCTTTGGCAGGCCCTGCCGCAGTGCGTTTTTCAGACGGCGTATGCATCGGAAAGCGCACTGCGCGACAAGCACGATGGACTCGTTTCGCTAATGGCGGCTTACGGCGCGCTCTACGACTATCTAATGTCACCCGCCTCGCACGATGCGTTCATCGATGCACGCAAGCGAGCCCAGAAGCGCTTCGACGCCGCATCCGCGAACGCAATCTGGACCTTCAATCAGACGCAGCGTCCATATGCGCGGGACTTGTCGCTGACGGAAGCCGAAATCGCATATTTGCAGGAGATGGATATCAGCGCGGGAAGCCTGAAGCGCAAGCAAGCGTTCGGCGCCGTGGCGGATATGTCGGCGGCGAGGGAAGCGGCGAAGCGCGTGCGCTAAATGCAAGGGGAAGCAAACGCTTCCCCTCTTTCTTGTGCGGACCGTCAGAACGTGTGCCGAATGCCTGCGATGATGGAGATCTGCGATCCACCCGCGGTCGGCGTCGGCACCGGTGTGAGCGTGGTGGCCGCGAGTGCCAGGTTGCCGGAATTGTGGATGTGCTCGCCCGTCAGATAGAGCAAGGTGCGCTTGGAGAGCAGATATTCGCCGCGCAGCACTTCGATCAGCGCTTTGTTGGGCGAATGCTCGTATCGGAGGTCCGCGACCATGCCGTCGATATGGAAAAACGGTGTCACGGGAATCGTGCCTGTCACCCAAAGCAGATTGCTTTTTGGCGTGGAGATGCCTTCGTTGTCACGCTTGATCCAGCCGATGCCGAACTTCGCTTTGTGAACGATGAAGTAACCGCCCAGCGTGAAGCGGCTGTCCGTGAGTTTGGGCGAGGTGAGACCGCCCCAAGTCGCCGACGTTCCGCCGTAGTTGCGCTCGTAGGACGACGCGACGCCCCACGTGTGCCCTTCGTACTTGACCATCGCGGAATACTCGCGGCACTCATTCGACGGAGTTGTTTGGCCGGGACAGTTTGAGGCAACGTTGCTATTGCCCGCCACGGCATCACGGCCGAAGCTGTAGTTCACGCCACCTTCGAAGTCGCCCAAGAAGTAACGGTAGCTGACGGAGTTGTCCGCGCGCGCATTGGCGATGCCGTTGTCGAGTGTAGTCAGGCCTTGCGCGCCCGTTCCGAACGGGTTGATGAACGAAGTCGCGAAGAAGCGCATCGTGTACTGGCGCCCAAAGGTCAGGCGGCCGTATTTGCCGTCGAGTCCGACGTAGGACTGCCGTCCGAAAAGCCGTCCGCCCTGCCGCGATGCACCGGTGGTCGGGCTGAATCCGCCCTGCAGGTCAAAAATGGCCTTTATGCCGCCGCCCAAGTCCTCGCTGCCCCGAATGCCGAAATACGAGGTCGCAGTGCCGTCACCTGTGCGCCAACCGTTCGCCGTCTTGTTCTTGCCGTTGGCGACGTTGTTGACGAACTCGACGCCCTGATCGATCAGGCCGTACAGCGTCACCATGCTGCTACCGACAGGCTTTTCTGGCGGTGCATCCTCTGCTTCTTCCTGAGCCCTGGCGGACGAGGCGCAAAGAAGCGCAGCGCAGACCCACATCCTGGTCTTATATTTCATCACTATGTCTCCGTCACGGTGCCCACTGAGCAAGGAAAGCGTTCCCGCGCCCGTGAGCCTCTTCGTTTGTTGCTGCAGTGACGGAATTCTGCCAGCGGGATGTCATCAGCGAGTTGAGAAAAGCGGCGTCCCGATGGAGCAAATGGTTAATGTCGCTGGGCGCGATTCCGCGGCTCGCGCCCAGAGAAATGAGCTTCGATACGGATTTAGTTTTGTCGGTCCAACGCTTATTCGATCGGTTTCCTTATGGCTTAGACATCAATGCGATGCGCACCGAAGTGGACACCTTCGCCGGGATCCCCGTCTCTCGCAATAGATTGGACGCGCGATCGATGGCTAGAGCGCCCTCAGTGCCCGCTGGGTTCGCCATTGCATCGCTCCGAGGCCTAGCTCATATATTAATTGGAAGGCACATGGTGGTCGCGGCCTGCCTCGCGGCTTGCAGTGTATCTTCGCGCCTTATTGCCGCCAGGATTGCAACACATAATGGCACAGCGTTAAACAGCAAGGCGACTGTTCAGTTATGAGCCCACAGGCTGAAGCGTTAGTCTGGACGACTTTTCCGCTCAAAGGCTCCGTCATCAACCGTAACGACACGTTCAATGAATCTCTCGGCAGCGAGCGTGAAAGACTGCCGCCAGATACTTTCGGCTGCAGCGAAGTCGTTCTCCTTCAAAGCTTGTGCCAAGGCATCCACGCGTTCCTCCGCGTCCTTCTCTCTGTCGGTATAGGACATCTTCAACAGGTTGTTGAAGCGGACCACTTCGGCGGTCAATTCCTCGAAATAACGAGCAGTCTTTTCGAGATTGCTGGCCTTAACGATGGCGTCTTGAAACTCGAGATGGTTGAGAATGGACGCTTCCTGATCCGACTCTTTAGCAAATCTCAGCGCATTGCGCGCCAGACGTTCGAGGTTGCGAATCACAGAACCCGTCAGCAACTCGGGCTTTTTCGCCAGCGCGCCGAGCGCGATTGCGCCGAGCGCGGAGCGCAACGCATAAGGTGCTTGAACGGTTACGCGAGATGCGCGGCTTGCCTGCTTCCATCACGGTGGACAACGGTCCGCAGTTCGCTGGTAAGGTGCTGGATGCGTGGGCTTATGAGGTGGGTGTCACGCTATCGTTCATCCGGCCCGGCAGGCCCGTGGAAAACGCCTACATCGAGAGTTCTAACGGGCGATTCCGCGACGAATGCCTGAACGAGCACTGGTTCGTTTCCATGCGCCATGCCAGGCAATTGATTGAGGAATGGCGTATCGAGTACAACACCGAGCGGCCCCACAGCTCGCTCGGTATCTGGCGCCGATGCAATTCGCGCAGGCGCACGAAGCGAAGGAATTATTAACCTCGGACTCTGACTCCAGTTCTACTAAAACCGGGGGCAGGTCAGCCCGAACTTAATTATGTCGGCGCTCGTTAAACCTCCGAGTCTCTTAACAGGTTACTCTCTTGTGTGTCGAGGCCAGACTGAAAAATCCGCCGCACCCCCACCGCTTCGCACGTCCACCGGAGACCACCGTTGCAAATGTGTCAACACTTTGGCAACCGGCCGTTAGGAGGGGTACGGTATCGGCTACAGCCGCTTGAGTCTTCAATAACAGAAAAGTGCGTCGCGCAAGACAACGACGCAATTTCGCTTGTCTCGTTAAAACGCCGGCTTTACCGTGTCAATGTTTTCCTTTGTGACCCGCACGGTGGGTAATACGACCTTGGGTGGCACCTTTTCGCCCTTTAGGATCTTAACCGCGACAGCCATACTCTCAGTACCGGCGGGCGGATACAGCCACGTCGCAGTTTCATCACCCGCGCGGATCGCTTCAAATTCCTCCTTTTGCCCGTCAAGCCCGAGCACCTTGATCTCGCCCGATCGGCCGCTTTCCTTAATCGCCTGGATCGCACCGAGTGCCATCTCGCCATTCGCTGCGAACACGAGATCGATCGTGCCCGCCGGATGCGCCTGCAAGATGTTCTGCATCGTCGCATAGGCCTTCGGGCGACGGTAATCCGCGGGTTGTCTTGCGATCACCTTGATGTCCGCGGATTTTCCGGTCACCGACGTCACCCCGCCAATACGGCTTACCGATGTTTCGTCGCCCGGAATCCCTTCGAGCAAGACAATGTTGCCTTTGGGCTTGCCATACTTCTTCGTCAGCGTTTCGACAATGTATTGACCCGCGTCCGCGCCGAGCGCGCGGTTATCGCCTGAGACCATCGTGACGGCGCCGGCATTCTCGATCGGTTTGCCGACAAACATGTACGGCACGCCTCGCTCCTTCAGCGACGCCAACTCCTGACGCAACCCTTCGGCTTTCCCGGCTTGCACGAGCAACAGCTTGATGCCCTTGGATTCCATGTCCTCGATACCGGCGATCTGGCCCGCGACGTTGCCCTGCCCGTCGGTGGCAAGGACCTTGATACCGGCAGCTGCTGCAGCTTCGTTAATCTGCTTGCGCTGCGTCGCAAGCCACGGATGATCGAGGCTTTCCTGCGAAAGTCCGATCGTGTCGGCAGCAAGCGCGCTCGTGGCACTGCCACATGCAAGCGCCGCAACTGCTGCGAGATGCATCATTTTTGAGTTGAACATGGTGTCTCCTTGACTATGGAAAACCGCTCTAGCGGCCTTTTGAACGATTGAGTTGCGCGTGGATCAATACCGCGCCGACAATGATTGCGCCCTTCACGATCAACTGCGTGTAGGCGGGGATGTTGAGCAGATTGAGCAGGTTGTTCAGAACGCCGATCAGCAAGACACCGACGATCGTGCCGCCAATGCCACCCGCACCACCCGAGAGGCTCGTGCCGCCCACGACCACAGCGGCAATCGCGTCGAGTTCGAGGCCCTTCCCGAGATTCGCCTCGCCAATATTGAGTTGCGTCGACATCACGAGGCCACCGAGACCTGCGAACAGTCCGGAGAGGCAGTAGGCGATCACCCGAACCTTGTCAACCGGTACACCTGACAGCCGTGCCGCTTCGGCATTGCCGCCTACCGCGTACACATGTCGCCCATAGCGGGTCATCCGCAATATCACCGCCGACGCGATGGACATGACGATGAACAGCAACGCCTGCACCGGCACGCCCGCGAGCTTGCCGCGCCCGATCCACGCCAGCGACACTGGCACGCCGATGACCGGCTGCCCATCTGAATACGCGAGCCCAACGCCCACGAGTGCCGTCATCATCCCGAGCGTGACGATGAACGGCTGGATGCGGCCCTTCGTGGTGATGAAACCGTTGGCCCAGCCGCACGCGATGGCGATCGCAAGGCCGCCGGCCAGCGACGCAAACGGTCCATAGGGCTTGAGCCCTGCGATGGCGAGCGTGGTGAGCGCGAGAATCGATCCCACCGAAAGATCGATGCCCGCCGTGAGAATCACGAACGTCATGCCAAGCGATGTCAGCCCGACGACCGACACTTGACGCACGACGTTTAACAGATTCTCGGCCGTGAGGAAATAAGGGGAGGACACCGCCGCCGTCACACACAAAAGCATGAAGATGGCGAGGATGCCAAAACGTTGGATAAGTTCGATACGCCGATATGCGCCGCTCGAAAAACGTCCGATCGAAGTCGCGCCAGAAATAGGTTCTACTAATGCCATGATTTACCTCGCTATCATATGAAGGACCGACTCTTCCGTCGCGCCGTGTGCGGACGCTTCGCCCGTGACCATGCCGTCACGCAGCGCGACGATGCGATCGGCCATGCCGAGCAGTTCCGGCAATTCCGACGAGATCAGCAGCACCGCCTTACCTGAACGTGCGATCTCGTCGATCAACCTGTAGAACTCGACCTTCGCGCCGACATCGACGCCGCGCGTTGGTTCGTCCAGAATCAGCAGCGTGTAATCGTGAGCGATCCACTTCCCGAACACGACCTTCTGCTGATTGCCACCGGACAGCGTGCCGACCGGCACATCCGCGCTCGACGCCGATACGGCCAGTTGCTTGCACACGGATGCGACTCGCACCTGCTCGCGGCGCCGATTGATGAATCCCCACCGGCAAACGCTGTCGAGCGTCGGAAGCATCGCGTTCTCGCGAATGCTGAGGCCAAGTACGAGTCCTTGCGCCTTGCGGTCTTCTGGCACCAGCGCGACGCCTGCGTCGATCGCCTCCGCTGCGGTCTTGGGACGATGGATGCGGCCGCCTAGTGATATCTCGCCCGATTCGATGTCGTCGAGTCCGAAGATCGCGCGCGCCACTTCCGTGCGCCCCGCGCCGACAAGTCCTGCCAGTCCCACGATCTCGCCTGCACGAACGCTGAAGGTGACGTCCTTCACTCGTTGCGCGAGCCGCAGCGCTTTTACATCGAGCACGATGTCGTTGCTGGCCGCGGCACCGTCATCACGCCGATCGGGAAAGCGCGTGTCGACTTCGCGGCCCACCATGAGACGAATCAGCGACGCGCGGTCGAGGTCTGCCACCTTGCGCGTACAGACCGATCGACCGTCCTTCAGGATCGTGCAGGTGTCGCAGAGGTCGAAGATTTCATCCATCCGATGTGACACATAGAGGATCGTGACGCCATCGCGCGACAACGTCCGCACGACGTTGTAGAGCAGCGTCATCTCGTGATCGGAGAGCGTCGCGGACGGTTCGTCCATAATCAGCACGCGAGCCGAAACCGCGAGGGCCTTCGCGATCTCGACGAGTTGCTGTTCAGCCACCGACAGCGTGCTGACACGCCTACGCACGTCGATCGGTGCGCCGATGCGCGCGAGCAGCGCTTTTGCTTCGCCACGCATCGATGCGCCATCGAGGAACCCGCGCGTGATTCGTTCGCGGCCAAGGAAGATGTTTTCGGCGACGCTCAACGCCGGGATCAGGTTGAATTCCTGATAGATCGTCGATACGCCCGCGTCCACCGCCTCGCTCGGCGACGCCGGTGCGTAGGCCACGGCGTTGAGTATGAGCTGGCCTTCGTTGGGAGCGGTCGCGCCGCTCAGGATCTTGATCAACGTGGATTTACCCGCGCCGTTCTCGCCGACGAGGGCATGCACGGACCCCTTGGCGCATGAAAATTCCACGCGATCCAGCGCTCGTACGCCGGGGTACGTCTTGCTGATTCCCTTTACTTCCAGAGCGTTCATGAACAACCTCAACTGCGCGTTGGTAACGATGGGTCGGCTCAAGCGATCTGCAGCTGAATTTTCAGGACACTCTTGTCTTCAGCCAGTCGCTTGAACGCAGCTTGCACGTCCTCGAGCCGATAGATCGTGGTGAGGAACGGCGCGACATCCACGCGTCGATAGCCGAGCAATGTCGCCGCTTCGTGCATGTCGTCGCCCATGCCGGCGACACTGCCTTGCACGCCCTGCTCACGCAGCACGAAATCGAGCGCGGAGATCCTGAACGTGTGGCCCGGTTTGGCGATACCGAACGCAATCACGCGGCCTCCGGGACGAATCAGGGTGAACGCTTGCTCGTAAAGCTCAGTCGAGCCCACGCTCTCGATCGCGACGTCCACGCCCCGTCCGTCGGTCGCAGCGCGCACGGTGGCGTCGAGTTGCGCGGGATCGGTGACGACGAAATCCGCACCCAGCTCTTTCGCAAGCGCCGCGCGCTGTGCATTCGGCTCGACGACGATCACCGGCGCCGCGCCTGCGCGCACGGCCAATTGCATATGCATCTGACCGATGGGCCCGGCGCCGATCACGAGCACGCTTTCGCCAAGCCGCAGATGACCTTTGCGGAACGCGCGCACGATGCATGAGAGCGGCTCGACCATCGCGCCCTCCTCCACGGGCATCGCAGCGGGCAACGCAACCACCGCGTACGCCGGCACGCGCACGTACTCAGCCATGCCACCGTTCACGTGGATGCCGAGCTGGACCATCTGTGTGCAATTGAGAATCTCATTCTTGCGGCAGTAGAAGCAACTGCGGCATCCGAGATTGATGTCGGCGGTCACCGCCTGACCTACCTTCAGGCCGTTCACGGCCGACCCGACTTCAGCGATCGTCCCGGAGAATTCATGGCCGGGAATCATCGGAAGTCGGTCGCTGGAGTAGTTGCCGTGATAGATGTGCAAGTCGGTCCCGCAGATGCCGCAACGCTCGACTTTGATCAGCACGTCGGACGCGCCGCATTCCGGAACGGGCACGTCGCGCAACTCAAACTGCATTGGAGCAACGAGAACAGCAGCTTTCATGACTTCTCCCTGACGGTGAAGCGTGGGCACGAGCTGATCGAGCGGCTCGGCCAAGCCCGGTGGCGGCAACAGGCTCGACAGCGCGCTAGCGGTTATTGCGGTGTGGGTGCGTCCTGCCGGATCAGTTCCCGACGCTTCAACTCTTGCCAGAACGCGGCAGGGATGTCTGCCCGGAAAGTCTGCAAGTTGTCATCGAGCTGGGCAACGGTGCGCACGCCGGGAATGTTGGTCGGGATGGCCGGATGGCCAAGCACGAATTGCAACGACGCCGCTTTCAGCGGCACCGCGTATTCAAGACACACCTGCTCGATCTTGCGCACCCGTTCGAGAATCGCTTCTGGCGCGGGCGAATAGTTGTATTTCGCGCCGGGCACTGCGCCTGTCGCGAGGATGCCGCTGTTGTAGCCGCCGCCGAGAATCACGGAAACCTGGCGCTCTTCGCATAGCGGAAGGAAGCCGTCCAGCGCGTCCTGCTCGAGCAGTGTGTAGCGCCCGGCGAGCAGCAGGCAGTCGAAGTCGTTGCGCTTGACCGCTTCGTGCGCGACCTGCCATTCGTTGACGCCTACGCCCACTGCCTTCACGACGCCTTCGTCACGCAACTTCAGCAGCGCCTTTGCCGCGCCCGACATCGCCGCGTCGAACATTTCAGGCTGCTGGTCGCCGTGCGTGAAGGCGTCGATGTCGTGGATTAACGCGATGTCGATGTGCTCGAGCGCCAGCCGCTGCAGGCTGTCTTCGATCGAGCGCATTGCGCCGTCATAGCTATAGTCAAAGCGCATCTCGAACGGGAGGCCGTCGACCCACGGCGTGAAATCGATCGCAGCGCGCTTGCGTGGCTTGAGCAGCCGACCGACTTTCGTCGACAGCACGTACTGGTCGCGCGGATACCAGCGTAAGCCCTGCCCGCAGCGCGCTTCGCTCAAGCCGTGGCCGTACATCGGCGCGGTGTCAAAGTAGCGTACGCCGGCGTCCCATGCGGCCTTAATCAAGGCCACCGAATCTTCTTCGGAAATCGGCCGGAAGATGTTGCCGATCGGCGCGGCACCGAAGCCCATCAGTGTCGTTTCGAGTCCCGATCGCGGCCATTTACGCTTTTCTGCTGGATTCATCGTTGTCTCCTGTCGGCTCGAGGTGGTGCCTCAGCGCTTGCTCTGGTTCGGTGTAAGTCGTGCGACCAAGAATTGATCGTTCCAGGAACCACAGCTTTTCAATAACCCACCGGATAGTTACTTGTTGCCAATGCTAAGCGCGGTCGCATGATCAATCAACGGGGTTTTCCCGGACATACCGCGTGGCGTCGGGTTAACGATGAGACCGTGCCGCCATTCGCCGCGGGCGATCAAGAGGATCTCGTCACAGGCGTCTCTTTGCTCGCGATGGCCACGGGCGTCGTCAACGCCGTCCATCCGTACGGTCGTGTCTGAAGGGCCAAAGCGTCAGTCGCGCGCTCACCTTCTAGGCACCAACCCTTCGGTGAATTGCTCACGGTGCGCAGTCACCGGGAGGCTACTTGAAGACTACTTGCGTGGTGATTTTGTTCGCGACCTAGCAAGCCTGCTTTGCTCGCGCGATAGCAGGCGATGGCGCTCGTGTAGACGTCAATATGGGGCGACGGAGCTGGACGTCTGCTTCTATCGACCGAAACGCAACGCTCTGAGCCTACGGAAACGGCGTCCCGCAACTTCGACCGGAACTATTCTGATCGCTCGCGGAGCCGTGGCTTCGCAAAATCCTGTCGTTTCCTGTGACACCGTTACGCATGCGGCGGATCACCCGAAGCAAATTCGCCGCGGTTGGGTCCGACCATGCACGTCGCGAAACATTAGGCCGCGCTGTGGGATGGCCGTCTGCGCCACCAACCCGTATTCGGTTAGATGGCGCAGCAATTCAGCTTGGACAGCGCAGCGAACGTTCCGAGTTCCGGATGAACGACACTAAACCCGGCGCGCGGGTTTGTGGCCGTCGCGCGTTACCCCACATCGCTGCGCTGCTTGCTTCCGCCGGGCGTACTAAGACAAGCTGCCGGCCTGCTTCAATCTCTTGCTGATTTTGAATTTGCGATCGGCACCATTGGCCGCTCCGCTTTGGCCAGTCTCGCATCGGCCAAGGTCTGCGTCCGTATCCGCCGGTATTGCGGCTCGTCAACGGGCACGGCACCCGGCTTGCCCAGATCGTTCAAGTGCATGCGGTACGTTTCTCGTGCGCTCAGCGCCGCGAGCGCCGCGATGATCGTCGCCACTAATGTGATGGTGCCGACTGTGAGCGGAATGCTGGCCGACCCTCCCGGCGGCGCCACGGCGACAAACAGCGCAGGCAGCAGCGCCGCGATGGTAATCCCGACGTTATGCCCGATCGCCACCCCAGTGACCCGATTGCGAGTGCGGAATAACTCGGGATAGAAACTTGGGAAGATAGCGTTGAAACCCTGGTAGGCGACGCCCCACATCAGCAGCGCCATGATGATCGCCAGTGGCGTGCTATGGATGCTGATGGAATAAAGATAGCCGAACGAAAGGAGGCCGGAGCCGAGTGCACCGACGATCGCCGGAATTCTCCGGCCGATTCTGTCCGACAAGTTGCCGACAAAGGGAATCAGGATCACCGCCAAGATGTTGCCGAGCACTGGAATCCACAGGTAGACGTCCGCACGGAAGCCGATACCGTAGGCCGGCTGCACCGCATAGGCAGCGCCGAAGATCGTCGCCACCACAGGAATGACCGTCGTCAATGACATGCAGGCAACGCGCAAGATATCGGCCCAACTGTCGGTAAAGGCATGGACGATTGGCGACTTGGCAATCTCGCCCTGCTGATCTTCCTCGACAAAGGCCGGCGTTTCATCGACATCGCGTCGAATGAAATAACCCGCGACGATGATAAAGAAACTCAAGATGAAAGGTATGCGCCAGCCCCAGACAGTGAACGCGTCCGTCGGGATGAAATGCGCGAGGGGCAAGAATACCGCCGCAGCCAATACCTGGCCAGCCTGTACACCTTGCAGCGTGAAGCTCGCGAAAAAGCCACGCCGGCCGAACGGGGCGTGCTCCAGAACCATTGAGCTTGCACCCGCAATTTCTCCGGCTACAGCGAACCCCTGAATCAGGCGCATGGCGACCAATCCGATCGGTGCCCACAGCCCCACCTGTTCATAGGTCGGCAGCAGGCCGACGGCCATGGTCGAAAAGCCCATCATGAACATACAGAGAATCAGCACGTACTTGCGGCCGTGCGTGTCACCCAAGTGACCGAGTACGAGCGCCCCAATCGGACGCGCCACATAGCCGACACCGTAGGTCGCCAGCGAGGCGATGATGGCGATCTTGGGATCGCTCTTTGAAAAGAAGATCTGCGGGAAGATCAATGATGCTGCCGTAGCGTAGATGAAGAAGTCGTAATACTCCAGCATCGAGCCGATCCAACCGCTGGCGGCGGCTTTCTTCGACTGATGCCTGCCTTTCGGCTCGTTATTCCGTTGGTGGGCCATGTGTGTCTCCGGGTTGATAGGCCGCCTTGTCGTACCGTCGCTAGCTTGCGTGAAAGACGGTTAGCGCGATCGCGAGATGACGTCAGTAGTGCGTATGACCTGTGTGATGACAATCTATTTCGAAGAGCGAGTATCTGCTCAGCTTTTTCTGCTGGCTTCAACTCGCCTCCATCCGGGAATAAAGCTCGTCAACTTTCTTAATTTCGAACCCACCGGATAGTTACTTATAGCTTATTCTATGCCCGGTTTGCCAATCGATCAAAGCGGGTTTTCCCGCGTGCTGCTATGCGACGTTGGGCTTTTTCCGCCTTGGCAGGGGTGCGCCTGAATGTTATGCCGGAGCGATCAGATCCAGAAATGCCGTCATCGCTTCGACTGAATTCTCGAGCAAGTAACGGCCGGGGTGCACGGCAAGGCCACGTGCCTTCGCGCTTTCCAAAAGGCGTGTTTCTGCCGGTTTCATGATCAGGTCAGCGATGACTGCATGTGGCGCGGCCTCAGCCAGATCGATCGGCACGGGGTCGTCGGGGCGCATCCCGCACGGCGTCGCATTGACGACAAGATCATGCTTTGCTTGGGCGCACGCCTGGCCTTCGCCGATGACCGTTTCGCTCCCACGCGCCCGCAAAGCCCACGCGAGCCGCTGCAACGACATCGCATTAGTATCGAAAAGATCGAGCGAGGCGATGCCTGCATCGATCAACGCATGCGCTACTGCCACGCCCGCTCCGCCTGTACCGACTATCAGTGCGGACTTACCTCGCACGATGTGTTGGCGCCCTTGCAAACCCTTGACGAAGCCAACCCCATCGAACATCGCACCGCTCCACGACCCATCGGCTTCACGGCGTAGACAGTTGACCGCGCCCGTTTGCTGCGCCGCGTCCGATAACTGCGTGGCATACGCGGTCGCATGCAACTTGTGTGGCACCGTCACGACCACGCCGGCGAGGTTGGCTACGCCGCGCAGCCCTTCGAGGACCCTCTCGAGGTTGGTTGCCGGCACATGAAACGGTACGAGCGCCGCGTTCACCCCATGCCGTTCGAACAAGGCATTGAAGAGTTGCGGGGATTTCGCCTGTGCAATGGGATCGCCCAGAATCGCGACGATCCGTGTTTCTCCGTCTATGTGTGTCACTGCCGGTGTCCTTTGCTGGTGGTGATGCGCTCGATCAGTCGCTGCACGCGCAGCGCGTCGTCGCCAGTTATCAATGGAGCGCGATCCTCACGGATGGCGGCGAAAAAGTCCCTCAACAGATCGCGATGGGCCGTGTGCGCAAAGTCCATGGGCTTCGCACCAAACCCGGACGACGAAGGGTCACTGAAGTCATCCACACGGCCGTCTTGAAAGAACACCCGCAGGTGTCCGCCGTCGAGCACCGCCGTCGCGTTTGCGCCGATCAGTTCAATGCGCTCAGGAAAGCCGGGAAACGCCGCCGTCGTCGCAAGGACTTGACCGGCAGCACCGCTCTCGAATGTGAGTGCGGCGCTCGCGAGGTCTTCCGCTTCCATCGAATGCAGCGTGGTCGTGGCGGTTGCCGCTACAACCGATGACACGTCGCCTGCCAGCCACATCAGGATGTCAAGTGAGTGAATGGCCTGCGTCATCAATACGCCGCCACCGTCACGCGCATACGTACCGCGTCCGGGCTCATCGTAGTAGGACTGCGGTCGCCACCAGCGCGGATCGACACCCGCATAGGCGAGCGGCCCGAGTGCGCCACTCTCGGCCAACGCTGCGAGCCGCTGGACAGCGGGACGGAAGCGATTCTGGAAGACGACGCCGAGCTTCACGCCGGCCTCTCGACAGACCTGGACCGCCCGTTGCGCGCGAGCTATCGATATATCAAGCGGCTTTTCGAGCAGTACATGCTTGCCTGCGGCAGCGGCCTGTTCGACGAGTTCGAGATGCGTATGCGGCGGAGTGAGCACCAGAACGCCATCGACGCTCGACTCGCTCAACACGGCGTCGATCGACTTACCAACAGGAAAGCCGTAGGTGCTGGCGAAGGGTTCAATCCGTTCCGGCGAACGACCGACCACACCGACCACGTCTACTTCGTCATTGAGTTCGCTCAGGGCAAGCGCGTGAGGGGTGGCCGCCAGGCCGGCGCCTACGATCGCGATTCGGGTTTTGCTCATCCGTGTATGTCCTCGAAGACGATCGTTCAGATGAGCGCCGTCAACTCGGGAACCGCTTCGAACAGATCCTGAGCCAGACCATAGTCCGCCACGCTGAAAATCGGCGCTTCCAGGTCCTTGTTGATCGCGACGATCACCTTGCTGTCCTTCATGCCGGCCAGATGCTGGATTGCGCCCGAAATGCCGACAGCTACATACAGCTGCGGCGCGACGATCTTGCCGGTTTGGCCGACTTGATAGTCGTTCGGAACGAAGCCCGCATCGACTGCGGCGCGCGATGCGCCCAACGCCGCGCCAAGCTTGTCGGCCAACGGTTCGAGCACCTTCGTGTAGTTCTCCCCGTTGCCGAGGCCACGTCCACCCGACACGATGATTTTTGCACTCGTCAATTCCGGTCGATCGAGTTGCGTCAACTCACGGCTCACGAACTGCGAGATGCCCGCGTCTCCCGGCGCGTTAATCGTATCTACCGTTGCGGTGCCGCCTTCGGCCGCAGCCGCGTCGAATCCGGTCGTGCGCACCGTGATCACCTTGACCGGATCGGACGATTGCACCGTCGCGATCGCATTTCCCGCGTAGATCGGACGTTCAAACGTATCCGCACCATCCACCGCCGTGATATCGCTGATCTGCGCGACGTCCAGATGAGCAGCAATACGCGGAGCGATGTTTTTGCCGTACGCAGTAGCGGGCGCCAGGATGTGGGAGTAGTCCTTTGCCGGGTCTCGCACCAGCATCAGCACCGTACCTTCCACGTTTTCTGCCAGTCCTTCGGCAAGTTGTGGCGCGTCGGCTAACAACACCTTCGTCACGCCCGCAATCTTCACGGCCGCCTCGGCCGCACTGCGTGCATCGTGGCCCGCCACCAAAACGTGAACGTCCTGTTCGCTGAATGTCGCAATCACCGCGGCAGCGGCCACCGTATTAAGCGTCGCCGCTTTGAGCGACGCGTTGTCATGTTCCGCAATCACCAGAATCGTCATTTTGTGCGTCTCCTTACAGGACCTTGGCTTCGACTTTGAGCTTCTCGACCAGCGTCTTTACGTCCGGCACGAGCACGCCGGCGGAGCGCTTCGGCGGCTCGACGACCTTCAGCGTTTTCAGGCGCGGCGCGACGTCGACGCCGAGATCAGCGGGTGTCAAAGTCTCAAGCGGCTTCTTCTTTGCCTTCATGATGTTGGGCAGCGTCACGTAGCGCGGCTCGTTCAGGCGCAGATCGGCGGTTACCACCGCCGGCAACGTCAGCGACAGCGTTTCAGCGCCCCCATCAACTTCACGCGAGACCGTCGCCTTGCCATCGGCCACGACGACCTTCGAGGCAAACGTTGCTTGCGGCAAGCCGGCCAATGCGGCCACCATCTGCCCGGTTTGATTCGAATCGTCGTCGATGGCCTGCTTGCCAAGGATCACAAGCTGCGGTTGCTCTTTGTCGATCAGCGCCTTCAAAATCTTCGCGACGGCCAGCGGCTGCAAGTCATCGGCCGACTCAACCAGAATCGCGCGATCCGCGCCAATGGCCAGCGCGGTGCGCAGCGTCTCCTGACATTGCGCCACGCCGCAGGAGACCGCCACCACCTCGGTCGCCACACCCGCCTCACGCAAGCGTACAGCTTCTTCAACCGCGATCTCATCAAACGGATTCATCGACATCTTCACGTTCGCGATATCAACGCCGCTGCCATCCGACTTCACGCGCACCTTGACGTTGTAGTCGACCACCCGCTTTACCGTCACCAGAATCTTCATGTGCAACCTCTTCCTTCAACAATAGCCCGCACGATACGGGCCGGATCGAAACTCACTTGATAATCAACACCTTCGAGCGATCGAAAGCAACCGTTACCGCGACGATCAAAATTAGCCCGAACACAATCTGCTGCGCGAACACGCTGATGCCGACGAACGTCATGCCCACCCGTGCCACCGACACCAGAAGCGCGCCGACCAGCGTCCTGCCGATACCACCGGCGCCACCCGTCAACGCCGTGCCGCCGACGATCACTGCAGCGATGGCCGGGAGCAGAAACTGGTCCGCCAGCGTAGGCGAACCGCTTCCCAGCCGCCCCGCCATCACGACCCCCGCCAGCCCCGCGAAGAACGACGACGTTCCGAACACGAGGCATTTGGTCACCGACACGCGCACGCCCGATGCAATCGCCGCCGGTTCGCCGGCGCCAATCGCATCGGTTCGCCGGCCGAACACCGTCGAGCGATGCAGGAACACGCAGAAAGCGAACACCGCGACGCCGAGCAGGATTTCGTGGGGCACCCCGAACGAGGAGCCAGTGGTCCAGCCGAGCGACGCATTGCGCATCTCATCACTGATACCGATAGAGCGAGTACCGGAAAGCGTCAACGCCGCCGCCGAGGCAATCCCGCCCACCGCCAAGGTCGCGATGAAAGACGGAATCCGCAGCACCGTCTGGATCACGCCGGAAAGCAGACCAATGCCGAACGATGCCGCGAGCGCGACGACAGCCGCCATCGCGCCATAGCGCGGCAGCAACATCGCGACGATCACGCTCGACAACGACGCCACCGCCTGCAGAGAGAGATCAATACTGCCGAGCAACACGACGAACGTCGTGCCGGCGGCCATGATAAAAAGCGTCGAACTGTCGGCGAGCAGGCCGAGTTGCGTCGACGGAGCGAGAAAGCTCGGCTGTGCGACTTCAATTAGCACGTACAGCACGATGAGCGCGAGGAAGGGCGCGTTGTCGCGCAGCTTCGCCGCGATAGGTGTGTTGAGTTGTGGCATGTTGACCTCAGACCATGTGTTCGACGATCTCGACCTGCGAGGGTTTGTGACCCACTTCGCAAGGGAGAATCCTCTCAGCGCGGCCGTCACGCATGACCATCACGCGATGACTGAGCCCTAGAATCTCTTCGAGCGTGTCGCCCGTCAGCACGACTGCGACGCCTTCCGCCGTCAGTTCGCGGATGAGCTGATAGACCTCCTCTTTGGCGCCGACATCCAGACCGCGCGTCGGGTGATCGAGCACGAGAATCCGGCTGCCTGCGAAGCGCCACTTGGCGAGCACCACCTTCTGCTGATTTCCGCCCGAGAGATTGCGACACGATGCGTCGGGCCCCGGCGTCTTGATGTGCAAGCGCCGGATCCAGTCGTTGGCGAGCGCGCGTTCACTGGACTTGCGCACCACGCCGGCGCGGCTGACTGCGCCGAGCCGAGGCAGCGTAAGGTTCTGCGCGACGCTCATCTGCGTGACCAGTCCTTCGACCTTGCGCTCACGCGGAACGTATCCGATGCCGAGAGACACCGCGTGATTCGCCTGTGGCTTGAGTCGCGTGTTACCCACCATCACCTCGCCGCGATCGAGACTCTCCAGGCCCGCAATCACCCGGCACAGCTCCTCGCGCCCGGACCCGACCACGCCCGCCACGCCGAACACTTCGCCGCAGCGAACATCGAAGGAAACGTCGTTGAGCACGTGACCAAGCGTTGCGTTTCGGACCGACAGCGCCACTTCCGCGCGGCACGGTTTCTGCAGGTTCTCGCGGTAGTACTCGCTGTGCAGCGAGCGGCCGACCATCAGCTCATGCAGCTTTGCCACTGACGCCGTTCCCGAAGCCATCTCGGATACGACCTTCCCGTCCTTCATCACATACACGCGATCGCTCAGTGACAGCAATTCATCGAGCCGATGGGAAACGAACACGAACGATGCACGCGACTTCAACTCACGCACGAGGCCGAACAGGATTTCGATCTCCCCGGCTTCGAGCACGGACGTGGGCTCATCGAGCAGGATGATCGGCGTGGCCCCAATGCGGCTCGCGAGCGACAATGCTCTCGCCAGTTCCACCATCTGCCGCTGGCCAAACGACATGTCCTCGCACAGCGTCATCGGATCAACGTCCAGATGCACCGTGGCAAGCTCCTTCTTTGCGGCGCGCTTGAGCTTCGTCCAGTTCACACGCCCGAGCGTGACGAACTGTTCTTCGCGCCCCAGAAACAGGTTCTCCGCAACCGTCAGGTTCGGCAGGATCGACTGCTCCTGATAGACCATCGCGATGCCTTTGGACGTCGCGTCGCGCGGGTTGCGGATCACGAGCGGCTTGCCGCCGAGTTCGATCTGGCCCGCGTCCTGGCGGTACGCGCCGGTTAATAGCTTCATCAGCGTGGACTTGCCCGCGCCGTTCTCGCCGATCAAGCCGACGATTTCATTCGGCCGGACTTCGATCGATACACTGTCCAGCGCAAGCACGCCCGGAAAGCGCTTGGTGACGTTCTTAAGTGAAAGCATGTCTATTCTCCTCACGCTCACTTGACGATGCGCCGGCGCGAGCGATTCAGCGCGAGCGTCACGGCGGCGATGATCAACACGCCCTGGATGCCTTGTTGCACATAGGGCGGGACACCGAGCAACACCATCCCGTTGCCGAGCACGATCACGATCAGTGTGCCGATCAGCGTGTTCATCGGCGTGCCATTGCCGCCTGCGAGCGACGTTCCGCCCACCACGATCGCGGTAATCGCAACGAAGAGCTGGCCGTCGGCGATGCGCGCATGGCCCTGGCCGAATTGCGCCACGGCGAGGATGCCCGCAACGCCATAGAAAGCCCCGGCCAGCGCGAATATCGCAATGCGCACGCGCGAAACCCGCACGCCGCTCAGTCGCGCCAGATCCTCGCCACCGCCGATCGCCAGCGTGTGACGGCCAAGCAGCGTGTGCTTGTAGACGAACCAGGCGACGCCGAGCATCAGCACCGCGATCCACACGGACAACGGCAACCCCAGGTAGCGTGTGATCGAGATGGCACGCAGCGAAGGGTCGCTCACACGGATCGTGTTCCCCGACAGCCATGCAGTCCCGATTCCAGTCGCGACAAAGCCGATCGCCAGCGTCGTGATGAAAGAAGGAATGCGCAGGAACACGTGCAGCACACCGTTGACGAGGCCCAACAGCGCGCCAGCGGCCAAGGCCACCGCCAGCACCCAGAGGCCGAAGTGGTTGTCGTTATACGAGTTCTCGACCAGCGTCGATACTGCGATCGCCGCTACCGCGACGATCCCCTCGGCTGACAAATCGATGCTGCCCAGTTGAATAACGAACGCCGCGCCGAGTGCGATGGTGAGCGGAATTGCGGCACCCACCGCAATCCGCGACAGGTTCATCGGATCGAAGAAGTCGTGATTCAACGCGCCGATGCAAAGACCGAGCGCCACCAATACGAGCAACGGTGCAAAACGCCGCACGAGTGCTTGCTTCGATACGATTGGAGTCCCGGTTGTTTTCGTGGATGTGGCCTGCCGGGTGGGCGCTGCGGTCAGCTTGTTCATCGATACACCACCGGACCCGCGACGCGGGCATAGAGGTTGTTCCAATCGACACTCGGCGCGCTCGCGCGCTTCATGACGTCCTGGATGTTCGCCTTGGTCACGAACGTGGCCTTGCAGTACGACTCGCGGCGGTCTTTCGGCAGCGTCGCCACATCGATCTTTTTCTGCTTCGCCTGCAGACCCATCGACAGGCCGATGCCGCCCAGCCAGTACGGGTCCCAATCGACCGACGCGATCAGCTCACCCGCCTTGATCGCGCTGAGTCCGGGCGGCGTGCCGTCCATTCCGGTCACCGGCATCTGGCCGGCAAGACCTTCCGCGCGCAGCGCCTCGATCGCGCCGAGCGCCATGTCGTCGTTCGCGGCCCATACGCCCTTGATCTTCGCGTTGAAACGCGTCATCCAGGCTTGCATGATCGGGAACGCCTTCTGCGAATTCCAGTCGGCGACTTGGAAGTCGAGCAACTGGATGTCGGGGAATTTCTTCAGCGCGGCGTCGAGACCGGCCTTGCGTTCGATCGCCGGCACATTGCTGAAAATGCCGCCGAGCGCGACGACGCCGCCCTTGCCGCCCATCGCCTTGAACAATTGCGTCGCGGCTTCCTCGCCGTAGGCCACGCCGTCATAGGAAAGATGCGCGACATAGTTCGGGTTGTGGTCCCACGGATGCAGGTCTTTCGGCTTGTTCCAGATCGTGGTGACGTAAGCACCTGCCTTCGAGCAGGCTTCGACGATCACGCGGGCGTCGGCGGAATCGTTCGGATCGACGTTGAGCACGAGGTTGCCGTTGGTCCTTTGCAGCAGCGCACGAATATCGGCGATGCCCTTCTCCGAGCTTCCTTCGGTCGTCAGAGGCACGTACGGCAGGCCCACGCTTGTCGCGAAGGCCTGTGCACCTTTGTTAAAGGCCGCGTGATACGGGTTGGTGAGCGAGCGGAAGGAACAGGCAAGCGTGGTCTGGTCCGCGCCGAGCGACAGACGCGAGAGACCGCCGCCGGCCACGGCAAATGCCGCGCCCGCGCCAAGCTTGATGAAGTCACGGCGTGAAAAGGCCGGGCAGCGTTCGTGTTCGGACATGGTGTCTCCTGCAGTTAGTGGGCATGCGCCCTTGTTGGTAAATAAATATGCAGATAGTTACTATATGAACTGTATGAAGATGGCGTCCGAGCCGGACGATCCCTGGCGTGCGCCTTGCGACCGTATTACGCCGCTGTCGTAGTGGCGACGCCCACTGAGCGCCCCGAATAGCCGGCCAGTTGACCGGCAACCGGCATCTGCTTCGCCACGCGTCCGCGAATTAAGTCCGAGGCTTTCTCCGCAATCATCAACGTCGGTGCATTGGTGTTCGAGCTGACGATACGCGGCATCACCGAAGAATCCGCGACACGCAGCCCTTCGATACCGCGCACCCGCAACTGCGGATCGACTACCGACATCTCGTCGACGCCCATCTTGCAAGTGCCGACCGGGTGATAGCCGGTACGTCCGTACTGCTGCGCATACTCCTCGTACTGCGCCTGCGTGCGCACGGTAGTTCCCGGGAAATGCTCGCACTTGATGTACTTGGAGAGCGCGTGCTGGCTCATGATTTCGCGGCTCTGGCGAATGCCTTCCACCGCGACCTTCAGGTCATACGGATCGCGAATGTAGGCGGGATCGATGATCGGCGCATCGGCGGCGTCGGCGCTGTTGAGCGTGACGCTGCCGCGGCTCTTCGGGCGCAGGAAGTAAGAGTTGAGCGTGCACCCCGAGCCGGAAAGAACCGGCGGCACACCAGCCTCGACTCCGGCGCCGGGCAGGAAGTGAAACTGCAGGTCGGGGGTCGGCACGCTGCTGTCCGAGTACCAGAATGCGCCGCCCTCGGCAATGTTCGACGTGACCGGTCCCTTGTTAAACATTTTGTATTCAAGGCCGGCGAGTAACATTAGGTGCTTCTTGGCGTACTTGTCGAGGCTGTAGGGGCCGTTCAGTTCGTACACGATATCGATGTCGAAATGATCCTGCAGGTTCTCTCCAACGCCATTGAGCACATGCAAGGGCTTCACACCTACGCGTTCGAGATCGATTGCGCGACCGATGCCCGAGAGCATCAGCAGCTTGGGCGAGCCGATCGCGCCGGCCGTCACGATCACTTCGCGCTCGGCCCGTGCAACCTCAACGTTCGAGCGCACGTTCTGATCAGCGAATTCAACGCCCACCGCGCGTCCATTTTCGATCACGATGCGCGACACCAGACAGTTCGTCTTGACGCTCAGGTTGCTGCGCGAGCGCGCCTCGCGAAGATAGCCGACCGCCGCGCTGCAACGCCGTCCGCCACGCTGCGTGACTTGATAAACCCCGACGCCCTCTTGCTGCGCGCCGTTGAAATCGCTGTTGTAGGGCAGGCCCGCTTCCTGGCCAGCCAGCACGAAGGCCTTGGTCACTTCATTGACGCTGATGAGGTCCGATACGCCGAGCGGTCCGCCCACGCCGTGATATTCGTTGCACAGGCGCTCGTTGTCTTCCATCCGGCGCAGATAAGGCAACACGCCGTCACGAAAGCCCCAGCCGGTGCAGCCGTCGCGCTCCCAGCCGTCATAGTCTTCCGGCTGGCCGCGGGTATAAACCATCGCATTGATCGAGCCGCCGCCGCCGAGCACACGGCCCTGCGCGAACGGAATCTGCCGGCGTTGCGTTTCCGCCGCCGCCGCCGTGCGATAGCCCCACGTCAACGGCCCGCCCGTCATCTTGAAGAAGCCGACCGGCATATGGATGTAGGGGTTCGTGTCGGCGGGGCCGGCCTCGAGTAACAGTACCCGGTTGCTGGCGTCTTCGCTCAGACGCGCGGCCAGCGCGCATCCCGCCGCGCCACCGCCCACGATCACATAGTCATACATTGCTGTCTCCGGTTTTTTGTTTCGTCGCCCGCTTTGCGTAGGCCGGCTTTTCCTGCGGCTCTTCGTGGCCGCTTCGTTGAAAGTAATTTAACTTACGCGATCCAGCGCGGTCGGTTACCAAGTTGGACATGCACTGACTTGAGCTCCGTGTATTCCTCGACGCCATAGCGCCCCGTCTCGCGGCCGATCCCCGATTGCTTGACGCCGCCGATTGGCAGCTCAGGGCCCCCGGTGATTGTGCAGTTGACCCAGATGCGCCCGGCCTGCACGTCGCGCAGGCTCTTGAACGCGCCTTGCAGATCGCGTGTCCAGATACTCGCTGCGAGCCCGTAAGGCACGCCATTCGCAAGCTGGATCGCCTGATCGAAGGTGTCGAACGCAGTGACCGAGAGGACCGGCCCAAAAATTTCTTCCTGCGCGAGCGTGCTGCTGGGTTGCACGTTGCGAAACACTGTCGGTTGAATAAAGTAGCGCTCGCCTTCGCTGCTTGTCGTGCCGCCGCAGACGAGCTGAGCGCCGTCGTGCGTACCTGCGTCGATGAAGCCGCGAATCTTCTCAAATTGACGCGCCTCGACGATCGCGCCGACGTGATTCGACGCATCCAGCGGGTCGCCGACACGCACCTTCGCGAGCACCGCCTGCACCCGCTCAAGGAGTTCCTGCTCGACCGAGCGGTGCACGACGAGCCGGCTGCCCGACACGCAGCACTGGCCCGCATTGAACGCAATGCCGAAGGCGATGGCATCGGCTGCATCGTCCAGATCGGCGTCGGCGAAAACGATCTGCGGATTCTTTCCGCCCAGTTCCAGCCCGACTTTCTTCATGTTTCCGCCGGCGGCAGTGAGCACCGAGCGGCCAACCGGCGTCGAGCCAGTGAACGAGATCATGTCGACGTCCATGTGTTCCGCGAGCGCTTGGCCGACCACGGAGCCGAGCCCCGTCACCACGTTGACGACGCCATCGGGCAGGCCGGCTTCGGTCAACAGCGCGGCGAGCTTGAGCGTAGTGCTGGACGTGAGTTCCGCGGGCTTGACGACCACCGTGCATCCCGCCGCAAGCGCAAACGGCAGGCGTTCCGAGAGAATGAAGAACGGGAAATTCCACGGCGTGACGATGCCCACCACGCCAACCGGCTGCCGCACGACCAGCCCGAACATATCGGGGCCGAGCGTGTCGTGCGAGTCGCCGTGCACGACACGGGCGAGGCCCGCGGCGTATTCCCAGATGCCTGCTGCCGCGGTGACTTCGCCGCGCGATTGGCCGATGGGTTTGCCACTTTCGAGCGTCTCGAGATAGGCGAGCGTTTCGACGTTATCGCGAATCAATTGTGCTGCCTTAAGTAGCACCGTTCCGCGCTGTTCGCCCGTGAGCTGCGACCAGCGGCCGTCATCAAAAGCGCGCCGTGCGGATCCGACCGCGAGGTCAAGGTCGCTGCTCGATGCACGCGTCGTAGTGGTTACTGGGACACCATGGCCGGGACTCTTGCGGGTCACCCACTCGATATTCGCGCCCGCATAGTCTTTGCCGTCGATGAACATCGGCGTGCGCACCGGCTGAGTGGGTAGGCGCAGCGTGGCTGCCAGTTCGCTCAAATCCGTCATTGCTGTCTCCAAATAATCAATTCGTTACGGTCGATGCTTAAAACCCATCGCATATCAAGCTTAAAAAATTCGGTCTATAGAAAGCATTTAGACACCATACAGTTACTTACAGATATCCAATTTTTTCGTTTATCGTCATAGATATGGCGCAAAAAACGTCGCCTATCTGCAACAAACCTAACGCTTTGATGCGCGGCTTCATTCTGCACCATCCGGTTACTTCCTGGCAACTATTTTTTGGTTTATAGTTACCGCCATGGCGTCGGCGAAATTGACGTCCCGATTCCCTCTTTTTCGACGACCCTATGACCCTTGAAACCATCCCCCAGAGTCGAGCAACAAAGGCCACCGAGGCGGCTGTCACGCGCCAGCCGCGGCAGCGAGACCCGGAGGTCACGCGCGCTCGCATTCTCGAGGCCGCGAAGAAAGAATTCTCGAAGTTCGGTCTCGCCGGCGCCCGCGTGGAAGCCATTGCAACGCGCTCCAAAGCCAACAAGCGGATGATCTATCACTATTTCGGCAGCAAGGAAGAGCTTTTCGTCGCTGTGCTCGAAGACGCTTACGCCGATATCCGCTCCGCCGAACTGAAGCTGAATCTCGATCATCTGTCGCCCGAGGACGCCATCATTGCGCTCACCACGCATACCTGGAACTACTACCTGCGAAACCCTGAGTTCATGACGCTCGTGAACAGCGAGAATCTTCATAAGGCACGCCACGTCAAGAAGTCCCAGCGGTTTCACGATCTGCACAAGGGTTTCATCTCTATGTTGCAGGGCATACTCGATCGCGGCGTTGAAGCGGGCGTGTTTCGAAGCGGCGTCGATGTACGGCAACTGCATATCACCATGGCTGCAATCGGCTACTACTATCTGACGAACCGCTTTACGAGCGGCGTGATCTTTGACATCGACTTCATGGACAAGGCCGCCCTGAAAAACCGCCTCGAGTTCAACATTGAGACCATCCTGCGGCTCGTGCGTCCCTGATATCCGCGGCGCATGGAGAGTGTGGACCGTCCATGCGCCGTGTTATCAGGCCACCTTTTCCTGCGGCGAGGACGCGTCCGGCTTCGTCCGCGCCAGTAATGCTTCATCAACGAGCGGGCGGAACGCCATGCGCGCCAACACATCGCGCTCGACATCGATCCCCTCCGCCACTTCGATCAGCCGCACGCCTTCTGTCTCGAGACGGAACACCGCGCGCTCGGTCACGTACAGCACTTCCTGATTGGTGCGGCGCGCCTGCTCGCCGCTGAACGTGATGTGCTGCACCCGCTCGACGAGCTTCGGCACGCTGCCCGGCGACACGATGTTCAGATGCGTGCCCACTTGTTCGACTGCCAGCCCTTTCGCTTCGAAGCTGCCGCAAAACACGATCTTGCGTGCGCCCTGCGTGATGTCGATGAAACCGCCCGGCCCTACCACCGTCGCGCCAAGCTTCGACACGTTGATATTGCCTTCGCCGTCCATTTCGCCCATGCCGAGGAATGAGACATCGACACCGCCACCGCTATAGAAGTCGAACTGATCGACGCTTGAGAGGATCGCGTCAGCGTTGCGCGCGGTACCGAACATCGGACCGTCGAGCATCGCCCCGTTGTGGATGCCCTGCTCCACCGAGCCCCAGAACGTGCCGAGCCGCCCTTGTTCCGCCAGCAAAGCGGGAATGCCGCCGGGAATGCCAAAACCGAAATTCGCCGACTGCCCCTCATGCAATTCGATCGCTGCCCGCGCGGCGATGATGCGGCGAATACCCGTCGGTACTTCATAAAAGCCCTCACCGATGGCGCATAACGCTTCGCCGCTCAACGCCGGATCGTAGTCCGACACCACGCATTGCACCTGCTCGGGCGTTTCGACGAGCGTATCGACCAGGATGCCCGGAACTCGCACAAGACGCGCCGGGACGTAGTCAGAAGGCTCACGCTCCTTCACCTGCACGATCACGCGGCCGTCGCTGTTGTGCGCGGCAAGTGCGGCGGCATAGACGTCGAGATCGGCGGGTTCGCGGCGCAGCGTCACATTGCCGCTCGAATCGGCCGACGAGCCTCGCACGACCGCGAAGTCCACTTTGAACGGCTTGTAGCGCAGAAATTCGCGCCCATCCAGTTCGATCAGCTCGACCAGGTCCTCAGTCGCACGCTCATTGATCTTGCCGCCATCGATACGCGGATCGACAAAGGTACGTAAGCCAACGTGTGTGACCAGACCCGGTCGGCCGGCGCCGATTTCCCGCAACAGCGTGGAAATCGCACCAGCGGGAAAGCTGTACGCCTCGAAGGCGTTTTCCTTCGCCAGTTTCTGCATCGCTGGCGCCCAACTCCAGTGGCCGCCAATCACGCGCTTAACCATCCCCGGGTGTGCAAAGCGCCCAAGTCCGCTGCCCTTCGCGTCGCCAATTCCGAGCGCGTGCACGAGCGTCAGATCGCGCGGATGCCCGGTCGCGAGAAACCGTTCTTCGAGCTTCGCCAGCACCGCGTCTGCTTCGAGGAGACCACCTCCGGAACCGGCCAGCGCAATCGTCGCGCCGTCAAAAATTTGCTCGACCGCGTCAGCAGCCGCCGTCCATTTGTTCACACTACCCTCCGTTCAAATCGGCCGCAAAACCCGTTGACAACGGCCCTGCGTTCGTTTTAAATAACCCACCAGATGGTTACATGCTGCGAATGGTGGCACATGAGACCTCTGAATTCAAGGCCTATCGCTTGGCGCTCGGGTTTACCTGAACCGGCGTGTTGCATCGCAAAATCAGGTACGACGATTACATACGGAGACAGCATGAGACTCTCGGAAACCCACGAGCAGATTCGTGACACGACGCGGCGCTTTGCACAGGAAGTGATTCGCCCCCTGGCAGAAGAACTGGACCGCGAAGAGCGCTTTCCAGCGGAGATCTACAAGCAGATGGGCGAACTCGGCTTGTTCGGCATCACGGTGCCCGAGGCATTCGGCGGCGCCGGGCTCGATGTCACGGCTTACGCGCTTGTGATGGAGGAATTGTCGCGCGGCTACGCGTCGGTGGCCGACCAGTGCGGACTGCTCGAGCTGGTGGGCACGTTGCTCAGCGTGCACGGCTCCGACGAACAGCGCGCGAAGTACATGGAACCGCTGTTGCGCGCCGAACTGCGGCCGGCATACTGCATTACCGAATCGGATGCGGGCACCGATGTGTCCGGCATTCGCACCACCGCAACGCGCACCGCCGAAGGATGGGAACTCAGTGGCGCGAAGCTCTGGATCCACAATGCGCCGGTCGCCGATCTTGCCTTCGTGCTCGCACGCACCGATCCAAGCGCCGGCAAGCGTGGCATGAGCATCTTCATCGTCGACTGTCACTCGGCGGGCGTGTCAAAGGGTCCGAAGGAACACAAGATGGGCCAGCGCGCATCGCAAGTGGGCGAGCTGCATTTCGAGCGCGTGAAGCTTCCCCATGACGCCTTGCTCGGCCAAGAAGGCCGTGGCTTTCACATCATGATGAGCGCGCTCGACAAGGGCCGCGTAGGCATCGCTGCACTGGCCGTTGGGATCGCGCAGGCGGGGTTGGAAGCTGCGCTCGAGTATGCGCAGACCCGCAAGCAGTTTGGCAGCCACATCGCCGATTTCCAGGGGGTCCAATGGATGCTCGCCGACATGGCGAAGGACATTCAGGCCGCGCGCCTGCTCGTGCACGACGCGGCTGAACGACTCGAAGCCGGCGACCGCGCGAGCATCGCCTGCTCGATGGCGAAATGCTTCGCCGGCGACACGGCGGTCAAGCACAGCGCGAACGCGGTGCAGATTTTCGGCGGCAGCGGTTACATTCGCGGCTACGAAGTCGAGCGACTCTACCGCGACGCAAAGATCACGCAGATCTATGAAGGCACGAACCAGATTCAGCGCACGATCATCGCTCGCGACCTGATCGCCAATGGAGCGCAGTTATGAGCGGCCGCCCTGTTGCACTCGTCACCGGCAGCCGGCGCGGCATCGGGCGGGCGATTGCGGTCGAACTCGGCCGCGCTGGCTTCGACGTCGCGCTGACGGACGCAGTGGCATCCGACGAGCTCGATCAGGCGGTCGTTGAAGTTGAACAGACCGATGCCCATGCAATCGCGGTCGTGTCCGATCTCGCCGATATCGGCGCGCATCGGGCCACGCTGCTTGATATCGAAGCGCGGCTCGGCGGACCGATCGATTGCCTCGTGAACAACGCGGGCGTATCGGTGATGTCGCGCGGCGATCTGCTCGACGTGACGCCCGAGAGTTTCGATCGCTGCATTGCCGTGAATACGCGCGGCACGTTCTTTCTGACCCAGACGTTCGCCAAACACTTTCTCGCCCGCGCGCAAGCCAGCGTCGCGCCTCATCCGAGTGTCATCACGATCACGTCATCGAACGCGGTCGCCGCGTCGCCTTTGCGCGCCGAGTACTGCGTGTCGAAGGCAGGCCTCTCGATGGCGAACACGCTGTTTGCGCTGCGCCTCGCCGAGAACGGCGTCGGCGTTTATGAAGTCCAGCCCGGCTTGATCGAAACCGAGATGACTGCGCCCTCCCGTGCGCGCTACGACGCCCAGATGGAACAGGGCCTCACGGCCATCAAGCGCTGGGGCACGCCTCAGGAAGTCGCGACCGCCGTGCGCACGCTCGCGACCGGCGGCTTGCCCTACAGCGTCGGACAGGCCATCCGTGTCGACGGCGGCCTTCTCGTAACCAAATACTGACCACGCATATGAACCCGACAATCAAGCTGCCGACGGCCCTCGGCATGATGGACAACTATCGCCTGCAAGGCACGCCGCTCGACGTTCGCGCGCCTTCACGGCCGTTCAACCGCATCGCCTACTCGGCAGCTCACGTCGTGGCCGATCCGCTTCGCGCCGGCGAACTAAATGCGGCGCCCGCCATCGATTGGGAACGCACGCTCGAGTACCGCCGCTACCTCATCAAGCAAGGCCTCGGTATCGCTGAAGCGATGGACACCGCGCAACGCGGCATGGGTCTGCCGTGGCACAGCGCACTCGAATTGATCACGCGCACAGTCGAAGGCACGCGCGATCTCCCCGGTGCGTTGATCGCATCGGGCTGCGGGACGGATCACGTCGCGCTCAATTCGATCACGAACTGCGAACAAGTGATCCGCGCCTACGCGGAACAGTTGGAAGCGGTACAACGCGTCGGCGGACGCGTCATTCTAATGGCAAGCCGCGCCCTCGCTCGTGTCGCACGTTCCCCAGACGACTACCGCCGCGTCTATCGCGAAGTGCTGGCGATGTGCGATCAACCGGTGATCCTGCACTGGCTCGGTGAGATGTTCGATCCTGAACTTGCGGGCTACTGGGGTGCGTCGGACTATGAAAGCGCGGCGCAGGTCTGCCTTGACGTGATCAGCACGAGCGTCGATCGCGTGGACGGCATTAAGATCTCGCTACTTGACGACGCCAAGGAAATCTCCTTCCGTCGTCAACTTCCGCCCACCGTGAAGATGTACACCGGCGATGACTTCAACTATCCGTCGCTCATCGCGGGAGATCAAGCAGGCTTTTCGCACGCGCTGCTCGGCATCTTCGATGCGATCGCGCCGGCCGCATCGCAGGCCCTCGATGCACTCGCCGGTGACGACCTCGAAACGTTCAACGCGCTGCTGGCACCGACGGTCCCCTTATCGCGCCATATTTTCCGGGCGCCGACGCAATACTACAAAACCGGCGTCGTGTTCCTTGCCTACCTCAACGGCTTCCAAGACCACTTCTTCATGCTTGGTGGTCATCACGGCATGCGCCCGCCTGCCTATCTCGCGGATGTTTTCCGCCTGGCTGATCAAGCTGGCCTGTTGCGTGATCCGGAAGATGCGGTCGAGCGTGTGCGCAAGGTCATGGCGTCGCTCGGCTGCGGAGAATGACCATGATCAGCTCAAAGGGGCCGGTGCGACACATCGTGTTATGTCGATTCCGCAGCGAAGTCACAGCTTCGAGTCGCCTCGTCTTTTTCGAGCAGATCCGACGGCTGGCGGAGATTCCGGATATCGCGTTTACGAATTTCCAGTGCGGACCGAACGTCTCGCCGGAAGGCTACGGCATGGACTTCGGCGATGGTTTCATGATGGACTTCGAGAGCCGCGACGCGTGCTTTGCCTACCTTGCCCATCCGACGCACCGCGCGATCGGCGCGCGGCTCATCGAAGCGCTGGAAGGCGGAGTCCGCGGGCTACTCGTCTTCGATATCACTCTGGACAATCATGAGAAACCTGCAGGGAAGACTCGACCTGTGCTCCGTCAACACCGCGACGCTCGCGCACCGCGAACCACTCAGCCGCACGATTGACCGGGTCGCCAGTGCGGGATTCGGCGGCATTGCGCCGTGGCGTCACGAAGTGGAGAAAGCGGACGTGGCGCAGATCGCCAAGCAGATTAAGGCGCTCGATCTGACCGTCAGCGGCTATTGCCGCTCCACCTATCTGCCAGCATCGACACGTGCGCAGTTCGCGGCGAACGTCAACGAGAACAAGGCCGCGTTGCGCGACGCTGCGACCCTCGGCGCACGCTGTTTCGTGATGGTGGTTGGCGGCTTGCCCGAAGGGAGCCGTGATTTGACCGGCGCACGCGAGCAGGTGTCAGACGGCATCGCTGAGTTGCTTGAAACCGCGCGCGATTGCGGCGTTCCGCTTGCGCTCGAGCCGCTACATCCGATGTACGCCGCCGACCGCGCCGTGCTCAACACGCTCGCGCAAGCACTGGACCTCTGCGATGCGCTCGATCCCGAGCGCTCCGGTTTTCTCGGCGTTGCCGTCGATGTGTACCACTGTTGGTGGGATCCGGCCTTGCAATCGTCGATCGCGGCGGCGGGACAAGCGAGCCGCATTCTTGCCTACCATGCCTGCGACTGGCTGCGCGAAACCCGCGACATGTTGCTCGACCGCGGCATGATGGGCGACGGCGTGGTCGACCTGCCCGCGATGCGAGAAAGCGTCGAGCGTGCCGGTTACGAAGGGCTGGTCGAAGTTGAGATATTCTCAAAGGAGAACTGGTGGCGCCGCGATCCGGATGAAGTGCTTCGCATTTGTGCTGAGCGGCTTCAGACGGTGTGTTGACGCACCTTTAGAACCATGCGAGGAAAACGACCATGCGCGAGCTGATCCGATGGGGCGTGCTCGGTGCCGCCAGAATCGCCAACAATTTTGTGGTGCCGGCCATCCAGCGCTCGAGCAACGGCCGCGTGGTCTGCGTGGCCGCCCGCGAGGGCGAGCGTGCAGCGGCTTTCGCTGCAAAACATGGCATACCTACCACGTGCGCAAACTATGATGAAGTTATCGCAAGCCAAGGGATTGACGCCGTGTACATCCCCTTGCCGACGGCCAGTCACTTCGAGTGGTGCCGAAAGGCGCTGCTTGCAGGTAAGCATGTGTTGTGCGAGAAGCCCATCGCAATGGATGCCGCCCAGGTTCGGGAACTCATCGCCTTGCGCGATGCGACCGGGCTCATGTGCGGCGAAGCGTTCATGGTCGCGCACCATCCGCAATGGGCGTTCGTGCGCGAACGGATCGCCGACGGGACGCTTGGCGAGCTTGAACTCGTAGGAGGCTCCTTCACCTACTTCAACGACGATCCCAAGGCGCTCAAGAACGACCTCGCGCTTGGCGGCGGCGGCGTGCGGGACATCGGCGTTTATCCAGTGGTGACGACGCGCATCGCGACCGGCATGGAACCGCTCTGGGTGCGTGCGGACATCACGATCGACCCGCGGTATGGCACTGACAAGCTCGCGATTTGCGATCTGACATTTCCAGGCTTCCGCCTGAACTTCTATTGCGGAACCCAACTCGCGCGGCGACAGCATATGGTTTTCCACGGCTCCAAGGGCTGGCTTTCCGTGGATGCGCCGTTCAATCCGGGCTTGTACGCCGGGGCGAGCATCAGGATTCGCACCGATCTGAGCGCAGAAGTCGAGACAATCGAGTTCGGCGAGGTCGATCAGTATCAGTTGATGGTGGAGAATTTCGCCTCGGTGCTACTCGGCCATAGCAAATCAATCGCATTCTCGCTCGAGAGCTCGCTCGGCAATCAACTCATCATCGACCAGATCCTCAGACAAGCGAGGTGCTAGCGTGCCCACGATGAAAGGCGAGACACGTACGATCGACGTGCAGGAGCTTCGAGCGGCGCGCGCTCTGGCCGCCGCGTGCGCCAATGCGGAGGACGCTTCTGTATGGCGATGGTTCTCCGCTCTATTAGAGGGCGGAAAGATTCGCTGGTGTTTGTCCGCCAACGGTTGGCTCGTCAGTGTCAACCACCGGCATGTAGCGACCGCCATGTCTTTCGACGAGGCGATTCGAACCGCGAAGGCCCGATCGGACTTCTTGCCCAATGACATCGGTGCGGCTCCCGGCCTTCGCGCAAGATCTGCTACAAAGGTCCATAGGACTTGATGACAAACCGACGATTTCACAGCAACAAGTTGATGCGGTTCCAGCACTGCGATTCTGCGGCGATGTATCGTCGGAATTGAGAGTGCCTTGCGCGACCACCGGTGGAAATTGCTACCCGATCTAGTCTTGCAGACGTGCGTCGCCGCGACTGCTATCGGTCTGCTGAGGCGGACGGCAGCAACACGTGATTGCCATCCTCGTTGAAGATGCGCTGCTATTGCAAGGTGCGGTATTGCCGCGCCCCGTACCCATAAAGGGCTCCAACTGCTCGCTTCGTGGCGACAGCCGTTAGCCGTTAGCCGTTAGCCGTTAGCCGTTAGCCGTTAACCGTTAGCCGTTAGCCGTTAGCCGTTTGTTATCCCACGACTCGCGCCCTCGCGCGCCGATGTTTTCCTCTTTACAGGTAATCAGCATGGACACACGAGCCTCTTCCTTGCATGAGCTAACGGAACAGACCGAAGTATCATCAAGCGACCTGCGCGATGACAAGGACAGGCCGCTGGCTGAGGACATTCGCTTTCTCGGTCGGCTGCTGGGCGAAGTGTTGCGCGAGCAGGAAGGCGATACCGTGTTCGATGTGGTTGAGGCGATCCGCCAGTCTGCCGTGAAGTTTCGTCGTGAGGACAACGCTGACGCCTCGCAAGCGCTGGAAAGTAAGCTGCAGTCGCTGTCGCCCGAGCAGACCGTTTCCGTCGTGCGCGCGTTTAGCCATTTCTCACATCTGGCGAACATCGCCGAGGATCGGCACCACAACCGCAGACGCCGCGTTCATGAGCTCGCGGGGTCGATCGCACAACCCGGCACCGTTGCCTTTGCCCTCGAACGCATGCGCGACGGCACTCACGCGGCGCCCGAGCGCCTAGAGAAATTCTTTGGCGACGCGCTCATCATGCCTGTTCTGACTGCGCATCCGACCGAAGTGTCACGCAAGAGTATCCTCGATGCGCAACACGAGATCGCGCGTTTGCTCGCCGAGCGCGACCAGCCACTGACCGCAAGGGAACACGCCCGTAATGAAGAAGCGCTACGTGCGCGCGTGACGTCGCTCTGGCAAACGCGCATGCTGCGCGACACCCGCCTGAGCGTCGCCGATGAGATCGAAAATGCGTTGTCCTTTTATCGTGCGACCTTCCTTGAAGTGGTCCCCGCGCTCTATGCCGACATTGAGCGCACGCTCGCCAAACACGGTCTTTCTGTGCGTTTGCCCGCGTTCCTGCAGATGGGAAGCTGGATCGGTGGCGACCGGGACGGCAATCCGTTTGTCACCGGCGAAACACTTGATACTGCCATCACGCGTCAGGCGACGGTGATCTTCGAGCACTATCTGGAGCAGGTTCACAAACTGGGTGCGGAACTATGCGTGTCGGATCGCCTGGCCGGTTCAAGCGATGCGTTAAAAGCATTGGCGGGCGCGTCTCCAGATCAGTCGCCGCATCGCACCGACGAACCCTATCGTCGCGCGCTGATCGGCATCTATACACGGCTCGCCGCGAGTGCGCGCGTACGACTCGGCGAAGGCGTGGTCGCACTGCGCAGCGCCGGCCGGGGCGTGGCGGCTGTGCGCGCAACGCCGTATGCCGATGCCGCCGAATTTACGCGTGATTTGCATGTGCTGATCGACTCGCTCATTCAGTATCACGGCGCACCGCTCACCACGTTGCGGCTTGCGCCGCTGGCGCGGGCATCCGAAGTGTTTGGTTTTCATCTCGCGAGCATCGACTTGCGGCAAAGCTCCGACATCCACGAGGCGGTGATCGCCGAACTGCTGGCGCGCGCCGGCGTGGTGAACGATTACGCGGCGCTTTCCGAGGAAGAAAAGCGTGCGGTGCTGCTGAAGGAACTGGCGCAGCCGCGCCCGCTGCGCCCGCCATACGCTGAATATTCCGATCTTGCGAAGAGCGAACTCGGCGTGCTCGAAGCCGCGCGCGAGACGCGCCGGAAGTTCGGCGCGCGCGCCGTGCGCAACTACATCATCTCGCACACGGAAACCGTCAGCGATCTGTTGGAAGTCATGCTGCTGCAGAAGGAAACGGGCGTGCGGCCAGGCTGCCTCGGCGCCAAGGACGATCCCGCACGCGATGGCCTGATGGTGATTCCGCTTTTCGAGACCATCGCCGACTTGCGCAACGCGCCGGTCATCATGGGCGAGTTCTTCGCGCTGCCAGGCATCGACAAGCTGATCGAAAACGCGGGCAACGAGCAGGAAGTCATGCTCGGCTACTCCGACAGCAACAAGGACGGCGGTTTCCTCACGTCGAACTGGGAGTTGTATCGCGCGGAACTGGCGCTGGTAGCGCTCTTCAAGGAACGCGGCACGACGCTGCGCTTGTTCCATGGGCGCGGCGGCACGGTCGGTCGCGGCGGCGGCCCGACCTATCAGGCGATTCTGTCGCAACCGCCCGGCACCGTCGACGGACAAATCCGTCTCACCGAACAGGGCGAAGTGATTTCGAGCAAGTTCGGCAATCCGGAAATCGGGCGGCGCAATCTCGAGACCGTGGTCGCGGCCACGCTCGAAGCCTCGCTGCTGCCGCACGAGAATTCGCCCGCGCAGCTGCCGCAGTTCGAAGAAGTGATGCAGACGCTCTCCGATTCGGCGATGGCCGCGTACCGCGCGCTCGTCTACGAGACGCCCGGCATCACTGACTATTTTTTCCTGTCCACGCCGATTCAGGAAATCTCCGAACTGAACATCGGCAGCCGGCCGGCGTCGCGCAAGCTGCAAGACCCGAAGCAGCGCAAGATCGAGGATCTGCGCGCGATTCCGTGGGGCTTTTCGTGGGGTCAATGCCGCTTGCTGCTGACCGGCTGGTACGGCTTCGGCAGCGCGGTGACGACGTATCTCGACCGCGCCGGATCGGACGAGGAACGCGCGAAGCGGCTCGCGACGCTGCGCAAGATGCACAAGACGTGGCCGTTCTTCAAGAACCTGTTGTCGAACATGGACATGGTGCTGGCGAAGACGGACCTAGCCGTGGCGTCGCGCTATGCCCAGCTTGTCACCGATGAGGGCCTCAGGAAGACCGTATTCAGTCGCATTGTCGCGGAACACCAGTGCACATCGGACATGCTCGCGCAGGTCACCGAGAAAAGGGAGCGGCTTGCAGACAACCCGCTGCTTGCGCGGTCGATCAAGAACCGCTTCCCGTATCTCGATCCGCTCAACCACTTGCAGGTTGAGCTGCTTAAGCGCCATCGCGCTGGCGACCATGACGTTCGGCTGAGACCGGGGATTCACTTGACCATCAACGGGGTTGCCGCTGGGCTGCGAAATACCGGTTAGTCAGCGCCCCTCCGCGCGCAGCCATGCGATCGGCCTGATGGAATCACGGAACGTACTTGAATACGTTTTCAAGCCTACCATCTTTCCCGTTCCACCTCCTGTTAAAGCTCACCCATGGCTAAAGAAACCACCTTTCGTGTCGAAGTGCAATTTGGCGATTGCGACCCTGCGGGCATCGTGTTTTTTCCGAACTTTTCGCGCTGGGTCGATGCTGCGTTCCATGACTACTTCCTGCAATGTGGGTTACCTCCCTGGCGAGAAATCGACGCGTTACCGGGCTGCGTAGGGGCTCCGCTTCTGGAAATTCACAGCCATTTTCATTCCTCGGCCACTTATGGTGAAACGCTCGACGTCCATACCTCCACCGAAGAGTGGCGCGGCAAAGTTCTCATTCAGCGCCATCGCATCACACGTGGCGAAACGTTGATCTGCGAATTTCGCGCGACCCGTGCGTTGTGTATCAAGCAGGCCGATGGAAAGCTCAAGGCGGTGCCGATACCTAATTTCATTCGTGCGGCGTGCGCCTAAGACCTGCGCCCACCGTTTGATGAGATGGCTCATAACCTCCGAGCGTACGAGGGATTTCGTTGGTCGTGGACCAGCTCCGCCTGTCTCTTCGCCAGCGCGCCAGGTCTCGACGGAAGTTACCCGAACAGCTTTTCGGGTTCTATCTGCACCGTCGACCGGATTCTGGGGAGATACCGACCCTGACCGGCCACCCTCACCGGGGTGCTCGGGTATCCTCATCGGTGGGCACCGCCCGCGTTATCGGGGTGACGGCGCTCACATCCTGGAAGCTGGCCAGGGCCTCCTCAACCGCCTTAAGATGATCAAGGCAGGATTGCCAGCTCGAAGGAATATAGTCCGCGTCAGGCGGTGATGGTATGCACAGCGGATCTTCCTCTGGCGCTTCTCCCCCGTCGGCGATACACACGCAACATGTTGCTGCACAAGTGATACGATCACTCAGACTGACAGGAGGTGGATCCGCGTTTTTTCGCAGCGCATTTGCAAACGCTTCCTCGAACAGAAGGGAGGACGCAAATAGGCGGATGGCTCGTCGATCATAGCGAGCCGCGATCTCTCCGACTTCATGCGCGGCGAGCCGACCTCGCACGGACCATTTCGCGGCAGATTGAGCGGAGCCAATGCCCGCGCCAAGAGCAATCAAACTTTCGTGCGCAGCTAGAAAGGTCCTAAGGGCGGCCTGTGCCTTTTTCGCATCATGACCATTCAGCGCCTCGACGCAGGCGCTGAAACTGGCAGCTAGTCTCTCGAGCAGATCTCTCGCCGCGGCATCTATCACGCGAACCGGATCTGGCGTCAGAAGAATCTGGCTAAAAATCAGGCCCACTATAGTGCCGATTGCGACGTCGATCATACGTGTGCCGCCGGCGCTCGCGGGACCAAGTGCAAGCACCAACACAGCGGAAACACCAGCCTGAATCGGTACGACCGCGGCCAGTCCGAAAGAAGCAGCGAGGACGATGGCGAAAAAAGTCGCCACGCTAATCCTGAGAAGCGGCAAGGCGTCCGGCAAGAATAGCGAGAATTCACCCACTGCAATGCCCGTAGCAACACCCAGCATTAGACCCACGGCCTGCTTGCCATGGCTAGGTAATGCTGGCGAAAGACAGACTATCGCGCTGATCGCTGCAAAGACCGGATGGGGGTGTCCAAACAGCCTGTGTGCAAGCATCCATGCGAGAACTGCGGCGATCGCCGAGGCAAGCGCATCCTGCCAGGATGACGCCCAGCGTCCAGCAAGCAGTTTCGCGACGATTTTCGGCGCGAGATTTTGGTTTTCAGCAGACATCATGTTTATGTATTTTGATGACGTGGCTTCAGTCGCGAGGTCGATTTCAATTTGCTATTTGCCCAAAAGTTCAGTGTCATATTTTCATTTACATGCCAAGGACATAGGCCCCTGCCTCCTGAAGTCGCTGCTTCCCCATTAACACATCGCTGCATGGCATGTGTGTCGGAATGTACCGGTCTGGGTTTCCGCAAACCGCCTTATGTACAAAGAACAGGAGATACCGCATAGAAGTACTCGCCGCCGGAATCGACAATGAAATCCAGCTAGTTTCCGCCGTGTTGAAGGAATCACTGGTTGGTCCGCCGACTCAGGTTCCTCTTTACCCCTTTCATGAGTTAAAGGTCAACTCGCCTATCGAAACTTGCACAGCATACGCCGCACAGTGCGCATGTGGCGCCGTTTCCGACCGTCCAGCCAATCCACTACCGGCGTGATGGGCTCCTGGGCATCGGTGTGAAACCCGTCCCGTCGCACCAGTGTTTCACTCACCACCACATCGTTGAGCTTGCCAAGCTCCTCCTGTACATCGGTCAATCTTTTTATCGTTCGCCGACAGTCAGGGTCGAGAACGGCGCAAAAAATTCCAGCAGATAACGCAGCTTCTTGCTGGCTATCCGAGCCTTGTGCAGCGAAGCGTTGTCCGTGCGGCCGTGAATGCGAGAGCCGCCCTCACCCGCTTACGCAAACTCTTCTCCGCCTGCCTGACCCGCCTTTTGGCAAAACTCGCCAGCGTTGGGCTCGTGTCTCTCACATCCAACCGGTGCTGCACATGTGTGAGGGCACGATTCAGATCTTGCTCGGCATCCGAATTGATAATCGTAATCCGACTGAGCGACTGCGCATGGTCCCGATGTTTGATTAACGTCCATCTCAGCGATTCGATCGACGATGTCGGCTCGTTCATTTCAGCCGCAGTATCGCTAAGTAGTGCAGACAATACGTCCCAGTCACGTGTTGCGGCTGCGGCATCGGCCAGAGACCTGAACTGTTCGCGTTGCGCCCTGTCGCTTTTTCTTTCCGAAGCAGCGGCAGATAAGCCCACCAGAGCGCACGTAACCGGCGCATCGCTACCTGAAGCAGATTCATGACGAGATCCGCCACCGCGATTGGAATCGCGCTCGACGAGCCGAATAGATGTCCAAGGACCGAGACACCGACAAAAGGCACTGCCGGACCATCGATTGTAAGGACCTACAACGAAGACGTCATCACATCCTGACGGACTATGTACCGTGCAATAACGAAGACCACGATGTAGCCGTCCGCCATTCCCGCGAGAAGCGCAAGCGCCAACGGGCCTTGCGCGAGCACGTGATCGCGCGACGTGCCGACCATCCCGGTGAAAAGACTGAGCGGCAATGCGTAGAGCATGACCAGGCGATTCAAAATCGCTGCCTGTTTGCCGTTGAAATCGTGGTGCCAGCCAGCCACGTGGTCGGCAGCAGTGTGACGTTGATTGGCAGAGCGCCGATGATAGTAGCGGTCATAGAGGTTCAGATCTCTAGTCGTGCAGGGGAAGTCATTGCGAATCGCTTCGGGAGTCGCACCATATGCTTCAGTACATTCCTCGCTAGGATGGCGTTCGAGATCAGCATCGGATGATCCACATCTATTCCTGAGCGACGTTTGACGCGCCGCATTTACGGACGTTGCGCCGCGATCCAATGCGTTGGGACACCGTCCGTCCTTCCATCGCCGATGATTGGTTGCGTTCGGCCTATCTAAGCTTGCCGATGTCTGACAACCTCCGACCCACATAGGTGTGCCAGGCCTATCTTCAAGATTGACGCAGTGAAATAGGTGTCCCATATGCTTGTCTATGCCGAAAACGGCGGCCGCCTATGGCTGCCCATCGAAGAAATTTATGCGCGTCAGGACCAGATTTACGGGACCGTTCTGTAACACCTTGAAACGTATTCTCGATCGATCTGATGTCACACCGGTGATTGACGCAAGGGCGTGCGGGCCATCGGCCTCGATCAATATGTCGCCGTCCGCATTGTCACGGTCCGTCACTGCACCATATCCGCATGTGAACGTCTCCGCCGCCATCGAATCAATCGTCCCAAAAGCGACGGTAAGAACGAGAATTCCAAGTGTTCGCAAGTAATGCATTCTGGTCATCCATTGCGAAGCGTGAGCGTCAAGCAGGCTGTTGTTAATCGCTAGTATCACGGAGGACAGACGTACGGCGCACGAGTCGTCGTGGTTTCGTATCGCGCTCGGTCGATCGATCGGCCTTATGCAACCCAGCCGTCGACCCGCAAATCCGATAATCTGGACGTCCTTGTCGTACCCGGCGGCCATAGATCGCCCGCGTTCACGAGCTCTGTACCCGCACTCGTAATCGAAAGAATTAACTAGAGGTACAGCTGTTCGGGCCTGCGGTGTTAGTCGCCGATCAGAGAGCTTGCTGCACGTGTTAGTTCCAATCTCCCGGCCAATCCGGACGATGGGTATGATTGTCCCTATCGCCACATCGGTATGGCCGGTGAGGACGCGGTAGAATTCTTTCGGGACTGCCGGTACAACGCAATAGCCAATAATCACCTCGGGATCATTTTCCGGCCCGACGATGGATTGTCTGCAGCGACGACGACGAGTTCGACAGGCATACGATTTTTTACTTATCGCGAACGGACATTGACCGTGGTCCCGACGAAGGCGAAGCGGCCACCGAAGCGGACATTCACATCGGACGATCCCGCATGGTCCGATGCATCAAATTACTGTTTCGAGATGGATTATGCAAGGTGGCGGGGCCGCAAAACTTTTCGTTTCCTGTTTCGCTGATTTCATGGCGCATACTTTTATATTGCATCATTGGGCTCGCAGGGGGTGCCCCGTCCATAACCCGTCGCGGTCCATATCAGTGAGGCGACCGGACAATCGGCGTTTGAGCGTTATCGATCGGCGCGCGAATCAAAAGGTAAGGCGGCACGCGGAGGTCCGTGCCGCCGTTGAAACCCGGCAGACGGTTCCACTGCCCTATCGTGCACCATACATGCGAGGACGTAGCGAAAATGCCGTCCGGCCATACGATGCGCGGATCGCGGACAATCACGTCGATGTGTCCGTCCGGATAACGCCGCAGGATAGCGTCATGTTCGCTGGCGGTCAGGTAGATGCGGTTCAGGGCATCGGTCGCGAGACCGTCCGTCATCACCTTCTCACCGTGGTCCACGACGCCTGCCGCGAGGGCTGCGTCGGTGGCATTCGGATCGGCCAGAAGACTCGTTGCTATGCTGTAGAGCCTGCGACTCGTCAACGGCGAATAATACAGCCGCGAACTGTCCGCACTGAGCGTGATGCTGTCCGCTCCGCCGACCGGAAAGGTGGGATGGGTCGGGTCGTAACGCAAAGGCCGCCCTTCGAGCACCGTGACAAATCCTCTCTCGGGCTGTGTCGAAGGATGATCGGCCAAGACCCGCCGCTGGCGTCCGGTCGCGATGTCCACGACGACCAGCGCGCCAGATGTGCCGAAAGAAGAATCCGCGACGTAGACAACACCCTTTGCGCCGTGGGTAAGATCGACGCGCAGATCGTTCATGTGACTATCGGACAGCATCACCGGTGGATGTAGCACGATGCTTGCGATCAACCGGTCGGTCTGCGGATCGACGCCGATGACCTTCGCCGCGCCCGGTCCAATTGGCTGTCCCGCCAACTTGCCGTCGTCGATCGCCCATAGCCGGCCGCGGCTGTCGGTCGTCATCCCGTGAATCGACACCAGCCGACGCTCGGGCGGAGCATCCGATGGCAGACTGAGCGCAGCATTCGGGTACGGGATCAGCTTGCCGTCGCGTAGTTCTGCCAGCGTCGCTTCGCGATGGTTATCGGCGTGCCTGGGAAACCCGACGAAGACGCGCCCGTCAGGCGTCACGGCAATTCCGGACGGCCCCGGCCCCGGAAATGCGGCCACAATCTCAAACGAGCCATCCGGTTCGGTGTCGCCGGAGACCGTCCCCGCATGAGCTGTCACGTCGAGCGCCGGCGCGAGCGAAGCGCCAGCCGCAGCGACAATAAAATCGCGGCGCTTCAATGGAATTCCCCTCTATATCTGTCGACGGCGGCCTGCGCACATTCCTCATCCTTGTCGCCGCCCGGCGCACCAGACACGCCAATACCGCCGATCACGGTGCGATCGGCCTTGCGCAGCGTTACACCTCCGGGAATAAAGATGACCTCCGGAACCGTCGCCAGAACCCCGCCGTCAAGCGGACCGGCCACCTTCGCCGCAATCAGTTCGCTGGTGGAGTCCTTGTTGAAGGCCAAACCATACGAATAAGCCGTATAGGCCTTGCGATAGGAGACCGAAAGCGACTGTAGTGGCACCGAATCGCCTTTGATGACGGCCTGTTGGTGGCCCGAGGGATCAACGACAGTCGCGGCGACCGAATAGCCGCGGCTGGCGCACACGCGCACCGCTTCGCTGGCGAGGGCCTCGGTAGTTTGCCAACGGAGCTTCTGCGTCGTGACGAGATTGGTGTCGTCGGCCTGCACCGGCGTTATTGCACATGTGAACAAAAAAACGGCGGCGACCGTGACAGTACGCGGTGTCCTGGAATGGGCCATGGAGAGTTGGGTAAATGTTGCGACGCAATAATTCTCTGACAGCATTGTTCTTGGATAAATGGTCTAATTCCGAAAACAGCTTCCGGGAAATTCTGAAAATAAATGCATGCGATCACTGAAATGGAAACGTTCGTCGAGGTGGTACGGCAAGGCGGCTTTTCTGCCGCAGCCCGTCATTTTGGACTGGCGCCATCCGTCGTAGCCGATCGTGTCGCGGGCCTTGAGAAACGGCTCGGCGTGCCGCTGCTGCTTCGTACCACGCGTAGGCAGTCGCTAACCGAAGTTGGAGAGGATTATTATCAAGACGCCACTAAAATTCTCGACGACTTGCAGAAGCTGGAAAGCAGGGTCATCGAAAGCGCGACCGCCGTGCGCGGCACACTTCGCGTCACGGCGCCGAACCCGCTAGGGCAGCGCTGGATCGCTCCGTTCATCGAGCAGTTTGCGGCCAGCTACCCCGAGATCTCGATCCATCTGACGTTGGATGACCGCTTTGCGGACATCGTCGCGCAAGGCTTCGACATCGCGATCCGGGGCGGCCCTGCCGTCGATTCAACTCTTATCGGACATCGTCTGTTCGACACCCGGCGCGTTGTCGTCGCGAGTCCGGCGTATCTAAATCGCCACGACACGCCAAGCCGACCGGAGGAGCTTTCGGCACATCGCTGCCTCGTCTTTAATACGCAATCAAATCTAAACGCCGAATGGCGTTTTGGCCGTGGCTCGTCGGCGCAAAAACTACGGGTGACAGGGGTGCTCGCGACAACTAGTTCCGCGTTACCGGTAGCCTGGGCGGTCGCAGGACTAGGTCTTGCCCAAAAATCCTGGTGGGAAGTTGCCGAATACATTGAGGCAGGGCGACTGGTGACGGTTCTCGACGCTTTCGAGCCTGAACCGGCAAGCTTTTACGCCATCCACCCGATAAGCCTCAAACAGTCGCGCAAAGTCGCACTTTTTGTTGAGGAGCTTGCCGCGTCACTTAGCGGTATTGATGGAGGTTGATTGCATCATCCGGGCACCTTTCTTTTTACCCTGCTGTCAGAGGCTGACGGAGCCACGATGTGAAGCACGTCTGTGCATTTGGCCATGAGCCCGCCAAGCCGCTGATTGGCGATGCGCCAGGAAAATAAGCACGAAAGTAGCTCATCATGGATCCAAAAGCGATCGGTGACTCGTTAGCCGAATCACCCACGCCCGATTCGGAATCACCGCCCTGTTATCCCTTTGCCCGAGCAACGGCTTTTATATGCCGTCATAGAACGCCGTGGTCTGAAAGACGATTCGGTCTGCTTGGTTATGTACAGAACAATCTACGTCGTGTAGGGGTCTTCGGCCGCCCCAAAGCACTCACCACTCGCTTGGAACCGATCGCCCAGATCCGGCTTGCTTGCCCGCTCATTGGACAGGAAAACGATAAGCGCCTTCTTGTATTCGCCCAGTCTTGGCAAGCAAAAGGAGTGGGTTGGCTACGTCCGATCTAGTCGCTCTAGCAACACTCGGAATCTTCAACAAAGTCTGGCGTCTCGAAAGCTGTTACACGTCGTCGCCTCCGGGCGAGTGCTTATAGTTTCTAGCAGGCATCAAACGAAAAATGCAAAAAAAGCAGCTGCCAAGATAACTCTCAATCTATTAACGCCAGCGTTCGGCGCCAGACACATCAACTTCGTGTTCGCAACGGATGGCGCCGGGCGACAGCCTCGGCCATAGACGACGCTCACCGTTCAGCCTCGATGCTTCGGCAGCAGTCCACGTTCCGGTCATCTCCGAGCTGTGCTCTCGTTGGTATCGCACTGATCGACGTGCAGTCTTCAATCTGGAACAAGGCCGTAACATCTCCCCGCCTCTAGACCGTTCAGAAAACACCGCATCCGCTCGACAGTCGGATGCTTGCAGACGATAAGGTCGATCCCGTACGGATTCGTGCACCACACCAAACCTTCATCTCGATCGTAGATCACGAAGTGTTGATGAGCGGTCATCGAGCGTCCCGCTAGCAACGCCTCGACCATTGACTCCGCAGAGATTGACCGCTCTCCTTCTTGTTCTCGATCAAATAATGTCATCTGTGGCTCCCGAATCGGATTTTCCGGCAACGTGCCTTGTATTTCGCTACTCACCGATCTCCATACCCCGACCGCCTTTTTCCTTTTGCTTCTGAGCGTGTTGACCATCATTCGGAGAGCGGACAGCGCTGTGTTCTCGTTCGCCATGACGCTGGAGCTGGCTTAGTTCCAGTGCGGCGGTCTTATTCGCTTCGCGCAAGACAGCAGCAGGCAGCCGTCGAACGTCGTCCGTAAAAATCTCCGCTTCGTAGCGCGCGCGAGATACGGCGACGTAGTAGACGTCTTTGGCCGTCGTCAAAGACCGCGTATCAAGGTTGATGAGGACCTTGTCACTCGTGAGCCCCTGTGCACTGTGAACCGTCGATGCGTAGGCAAGCGCCGCATACATTCCTTGCGTGGCGTCGAGCGCGATACGACGTCCCCGCGCTTCAGCGATGACTTCGCGTTCTCGAATCTCCCTCACGGTCAGACGATCGCCGTTTGCCAGATCCCGATCCTTGTCGTTGCGTGTAACTTTGATTTGATCTCCGACCGCCAGCTCAATACTCTCTGGCTTGTAGACCGATAATTGCGACGTTTGTGCGGGAGAGAAAGTGAAGGCGCCGCCGTCTCGACTACTGACGGTCAGTCGATTTCCAGGCCCTGTATCCAGCACGGTGTATTGCTCACCCCGCTTCAACCCGACCTGATAGTCGCGCTCCGGAATAATGATCGCGCCCTTCTCGTAATACTTGCTGTGACGTCGTTCGGCTTGGGTGGTGTCGAGCCGATCCAGCAAAGTGTATTCGCGACCGGTGCCCTTCAACCCTAATGCTTGCTGTATTCCCTCGTTGATCGCCTTGCGGCTCTGATTTGTGCCGGTGATGACCAGCGTTGAAATACGTTGTGCAGGCGTCAGGTCAGCGTAGGCCTTCACGATCTCACCATACCGACTCGACGAATCTTTCACCTCGCGGATGCGCTTCACATATGCGAGCGAGTCCGCAGTCTTCCCGGTCGCAGCCAGTTCAACCGCCTTCAACAGGTCCGGATCCTTTTGGCGCTGAATGGTTCGGATTTCAGTCGATTGCATACCGGCGTTCAGAAGCTGCTGAAAAGGCTTACCCGCTTCGACCGCTTTCGTCTGGGCTGTGTCCCCCAGAAAGACGACACGCGCGCCGTGCTCCTGCACAATTTTCATGGTCTCGAGCATCTGGCGGGCCGGGATCACACCTGCCTCATCGATAAACACGACCATGTTGCTGTCGAGCTTCTTGTTCTTCGCTTTCAGGAAGGACTGGAGCGTCCTCGCTTCGATCCCCTCCGATTCCAACGCCTTCTTTTGGCTGCCATAGGGCGCGAGCGCGGTGACGGTGTAGCCATGTTGCTCGAGCAATTCCTTGGCCGAGCGCGTCATGTAGCTTTTTCCCACGCCGGCGAAGCCCGGAACCGCGATGAACCGGTTCGTCGCGTCCGCGATGTGTGCCACAGCACGTGCCTGTTCGACATTCAACCCGGGTCGCTCCGCCGTGCGTGTGCGCGTCGCAAGGTAGGTCTCGATGTGCTTGGTCGTGATGCGCGGCACGATGACTGCCCGCCCTGCACGCTCGAGCGCGAGAATGTCACGCTCGCGCCGCTGGGCTATGTGCGTCGTGAACCGCGAGCCAAGACGCTCAAGTCGACCCTGCACAATGCCGGCGTCCACAAGGACACGGGCCTGAGCGCGGGATCGGCGTTCGTTCGTCAACTCAGCGATCCACTGCTTGCGCGTGAGCGCAGGACCATGCGACGTGGTCATGGCGACCGCCCCCTTTTCCAAAGATTGCTTTTCAGAAGCTTCCTTCTCAGGCGTCGGATTCATCGACCGATAGAGCGTCTCTTCCTTGATGAGGTGTCCACTGCGCCGGGCTCGATCCAAGGCCGCTCGAATGTCCGACGCAGTGAGCCGCCCGTATCCGTGTTTCAGCGCAACGGCCAGGAGTTGCTCCCCGGTTACGATAGCCTGACGCTCCGTGAGGCTCTGAATCGCAAAACGCACGGTCAGATCCGCATGGTGATCAAGCGGCTTCTCGATTTGCGGCGGACTACCAGACCGATCACCCGGGCCGTCATTGCCGACGCCCACCCACGCGCGGCTTTGAAAATCAATGCCAAGCTCCGTGGCCCGCGCCTGCCAGGCGGCCCGCACATCGTCGTGGTCGATGGCGGATTTGCGTTCGCGCGTTTGCATCGCCGCCCGATCGCGCTGCTCGGCGGAGGCACTGGTGCGATCCAGGCCCCATTCGGCCAATTTGGCATCGATCTGGTTGCGACGGACGCTGAATTCGTGGATTTGCCGCTCGCTGAAATGCGCGAGATCGAAGGTGCCGCTCGGATCGAATTTCAGATTGAAGCCCTGGAGCTTGACCGCCTTGGCCAGCTCCGCCTTATAGACATTCCCGAGATGGCTCAAGGAGTTGACGATCCCGTCGTTGACCAGCGCCCGCCACTCACCGTTCGCCCGCTGCGTCATGTTCAACACAAACGCGTGGGTGTGCAGATCCGGGTCGACTTCCCGCGAGGTCTCGTGCCGGAAAGTCGCAGCGACAAGTTTGTGGGTCTGCTCGACGCGGGTCTTGCCACTCACGGTCTGGCGCGCCGCGGTGAGCATCTCAGCCTCACGCAGCGCTGCGGCCACCGCTCGATCGTGCGCCGCGATAATCCGCTCATCGCCGTGCACGAGCGCCTGCAACGACACACCCTTGGGCGCCGAGAACGTCAGATCGTATCCGAGGCGTTCCTTGCGCGCCTCCGACGGCTTCGTGCGACGCAACTGCGTGTGCTCGTCGATCCGGCCATCCAGTAATTCGGCAAAACGCGCCTCCTCGACAGCCCCAGTTAGCCCGAGCGCCTCCGCACCCTTGCCATGCCATTGCATGGCACTGCCGTCCTTCGCGTAATAGTCATCGGCGCTGTCAGCGTAGTAGCTCACCACTTTACCCACGTTCTGGCGCTTGATCGTCGTGATATTGAGCATCAGGACGCTCCCAGGATCTCGCCGTCGGGCGACACGATGCCCGGTACGCGAGATTTGCGGGTGTAGGTGACAGACTCGGTCTTGAACTTCGCAATAGGCAAGTCCCCTGGAAAAGCGAGATACCCCTCCAGGTTCGGCAGACGCATCAGTTCGGAGGCGAGCACGACCGACTCCGGTTTGATTTCTTCATTCTGGCTGTTCGTGCCCATTCCACCAAAGGCCCGACGGCTGCGCCCGGAGCGCTGCCGCATGATCTCGTGCTGCCCGAGTGCGCGCGACATCTTCTCCGCCGTTTTTTCGCCCATCCGCCCGACACCGAGCGCGACCATCGTTCGGTGGTTCCCGAGCATCGTCTCCGCCAGGTTCTCGCCGTACACATCGACCAGTTGGGTGTACGTCTGATAGCCCGACACGACGCGCAGGCCCTTCTTCCGGCCTTTGGTCAGTGCGTCGCCTAAGGTCGGGAGGCGAGCGAGGGACTCCAGTTCATCCAGATACACCCAGAGGCGACGGTTCAAATCCGGGCTCATGCCGAGCACGCTGCTAAAAATCGTGTCGGCAAAGCACGAGATCAACGGCACGAGCGCTGCGCGCATGTTTTCGTCCCAGGTAATGAAGAGATTGCCGCCGCGTGGATCGGCAATCCAGTCGCGCAGCGAAAAGTCGCCGTGCGGCATTTCGAGGTGCGGCGGCAACTTGTTCGACAGGACAAATCGGGCACTTCCTGATGCGCGGCTATTTCCCGTGAACAGCGCCTGTGCATTAGTGCCTTGGACATACGCTTCCAACTCTTCGAGCGTTTTTCGATTGGTCCACTCAAATACTTCTTCCATCGTCGGATTTCTCGACGTCGCATAAACCTTGCGCGCAACCTCGGAGAAAAGCAGCCGACCGTAATCATTCCACTCTTCAGATTCAGCGCTGCCCGATCGTTGAATAATCGAGGCTGAATAGCGTTTAAAATCGAAATCGGCCCGAATCTCATTGAAAAATGACCATCCCTCGGATCGCGCGTCATACGGATTGAGGATCTTGTCTCCCTTTCGATGGAAGTTAGAGAGAAACTCGCCGTCTGGATCAAGCACGACCATTCGATCACCGCGCGCCAAAGCGCACACCATCATTTCTTTGAAAATGGTCGACTTTCCCGTCCCAGTTGAACCACCGATAGATACGTGCGTATTTTCAGCTTCTATTGGCATCGGCACGCCCGCAATCGTGATTTGCCGCCTTTTGCGCTCGCGTGTCTTTCGCATGAGCTCATCGGCTGTCACGACTTCCGTTCCGCGAAAGAACTTCGAGAATGCCGCGCCTTTGAAAGGTTTTTTCCCCATCTCTATTGCAACCACGATCCCAGCAATCGCAAGCAGCTCGCCAATCAGAAGTGCGCTCCACAGCGGGAACAGATGAAATGTGTTTCCGATCAGGTGTGGCATGATCTCGCGAACAGTTTGCGGTGTAAATCCATACACAAACCTAGCCGTCACAAACCACGCAAATAAAGGTACAAAAAGCATTGCCGCAATAGCCGCCTGTCGCTTCTGGATATCATCCACGATAGTGCTCCCGGGCCGGTTCCCACGAGCGAATATCAAGACGGTCCAGTTCAGCTCTCGCACTTCGTATCTTGTCGGGCGGCAAAGCCATTCTCAGCAGCATCAAAATCTCAATTAGCATGTGTGCGGTCAAGTCTGGCTCTGCGTAGGATTCATCTCGCCCCGAGTGCGACAATCTCGATAGCGTGTCTGTTAGCTCGTCAAGGCGTGACAGCAGCTCTCGTCCGCTCTCGTGCCCTTTCCCAAAAAGCGCGTATTTGATGTACTCGGAGACGTTTCCATCGTGACGCGCCGAGCGTTCCTCAAGCTCAATCTTCTGCGCATCATTGAGTCGAATGCTAATGGTTGGCATGGCTTATCTCCGGTAGGACAGGTGTAATACACAATAAGCCTTATGCGATAGCACGTTCAAGGGCCCAAGTAGGACCCCCGTTTTACACATTCGAAATTCTTTAAAAGTAAAAATTGCGCAATATCAACCACTTAGTCAATGCGAAGCATTGCGTATGGTGTATGGCCTTTAAGGGCTCAGGCGAACCACCGTTTTAAGGGCAAGTCGGAAAGGTTTACAGCTCATTTGCGCGTCCAAAATACGTCTTTTCCGATCCTTCACGCGAAGCGTGAAGGCAAACGCGCGAATGCACGCGAAGGGGACACGATGAGGCCACAAAGGGGACATTATGAGGACAGCCCGGGGACAAAGTGGGGACATTCAGGGGACTTAATGAGGACACCGCTGCATAAAAACACTTGCATCGTTTTGATGAGATGATTAGAGTGAATCCAACACCTGCTTCCAATCCAAGACCATGAGGCGTCGCGATGCCGCTGTCGCACCTCAAGCCAAAAAGTGACTCAGCCGTTGTGCGCAAGATGCTTCATGAGATTGAGACTGCTCTGTCTTTCGGTATATCACGCGAGTCGATTTGGAAGACGCTATGCAAGGAACAAAACCTTAAACTGACTTTCGAGGGCTTTAAAAAAGCACTGATGCGCGCGCGCCAATCGAGAAATGGCTCGATCGAAGCGTCGAGTCGTTTTGAGAAAGTCGGATCTCATTCTGCGCAGTCAGCGCTGGAGACGGATAGTGGTAAAGAATTAAGCTCCGCGACTGACGGTAACACCGATTTCATCCTGCGTGATACGCCAAAACATAATCGAATCAGGACGACGGGCGATTTCTCCAAGGTTCACCGAATGAATTTCAACGAGTTTGACGAAAAATTTAAGTGAGGTTCGCGATGAAGATTGCTGTCTTGAACTACAGCGGGAGCGTGGGAAAAACCGTCGCGGCGCATTATATGCTGAAACCACGTATGCCGAATGCGGCGTTCTTTTCAGTCGAAACGATCAATCAATCGGCAAGCGACCTTGGCGCGGACCAAGTTTCACAATTGCAAGGCAAGAAATTCGGCGAACTGCTGGAGGCGCTGGTTTTGGAAGATGACGCGATCATCGATGTGGGCGCGTCAAACATTGAACCGTTTTTCGAAGCCATGTCGCGATTCTCTGATGCTGAGCAAGAGTATGATCTTTACATCGTACCGGTGACACCCGATCAGAAAGCCTGGCAGGAGAGTCTGAAAACGGTCGAAGCGCTCGCCAGTATTGGCGTTCATTCGAACAAAATCCGCTTGCTTCCAAATCGCATTGCGTCAGCACCTACTGACGAAATCCCCGCTGTGTTCAATTACGTGAAGAAGACGAAGAAGGCGTGGATCGATCAAACGGCTTATTTGTTTGAAAGCGATATCTATGGCTATCTGGCAGCCAAGCGCATCGGCTTCGACCAGTTAATCGACGATGGGCAGGACTATCGGGCGCTGGCGAAGTCGGAAACGGACCCGGACAAGGCGCGAGATTTCGCTCGCATGTACCGATGGAAGAAGCTGGCGATCCCCGTTCGCAACAATCTGAATGACGCCTTCTCGGCGCTGGTGTCTTGATGGAACCACCACCGACCAAGGAAGAGATCCTGCTCGAATGGTTCCTGGGTGACTCGAAGGAGATCACCGCCGACTTAAAGGCGGCGATGGTCGAGGCTCAGGGCGTACGGGTGGGTGTCGATTCGGCGGGACGCGCACTGGACGCAACCGTGCAGGCTGCCACGCGGGAATTAGTCTCGGCGCATCGCGAACTGGCGCAGGTGATTCGTGACACTCGCGCGGGTAACGCGGAGATGACCCAAGGCGTTCTGGCGTCTGCCCATCGTGCCACGATCGCCGGCATCCGCCAGTCGATTCCAACGCTGATGGTCTGGAGCGGCATCAGCGCCGTCATCGGCGCGACCATTGGTGCAGGCCTGGCGATGATGGCCGCACGATGGCTTTGAGGAGCGCTGTGGTCGAGAAAGATACAGATACCCGCTACGCCGATGCGATGCGTAACGCAACGAGCTAATCACGCTGCAACCCACGTTGAACCCAAGCCCATGCCGCAGAGATTCACGTCACTCGACTGATTGCCGATGTCCTTCTCGGTTAGGTCGTTGACTTCGCGCGCGCGAGCGCCTCGTCGGCCATCTGGCGAACTTGTGCGGCCAACTCGGGCGGAAGCCACACTTCAACCTGCTCCCAGTCGAGGGGAATGTCGCGGGATGCGGCGAGCACCGTTTTCACAAGGATGTTGATACGCTGCTTGGTCAAACCCGATTCATTTGCGGCGTCAACCTGCGAGATGCCGTCTACGAGCACGCGCCGCACAATCTCGACATTGCCGACGGTCATACGCTTGAGACGCGGCATGAGCGACTTGAAGTCTCTTGCGGTCATCCTTACTCCTGCCATGTCGTGCCCCTGCTCCAAGTGTTGACGTGGGGCCTTATTATCGGTTCGTGGTCAATATCGGTCAATATTTTGTATTCACGCCGAACGGCACGCCCGCGATTGCAGCGTGCCGCTTCAGTTGGTTTTTGCTTCGGTTGGTTTCTGCTTCAGTGATGGTGGATCTTCTGGACAATCTGGGGATGCGGCAGGGTGGCGACGCCACGAAAGCGCCAGTATCGGGAGCCCTGTTGATTTGCACCGTAAACTGACCCACTTGGGGTGCGGACAAAAACTTGGACTACCTGGAGGTAGTTCATGTTCTCATACGAAGATCGCATTCGAGCGGTTCGACTTTACTTGAAGCTGGGCAAGCGCATCGGAGCTACCATTCGGCAGTTGGGCTATCCGACCAAGAACTCTCTTAAAGCCTGGCATCGCGAGTACGAGCAGTGCCACGATCTGCGGGCGGGCTATGTCCGTTCGAGGCCGAGGTATTCTGATGAGCAGAAGACGATTGCCGTCGATCATTATTTGAGTCATGGCCGCTGTGCTGCCGCCACTTTGAGGGCTTTGGGTTATCCGAGTCGCGAGACGCTTGCGACCTGGATCGAAGAATTGTGTCCGGAAATCAGCAAACGTATCGTTGGCCGAGCCGTTGGAAGCCTTCCAAAATCACAAAAGATGAAGCAGGCGGCAGTCATTGAACTGTGCACCAGAGAGCAAAGCGCTCGCGTGGTGGCCGAGAAAGCCGGTGTCAGCCGGCCAACGCTGTATAACTGGAAGAATCAGCTACTCGGTCGAGAGGTTCCAGCATCTATGAAACGCAAGAGGAAGCCAGCATCGAACAATGAGCGTGCGGAACTGGAACAACAGGTCGAATCGCTTCGACGCGACATCCGACAGCTGCAGCTTGAGCACGATATTCTGAAGAAGGCGAACGAACTGATAAAAAAAGGGATGGGCATCAACCCGCAACTCCTGAGCAACCGGGAGAAGACAATGCTGATTGATGCCCTAAAGCAAAGCTATGCGTTGCCAGAGTTGCTAGCCGCTTTGGGTCTTGCCCGTAGCTCTTACTTCTATCACCGTGCACGGCTGTCGGTTGCTGATAGGCATGCTGACGCGCGGCGCGTCATCGCGGACATCTTCGAAAATAATCACCGTTGCTACGGTTATCGGCGGATTCGCGCGGCATTGATCAGGCAACAGGTCTTCATTTCGGAGAAGGTCGTGCGTCGCTTGATGCGACAGGAAGGTCTGGCCGCCGCCACGACGAGGCGACGTCGCTACGGCTCCTATCGTGGAGAAATTAGTCCCGCGCCGGAGAACATCATCAATCGTGACTTCTACGCAGCTGCTCCTAATCAGAAATGGCTCACGGACCTTACCGGGTTTCAACTCCCGGCCGGCAAAGTGTATCTGTCGCCGGTTATCGACTGCTTCGATGGTCTTGTTGTGAGCTGGTCAATTGGTACGCGGCCGGACGCCGAGCTCGTCAATACCATGCTGGATTCGGCGATCGAATCAGTAGCCGGCTGCAAGGTGCGACCTGTAGTCCACTCGGATCGTGGTGCGCACTATCGCTGGCCAGGATGGCTCTCGCGTATGCAGGCTGGCAGACTGACTCGTTCGATGTCGCGCAAAGGATGTTCGCCGGACAATGCAGCCTGCGAAGGTTTCTTCGGGCGACTGAAGACGGAATTGTTCTATCCTCGTGATTGGCGGGCTACGACCATCGATCAATTCATCGAGATCGTTGACTCGTACATCCGCTGGTACAACGCAAAACGGATCAAGGTCTCGCTCGGCTTCCTCAGCCCCATCGAATACCGGCAGAGTCTTGGAATCGCGGCATAAATCAGTCCAAGAATTTAGCCGCACCCCCTTCTGGGGAAATTACGGGCGGCATTGACACAAGTATCAGTTCGGGATGCCACTGTATCGCCAGGCCGGTCTGCTACGTCGCTTCGGCGGCGACATCTCGTCGAACACGATTGCTGCGAGCATGGTCCGTGTGGGTCTCGGAACGCAACCCGTGATCAACCTGATGCGCGATACGTTGCTCGATGCCGAGCTGATCTACTGCGACGAGACGACACTCCAGGTGTTGAAGGAAAGGGCCGTCGACCGCAAACGAAGAGTTATATCTGGGCGCAGATGACCGATTCGGGCGTGCCCATCCGATGCTTCACCTATACACCGGGGCGTGGCACCAGGCTGGCCGACAAGCTGTTCACCGGGATCCGCGAGGGCGCGGTCATGATGACCGATGTATATGAGCACCTCCCGTTTGCACAAGCATCGGTATTCAGATTCGACAGAATGGGTCGCAGATGTATATCCGGGCTTGTTGCAGCCGGTCGAACCGCTGCGGCCCCCTATGAAATCCGCTGACTCACACCTCACTGGCTACTCGAGCTTAACGCTCAGTCGGTCATTCAGGTTTCGCGAGTCCCGGTCCAACCTGTCTTGTCATCACACTCGATCGCTGCGCAACCGTTCAACGTTCATCTTCGATAAACCTCACTTTCCGATGGGATAGCGGTCATGCCGGTTTGGCACTCACATATCCTCGTTGAAACGGACGGTCGTGAGCCAGCACCGCCCAGATTGTTCGCGCCATCTTGTTCGCCAGCGCGACGATTACTACGTTCCAGCACCGACGCTTCTTTAACTGTTGGGCCCACGGCCCGGGGTCTCTGGCGTTCGTCATGACACTACGCGCGCCGTGGATCAGCAGCGTTCGTAAATAGGCATCCCCTCGCTTGCTGATTCCATGCAGATTTGTCTTTCCGCCCGAACCGGTCTGCTTCGGCACCAGTCCAAGCCATGCAGCAAACTCACGACCGGATTTGAAGGCTTTGGCGTCGCCCATCATGGCAACGGTGGCCGTCGCGGTTAGTAATCCCACGCCGGGAATTTCGCTAATGGCTTTTACTGCGGAGTCATCTTTTTTCCACGCGCGCATACGGCGCTCGATCCCTTCAATTGCCTCATCCAGTTGTTGTATGCGATTCCACTGCTCGCGCAAGGTGTCGATGAGGACGGCGGGAAGCCGCTCGGCAACCCGCGCAAGCACGTCAGCTATTGCACTTACCATCCCGGCACGCTTTCGCCCCATGACCTCGCCAAACTCGGCCAGCATGCCACGCAACCCGTTTATTTGCATCGTGCGGAATTCGACCAGTTGCTGCCGAGCCCGGTGCAAGGCCAACATAGCCTGTTGTATTTCAGTTTTGATAGCAACGGGTTTGCTGGGCTGTTGTACGGCAAACCAGATCGCCCGTGCGTCGGCCGCGTCATTCTTGTTGCGAATGTTGAACGCCTTTACGAACTCCGCCGGTAGCAACTTCACCTGATGCCCTATCTTTGAGAGCTCTCTCGCCCAGTGGTGGGCTCCGCCGCATGCTTCCATCCCGATCAAGCAAGGCGCCCGATTTGCAAAGTGCTCGAGCAACTGCGCGCGTTTGACGGGCTTGTTCACGATCTCGCCCGTCTCCTGGTCAATGTAGTGCAATTGCATCACATTTTTGGCAATGTCGATCCCAACGGGCGTGAGAGTCATGGTCGTTTCTCCAGGTTGGCTTTGGGAGACTCCATCATCTTCCGATTTAACGATGGGTGGGAGGCGCTCATTCCATTGGCTACGAGCCCTACAACGACATTGCCCGGCGTCACCAGCTCGTGCACCTTGGATGCTGGGTTCACCTGAGACGGTACTTCGTCAAAGCAGAGGACAGCGTACCAAAGGCTGCCCGAACGCCCGATCTGTTGGCGACGCGCTTCATCAAATTGATCGGCAAGCTGTTCGCGGCCGAGGCGCGCAGTACGACGTGGACCTCACGACGACGACAGCGGTTGCGACGACGATACAGCGCGCGCGTACTCAATGCCATCCACGCGCTGATGCTCGAGCAATCGCCCGGCGTCGTACCGAAAAGCCTGCTCGGCAAGGGACTGACTTACCTGCGCGCGCAGTGGCCCAAGCTCATTCGTTACGTCGAGAACGGCGACTGGCCTATCTCGAACAACGCTGTTGAAAATGCGATTCGACCATTCTGCGTGGGGCGCCGCGGATGGCTGTTCTCGGACACCGTCGGAGGCGCGAACGCGAGCGCCAATCTCTACACGCTCGTCGAAACCTGCAAAGCAAACAGCATCGATCCCTACCAGTACCTCACCTGGATGTTCCAGCGCCTGCCTCTGGCGAAGACCGTCGACGACTACGAAGCGTTGCTTCCCTGGAAAATGCCGGCCGACCTCCGCTGACCCGCATCACTACCACACCTCACGCGCTCCGCCACCTTACTCTGAGGGGCGTCGTTCGTGGATCGCATACGATATATCGATATCGCTTGAGGCCGTTTGGCAGGCTATCTTAAGCCGGACGTATCCTGCTGTTGCCGGCGTTGCTTTCGAGGCATAAAGACTGCCGAATACGACAAGGAAGGTGGGGCATGGTGGAAACCTTCTACAGATTTATGTGTAAAGGCTGGCGCGTCGCCCACTTTTCGCCCGACCCCAGATCTCGTCATCTGTGAGGGTCGTCTCGACGAACTCGATCGGCATGCTCGCATTGTCAATCACCGCGACACGATATTGGTCGATCGGTTCGTACGGGCCGAGCAGAACGATGTGACCTTCGATCGCCCTACTCAGATCATTTACCTTGTATGCCACGTGCGGCTGTTCTCGAAGTAGCGGATGTATCGGCGAGCCAGGTTCATACCGATGCCACTGTACCGGCACGGGGCCACTCAGGTCATCCGTCGTGTACATCTTTACCTTCGCAGCATATCGATCCCCCGGCCGCCGCTCCGTAGTGGGGATGCCAATATGGTGCAATGTGTAGATCACACCCTCACGGCGCAGTGTTGTGGTCATCGTCGTTTTTCTCGCAAGTATGTCCTGCCCGTCGCTGTGCATCGGGTTCGAAAAAGACAGCTTGGGTCAGGCCAATGACGCAGGAATCCACGATCCATGCAGCCCGGCCGGCACGCGCCGAGGCAGTTCGATCACGGCGAGCGGTTCGCGATCGAGCTGCCGCGCGTCGAGAAGCACGAAACGTCCGGCGCTGCTACCCAGCTCATGTACGAACGTCACGATGAACCCGTCCTCTTCACGCCGGCCGTGCGGGTTAGCAACAAACACCGGTTCAGAAACCGTCTCGCTGGGCGCGAATTGGTGGATCGTCTTGCTTCCGGTGACGAGATCGTAGCGTGCGATTGCCTCGAACGCACCGATCTGCCGCGTTTCGCCGGGCCGCGGCATGCGCAGCCCTACGTATCCGTACCGCGCGCGTCGTCCAAGATACGCGTCGTTGACCCGTCCGAACTCGCACGGCTGGTCGTCGATCGCCTCGTCGTGCACTACGCCCCTGGCGATGTCGATTACCAGCCGGTGAAGCTCCAGCCGCTTCGAATGGCCCGTCAAAGAGAAAGAGTCATACCACGGCAGGACAGCTTCGATCCGATCGCCGTCCGCAAATGCATTGATCGTATGCCAGTGGAAGAACGGCGGTGCATCGATCCAGCGGATCTGCTCCGCGCGCTGCGCGTCGCGCGGAATCAGCGCAACCTTGGCGCCGCGCTCCGGCTCCCACAATCCAGGAGGGCCGTGCCGCGACCAATCGAAGACGAACGGACACACGAACACGACCAGATGCCTGTGGGTCAGCGCGACATCATGCACGATAGCCGCCCACGGTGCCTGGAAAGGAACGACGCGATCGATCTGTCCGGACCGGCTCGCCCGCATGTAAGTCAACATGCCATTGCTCAGGTCGTATGAAACCGCCAGCAATTCGCCGGTGACCGGATCGGTTTTCGGATGCGCGGACATCACGCCAGGCAAATTGCTGCCGCGCGTCAAACAAGGTGAGAGCAGCGCGTCAATCAGGATGAGAGTACTGGCGTTGCGGCAGCGGTGGAGGGCGTAGCCCGGAACCGCTGCCGCAACGCCGCGCCGAGGAGTCTGCCCCGCTGCCGGGGTGCCTTATTGGTGGTCGCGGTAAATCGGGTATGAACAGCTCTTTCGTGTAGCGAACGGAGGCTGCGTTGCCCGGCCGACACATCAACGACCATCAGATGAGGCTCTACATGAAGTACAGACTCAAGGAAGGACCGGCTCAAGCGGCTGCGCGCGCCGGGTTCAGCGCCGCCACGGGTTATCGCATCGATCAGGACCGGCGATTGCCATCACAGAAGAAGGCGCCACGTGCGCGTCGTCGTCCGGATCCTTTGGCAGCGATTTTCGATACCGAGATCGTGCCGCTGCTCCAGTCCGCTCCCGGCATTCGACCGATAGCCGTGCTGGACGAAATGCTTCGGCGCCATCCCGACCTCCCGGGCAACGTGCGCCGCACTCTGGAGCGCCGTATTCGCGACTGGCGTGCACTCCACGGCGAGGAGCATGACGTTATGTTCCGTCAGGTACACGAACCCGGGCGTCTCGGGTTGTCCGACTTCACCGAGATGGACAGCCTAAGCATCACCGTGGCGGGCGTCGCGCTTGACCACCGCCTCTATCACTTCCGGCTTGCCTGCTCGGGCTTCGAGCACGCTCACGTCATTCTCGGCGGCGAGAGCTATGTCGCCCTGGCTGAAGGGCTTCAGAATGCCATCTGGGCACTCGGAGGCGCGCCGCGCGAGCACCGCAGCGACAGTTTGTCGGCGGCGTTCCGCAATCTCGATGCTGACGCGCGCAAGGATCTGACCACGCGTTACGATGCTCTGTGCGCCCACTACGGCATGCAGCCCACACGCAACAACCGTGGCGTTGCCCACGAGAACGGCTCTATCGAGAGCCCTCATGGCCACCTCAAGAGCGCGGTGCGTGATGCGTTGCTTCTGCGCGGCAGTCACGACTTCGAGAATCTCGGTTCTTATCGCCGCTTCATCGACGAGATTGTCGGTCGAATCAACGCGCGCAACGGCAAACGCATCGAACTCGAGCGGGCACTCCTTCAGCCGCTTCCGGTCCAGCGTACGTGTGATTACGAGGAAACGCGCGTGTACGTCACAACCACCTGCGGCTTCGTCCTGCGCAAGGTGTTTTATACCGTCCCGTCACGGTTGATCGGCCATCACCTGCGCGTACGCCTGTACGACGACCGGCTGGAACTGTTTCTGGGCGGCACAGCCCTCATGACACTGCAGCGCGGCCGCGCGGGTCCCAACGGCAAGCACGGCCATGTCATCAACTACCGGCACGTCATCCACGCGCTGCGCCGCAAGCCCATGGCGCTGCTCAACCTGGTCTACCGCGATCAGATCTTTCCGCGCGAGGCGTATCGACTGACCTTCGATCGCCTGCTTGAGGAGCTCCCGCAGCGCCAGGCATGCAGGACCATGGTTGAACTGCTCGGCCTCGCCCACGAGCACAACTGCGAAGCGCAACTGGTTCAGGCTCTGCAGCAGTGCTTGGACGATGGACACTTACCCGACTTGGACGCATTGTGTTCTCGTTTCGAAGCGAAGCGCACGAACAGCATGCCGGAAGTAAATGTCCAACTGGCACCGCTGAGCGACTACGAAGCCCTGCTTGATATGGTAACGGAGGTGACGGCATGAGTCTCGACATCGATGCTACCCGCCTGTCGCTGCTGCTCAACGATTTGCGGTTGCCCGCCATCAAGCAGATCTGGTCCAGCTTTGCCGAGCGCTCCGACACGGAAGGCTGGCCGGCAGCGCGCCTGCTGATGGCGCTGGCCGAACACGAGATCGCCGAGCGCGATCGACGCCGGGTCGAACGTCACCTCAGGGACGCCAAGCTCCTGCCGGGCAAGACATTGGAGAACTTCGATTTCGACGCGGTGCCAATGGTGTCGCGCGCGCACGTCTCGGCGCTTTGCGCGGGCGACGGCTGGTTGAGGAACGGCACCAACCTGATTCTTCTGGGGCCGAGCGGCGGGGGCAAATCGCACTTGTCGTCGGCGATCGGACTGAGCCTGCTGGAGAAGGGCTGGAAGGTCCTCTTCGCTCGCACTACCGACCTCGTGCAACGGTTGCAGGTCGCGCGCCGCGAGCTCGCACTTGAGTCCGCCATCAATCGGCTGGATCGCTTCGACTTGGTCATCCTGGACGATTTCGCCTATGTCAGCAAGGATCAAGCAGAGACGTCGGTGCTGTTCGAGCTCATCAGCGCCCGGTATGAGCACCGTTCCCTTTGCATAACGGCCAACCAGCCGTTTGGCGAATGGGACAAGGTTTTCCCCGACAGAGCCATGACGGTGGCCGCCGTCGACCGGCTGGTCCACCACTCGACCATCTTCGAGCTGAACGTCGAAAGCTACCGTCGCCGAACTGCCCTGCAGCGCAAGCAGCAGAGGCCGGGGCGCCCGGCCAGTAGAGCGACACCAAAGAACATTGGCGTGCCACCGACACAGGAGGATCAGCACGGCATCAACTTCACCGAATGACCCGCTATTCTCATCCTGATTGACGCGCGGTTGTACATCCTGATTGTCGCGCTGGCAGAGTAACTGCGACGTCACCATTACACAGCAATCCTCAGCTACCAAGGGCTTCAGATTGATTGTCGCGCTACACCCACTTGCCCGCGTCAATCAACGCCGCGCGTCAATCAACAAACGCTTGCCAGCGTCAATCAACATCGGCATCATCAATTCTGCCGCGACATTCTCAACTTGATTGTCGCGCGTCTCTCATCCGGATTGTCGCGCCACACAAATTGCCCTGGTAATCGAACCGCCCCAACGTGCCGATGCCACTATCAAGCTCATACGGCTTGCCACCCTCGTACAGCGCCAGATACCGGCCGCCGTGATGAATGATGTTCGTATTCGCGAGATTCGCGTGCGGCGGCGGACTGAACGTCGAATTGTAGAGCCGGTGTCCGGCCCGCTGTTCCGCACGCAACTCATCAGTTGCGACCCAGCGGTTTCGGTATCGCGCACGTCCGTCCTCGAGAAATATCGCGTGGATCATGCCAGTACCGTCGAACGGATACGCATAGTGCGCATCGGGTTCAAAGCGCGGATTCGGCCCGTTGCGCATGAACACGCCGTTCAGGCCGGCGGGAATCTCGCCCCGAACCTGCAGGTCTGCGTCGTCGCGCTCATCGAATACCGGCTCGAATGCGCCGCTTAACGCCGGATTGTCGCTGTGCCAAGGTGCCCCAACGGGCGGTTCGCCCCCGGCATCGGAGGTTGTTGCGAACGCTGGCGGTGTCCCAAGACTTCCGGCAGCCATCAAGCCGACCCCGACCGAAAGGAATGCGCGCCGGCTCAGCCTATCTTTTGTCATGTCGTATTTTCCCATTTGATTAACGGCCCGGGACGGCGTTACGTTCCCGCTCTGGATACCAGCCCGTGAACTTGACCGCTCCCACCAGCGCCAACACCGTCGCGACGATCGAGACTGAGCGGGGCAACGCGGGCAGATACGTCAGCGCGACATCAGCGATCACCATGATGGCGAACGCCGCAGCCCATGCAGCCGTAATCACGTAGTTGGTCCGCATGAACGCCGGGCTCTCCCATAGATCGGATGACACCTCTTCTCGGGCGTATTGCAGCGTGAATGGACGTCGCATCGCGATCGACGCGAGGACGATCAGCAGCAGACCGGTGTCCACACGCAGGCGGACCGCGGCAATCGACCATTCCGTCGCGCCTGGCAACAGCGCGATAAGCGTCAATCCAGCGAACAGAATGAAGTTGCCGATTTCGAGCACCTTTACCTTTCGCGTGGGGCTCACCATGTCCCGCAACAGCAGTAGCGCGGATACGATTGCGCCGGCTGCGAGGCCCGCCGGCACGCCAATTGTGCGCTCGATAACTACGAATGCCAGGAACGGCGAAAAGGCCAGCAAAATTCCCATGTCAACCTCCGTTGATTCACAACCGACGATGATGTCATTAATGTTTCCGATGGAAAGATTTTGACTGGACACGAAAAATCCGTCAATATATTTTTACACTGGAAACATTCAAAAGCTGAATGACTGAGTCAATCGCATCCCGCGCCGCCTCGGCTGGCGCCCGTCCTCGCCGTGCTGACAAGGCACGTCCCTATCATCACGGTTCGCTACCCGAAGCCATGTTGCAGGCGGCCGAGACCGTATTGAAACGGGACGGGCTGCGTGGGCTAACGCTTCGCGCGATTGCCCGGGAGGCCGGCGTATCGCACACAGCCCCTCAACACCATTTCGGCGATACCGCAGGAGTGCTGAGCGAGCTGGCCGCGGCCGGGCACAGACGGCTTGCCAACGAGATAGAGGAACAGGCGCGGAGCGCAGCGCCAGGCAAGCCGAGGCGCAAGGCGACCGCGCACGGCTACATCGACTTTGCGATCGGACATCCAGACCTCTTCAGACTCATGTCCCGCAACGAACTGCTGGATTCCGAGCGACGATCGCTCGTCGAAGCGCGGCAGATCTCTGCGCGTGCGTTGGCAGGTGTATTCGACGCGGTGACGAAACCTCAGCAGGAAGCGGGACCATTCGCCGGAATCGGCACCGCTCAGGCGATCGCCATTACCGCTGCGTGGGCCTACGTACACGGACTCGCGACCTTGCTGGTCGACCACCGGCTGGATAGCGTAGCGCGCGCGGCACCGGACTTCGGCGACGCGCGCGCGCTGGTGGAAGCGGCCATCGACGGCATGAAAATAGTCCCGGATGTTTGAAACCGTATTCAACGCCTGCCCACACGCGTTGTCGTTGGCTCGTGAGCCTTTGGTCGAGGGCAGGCGTCGAACAAATCTAAACGGGGGCATCGGGTAGTACTAAAGCATCAGAATGTCTGCTGATGACGTCCGTTACCTGAGCGAAGCGGTCGCACGAATGTCTGATAGTGCCTATGGGCGAACGACTCATCGTGGGCCGATTGCCGACGGCCAGGGGCGGTGGCCCTCGCAAGCGCCAAAATCATTTCGCAATAGTCGGCGCCGTGTTGGGCAGGGCCGAGCAACCTCTTGGGGCCGGCCGCGCATGCGAGTCACGCTTTTCCGGCGCAACTGCGATAGATTTAATACGGTCTGCGGGTGCTGAGCCCGGCCCCTCCTGCACTAGCGACTCCCACATAAAGTTTACTTGCATGATTCCGACGTCGAAGTCCGATCGACCGTTGCTGATCACATAGCGGACCGCGCGATACGCGATCGTCGAAGATTCATAGGCGTGCGCAGACGAGCGCCGCCTCAGACCCGTAGCTGACGGTCGAGCCCTCGTTGTTCCAACGACATGTATTAGAGCGCAGCGGTCATTCCGTGCAGTCAGTCGTGAGCGAGGGTGGCTGACCGTCAAATCAGCGGCGCTTCGCTCGTCGACGTGTGGGACAGTGGTGAGCGTTCAGGAAAAGCCGGACGAACTTCCGACTCCTATGTCCAGCGAGTCTCAGCCTGCCGTCTCACGCAAAGGCGCGGGAGGTACCACGGTCTTGATGAGACCTGTTTTGACGTCGTACACCAGCCCCGACACGATCAGGTTATCGGGAAGATCTTTGTTCGCGCGGAGTGCCGCGACATCGAGTGCTGCCGCCTCGTACGGTTCCGTGATAGCGAGTTCATCGAGCGCGTCTGTCTCGACGCCAAGATGCTTCGCGAGCAACGCAGGCGCATGCTTGTGACAGCCGATGATCCCGCAATCGGTGTGCTGCAGCAGGACGAGATTGCGCGCACCATCCGGGCGTCCTGCCGCTTTCGCGACGACGCTCAGGACTGCCAGCGTTTCTAGCAGGTTTTTGTTGACCCGGCCACCGACATTGCGAATCACGGCCGCCTCGCCCTGCTTCAAACCCAGCACATTGACGGGATCGACGCGCGGGTCGACACAACCGACAACCACCGTTCCCGTCGACGGCATCATCTTCAGTTCGGGCGCGAACGCGGTGTTCGCGAAGTCGGCGTTACGCTCTAGCATCACATCGTTGAAGTCCATTTTGCTTGCTCCTGCGTTGTTGGCACGAAGTGGCCTGGTTGAATCTCATGTGCCTGGCGCATCGCATTCGCGCGATGCGCACTCGACGAAGGTATCTCGCGATTTCACACGCGACTTCAGACGAGCTCTTCCAGATCGCTGACGGGCTCTTCACCCGGCGCGCGCACCGATCGCTCGATGACGTGCAGCTTCGGTGTGCGGTCGATTACGAGGCCAAGCACGTCGGGACGGCTGTAGTGACCACGCGAGTCCATCATGCGTTTGCGCTTGTCGATCTGCCAGAAATCCAGATCGGCGATGATCTCGCCCTCTCCTTTACGCAGCGGCGCGCCACCCATGTACTCGCCCTCCGGCGAAACGATGGCGGTAAAACAGCCGCTGGAGATCGGGCCAATCTGGGTTGTATTGGTATCGTTCAGAATCTGTCCTTGCTGTTCGGGCGTCAGCCAGGCGGTCGCGTTGACCACGAAGGCACCCGCCTCCAGCGCATGCTGGCGGATATTCACGGAAATCTGCTCCGAGAAAAGATCGCCGGCGAACGAACCCGGATACATGGCCGAATGGATTTCCTCACCATCGACCATCAGCGCGTAGCGAGCGAGCGGGTTGTAGTGCTCCCAGCACGCCAGCTGGCCGACTCGGCCCACCGCCGTATCGACAGCGCGCAGGCCCGAGCCATCGCCCATCCCCCAGATCATTCGCTCGTGATAAGTTGGCGAAAGCTTCCGGCGGCGCTGCACGAGCGTGCCATCGGCATTCGAACAGGAGTTGCGTGTTGTAGAGCGTGCCGCCGTCGCGTTCATTGACGCCAATCGACACCACCATTCCGGCCTGGCGTGCCGCTTCGCCAATGGCGCGAGTCGTATCCGACGGAACCGTCACGGCCTGCTCGAGCAGCTTGTAATGCTCGGCACCCATTGCAAATGGCGATTCGATGAACGAGAAGTACGGATAATAGGGAACGACAGTCTCGGGGAACGTCGCGAACTGGACGCCCTGTTTGCCAAGTTCCAGGATTTTCTTGACGACTTTATCGACGGTGCCTTCACGGCTATAGAGGACAGGCGCAATCTGGACAGCTGCGGCGCGGATGATTTTCGACATGATGAGGTTCCTTTCGCTGGTGCGAGACGGATAAGAGAAGTGCTTGTACCTTAACGTCGCGGGCCATTACGAACCATGTCGTTGTTGCCACCATTCATGACATGCGCCGCCTTGGCGCAGTAAGCTCACCACTCAGATTCATCAGTCCGCTATCTGGGAATTCCACCCGGACGGCGTTCATTCACGCCACGTTGATATTGCAGACGGTAGATCAGATATGCACCGGATTGGCTTCTTAGTGCCGAAAAGATTTCAGATGATGAGCATCGCGGCTCTGACGGTGTTCGAAATCGCGAATATGCCGCCGAGAGGCCCTTGCTACGAGATCCATCTGCTGTCCGAACACGGTGGTCCTGTTGTCTCTTCGGGTGGCATGACACTGGAAACGGAGGCGTTCGGCGATCCCGCATTCGACACGGTCATCGTGGGCTCGATCACTGCAATGAAAATGCCGACCTCCGACGCGCCTGTGGTTGCATTCGTCAGAGAGGCTGCCAAGGTATCCAGACGGATAAGCTCGATCTGTAGTGGCGCATTCGTCCTGGCCGAGGCAGGAATGCTGGAAGGCAGACGCGCAACCATGCATTGGGCTCACGCGGCCGAATTCAGAGCGCGCTTCCCGAATGTCCGCACCGAAGAAGACCGCATATTTGTCAATGACGGTCCGTTCTGGACGTCGGCGGGAATGACAGCGGGAATCGACCTCGCCCTGGCGTTGCTCGACAACGATCTCGGCCCCGACGCCGCAAAAATGGTGGCCCGACTGCTTGTCATGAACCAGCGTCGACTGGGTGGTCAGCTGCAGCATTCCGCACTGCTGGACATGACGCCGAAATCCGATCGGATCGAATTGGTCCTCGCGCACATTCGCCGCAACCTGCGCAATCCACTCACCATCGAAGAGCTTGCGGAAGTGGCGAACTTGAGTCCTCGCCAGTTCAGCCGCGCGTTCGTCGCCGAGACGGGTCAGTCACCGGCCAAAGCTGTCGAACAACTTCGTCTGGAAGCAGCCAGATTCATGATCGAGCAAGGACGCCACACGATTAACGTGGTGGCGCAGGAAACGGGTTTCGCGGACCGTGAACGGATGCGTCGCGCGTTCGTCCGAACGTATGGCGTACCCGCCGATATCCTGCGCAGAAGCGCCCGGTCGGAATCCGCCACCGGCAACTGAAGTCCCCCGGTGTGGCGAGCCTGACCCACGCACGGCCGATCCAAAGATGGCCGATGTCCGGGCGGAGGAGACGGTGAAATGTCAGCGTCGCAGCGACGGCGAGCGACTGCTCCTGGCCGATAGCACCAGTTCAACATACGCCTGAAGGAGCGATTTTTGAATTTCTTAACCGCCGCCGCGCAAGTGGCCGAAACTTCTACTACTGCGCGGATCTGGCGGGTCGATCGGCTCATTGCCCACCAAAAAGCGCTCTTTCGGCGTCGCCTGCGACTACTTCTTCAGCTTGAAATCCTCGAATAGTTCCGGCTTTGCTCCGATTCGACCGCAATGATGTCGGCGACAAAATGCGCGTTCCGCTTGCCGCAATTGCCCTGCCATTCGAGCCGCGCGTAAATGTTGTACACGGCCATGTTCCCGACCTTCGCAACCTCAATGAAACGGTGCTTTTCGCGTGTCTTAACGGCAGCAACAACCGAGGTGATGCTGATTCCGACTATCTCGGCTATCACAACCTGAGAAACCGCAATTGCGTTCGTGCGCGTCATGCATCGGGTAAAGAACATCAGCGTCGCCATCATGCGCGGCTTCGGCCAGCCGCTCAGCCGTTCGATGTAACGCACACGGGGCGTGATGCTCACAGCGAACCCGCGTCGCAAAGCGGCTTTTTCTCGCTCTGTCTGCCTCGCTGATCGTTCGCCCAGTTGGTGAACAGACGCGGCGCGTTGTCGTCGGCCCGGGCCAAAACGCTTACGAATTCCTAGCAGTATGCAGCGCGTTGCGGTCCGACGAACGAACCCATGGTCTCCCGGTGATTCTTTGCTCCGCTGCAAGGGGCATTCGAGCCGAAGGCTTAGCCAACGTTGTCTTAGAAAAACCCCTTTCAATTAAAACGTTAGTCGAGCATATCCGCTTGCTTTCGCGCCGTCCGTCGAGTAATTGAAATTTTCTTCAAGGTTCGACGCGCTGCAGAAATCGACGCGAACTCAAGCATATCAGTGTCATTCGATTTCAGACGACATTCAATATTCTCGTCGAATGATCCTGCCTCGTTTCCACGTACAGCAAGTCATGCAGCGATCATCCTAGCCTCGTAATCGACGGGAGTGGAGAAATCGATAGAGGTGTGCAGGCGTTGTCGATTGTAGTAGCCCTCGATCCAGTCGACGATATCCAGACGAGCCTGCGCGCGCGTTTCGTAGCGAACCTGATAGATTCGCTCGACTTTCAGGGTTTTGAAGAAGCTTTCCATTGCCGCGTTGTCCCATGCATTAGCGCGACGGCTCATCGAAACGTTCATCTTGAAGTCAGCGGCCAGTTTTCGGTACGCCCGGCTTGCATATTGACTTCCGCGATCGGAATGTAGCAACAACCCCAGCGCGGGCTTACGGTGCCAGCACGCGCTGCGCAGTGCCTGGCAGACCAGTTCCGCGTTGATGCGCTCTGAAATTGACCAACCTACGATGCGTCGGCTTGCCAGATCCAGAATGGCAGCTAGGTATAGCCAACCTTCGCCGGTCCTGATGAACGTGATGTCGCTGACCCAAGCCTGATCGGGCTGCCAGCCGTCAAAACGACGATCAAGCAGGTTGGGGGCAACCGGTAAGCGGTGTGTCGAATCCGTCGTCACCCGATACGGGCGTTTATAGACCGGCCGCAGCCCTAGGCGTTGCAGACTACGGCGTACGCGTTCGGCGCTCGCCGGCTGGCCCTGGATCCTTAATTGCCTTACGATCCGAGGACGGCCGTAGCTGCCACGACTGGCCCGGTGAATCGCTGCCACCTCCCGATCAAGCGCGGCGTTGGCCTGCGCTCGCTGACTTGGCACGCGCTTACGCCACTGGCAATATCCGCTGCGCGACACCGTCAAGACGTGACACAGCCGAGTAACACTGTACTGGCCGCGGTGCTCGTCGATCCATGCGTACTTCACCGCGACCCCTTCACGAAGTACGCCGTCGCTTTTCGAAGGATCTCGATATCGAGTCTCGCACTGGCGAGCTCTTTCCGAAGTCGGCTGTTCTCCGCCTCAAGTTCGTTGATCGGGCGCGTCGATCGCGTGCTCTTCACTTCGTGACTGTCGACTTCGCCGATACTTTTAGCATTGCGACTGCGTCGACTCCAATTGCCCAAGGTTGCTACGGGCACCCCAAGCCTACGCGCGGCTTCGTGCTGCCCAACTGATTCGGCAAGCCTAATGGCCTCGACCTTGAACTCGTCTGTGTACTGCCGCTTTGGCACTAGCTTCTCTGACATTAGAACCTCCGTACAAACAGGAATTAGCAAATTTCTGCTGTACGTGAAATCGAGGCATGGTCAGGCTTTGCCAGGCGAGCGCTTCAGCCATGACTTCGTCGGTGACCGAGCTGATGAAATCGGGCGAAACCTCGGTGCCATAGGCTTCGGCCAGAAACGCCTGGATCTCGCGCACACTCATGCCGCGCGCGTACATGGCGATGATGCGCTCGTCGAAACCGGTAAAACGGCGCTCGTGTTTCGGAATCAGGATGGGTTCAAAACTGCCGTCACGATCACGCGGCAGATCGACCCTGAGCGGGCCATAATCGGTGATGAGCGTCTTGCCGCTGGCGCCGTTACGTTCGTTGTCCTGGCCGTCGGGTTTCGGCTGCCCCGCCAGGTAGCCCAGATGCATCTTCATCTCGGCGCCCATCGCGCGCTCGATGAGTGCCTTGTTGAACGCCAGCATCAGGTCCTGGACCTCGGTGGGCGTCATCGGGCCTTTGACCAGGTCATCCAGCAGACCTTCCGGAAGGGCAGGTAGCGGCCCTCGGGCCGCTGCCTGAGAAGCGACGGTGCGTTTCTTCTTCATCGGCATATCCATGACTTTTACCTCACCTCTCATAATATGCCTCGCCCACAGAATTACGGATAGGTCCCCGGCTGCAGCACGCGCTCAATCATTTCAGAGGGCGCTTGACGAACGCGGGCATATCACTTTCTCACCAACTGATAACCAAGCCCAAGGTCGTGCGTCAACTGCCAGATATAGACCCGCGAGTAGCGCACGCCGAACTCATTTGCAATAAGTTCCCGCACTCTGGCGTTTGTCCACGAGTCGGAGTCAAAGCCATAGCTCACCGCGGAGCCATTCACGGCGGCGACTATCCATTGCAGGGCCTTCTGATCAAGCGCAGATATTCTACCCCCTGCTTGCAGCTGGCGCAGGGCGTCGAGTCCCCCTTTGCTTATCAGTGTCTGATATCGCTTAACCGTGATTCGCGCCATATGAAGCTGCGTTGCGACCTCGTCAACAGTTAGTCCGTCGAGGAGTAATTGCCCGGCATGCAGCCGACGGGAAACGCTGGGCAGTTTTTCCGGTGGCGTACGCATTATCTTTTCCGCAATGTAGGATGCAGATATATTACTTCCATTCCTGCTTCAGAGAGAGGTGCCCCCGAAATCTGGACAGCCGGTTAGGTGGAATCGCTTAGTTCTGAAAATAGGCATAATGCCTACAAAGGAAATCAAACGATAACGAAGAGAACCCGGCGCACGCACTCAGCGGCGTTCAAGGCGAAGGTGGCACTGGCAGCCGTACGCGTCGAGCGCACGCTGGCAGAATTGGCACAGGAGTCTAAGGTTCATCCGAACCACATCACAGAATGGAAGCGGCAGCTGCAATGACCCGCGTCCGTGGCCGGTTGCGCCTCGCCCGTTCGCCGATGAGGCTTTCGAAAGCTGGCTGGGACGTGTCGCCAGTCGCTATCAGCTGAGCGTCGCTCAGATATGGGAGGTTCATTGGCTAGGCGAATTCCCTACTCTGAGTAACACCGGCTGGGTTCTGTTTCCTCCGTTATCGGAGGGTGCGCTCCTCACACAATCAAGTATCGCCCGTCTGGACCCTCACCGACTCGCGCAGATCCAGACCCCGTCCAAATGGATGTCAGACCGTCCGCACCTGCTCTACTGCTTTCGATGTCTTGTGCTCAATCCCGTTGATATAGCCGCCCCTCGTTGGAAGCGTATATGGCTCGACACTGATATCGCCGCATGCGAGGTGCACGGGACAACACTCGAGCAGTTTTCAACAGCAATCGCTCGGCGAGCACGAAACATGGATCGACTGCTTACTTATACGCAAATACCGGCAGAAGCTGCAAATCCCCTGACCTACGGTGTATTAGCAGAATTTGTGCACCCAGTAAGAATTAAAGCACCTCAACAATAAGCACGGACGATCCACTTGGAGATCGCTGCAAACGCGCCCCGTGCCTGTCGGGCGCCGCGATGAACAACGCCCGCGAAATTGAGACGGGCGTTCATCCGTCCTAGACCTGAAAATCCATTACGGCTTTGACGCATCGTCGGCCGCGTCCTTCAGATCCTCTTTGGCGTCGCCTAAATCCTTGCGCACTTCGCCTGCTGCTTGCTGTGCGTCGCCCTTCGCTTCCTGGGCTGGATCGTTCGTCATTTTGCCAACGCCCTCATTGATCTTGCCCTTTACCTTCTCCCCAACTCCCTTGACCTGGTCTTCATTCATGGCATCGCTCCTTTTCGCCGGCAACATGCGGGCATCCACTCTACGCAAGGACGGTGCCTTCTCACTTTCCAACCTCAAGTTTTGATGACGATATCCGCGACGTCGGTACCAGCTGTTTAAGCAGGTGAAGCTTCTCTTCGAAGCGGCCCACCCGTCTCAATAGCGCGCCCGGCGAAACCATGTAGTTAGCTTTGAAAGCGCCAGCTGAAAAATCCTGGCTAATAGATGAATAAATTGACGACTGAAGCTTTAAGTCGAAATCAGATAGCGGGCGCGGTCAATGCTGGTTAGACCAAAAGGTGCCTTCGACATGAACGTTACGATTACAGCCCATCAAGCGGCCAGTACAGGTGATCCTGACCGCCACGGATTCCGATTCTGCGCAGACGACGGCGACAACAGTTTCCACGAAGGATTCGTCACGCTGCGCACCGCGCGCGTTATTGCGCTCGAGTTATCGAGTCTCACTGGTTTGGACGCCATGATGCACGCGTTGTTGCAATCCTTCCCGCCGAGTACGACTCCTTGATCGGAGTCTGGTACCACGATTAATGAAGCGCTCAAAGTCGGACGCTACTTCTGGCAATCAAATCTGCCTAACACCTTGCGCGCTCACTCGTCATCATCGGCGTAATAGCGGGCCGCCGCCTCAAGCATGCGCCGCTTCTCTGCTTTGACGTAGATCGACGTAGTTTGTAGCGAGGCGTGACCAAGGATCGACTGCACAACATCGGTGGGCATATCCCGCGCGACGGCGCGCGTGCCAAAGGTATGGCGAAACGCATGTGCCGAGGTGTTGACCAGTTGCACCAGGTCCTCGGTGCTCATCGCACTTAGCGACGCGGGGTCGGCTCGAAGCTCAGCCACCAGTCGCCGGACGGCCATGCGCACCAGCCGCCCTAGCGCGTCCGGCGTGTAGGCCACGTCATGGTCGTCAGTGGCATGCCGATTCTGTGCCGTGTTAGTTTCCGGAATCCAGAGTGGCGCAATCAGCGGCCCGTGCGCCTGACTCTCAAAATTGCGATCGCTGTCGACCCAATGGGCGCGCAGTGCATCAAGCGTGGCGCTGCTCACCGGCACGGTGCGCTGCTTGCGCCGCTTCCCAACAATTGTCAGGGTCCAGACGGTTCGAGGACGCGAGCCAGATGCTTCACCTGCCGCAGGCGCGTCGCCTGATGCGCGTCGCGCTGAGGTCGGTGATTCGCTTCTGACGTCAGAAGCGCGCAAATCTTCACGCCTTGCTTGAGCGGCTTCGACTCGACGCAGCCCGGAGTCACCCATCAAAAGAATCGCCGCGCGCGCCGCCCGCCATTGAGGCGCTGCTTCTTGCTGCTCACGCGCCCGCGCCTGCTTGGCTAAACGTTCCGACGATTGTCCCGTCGCCGCCGGTGTCGAAGATGCCGAGGCCACACAACGGGCGTCGAGGAGCCTTCGTACGCGCGTCCAGAGATCGGCGGTAAGTGCACGGTGAACCTGCACAGCGGACTCGCGGATCACCGTCGCCGGCTCATGCACGGCGCTCCACGGGTTGCCCGCGAGCTAGCGCACCTCGACCAGCCAGGCGAAGGCGGCGCGAACTACGCGCACCGCATACGCCTGACTGTCGTCCGACAGTCCCTCGGGCGCAAAGGGCCGCCAACGGCCGCTCGTGCGGGCACGCTTCGGTCCCGTAAAGCTCGCGATCGGCGCTCGCAAAAAATCCTTGTAGGCCTCGCAGTCTTCCACCAGCAGCGACGAAAGCGCCTTTTGTCGAACGACCACGCTCCACAAAATCAGCCGTTCAAGCTCCCGCGTATAGGCGCGCAGGGTCACCGGCCGATCGCGATACCGGTGCAGGTACGCGTGCACGGCGGCCAGGTCGTGCTCGGCGCGAATGAAGGCGAAACTGCTCGCGCGGTTGATGCCTCGATGGAGTCCGTGGCCGCCCGATAACTCAGCCGGTACGGCAAGCTGCTCGAAGGGCGCCAGACGCGGCACCGCCGGATCGCCGCCCACCACGATGGCGACCGCCTCGCCCGCTGCGCGAAAGGTGACGTCGAGTGGCCTCGCATCGACGTCGTCCGCCACGCGCGCGCCGAGGCTTCGCTCATACCGACGCAGCCACGCCACCAGGGTCGCCGCGCGCAGCGGTCCAATGCGCGGCACGGATCGCCACCAGCTGCCGCCGCGCGCGTTGCAATACTCGATCAGGGCGCCCAGCGTGGTGATCCCCTCCCCGATCAGCCGTCGCGCGATCAGCGGCCGGAACCACAGCTCGACCGGGTGGGCAAATTCCGGCACGGCGGCCGCTAGGGTCGACGCCTGTTCGACCATGCGCAGCGTCATGGCGGTAAGCCCCGCGCTGCCGTGTTGTTTGATCGAGGCCTTCAGGTGATCGGCGAGCACCGATGAGCCATGTTTGAGCGCCAGGCTTACCAGGTCATCGCGCATCTGGCGCAGGTAGCGCTCGGTGGTCTCGGGGCTCGCCGCATGGGGGGCGCGTTCGACGTCGTAGTAGAGCCGCGCGATGGTGGCCGCGGGCACGCGCTGCACGAACGCGCGCAGCGCCGTGAAGTCGGTGCGGGTGTAGGTACGCGGCGTGGGCAGCGTCAATTGTTGGGGTTGATTGGCCATCGATTTGTCGCGTGCGTGCTCCCGCAGGTGCTCACCTCATCCATCAAACGTTGGCTTTCATGGCCGTGGCGTCGCCGGTCAGACACCACTACTTCGCCGGAAGGTCTCATCTTCCGATTCGTCGAAAACCCGCCTCTGCCCCCGTGCTAATGGGCCTTTGGCGGGGCGTAAATGACGCTCCCACTATTTTACTCATTAAAATCTTCACTGCTAATACGACTTATCAGGCTTTATAAGCGATAGCGTATCTAAATAATTGCGTTAATTTGAGGTGTTTGGGCTTAGGGAAACACGCGCAGTGCGGGGACAAATGGCTGTCAGATTCGTGTTGGAAAGTGTTAGGCCGCGCTGCACAACACCTACGGCGCAAAGGGGACGTAGCGTCGTCCAGGAGTTTTTGCCTGATAGATCAGTGACGGAGGATCCGGGCGTGCTCTGCCCTGCGCCCATTTCAGCGAATGCACCCATTACTGCGCTTTGACTTGGCGCAGCCTCGACGGCCGCGCCTAACGTAGAAAGTGTCCTGCCTCCGTTTCATTCAACAGCCAGACCTTGTTGGTCTGGCTCTCGCTCTGGCTGACCGACATCAGGCACGTCCGGAGGATTGTTTGGTGCCGGAGCGTCTGGCGTAAGCGGTTGACTGTCGGGAATGGTTGGATCGGACATCATGTACCTCCGTTGTAAAGCCACTTGGATTTTCGGATTAGCCGGAAAAATTATGTGTTCACCGGATCTGCATTTTTGGAAAGGCCCAGAGCGACGCGCCATTCCTCGAGTGCTCTTTCGAACGGACCGTAAGTAAGAGGTTTGCGCATATACCCGTCGAATGCAGGAAAGTCGTTGTCGTTCAAGTCAACCCTTCCGGTCACCGCGATCATGACGGCCTCTTGCGACGTACCCGTCATGCGAAGCCCTTCGCAGACTTCGCGGCCATCGCCATCCGGTAAGTCGACGTCGGCGAGGATGATGTCGAAGGAACGAGATTGAGCAAGAGCTCGCGCTGATTCGCAGTCGTGGGCGACAGCGGCTTGATGCCCCATCTTGGTGATGAGATCCGCCAAACTTTGTGCGAGGTCAGTCGTCGTCGAGGACCAGGACTTCCATGGCAATACTCCATTCGAAAAGAGGTCACGAGGGTGAGCATGTCGGTGCAAGGTTGATGCCAACGATGAGCGCTGCTGCTTTCCCCATAGGCGAGCTTTGTGCACGCAGTGTGGCGACTGTTTGCTATATGAGTTCGATCCAAACGGATGGCGATTTTTCACTGCCTACAAGCAGAGCCGGCCAATCGTCTCGATGTGTTCGCGGCGTCGTCACGGCTTGCGTCTCGTCTTGGGCAAAGTAAGCACCATCGCTGATAAACTCTTACCAATGAGTCTCAGGCGCACGCAATGGAATCGAAACAGCTCGCCGCGCTCAAGTTGGAACTCAATCAACGCGCAAAGGACCCAAGGGCGGATTCACACCCAACGTCAATGGCATCAGTCGGAGGACGGGCTATCAAGCAAGGACTCAAGCCGCCGCCAACGTCCCGTCATGCAGCCGAGCGCGCAGTCACGACGCTTCAGCGAAATTTCCCGCGTGCTTTTCCGCGAAATCCCGCACCCAAGGTTCCGCTCAAAGTCGGAGTTTTGAAGGACGTGCTTGCCCAGGCGGGGGCCCTCGGACTTAGCGAGCGAGACGTTCGTAACGGCGTGAAGCTATGGTGCAGCGGCCAACGCTATTGGACTTGTCTCGTTGAAGGTAGTGAACGTGTGGATCTCAACGGCGCAGTCACTGGTGTGGTCACCGAAACCGAAGCAGAGTATGCATTAACACAAGAAAGGGTTCGGCTTGCGCGCAGACGGGAACAGATGGAAAACAAGCAGCGGGGCTAATTCCGTTGACGCAACAGTACACACCTTTGACGCGTTTGCATCTCATCCCGCATTGAATGCAACTCCATGGAGCTTCGACTTAACTAATGGCACCCACAATTTGAAATGCGAAATGAGCGTCGGTCGCCATAGTAAGGTAGGCTTAAGCGCTACGTTCCAACCGTTAGTGAGTATTCGGCGCGTCCCACCTTGTTTGCCACTTGCAGAACCATTCCTGTAATCACGTTCTTCGTTTAACGCCCCAGACTCGCGTAAAAATGAGAATCGTCGGTGACGGCGAGCGAACGCCGCACAAGTTTGCCTCGCGTCGTGATCTGGGTTAGTTAAAAGGCTTCGATTGATTAACTCACAGGCTGAGCGGTCTCAGTTACGCCCAAGCGCAGTGGGAGGCTTATCCCGCTAGTGGCAGTAAGCGCCGACCCTGCCTACATCATGTGGACTCGCCGCTGTCGCTGAGTCTCGCGTAAATCCGTTGACCAGGGCCACGCCTCGAAACCAAGTCCCTGGCGTTTTTGAGCTTAGTTGTCAAGTGTTCTGCCGGGCGCCACGAGTCGCAATAACGCGATCAAGACTTGTGGCGAGTTGCCTTTGCGACAATAGGCGTCAATGCCCGCCGGCATGCCCTGCACCAGAACATCCTCTTCGAAAGAGAGGTATGGGCAATGATAGGCACCCGCGTGCAGTGCGATAGCTTGCGCAATTCCTGAGCTACGCGAAAGCCGCTCATGATCGGCATTTCCATGTCGAGTAGCACCACACCAGGCATCCAATGCCGGGTAATCTCAAAGCACTCGACGCAATCGGCCATTTGCGCCTCGAAACCCTCAAGCTGTAAAACAGCGACCAGTGCCTGAGCGAAGTCGCGGTCGTCTGTTGATTTTCACGGAGTCTTAACCCACCGTTTTCATCTAAATTTGACCCACCTCGAGACAGCGTAGTACATCTATTCCGGTGTGGATAACTCTTCGTTTCCAGCCGGTTTTGCTGCTCTTTTTCTCGTTGCCTTCGCCTTGGCAGAACTGGTCCTGAAGCGCCACGATTCATTGCCGGTCTCGACGATATGGCAGTGATGCGTAACCCGGTCCAGCAGCGCTGTCGTCATCTTTGCATCCCCGAACACGGTCGCCCATTCGCCGAAGCTGAGATTGGTCGTGATCGCGACACTCGTGTGCTCGTACAGCTTTGAGAGCAGATGGAACAACAATGCACCACCGGTCTGGCTGAACGGCAGATAGCCCAGTTCATCGAGAATCACCAGATCGACGTACATCAGCTTGTGTGCGATCTGGCCTTGTTTGCCGGTCGATTTCTCCTGCTCTAGCGCGTTGGTCAGCTCGACAGTTGAGAAGTAACGCACACGCTTGCCGTGGCGCTGTACGGCCTCGATTCCGATTGCCGAGGCAAGGTGCGTCTTGCCGGTGCCTGGGCCGCCGATGAACACGACGTTGTGTGCGCTCGCGAGAAACGACAGTTCGCTGAGTTCACGAACCAGCGCTTCATCAACTTGTGCCTGTGCGAAGTCGAAGCCTTTCAGGTCGCGGTGAGCCGGGAAACGTGCGGCGGTCATCTGGTAGGCGATCGAGCGTACCTGCCGTTCGGCGGTCTCCGCCATCAACAGCTGCTTCATGAAGCGCTCCGGCTCGAAGTCAGTGTGACGCGCCTGTGCCAGCAGCTCCGGCCAGGTGCTCGCCATGCCGTGCAGTTTGAGGCCCTTGAGCTGGGCAATGATGTCGTTAGACATGACGATCCTCCGGTGGGTTGGCGCGTAGCGTCTCGTAGCGGCTCACGTCAGCCGCCGGCTCTTCCTTGAGCTGAAGTTTCGTCGTGGCGGGAGTGGCACTCGTGACGGGCGCCTTCAGCCGGCTCAGCACGTTCAGGACGTGCTCGCCACTTGGACGCCCTGAATCCAGCGCAGCCTGTACCGCAAGCAGCACGGCATCAAGCCCATGTTCGCGCACGGCCGAGAGCACTTGGGTCATGACGCGATCCCCGCCCGGGTGTTTCAGCAGGTGCCGCTGCAACAGCTGCAGCGGCTGCGGCATCGTTATGAAGGGCGCCCCGTTGCGTAGCGCGCCGGGTTTGCGCTCGACCAGCGTGATGTAGTGTCGCCAGTCGTAAAAGGTCATGTGCCGCTCGAAGCTGCGTTCGTGACGGGCGATCTCCTGGGCGTCGGCGACGACACTGAGATACGCCGGATAGCAGCGCACGCTTACCAACTGGTTCGTGTATTCGGTGGGCACGCTGTAGCGGTTGCGCTGGACGTGGATCAGGCTGGTCGACGAGACGCGCAAGGTCTGCTCGACATAGCCGTCGAACGGCCGTGGATTGGGCATCAGCCGGGTGCGCTCGTCCTGCAACACGTCCTCGACTGTCAGCTCGGGCCATTGCGGGTGCCGCATGTGCCAGGCTTCGCGACACTGGCCGGCAACCCATTCGTTCAGGATCTCCAGCGTCTCCCAGCGCCGTAGCGCTGCTTCGTGCCAGATCTGCCGTCGGCGGTCCTGAACGTTCTTCTCGACGATGCCTTTCTCCCAGCCTGCCGCTCTTACAGAAATCCGGCTCGAACAGGTAGTGGCTGCACATCGCTTCAAAGCGGGCGTTGACCGCGCGCTCCTTGCCGCGACCGACCTTGTCCACGGCGGTCTTCATGTTGTCGTAGATGCCGCGCCGGGGCACACCGCCGAACGCGGCGAATGCACGGGCGTGCGCGTCGAACAGCATCTCGTGACTCTGGGTGGGATAGGCGACGAGCCAGAACGCGCGGCTGGCGTTCAGTTTGACGTGGGCAACCTCCAGGCGCCGCCGCAGGCCGCCGACGAAGGCGTATTCGCAGCTCCAGTCGAACTGGAAGGCTTCGCCGGGTTCGAAGGCGAGTGGCACGTAGGCCTTCCTGCGCGGGGCTTCGGCCTGCTCCTTGTGCCAGCGCCTCACAAACGCGCTGACGCGGCCGTAGCTGCCCGCGTAACCCTCGCCGCGGATCGCCTCGAACATGAATCGCGCGGTGCGCCGGTCACGCTTCGGTCGATGACTGTCCGCCCGCAGCCAGCCCGTCAGCTGTGCGGCCCACTCGTCCACGACGCTCGGGCTGACGCGCTTCGGATACTTCGGCTCGACAGCATCGGTCTGCCGCAGCCAACTGCGCACCGTGTTTCGGGACAGGCCCGTACGCCTCGCAATCTCGCGCAGCGGGACCTTCTCGCGGAAATACATCCGCCTGATCTTGGCCAATAAGCCCACCGTGATCACCTTTGTATCCCCTGCTCAAAGATTGAGCAGGACATTCAATCACGTGGGTCAAAATTCGATGAAAATTACGCCCCTTAGTGGGTCTGTTCTGCGTGAACATCAACAGCTCTGTTTCAGAAAGCGGACGCGATAGAGGGTGTGGATGACCGTTGGACATCGAAGAACGTCGTTCGCCTGGCGTGGCGTTCAACGTCCGCTCCGGGTCAATCAGAGCCTCCCGTCGTCGGGCTCAGTCGGATGGCGACTTTGGAATTCTCGCGAGCCGCGACGTCGCGTTCCAGTTCGTGGTTTGTTGCGCTGTCGCCTACGTAGACAGAGAGCGCCTCCCGGTCCCGCCAATCTCGCTGCCATTCTCCAGCCACTCGTGGCCACTCCGCCCGATGCTCACGACGCAGCGGTGACGCGACGACAACTAAAAGCGACCTCGCTCCCGTTTTGGTTGCCTTTTGTATCCTTATGAACGTAAAACCCGGTTGGTCCCGGGTCAGCTTCTCAACGTCTGGCGGACCGACGATTCCTGCTTCGACGATTTCCCAGGTACGCGGAATAACATAAGAACCGAAGACCTGGCGCAACTGGATCACACCTCGGCGCAAGCGCTTCGCAAAAACCTTCGGGACCCGCGCCGTCGCGCGGGATACCCGCTAATGTCGTTCAGTCGATGCTTGAGCACGCTGGCGGCAGACGGCCTCGATCCTAGGTTAAGGCGGAAATGCCGCAGACGCTGGAGGAAGCGGCACGCTCTTACGCCGGTCACGACGCGCTCAACTGATCTCTTAGATGCGTCCTCGGTCAGGCGTGTTTAGGAAGGGAGCAAAGTGGCATGTACGAGAAAGCGCCGTTATGATCGCGCGCAAGACGGCGATGAAACTGGTTAATGTGCCTTGCGGCCCGGTTGGTCAGGCATACGGCATGCGCCAACTCATTACTCGCAGGTCAACCATGGGATCAAAATGTCGTCTTCTAGCGGACCACTCGCTCCGCGCCCCAAGTCTGTTTTACTTATCGACGACGAGCCAGACATTCTTCACGTTTGGGCGATGGTATTTGAGATGGAGGGCTTGACGGTGAGTACGGCAGCAAACGGACGTGAAGGGCTGGCGCGGGCGCGTGAACTTCGGCCCGACGTGATCATCTGCGACTTCATGATGCCAGATCTGAACGGAGTTGAAGTGTGCCGCCAAATACGTAAAGATAGGACACTAAAGGGCATTGCTGTCATCCTCTGGTCGGCGGCCAGAGGCATCGACGCTGAGGATTGGGCCGACATGGTCGTCGAGAAACCTGTGCGTATCGAGGCTTTCATTGCCGACGTTAAATTGCTAGCGAGCAAACGTGCCGAATTATGAGCGATACCATGGCATAGCTCTGGAATAGTCACACCAAGTTCTGTGTCGAAGTAGCGGAAGTCTTGGCCAAGGTCAGCCCATCCATCGAAGCGCACTGTTAGTCTCCGTATGGCAAATTGATCCACGTTGGACTGAGGAATGTCACGCTGTCAGATGAGAGCAACGGCTGGACCTGCAACCGAAATCGGTGAATATGCCACTGTGGACGCGCTTCCACCTGGCAATCACCACGCGTCATAAGCGGTTCGAGGCGAATCAGCTTATTTAACGTAATTGCCGAATGCCAACGTTACATGTTTTTCCGATGCCGGATAATAAATAACTTTCTTGGCCTCTCAATCTCAACTTCTGCTTTGACTTGGCGATTCAACGAATCGCCCTTGCTCAAATCGCTCGTTGTTTGCGCGTCGTCTTCTGTAGTCCTTCTTTACGCAAATCCTTTCAATCCCTCGACACTTTGTCAGCGATAGGGTTGCACGTTTGTTGGGGGAAAAAACGCCATGATGCACAACTTCCTGTCGAACAACCGAAACATCCTCCTTGAGCGATGCCAAGCGAGGGTGGCGAGCCGGAGCGAACGAGAAGCGACCCCTGAGCAGCTTGCAAACGGGGTGCCGATGTTTCTCGATCAGCTAATCAAAACGCTTCGCATTGAGCAAAGTGACGACCCGCTTGCAAGCCGTGAGGTTTCTGGTGCGGTCAGCGACGTTAAGACAGAATCCGAAATCGGGGCGGCGGCGAGCTTGCATGGGAGGTCCTTACATGAACTTGGCTACTCAATCGACCAAGTCGTGAATGACTATGGCGATCTTTGTCAAGTCGTTACTGCATTGGCGCAGGAGCGGAACGTTCCGTTCAAAATTGAGGAGTTCCAGTGTTTGAACCGCTGTCTCGACACTGCGATCGCCAAAGCGGTCACTGAATTCGCTTATCAACAAAGTCGGGTTGCAACGCAAGAACACAAGCAGAATCTCAAAGAGCATATGGGCGAGCTGACGCATGAACTCCGAAATGCGTTAGGCGTGGCAAGGAACGCCTTCAATGCCGCAAGAACCGGAAACCTTAGCCTTACAGGAGCGACTGGATCGATGCTCGATCGTGGCCTCAATATGATGCAAGGGCTCATCGATCGGTCTCTTAATGAAATTAAGGCTGCAGATTGTAGCGAACCAGCATCCCTAGCTGATTTCATCACCGAAGTGGCAAATGCTGCCCACCTCGCGTCACAGGTGCGAGGCGTGCAGTTCAGAGTGCTAGCGGTGGACGAAAAACTCGCCTTTTGCGCGGATCGCGATGCACTGTATGCCGCGCTCGGCAATCTATTGCAAAACGCATTCAAGTTCACCCGCCCACGCAGCGTGGTGACGCTGCGTGCATTCAGCGTAGGCGGTCGGATCCTTATCGACGTGAAGGATCATTGCGGCGGGCTACCACTCGATACACAGGCAATGTTTGAGCCGTTCACGCAGCAATCAGAAGATAAAACCGGTCTTGGTCTCGGGCTATCAGTAACAAAGAAGATCGTGGAAACATATGACGGCGTCCTTCGGGTCAAGAACCGTCCGGGGGTCGGTTGCGTCTTCACGATTGATCTTCCTCGCTACGAAGTGAAATGAGCGGCAGGGCAATTTCCATTGATTACTGCCCGTTGAAAACGCTGAAGGTTTGCTCGTGCGCTATGCGCGTCGTCTTTCTTGAGACGACACACGAGGATGGGTCCCGCAGCAGGCGTGCGGCGCCACGCTTCGTTGAAGTAGGTGTAGAGGTGCGTGAATTCCGCTACTGGGTGCACTTATTCCGCTATGCAGCGAATTGCGGTGTGAGGTTCCAGTGAATGCGAAACGTGTTTATCGCGTGATGCGCCAGCACGATTTGTTGCTTTACAGGAGGCCTGCGAGGCCGAGCATCGAGCGTCGGCATGAAGGTACGGTGGCGATGCCCAGAAGCAATCAGCGATGGTGCTCTGACGGCTTCGAGTTTCGTTGCGACAACGGCGCGCCGCTGCGCGTGACGTTCGCACTCGATTGCTGTGACCGCGAAGCGATCAGCTGGGCAGCGACGACAGGCGGTCATAGCGGTGACGTTGTGCGCGATGTCATGCTGGCGACTGTCGAACATCGTTTCGGGAACGTTCGCAAAGCGCCCGCGCAAATCGAATGGCTCAGCGACAACAGTTCGGGTTACATTGCCGAAAAGACCCGCGCGTTCGCTTCAGATATTGGTCTCAAGCCGTTGACCACGCCCGTATGCAGCCCGCAGAGCAATGGCATGGCAGAAAGCTTCGTCAAGACGATGAAGCGCGATTCCGTTTCGTTCATGCCGAAGCCGGACACGGCGACCGCCGTGCGCAATCTGGCCGTCGCATTCGAACACCACAACGACAAACACCCGCGTAGCGCGCTGAAATACCGCTCGCCGCGCGAGTTCCGACCTAAAGCCGGTTCATCAACCTTGGTGTGAGATGGTGTCCGGAACTACGGGGGCGAATCCATGGGCATCGTCCGCCTGCGCGCGCACTATATCGTCTAAAACCTGCAGTACCGGAATAAGCGCACTAGACCCGGGTAGTAGCAGAATTAGCGCGCACAATACATGGGTTGCGCCTCGGCAACAGCATTGAAGAAGTTCAAGAGTCACGATAATGTGCGGGAAATTAACGAGTTGTCGGCCATTTCCTATTAGCGTTATCTGCGAACCCAGTAGCAGAATTAAACATATGCCGACAGACGTTGTCCAGTCAATCCTCGGCCACGCCTTCCTGCAAACAACTTCGATCACCAAGGCGGAAAGGCGCCGCAAGCTCGAGGCGGCCGCGCAGTACTACGCCGATGATGACGGGTGGGATGAAAATGAGCGTTAGGCAGAGCCGGGCACGTTTCCGGTAAGCTCCCCAGATCTGCTTCTGACGTTGGAAAAGCAGAGTTAGGTAAGCCTAAGCTTGCGAGCTAGACGGATAAACGCCAAAAACTTTGGACTAACTGATGGAGCGAGGCTTTGCTTATCCTCTACCCCGTGCCAGCAAGCGGTGGACTAACGGGGTCCCTCTGGTTGGACCTCACCGACAAAGAGGCGGATTTGATTGCGACCACGAAAAACTTTGGCTCGACCCATACCGTTGAGCTGGACAACGCGGGACGCGGTGGGATCCGCATCGAATTCTCAGGCGGCAATGCGAGTGGCCGTCGCACGAGCGCCTCGCGGTGAGCCCGCAAACGTCCAGTTGACTCTTCCAAGCGCAATCGGCCTGATCTGCCGTTCCAACGCGTTGTTGTCGGGTAGCAGAACACCGCTCTCTGTGTAGCGAATCAGCGCTTGCCAATGACGTAACGCGTAGCCGAACGCTTTGGCGAGCGGCGCCTGAGTCGGCAAACCGATGACGTTGCCTTCCAACCATTGCCGGAACTTTGCAAGTACCGGTAAGGCCTCAGTTTGCCGCGCCGCATATTTGACGTCGGGCGTCCGATGGTTGATTCGGGACTCGATGGCGTATAGCTGGGCGATCCACTGCAGTGCCTGTGCCGCGAGCCCCGGTTTGCTTTGGGTCTTGGCGATTTCAAAGAACCGACGGCGGCAATGCGCCCAGCAACCGACCGCGATGATGTCGCCCGTCTCGTAGAGCGCCTCGTGCCCGCTGTATGCATCGGCCTGCAAGTAGCCTTTGTACGTTCGCAGGTAACTTTGCGGATTCGAGCCCGCGCGCGACTCTGCGAACTCGAACACGACCCCCGGAGGGTGATCGACCCAGACGCCATTCTCCTCGCGTTGGCCCGCACCCAGGTAGCCCCATAATCGCGCAGTACGGGTGGTCTTACGACCCTTCTCGAGCAAAGGCAGTGTCGTGTCGTCGACGTGCATGCGCGGTGCCTGCAGTTGGTGTGAACGCAGCGACGGCATAAGCGCAGCGAGTAATTCTGCTGCGGCCAACTTCCATTCACACAGCGTGGCCCGCGGCAGGTGAATACCGCGACGCGCATAGCGCATCTCTTGCCGATTTAACGGTAGATGATCAACGTAGGTGTTGACCAGGATGTTGGCGAGCAAACTCGCGCTCGCGTTACTCTTGGGCAGCGGCGAGGGCTGAGCGCTCGCCGTCACGATGGTCGACTCGCCATCCTTCTTCGCCGCATACTTGAAGCGGATGTGTTCGATGACTGTGAGCCTTGACGGCTCATAATGCAGCGTCTCGCTACGCTCTTCGCCGATGCGCTCAAGCGCGTCGAATGCGGCCTTCTGTTCGTCGCTCAGGTCATATTCGACGCGCGTGCGTGGCAGGTCCTTTGGCAATGCGGGGCGTCCCCGGCGAGCGTGCCCCGTGACAGGGACCTTCGCCGGCTCCGGAGGGAGAGGCATATCCATGGCGGCGTCGAACAATTCGGCCTGACCCGCCAAGCGCTCAGAACTCGCGCCGAAGCGAGCGCGATTGAGCTGCGCGATCTGATGATGCAGGCTCTCCAGTTGCTCCCACAACACGCACGCGAGCCGATTCTGTTCGAGTGCAAAGGCTTGCAGAGCCTCGAGCTCCAGTGGCAGATCCCCGGCAGTGATGGTGGCGGGCAACATACCAACCATGATGCCCAACTCGTGCGACGTTTACAAGCTTCGTGAGCCCTGAATTACGCGCGATTCAGGCGCTTACGCAACGCGCGTCACCGCGACGGCGCGATGAGGTTCGCGCGCTGGAATCTCTATACCTTCGAGCCATGCATTGAGCTCCGCGAGCGTGAATCCACGTTGCGCCAGCGCCGCGGGCGATGGGAAATGCCCATGTTCAAGCCGCTTGTACCAGAGCGCGAACCCCGTGCGATCCCAATACAGGCACTTCACCTTCGTGCGGTCCCGGCCGACGAACACGAATAGGTTGCCCGAGGCCGGCTTCTGCGCAAGAAGCGGTTCGACCAGATACGACAGCGTGTCGATTGACTTGCGCATGTCGACAGGCTCGCGGCAGATGTAAGCTCGGACGTCAGCGGCGATCAGCACCGTGCACCGCCAAGCTGTCCGAGCACGAAGCGCACAATGCGCTCAGCATGCACGCCACTCAATTCGATGCGAACGCCGGCGATCGATAACGTGACGCGATCACGCGTCGATGATAATGGCGTATCGGCTGACCCAGATGATGATGTCGCCGCAGGCTCACCTTCGAGGTGAGCAATGACAAACGCGGCGTCGGCCGTCACAGCCAGCCGACTCGTTGAAGGCGTTTCGCCCGTAAACTTCTTGCGCCACAACCCG
>NZ_BAAHOB010000003.1:0-891649 GCF_054655155.1 Caballeronia sp. HLA56 | reverse complement strand
CGCGTTTGGCAGCGCCGCGAGCAGGCCGATCACGAAGTCGCTCTTGATGCCCATCGACTTGATCATGGTCGGCGCCCAGAAGGTGTAGCCGTAGATGCCGAACACGTCGAGAAAGTAGATGAGGCAAAACGCCCACACGAGCCAGCTCGACAAAAGGCCCTTGTGATTGGCTTCGGCGGTGATCGCACGGTCAGCGGCGAGCACGCGCGACAACAAAGCGCGTTCGGGTTCGCTGCAGTGTTTGCTTTGCGTGACATCGTCTTCCAGACCTCGCCACGTGTAGACCGCCGCGAGAAACGCGGGCAGCGCCTCAATGATGAATATCCACTTCCAGCCCGGCAAGCCCATCAGGCCGTTGAAGTATTCCATGATGAAGCCGGTAAGCGGCGAGCCGATCAGTCCCGCCAGCGCGAGCGCCGCGTAGAACATGCTGAGAATGCGAGCGCGCCAGTGCCTCGGAAACGACTGGCTGATATAGAAGATGATCGCCGGAATGAAGCCCGCTTCGGCAACGCCCAGCAAACAGCGCATGGCATAGAACTGCATCGGCGTGGCGACGAACGCCGTAAGCCCGGATACGATGCCCCACGACAGAATGATCCGCGTGATCCAGCGGCGTGCGCCGACGCGCTGCAAAATCATGTTGCTCGGCACTTCGAAGACCACATAGCCGAGAAAGAAGATGCCCGCGCCGAAACCGAAGACGGCATCTGAGAAGCCGAGTTGCTGGGCCATCTGCAGCTTGGCGAAGCTCACGTTCACCCGGTCGATATACGAGGTGATGTACGCGAACATCAGAATGGGCAGGATCTGTAGCGCGAGGCGCCGGAAAATCCGGTCCTCGGCGGCCGCGTCGCGCGCGGGTGCGGACGGCAGAGCGCCGCCCGGCATGCTGGTCGCATCGATTTCCACGTCTGTCTCCGTCATATATGTACTGATTTTTTTAAAGCCCTGTCAGTGTCGCCGGATTCGTGGCAAACGGCGGACGCAGCAGGACATGAGAAATTTAGCCTGTGCCGCGCGCCGTCGATATGCGAATTCCTTGAAGCGGGCTTTCGAATTGTTCGAACGCCCGATGCGAGCGGCCACGCGCGTGCATCGCTCAGGGTAATCCTGTAGGGCGCGAAGACTGAGGGCCGCCGCGAGGGTGCCATACTGCGCGGCATGATCCATTCACGGAGCGTCTGGTTTGTTCGATCTCACCTCACTGGCTCTCTTTCTGCGCGCCGTCGAGACGGGGAGTCTGTCGAAGGCGGCGCAGCATTCGCATATGTCCTTGTCGACGGCCAGCCGGCGCATTGCGCTGCTCGAGCATCATTTCCGGGTGGCGCTGCTCAACCGAACTTCGGCGGGCGTCGAGCCCACGCCTGCCGGAGAAGCGCTCGCGCGCCACGGCACCGAGCTGCTGCTCAAGACCGACGCCATCTATAGCGAGCTGTCCGACTACACGAAAGGCTCGGTGGGTCGGGTGCGCGTCTTCGCCAACATCTCCGCGATCAGCCAGGAGTTGCCCGAGCATCTGCGAGCGTTCTCGCAGAAGTATCGCGACATCAAGCTGCATATCAGCGAATTGCGCAGCGCCGACATCTTGCAGGCGTTGCGCGATGGCCGGGCGGATATCGGCGTGGTGACGTCGCAAACGGGCATGGAGGGCATTCGCCTCGCGCCTTATTGCAGCGACCGGATCAGCGTGGTCGTGCCGGAGGATCATGTATTGCAGGGCGACGAGATCGAGTTCGCCGCGCTGCTCGAACACGATATCGTCGCGCTCGACGACAAAGCCGAAGTCACGCGCATGCTGGTCAAGGAAGCGGCGCTGGCGGGCAAGACCATCCGCTTTCGCGTGCAGGTGCAGAGCTTCGAGGCCATGTGCCGGTTGATCGCCGTGGGGCAGGGTATCGGCGTGTTGCCCGAGGGCGCCGTGAAGCTGTTTCTTCAGCCGATGCGCTTGCGCTTCATTCGCCTGACCAATTCCTGGGCCGAACGGATGATGTCGGTTGGCATGCGCGAAGGCGCGGCGGCCTTGCCTACGCGCAGGCTGTTCGACTTTCTGAGTGAGATCGGACCCGCGAGCACGGCGCAACTCGATACCGAGCGCCCCGCTCGCTGAGCCCTTGCGGATTTTCGAAGCCACCGTTCCTCGATTCGCACTTCCGTCGTTCGAATGCGTCCGCTAGATTGGCATTCGACATAGTCCGATGCCCGGGCGCGGCCGCGCTCGCGAGCAAAAGAGACGCAGGAGACAACGCAATTTCCATAGAGGCGCGCCTTGGGTGCGCCCGCCTCCTGTGCCTTCTCGCCGGGCATTCCCGCGTCGCACTTTCGGAGGCTTTGCAGATCATGGCAACAACTCATAACATCGCCGTCATTCCCGGCGACGGCATCGGCAAGGAAGTGATGGTCGAAGGCCTGCGCGTGCTGAAAGCCGTGGCCGCGCGTTACGACATTGCGCTCAATTTCGACGAATTCGGCTCGTGGTGCACGGAGCATTACCTGCAACACGGCACGATGATGCCCGCGAATTGGGACCAGCAGATCGGCAAGCACGACGCCATTTTCTTCGGCGCGGTCGGCACGCCCGACGTCGTGCCGGATCACACCGCCGTGTGGGAATCGATCATCAAGATTCGCCGCGAATTCGACCAGTACGTGAACCTGCGCCCCGTGCGATTGATGCCCGGCGTGCCGTCGCCGCTCGCGAACCGCAAGCCCGGCGAGATCGACTTTCTGGTGGTGCGCGAGAACACCGAAGGCGAGTATTCGTCGGTGGGCGGGCGCATGTTCGAAGGCACCGAGCGCGAATTCGCCACGCAGCAGGCCGTGTTCACGCGCACGGGCGTGGACCGCATTCTCAAGTTCGCGTTCGAACTGGCGCAAAGCCGGCCACGCAAGCAACTCACGGCCGCGACCAAGTCCAACGGCATCTCCATCACCATGCCTTACTGGGACGAGCGTCTGGCCGAAGCCGCGAAGCGCTATCCGGACATCGAAACGCGCAAGTACCATATCGACATTCTGTGCGCGCACTTCGTGCAGAACCCGGACCGTTTCGATGTGGTCGTCGCATCCAATCTGTTCGGCGACATCCTGTCCGACCTCGGGCCGGCTTGCACGGGCACCATCGGCATCGCGCCTTCCGCGAACCTGAATCCGGAGCGGCGCTTTCCGTCGCTGTTCGAGCCGGTGCATGGTTCCGCACCTGACATCGCCGGGCGCGGCATCGCCAATCCGATCGGGCAGATCTGGTCGGCGGCGCTGATGCTTCAGCATCTCGGACGCGGCGAGGCGCGCTACGAAGCGGCCGCCAAAACCATCGTCGCGGCGATCGAAACCGTCCTCGACAAAGGTCCGCGCACGCCGGACATGGGTGGCGGCGCCAACACCGTCGAAGTTGGCACGGCGATCGCCGATGCCGTCACGGAACACGCACTGATCACGGAGTAAGACATGGAATATCGACACTTCATCGGCAACGCATGGAAGGCGCCGGATAGCGGCGCGACGCTCGATGTCATCGATCCGAGCACGGGCGAGCCGTTCGCTCACATCTCGCGCGGCAACGCCGCCGATATCGATGCTGCGGTCGCCGCCGCGCGCGGCGCGATGGGCGAAGCGCTCGATGGAGCGTGGGCCAAACTCTCGCCGGCCGAGCGCTCGAATCTGTTGTTCGCGTATGCCGCCGCCGTGCTCGAACACGGCGACGAACTCGCGCAACTCGAAGCGCGCGACACCGGCAAGGCGCTCAAGACCGCGCGCACCGACGCGGCCGTGCTCGCGCGTTATCTTCAGTACTACGCGGGCTGCGTCGACAAGCTGCACGGCGAGACCTTGCCCTATACCACGGGCTTCACCGTGCTGACCGTGCGCGAGCCGATTGGCGTGACCGGGCACATCATCCCGTGGAATTATCCGATGCAGATTTACGGGCGCAGCGTCGGCGCATCGCTCGCGGCGGGCAACGCGTGCGTGGTCAAGCCTGCCGAGGACGCGAGCCTGTCGATTCTGCGACTCGCCGAAATCGCCGCGGACATCGGCTTTCCGGCGGGCGCAATCAACGTCGTCACGGGTCTTGGCAGCGAAGCGGGCGCGGCGTTGTCGGCGAACGCGGGCATCGGCCACATCTCGTTCACGGGCTCGACGGTCACCGGCGCGCTGGTCGGTCGCACGGCCGCGGAACGTCATTGCCCGAGCGTGCTCGAACTCGGCGGCAAGTCGCCGCAACTCGTTTTCGACGATGCCGATCTCGACGAAGCGCTGCCCGTCATTCTCAACGCGATCATCCAGAACGCGGGGCAGACCTGCTCGGCGGGCAGCCGTTTGCTGGTCCAGCGCGGCATCTACGAAAGCGTCGTCGAGCGGCTTGCGGCGCGCTTCGAGACGCTGCGTTCCGGTCCGCCGTCGATGGACCTCGACATGGGGCCGCTCGTCAACGCGAAGCAGCAGGCGCGGGTGCGCGGCATCGTCGAGCGAGCGGAAGGCGAAGGTATCCGTGTCGCGGCGCGCGGCAAGATCGCGGCGGAGGCATCGCGTAATGGCTTCTTCCAGGAAGCCGTGCTGTTTCGCGACGTGCCGCCGGACAGCCGCCTCGCGCAGGAAGAAGTCTTCGGGCCGGTGCTTGCCGTCATGCCTTTCGACGACGAAGCCGAAGCGGTGCGACTCGCCAACGGCACGCAATACGGCCTCGTCGCGGGCGTCTGGACGCGCGATGGCTCGCGTGGTCTGCGCCTCGCGCGCAAGCTGCAGGCGGGGCAGGTTTTCATCAACAACTATGGCGCGGGCGGCGGCGTCGAACTGCCGTTCGGCGGCGTGAAGGCGAGCGGCCACGGGCGCGAGAAAGGCTTCGAAGCGCTCTATGGCTTCACGAGCCTCAAGACCATCGCCATTCGGCACGGTTGAGGCGCACGCGCTTTCGCATCATGGCGACACTCAACATCATCGGCGCGGGGCGCGTGGGCGCGACGCTTGGCAATCTGATCGTCGCGAACCGCGTGCTCGATATCGGCGATGTCTTCGATACCGACGCCAAACGCGCCGCCGAAGCGGTCGATTTCATCGGCGCGGGCCGCGTAGCCGAAGACTTGGCCACGATGCGCCCCGCCGATATCTGGCTCTTGTCGGTGCCCGACATGCGCATCGCCGAAGTGGCCGAGCAGCTCGCTCGCGCGCACGAAGGCCGGGGCGCATCGGTGGCGGTGCATTGCAGCGGCGCGCTCGATGCCGACACGCTCGCGCCTTTGCGCGGCATCGGCTGGAGCGTTGCGAGCGCGCATCCCATGTTGAGCTTCGCCAATCCCGGCACCTCCGTGTTCCAGTTCGAAGGCACGCCATGCGGTCTGGAAGGCGACGCCGCCGCGCGTGGCGCATGGAGCGAGGTGCTGGGCGCGATCGGTGCGCGGTGTTTCGACATCGAGCCGGGCAGCAAGGCGCTGTATCACTCGGCGGCCGTCATGGCGTCGAACTTCTTGCCGGTGCTCGCGGCGATGTCCGTCGAGATGTGGCAAGCGGCGGGCATTCCGGACACGCTGATTCAGGACATGATGCATACGCTTGCGCGCAATTCCGTCGATAACGTACTTGCCCTCGGCCCGCGCGATGCGCTGACAGGCCCCGCCGCGCGAGGCGACCGCGCGGTGGTGGAAGCGCAGTCGCAAGCTATCGCGGCGTGGGACGAGGTATCGCGCGAAGCCTACGATGCGTTGTCCGTGCTGGCCGCGCGGCTTGGGCGGACCGGAACGGTGCGGGGAAGTTGAGGGCACACGTCAGCACGCTATATCGCCGCGATGCAGTCGATCTCGATATCGAAATGTCCCGGCCACGCAGGCACATTGACGAAGATTCTCGCGGGCGGATTGGGGCCGAAGAATCGTCCGTAGATGTCGTTCACGACCGGGAAAGCGGCGACTGAGGTGCAATAGACGTTGCACTTGAGAACCTGATCCAGCGATGAACCCGCCGTCTCGACGCACAGCTTCAGTTGCTCCAGCACGCGTTGGGTCTGCACTTCGATCGATGCTTGCATGACCTCGCCGGTCTGCGGATCGAACGGAGGAAAGCCTGACACGTACACCGTGTCGCGATGACGCGTGACGGCGGAGGTCGGCGCATTCCAGCGCTCGAGCCAGCTTGAAAGCGGTTCGACACGAATGATTTCCCGGCTCATGATGTGTACGCTCAAAGAGTTGTTCATCGAGTCCGCGAAGTTGCTAGCGGCGTGTGATTGCAGTATCGCCGATGCCTGAGTGGAAACGTTTTGAGTTGGAGTGAAGTGTGGAATGTCGACGATTGCATTCAAGCGCATGCTGCATGACTGGCCGGAGGCAAGCGCATCACTCGAATTTACGGATTAGGGTAAACTACGAGCCTTCCCGGGCGATCTCCCGCCCACACCGAATTTCTCACGCACCCATGTAGCTTTCCGAGAACCTCCGACCGTTCAGACGGCTTTGCACCTTGGGGGTTCGCGTGTACGGGTGCGTTCACCTGGCTTGCTTCAGGCGGCGTGCTGCCATCTCGTCGATTCGACACCGGCGACTCCGTTCGACACCATCGGCGTTTCGCGCCGGCTTTCAAACGCAGTGCGCCATGTGCGGACTGCGGAACTCATTCGATGCAGATTCAATCTCTCAAGCAGCAATGGCTCACGCATGTTCCCGCGAATGTGCTCGCGGGCCTCACGTCATCGTTTGCGCTCGTTCCCGAGTGCATTGCGTTCGCGCTCGTCGCGCAAGTGAATCCCTTGATGGGCCTTTACGGCGCTTTCATCATCTGCGCGCTGACCGCCATTTTCGGCGGCAGACCGGGCATGATTTCCGGCGCGGCGGGATCGATGGCGGTCGTCATCGTCGCTCTCGTGGTCGAGCACGGTGCTCAGTATCTTCTCGCTACCGTTATTCTCGGCGGCGTGCTGATGACCGTCTTCGGACTTTTGCGTCTCGGCAAGCTGATCCGCATGGTGCCGCATCCCGTGATGATCGGCTTCGTGAATGGCCTCGCGATCATCATTGCCATGGCGCAGCTCGAGCATTTCAAACGCGCCACCCCGCAAGGCGAAGTCTGGTTGCAGGGAACGCCGTTGATGGTCATGTCGGGTCTCGTCGCGTTGACGATGCTGATCGTGTATCTGCTGCCGCGCATCACCAAGGCGGTGCCGCCGGCGCTCGTCGCCATTCTGAGTATCGGCCTGATAAGCCAGTTGCTCGATTTGCCGACGCGGACACTGGGCGACATGGCGCACATCGCGGGCGCGTTCCCGAGCTTTCATCTGCCGACGATACCGCTCGATCTCGATACGCTCAGAATCGTCTTTCCTTACGCGCTTCTCATGGCGATTGTCGGCTTGCTGGAAACGCTCCTGACCTTCAATCTGACCGATGAGATCACCGAAACGCGCGGACAGCCCAATCGCGAATGCGTGGCGCTTGGCGTGTCGAATATCGTATCCGGCTTGTTCGGCGGCATGGGCGGTTGCGCCATGATCGGTCAGACCATGATCAACCTGAGTTCGGGCGGACGCAGCCGCTTATCAGGTGCGACGAGCGGCATCATGATCTTGCTGTTCATCCTTTTCCTGTCGCCGCTTATCGAACGAATTCCTCTCGCCGCGTTGGTCGGCGTGATGTTCGTCGTGGCGCAGCAGACCTTCGCGTGGGGATCGCTCCGTGTGCTCGGTAAAGTGCCGCGTAATGACGCAATCGTGATCGTTGCGGTCACGGTTATCACCGTGTTCACCGATCTGGCGATTGCGGTGCTATGCGGCATCGTGATCGCCGCGTTGAACTTCGCCTGGCAACATGCCCGCGAGATTCGCGCGGACGCGAATTCCGATGAAAAGGGCACACGTACTTACGTACTGCACGGCACTCTGTTTTTCGCATCGACGGCGAATTTTCAGGACCTTTTCGATCCGCAGAACGATGCGGACGATGTCATCGTCGATTGTCAGCATCTGCATGTCGCGGATCACTCTGCAATCGTGGCGTTCGAAACGTTGCAAGACCGCTATCGAAAGGCAGGGAAGCGTTTGCAGTTCGCGAACTTGTCACCGCGTAATCAGCACATTCTTCAGCGCGCGGGCGTTTCGATCGCGAATGCGTGAGACCTTGAAATGCGAAACACCCGGCGGAAGGCATGTTGAACCTTGCGCCGGGTGTTTTGGTACTACAGCAAAACTCGATTACTTCGAAGCCGCCACTGCTGCCTTCATCGTCGAATAGATCGCCTTCTTCGCGCCGCTATTCGTGAGAATGCCGTAGTCGCCGGTAGGATCGTCGTAGAGCTCGTACCACTGGAAGCCGATCACGTTATACGTGCTGCGTGCCGCGTAAAGTTCCGGGACCGTCTTCGTGATATAGGCCTGCGCCTGAGCCGTCGAAAAGTCCATATTCACGCCAATTTCCGTGAACATGATTGGCAGGTTGTACGTGTCGTGCATGATCTTGAGCACGTTGTAGTTGGTGCCGTCCTTGCCCCACGTGTTCTCAGGATCGAGACCGTCCGAGTACCAGTGCAACTGGATGATGTCGGTCTTCACCTTCGGATGTCCCGTCGAGCCATCCGGCTGCACGCCTGTCAACATGCCCTTGTACCAGCCGAGGTACAGGAAGCCCGCCGAAGCCGTGGCAATGACCTTCGTCTGGCCGGCCGTATCCACCGAGCGCCAGCCGTCGTAATAGCCGCGCAGCGCGCCGCGCCAGATTGGCCACGTGGTGTTGTCGTAGTCGGAAACGTTCACGCCATCGTTTGCAATCTTGCGGTTATGCGTGTCGAGGTCGTACTCGTTGCCGAACTCGACGACCGGCACGCCCTTGAGCTTGGTCGCGGCGTAAGCGGCCATGGAATACGCATATGCGTAGGCGCTGTCTTCGGTCGGCGTCTTGCCGTTCAGCGAAGGATCGTCCCACGGATAGGCATCGATCAGCGGCATCACCGTGACACTGGAACCTAGGCCGGGAATGACCTTGTTCGCGAGCGTGTCGATCTGATCGTAACCGTGCACGTCCTGCCGAATGCCTGTCAGGCCGAGGTCGACCATGGTCGATGCCTGCGTGCTGAGCGGCGTCGACGAATAGACGCCGCCGTAGGCATAGTGCTCGTTGACGCCGAAGAACGGCATGGCTGTCGTGGTCGAACCGGAAGCAGAGCCCGAAGTCGAGCCCGCGTTCGTCGATGCCGGCGTGCTGGCGGGCGTCGAAGCTGCAGGGCGCGGATCGGCCGAAACTGCCCACGTGTTGTTCTGCCAGACCCACCAGAGCTTGTTCACGTTCTGCTGATAGATCTTGCCTGCGTACCAAAGCAGCGCGATCACGTCCTGCGAGAAGCCGGCTTTCTGATTGGCGCGATACACCACGCCGCTCTTGACCGTCCACACCGCGCCCGACGAGTCGCTGATCGACGTGGCCGGGGGAATGACGGTGCCGCTCACCGAAGCAGGATGCTTGGCGATATTCACCACCGCAACGGGATCGGTTGCGCTGTTGACGACGCTCGACGGCGTTCCGTCACTGCCACCGCCACCGCATGCGGACAAGATTAGGGTGCCTAAATAGCACGAAATTACGACCAGACGATTATTCTTCATTTTGGATAATGGCTCAGTGTGCATTGATTCTGACCGCGCAAAGGGTCTCCCCCGAGTGCCTTGAAGGACCTCGGTAAGCAGTGCTTTGGGAGAGAGAGGCGAATCAGCCTATGCGCCTGGACAATTAAGGCGCGACCGTCATCCATTTATTGCCGGAGGGGTCATGAGGAATGTTACACAGTTGAAACGTCGTTAAGTACGATAAAAGACGTAACAGCATGTAACCAGTTGGACCAAACGGAAAAACGTACTTTTATAGTACAAAAACGTGAATAAATAATCTGTTTTCCACCCTAAAGTTTGACGCGAAATGATGTTGGCTTTTGAATCGTTTTCAAACCTTTCAATAACGACGAATTCTGTAATCTTCATACGCGATAGCGTCGTCGCGCCATTGTGGCTAAGGCTGTGGCGGAATGCGACAGCGTGCCTTTTCGGTCCGGATATGCGCCGGTTTCATTGCGTTTTAATCGCCTGCGATCAACCGCGGTTTCAGTCGCGAAACGCACGAAGATAATCGCCCGCATAGACCGCGCACGAGTCCTGTGATTACCCCCTTCAAACCGCTCGCCTAAAAGCTTTAGCGGGGCTTCAACTGGCATCTCGCGATAAGTGGCTTACCGCACGCTCGATGTGCTTGAGAGGCGGTTTGGACCGTGGCGCAAACGTTTAGCTGTCGCCCGCAAATTCATGCGTGCGTGCGCGCACAGAGTCACTTGTCGTACAAAGGTAATTTTCGGTCCTGAGACGAGTCCGGCCAGACTTGAATCGACTCTGCGCCAAGCGTGCAAAGAACACGAAGCGGCTGCCGATTTGATCGTGCAACCGACTTTTCCTTCCGACGGACATGCGACGGTCACTCGATGAACAAAGCATCACTAAAAGACAAGCTATGGGTTGCGACGTTCATCGTCGCAGTGGCGAGCGACGTGCTCTCCGGCGTGATCCGCTACTACACGTCGACGATGGGCATGGCGCCCGCCGCGTATCTTCCCAAGGTGCTGATGTTGGGCTGGGTGCTATACGTCCTTCTCACGCGGCCCAAGGCGACGCACGCGCTTATCGCGCTATATCTGCTTACGCAGACCTTCCTTTCGCTGTCGCACGGCGTCGAGCCTGCCGCAGTCGGATTCTGGCTGTGGAGCGTGACGCCTCTGCTTTTCGCACTCACGGCGTCCCGCGAGACGCTCGCGCTCATGAACGGACGCTCGGCGTTCCTGGGACTGCTCACACTCGCCGCGCTTTGCGGCATCGGTATTCTCGCCAATAGCATGCTGAAGCTGCCTTGGGTGGGCGCAAGCGTATCGGTCGGTGGACACAACGTGACGATGGCCACGTCCTCGTACGTCGGCGTTGCATCGCGGCTGTCGGGATTCGGTCGCGACAGCGCATCGGTGGCGCTCATGGCCGGCCTTCTGACCACGTGGCTTTTGATGCACATCCGCTCGAAGGCGCTGCAGTTCGTGCTGCTCGCGCTCGCCGGCGCCACCATCTACGCCACGACCAACAAGACCGCGCCGGTGTCGCTCGCAATCGTCGTCATCGTGCACATGCTGTTTTCCACGCGCGGCATCAAGCGAGCGTGTCTGTGGGCGAGCGGCTTCCCGATCGTCTTGCCGATCGTCGCATTCTTCGCCGCCTCCGCCTTCAACTTGGCGAGCCGCGGATACGTCACGCTGTCGTCGTTCCAGGATCGAATGATCAACACGTGGCCGCTTCTGATCGAAGGTCTCATGAAGCACGAACGCATCTGGTTCGGTCTCGGGCCAGGCGCGTTCGGCTCGGCCGCGAGCTATTACGAAAGCCCGTTCGGCTTCAACGTTGCGTATGCCGATAACACCGTGCTCTATGCAATTGCGTGCTTCGGTTTCGTCGGCGCGCTGGTGCTCGTCGTGTATCTCGTGCGGCTCATGCTGAATTCGGCGTCGAACGATCGCGCTGCGTGGTCGGTGCTGCTGTATCTCGTCTTCAGCGCGGCGAGCACGGACATCTGCGAATCGATCGGCTGCCTGCTGTTCCTGGGTCTTGCCATCAGCTACCTGCGACAGCCGGCGCTCATGGCTCGACCGGTTGCCCCGTGGTATCCGCAAGCGCCTTCGCGTGGCTATGGCTTTAACGGGTTCGCGCCACAGTCGAACGAACATTGGCTGCAAGCGAGCCGCGCGAACCAGCAGGTCGCGGCACTCGAAGCAAGCCGTCATACGTTCGGAAGGCATTCGTCGTGATCCGGACCAACGTAAGCTTGGCGCGGCGCATCGTGCTTGCCGCGCTCATCTCCCTTTGCGGTTCGCTGCACGCGGCGTCCGCCGCACCGACGCTCGTGCTCGACGGCGCGTCGCAATCGACGGAGCATCCGTACATCGAGTTGCCGGGCTTTGCCGCGTCGCGCGCGAATACGGGCGTCGCCATTCATCAAATCGCCGATCTGCATCTGCTCGATGCCGTGAAGGACGTCGGCTTCTCCTTCGTTCGCACGGACCTCTTCTGGGAAGCGGTGCAGGCGCCGGATGGCTGGCATTTCGGCGGCTTCGACGGTCTCGTCTCCAATCTTTCGGCACGCGGCCTGGGCGCGTTGTTCATCCTCGGCTACAAGCATTACGCCTTCAGCCCGGACCAGCCACCGACCTCCGCCGTGCAATTGAGCGCGTTCAGTACCTACGTGCACATGGCGGCGTATCGCTACCGGAACGCGCCGGTGCGTTTCGAAGTATGGAACGAAGAGGACGACGAGAAGTACTGGCTCGCGCCGCCTTCGCCGCGTGCCTATCGCACGTTGCTTGAAACAGCGGTGACGACGGCGAAGTCGGCCAATCCGCGTGCAATCGTCGCGACGGGCGGCGTGCAACAGATCGATCGCGCATTCATCCGTGCCGTGGGCGACATGAGTGCAACCGCGCGACAAGCCGGCAAGCCGCTCGGTCCCGATGCGGTGAGCGTGCATCCGTATCGACAGCAGAACCCGGAAACCGTGCTCGACGACTATCGAGTGTTGCGCGAAGACCTCAACGGTTATACAAAACGCCCCCAAGTGTGGGCAACCGAATGGTCGTACCCAAGCGTTGGATACGAATATGTGTCTGAGATCAACGACGGCCACGCACCCGAAGCAAGAGCGCGGCAAGCTCGCTACGCGGTGCGGCTGCTGTTGATGAACTGGATCGCGCAAGTCGGACTGACGTCCTACTACGACATGCGCGACGATGGGACGGACCCGAAGGAAATGGAGCACAACTTCGGCTTGCTCGATGCCAACAATGCAAAGCTGCCCGCGTACGACGCAGTCAAGCATTTGTTCGGTTTCACCGCGGGCGAAGTGCACGCTCGCTATTTCATCGATGAGAAAGCGCGCTACGTCGTGCTGAAACTCGATGGCGCGCACGCAACGAAGTACGTCGTGTGGTGTTACGGGAATGGGAACGTGATGGACCTCGATGTATCGCATCTGCCGGCTGATGCGATCGTCACCGATGTATACGGCGTGCCGCACGGGGAACGTGGCACGCTGTCGTTGACCGAAGCGCGGGGACCGGTGTTCATCACCATCGCTTCGAAGTAAGGCAGCAAGGCGCGAATGGACCAGCGCGCCACTTGAAGTTCGATTTCGATCGAATCACATAACGTTAGGTTTGACGGCGGACCTTGCCACTGACGTCACGACTTTTGTTTTCTTGGTTGGGATATAAAATGCTTACATATAATATGCAGCCCGAAATGACGGCGGCTTCGCAACGGGGCGATGGCGTCGTGGACCTCTGGCGCAGTGTCGTGCGCCACAAGACTCTGCTGGGTACGGTAACAGGCGTATGTTGCGCCGCTGGCGTGCTCTACGTCCTGCTCGCCACGCCGCAATATCGCGCCGAAGCGCTCTTGCGCGTGCAGAGCACCAAGGCGGGCACGTCGATCAGCTCGCTGAACGACGTCTCCGGCTCGATGGCGGCAGACGCCTCCGCGAGCGATGAAAGCGATGTCCTGACCTCGCGCTCGGTCGTCACCAGCGCCATCACGCAGACCGGCGCGGATGTCGTCGTCGAAACCGAAAGTCACTTTCCGCTGATCGGCCGCTGGTACGCCTCGCGTCATGCAGGCGACCGCGAACTCGCGCCTGCACCGTTCGGTCTCGATTCCTACGCATGGGGCGGCGAGCGCATGAAGGCCGGCGTCTTCAACATTCCGAGCGCGGCTTATCGCAACAAATTCCACGTGGTCGCCGACAAGGATGGTCAGTGGACACTCTTCGACAAGGACGACAAGCAGCTCGCCAAGGGCCGCGTCGGCGAACTCGTGCCGTTCCAGGTCTCGACCGTCGACGGCCAGGCGCCTGCAGAAGTGCGTATCGACACCTTGCGTGCACGTCCCGGCGTGAGCTTCGAGATCACGCGTTACTCGCAGCAAATGACGCTCGAAAACGTGTTGCTGCGCATGCGTACGTCGATTCCGCCGCGCGATTCGTCGCTGCATGATCCGTCGCTGATCCATCTGAGCTATCAGGCCGAGTCGCCGTTCGACGCGCAAGCGATGGTCAACGCCATCGTCAAGACGTATCAGGAACGCGATGTCGAACGCCGCGCCGCGCAAGCCCAGACGAGCCTCGACTTCCTGAAGAAGCGCCTGCCTGGCCTCAAGCAGGATCTCGAAACCGCCGAAAGCCGCCTGAACGCATTTCGCACGCAGACGGGCACCGTGGACATGGCGCAGCAGAATACCGCGCTCATTACCCGCATGAGCCGTCTGGAAGAGCAGCAGACCACGTTGTCGCTCGCGCTGGATGCCGCGCAGCACAAGTTCCGTCCGGAAAACGAGAACTATCAGAGCGCGCTCACGCAATTGAATCAGGTGAAGCACGAGATCGCCGAGACGGCCAAGACGGCGGCGAACCTGCCGACCGTGCAACGTCAGTACGTCGAACTCGCACGCGATGTCGCCGTCACCACGCAGCTTTACACGAGCGTGCTGACCAACGCGCAGCAGCTCGAAGTCGCTGCCGCCAGCACGCCGCCGGGCGTGGCCGTGGTGGACTGGGCGCTCGCGCCCGAGAAGCAATCGTGGCCGCGCGCGTGGATCGTGTTGCTCGGTTCCATCTTCGGTGGCTTGTTCGTGAGCACGGTGGCGATCTATCTGATCGCATTGAATCGCCGCGAATTGCGCAGCCCCGAGGAGATCGACAGCTTCTCGGAAATCCCGCGCCTCGCCGTGGTTGCCCGCTCCGCAGCGCAATTGCGCCAGGACGTTCGCGCACTGACGCACAACGCCGCACCGGCCAAGCTGCTTGCCATGACGAGCCCGACCGACCCGAGCATCGAAGCATTGCGCTCCTTGCGCAGCAGCGTTCGTGCAATGCTGAACGGCGTGCCGATGACGGCTCATCCCGCGCTCAATAGCTGGAACCCGATGAACCCGACCGCGCCGATGAACCCCATGTCCACGTTGAGCGCCATGCCTTCGATGAACATGAGCGTGGTGAACTCGGGCTATGTGGTCGATGCAGACAACCACGAAGGCAAGATCATCCTCTTCACGGGACCGACGCAGGGTGTGGGCAAGAGCTTCGTGTCGTCGAACTTCGCTTATCTGCTCGCCGAGACGCAGGCTTCGGTGCTCTTGATCGATGCGGACATGCGTCAGGGCCGGCTGCGTCATCTCGTCGACGGACGCACGGGTCCGGGCCTTGCCGAAGTGCTCGAAGGTTCGGCACGCGTCGAAGATGCCATCGTGCGGATTGGCACGAGCGGCCTTTCGATGATGGACGCAGGCGCGCTTTATCCGGAGAACCCGGCAGAGCTGCTTGGACGCCCGGCCTTCCAGGAAATGCTGGCGATGGTGCGTGGTTTCTACGACTACATCGTGATCGATTCGCCGCCGGTGCTGCCTGTTGGCGACGCGCAATCCATCGCGATGCAGAACTGCGATCTCGTGCTGCTCGTGTCGCGTGCCGATCTCACTGGCGCACGCCAACTGGAAGAGACGCTGCGCCGCCTGCGCAACGTCGGCGCGAAGATCGGCGGTCACGTGTTCAACGGCTTTGCGCCGGGACGTTACGGCGCGCGCGAAGAGTACGGCTTCACGACGGCCACGCGTTAAGGAAGGGCGGGGCGAGTGCCCTGCTCATCGCTGGTCTTGCGAACGGGCGCCGCATATGCGGCGCCTTTCGCATTGGCGGGAACGCTGTGATAACGTCACGCAAAACGCGCCAAGGAAACGAGAGTGACGTCGCAGATAAAACGAGCGGTAGACCGGCAATCGAGGCACGAGTCTTCGTCCACGGAAGAACACTTCGAACACGGGCGCGCGCTCATGCTGGCCGTTGCGTTGTCCCTGGGAAGCGCGATCGCGCTAGGGCTGGCCCGCTTTTCCTACGCGCTGTTGTTGCCCGCGATGAAGCTCGACCTCGGCTGGAGCTTTGCGCAAGCAGGCGCGATGAACACCGCGAATGCATTCGGCTACTTGCTCGGCGCGCTGGCTTTTCCACGCATGTCCCGCCGATGGCCGCCCTCCGCATTGCTTCTCGCAGGCTGCGCTTCAACGACGTTGTTAATGGCCGCAAGCGGCCTCGCGTTCTCGACCTGGCTGCTGCTGTTCCTGCGCGTTGCCACCGGCTGCGGCAGCGCGCTCATCTTCATCAGCGGCGGCGTGCTGGCGGCGCGGCTTGCATCGCTTTCCACGCGCGGGGCCGGGCTCTTGCTCGGCTTGTACTACGGAGGCACGGGCTGGGGCATCCTTGCGTCGGCGGTGCTCGTGCCTTTCACGGTGGCGCCGCGTGTGCATGGATGGCAATACGCGTGGTTCGCGCTCGCCGCAGTCTGCGCGCTCTGTTCAGCCGGGGCGATCGTGGCGGCGCGCAAGATCGAATCGAATCATGCGAGAGTTGCGCGCGGTGCCGAAGCGAATGCGGCGCCTCCGAGCGCAACGGTGGCAGTGTCGCGCATGTGGCTCGTGCTTGCGGGATACACGCTCTTCGGCGTTGGATACATCGGCTACATGACGTTCATCGTCGCGCTGCTTCGCAACGCTTCGATGAACGCGACTGTCATCACGAGCTTCTATGTCTTGCTCGGCGCCGCCACCGTGGTTTCGGCGCGTCTGTGGTCCGGGCTGCTCGACCGCATGCGCGGCGGCCAGGCGCTTGCGGTGCTCAACGCGCTATTGGGTATCGCCACGCTCGTGCCCGCGCTCTTCATGCATCCCGTGGCGGCTTTCGCTTCGGGTCTCTTATTCGGCGCAACTTTCTTGTCCGCGGTCGCGGCAACGACAGCGTTCGTGCGGCATAACTTGCCGGCCGATCAGTGGGCAAGGGGAATCAGCGCGTTCACCATCGTGTTCGCGCTCGGGCAGATCGTCGGGCCTATTGTGATCGGATGGGTATCGGACGGCGCGGGGCTCGAACGAGGCATGCTCTACTCGGCGATGCTGCTCGTCCTCGGTGCAATTCTCGCTGCAAGTCAGAAGCCGTTGCAAAGCGCGATGGCGCGATAACCTCACTCGAACGCCTTCGCCGTCAACGCCTCGCATACTTCCCACAGGCGTTTGGCCGCGTCTTTATCGAGTGCCTGCGATGCAACCTTCGCCGGTCCCACGGTGTCGCCGCGTGCTTCGAATAACCCGAGCGGTCCGTAGTAACCGCCATCGACGACATCGGGCGCGGTCGCTGCATATAGCGTTGGCAGCGCGCCGCTCAGATCGCTGTTCAATAACGCGCCGATAAACCCGCTCAACACGGTGCGCGCCGCCCGGCTCACAGCCGACCGATCGTCGCGAAACAGGTTCGTTTTGGCTACGCCCGGATGCGCGGCCACCGACATCACGCGCGATCCCGCCGCACGCAAATGACGGTCGAGTTCGAACGCGAACATGAGGTTGGCGAGCTTGGACTGGCGGTACGACGACATCGGCGAATAGTGACGCGTTGCCTGGAGATCGTCGAAATCGAGCCGTCCCGTCTTGTGCGCGATGGATGCAATCGTGACGATGCGCGGGCGCTCGGACGCGCTTTCCGCCGCCATTTCGATTGCGGGCAGGAGCAGGCCGGTCAGCGCGAAGTGCCCGAGCACGTTGGTGCCGAACTGAAGCTCGAAGCCATCGGCGGTTTCGGCGCGGCGCGGCGGCGCCATGACGCCCGCATTGTTGACGAGGATGTCGAGCGGCTTGCGTAAAGCGAGCTGACGGTCGGCGAAAGCGCGCACCGAGGAAAGATCCGCGAGTTCGAGTTGTTCGAGTTGCACGCGCGCGTCGGGCACTTCCCGTTGCAGCCGCGCGAGCGCTTGTGCGCCGCGCTGCGGATTGCGGCATGCGAGTACCACTTCGGCGCCGTGCCGGGCCAGCACGGCGGCGGTGTGATAGCCGATGCCGCTATTCGCGCCGGTGACGATGACCCGGCGGCCCGTCTGCGACGCGATGTCATCGATACTCCAGGGTTTGCTCATGTGCGTGCGGGTTTCAGTGCGAACAGAGGTCACTATGCCATGTGCGGTGCACGGCGCGCGGCAAAGAGGCCCGAGCGATCGCCGCATCGGACGCCAATTTTCGGCGATTCGACAACGGCGGGCGAATCGCCGACAATCGCTACTTCGCTTTTTCGCTGTCCAGATCGGGCCCCGCTGCGGGCGTGGGCCCCCGCGTCAGGTAATATGTCGGCGCTTGTCCAGGTAATCCAGGTAACCTTCAAATGACCACGATTCTCGAAAGCCTCCCCGTTCAGCAACGCGTCGGAATTGCATTTTCCGGCGGTTTGGATACCAGCGCCGCGTTGCACTGGATGCGTCTCAAAGGCGCAGTTCCGTTTGCATACACGGCCAATCTGGGCCAGCCCGACGAGGACGACTACGAGGAAATCCCGCGCCGCGCCATGCAATACGGCGCGGAAAACGCCCGCCTGATCGACTGCCGCGCGCAGCTCGTCGCCGAGGGCATCGCGGCGCTGCAATCCGGTGCGTTCCATATTTCCACTGCGGGCGTGACCTACTTCAATACGACGCCGCTCGGGCGCGCCGTGACGGGCACCATGCTCGTCGCCGCGATGAAGCAGGACGGCGTGAATATCTGGGGCGACGGCAGCACGTATAAAGGCAACGACATCGAGCGCTTTTATCGTTATGGGCTGCTGGTGAATCCGGATCTCAAGATCTACAAGCCGTGGCTCGACCAGACCTTCATCGACGAACTGGGCGGCCGCGCGGAGATGTCCGAATTCATGCGCAAGGCAGGGTTCGACTACAAGATGTCGGCGGAAAAGGCTTATTCGACCGATTCGAACCTGCTCGGCGCAACGCACGAAGCCAAGGATCTGGAAAGCCTCGAAAGCGGCATGCAGATCGTCAAGCCGATCATGGGCGTGGCGTTCTGGCGTGACGACGTGCAGATCGCGCGCGAGACCGTCACCGTGCGTTTCGACGAAGGCGTGCCTACCGCGCTCAACGGCGTGGAATTCGGCGATCAAGTCGCGCTGCTGCTGGAGGCAAACCGAATCGGCGGGCGTCACGGGCTCGGCATGAGCGATCAGATCGAAAACCGCATCATCGAGGCTAAGAGCCGTGGCATTTACGAGGCGCCCGGACTTGCGCTCTTGCAGATCGCGTATGAGCGGCTCGTGACGGGTATCCATAACGAAGACACGATCGAGCAGTATCGCGAAAGTGGCCGCCGGCTCGGACGCCTGCTTTATCAAGGCCGCTGGTTCGATTCGCAAGCCATCATGCTGCGTGAAGCCGCGCAGCGCTGGGTGGCGCGCGCCGTGACGGGCGAAGTGACCATCGAGCTTCGCCGTGGCAACGACTACTCGATCATGAGCACGAAGTCGCCGAATCTGACGTATCAACCGGAACGCCTGTCCATGGAAAAGGTGCAGTCGACGTTCTCGCCGCGCGACCGGATCGGCCAGTTGACCATGCGTAACCTGGATATCGACGACACGCGCGAGAAGCTTCGCGTGTATGCGCAAGTCGGCCTTCTGACGCCGGGCGATACCTCGGCTCTTCCGCAACTGGATGAGCCATCGAAGGCGGGTTCCAAGGAGTAACGCGTAAGAACGCGCGGGAGCCAGGTGAAAATCTGGCTCCCGCTTTTTTTTGGTTTGGCGTTCCGCCGCCGCGCGTGTTTGCGATCAGCCGCGCGAATTAAAGCATCCGCATGCATTCGAGCGCCAGTAAAAACCTCCAGCCGTAAAATCCCGTTTCGAAAAAATCGATTTTACGGGTCAGCGTGTCATGCGGTTTTCTTATGAAGGCGCGCTTTCTCGCCAAGTCTTTAGCTAAATCAAAACATGCACTATTCGCGTGATTTTCGGTTGCGGCGCGCGCCATCGGGAAAGTGGGCTTCGAATAAAGGGAAGAGTTACCCGCGAAATGAAACTTCCGAATCATTCCGCTTAAATCCATAATCGCAAACAAATAGACAATGAGCGAGGCGTTCGTCATTATCGGAGAGATTCTCACGCCGGAGCGCATGCATGATCCGATCGCAGGAAAACGCCATCGCCGGGCGGCTCTCGACCAGGAAGGTGCATACCAGTGCGCAAAAGGCGCGAGTATTGGTTGTCGATGACAATCAACACGGCGCGTGCGCCACAAGTGCGCTTCTCGACGCCGACGGTTTCCACGTAAGAACCGCTTTCAGCGGCGTGGAGGCAATCGAGATATTGCAAGATTGGATGCCGCACGTCATTTTGCTCGATATCAATATGCCCGAATTCGACGGATTCGCGGTTGCGTCCGTGATTCGGAGTATCGGCGCGACTAGCGATCTGGGCATCATCGCAATGACCGGTTACGACGAAGCGGAATTACGCCTGCGCGGATCGCTCGATGCATTCGACGGCTACTTCAGACGCGGAGACAGTGAGCTCAACCTTGTTGCGCTTCTTGAAGACATCGTCGAAGGGTGAGTGCAGCGACTGCTAATCTGCGCGATCAGACAGTTCGTACAGCGGTATATGCGCAATGCTCGATTCAACCAGACTTTTGCCCTGAATCAGATGGGCCGTTAAATCGCGCGTGGTGGACGGGCGTGTCAACATCAGGCACGTCACTTCCGGCTGTTCCACTCTCGTCGCGTGCCACGTGCGCGGATGCATGCACAGTCCGGTGCCCGGCGTAATCTCGAACGCGCGCAGCGTTGCCGGATCGGGCAACCCTTCGGCATTCGATGTAGCAACGATCTGAATAATCGGCCCGGTCAGCGGCACGATAGCCTGCTGCGTCAGAAGATGCGCTTCGAGTCGCGCCACCGTCGCAGGCTGCTTGCGATAGATCACCCAGAGAATCTCCGCAGGCTGATCGTCACCGGGCGCGAAGAGATGCGTGCGCCAGTAGTCGGACGCGGGGCTCAGGTAGGTGGCGGGATCGTCGGAGAGCGCGGGCGTGCCGAGCATCACGCCGTAGGGCGCGCAGGCGAGTGGATCGAGCGGTTCGATATCAAGGACGTTCGGCATAAGTCTCTAAGTGTTCAGGGCGAGGTACGGGCAAAGCCGGCGGCAATATCGTCAGCGGTTTCCGGCACGAGCGCGAAGCGCGGTCCGTGCTTCAGGCTGTAATCGAGCATGATCGCGCGTGCAAGCCGGGCGATGGACTCGGGCAACAGGCTGTCCGCGCTGCGCCGATACGACACGACGAGCGGCAGGCCAGGCACGTGGTGCGCGACACGCAGCGTCTGCAATTGCCCGCTTTCGATTTCGCGCATCACGAAGGCGGCAGGCACGGCTGCAATGCCAAAGCCATCGACGACGAGCCGGCTGATCGCCGCAGCGGACGAAAGACAATTGATCTGTACCTGGTTCTCGCCGGCCGCCGCGAACAGATCGACGAGAAAGGCGTGCGGCTGCGAGTGCCGCGCGAAACTCACGATTTGAAACGCGGCAAGCTCGCTCTCCGAGAGCGTCTCGTCGGACAAGCCCAGCGCCGGGCTCGCGACCCAGCACATGGGCAAGCTGCCAAGCAATGCGTTGCCGACATCGGCACCGTTGATCGGCGTGCTCAGCAACGCGGCATCCAAATGACCGTGCGCAACTTGAGCCGATAGATTCGCGGATGTGTCGCTCGTCAATTCGAGCGTGAGGCGCGGGTACTCTTCGCGCACCCGCTTGAGCAATTCGGGCAGCCATGTATGCACGACCGATTCGATTGCGCCGAGCCGCAACATGCCCGCGATGTTGCGCCGGTCGCCCACGCTCTCGACCATCGCGCGGTTGATCTGCACGATCTGTTCGGCGAAGGCGAGCGCCTTGGTGCCGTCCTGAGTCAGCGTGACCTCACGCGGACCGCGCTCGAAGAGCTTCACGCCGAGTTCGAGTTCAAGCGCTGAAATGCGGCTCGAAATCGCGGCTTGCGTGGCGTGCATGCGCTCGGCGGTCAGCCGGAAGCTACGCAAGCGCGCGAGCCAGACGAAGGTCTCGAGAAAGCGGACGTTCATGGTGGATGCCAGGGCGAGTCGTATCGGACGGCCCAGTGTAGCGCCGCAATAAGCGTCGAACGACAAGAAATTCTCCGCACTTGCCTCAAGTTTTATTTGTTGGACACGGCACGCGCTCGACGCGAACACTGTGGGCGTCGTCATCCTTATCTCGAAGCTCACATGTCAGCCATTTCATTCGTCATCGAAGATGGACCGCGATTCGCGTTCAGTCCCGCACGGCTCATCATCGCCGGCTGGGCGGGGCGCGACACCGCTGAAGTCGAGCACCATATCGCCGAACTTGCCGCGCTGGGCGTAAAGCGCCCGGCCACGACGCCATGCTTCTACGAAGTCGCGGCGTCGCTGCTGACCGTGGACGAACGGATCGATGTCGTCGGCGGCAATTCTTCGGGCGAGGTGGAGGCCGTGCTCGTGTCGGACGCGAGCCATGGTCTGCTGGTCGGCGTCGGCTCGGACCATACGGACCGCAAGGCAGAAAGCTACGACGTGGCCGTTTCCAAGCAGATGTGCGCGAAACCGCTCGGCGCGACGCTCTGGCGCTACGACGATGTCGCTGCCCATTGGGACCAGCTGATTGCGCGAAGCTGGCGTATCGATCCGCATGGCGAGCGCGTGCTCTATCAGGAAGGCTCGCTTGCACGATTGCTGCCGCCGGCCATTCTGTTGACCGGGCTCGGGCACACGCGTTCGTTACCTTCCGGCACGGTGCTTTATTGCGGCACGCAAGCACTGCTCGGCGCACTGCTGCCCGCGTGGAGCTTCGAGATCGAACTGCACGATCCGGTCTTGCGGCGCACGCTGGTTCATCGTTATGGCGTGAATGCGCTCGCGCACGTGGAGTGACGGCCATGCCGACCATCAGCACCATTCAGCACGCGCTCGCAACGGGGCAAGCCACGGCGTCGAGTCTCGTCGACGCCTCGTTCGAAGCGATCCAGCGCGATACCCACGTAGACCCGAGCACCTATGTGAGCGTGGATCGCGAGTCGTCGCACGCGGCCGCCATGACGAGCGATGCCTTGCGTCTGCGCGACTACGTACCGTCGTCGCTCGCGGGCGTTCCCGTCTCCATCAAGGACCTGTTCGATGTGAAGGGCGAAGTCACCGCCGCCGGCTCGCGCGTGCTGCAAGGCGCTGAACCGGCCACGCGCGATAGCGTCGCGGTCTCGCGTCTGCGCGATGCGGGCGCGGTCTTCGTCGGCCGGACCAACATGAGCGAGTTCGCGTATTCGGGGCTCGGGCTGAATCCGCATCACGGCACGCCGCGCAATCCGCATGATGCGCGTCGGGTAGCGGGCGGATCGAGTTCGGGCGCGGCGGTCTCCGTTGCGCGCTCACACGTGGCGTGGGCGCTCGGCACGGATACGGGCGGCTCCTTGCGCATTCCGGCGGCATTCTGCGGCCTCACGGCGTTCAAGCCGACCGCGCGTCGAGTGCCGCTCGACGGCGTATTGCCGCTCGCAAGCGCGTTCGATTCGGTCGGCGCGATTGCGAACAGCGTCGATTGCTGCGCTGCGGCCGACGCCATTCTGTCCGCCGAGACGCCCGATACCACGGCGCGCCCGCTCGATACGCTGCGCTTGTGCGTGACCTATGCCGATGTCGTCGATGACGCGGACGATGCCGTGCGCGCGGCGTTCGAGCGCGCCCTCGATGCATTGCGGACGGCGGGCGCGACTATCGAGTCAATCGACTTTCCGGAGCTGCGCGACGTGCTCGAACATGCGCCTCAACCGGGCATCACGGCATCGCAGGCGTGGGCGTGGCATCGGCATCTCGTGGCTCGGGAAGGGCATCGGTACGACCCGCGCGTGCTCGCGCGCCTGCGTCGGGGAGAGCGTTTTCTGGCGGCGGATTACATCGATCTAATGGCCGCGCGCGAGCGTTTCATTCGCGGTGCACGACGACGGCTCGCGCCCTTCGATGCATGGCTCATGCCGACCGTCGCCATCGTTGCACCGTTTCTGGAAGCGCTCGAACATGACGACGAACACTTCTTCGCGGTCAATGCGAAGACCCTGCGCAATCCAGGCATCGTCAATTTGCTCGATGGCTGCGCGCTCACATTGCCGTGTCATCGCGAGGGCGAATTGCCGGTGGGAATGTCGATCGTCGGTCCCGCATTCGCCGATGCAGCCGTTCTCGCAATCGGTCGCGGCGTCGAGGCGCGCTTCAGGCAAATGCGCTCGAACGCTTAACGAATTCTTATCGCGGGCGACAGGAATTACTCGTTGGACAACGTATATCGGCCACCGAATACTGCGTTCACCTTGTTGCTAACCCCTTGTTGCCAACCCGATATCCACGATCAAAGAGGTCCAACCATGAAACCACGCGCTATGTATCCGTTGTCCGCGACGCTTGCTGTCTGTGCATCGTTCGCTCCGCTTGCCGCGCATGCCGCCGATGCGGTCGTGCTGATCGGTCATGCCGCGCCGTTGACCGGCCAGCTCGCCAACATCGGCAAGGACAGCGAGAATGCGGCGCGCTTGGCTGTCGATGAAATCAACGCGCGGCATCTCGTCATCGGCGGCAAGAACGTAACGCTGCAACTCGATTCGCAAGACGACGCGGCCGACCCGCGCACCGGGACGCAGATCGCGCAGAAACTGGTCGATGATGGCGTGGTCGCGGTAGTCGGCGACATCAACTCGGGCGTGTCGATTCCGGCATCGCGCATCTATAGCGAAGCGGGCGTCGTGCAGGTCACGCCCGCGTCCACCAATCCAGCTTATACGCTGCAGGGCTACAAGACGGCGTTTCGTCTCGTGGCGACGGATGCCATGCAAGGTCCCGCGCTCGCACGCTTTGCCACCAACACGCTGAAAGCACGGCGCGTGGCCGTGATCGACGACTCGACCGCTTACGGGCAAGGGCTTGCCGAACAATTCTCGAAGGCGGTGTCATCGGGCGGCGGCGCTGTCGTGACGCACGAAGCGACCAGCGACAAAGCCACCGATTTTCGCGCGATCCTGACCAAGGTTAAAGGTCTGAAGCCGGACGTCATCATGTACGGCGGGTCGGATGCAACGGCTGGTCCGCTCGTCAAGCAGGCGGCCAATCTGGGCATCAACGCGCGCGTATTGGCAGGCGATGGCGCATGCACGGACAAGATGAGTTCGCTTGCGGGCGATGCCATCGTCAATCTGGTCTGCTCCGAAGCGGGCTTGCCGCTTGCACGCATGCCGCGTGGCGCGGAATTCGAAAAGCGCTATGTGAAACGCTTCAAGACGCCGATCAACGCGTATGCGCCGTTCGCGTATGACTCGGTATATGTGATCGTCGATGCAATGAAACGCGCGAACTCCACCGACCGCGCGAAGATTCTGGCCGCGATGCCCGCAACTCGCTATGACGGCGTGACGGGCAATATCGCCTTCGATCCGCATGGCGATCTGACCACTGCGGCGATCACCGTGTATCAGTTCAAGGACGACAAGAAGATCGTCGCGGACGTCATTCACAACTGACCGTCTGCATCACGCGGCCTTGGAAAAACTAACGTTTCTCCGCGTCCGTCTTCCTGAAAACATCGACGCTATCCGTATGCGAAGCCGCGAACGCCCTGACCAGCATCAAGCCGACGACACCGAGTATGACCGCGACCGAGGACAACTCATATAAAGACACGCTCATGAGAAATGCTCCTGGGATGATTGACATCCCAGTCTAAGCCGGCCCGGTGTCGTCGCAAAACGAGCATATTTCACGTGCATGTGAGAAATATTGAGATACCGCGCGACGCGCCCTCAAGCGTTCATTGCCGTTCCGGGAAACGCAGTTTCGAATGTTTCCGGCCATACGACACATAGATCACCATGCCGATGACGAGCCAAACCACGAGCCGAACCCACGTGACGAGCGGCAAGCCGGACATTAGCAGGAGGCAAAAGAGGATGCCCAGAATCGGGACGATGGGCACGCCCGGAACCCTGAACGGGCGATTGGCGCCGGAATCGCTGCGCCGCAGATAGATCACCGCGCCGCACACGAGAATGAACGCGAACAAGGTGCCGATACTGACCATCTCGCCAAGCACGCTGATGGGCGTGAGCGCCGCGACGATCGCCACGATCGAACCAATGAGAATCTGGCTCAAATGCGGCGTCTTGAGCCGCGGATGCACCCGCGCAAAAAGCCCCGGAAGCAGGCCGTCGGTCGACATCGTGAAGAAGATGCGGCTTTGTCCGTAGAGCAGCACGAGAATCACCGTGGTCAAACCCGTCAGCGCGCCGATCTTGATGAGAATGGAGAACCAGTTCATGCCGATGGCATCCACGCCCTTCGCGATGGGATCGGGCACGTTGAGTTCGCCGTAAGGCACGAGCCCGGTGAGCACGCCCGCAACGAGGATGTAAAGCACCGTGCAGATGACGAGCGATCCGAGAATGCCGATAGGCATGTCGCGCTGCGGTTTCTTCGCTTCTTGCGCGGCAGTGGAGACGGCATCGAAACCGATGAACGCGAAGAACACCACGGCGGAGCCGCGCAAGATGCCGCTCATGCCGAAGTTGCCGAATTCGCCCGTGTTCGGCGGAATGAACGGATGCCAGTTCGCCGGCTTCACGAAGAAGATGCCGAGCGCGATGAAGGCCACCACGACGACCAGCTTGACCGCCACCATGATGTTGTTGAGCCGTGCGGATTCCTTCGTACCGAGCACGAGCAGCGTGGTCAGCACGCCGATGATGAACACCGCCGGCAAATTGATGACGCCCGTCACGGTGCTTCCGTCGGCGAGCTTGATGACGGTGCCGGGTGCGGCCGCGAGCGCAGGCGGAATCGTGACGCCCACGTTATGCAAGAGGCTCACGATATAGCCCGACCAGCCGACCGCCACCGTCGCCGCACCCATCGCATATTCGAGGATCAGATCCCAGCCGATGATCCACGCGAAAATCTCGCCGAGCGTGGCATACGTGTAGGTATAACTACTGCCGCATACAGGCAGCATGGCCGCCAGTTCCGAGTAGCACAGACCCACGAACGCGCACGCAATGCCGCCCAAAACGAACGACAGCATGATGCTCGGCCCTGCGAATTGCGCGGCGGCGGTGCCCGTCAGCACGAAGATGCCAGCGCCTATGATCGCGCCGATACCCATTGCCGTAATGCTCGTGGCGCCAAGGGTTTTCGATAGGTGACTGCCTTCCGCGTCCGCGCTTCCCACGATATCGGCGACGGATTTGCGCGCCATGTAACTCGTATCGGCCATGATGAGTCGTCCCGTTCAAATGATGTTGGGCACGGACCGACTCGGCATGCTTCGGCTCGCGGAGGACTACAAACGCGCCTGCTGAAGAGTTGATGGGTTAATCGGTGGATAGGCGATGATTTCAGTGTAGACCGAAAATAATAAAGTCGACCAATGGATTTCCCGCGCCCGCCGCACGCAAGGCCCGGCGTTCGCGGATTGCCACGAGCGATGGATTACTTCGGAGAGACGTCGATATCGCCGAGATATTTCCTTGCCAGCGTCTTGACCGTGCCGTTCGCCTGCAGTTTGGCGATAGCCTTGTTCAGGCGCTCCTTCAACGCGCCGTCGTCCTTGCGCACACCGAACGCAATGCCGCTGCCGAGGATCGCGTCGTCGTTCACCGGGCCGCCCGCGAAGGCGTAGCCCGCGCCATCCGGTTTCGACAGGAAGCCGGATTGCCCGGCGGCGGAAAGCACCAGCGTGCCGTCGATCCGGCCGGACTTGAGGTCCGTATAGATCTGGTTCTGGTCCTGATAGGTCGTGACGGTCACGCCGTTATTGGCCCACTTCGCCTTTGCGTAAGTCTCTTGAGTGGATCCCTGCAACACGCCGATGTTCTTGCCTTTGAGCGATTCAGGTGTCGGCATGAGGCCGATGCCCGCTTTCGCCACGAGTTGCGTCGGCACCTTGTAGATGATGTTGGTGAAGTCGATGATCTGTCGACGCTTCTCCGTGACGTTCATCGCCGAATTGATGACGTCGAATTTGCGCGCCTGCAACGCGGGGATGATTCCGTCGAACGAACTCTCGGTCCATTCGCATTTCATCTTGAGTTCGGCGTAGACCGCATTGCCGATATCGACGTCGAGACCCTGCAGTTCGCCCGATGCCGACTTGAACTCGAACGGCGCATACTGCGCTTCCAGCCCGTAGTGAACCGTTCCGGCCGCCGATGCGGCGCCGGCACCGAGCGTCGCGGCGAGCAGGACAGCAGCCTTGAAAGAGGCGATCGACGTTACATTCCTCATTGCTTGATCTCTTAAAGGGGTTGAGGTTCGCTTCGCCGGATTTAAGCATAGGAAACGCATGGACAAACCGGCGCGGCAGCACTCGATTTAAGCAGGAAAACAATCTGGAAAAGTATTAATGCGGGTCGGGTTGCGGCTTGCCGGTAGGACGGCCTTCACGCTTACGTTCTGCATTTGCGCTACCCGATCCGGTCGATCGGACGGAAAACGCCCGTGTGAAACGGCATCGTTTTTGCCGCGCCGTTGGCTTTTAATCGTTGCCCGTGCGTCCCGACGCGCAAGCCCAGGCACGCGGCTCGTTCCAACTTACCTTCGCGAGGACTTATGCATCTTCTTCATGTGATTGGTTCGCCCCGTGCCGGGCGTTCCGCTTCGCAGCAAGTGGCCCGGGCGTTCACCGATGCATGGAAGGAGCGCCATCCAGATGGAAGCGTCGATGAACTGAACGTATGGGAAACCGATCTGCCCACGTTCGATGGCCCGATACTCGAAGCAAAATACGCGGGCATCCAGGGCCGTGAGCTCGATACCGCGCAGGCGTCCGCGTGGCGGACCGTGCACGCGCTCGCCGAACGGTTCACGAAGGCCGACGTGATCGTCTTCAGCGTGCCGATGTGGAATTTCGGCATTCCGTATCGCCTGAAGCATCTGATCGATGTCATCTCGCAGAAGGACGTGCTCTTTACTTTCGACGAAAACGGCTTGAACGGCCTGCTCGGCGGAAAGACGGTCGTGACCATCGCCGCGCGCGGTGTTCAGCTTGGAGGGGACTTTCCGCCGGAGGAATACGATTTCCAGTCGGACTATTTGAAGATGTGGTCGCGCATGGTCGGCATTACCGATGTGCGCGTCGTCACCGTCGAGAAGACCTTGGCGGGTCCCGAGCAGGACCATGCATCGCGCAATGAAGCGAGCGAGAAGGCACGGGAGCTTGCCCTGAGCCTGTGAGCGCTAAGACGCGGCGCTCGAATACGCGGCAGAAATGAGCCGAACGGCACGTTTGCGCGACACGAGCGAAAAAGCGTTTCACTTCAACGCGATACGTCTTTCGCGAGCGAGTTATCCACGATCTTGTCCACTGAAACTGTGGACAAGATCGTGCGACTTCAATCAGTCGCCGTGACCGTGGCCATGACCGTCGTGATCGTGATCGTCGTGATCGTGCTCGTCGTGCTCGTGATCGTGACCGTCGTGATCGTCCCGGCATGCGCGATCGTCGCGGCCACCCGCTCCGGGCAAGCGCTGCGCCACATATCCCGGCAGATCCGCCGAATCCATGGCAAATACGAAGAACCGGTTCGGATTGTCGATCCCGTTCGGATGATTGGTATCCGTGACCGTTCCCACGAAGTCGTTGTCGTTCGCGATGAAGAGCGTGTGCCTGACCGCGCCCTTCACGCGGATATCCGGCCCGAACGCGAGGCTTTCGAGCTTGGCGGGAATGTCCGTCGGCGCGAAGCCATAGGCCGTCAAGGCCGCGACGACATCGAGGAAGAGCGTCTTGTTCAACGCGTAGGGCGCGAGGCCGCTCGCGCCGCTTGCCTGGCTCACGTCCTGCGCGCCGTTCAAATCGACGTGGTACACACGTTTGAACGCGGCCTTCGAATCGTCGCCGAGACCTTTGCCGTCGCGTTCGTCGAGCAGCAATTCATGCTCGTTCACGGCGACGATGTCGCTGATGGTGGGATAGTTCGGCTTCGCGTCCGTGCCGATGTTGGTCAACGGATATGCAAACTGCGTGGTCTTGCCGGTACGCACGTCGATGCGCAGGATTCGCGTGTACGGGCCGTTCGTGCCGCCGTCCTGAATCAGCGGGCTTTGCATCACGCCGAAGAGCGTATCGCCATCGGGTGAAATGGCGAGACCTTCCATGCCCTTGTTCGCCACGCGGCCCGAGGTGTTCTCGCTGATCTCATCGTTGCCGATGGACGATAGCGTCGTCACGGCGAACGAGGCCGGCACACGATACACGGCGATCCGCTCGCCCGTGCGACGATCGAAACGATAGATATACGGACCGTACTCATCGGAGATGAAGACGCTCGCGCCATCGCGCGCCACGCGAATGCTTTCCGGGTCCAGACGCGCATCGCGCGGATACGTGGACGGCTGCGTCGGCGTGAAGTTGTCCGAGCGCCCGGTGAAATAGTGCGTGTGATTGGTGGCGTTCAGCGCAGGCGCGCCATTGCCGACGCCGGCTGCCGCGCCATCGCCATAGACGAGCGGCTCATGGCTGTGCAGCAAGGTCGTGTCGAGCAGCTTCGGGCTCAGCGAATACGGCAGCTTGCTGCCCTTGCCGCCGGCTTCGAGACGCAGCGAGAAGGTCTGGAAGCGATTGATGTAGGACGCCGTATCGTCGATAGCCTTGTTATAGGAGATCGCGTTCGGGCCGCGGTCGGGCACGGCGAGGAAGGTATTGCATCCCGCATACGCGAGTCCCGAGCCGACGCCGCCGAGAAGGTTGCCCGGCGCGCCGTTTTCGAGCGGCGCGGCCGTCGCTTTCGAACGGTCGCCGATGTTGCCGCTCAACTGGCCGATCGCGACGAGATCGACGCTCGCCCACGCGGACGTGCAGGCGATGGACATCGCGGATACGGCAAGCGACAAGGCAAAGACACGGGCTCGAACCATGAACGTCTCCATCGATGGAATGATCTGAATGGCGCGCGTCGTAAATGGAAACTCGTAACGCGCGCGAAAAGAGTGCGGATAGCTGGCGACCGGCGCGCAGCTTGCAACGACATAAAAACCCGCCGCGCATTATTACGATCGAAAGATGACGTTCGTGTGACTGTCGAGCAGGCGAGGCGAATGTTCGCGAAGGGTTCGGGATACGCTTGTCGCGCGAGCGGCGCATAATTCGCGGTGGCCTTTGTGTGTCGCGACACCGTTCGATCAGAGACGAAATGAATACTCGCTTTATCAGTCTTGCACGTATCCCGTTTTTCTTGCCGCTAGCCGGCGCCATTTTGATGCTCGGCGTTGCGCTCTCTTTCACCGCGCCGTACTTGTCGCTGTTCAGCGTCGAGCAGGCCGACATGACGCCGCTGCAACTCGGCGTCTTCATGACGGTCATCGCGGCAAGCGGCGTGGTCGCCAGCGCGTTGGCAGGCAAGTGGTCGGACAAGCATGGGCATCATCGAGAGTTGCTGCTTGGTGCGCTGATCGCATCGGCAATCGGCTTCTTGCTGATGTGCTTCCTGCGCAACTTCGTCTCGCTCGTCGTGGTCGGCATCGCGTTTCTCGGGGCCGGTGGCTCCGCCATGTCGCTGGTGTTCTCGTTCGCGCGCTCGGCATTGCCCGTCGATGACGCAGCGGAGCGTTCGTTCGCGCTCGCCACGCTGCGCACCGTGCTTTCCATGGCCTGGGTATTCGGGCCGTCCGTCGGCGCGCTCGTATTGGCAGGCGCGGGCTTCTACGGACTCTTTTTGTTTGCGGCGGCGTGCTTCGCGGCGTGCGGGGCCATAGTCTGGCGGATGCATGACTCCCCCAAGGGCGACCCGCACAGCGCCCCCGCGCATTACGCTGGCGATCCATCGTCATTGCTCGAAGTCACGACGCCTGAGACCGAGGAAGTGATCGCGCCGCATGAAGGCGCGCCGCACACGCGCGCCGAGATCTGGCGCGCGACCATTGCGCTCACGCTTATCGGACTCGCCGCGAGTGCCACGATGATCGTTCTGCCGCTCTACGTCGTGCATGGCATGCATGGCTCGCGTATCGACGTGTCCGTCATGCTCGGCCTCGGCGCGTTGCTCGAAATCCCGATGATGCTCGTACTCGGCGCACGTGGCTCGCGCCTTAACAAGCAGCGCTGGCTCGCCTCGTGCGCGGCCGTGCATGTGGTGTACTTCATCGCGGTCGCCGCTTCGCAAAGCGTTCAGTTCCTGATTCCGATGCAGGCGTTCAATGCGTTCGTGGTCTCGGTGACGTCGTGTCTCGGCATGACCTATATTCAGGACCTGATGCCGCGCACGCCAGGCGCCGCGACGGCGCTCTTCTTCAATGCGTCGCGCGTGGGTTCCATTCTCTCGGGCGTGCTGTCCGGCGTGCTCGTGGCCGCGCTTGGTTATCGCGGCACATTCCTTATTTGCGGATGCCTGACACTCGGCGCGCTCGTGCTGTTCTCCAATCCACCGTTCAAGCTGATTGCATTGCGGATGATTGCGTGGGTGAGAGCGCGGCGGCAAGCGGCCTAGCGTCTGTCGTGTCATTCCGCTTTGTCGAACGATCCCGTGCGGACCTCGCCATCGCGCACATAGCGTGTCACCAGCACGCCGCCTGGCGTGCTCACCGATTGCGCCAGCGTGAACGCGGACGGCAGCGCGTCGTTGGCGAACAAACGCTTGCCGCGTCCCAGCAAGACGGGATAAGTCAGTAGACGAAGCTCGTCCACGAGGCCCGCCGCGAGCAACTGGCGCACCATGTCGCCGCTACCGAACGTCAACAGATCGGCGCCCTCCTGATGCAAGAGCGCGCGGGTTGCATCGGCTAGATCGCCTTCGAGCGCTTGGCTGTTGTGCCAGCCGAGCGATTCCGCGCGATGCGTCGTTACGTGCTTGGGCACTTTGTCGAACAGGTCGGCCATCGCGCGATTGGGCGAATCGGCCGGAACGTGTGGCCAGTACGACGCGAAGATGTCGTAAGTGCAGCGGCCTAGCAGCAAGTCGAACGGCCGTGAGAGCAGATCCTGCAAGTTGTCGCCGATGGCTTTTTCGGCAAAAGGCACGATCCAGCCGCCGAAGCGAAACCCGCCGCTGCGATCTTCTTCTGGGCCGCCAGGCGCCTGAATGACGCCATCCATGCTGATGAACGTGGAAACGATGAGCTTGCGCATGATGTCCTCTTGGTAGGCAGACGCGATAGGTCCGTATATAGACGACGAACGATTCGCGGATGAATCGACACGGCGCTCGTTCAGGGGTTATCCCTGATCCCGAAGCTGTCGAATTCAGCGACGATGCATCGTCGTAGCAGTGTGTCCAACTTCTCGAAGCGAGGCGAATGTCATGGCTACCGGAACCGTCAATCTTCACCGCGTCTTGCGCGCGCCGCCCGAACGCATCTACCGCGCATTCCTGGAACCCCATGCCATCGCAAGGTGGCTTCCGCCGTACGGGTTAATTTGTCAGGTCCATCACATGGATGCGCGGGAGGGCGGCACTCACAAGATGTCGTTTCACAACTTCCGCACGGGCCAGAGCCAGTCCTTCGGCGGCGAGTACCTCGAACTGAAACCGTTCGAAAAGATCCGCTACTCGGACCGTTTCGACGATGCCAACCTTCCCGGCGAAATGCGCGTCACCGTTTCGTTGCGGCAGGTGTCTTGCGGGACCGAAGTTACCATCGTGCAGGAAGGCATACCCGAGGTCATTCCGGCGGAGTTGTGCTATCTCGGCTGGCAAGAGTCGCTGCTGCAACTGGCGCACTTGGTCGAGCCCGAGATCTCCGGCTGAACTCGCGGAACTGGCGGGACTGGCACAATCGAGTGGATATCAGCTTCGCTCGGGAATTTACATGTCCGACCCTGTCAGGTCTTCGTCGTCTTCATCGTCTGCGCGTTCTTCCTCCGGTGTCGCACAGCTCTTCGCCTTGTCTCCGTTCCTGCGTCCGTATGCCGGACGCTGGGCGCTCGCTTTCCTTGCGCTGGTGACATCGGCGGGCGCGACGCTGGTGTTGCCGGTCGCGTTCAAATACCTCATCGATCGTGGCTTCGCCGAGGGCGACCGGACGCATATCGATCGATATTTTCTGGCGCTCCTGGTCGTCTCGCTGGTGCTGGCGGCCGCGACGGCGCTGCGCTTCGATCTCGTCTCCTCGCTTGGGGAGCGCGTGACGGCCGATTTGCGTCGAGCCGTGTACGACCACATGCTGCGGATGAGCCCGCAGTTCTTCGAAACCACACAGACTGGCGAAGTGCTGTCGCGACTCACCGCCGACACGACGCTGATTCAAACGGTGGTGGGTACGAGCCTGTCGCTCGGGCTGCGCAATTTCTTCCTTCTGACCGGCGGCGTGGCGATGCTCGCGGTCACGAGCCCGATGCTGTCCGCGTACATCATCGCGACGCTCGTCATCGTGGTCGCGCCTGTCGTGATCTTCGGGCGGCGCGTGCGGAAACTCTCGCGCGCGAGCCAGGACAAGATCGCGAACACGAGCGCGCTGGCAGGCGAGGTGCTCAACGCGATGCCGACCGTGCAGTCGTACACGCAAGAGCCTTTCGAGACGAAACGATATGCCGGCGCGGTGGAAGCCGCTTTCGAGACCGCGCTCACGCGCATTCGCGCTCGCGCCTGGTTGACGGCCGTGGTGATCGTGCTGGTGTTCAGCGCAATCGTCTTCGTGCTGTGGCTAGGCGCGCAGGCAGTGCTCGCCGGTCGCATGACGGCGGGCCAGTTGTCCCAGTTCATTCTCTACGCAGTGTTCACGGCGGGCGCCGTGGGCGCGGTCGCCGAGGTATGGGGCGATCTGCAACGCGCCGCCGGCGCCACCGAACGCTTGCTGCAATTGCTCGCCGCACGCTCGCCGGTCTTGGAGGCCGAGAGCACGGTCACGCTGCCCGCGCGAGGCGAGGGCATCCGCTTCGAGAATATCGGGTTCTCGTATCCGTCGCGGCCGGGTATTGCCGCGCTTTCGGGGCTTTCGCTGCAGGTTCGTCCGGGCGAGCATGTCGCGTTGGTCGGGCCATCCGGCGCGGGAAAATCCACGCTGTTTCAACTGCTGCTGCGTTTCTACGATCCTCAGTCAGGCCGCATTCTGATCAACGGCGTGCCGACGCGCGATGTGCCGCTCGTCGAATTGCGCAAGGAGATTGGCGTGGTGCTGCAGGAATCGGTGATCTTTTCTGGCAGCGTGATCGACAACATCCGCTACGGCTCGCCGGACGCCACGCTCGCGCAAGTGCAGCGCGCCGCCGACATGGCCGCCGCGGCCGGGTTTATCGAGGAACTGCCGGAAGGCTACGACACGTTTCTCGGCGAACGCGGCGTGCGATTGTCAGGCGGTCAGCGCCAGCGTATTGCGATTGCCCGCGCGATTCTGAAGAACCCGCCCATCCTGCTGCTCGATGAAGCCACCAGTGCCCTCGATGCCGCCAGCGAACGGCTCGTGCAAAAGGCGCTGGACAACGCGGCGCACAACCGCACGACGCTCGTCATTGCGCATCGGCTTGCGACGGTTCAGCAGGCCGATCGCATCGTCGTGCTGGAACAGGGGCGTATTGTCGCGCAGGGTCGTCATGCGGAGCTGCTCTTGAGTTCGCCGCTTTATGCGCAGTTGGCTGCGTTGCAGTTCGGGGATCAGATGGGGGTTGCCGGGATTGCTCGCGGGCATGAGGCTTCGGCTTGAGCTTCGCATGACAGCCGTCGCTTGCTCAGCACACGCGTTGAGACGACTCCCGCTACAGCGCTGCAACTTGGCGCATGACGGCATCGGACGGTCGATGTGGCAACCCGGTCGCTCCATCGGCCAAAGCATCGTGGCCAACGAAGCGTCCCGACGGCCGACGAACAAGCAGTCGTCGTTTGGCCGAGCGACGACATCGAAAAGATCATGCCGAACACGCCGGGTGCAATGACGCTTACTGCTCTCTTTGTAGCACCTCGTGATCCGACTCGCATGCGCACTCGTAGGCCGATGATCGTCCCCAGTTGAAGAGCCGCGAGGTCTTGCCGATGCCTGGATTGAAGGCATTGGTCGGGTCCAGTTCTTCGTAGAACCGTGCAAGAGACGCTTTCGCTTCGTACAGGTGACCGACGTTGTGTTCGGCGGGATACTCGGCACCCCGCGCGGCGAGCAGAGCGAGGATGTCGTCCTTGATCCGGTCGCAATCGACACCTTTCTTCACCAGGTATTCCTGGTGCAGAACGTGGCAGAAGAAGTGGCCGCAATACATCGTGAACTCGATGTCTTTCAAAATATGCGCTGGCAACCGTTCGAACCAGTCGGTCGTGTTCCGTGGAAGCGCAACGTCGAGCGCGACGATGTCCTCCACGGTTCGCGAATGGACTGCCCGATAGCGCACCATGGCGCCTCCAATCGCGAAGCGGTTGAGGAAAGCCGCCTTGCCTTCCTCGGGCGTGCATTCGAAATAGCCACCCTGTTGCGACGGAAAACGCGATTCGAGGTAGGTTCGCGCTTCGTGCACACCGTCGTTGCCCATCTTCAGCAACAGATGATGCTCGAACCGGTCGCGATACTCGATGAGCCGGCGCGGCAGATGCTCGGGCAAAAGCCGGCTCGCCGCCTGCAACAGCCGATCGCTGATGCCGTTACCAAGACGCGCTTTCTCGGTGAACCCGTCGAACCTGCTCTTCGCCGCGAATGCATGCGGCACCTTATCCGTGCCGAACGCACGAATGTACATGTACATGTCCTTGCCGTAGCGACGGGCGATATCGAACGCTCCGCGGTGCATGTACTCACCGGCGATCGGTAGACTACGGAAGCCACTTAGTATGTCGCGGCGTATGGTTTCCAGCTCGGCGGCGTCGTTGCTGCCGATATAGAACACCTGAGTTTGTTCGTCCGCCGCAAAGGTGTCGAGCCGCAGAGCGAAAACCGCAAGGTGTCCGGCCGAGCCCGATGCTTCATAGAGCCGGCGCGGGTCGGCATTGAAGCGCGCGGGCGTGGACGCATCGATGTCGCGCACATGGGTGCTGTACCCGTTATCCGAAGCGAGCAGCCCTGCGGCTGCCGGAATATCGTCCGGCAATTCGCCCGCGTCCAGATGGCCGAGTATGACTTCGGCGGAGTCGCCCAGATCGATTCCCAGATGATTGACGAGCTTCAGTTCGCCGTCCGCCGTGACGCGCGCGTGGATCGACAATTGGGTGAATGCGGGTCCTCGGCGAATCAGCGAGCCGCCCGAATTGTTGCAGATGCCGCCCGTTACCGAAGCGCCGATGCAGCTTGAGCCGATCACTGAATGCGGTTCGCGGCCGAGCGGCTGCAGTCGCTTTTCAAGCTGATCGAGCGTCACGCCCGGCTGGCAGATGACCTGCTCGCCGTTTCGAATCACGTCCAGCCGCCGCAATCGCATGGTGTTGAGCACGACGACCGGGCGGTCGTAGCCGCCGTCCGCAGGCGTCGATCCGCCCGTCAACCCGGTGTTCGCCGCCTGACAGATGACGATAGTCCGTGCACGATGACAGGCCTGAAGCGCCCGCCACATTTCGACCAGCGTGCCGGGCTGAATGGCCGCCAACACCTGGCCGCTGCCATAGCGATAACCCTGCCGGAAGCGGCGCGTTTCAGTGGCGCCCGTGAAGACGAACTGGCTGCCGACGATGTCGCCAAGCGACTGAATGAGTTCATGCATGGTTGAGGACTTTGGACCCTGGGGCGGTCATGACGAGTTTGAGAATCGAACGGTGAAACTTTACGCGATTCATCCGGAAATGACATCGCCGGACACGTCGAGATCGAAACCGGACGGCTCGCTTTATGTCGTTCCAGGGTTTTAACGAGTAGGTCGGACTATGCGATGTACTTGGGCATCGACGGTGGGCAGTTTTCGCATCTGGAAAATGCAGGCCGCTTGTCGCCGGTACACGACGAATCGAGGCAGCCGCGCGGCGCACCAATTAAATTGCGCCTCTCAAAACTTGAAGGCGAAAAAAAACCCGCGAAAATCGCGGGTAATAGCACTGATGGGCCGTCTCGGCTCTCTACCAGTGAACCGCACCGAACGACGAGCCAGCATTTCCTGCTCTTCTCGATCAGTCGTTATCGGCCCTCGGGTTCAAACGAAGATTATCCAGATCAACTTGCGAGAAGGTCGCATTTACACCACACGGTTTGGATATTTTAACTATATAGGTAGTATGTTCCGACTAAGCCACTTTTCTTGGAGCGATTAGCCAGAGATCGCGAGTGATTTGCTTGAGCGTCAGTGTAGAAGTGGGTAATTCATGGCGCTCAACCGTAAAAAAAGCCCATACGTGTTATTAATGAGCGCCCGCAATGCGAATTTCTTTTAAGGCATGATGCGAACGGACGTGTTGAATTACCCGTACATCAGGCCATATTTTCAATGGCTTGCACCTTTGGCGTGAATGACGAGCGCTAACGGGGACATTTCGCGAAAATCGTGACATCGATTGAATATCGCGCGCGATCCGAGACTCGCATGTTCATAAAAAAGCAGGCTTGGCGCGCTCGGTCGGCTATCATGCCTATCCTCTTCGAAGTAGCTCTCTATGATTTCCGTCCGTAATGTCACGCTACGCCGTGGCGTCAATGTCGTACTCGACTCCGCGTCCGTCACCTTCACCCCCGGCGAAAAGATCGGCCTCGTAGGGCGCAATGGCGCCGGCAAGTCGTCCTTCTTCGGCCTTCTCAATGGCACGCTGCACGAGGACAGTGGCGAGTTTTCGATTCCCGCTGCCTGGAAGATGGGTCAGGTCGCGCAGGAGATGCCGGAGACCGAGCAGAGCGCGACCGACTTCGTAATTGAAGGCGACACTGTGTTGCTGGCCGCGCAGATCGAAGTCGCCGCCGCGGAGACCGACGACGATGGCATGCGCATGGCGCACGCCTACATGGCCCTTCACGACGCCGGTGCGCACGATGCCCCCGCGCGTGCCCAAGCGCTGATCCTGGGGCTCGGTTTCAGTGCTGCGCAACTTAGCCAGCCGGTCAATAGTTTCTCCGGCGGCTGGCGCATGCGGCTGCAACTGGCGCGCGCGCTCATGTGTCCGTCCGACTTGCTGTTGCTCGACGAACCGACCAATCACCTGGATCTCGACGCGCTGGTCTGGCTGGAGGCGTGGCTCAAGCGTTATCAGGGAACCTTGGTCGTGATCAGCCACGATCGCGAATTCCTCGATGCGGTCACGCAGGTAACGGTCCACGTCGATAACGCCAAGCTCGTGCGTTACGGCGGCAACTACAGCAAATTCGAAGACATGCGCGCCGAGCAGATGGCGTTGCAGCAGGCCTCGATGGCCAAGCAGGCGGACAAGATCGCCCACCTGCAGAAGTTCATCGACCGATTCAAGGCAACGGCTTCGAAGGCGAAGCAGGCGCAGAGCCGGGTCAAGGCGCTCGAACGCATGGAGAAGATCGCGCCCGTGCTCGCCGACGCAGAGTTCAACTTCGAGTTCAAGGAGCCACTCAACGTCCCAAACCCGTTGTTGTCGATGCTGGACGCGACCTTCGGCTACCCGGCGCCGAGCGATGCCGAGCCCGGCACGCCGCCGACGGTCATCGTGCGAGGCATCAACCGGTCGGTGCTGGCCGGACAGCGCATTGGTATTCTCGGTGCCAACGGCCAGGGTAAGTCCACGCTGGTGAAGACGGTGGCGCACGAACTTGCGCCGATTGCGGGCGAAATCAGCGAAGGCAAGGGCCTGAACATCGGCTACTTTGCGCAGCAAGAACTCGACGTGCTGCGTCCTCTCGACACGCCGCTGGAACACATGATCCGCCTTGCCAAGGACACGCCCGCGAACATGCGTGCGCCCGGCCAAAGTGGCACCGAACAATCGCTTCGCACGTTCCTAGGTACTTTCAACTTCAGTGGCGACATGGTGCATCAGGCAGTCGGCACGATGAGCGGCGGCGAAAAGGCGCGGCTCGTGCTGTGCATGATCGTATGGCAGCGTCCTAACCTGCTGCTGCTCGACGAGCCTACGAACCACCTCGACCTGGCCACACGCGAAGCGCTAGGCATGGCACTCAACGAATTCGAAGGCACGGTGATGTTGGTCAGTCACGACCGGTCCCTGCTGCGCGCGGTATGCGACGAGTTCTGGCTCGTAACCAAGGGCGGCGTCGAACCCTTCGACGGCGATCTGGACGATTACCAGCAGTTCCTGCGCGACGAAGCACGTCGCATGCGCGAGGCCGCTGGAGAGCAAAAGGCCATCGCCTGAGTTCACCCTTGGCATTGCCGCGTAAGCATCAGGTTCAGGTTCTGGACCGCAGCGCCGGATGCCCCTTTGCCAAGGTTGTCGAACACCGCGGACAGCAGAACCTGCCCGTGTTCCACGTTGGAAAATACGCTCAGGTGCATGTCGTTCGTACCGTTCAGCGCCTGAGGATCGAGATGCCGCAAAACGCTCGATTCATGCGGCGGCAAGACATGCACGTGGGCCGCGTCCGCATAGTGGCGCGCGAGGCAAGCGTGTAACGTGGCGCCATCCACGTCGGATGCGAGCAGCCGCAACTCCAACGGCACCGTCAGCACAATGCCCTGGCGAAACGCACCATACGCAGGCACGAAAATCGGGCGCTGCGCGAGTCCGGCATGCGCCTGGATCTCCGGCGTGTGCTTGTGCGCGAGCTCCAGACCATATACCTGGAATGAAGGCGCGTTGACGGCATCTTTACCTTCGTGTTTCTCCACGCCGGCACGACCGCGTCCCGAGTAGCCGGATACCGCATGAATGCTGACAGGATAGCCGCCTGGTATCAGTCCGGCCTGCAACAGCGGACGCAGCAAGCCAATTGCCCCTGTCGGATAGCAGCCGGGATTGGTGACGCGACGGGCGCTTGCAATGCGATCGGCTTGTCCTGCCGTCATCTCCGGAAAGCCGTATGTCCAGCCCGGCTGTATGCGGTGGGCCGAACTCGCGTCGATGACTCTGACGGCAGGATTGACGATAGCGTCCACTGCCTCGCGTGCGGCGGCATCGGGCAAACAAAGAATTGCAATGTCGCAGGCGTTGATGGCTTCCGCGCGACGGCGTGAGTCTTTACGTTCTTCGGCGGCAAGCGTGAACAGCGTGATGTCGGTCCGATCACGCAGCCGTTCGTGGATTTGCAATCCGGTGGTGCCTTGGTCGCCATCGATGAAAACAATGGGGGCGCTCATACGCGAGATACTCCGAGTGGTGGTAACGAGCAGAACGAGCGCCTATGTTCATCCAATCGTTAGAATAAGAAAATTCGAATTTCATGACTTGAACATTCAACTTTTCTGAATTTGGACGCCAACATGCGAGAGATCAGCCTTGACCGTTTGCGCACTCTCATCGCGGTTGCCGAGCGGGGCTCATTTGCCGATGCAGCGCGCGCTCTGCATCTGGCGCCTCCGACGGTCAGTTTGCATGTCGCTGAACTCGAAGACCGCATTGGGGCGCCGCTCTTGTCACGCAAGCGCGGGCAGGTCAGGCCATCGGCAATAGGAGAGTTGCTGGTGGAACGCGCGCGTCGGCTGCTGGCCGATGCGGAGCAGGCGTTGGACGATATCGAACGCCAGGTGCAGGGACTGGAAGGGCGGGTGCGGCTCGGTGCATCGACTGGTGTGATCGCGCACTTGTTGCCGCAAGCGCTCGACGTGTTGCGCCAGCACAATCCCGCAATCGATATTCAGCTTGCGGTGCTCACGTCGCATGAAACGCTGTCCCAATTGGCGGATGGGAGACTGGATGTCGGGCTGGTCGCGCTGCCTCAACTCTCCGTGGCCGGACTCGTGATAAAGCCTTGGCGCCGCGACCCGGTGATGGCGTTCGTGCCCGCGCATTGGCGTTGTCCCGCCCGTGTCACGCCTGATTGGCTGGCCGCTCGGCCTCTCATATTGAATGATGCGACTACGCGTCTCTCGCGTCTGACAGCGGAGTGGTTTGCGACGGCGGGTCATCATCCGACGCCGCGCATTCAGCTGAACTACAACGACGCGATCAAGAGTCTCGTGGCGGCAGGTTACGGCGCGGCGCTTCTGCCGCATGAGGCGACGACGCCATCGCCCGACGGACGCGTCGTCATGCGTCCGCTGCGCCCGGCGTTGTGGCGTCGGCTAGGCATTGCACACCGTGTGGGGCACGTTGAGCGCACCACTCGACAGGTACTCGATGTCTTGTGGGATCTACGACTGGCCTAGCGTTGCCGGGTCGAGGCTCACGAAACTCCCGAAGAGAACGCCGACCACGCTTAGTGGATCGTAGAGAGCTTGGTCGTGATGGCGGAAAAGGTGGTCGACAGTTGAGTGGCGACGCCGCTGACGGACGTCATGATGCCGAGCGCAAGTACGCCGGCGATCAGGCCATATTCAATCGCGGTAATGCCGCGCGTATCCTTGAGATAGCGCTTGAAGAAGTGCGTCATGATTTGATCCTCGGGTTCAAAGTTGTGGTGTCTTTGCCCGGTGTACCGATTGGTCGTCTGCATCGGTAGTCGTCTCTCTCAGTTGACGAATCCGAAGGTTTTGAATGCGCAGAAGCTTCATCGTGTACCCGGGCCTACGGTTCAGGCTCTAGGTATGAAGCGTCGCTTGAGCGCACAGTGCCTGATGCGATGCTCCATGTATCCAATAACGGCTCCCGGCGATAGAACATGAATGAGCGAGAGGGGATTTGTTCCGCCGTGGCGTCGGGGGCGCACCTTTTTACCGAAACCGCGGTTGCGCAAGCTGGCTCGTAATCGATATGCGAGCCGCCGAACCATTCTTTTCGAAACGATACGGTCGTACTACGCACATTCCCTTATGCGCAAGGGCGATTGTGACAAAGCAGGGAAGTTCTCGATTCGGATTACGGGGTGGTTGCCGCCTCGGGAACGCAGACGGGGACTGGCTCTCGCGCCGAATGGGCCGTCATCTGCAGTGTGAATCGACAGCGTCCGGTATAACGCAAAGTCATACCGCTATCAAAAAGTCTCAGTACCCGGCCTGTAAAGTTTTCGCTAGATTCACTGCAAAGTCATAAGTGCCTATCCATGCCGGATAAACCGCTCCGGGCCAACCGCAGACGAGAACAAACAGAAGCCGTCATGACTCGACACGACACAGAGAAGACATTGCGCGTAGCCATCGTCACGGGAGCAGGCAGCGGTATTGGTCGGGCAACGGTGCACGCGCTCGCGAACGATGGCTGGTGTGTCGCGCTCGCCGGACGTCGGCAAGAGGCGCTCGACGCGGTCATTCGAGACTACGAGCAACACGTTCCCGAATCCGCCAGCAAGTTGATGGCCATTGCCACCGATGTCACCGACTCGGCATCGGTACAACGTCTCTTCGACACGGTGCAGGAGCGCTACGGTCGCCTCGATCTGCTTTTCAACAACGCGGGAGTGGGCGTGGAAGGCGTGTCGGTCGAGGATCTTTCGATAGAGCGCTTTCGCACGATGCTCGATATCAATGTGATCGGCACGCTTTTGTGCACGCAAGCCGCCTTTCGCCGGATGCGTGCAAATAACCCGCCGGGCGGCCGGGTCATCAACAACGGCTCCTTGTCGGCACATACGCCGCGTCTTCATTCCGCGGATTACACGGCAAGCAAGCACGCAGTCAGTGGCTTGACGAAGGCCTGCGCGCTGGACGGGCGCAAGTACGACATCGCGGTCTGTCAGATCGATTTCGGCAACGTTCTGACAGAGATGGCCGCGGGAATGGCCGGTGGCGTTCTTCAGGCAAACGGCGAGCGAGCGCCGGAGCCGACGATGGACTTGGCGCATGCGGCGCAATCCGTCGCTTACATGGCAAGCATGCCGCCCGGCGCGAACGTGCAGTTCATGACGGTGATGGCAACCAAGATGCCGTTCATAGGACGCGGCTAGACAATCGGGCGAGCGCAGCGTGTACTGGTTGATTGGAAACCGGTGCCCCGCAATTAGAAGACAAAACAAATCGATGGAGACAGGTATGCTCGAAACGCTGACCGAAATACCGGAGATGGATACCGCTGCCGAGGCGCACCTCTTCAATAAAGTAACCCGACGTATCGTTCCCTTGATCCTCGCCTGCTTCGTGGTTGCTTACCTCGATCGCGTGAACATCAGTTTCGCCAAGCTGCAAATGCAGGCCCAACTCGGCTTCAGCGACGCCGCGTACGGCTTTGGCGCAAGCGTGTTCTTCGTCGGTTATTTGCTGTTCGAGATTCCAAGTAACGCGATCATGGTGCGCACCGGTGCGCGACGCTGGATCGCGCGCATCATGATTTCGTGGGGCATCGCGTCGGCGGCAATGATGTTCGTGCGCGACGAAACCTGGTTCTATATCCTGCGCTTTCTCCTCGGCGCACTCGAAGCCGGGTTCGTGCCGGGCGTGCTCTACTTCTACACGCAGTGGTTTCCCGCCGAACGGCGCGGTCGCGTGAACTCGTATTTTTTCGGGGCGATTGCACTGTGCGGAATCATCGGTGGCCCGATTTCCGGCGGCATCCTGAAGTTCTTCGATGGCTTGAACGGCATGCCCGGCTGGCAGTGGCTGTTTTTGCTCGAAGGTTTGCCGTCGGTTCTGCTCGGCATCGTGGTGCTGATCGTGCTCGATGACCGGATGGAAGACGCCAAGTGGCTGACGCCTGCGGAGAAGACGCTTCTTGCCTCGATCCTCTCGCGCGACCGCAAGGTCGACAGCACGCATTCGTTCCTCGTTGCGCTGCGCTGGCCCGTGATTTACTTGTTCTCACTGATCTATTTCGGGCTGTGCATGGGGATCTACGGCTTCCTCTTCTGGATGCCGCAACTGGTGAAGAGCGCGGGCACGAGCGACCCGCTCATCATCGGTCTGATCACGATGATTCCCTATCTCGCGGCAATGGCTGGCACGGTGCTCATCAGTCATAGTTCGGACCGTACCGGTGAGCGGCGCTGGCATCTGGCCGGCTGCGCGATCGCGGCGGCACTCGGCTATCTGATCAGCGCCACATGGCCCGGCCATACGGTGTTGCTCGTGCTCGGCCTCAGCATCTCCGCTACGGGTGTCATCGCTTCGTTCGGCATTTTCTGGATGTTCCCGGCCAGAATGCTGACGGGTGCCGCGGCAGCAGCCGGGCTTGCGTTGATCAACTCGCTTGGACAGTTCGGCGGCATCGTTGCGCCTTATATGGTCGGCAAGGTCAAGGACCTGCTGGGGAGCCCGTCGATGGGACTCTATGCAATCGCCGTGGTGTGCGCGATTACGGCCGTGCTCATCGCGTGGGGATTGCCCCGGAAGATTCGGTTCCGCGATGTCGTGGTAGCGCGAGGACAAAACTAAAAATACGGCGCGAGGCGTGGGAACCTGGAAAGTGGTCCACGCCTCGTTCCCACGCGAGCCACTCACTGCGTCAAGCGATCCATCCATCATCTAGCCGCCAGCATCCCGAGTCGTATTGGCGACTGCTCCGGCGCGTTCCGCACCTGCAACGCAACATCGACGCCTTCTTCGAGAACCATGTCGACGCTGAGGTCAAGGCGTCGATCGAGGAACGACTTGAGCGCCGGCGAGACACGCAGCCGCGCCCATGCGCGGTCTTCCGGAAAAACCGTCCGACGAATCGCGCACCGCCTGCTCGGCTTGCTCCGCCTCTTCGATGGTCCGGCGCGCGTGCAAATAAAAGCGCTGACCGGCTTCCGCCGGCGCGAGCCCTCGTGTCGAACGCAGCGGCAGACGCGCGCCTAGACGTTCCGCCATGTGCGCAACCGTCTTCGCTACGGCCGGCTGCTCCAACTTCTTCTGGCGCGCGGCGCCGGAGAAGGAGCCCGCGTTGACAACCCCTAAAAACGTCTAAGTCGCTGCAGGCCATGTCGGTCGCGGATATCGCCTGCGACACCGTGCGCGGTCAGTACGCGGCGGGCGCGGTTCATCGCCGCCATGCGGGCCATGCGCATTCTTCGTGCAGAGCGGTTAGCGAGAACGCCGTGTTGCGATGCGTTGACCAACGGCTCAACGCCTAAGCGCAAGCGTCTCTCGGCAACCGGCCGCAGTCCATCTCGTAAACCCGCTTGCATCGTAATTTTGATCGGCCTATATTGCCATTCACCATCAACTATTGCGATGCGATAATTATGAGTGAAGACGTCCTGTTTTCCAGTCATGGCCGCGTGGCGGTCATTACGCTGAATCGTCCCGAGCGCCTCAACGCGTGGACCACGCCGATGCGCAACAAGATCATCGACGCGCTCGATCGCTACAACGACGACGATCAGGTCGCCGCGATCATCATGACCGGCGCCGGCAACCGCGCATTTTCGGCGGGGCAGGATCTGTCGGAAGCGCACGACTTCGACGGCGAGCGCGCCGTGGAATGGGTCAAGGAATGGCAGCGCTACTACGCCGCGCTGCGCGGCCTTCAGAAGCCGCTCGTCATGGCGCTCAACGGCACGGCCGCCGGCTCGGCATTTCAGGTCGCGCTGCTCGGCGACATTCGCGTCGGTCATCCGGGCGTGCGCATGGGTCAGCCGGAAATCAACGCGGGTATCGCCAGCACGACGGGTCCGTGGATCATGAACTCGATGCTCGGCATGTCGCGAACCATCGAACTCACGCTCACCGGTCGCCTGATGGACGCGGAGGAGTGTCACCGCATCGGTCTCATGCATCACCTCGTGCCGGAAGAAAAGGTGTTCGAGAAGGCGCTCGAAATCGCCACCGAACTCGCGGACAAGCCACCGGTTGCCATGCGTCTGGACAAGCAGCGTTTTCGCGAGATGACGGAGCCGGGTTTCGTCGATTGCATCGAAGCGGGCATGCGCATTCAGCGCGAAGCGTACGACTCCGGGGAGCCGGCTCGCATGATGGAAGCGTTCTTCAAAAAGCGCGCCAAATAAATCGGGCTGAAGCCGAGCCGTTCCTTTTCAATCCCTGTGCGGGAGACCTGAAACATGACGCAAGACTTCAACCCGACGCGACGCCGCGCCCTGCAAGGCGCGCTTGCGCTAGCCGTAACTGGCGCAATGCCGCTTGCAGCACGCGCGCAGAGTAAGCAGATCGTGGTGTCGGACCCGGGCGGCCCGTACACGACGGCGTATCGCGAGGCCTTCTACGATCCGTTCGAGAAAGCCACCGGCATCAAGGTGGTGAGCGTCGCGCGCGAATCGCAACCGGTGGCGCAGTTCGCGGCGATGGTGCAAACCAAGAACTACGTGTGGGACGTGACCACGCTCACGTTGTCCGCCGACATTCCGTATCTCGAGTCGAAAGGGCTGCTCGAACCGATCGGGCTGAAGGCGAGCGACTTCCCGGACATCATGCCCGAGGCGATCACGCCGAACTGGCTTGGTGTGGACGTGTATTCGACGGTGCTTGCCTATCGCGCCGACAAGTTCAAGGACAACGGCCCGAAGTCGTGGGCGGATTTCTGGGACGTGAAGAAATTTCCCGGCCGCCGCTGCCTGCGGCGCAGTCCGCTCGACACGCTGGAGCAGGCGCTGCTGGCCGACGGCGTGCCGCTCGACAAGCTCTATCCGCTTGACGTTGATCGCGCCTTCAAGAGTCTCGACAAGATCAAGCCGCATATCGCCATCTGGTGGACCTCGGGCGCGCAGGCCATGCAGGCGATCCAGAGCGGCGACGTCGACATGATCTCGACCTGGAATGGCCGCGCGCAAGCCGCGAAGGATTCGGGCGCGCCGGTCAACATCGTGTGGAATCAGGGCCTGTATTCCATCGAGGGCTGGGGCATTCCGAAGGGCACGCCGCGCGCCGATGCAGCCAGGCAGTTCGTGCGCTTTTGCGCCGATGCGAAGCGCCAGGCCGCGCTCACCCGCACGCTGGCTTACGGACCGACCAACAAGAAGTCGTTCGAGACCATCGACAAGGAGCGTGCCGCGCTGTTGCCGACGGCGCCGGAAAACATTAAGGACATGAAGCTGCCGAGTCCGCAATGGTGGGAAGAGAATCGCCAGAAAGTCACCGAGCGGTTCAATTCGTGGATCATTTCGTAAGGAGCGGAAGATGAGCTCGAAACTCGAGGCAATCGGCATCGCGAAGCGTTATGGCGACGCCATCGCGCTGGAAGCGACGGACCTCGCCGTGCAGGCGGGCGAGTTCCTGACGCTGCTCGGTCCCTCGGGTTCGGGCAAGACCACGTTGTTGCAGATGATCTCCGGGCTCGTTGCGCCGAGCGCGGGGCGTATCGAGATAGATGGCCGCGACGTGACGCATGTCGAGCCGGGCAAGCGCGGCATCGGCATGGTGTTTCAGAGCTATGCGCTCTTTCCGCACATGAGCGTGTGGGACAACGTCGCATACGGTCTGCGCATGCGGCGCAAGTCGCGCGAGGACGTGCGCGCCGCCGTGGACGACGCGCTCGCCATGGTGCGGATGACCGAATACGCCAAGCGCTTTCCGAAGGAACTGTCGGGCGGCCAGCAGCAGCGTATCGCGCTGGCGCGATGCTTTGCGTATCGTCCGTCGGTGATCTTGCTGGACGAGCCGCTCGGCGCGCTGGACAAGAAGCTGCGCGAGCATATGCAGTCGGAAATCCGCCGTCTGCACAAAGAGCTTGGCGCGACCTTCGTCTACGTCACGCACGATCAGGACGAAGCGCTCACGCTTTCGGACCGCATCTGCCTCATGAATCAGGCGCGCATCGAACAGGTAGGCACGCCCGCCGATCTCTACGACCGCCCGGCGACGCGATTCGCGGCGGGCTTCATCGGTCACTCGAATCTGCTGGAAGGCGCGCTCGACGACATGCGCGGCAAGGGCGGCGAGCCCATTCTGCTTGCCGCCGGCGGACGCATTCCCTTGCCGATGAACGCGCAAGTCGCACCGTCGACACGCCACACGCTGTTGCTGCGTCCCGAGGCGCCGCGCCTCGTGGAACCGAAGAGCGGCTTCATCGACGGCACCATCGCCGATGTCGTTTTCTTCGGCAGCGATACGCGCGTGCAACTCGCCATGAACGACGGCAGCGAGATCACGGTGCGCTGCGAGCGCAGCCTGTCGCCACGCATCGGTGAAAGGGTGGGCCTCGTGTGGGACCCGTATCGCACCACGTTGCTGCACGGCTGAGGACGCGCATATGACCATCGCACTTCACGCGCAACGCGAGAACGAAGGCTCGCGGCGCGGCCGGTCCGTGTGGACCGCGCGCACGTTGCGCATCTTGCCTATCGTGCCGACCTTGTTGTTCCTGCTGGTGTTCTTCATCGTGCCGGTCGGCGAGATTCTGCAAGGCGGACTCGTCGGCGCGGACGGGCAATACGGTTTCTCGCAGTTCGAACGCATCGCGCGCACGCCGGTTTATGCCAAGGTTTTGTGGATTACGTTCGGCATCTCGTTCATGACGGCGGCGTTGTCCATTCTGCTCGGCTATCCGGTTGCGTACATGTTGAGCCGTCTGTCGGAGCGCGTGCGCGAACGCTGGCTGTTGTGGATCATGCTGCCGTTCTGGACCAGCTACCTTGTCAAAACCTATGCGTGGATGCTGCTGCTCTCCAAGACCGGCGTGCTGTCGACCATCGCGCTGTCGCTCGGTCTCGTGCGGGAAACGAGCGGTACGATTCCATCGCTGACCGGCGTCCTGATCGGCATGGTGCATTCCATGATGCCGCTCGCCGTGATGACCATGCTGCCTGTGATGCGCGGTATCGACGACCGTCTGACACAAGCCGCCGAAACGCTCGGCGCGCAACGCAGCATGAGCTTTTTCACGGTGTTTCTGCCCTTGTCGTCGCCGGGTGTCGCGGCGGCGGGATTGCTCGTGTTCATCTCGAGTCTCGGCTTCTTCATCGTGCCGGCGCTGCTTGGCTCGCCGAAGGAAACGATGATCGCGCAACTCGTGATCTCGTCCGTGCTCGAACTCTTCGACATGCGGTTCGCCGGCGCGCTCTCGACCGTGCTGCTCGTCTGCTCGATCGTGATCTTCTTCGTCTATGACCGCATGGTCGGCCTGACTTCGCTCACGGGCGAAGTCACCGAGCGTTCGCGCGGCTCGCGGGCGCAAGGCATCAAGCTCGCCGTTCTGATGCTGGCCGGCCGCCTCTTCGCGCCGTTTCTCATGCGCCGCAATCCGCATGCGGATACCGCCGCGCGCGCAGCCAGTCCGCTCGGCGTCTACACCTGCGCGATCATGGTGGTGCTGGTCGCGCCGGTGCTGTCGGTGATTCCGTACGCGTTCACGAAGAGCGACTACATCGCGTTCCCGCCGAAGCTTTTCAGCGGCAAGTGGTTCGGCACCTTCATGGATTCGCCCGTGTGGCACAGCGCGATCATCCGATCGTTCGAAGTGGGATTCGGCACCGCGGTGCTGTCGCTGCTGCTCGGCTTCGGCGCGACGCTCGCGATGACGCGCATGCCGCGCCGCGCCAGCAAACCGGTGTTCGCGCTGCTGGTCGCGCCGTTGATCGTGCCGCGTATCGTGGTGGCGGTCGGGCTCCTGTATCTGTTCGGACGCTTCGGGCTGACGGGCACCAACCTCGGGCTCGTGATCGGGCATACGGTGCTCGCTATTCCCTACGTGGTGGTGACGCTTGCAGCCGGCTTCCAGCGCTTCGACTGGCGTCTGGACGATGCCGCGCGGGTCATGGGCGCATCGCCGCTGCGGCGTATTACGTCGATCGTGCTGCCGCTTCTGATGGCGAGCGTGACGGCGGCGTTCCTGTTCGCATTTCTGGTTTCCTTCGACGATCTCACCATTGCGATCTTCGTGAGCGGCGGCATCAACTCGACGCTACCCAAACAGATGTGGGACGACATCCAATTGGCCGTGACGCCCACGCTCGCGGCGGTATCGACCACGCTGATCGTGCTGATCGCGCTGGTGGTGGCGGTGTCGTCGTGGATCAAGCGCCGCGCGCGCTGATTTCGACACCATTCAGCGACACCCAGCCATAAAAGCAGTCCATAACCCGATTCGAACATGCATCGTTATTCAGAATACTTTGGCCACCGGCACGCGAACGACGAACTCGATTGCGCGCCGCTCCTCGCGGCCGGATTGCGCGCCACGCCCGCGCGCACCGTCGTGCATTTCGACGATCATGCAATCTCGTGCGCGGACGCCTCGCGTCATATCGTGCAATTGCAACGCTGGTTCGCGGGTCAGGGGCTCGTGCCGGGCGATCGCGTCGCGGTGATGCTCGGCAACAGTCCCGAACACATTCATCTGATTTACGCACTCGTGTTGAGCGGCCTCGTCTGGGTGCCGGTGAACATCAAGTTGCGCGCGTCGGGCCTCGACTATCTGCTGCAACATGCAGAACCGAAACTCTTCGTCATCGACGGCGAGTTCGACGCGATCACGGCATCGATCGACTGCGGCATGTCCAAACGCACGCGCCTGCCCGCGTTCGATGCGGCGGATACGAACGCCGCGTTCGCCACGCCGGCGATCCCCGTCGACGCGCCGTTGTGCATCATCTATACATCCGGCACGACGGGCGCGCCGAAGGGCGTCGTATTCACGCATCGCATGATGCGCATTGCGAGTGAAGCGGCGTTGCGTGTCGCCGACGTGCGCGAGGGCGACCGCCTGTTCCTGTGGGAGCCGCTGTGCCACATCGGCGGCGCGCAGATGCTGTTGCTGCCGTTCCTCGAACCGGTGACACTGCATGCGGTGCCGCGCTTCTCGGCTTCGCAGTTTTGGCCGCAAGTGGAGCGCGCGGGCGCGACGCAACTGCATTACCTTGGCGGCGTGCTCGATATCCTGATGCAGTTGCCCGAAGCCGCGCAGCCTTCAGCGCATTCGTTGCGCGTGGCGTGGGGCGCGGGCGTGAGCGCGTCCGCGTGGGAGCCGATACAAGCGCGCCTCAAGGTGCGTCTGCGCGAGTGCTACGGCATGACGGAGTGTTCCAGCTTCGCTACCGCGAACGTTACCGGCAAGCCGGGGTCCATCGGCCGCGCGCTGCCGTGGCTCGATATCGAATTGCTCGATGAACACGGCCAGCCGGTGCCGCCAGGCGAGGCGGGTGAGATCGTGTTGTCGAGCAAAGTGGAAGGGACCTTTTTGCCAGCGTATCTGAAGAATCCCGAAGCGACGAAATCTGCGCTTCGCAACGGCAAATTGCACACGGGCGATCGCGCGCGCCGCGACGCCGATGGCGATCTGTATTTCGTCGGCCGGCAGACGGACAGCATGCGTGTGCGCGGCGAGAACGTGTCGGCATGGGAGATCGAACGCGTTTTCGCGACGCATCCGGCGGTGCGGTTGAGCGCTGCGATGGGCGTGGCGTCGGCGGTCGGCGAGCAGGACATTCTGCTCAACGTGCAGTTCAAGGACGAGCCGGTGGACTGGGAAACGCTGCACTTATGGGCGCGAGAGCGCCTCGCGAGTTTTCAGTTGCCGCGTTATTACCGCGCGGTGCCGGGCTTCGAACTGACGGCGAGCGAACGCATCAAGAAGCATCTGCTGTCGCGCAGCGTGGAAGACGCGTGGGATTGGCTGGCCAGCGTGAAAGCCTGAGGAGTTATCGCATTCAGATAGGGTAATAGGGCTATGCGATAATTTTGCCATCGACGACAAAAGCATACGAGAGATGAGCGACGAGTCCAAAGCCCCGCGAAAACGCAAGAACGCCGCCGCGAAAGGGGCGGGCGAGGCGGTGGACGCAACTGCGTCGTCGCTGTACGTGCAGTCCGTCGAAAAGGCCATGAAGGTGCTCACGGCTTTCGACGGTAGCAAGCGGCAGTTGTCGCTTTCGGAAATCTCGGCCATCACGGGCTTCGACATGAGCGCGACGCAGCGCTTCAGTTTTACGCTGGCGGCGCTCGGCTATCTGTTCAAGGACCCCGACAGCCGCAAGTACGAACTGTCGCCACGGCTGCTGGACTTCACCTATCACTACCTCACGTCTAACGATCTCGTGAGCCGCGCCACGCCGTATCTGCAGCAACTCGGATCCGAGACGGAAGAGGCCACCAATCTCACCGTGCTGGACGACACGGACATCGTTTTCGTGCTGCGCATCGTGAGCCGCAACGTGTTCAACGCGCACGTCATCACCGGCTCGCGCTTGCCGGCTTATTGCACGGCGCCCGGTCTCTCGATCCTCGCCACGCTCGCCGACGGCGAGATCGACGACATTCTCTCGCGTACCAACCTCGTGCCCTATACGGCCTCGACGGTGTATCAGCCGCGCAAGATCAAGGAGCGTGTTGCACAGATTCGCAAGCAGGGCTATGCGCACACGGAGGACGAATATTTCGTCAGCGACATCTCCACCGCGGCCGCCATCACCAATGCGCACGGACGAGGCATCGGCGCGGTGAACATTGCGGTGGCGCGTTCGCGCTGGCAGGCCGATCGCGACGAAAAGCGCTTCGCGGACCTCGTCATTTCCACGGCGTCCGCCATTTCCACGCGCAGGCGCATCGAATAAGCCGCAACGGATACGTTCGACGCCGCTTGGAGCGCGACGATCGGCACGCCCTCCAACGACGGGCACAACAGCGATACTGTGTAGATTCAAGCGCCGGCAAAAAGCCGCGCAAGCGCCGCACGATAGTCGCGATAATGCCGCGCTTCATCGCGATGCCGACGCTCACGGATCACGCACTCGCCGCCAACGAACACATCGCGCACGGGCGATTCGCCGTGTTCGCAGAATACGACGGAAGAGAGCCACGTCGCGCTCGTCTGTTCCGCGAGATTCGGATGATCGGCGTCGAGCACAATCCAGTCCGCGCGCGCCCCCGGCATGAGCGCGCCGACTGCGCGGCCGGTCGCGCATGCGCCGCCTTCGAGGGCGTCGCGAAACAGGCGATCGGCAACCTGCGCCGTTTCGTGCGATGCCAGCACGTTACGCTGCCGCCGCGACAGACGCTGACCATATTCGAGCAGTCGCAGTTCCGCGCGCCAGTCCACGCCGACATGACTATCCGAGCCGATACCGAAAGCGCCGCCTGCGTCGAGGTATTCGTTCGCGGGGAAAATCCCGTCGCCGAGATTCGCTTCGGTGGTGAGGCACAGGCCCGCAATGGCGCCGCTTTTCGCGAGCGCAGCGGTTTCGCTGGCGTCGATATGCGTCGCATGCACGAGGCACCAGCGCGCGTTCACGTCGAAACGATCCAGCAGCCATTGCACGGGCCGCGCGCCCAGCGCGGCAAGCGAAGCATCCACTTCCGCCGTTTGCTCCGCGATGTGGATATGAACCGGCGCGTCAGGCGAGATGTCGTTCAACGCTTCGATGACGACGCGCAGAGACGCCTCCGACACCGCGCGCAGCGAATGCGGCGCGACGCCGTATCGCAGCGCGCCGTGTTCGGGCCGGGCATGACGCAACGCGGCTAGCAGATCGAGATAGCCTTCGGTGGTATTGACGAAGCGCCGCTGATCGTCGCGAGGCGGCTCTTCGCCGAAGCCGCTGAACTGATAGAGCACCGGCAGCATCGTCATGCCGATGCCGGTTTCGCTCGCCGCATCCACCACGCGTTGCACAAGCTCGGCGGGGTTTGCATGGCGCGTTCCATCCTCCGCGTGATGCACGTAATGGAACTCGCAGACGGACGTGTAACCAGCCTTGAGCATCTCGACATACAGCCAGCGCGCAATGGCGCCGAGCGTCTCGGGCGTGATGCGCGCGGCGAAGCGATACATCAGTTCCCGCCAGCTCCAGAAACTGTCGGTCGGGTTCGCGCGATACTCGGTGAGTCCGGCCATCGCGCGCTGAAACGCGTGCGAATGAAGATTTGGCATGCCGGGAATGACCGGTCCGGCGGCACGCGCGACGCCCGCGGGCGCATCGCGCTTATCGGGTGTGACCGCCACGAGCGTACCTGTGGCGTCCCATTCGAGCAGCACGTCGGTGCGCCAGCCTTCGGGCAAAAGCGCATGCGCCGCAAAGAGTGATTTCGTGGGTGTATTCATGAGCGGACTACTCGGTATCGGGCATCGGTGAAACATTCACGCACGCGACAAAACCGCTTGCAGGAACGAGCGTGTACGAGGCTGCGTGGGCGTCGAAAAGATTTGCGAGGGCGGGCCTGCCTCGACGATCTCGCCGCCATCCATCACGACGACGACATCCGCCACTTCTCTCGCAAAGCCCATCTCATGCGTGACGACGAGCATGGTCATGCCTTCGGCGGCGAGCAGCTTCATCACTTGAAGCACTTCGCCGACGAGTTCGGGATCGAGCGCGGACGTGGGTTCGTCGAAGAGCATGACGCGCGGTTGCATGGCCAGCGCCCGCGCAATGGCGACGCGCTGCTTCTGGCCGCCCGACAAACTCGCGGGCATGGCATGCGCCTTGTGTTCGAGGCCGACTTTCCTGAGCAGGCCGAGCGCGGCCGTTTCGGCATCTGCTTTCGATGCACCGCGCAACATCCGCGGTCCCACGGTAATGTTGTGCAGCACCGAAAGATGCGGGAACAGGTTGAACGACTGAAACACCATGCCCACTTCCGTGCGCAACGCATTCAGCGCGCGCTCCTTGAGCATGGTTCCCTGATCGACGAGACGATGCCCGCAGATGTCGATGGTTCCGCGCTCGGGCTGCTCCAGACCGTTGCAGCAGCGCAGAAACGTGCTTTTGCCGGAGCCGCTTGGCCCGATCACCACGACAACTTGACTCGGCTCAATATCGAAGTCGATACCGTTCAATACGCGATGCGTCCCGAACGACTTGGTGAGATCGCGAATGCTGAGAATGGGTTGGGCGCTGTTCATTGCACCATGCCTCCTGCGCGCAGCCGTCGCTCCACGCGATGAAGAATGTAGTTCGTCGTCTGCGTCAGCACGAGATAGACGAGCGCGACGACGAGATACACCTCCAGCGACCGGTACGACACGCTGATGATCTTCTGTGCTTCGTGCATGAGATCGTCGATGGTCAGAAGCGACACCAGCGCCGAGTTCTTGATGAGCGCGATGAACTCGTTGCCGAGCGGCGGAATCATGCGCACGACGGCTTGCGGAAGAATGATCGCTCGCATGGCCTGACCCGCCGACATGCCGATGGAGCGCGCAGCTTCCATCTGTCCACGATCCACCGATTGAATCGCGCCACGCACGACCTCCGACACGTAGGCCGCCGAATACAGGCCGAGCCCGAGCATGCCGCACACGAAGGCAGGCAGCAGGATATTGAACTGCGGCAGGCCGAAGAACAGCAGAAACAGTTGCACGAGCAGGGGCGTGCCGCGAAAGAAGATCAGATATCCGGTGCAGAAGCCGTAGACGATGCGCCGCTGCGGCGAGAGCCGGCCGATGCCGATCAGAAGTCCGAGCAGGCACGAGAGCACGAGCGCGGCGGCGGTCACTTCCACCGTGACGAGCGCGCCATGCGCCAGATCGTCCCAACCGGCGAAGGCTGGCGTGAAGTCGAGTTGCATGGTTCAGGTCCGCCGGCTTACTTCGCGCTTGCCGTCGTGCCGGCGCTTGCGCTGAACCACTTCTTCACGATCGCGTCGTAGGTGCCGTCCGCCTTGATCTTGACGAGCGCGGCGTTCATCTGATCGCGCAATTGCGGCTCGTCCTTGCGCACCGCGATGCCATATGCCTCGGTCGTCAGCTCCTTGTCCAGCACGCGAAAGCCGGGGCGCGTGCGCGCGAACTGGAATGCGGCGGGCTTGCCCGTCACGGCGGCATCCGCGCGGCCGATGCCGACCAGATCGAACATCTCCTGATTCTTTTCCACTTCCACGCGCTGCACTTGCGGATAGTTGTCGCGCAGGAAGTTGACCGATTTCGTGCCGACCTGCACCGTCACTTTCTTGCCGTTGAGATCGGCGAGCGTCTTGATCGGCGAATCCGCCTTGACCAGTGCGGACAGGCCGCCCGCGAAGTACGACTGGGTGAAATCGATCACCTGGGCGCGTTCCGGCGTAATGTAGATGCCGGAGATGGCTGCATCGAAACGATGGGCGACGAGACCCGGAACCAGTCCCTTGAAGTCGATATCGGTCCACTGGATCTGCTTGCCCATGCTCTTGGCGAGCGCGTTCATGATGTCGATATCGAAGCCGGTGCGCTGACCCTTGTCGACGAACTCCATCGGCGGGAAGGTAGCGTCCGTGGCGACGTTCAAAACGTTCGAGTCTTGCGCGGCCGCGGCGCCAGGCAGCGCGGCAATCATCATGGCGATACCGAAACTCGCGGCGGAAAGCAGGTTCTTGATTTTCATGGCGTGGCTCCAGGGGTGTGGTCTGTCGTTGATTGGCGGTTCAGGCGGCCTGCAGCCGCGCGGATATGGCATTGGCGGCGCGCACGGTCCAGTCCGCGAGTTGCTGCTCCCGGCCTGCCGCGCGCGAGGAGGGCGCCATCAGCGTGATCGATGCGCTCGCGCCCGCGCTGCGCGACGCGCGCCGGAACACGGGCGCGCTTACGCCCCATACGCCGGGATCGACTTCGCTTTCGCTCACCGCGAAGCCGCGCGAGCGAATGCGCTCCAGTTCGGTTTCGAGGGCGGCGCGGGTGGCATCGTCGTTGGCGAACAGACGCTCCAGCGTCTCGGCGCGCAGTTTGTCGGCCATGAAGGCGAGCAGCGACTTGGCGGATGCGCCCGAGCGCAACGGCACCGAGCGTCCCTTTTCGAAAGAGCAGCGCAACGACTGCGTGCTCTCGATCATTTCGAGGCAGATCACCTGATCGTTCACGGCGACGATCAGGCCGACGCTTTCCTGCGTGGCGTTCGCGAGCTTCAGCATGCCTTCGCGGCTCGCTTCGACCAGCAGCGAATTGACGTCGAAGCCGAGCGCGAGTTGAAGACTGATCGGGCCGGGCGCGTAAAAACCGGCGTCCTCGGCGACGAAGCCCCAGCGTTTGAGCAACGCCACTTGCCGATAAAGCGTGCTCTGCGCGAGACCGGTGGCGGCGAGTATGTCCTTCGCGGACATGGCCTTGCCGTGGCTAGCGAGCGCGGTCAGCACGAGCAGCAAGCGCTCGGCGCCGGTGACGTTAGATTCCCGTTTCACTGTGATGTCCAGCCGGAAAGGCGATGTCGATGAGCGCAGAATGCCACATCGCTCCCGGCGGACAAAAAAGGGATTCCCAGCGATTGGGAATGAAGGTGAGGTTTTTAGTCGAACGAAAGGGGGTCATGCACGCGAGGCGCGGCAAGGTTTGCCCGATACGCCTCCTGGGTCAGCGCATGTCGATCGATTCAGTCAGTTCCGGCACGAGCGAAAACAGGTCGCCGACGACGCCGTAATCCGCGACGCTGAAAATAGGCGCTTCCGGATCTTTGTTGATGGCGACGATGACCTTGCTGTCCTTCATCCCGGCCAGATGCTGAATGGCACCCGAAATACCAACGGCCACGTACAACTGCGGCGCGACGATCTTGCCCGTCTGCCCCACTTGATAGTCGTTCGGCACGTAGCCGGCATCCACCGCCGCGCGCGATGCGCCCATTGCGGCGCCAAGCTTGTCGGCCAACGGTTCGAGCACCTTCGTGTAGTTCTCGCCGCTGCCAAGACCACGTCCACCCGACACGATGATCGAAGCCGAAGTCAGTTCCGGCCGATCCAGCTTCGTGACTTCGCGGCTGACGAATGACGAGATGCCAGCGTCGGCTGCCGCTTCGATCTTCTCGATCGATGCACTGCCGCCTTCTGCTGCCACCGGATCGAAGCCCGTTGCACGGACCGTGATGACCTTGATCGGATCGCTCGATTGCACCGTCGCGATAGCGTTGCCCGCGTAGATCGGACGCTCGAAGGTATCGGCGCTGTCGACGGCGGTGATGTCGCTGATCTGTGCGACATCCAGATGCGCCGCGATACGCGGGGCGATGTTCTTGCCATAGGCCGTCGCGGGCGCGAGGATGTGCGAATAGTCCTTCGCGATATTCAGCACCGTGCCCTCGACGTTCTCGGCCAGACCTTCGGCGAGTTGAGGCGCATCCGCAAGCAGCACTTTAGATACGCCTGCGATCTTGGCTGCCGCATCGGCCGCGCCTTGCGCGTTCGCACCCGCGACCAGCACATGGATATCGCCACCGATTTTTGCCGCCGCCGCTACCGTGTTCAACGTCGCGGCCTTGATGGACGCGTTGTCGTGTTCCGCAATTACCAGAATCGTCATTTCGTGCGTCTCCGTTACAGGACCTTGGCTTCGGTCTTGAGCTTCTCGACCAGCGTCTTCACGTCCGGCACCGTAATGCCTGCGCTGCGCTTGGGCGGCTCGACGACCTTCAGCGTCTTCAGTCGCGGCGCGACATCCACGCCGAGGTCGGCCGGCTTCACGACCGTCAGCGGCTTCTTCTTCGCCTTCATGATGTTGGGCAGCGTCACATAACGCGGCTCGTTCAGGCGCAGGTCGGTGGTGATGACAGCGGGCAGCTTCAACGACAGCGTTTCCGCGCCGCCATCGACTTCGCGCGACACGGTGGCTTTGCCGTCGGCCACGACGACCTTCGATGCAAACGTCGCTTGCGGCAAGCCTGCCAGCGCGGCGAGCATCTGTCCGGTCTGGTTCGAGTCGTCGTCGATTGCTTGTTTGCCGAGGATGACGAGTTCGGGCTTTTCCTGATCGACCAATGCCTTGAGCAGTTTGGCGACGGCAAGCGGCTGCAACTCATCCGCGGACTCGACGAGAATGGCGCGATCCGCGCCGATTGCAAGCGCCGTGCGCAGCGTTTCCTGGCATTGCGTGACGCCGCACGACACGGCGATCACTTCGGTTGCCACGCCCGCTTCTTTCAGACGCACCGCCTCTTTCACGGCGATCTCGTCGAACGGGTTCATGGACATCTTCACGTTGGCGATATCGACACCCGTGTTGTCCGACTTCACCCGGACCTTCACGTTGTAGTCGACCACGCGCTTGACTGGCACCAGAATTTTCATGGGTGCATATCTCCTTGCTTGAATGATTCGAAAAGAGCCGCGCGGATCAGCGCCGACTGTCGGGCTCGACGAGGACGAGCGCAATCGATGCATCGCTTCCCGACGACCGAGGCGCGAGATGAAGCGCAGGCGCGCCCGGCATGCGCGTCAACACGTGACCTTCCGCCAGCATGATCTCGTCGTCGCTGTCGGCAGCGTGGACGAGGCAGCGGCCATTAATCGTCAGCACGAGCGCGACACATTCGAGGGGCACGAACGCGGCGTCGCGCAATGGCTCGATGCGTGCTCGATAGCGCCCGCGCAACGCCATGACATTGAGCGCGACAACAGGGCCGTCGTGCAACGTGGCTTGCCACGCAACGCCGCCGTCGTATTCCATGGCGATACCGCGCCGCAAGTGACATTGCACGGCGTCGTCTTGCAGCGTGACGCCCGCACCGGTCATGACGAGCGATTGCCGCGTCATGCCGGGAAAGCGCGAATACGGACCGTCGCGTTCCACGTCGGCCAGGCTGATGCGCCAGCCGCCCTCCGCATCTTCCGCGAGCGCGCGCGTGGTGCCGCCGCCGTTGCGCCACGCCTGCGGCGCAAAAGACGCGAGCGGTGCAATGGCGACGCCCTCGGGCGCGCGCGCTTCAGGAGACGGCGCCGACACCGTACTTTCCAGTGAGCAGCGCGCCGGTCTCGAAGCGTTCGATCGAGTAAGGCGCGAGCGAGACATCGGTTTGCAAGCCGAGTGCGGCTTGCGCAAGCACCTTGCCGACCGTTGGCGAGAGCTTGAAGCCGTGCCCCGAAAAGCCGTAGCCGACGACGAGCCCTTCGATGCCGGGCAGCGCGCCGAGCACCGGATTCCAGTCGGGCGTGACGTCGTACACGCCCGTCCACGACGACGCAATGCCCGCCGTTTCGTATGCGGGAAACCGTTCGGCGACCTGAGCGCCGACCTCGACGACATAGTCCATCGAGATGTCGCCCTGTTCGGTATCGGCCGTGGCGAGTTTTTCTCCGGCGGTGCCTTCGCTGACGAGCATCTGATTGCCGCCATAGCAGCGGTAATAGAGCATGCCGGGCGAGGCCAGATCCTTGAACACCGGCATGGTGTAGGTGTAGGCCGCGCCCTCGCATTCGAGCGCGAGCACCGCATGACGCTCCGGCGAGACGGGCAGTGTGCGGCCGGTCCATCCGGCGAGTTCCGGGGTCCAGATGTTCTGCGTGCTCACGACCATTGCCGCTGAAAAATCTCCGATGCTCGTCGAAACGCCGCTCACCTTGCCGTGCTCGATCAGCAAGCGGTTCACGGTGACGTTCTCGCGGATCGTCACGCCGCCGCGCCGCGCCGCGCGAGCGAAACTGGTCGCCGTGAGATATGCATCCGCGAAGCCCGCCTCGGGTTCATAGCCGATCAACGCGGCGTCGTCGAACTGCGCGATGGGCATGAGCTCGTGAGCCTGGCGAGCATCGAGCAATTCGAGCGGAATGCCTTGCTGCTTCTGCTGTTCGAGCGATGCGCGCAGCGGTTCGACCTTGTCGCCATCGGCCGCGACGATCATGTAGCCGCACTTCACGAGTCCGCACGAGGCTTCATCGTCGCCGACGTAGCCCGCGAAATCGTTGAACACGGCCCACGACTTGCGTGCGAGTTCGACGTTTTCCTTGACCGAATAATGCGTGCGCAAAATGCCCGACGATTGCGACGTCGTGCCCGCGCCGATGGTCGCGCGATCGAGCACGAGCACGCTTTTGGCGCCAAGCTTTTGCAGATGAAACGCAACGGAACTGCCGATCACGCCCGCGCCGATCACCACTACATCGTACGTATTCACTGTCGCGCTTCCTTTCTCATGCGGATGATGTTTGCAGTGTGCCGGGTTGCCGCCATCGCGAGCGCTTCATAAGCAAAAGCGATGGATAGCAGCAGTACCGGCGCGTTCGAACGTCAGCCAGCGCCTTCCAGGCCTCGCATGACTTCGGCCTGCACCGTTTCCCAGATCGACTTCTTCATCTCCAGATACGCAGGCGATAGCTGCACTTCGGCGGTACGCGGCAAGGGCAGGTCGTTGCGGATGTCCTGCACGATGCGCCCCGGTTTCGCGCCCATCACGATCATGCGCGTGGAGAGCAGCAGCGCTTCGTCGATCGAATGCGTGATGAAGACGATCGTCTTGCCGCTCTTCTCGTAGATCGACAGAAGCTGTTCCTGCAGCACTTGCCGCGTCATGGCGTCGAGCGCGGCGAAGGGTTCGTCGAGCAGCATCACGTCCGGGTCGTTGGCGAGTACGCGCGCAATCGACACGCGCTGTTTCATGCCGCCCGAAAGCGCGCCGGGATAGCTGTCCTCGAAGCCTTTCAGCCCCACGGCTTCGATATAGCGACGCGCGGCATCACGCCTTTCAGCCCGGCCGACACCGCGCATCTTCAACCCGAACGCGACGTTCTCGCTGACCGTTTTCCACGGAAACAGCGCGTATTGCTGAAAGACCATGCCGCACGCCGGCTCGACATCCTTCACTTCGCGGCCATTGACGAGCACGCGGCCCTGCGTCGGCGGCTCGAAGCCGGAGATCATGTTGAGCATCGTCGATTTGCCGCAACCCGACGCGCCAAGCAGCACGAGAAACTCGCCCTTCGCGACATCGAGATCGACTTCCTTGAGCACTTGCAACGCGCCGAAGGACTTCGCCACGCCTTCGAGGCGAATCATGGGGGCATCTATCGTTGCCATGCGAGCACTCCGCGTTCGATGAGCCTGAACAAGCCATCCGTGATGAGCACCGTGATGCTGATCAGCACCATGCCGAGCACGACCGTATCGGTCTGGAAGAATTCGCGGCCGTTCATGATCATGAAGCCGAGCCCTTGCTGCGCGGCGACGAGTTCGGCGGAAATCACGCAGGTCCACGAGAGGCCGAGAATCACTTTCATGCCCGACAGGATCTGCGGCATGCAGCCCGGCAGGATGACTTCGCGCATGACCTGCCAGCGGTTCGCGCCGAGATTGCGCGCCGCGCGCACGAAGATCGGGTCGATGTTGCGCGTGGCGTCGATCACATAGAGAAGGGCAGGCGCGAACGATCCCATGAAGACGATGCTGTACTTCTGCGTCTCGGTGATGCCGAACCACAGCAGCGACAGCGGTATCCAACTCATCGACGGCAGCGGGCGCAGGAAGGACAGCAGCGGGTCGAACACGGCGCGCGCCACGCGCGAGGTGCCGAGCGCAATGCCGAGCGGTATCGACACGACCGCCGCGGCGAGAAAGCCCACCATGACCCGGCGTATGGAGGCCAGCACGTTATCGAGCAACGTATGCTGATTCCACATGCGGATGCCGCGGCTCAGCACTTGCGACGGCGCGGGCAGAAACACCGCATCGACCAAACCCGCGCGGCACACGAGTTCCCAGAGCAGCAGAAAGCCGATCAGCGAGCAGGCGCTGACGACGAAAAGCCCGCCGCGCTTCGTCCATTTGTTGTCGGATGCCATGCTGCGCGCTCAGAGATACGACGCGTTGATCCAGTCCGCCACTTTCGGCGACTGGTCGATCTGCTTGAGATCGACGAGCATGTCGCTCAGCTTTTGTACGCCGTCGACGAACGGTCCCGGCTTTCCGCCGCTGCCGACGAATAGCGTCTTTTGCTGCGCGTGGGAATACCACTGCGTCTGCTTGAGCACGGCCATCTGCTCGTCCTGCGTGAGATTCGTGAGCGTCATCAGAATGGGCGCGACCTTCTCCGGCTCGTGCGTCATCATGTCGTTGGCTTGCGCGACACCTTGCAGAAAGGCTTTCGGCACATCAGGATGGGCGCTGGCGAATGCGGTGCGCACCAGCAGCACGTCCGGGCCCGGCGTCAACTGATATTGCTTATAAAGCGAGAACGAGGAATCGTCGAGCAGCAGTTTGGTATCGGGCAGCGCCTTGATGCGGTCGAACGTCGGTGTCCATGCGGCGGCGGCATCGATCTGATTACCGCGATACGCCGCCAGCAGTTCCGTCGCCGGCAAGTTGATGATGCTCACGTCCTTCGCCGGGTCCAAGTTCGCCTGGCGCAGCACGTCGAGCAGCAGGACATGCGAGCTCGACGCATACGTGACGCCGATCTTCTTGCCCTTGAGATCGGCGAGCGACTTCACATTGCCACGCACGAGAAGGCCTTCCGATTTGCCGAAGTTGTTCGGCGTCGAGATGAGCTGAAACTGCTTCGCGCCGCTTGCCATCAGCGCGAGCGCCGAGACGACGCCGGTCCCCGCAATGTCGATGTTCCCCGCCATCACCGCGCCCATGCGCGCCGACGAAGTGGAGAACGATTGCCAGCGGCAGTCGATGCCGAGCTTCGTGAAGATGTCCGTCTTCATCGCGACATAGGCCGCGTAGTGCCCAAGCCACGCCGAGCCGCCGTAGTTCACGACGGTCGCGGCGCGCGCGAATGACGCAAGGCCCGAGGTGGCCGCGGCTACGCCGACGAGTGAAGCCTGCTTCAGAAAACTACGGCGGTTTGTGGTCATCGTCCTGCCCTGTCTCTTAGGTTGAACTGCGTGTATCCGCTGTCAGCTACGGATGGTAGAGGCGAACGCATCCCTGCCATTAAGCCGCGCGGCCGAATCAGAAACTCTTATGTTTTGAAGCAGTTCCGCTAATTTCACGCGGCGCTTTGCGCGGCGAACGCGGCGGCATAGGCATCGAAAAGATGGGGCGGCGCGCCGGGCAAAGCCGCAAGCAAGCCCGGTGCAATTACGTCGCGCGTCACGGCCACCGACTCGCGCGCGACGGCCTCTGCCATCGACGACCATTCGGCCTGACGCGTGAGAATGTAGAAATGACGATGCCCGATGCGCGTCGTGGCCAGCGGCACGACCGCGATATCCGCCAGATGCGCGCGCGATTGCCAGAGACACAGCGGCGACGTGATGGCGCAGCCGAATCCCGAGCCGACCAGACTCAGAAGCGGGTCGGTATCGTCAAATTCATAGCGGTTCGGGGCGTTGAAATTCATGTGCCTGATGAGCCGCTCCACTTGCTGCCCGATGAGCGAGCGGCCCGTATAACGCAAGAGCGGCAACTCGCGCAGCACCTCATGAAAGGACTCGGGCGCGCGCTTGCCGCTGAAGCGCCTCGGCGCGACCGCAATGAAAGTCTCGGAGAAAAGCGGCCGTAGTTCGACGCGTCGTGGATCGAGCGTGGCTTCCGTGCAAATGGCGAGATCGAGTTCGCGATTGGTAAGCTGTTCGCTAAGGGTCGGCGTGAGGCCGGACCACATCGACAAGGTTTTCATGCGCCCGGAAAGACGTTGCACGAGATGCGGCCCGACGCTTCCGGCGAAGGAATCCACGCAACCAATGCGCAGACTCGGCACGCCTTCGCTCGTCGCCGTACGCACGTCGTGCGAGACCGCCTGCGCGTGTTCGAGCAGCGCGCCCGCGCGATCGAAGAGAATGCGGCCCGCCGCGTTGGGCCGCACCGGACGGAACTCGCGATCGAAGAGCGCCACGCCTTGTTCGCGCTCGAGCGCCGCGATGAGTTGGCTCACGGCGCTTTGCGTGACGCCGAGTACGCGCGCCGCTTCCGTCATGGAGCGGGTTTCGCAGACCGCGACGAACGCCTGCAACGCGCGCAGATCGACCCCGACGAACGAATTTCGCATACTTTCTCCTCGGCCGATTCCGCCGCAGATGCAGCGCGTGTCGCCGCTCAGATCCCATACCGTTGCGGCGCTTCTGGCCATACGCTTGTTTTAGCGACCATAATAGCGCTCACATGCTGGCCCCAAGCCGCCTTCGCGAATGCGGAGGTTCGAATCGTCCATTGCGAATCGCGCGTTGCTCAAATCCGCTTCTTCGTCCGCCGCCGTGCCTCGCCAGTTCGTGTTCTTGCTGGCCGATGGCTTGTCCATGATGAGCCTCTCGTCCGCCATCGAGCCGTTGCGCTCGGCCAACCGCCTCGCTGGCGAAACATTGTATGCGTGGACGCTCGCCAGCCTCGACGGCGAGCCGGCGCCTGCATCGAACGGCATCGCGCTTGCCGCGCGCAAGTTCGACGACGTGCTGGCCGGCGCGGACTATGTGTTCGTCTGCGGCGGCCTGCGGCTCGCGCCCGCGCTCGAACCGGCCTTCGTCGCCGCGTTGCGACGCGCGGCGCGCACCGGTGCGGTCATCGGATCGCTTTCCACGGGCACTTATCTGCTCGCGCTGGCAGGCCTGCTCGATGGCTATCAGTGCACCATCCACTGGGAAAATCTGCCGGCTTTCACGGAGGCTTTTCCCGACCTGCTGTGCAGCAGCAAGCTGTATGAAATCGATCGTGACCGCATGACGTGCTCGGGCGGTATCGCTTCGATGGACCTGATGCTGCATCTCATCAAGATGCAGCACGGCAGCGATCTCGCGGTGCGCGTGGCGAACCAGTTCCATCACGAGCGCATGCGCGACACCGCCGACAGCCAGCGCGGCTGGCGCGACCAAAATCACGCGAGTCTGCCGCGCGGCATCCGCCGGGCAATCGAGATGATGCGCGCGCATGTCGAGACGCCGTTGCAGATCAACGATATCGGCTCGGCTATCGGCATGACGTCGCGGCAGATGGAACGCCTGTTCCTGCGGCATCTGAACGCGACGCCCGCACGCTACTACGTGCAGTTGCGGCTGGAGCGCGCGCACGAAATGCTCACGTATTCGAGCGTGCCGGTCGCGGATGTCGCGGTGGCGACGGGATTCGCGTCGCCTTCGCATCTGGCGCGCTGGGTCCGGCGCGCCTACGGCATCAGTCCGACGGAGTTGAGAGCGGCACAGACGCAGTCGTGAGCAGGCGGGCGTAAAGGCGACGCAATGCGCTCAGGCCGCTTCCAGCACCGGCGCCGATGCGCGCAGCGGCAACGGCAGCCAGCCCTGAAGCTCGCGCCAGTCCGGTTCGAGATGAGCGAAGCGCGCCAATCTCAGCGACGACAAATCCGCAAAGCCGCAGCGCCCGTCCATCACGAGGTCGCGGATGGCGTGACCGCTTGCGGGCGAAAGGCCGAAGCCGACGCTCGATAGCGTCGCGACCGTCACATTGCCTCGTTCATCCGGACGATCGATCACGGGCCGTCCATCCGGCGTGTTCTCGATATATCCCGCCCAACTGCGGATGACTTTCGCGTGCGCCGCCTTGGGCAGCAACGCAGCCAGGCGCGCCGCGATACTGCATTGAAGCGGAGTCGATTGCGGCCGCACCTTCGGCACATCGTCGAGGCCGATCCATTCGTGCGGACCGCCGCCGTAAGCGAGATTGCCGCGCAGCGTCTGCCGTCCATAGAGGCCATTGCCATCCACGCCGCCGATGGCCATTGGCGGCAACGGCTCGGTGACGATCATCTCGGCGCGTGCGGCGGCGAGCGGCACATCGATATCGAGTTGCGCCGCGAGCACGCCGGTATGCGGCCCGGCCGCGATCACGAGATGATCGCAGGCAATCTCGCCGTGAGCCGTTTTCACCGCGCTCACACGTCCGCCTTGCCGGACGAATCCTGTCACCGGCGTGTGCTGGAGAATGCGCCCGCCGTGATCCTCCAGCGCCCACGCATAAGCCTGCAACGTGCGATGCGGATTCGCATGTCCGCCGAAGTGATAGAAGTAGCCGGCATGGACGTTGTCGCCGGCGAGCGGCACCAGTTCGCGCACCTGTTTCGCATCGAGCACGTCCGAGCGCAGGCCGTGGTGTTCGCCGTTTTCGAGCGCGCGCCGGTACAACACGAACTGCTGTTCATCGAGCGCAATGCGCAGACGCTCGGCGCGGAACTCGGTCGGATAGCCGAGCAGGTCGTCCATCATCGGCCAGAGACGCTGTTCTTCGAGAAAGAGCGGGCTGTGATGATGCGAGCAACCGCCGCCGTTGCGGCCCGACGCGCCCCAGCCGATCATTCCCGCTTCGAGCACCAGCACGTCGACACCCTCGCGCGCGAGCCACCATCCCGCCGACAAACCCGTTACGCCGCCGCCGACGATAACCACCGAAGCGCCCTTCGGCGTGCCGCTGTCCTGTTGCGTGTCTGCTTTCATGCTTGTGTGTCCGGAAGATTCGATTCGAGTGCGACGGCCGGTCGATGCTTCGTTCATTCGCTCGCCACCGGTTCGCCCTGACGGCGCGTGGCCGCGCGATACAGCGGATCGACACGCCAAAACGGCACCCATTGCGACGCCATGCCGAACCAGCTGTCCCAATGCGCGCCGGTCTCCTGCGCTTCGGCCACCTCGGCTAGCTGCCGCAGCGCGAGCGGCCGGACGGGCGCGCGGAATGTGGCGAGCGGAATCCGCGGCAGCGCGCAGCCGGAGCCTATCGCGAGCAGCGCGGCGACTTGCTCGCGGCATCGGCGGCCCTGGCACGGGCCCATGCATGCGCGCGTGAGACGCTTCACCGCGTCGGGACTGGGCGGCCCGCTTTGCGCGAGACCCGCGACGCCGCGTGTGTCGTGAAGCGCGTCGGCGGGCTGCCAGCCGAGGTAGCGCGGCGGACGCACATCGAGGATTTCGCGCGCCGTCACTTCCTCGCACTGGCAGACGAACGGCTCGCCCGCCGCGCCGATGACGCTTGCCCGCACCCATTCGACACGCGATAGCGCGATGTCTTGCGCGGGCGCATCGGGTTGGCGCGCGGGCGGCGCGTCGGCGAGAGAAGCGCTTTCATCCAACGACGATAAAGCCGCGCGCGCCGCAAGGCGGCCTTCTTCACGCGCGATCGTTTCGTCGCGGCTCTTCGCCGGCCAGACGCCCGCGCAGTCGCCTGCCGCGTAGGCGAACGGCAACGAGGTGCGCTGCATCGCATCGACACGGGCGATATGACCGCCGCGCGCGGCATCGAACGCAGTCGCGCAGCCTGCCGCTTCGAGCAGCTCGATTGCAGGCAACGCGGCGATGCCGAGCAGCACGGTATCGCAATCGAATGTCGTCAGGGCGGTCGTGTCGGGCGTGGCTGCGTCGACGGAAGTCACGCCATAAGCATCGCCATGTGCATGGCGCACGACATGACGCGTGAGAATGTGCGCGCCGCTCGCTTCGAGTTGCGCCGCGAGCGCCGCATCGCCGACGATTTCGCCAGCCTGTTCGATCACCGCGACGATCTGCACGCCGCGCGAGACGAGTTCGAGCGCGACGTTAAGCGCATCCGTGTCGCTGCCGACGAGCACCGCGCGCCGCGCGTCGAGCGCGCCGTAGAGAACCGCGAGCCGCCACGCGGCGCTTGCACCCATCACGCCCGGGCGTTGCCAGCCGTCGAAGGCGAGTCCCATGTCGCGCCGCCCCGACGCAACGATCACCTGACTGAATTGCAGCAGCCAGGTATGTTCGGCGTCCGCGAGACCGGCCACGTGCGTGCCGATCCAAGCGTTCGCCGGCCCGTGCGGGAAGAGTCCCCACACTGCCGTGCCCAGCTTCACGTCGATACCCGCTTCGAGCGCGTCGCCCAGTTCGGGACGGGCGTCGAGCATGGCTTCGAGCATCGCGTTGGCGTTGCCTGCCTCCGCGCCCATGCGGCTGCCGAAGTGCAGCGGCACGTCTTCGCCCATCATTTCGAGCGGCACGGGGTTTTCGTCGACGAGCGTGACGCGTGTACCGCGACCGGCCGCTTCGAGTGCCGCCGCGATGCCGGCCGGCCCCGCTCCGACGATCAGCAGATCGGTCGATTCGCCGATGGGCGGCGTCTTGCCCGCCACGGACGCGGGATCGTGGAACGGCGTTGAGAATGCGTCGGGATTTACTGGCATGGCTCGTTGTTTCGTTGGCTGATCGGAGTGTTCATGTTTGCGACGCACTGGGCGGCGTGCCCAGCACGAGTTCGCACAGGTGCCCGGCGCGGGCGTGCGGTTCGGCGAGCGCATCCACCGCGTCTTCGAGTTCGCGCGCGAACCGTGCGCCGAAGCGCGCGCCGCAGAGTTCACGAAATTTGTCGCGCTCGGCGCCGGGTGTCATCGGGCGCGCGAGGTCGCCGCTTGCCTGCATCGGACCGGAATCGAGGCGGCGGCCATCGCGCAGTTCGACCGTCACGCGCGCCCAGCGCTCGGCGGGAAACGCGGCGCTGAACGCGGCGTGCTCCTTTGCGACGAGGCGCGGCAGCAACGCGCACGCGGCGGGATCGGCAAGGCCCGAATCGCCGATGGTGCCGGCATCGACACGGCCATGCGCCAGCGCCGCCGCGACGGGAAACAGCACGCCATACTGCGCTTCCTCGGTGGTGCGTGGCAGCGCGGACCAGAGACGCGTCGCCTCGTGGAAGGTTTCGATCTCCACGCGCTCGATGTTGGCCGCATCGAAGCCGTCGAGCGCACGCACTGCAAGCGCGGCGGCGATTGCCGGATGCGCCCAGCGGCACACTGGATACGGCTTCACATACTGTTCGAGGATCAGCCAGCGATCGCCGAGGTCGGACCAGCAGGCGGGCGCATCGCGTTCGACGGTGGTCGCGGGCGCGCCGGTGTAGCCGCGCGAGGCGAGCAGGGCGGCGCTGATGCCCGCCAGCGCGCCCCAACCCGAGCCGTCCTTCAGCATGGTCGGATGATCGATGCAGCGCATCATGTCCGAACGCGGCCCGTGATATTCGGCGATGCCGAGCGCGTGGCGCGTCGCCGGTATGTCGAAGCCGAGCGCGCGGCTCGCGATAGCGGCGGCCGCCAACGCATTCCACGCGCCCGAGGTGTGATATTCGCGGCTCGTCGCATGCAGCGCGATGCCGGCACGCGTGCCTATTTCATAACCGAGCACCGTCTGCACGATGAACTCGCGTCCGCTCATGCCGGGCGCGCGCTCGGTCATGGCGAGCAGGGCCGGCAAGACGGTGACGCCCGCGTGGCCCTTGGTGAGCGCGTGGCCGTCATGGCCGTCGAGACTGTCGATGGTCGTTGCGCCCGCGAACGCCGCGCCCGGAGCACTGACGATGCGCCCGTCGAACAGCATGCGCGCGGGGGTGCGTCCGGCCGCGAAGCAATCGAGCGCATGCTCGCGCGCGATTGTCGAAAGCCGTGTGGACGTGCCCGCCGCCGCGACGCCGAGCAGGTCGAGAATGCGGCGCTGCGCGTCGCGCACGACGGCAGCGGGAAGCATGTCGAAGCCAAGCGTGCGCGTGAAGCGGCTGGCGTCGTGATGAAGCGTCGGTGCCGTTTGCATGTCAGAAGGCGATTTCGACATCGGTCAAGGGACGGCTCGAACACGCGAGAATCCAGCCTTGCGCTTCTTCGGCCGCGGAAATTCCGCCTGCATGTTTCATCGCGACTTCGCCCGAAAGGTGGCGCACTTTGCACGTGCCGCACAGGCCGCTCGCGCAACCGCACGGAATCACCACTTGCTGACGCGTGGCCGCGACGAGCAGCGTTTCGCCCGCGCGCACATCGAAGCGCCGGCCGTTCAGCCACGCGTTGAAAATGGCATCGCGCTGTTCGTCGGACGAAGGTGCGCCGGTCGTCGCGGCTTCGCTTTCCATCGGCTCGATCACGGGACCGAAATGCTCTATATGAAACGCCGCGCGGCGGGCGCCTTCGGCCGCATGAATCTGCCGCACGCTCTGCATGAAACCGGCTGGACCGCAGCAATAGACCGTGCGGCGTCCGAAGTCCGGCGCCATCGCCCAGAGCGCGCCGCGCGACATGCGCCCGCGCAGACCGAACCAGCCGGGTGCGGGCGCGCTCAGCCACACGTGTACTGTCAGGTTGGGCATGCGCGCCTGAAGCGTCGCGAGTTCATCGGCAAAAAGAATGTCGTCCACGCCGCGCGCGCAATGAAGCCAAGCGATGTCGGCGTGCGGCGAGCGGCGCGCCAGCGTGCGCAGCATCGACATCAGCGGCGATGCGCCCGAGCCCGCCGACACTAGCGCGAGAGGCGTATCGGCCGATGCATCGAGTGTGAAGCGTCCGAGCGGATAGCGCGTGTCGATGCGCATGCCCGGCGCGAAGCGCTCATGCAGCCAGCGGGTGACGACGCCGCCGGACTGCGCCTTGATCGTCAGTTCGAGCGCGTCCGCTTCGAGCGGCGTCGAGGCGATAGAAAACGTGCGGTCGAAGCGCCGCCCCTCGATATCGAGCGTCAGCAGCATTGCCTGGCCCGGCGCGTAGCGGCGCGCGCCGTCGGGGTGCGGATCGCGCAGGCGAAAGGTCTTGACGCCCGGCGCTTCGTCACGCACGCCGATGCACTCGAGCGTGCGCGATGCGGGCGTGTCGCAGGCGAAGGCGAGGGTGCCGTCGAACGCCGTATCGGAAGATGTCGGCACATCAGCCATTCGACACCTTCAGCGCGATTGAGCGCTGCCCGTGTGCGCCGTCCAGATGTGACGCGAGCTTCCTTGCATACCAGTTCGTGAAGTTGCGCAGCATGAACTCGGACGGCGCATACGGTCCCGGCGCATAGCCGAGCGAGCCTACGCCCAGCTGATTGTTCGCCGCGAGCCGCGCGTCCTGCACGTTGGTCGCGTTCCATACGGACGTGAGCGTATCGACGTCGTAATCGACGCCTTCGACGGCATCCTCGTGTACGAGCCACGTCGTGCGCAACACCGTGCGCGTGGCCGACAGCGGCAGAATGCGGAAGTGGATGATGTGGTCGGCGAGAAAATGATTCCAGTTGTTCGGCACGCGAAACATGCGCACCGAGCCGAGATCCGGATCGGTGAGGTCGCCGAGCAGCTTGCCGCACGCGGGCGATCCATCCGGCGTGAAGGACACCGCGCCGCGATGAAACGGCAGCCGAATGCAGCGGAATTCGTCGCCGCCATCGGCGGGCAAATGCGGCAAGCCGTGACGGTCCCACTTCGCAGCCTGGGCTTCCATCAACAGACGGAAGTCGCGCGAGCCAGCGGGATCGTCGGGCAACGCGAATTCGACGAGCGTCGCGAGCAACTCCGGATGATTGGCCGCGCAGTGATAGCACTCGCGATTGTTCTCGATGACGAGCTTCCAGTTGGCTTCCTCGATCATCGTCACGCTGGCCGCGACCTTGGTGCGCCACGGCTGATGCGGCGCGAGGTAGGGCGTGACCGCGTCGCGAAAGCGCGTGATGTCGGGCGGCGTCGCGGCGAGGCAGATATAGACCATGCCGCACACGATCTCGACATGCACGGCGCGCAGACCGTAGCCCTCGCGCTCGAAGCCCGCCGGCATCTGCCGCGCATGCAGGAGCGCGCCGTCGAGGTCGTACACCCACTGGTGATACGGACAAGTAAGCCGATGCGCATGCCCTTTCTCTTCGAGACAGATGCGCGAGCCGCGATGCCGGCAGGTATTGAAGAACGCGCGGATTTCGCCGTCCATGTCGCGCAGCACGAGCACCGATGTCGCGCCGATTTCCAGCGTCAGATAATCGCCCGGTTTGCGCAGTTCGCAGCTGTTGCAGGCGAACAGCCACTCGTCGTTGAAGACGGCGTCGAGGTCGAGCCGATGAAAGGCTTCATCGGTATAAAAAGGCTGCGGCAGCGAGAAGTTGTCCTGGCGCTCGGCCAGGGCGGCGCGCACGCGCGTCGGGTCGATCATCGTCACACTCCCATACGAACGATCAGTTGAATCGATTGTCGGTCGCGGATATGACCGGTGCGGGCAGACACACGACCAACGCGATCACGAAACCGACACGATGCCGCTTTCGAGTGCGTGGATGCCGCGGGCATCGCGCAGGGTCGGCAAGTCGAAGCGCGCGGCGCGCACGGCTTCGTAGTCGAGCGGCGCCACGACCAGTTCCTCACGTGCCGATTCGCTTTGCGCGAGCGTTTCGCCGCGCGGCCCGACGACGCGCGAGCCGCCCCAAAAGCGCAGGCCGTTTTCATGGCCGACGCGATTGGCGAACACGACAGGCAGACCGTAGACGAGTGCATGGGCGCGCAGCACCGTGTCCCAACCGCGCGGATTGTCGAAGGCGTCGCCCACGGCTTCGACCGCCGAACTCACCGGCGCCGCGCATAGCGTCGCGCCGTCGCAGGCAAGCCGATGCATCACCGCCGGGCTCCACAAATCCGCGCACACGGGCGTGGCGATCTGCCAGCGAGGATCGGCGGGCAGCGTGAACTGATCGAGCCGCGCGCCGTGTCCGTAGTGCTTGCCGTCGTCGAGCCGGCCGTAAGTGGCAAGCGCGATCTTGCGATGCACGTGCACCACGCGTCCCGCGTACAGTGTCGCGACGCTGTTGTAGAACTGCGCGCCCGCTGCTTCCTCGACGAAGCCAACCACGGCGGCAAGCGGCGAGCACCCTTCAGCCAGCTCGAGGAGCGCGGCGGCGTTACGCGGCAAGGCGAGCCTCAAGGCGTCGGCGCCCGCACTGTGACCGGCAAGCGACAACTCGGGAAACACGAGCAACTGAACGCCGCGCCCGCGTGCTTCGTCGATAAACCGGCGATGCGCCGCCAGATTCGCGGCCAGATCGCCCGCGACGGTTTCGGTTTGCGCGGCGGCGACGATAAAAGGCTTCATCGGACGCGCGTCAGATCAGTCCGGCGGACTTGAGGAAAGTAGCCGACACCTCGTCGAGCGACTTCTTCTGGACGTCGACCTCGGCGTTGAGTCGCGCCATCGTTGCGTCGTCGAGTTTGGCCGACAGCGCGTTCAGGATGCCCGCGAGATTCGGATTCGCGTCGAGCGTCGCCTTGCGTGCGACCGGCGTAAGCGCGTAGGCGGGGAAGAAACTCTTGTCGTCACGCAGCACGATGAAGTTGAAAGCGGGCACGCGGCCATCGGTCGTGAAAACGAGCGCGGTGTCCACCTGACGGTCCTTCAGCGCCTGATAGGTGAGACCCGAATCCATCCGCTTGATCTGCGACGGACCGAAGCTGAAGCCGTATTCTTTTTGCAGCGGACGCAGGCCGTCCGGGCGCGCATAGAACTCGGAGTTACACGCGAAGGTCAGTTCCTTGCCGCTGTTGAGCACCTTGGCGAGGTCGCTCATGGTCGTGACGCCGAGCTTCTGGGCGACATCGCGGTTCATGGCGATGCCGTAGGTATCGTTCGCCTTCGACGGGTCGAGCCACACGAGGCCTTTTTGCGCATCCAGTTCCTTGACGCGCGCATAAGTTTGCTGCGGGTCGAGCTTGTCGGTCACCTTGTTGTAGGTGATGAGGGAAGTGCCGGTGTATTCCCAGTACACGTCCACCTGACCGTTTTCCTGCGCCTGACGCAGCACCGTGCTGCCCATGCCGTCTTTCTTGACGACCGTGAAACCCTTCGCCTTGAGCAATTGCGTGGTCATTTCCGCCAGCAGCACTTGTTCGGTGAAGTTCTTGCCGCCGACCGTGACGGTTGGCGCAGCCTGCGCGGCCTGCAGGGCCATCGTTCCGAGGGCAAGCGTGAACAGGGATGCGCCGAAAAGACGCGACCACAGTTTGCGTGACAGCAAAGGCTTGAGCATGAGCTTCGTTATCCAGGAAAGTTCAGCGTTGAGGACTGACGCCGCGCGGCACGAGCCAGTGCTGCATTTGCGCGACGAACAGGTCGGTTGCCACCGCGAGCAGGGCGGTCGGGATGGCGCCCGCAAGCAGCATCGTGAAATCGTTGAGGTCGATGCCCGTGAAAATTAGCTCGCCGAGACCGCCGCCGCCCACGAGGAACGCGAGCGGTGCGGTGCCGACTGTGATGGCGAGCGCGGTGCGCACGCCCGCGAGAATCACGAACATGGCGTTGGGCAATTCCACCTTGAAGAGAATCTGCCGCGGCGTCATGCCGATGCCGTTCGCGGCCTCGATCAGCGCGGGCGGCACGGCGCGTATGCCTTCGTATGTATTCATCGCGATGGGCAGCAGCGTGGCGAGCCATAGCGCGAGAATCGCGGGCTTCGCGCCGATGCCGAGCACGCTCATGGCGAGCGCGAGAATGGCGAGCTTGGGCACGGCCTGGCCCGCGTTGAGCGTGAACATCACGAACTGCGCGGCCCGGCCGTTGTCGGGGCGACTCAGCCAGATGCCCGCGGGCACCGCAACCACGATAGCCGCGACGCCCGCGATCAGCACCATCAGCATCTGCTGGCCGGACTGATAGACGATGTCCGCGCGATACTGCCCGATCGATGCGAGCCAGTCGTCCGCATGCGCCGATGCGCTGGCCAACGCCATCATCGCGCCTAACGCAATACGCAAACCGCCGCGTCGATGGTTCATCGCGCGCCTCCGAAAGCGAGTTCGGGATGCGCCCCGTCATCGCGCGATGCATCGCCCGCTTTCGCCGCGTCGCCAGCGGACGAGGCCAGGCCGCCTTCGGGCAATGCCGCGCCGGACACGCACGCCGCGCGCGCCATCAGCGCGATGCGTTCATACGTCACGTAGCCGATGAAGCGTCCGTCCGCGTCGACGCCCGGCAGCCACGACGCGCCGTGCGCGAGCAGCATCGACATGACCGCGCGCAGGTCGTCGCCCGCGCGCACCACGCCCGGCAACGCGCGCAGACTCGGCGCTTCGAGCGTGGCGCCGCTGGCGTCGAGTTCAGCCGCGCCGACGTGGCCGGCCGGTCTGCCGTGGGCGTCAAGCACGACCAGTGCGTCGGCCACGTGATCGCGCAAGAGCGCGCGGGCATCGGCGCTCGGGTAGCCGAGCCGCGCGACGCGCGCCGGTTCCAGCGCCGCATCGACGGCGCGCATCAGGCGCAGACGCTTGAGCGCCCTGTCAGTGCCCACGAAATCGGCGATGAACGCGCTCGCGGGACGCGCCAGCAGTTCATCCGGGCTCGCCAGTTGTTCGAGCTTGCCGTTGCGGAAGATCGCGACCTTGTCGCCCATTTTCATGGCTTCGTCGATGTCGTGGCTGACGAACATCACGGTCTTCTTCAGGGTCGTCTGAATATGGCGGAATTCGTCCTGAATCGACGCGCGATTGATCGGATCGATGGCGCCGAACGGTTCGTCCATCAGCATTACCGGCGGATCGGCGGCGAGCGCGCGCGCCACGCCCACGCGCTGCTGTTGCCCGCCCGACAGGTCGCGCGGATAACATCGCATGTAGATGGCCGGATCGAGCGTGACCATCTCCAACAGGTTTTCGGTGCGCTCGCGGATGCGCGTTTTGTCCCAGCCGAGCATCTTCGGCACGATACCGATGTTCTCGGCGACCGTCATGTTCGGGAACAGGCCGACTTGCTGAATCGCATAGCCGATGCGCCGCCGCAACTCGACGATGTCGAAGCCCGCCGTATCCGCGCCGCCGATCAGAATCTGCCCTGACGTGGGCTGCACGAGCCGGTTGATCATCTTGAGCGTCGTCGTCTTGCCGCAACCGGACGGCCCGAGCAGCACGCAGAGTTCGCCTTCGCCGATCGTCATCGACACGTCGTCGACGACTGGCTTTTCGCCGCGCTTTTCGAATCGCTTCGTCAGATGTCGAAGATCGATCATCGTCCCTCCGCTGTGGATGAAATCGGCGTCGCGGCCGTCGCGGCCGTCACCAGCGGCCCGCGCGTCGCGTTGCGGCGCCAGAAGAAGCGCGCCTGGCGCGGCCGCATGCCTTCCGGCGTCAGGCGCCATTGCAGCGCGCCCAGGCCGAGGTCGGCGAGGATCGCGAGCAGCGCGACGATCACCGCGCCCGCGATCAACTGGCGCGGATCGGATTGCGAAATGCCCCGGCTGATCAGCCGCCCGAGCCCACCCGCGCCGATATACGTGGCAATTGCCGCAATGCCAATATTCATGACCACCGCCATGCGTACGCCCGCCATGATGATCGGCACGGCAATCGGCATCTCCACGCGGTAGAGCCGCTGCCACGCGGTCATCCCCATGCCGTTGGCGGCTTCGCGCAGCGCGGGATCGAGGTTGCGGATCGCGGCGTAGGTGTTGCGCACGATCGGCAATTGCGCATACAGAAAGAGCGCGATGGCGGCAGGCAGAAAGCCGATGCCCTGTCCGATCAGCGAGAGCACCGGAATCAGCAAGCCGAAGAGCGCGATGGATGGGATCGTCATGAGCATCGCGGCGGCGTACAACACCACGCGCGCGAGCCGCTCGTTGAGCGTGATGACGATGCCGAGCGCGACGCCCGTCACGATGGCGCAGCCGACGCCGGCAAGCACCAGCAACACGTGATCGACCAGCATGGAAGCGATCGACGCCGCGTTGCTCCAGATAAAAACCAGTGTCTCCACTGCGGCCTCCCGCGCCTCGATGCCCGTGACGAAAGAATGTACCGGTCCAAAATCGCCGGAACCGGCACAAACTCGACGTCTACTGTCATCAATGCGACACGGGCCCCGATCTCGGCAAACGGCGCACGATCTTTTTGCATAAGGCAAACTTATGGCCCATGCGGGCGTTTGCGCGAGACGCGCGGCTTCCAGCCCAGTGCGTGCAACATGAGCGCCGCACGGCGGGACTTGGCCGGGCGCGTGCCTGCAAACCACGGAAACGCGATGAGACGCACCCCACCACCTATCGATCTACGCGCATTGCAGGCCTTCGTCGCCGTTTGCGAGACCGGTTCGATGACGGCAGCCGCGAAACATCTGGGCGTGAGCCAGAGCGCGGTGAGCCAGTCGATTGCGTCGCTCGAGCGCGAGCAGGGCGCTGGCTTGTTCGATCGCGACAGCCGCCCGCCGCGTCCGAATCTGGCGGGACGCGCGCTGCTCGAACTCGCCGGGCCGCTACTCGACCATGCGCAAATGGTGAGCACGCGTATCGGCGATGCGTCGCTGGCGGGAGCGCTGCCCCTGCGGCTTGGCTGCGTCGATTCCTTCGCGGCGACGGTCGGCCCCGAACTCATTCGCGCGATGTCCGGCTCCGCGCGGCAGATTGCCTTGTGGTCGGGACTCACGCCGGGCCTGTCCGACCAAATGCACGCGCGCGAGGTCGATATCGCGGTCTGTACGCAGACGGTGCTGAACGACAGCCGTATCGTCGAAATGCCGTTGTTTTCGGAAGCGTTCGTGGCCGTCGTGTCGCGACGCTGGCTCGATGAGCGCCAAGGAGCGTCGTCATGGCGGCAGCTTGCAACGGAGCTGCCGTTGATCCGTTATACAGCGCGCTCGGTGATCGGCCAGCAGGTGGAGCGCTTCGCGCGGCATCTGGGTATCGAAAGTCCGCGCCGCTACGAGTTCGATGCGACCGATCCGCTCCTGAGCCTCGTCGCCGCGAAACTCGGCTTCGCCATCTCGACACCGCTGTGTCTCTGGCAAGCGCGGCATTATCTGGATGAAATCGCCGTGCTGCCTCTGCCCGCGAGCCGGCTTGGGCGACGCGAGTTCTTTCTGCTGCATCGACAAGGCGAATGGAGCGATTTCGTCGATGAGATCGCCGTGCTCACACGCCGCGTGCTCGACCATCTGATTCGTCCCGCGCTCAAGCGCGCCTTGCCGACATTGCAGGACGACGCGTTGCTTTAAATGTACTGCTCTCAACCTCGATTACCCTTCGCTACTCACGCCATGAACGAAATCTTCACCCTGACTCGCGGCGATGCGCCGCTCCTGCTGTCGATTCCGCACCTCGGCACGATCATCCCCGACGACCTGCGCGGCCAATACACAGACATTGCGCTGACGGTCGCCGATACCGACTGGCATCTCGACCGCCTCTACGCGTTCGCGCGTGAACTCGGCGCGACCGTGCTCGGCGCGCGCCTGTCGCGTTATGTGATCGACCTGAACCGGCCGTCTTCGGACGAAAGCCTCTATCCGGGGCAGACCACGACGGGCTTGTGCCCGGACCTGACGTTTCGCGGCGAGCCGGTTTATCGCGAAGGCTGCGTGCCCGACGCCGCCGAAAGGCAGCGCCGCGTCGCGGCTTACTGGAAGCCGTATCACGACACCATCGCCGCCGAACTCGCGCGCCTGCGCGAGAAGCATGCAAACGTGCTGTTGTGGGAAGCGCATTCGATCGCAAGCGTTTTGCCGCGTCTGTTCGAGGGCAAGCTGCCGGATCTGAACATCGGTACGCAGGACGGGCGGACGGCAGCGCCGCCGGTGTTGCAGGCGGTCGTCGACGGGGCTGCGGAGAGCGGCTATACGTGGATTGCCAATGGCCGCTTCAAGGGCGGTTTCATCACGCGGCACTTCGGCGCGCCGGAGAAGGGCGTTCATGCCGTGCAGCTGGAGATGTGTCAGAGCACGTATATGGACGAGACGCCTCCGTTCGACTATGCGCCAGCGCGTGCCGATGCCGTACAGGCCGTGGTCGAGCGGATGGTTCGGGGGGCCGTGAAAGCGGTGGCTGGGATATCGTCAACGACTGGTGGATGACGAACTCGCTGGAGCATCGAGCGGGCATGCGTCAACGCAAAAGCCCAGCAGCCTTCAAGGCCGCCGGGCTTAATTCAAGTCATTGGATTGCCATTGCGGTAGCCTTTACAGATTGTTCGGTTTTTGCCGCGGCTTCGGGGTTGAGCGCTTGCGGTGCGATGTCGAGCCTTACGTGGTCGAGTTGAAACACTGACATCGCTACGCGTGCTGCAAATAGTCACGCGCGGCTTCGGGGTTGAGCGTCAGCGTTTCGCACCTCCAGCCGCGTCGCCTTCACTATGTCGCTCGCGGGGTCGTCCGGCGCGAATCAGGTCCGACGGCACGCGCAGATAAGGCGCGACGTGCGAAAAGAACCTGTACTACCCATCGCATGGACGATTCAGACCGGCTTCGCCGTCGCGCGTCACGGCGAAGCAAATGAGATTCTTTTTTTCTAGGGTGCTTGCCGAAGTTCTGGTGTGTGCCACTGATCATTTAGAAGCTCAGGCTTGGGCCAGTAATACCGCATTGTCACCATGAAAGGGCCGGCCGGCGAGGGTAGCCAATTTGCCTCCTTGGCCTTGCCGGGTGATGTGCTTTGGACGTAGATCGTCGTACCACCATCGCGATCGGTTTTCAACGAAGGCAGCATCGGAGAATTGATCAAGTAGCGATTGATGGAGTTCTTCACCAGCAACTGGCTTGGCAAGGCATACATGGTCATCGACCAGAACGCGTTGACGGGTGGCAGTTGGCCTTTCTCGAAGTGCAACGTATACCGATGCTTGCTGCCGTCAAGTTGCTGGCCGCTCGAATCCTTCTCGAGGATCGGATAGAGCGCCTCCTCCCGCGAGTTCGCGCCGATACCAACCTGCGTACCTGTAGCCCGTGCAACATAGTCGTTCTTCAGGTACGCGCGTGTTCCGAATAACGTGTCAGTCTTCCCACCAAGGGACGCGCGCTTTGAGTCGATCTCTTTCTGACCGTCTTCCATTCCGGAGAGCAACGCCGCTTTCTGTTCCTCGGAAAGCGCGCCGACGTCGAACGGTTGTCCCGGAACGATTCCAATCGTCGTGAACCGGCTTCGCAAGTCGCTCTCCGTTGGGTTGACTGGCGTGAACTGCAAGGCGAACGCGAGCTGGTTGAAGAACTCGAGCGACGTGTGCTGCATGTCAGGTCGTAATGGCTTGATCCATTGAATCGAGGGTGCCGAGGGCGGGGCCGCGCTACCAGCAAACGAAGAAAGAGTTTGCACCCGATAGCTTTCCTGGATTGTCTTGACGTTATCGAGATCGCCTGGGTTGAAGAGCTGGGTGCGGCCAACGACATTAACGAGCTCGGTTTCTGAGCGGATAACCTGCGTGATACCTGGCGGCGGCGCTTCCTTCCAGTTGGGTCCGGCAATCAAGAAATTGCCCCCACCATTACCAGTGGTGCGAGTGCCGACATAGGCAAAGTTGAAGGTATAAAGGTCCATCAGTTGGAACACGAAATAGCGTTTCGGCTCCATTGGCGGGATCGTGATGACAACCGGCTCGGCGCGAAGGTCGAGGCCGGCGAACGAGTAAGGTGTGTCCGAGTTCGGTGTGACGAAGGCAGTGTCGTCCGGCGTGAAAACCCGAGAGATATTCAGGATGGTGTTGAAAGGACCTTTGTACTGCGGGTTGCTTGAATCGATCGAGAACGCGTACATCGTCGTGTAGGTCGCGACCATGGGTGTTCCATAGATATACGCTTCCTTGGCGACGGCTCGAATTTCATTCGTACTGGCAGTAATCGCAAGCTTCGTTGGCGGCTGGGACGAATTGATCGAGTGAGTCGTGTCGCAGGCGGTTAGTGTCACTGCAATCAGTGCGGCCGCGATGGCTCGTTTGTTGTTTGCAGTCGCGCTGCGCCGTTGCAGCGCGCAGCACGACTCCATCGGCAAACTGGTCACGGCAGTCACAAGGGAGACGAGCTTACGTGCTCTTTTCATCGCGAAGCCCTTTTTCTTTGAAGTACGGTTCAATTCACAGCAGACGGCAACGTCGCTTACCTGAATGTCCTACTGAAATGTCGCGCTCACCGAGAGTTGTACGAGATTCGCTTCGGAAGACGGCTTACTTGAAATTCGTCGACCCGCCGAAGCGACGCTGACACTGGCGTGACTTACTGTGCCCGATCGTGTGACCATCGGGCCAATGCCGAGAGCGTGTCACTCGCACCGCAGTGGGCTTCTTCACAGCACGCTCCCATAGCGTTGATCAACCGTTCAATCAGTCGAATTCAACGCTTCTGCGGAACCGGAAATTTCCACGTTCCATCAAAGACCGACGGGTCTGGTCCGTAGATTCGCGCGATGACATCATAGGGGCCGTTTGGGGCTGGCAGCCAGTTCGATTCCTTGTCTGCTCCGGGCGAAGCGTGCTGTAGATAGATATCGAGCGAGCCATCGGCACCGTATTTGATGCCTTTGGTGCGGTCGCCGATCGAGTATCGCTTGATGGGATTCGCGACGAGGTGCCGGCCTGGCAAGTCGTACATTGTCATTGACCAGAAGAAGCGTGCAGGCGGCAGATCTTTCTTGTCGAAATGAACGACGTAAGGTTGCGAGCCCATCAATTGTTGGTGATCGGCACCCAGTCGAGTGCCGACATACACCGCCTCTTCCTTGGTGTTGCCGTAAATTCCCATCGCGGCAGCCACGGCGCGCGTCAGATAGTTTCCCTTAAGGTCGTCCCGCGTGCCAAAGAGATCATAAGAACTGGTCGTGTGCTTCATGGCATCGTCGAGCGCGGCTTTTCCATCCGCGACGCCCGCCGCGATGCTCTGCTTCATGTCCGGCGACAAGGCAGATGCGTCGAAACGCCGGCCCGGCGCAATGCCAATCTTGGCGAAGCGCCGCATGAGTTCCGCTTCGGACGGTGCGGGCGGTTGCGTGAACTGCAGCAAGAAATTCAGATAGGCGATGAAGTCGATAGACGTTGCCTTCGCCTCGTTCCATACCGGAAAGTTGAGCTTAGGCGCTGCAGCGGGAGCATGATCGTGTTCAAAGGCAGAGAGCGGCGTGACCCGGTATCCTTTCTGCACGGCCTGCATGCTCTTAACGTCCTCAGGACCGTTCAGGGCGGTACGGCCGAGCGTTAAGATAAAGTCCGTCTCCGAACGAAACACCTTGTCAACACCCTTTGGCGTTTCGCCATGCCAGTTCGGCCCTGCAAAAAGATAATGACCCGCGCCATTGCCCGTGGTTCGCGAGCCGACATATGCAAAGTTGTACGTGAAAAGGTCGATCCACTGGAACACGTAGTAGCGCTCGTCAGGGACACGCGGCACGGTCAGCACCCAAGGTTCCCGTCGCAAATCGAGCCACGCCCAGGAATAAGGCGTGTCGTTGTTGGGCGTGACAATGTCCTTGTTCTCGGGACTATAGGGCTGCGAGTAATTGCGAAATTTGCCGAAGCCGCCTACATAGCTCTTCGACTTGGGGTCGACCGCTTGCTCATACATTGTTTTGTAGTTGAACAGCATTGGGTAGGCGTAGATGAACGCATCCTTGGCGATGCCGCGCGCCTCCTCCGGACTGACCGTATCTTGCGAGTAAGCGCCGGGCGCGAGAAACCACAGGCTCAGCGCAATCGTCCCGAAACGAGTGATGACTCGATGCATGGCGTCTCGTCCTTTGACGTTGCCGTCTATCTTCCGAAGGTCATATTGAGTCCCGCGAAAATTTGCCAGCGCGGAACACCTGCGCCCGAGTGAGCAACGGAATATTGAGGTTCGACGAACGCGTTGTAGATAGTCGATCCGCCTTTCCACGCCTTTCCGGCACCCAGGCCAACTGGGATGTAGTAGCTGCCGTGCTGAAGATCGAAGGTCCAGATTCCCGTCGACCGGATATACCAACCATCGGGGAGATTGAAAATGCCGAACGGCTCCGCCGTCAATGACTGAACCGTCGGCCGGCTGCTCTGTCCGGCGAATGAATGCTGCCACTGAACCAACGCACCGATGAGCCGGGCTTTATTCGCGTTCACCACGACCGCCGCTAGCCCGGCCTGCCACTTGCCGCTTCCGAGGCTCGGGTCGGTCGCGGTCGGCATAGTGATGAGCGGGCCAATGCCGATCTGCGTCTGTCCCTGACTGAGCAGAAAAATGTCGAAGAGATTGATGTCGCCCAGTCCGGTGTTGTAGCCGCCGGTTGGATTTGGCCTCGTGCTGAGCGGTGCCGTCAATCGGAAAATTTCAGGCACCGGCACGATGCTGTTGGGACCGACGGGAACGGTTGGTCTCAGCAGGAAGTCGTTGGTATGTGCGTGCGCGCCATGTACGCTCGGCACGTAATAGTCTTGAATGTTGAACGACGCCGCGAGATTGAGCGGGTTGTTACTCTTGTTTGCGTCATCCGCGGAACTTTGGGCGCGCGACGCGTTACCGAAAAGCAGAAGCGAGGCCGCGACAATCGTGCTGATTGTGGATCGACATCCGGCCAGCAACGATCTCGTATATCGCTCACACATCAGCCGTCCTCACAAACAGCAGACACGTATCAGGGTCGCGCACACGCTGGAAGCGTTCCCCGGCACTGGGAAACGACCAGCGCCGCGACCGGTTTTGGTGGCCCTACAAATGATAGATAACATTGTTGGAAGGGCAACGTCAAGATGATTGCCACCCTACGACAAACGTCGTGCAAGCGATATTCCGGACACGCGGCTTTTAAGCCGAAGCATTCGATCCTGCGCGTCCGCTCGCGACGCCTGCTGGCCTCAGAACGGATAACCCGGCGATCGCGCAGGCGCTCGCGGCGGCCGCGGTGGCGCTGAGGACGAAAGATTTCGCGTTCGATTCGACGCGCGGCGAAATGCTTCATGCGCTCGATGGCAACACGAGAATTCCGCCCTACGGCGGTTGCGATCCCGAAGGTTATTTCACGGTGGCGTGTCCGTCGCACGACCTCGATAAGCACGGCCTGCTGCTCGATCGCGATGCACATGGCAATAGCTATGTGCAGGTGGTCGGCTTCGGCGCAAATGGACCGCAGGCTGACACCTTGCTCGCGCATTCCGAATCGGACAATCCGGCATCTCCGCGTTATCGCGATGGCACGAAGCGTTACGCGCGCAAGGAGTGGACGCGTTTTGCATTCACGGAACAGGATATCGATAAGTCGCCCGGGGTGGTCGAGACGGTTTTGGAAGGGCGTCGAAACGGGCGCTGGTTGAGGTTGTGCTATGACACGATCGATGCTGAAGACCACGCGACGGCGGCGACGTAGCCTGCCGGCGCTTCGAGCGCCGCGGCGCGAATGTCGCCCGCCGCGCTCGATACGGCGAAGCGGCCCTCCAGACAAGGCAGCACCGAAAAGCTGGTGAGACCGAACTGTGCGCTAACCAGGCCTTCGCCGCGTGCCTTCAACACCGCTTCCTTGCCGCTCCAGCAAGCGAAAAAGCTTGCGCTGCGAGCAAGTTCGGGCAGTGCATCGAGAGCGCGCCGGTCGGCATCGGCAAAAACGGCGGACTGCAGTTCGAGCCAGTCGAGCGACGACCGCGTCTCTTCGATATCCACGCCCACACGCCGCAATGCCGATAAGGCGATCAGCCCATAAGCACCTGAATGCGAGACATTGAAATCCGGCGCGTGAGGCATTGCGAGAAAGGGCCGGCCATTCGCGTCGGTTTCGAGGATTAGGCCTGCGGGATCGGCATCCAGCGTGAGGGACAACACGTGTCGCAAGGCGGCGCGTACGGTAGCGAAGCGCGCGGCATCGGCCTGATGCCGATAGCGACTCGCGCGTGCGAGTTCTTCGGCGTTCAAGACGCCGGCCGCCGCTTCCGTCAGCGACGCGGTTACGTCGATTTCAACTAGCCAAATGTAGACGTCGTCAGGGACATCGCGATGAAGCGGAGGCTTCGATAAGCATGGTTTCGGCATGGACGATAGTTCGATGCGTGTTGCGATTCTGATGTTGACGATCCACAAAAGGTCGCTCTTTCTGCGTCACGTCGCTTCCAACAAACGGTATTGCGCAACGCTTCAAAGAGTCGACGACCGAAGCAGACGCGGCAGATCCGCAGCATCGGGGATGTGCCGTCGCATTTTGCTTGAATGTTTGCAGCTGCGCATGGGAGGGCGCGTTGACTATCGCCAGCTTTCATAGCTGGCGACAGAAAGAAGCAATGCTCCTAATGACGGTTGCCCCCACCCTAAGCGACATTATAAAAATAATGTCCAATCGACTAGACTTAGAAGACAAGTTTCTCGTGAATTACGTCGTATTTCGTGAGCCAGTGAGCCTGGCATTGTCCGCCTACATCTTCTCCGGCACAAATTGGATCGAGGCGCCCAAGTTCAAATGGATCATGAAGAACAACGAGCCCTCAGCATTGCCCTAAAGCATTCGACAGATCGGCGATCAAATCGTCAGGATGCTCCAGCCCCACCGACACACGAATGAGTCCTTCTGACACGCCCGCGGCGGCGCGTACTTCAACGGGAACACCAGAGTGTGTCGTCGATGCCGGGTGACAAATAAGCGACTCCGTGCCACCGAGACTCACGGCCGATTTAAACAAGCCGAGTCCGTTGATGAGCTTGAATGCTTGTTCGCGCCCGCCGTCGAGAACGAATGCGAATGTCGATCCCGGCCCGCTGCATTGACGTCGATACACCGTCTGATAAACCGGGTCGTCGATGAGTTCGGAATGCAGCACCTCGATCGGTGTGAAAGGGTTGTTTGCGAGCCATCGCGCGACGGCCGTGCCGCTCTGCGCTGCGCGCTCCATCCGCAAAACGAGGGTCTCCATCGAACGCGTGATCATCCAGCAGGAGTGCGGGTCGAGTTGTGATCCTAGCGTGCCGCGAATCGCGCGAACTCGCGTGATCAGAGGTTTGCTGCCGGTGACGCCTCCCGCAACGAGATCGCTATGCCCCCCGATGTACTTGGTCAGCGAATACACGCTCAGGTCGATGCCTCGATTTACCGGTTGCTGAAACAACGGCCCGAGCAAAGTGTTGTCGCATACGGAAAGAGGGCGATAGCCATGCCGCGATTCAAACGCATCGATTTCCTGACTCAGACCGTCGAGATCGAACAACGCGTTGGTCGGATTGGCCGGCGTTTCGACGTAACACATGCCGACACGGCCTTTCTTCGCTGCCGCTTCCAGTGCGGTGGAAATCGCTTCACGGGAAAGGCCATCGGCAATCACGTGCGAACGAATGCCCCAGTCAGGAAAGAATTTGGAGATCAAAGTTTCGGTGCCGCCATAGAGCGGCGCGGACTGCACGACGCAATCGCCGGGTCGGAGGAACGCGAACAGGATCGCGGCAATCGCCGCCATGCCGCTAGACGTGACGGCGGCGGCTTCTGAGCCGTCCAGCAGCGCGAGACGATCCTCGACAATTTCGAGATTGGGGTGATTGAAACGACTGTAGACGAGACCGGCGCTCTCTCCATCGGGCGAAGGCTTGCGCCCGGCGACCATATCGAAAAACGCCGCACCGTCTTCGGCCGTGCGGAACGCGAATGTCGATGTGAGAAACACGGGTGGCTTGACTGAACCTTCCGAAAGAAACGGGTCGTAGCCATACGACATCATTTGCGTTTCGGGATGCAGATCCTGATTGGCGATCTTGCGCTTGTGATAGTTGTGATAGGCCATTCGTCACTCCATGCGGGTCAGGAAGAATCGGTTCCGGCTCACATCGATCGCGTAAGGTCGCATGCACAGTGCTCCGCTCTCGGCGCGTCGATGCTCGGCCATGCTACTCCCGTCTGGATCGTGTTTAAGCTCGCAGCTCTCCATTGCCATTCGAATGCGCCGGGTTTCGCGCGCAGTGAATCCGAGTCACGCAGCAACGTTCGAGCACTCCCATCATCAAGGCGTCTTCACGGTCATCAGAAACCGTCATCAACCTTATCAATAACTTTTGTTGGCGCTATGACAGGTTGGCGGTGGAAACTGCGCGTGTGGTCTAAGTCATTGAAAGTAAACGAATTTATTTGATTTAAAAGGAAACTGAGATGCTTGATCGCACGAGCGTTCGGGACGGGTCGGCACGTCTGTCGACAAAGAACTTCTCCGACGAACTAGAAGCATTAGCCCGATCCGCCATGTCGAGTGGAGCGCTCGATAACGACTTCTACTCTCTATGGACCCGTGAGCGCTTGAACGCACGGCAGATCGCAATCTTTGCGAGAAACTACGGCGAATTCAATCGCGCGTTCCCAGAAGTCTTGGCGGTGATGATAAGCAGCACGCGCAACGTGGTCGCGCAAGCGGAATACGCGAAGACGTTGTATTCGGAAATGGGATACGGCAATCCGGAGAAGGTCCACTCGATTCTCTTCGACGCTTGGTTGAGCGATCTCGGTCGCAAGATTGGAGAAGGTTCTCGTCTTGACTGGGCTTCGGTTCAACATGACTTGAAGGTTCTGCCGGAAACGCAGGCGCTCATCGAAGGAGAAAAGCGTCTTTATGGCGATGACAATGCAACTGCCGCTGGAGCACAACTGGCGCTCGAATGGCAGGCGTACACGATGCTTCGAAAACTCTATGACGGAGCTTTGGTCTACAAGGACCTATGGGAAGAAGAGGACGAGTTTCACGAGTCCTGCGAGTACTTTTACGCACACATCGGCGCTACAGAGAAGGAACACAAAGTCGAGTCCCTCAGCGCGGCGAAGCAATTCGTATCGGACACAGACGCGCTCACGAGATTAACCGCAGGCTTCAACACGCACCTGCAACTTTTCGAGCGCTTTTGGAATGCGGTCGCCCGCGAAATGATGTCCGTTAAAAGCCACTGACCCGGCAGTTCTTCAAAAAGTCCCGCCCACGCCCGCGCGCTTATCGCAGCAAAGATTCTTGCGACAAGGGCGCTCGCGCAGCTCCATTCAAACGCTCGTTGCGGTCGAGTTTTCATGCTCGACTGCTGGCTCAACTCGGCCTAAAAAATCGATGAATTCGCGAATAATTGGTAAGTCGCACTTTATTATGGCTCCGTGCGAACTCAACGCAGCTCTTGCCTTTACCGATGACAACAAGCACTACAGCGAGTTTCACTTCGGAGACTGGAAGAGCTTCGTCATTTGGAATCAAACAGGAAGCGACGACGATGGCGTCGTGCTAGAACGCGGGTCATCGGTCAGGCCGACATCACGCGGGAATCTTCTCCCTGCGCTCAACGATTGGATAAGCGCGACGTTCGACACGTCGTTGCTTCGACTTGCTCGAATTCATTCGCTTGGCGACGGCGTGTTGGTTCCCCACAGAGATTTTGTGGAATTCGCGGCTGCGCCATGGACTCGTGTGCATGTACCGTTACTGACGAATCGTATCTGTCTGCATTCCGATGGCGACACGGTCTTTCGCATGCGTCCAGACGAGATTTGGTTTCTCGATGCATCGAATCTGCATTCGGCCATCAATTACTCGGCTGGGCGCCGCTTGAATCTTTGTCTCGACTTTGATTTGGACAAGCTGCCCATCGAGAGCGTATTCAATGCCGGTGCGGGCTCAACCGGGCACGTCGTGAATAGACCCGAAGTCGTGCAGCGAATGCCTTTGGGTGATTCATTCCAGGAAGAGCTTCGTTCACTCGCCGCCACGCTCACTCTTGCAAACTTTCATCAGGCGGTTGGCCTTTTATCGAAAGTCCATTTCTTTCGGCAAGCGCATATCGCCGAGTTCTTCGAGTGGCTGCCTTACGTAGCGGAACATTCGCGCGACGCCTCGTTGCGATCGAAGGCAGATCGCTATGTTCGTTTCCTCCGCGACAAACGCAGCGTTGGCGAGCGCTTCACGCTGCAAGATGAGGTGCAAAATGGCCTCGACGCGTGAAAGTTATCAGGTATTTCCGTGGTGGACAGCCAGGTTCTGGACCTGGTTGACAGGAAAGCCGGCGCCCGGACAAACACCTCTTTTCGAACCGACGCCGACGCTTTACGCCTTGAGTGCGGTGGCGACTTATGTGACGGGTCTCTCGCTTGCCGTCATTGCCTTCAGGACCGAAGGTCCGTGCTTCATTCTCGCGCTATCGTGCGGCTGGATTATGGCGGTGAATGGAGCGCGTCGCATGATCAGCACGGTCGCGCACCAGTGCATTCACGGTCGCTTTACAGGGATAGCTTCTCGTGATCTTTTCATCGCCGATCTTCTCGCAGTAATGACGCTGACGCAGACCGCGGGTGACTATCGCGAAGAGCATTTCAACCAGCATCATCGGCCTGCCGTATTCACGACGATCAGTGATCCGGCTGGCGCCTTTCTATGGCGCGCAGGCTTTAAGTCTGGAATGTCGGTCAGGTCACTCTGGCTTAAGCTCTTCGTCACCCTGCTGTCGCCGCGATTCCACGTCTCGTTCTTCGTGCATAGGCTCATGAGCCTGGTTCGAAATCTGCCACCGAAATTCAAGCCAGTCGCTGCGGCTGGCGGTGCACTAGCGTGTTGGGGCGCAATTGAACTTTGCCCCGTAACAACGCTGGTTTTCGGCCTGCTGTTTCCAATCGTTGTTCTATACCAAATAAGCGTGCTGCTTGAGTTTATCAGCGAGCACGCGTGGTTTGTGCCGGCGCAAAGGTGGGATCAGCCTAAGTACATTCATGCGACGCATTCGTGGGGGCGTTTTTGCGGACGAAGAACTCCTGAGCGGGACGAAAGGCATGTCGCGCTTTACGTTTTGTCCTGGATTGCATGGACCGTCGAACACGCAATTTACCATTTGCCAGTCCGTTTGTTTGTCATTCCCGGCGATCTATCGCAACACGATTTTCATCATCGAATGCCATCTACCTTGCGCTGGACTACCGCAACGTACGCACGAGAAGAAGACCTGAGATCGGGTGACTCACGTTGGCCTCCTTACCAGGAGTTCTGGGGTCTTCACAATGCGATCGCGCATGTCTTCAATGGAATGGCTAAGACAGCTTCGCATGTCGATGCCGGTACTTCAGACGCGGCGAGCGAAGCGGAAATCTGAAGCCGTATCAAGACGAGACCGCCGAAAAGCGTGTCGCGCCTAAAGGCTCACCGTACTGCGTCAGGACAAAGACGCATTTTCGTCACCGCGCGTAGGGCGAGTGAAGCGCGATGAAGCCATCAGCCCGGACATCCGCAGATGGCTTATCTCTGCTCGTCAGTCGATAATCGCCGGCGCAGTTAAAGACTGTATGGTGCTGACTTTGCGCTCGCACAGACGTGCCGCAAAATGCTTGCGGATGATTTCGGAGACGTTGCGAACGACCGGTGATACATCGGATCGGCGTGAATACAATTCAATCGCGGTCGGCTCCAACGTTGGAAAACCGTCCGACGGTTCCAAAACCCGGTGATGCTCGGTCACGGCGCTCTCGATCATGATCGACACAGCACTGCCGGCTTCCACGGCAGCGAGAAGTCCCTCGTGATTCAAACTCGTGTAGGCAATGCGCCAATCTTTCTTTTTCGCGTCGAGCGCTGCGATTCCCGCGCGCCGATAAAGGCATCCGTCTGGAAACACCGCCAGCGGCACAGGCTTTTGCTGATAGACGTCGCTACCCTGTTTGCAGACCCACATCAAACGCTCATGTCCCAAGGGCACGCCGTCGGGGCGGGAGGGATATTTCGTCGCGATAACCAGGTCGATGTTTTCAGTCTCCATGGACTCAAGCATCTTCCAGCTATGGCCGCAGCGGATCTCCATTTCGATGTTGGGAAACGTCGTCCCAATCGCGCCGAGAATGGGTGGCAACAAGCACGACGCGAATGTTTCTGAAGTCGCGAGCGTGAGTTTGCCGGCCGCAAGGCTATGCTTGAGCGAGAGAAACGCGTCTTCATGCGCTTCGATCAGCCGTTGGGCGATTCCGACGAACCGCTCGCCGATCGAAGTTAGCGTTACGGCGACGGTGTCTCTTTCGAACAGGCGCTCGCCTATCGATTCTTCGAGACGCTTGATCTTCATACTCACAGCCGACTGAGTACGGTGAAGACGCGCGGCCGCCTGCGTGAAGTTGCGCGTGTCCGCGACCGCAACGAACGCTCGGACAAGATCTAAATCAAAGTCTTGTGGCCTCACCTGGCCTTCTCCCTAAACAACGCGTGCGCCAAGTCGGCTACGGCGATTTCTCTCATGTCGATCAAACATCCAGTGCGCCTTACGTGCTTAACCAAGTTCGAATCTGCACGGCCGCAGTAGTTGAGTCTGCTCCGTTCGACCTTGTAATCGCAAGATAACGAAAGTTATACTCAGTGGATTCAGGTATTTTACCTCGTAAAACCGCCCAGTCAGTTATAAAATTCACCGCCGCCTAGTTTTAGTATGATTAATAATTTAGTTCTTACCTGCTTGATACGGACCTTCACCTGATGCAACCCGTCAGGCGCTTCTATCGCCGTAGATCGCACGGTGGCGCCTAAACGAAAACCGCGAAAATCGAGGCATCCTCAAAGCTTAGCTCCATCATATTATCAACGCCAAAAATGGTGGGGCGTCGTCAAGGTTATATTCGGCAATTTTGGCCTTTGAATAAGGGAAAGCTTCTTGATGAGCGGTTGCTCAGTGTTGATGAACGGGAGCGATCCAAAGATGGCCATTTGTGAAGGGCGTCGTATGGCAGCATCGATCTTTGTGAAGTAAAGGCTCGAAGCTTATTTAAGAGCTGCTATTGATCCTTGCATCGACTTAAAAAGAAGGAAGATTCGCCAATAGCTTTATTTGAGGGCGCCGCAGATCCAAATCGGTAACAAGTCGAGCGTCAATCTATAGCTCAAATGCGTATGAGCCGTCCAATCGCGGTTAAAAGCGACGAGTTCATATGAATAATCGAAGCGGGCAAATCGACGAATTTAGCAGCATCGAGAAAACACACTAGCACCGCGCGCCGACGAAGCCTGCAAGTGCGGAAAAGAGAGGAACAGAAGGTTGTTCACGGACGCCAAAATGCGCGAGTCACGATAACGAAGAAGGGAAGCTAAGATTGATTCCTGCGCCCCGGCTGGCTTGGCGACCGACCGGGGCGCAGGGCAGACAAGGCTCTGCTTGCTTATCGACTGCTCTCTCAGGTCCCTCACGCGCAAACGAGATAAGCGATACGCTCGCTCCAGTCGCTCCCTCCGACTTCAACGAATCTGGGAACGCTCACGCAAGGCGAACGCTACGCGTCACAACATACGCCCGCGCAAAAGGCGAAACGTCTTGTGACAAATTTTCGTATGCGTGCTTTCTAACGGCCAATTCATAAACTTCATTAGGCATATCAGCGACGCGAATGAGTCAGCGGAGAGCGTTCACGTAGGCCGTCCGAGGTGCCTTTACTTCCGGCCGAACTCATCTCTATGGTGAATGGCCGCCATCAGGATAATTCGTTGGGCGGTATTAAAAGGAGTCTGTAGATTTCAGGTAATTTAGCAGGGAAGGGCAATGAAAGAGCGTCGTGGAATTTTGGAACTTGTCTTTGCCATGCTTCTTTCGGGAAGCATCGGCATTTTCGTCGTTTCCTCGAATCAGCCACCCGCGAACGTCGTTTTCTTCAGATGTATTATCGCGTTCATTTGTCTGGTTCCGTATTGCGCTGCCCGTGGTCATATCCGCCGAGAGTATTTTCAAGTCCGGCTGCTTTTGCCCATCATCGTCTCGGGGATCTTTCTCGTTCTAAATTGGTTGCTGCTGTTCAAAGCGTATCCGCTTATCGACATCGGGCTGGCTACGGTCATTTACCACGTCAACCCGTTCCTGGTGATTTTGGGCGGCGCCGTGGTCCTCCGGCAAGCGGTAAGCCGGAACGACATCTTATGGTCGGCCGTGGCGTTCGCCGGTTTGGTCTGCCTGGTCGGGACCGCCAATGGCGCTCTAATGCTGGGCTCGAACGTGTTTGCCGGCGTCGTTCTGACGCTCTCAGCCTCCGCGCTGTACGCCGGCACAGTGTTGTTGTCTAAGGCTTCCGCGGGCGTTCCTCCCGCTGTCGTCGTCCTGGTGCAGACAGCGGTGGGTTCGCTGTTACTCGCTCCGCTCGCCGATTTCTCGGCTTTGCCGACGAGCACCAGCGAATGGGCGTGCCTTGCGACACTCGGCGTCGTTCACACGTTTTTTCTTTACTGCCTGGTGTTCTCCGCGTATCAGAAACTCAGCGTCAAGGCGATCGCGATACTTTCGTTCATCTATCCGCTGTCCGCCGCTGCCTTCGACTACATCGTCTACGGCCATAAATTCAGCATGGGTCAATGGCTCGGCGCGGGACTGGTGCTGCTGGGTATTCTCGGCGTCAAAACGGGATGGGCGCCGATCAAACTGCGGCGCGCGATAGCCCAGTGAGTTGGTTTGCTCATCGCGTTTTCCAATGCCGCGCACTCCTTCCCGCGACGATAGAACGATGAAACGCATCCGCGCGGAATAACGTCGACGCGAGATTCATCGACCCATCTGCTTCAAATCCCACATCGATGTTCACGTACATCAACCCGCAGCGACGGCGTTGATCATCGAAATCCGCTTCGCCAGCGATGAAGCCGTCGACTGAGCAATCAGCGTAAGGCTCGCCGGCCACTCTTAGACGCAAGCGACCGAAGTCCCTTCCCAAACTTACAGTTCTCTGGGTTTGCCCCAATGTTCAATCAGCTAAGATTGAACGACATTCAATCTAAGAACGGCTCTGAATCTTCATGCGGTTGCCGTTTATCAAGGCATCGAAAAGTTCTGCTTCGGGAGCGTTCTCCATGAATCAAGCATCGGCGCGAGCACCTGCGACCCATCCACCTTCGGCGGCGCTAAGGCGCGCGAAGCGGATCGGCTGGCTATGCCTGCCACCGTCGACGTTCATTGCGCTCATCGTGCTGTGGGCGGTTGCCATACCTGTGTTCAAGATCCCGCCTTATCTGGTGCCTAGCCCGGCGGGGGTGTTCGCGCGCATCGTCACCGACTGGCGGGATATCTGGTCGAACTCGCTCATCACCATCGCGGAGATTTTGCTGGGCTTCGGCGTAACGGTGGTGACCGCCATCCCGCTTGGTCTTGCAATCGCGCTTTCGCGGGTTGCGCGGCAGATCGTGTATCCGCCGCTCATGTTCATGCAGCTGGTGCCGAAGATCGCGGTCGCGCCGCTCTTTCTCGTGTGGCTTGGATTCGGCATGGAGTCCAAGGTGCTCTTGACCGTGTTGATGACCTTCTTCCCGCTCTTGCTCGCGAGCATCAGCGGATTCCAGATTCTCGACACTCGCTTGCTGTATCTGACGAAGTCGATGGGCGCATCGTCCTGGCAGACCTTCCGCTTCCTTCGCCTTCCCGCGGCGCTGCCCGTGATTTTCTCGGGTATCAAGACTTCCGCCACGATCGCGTCCACCGCGGCAATCGTCGCCGAGTTCGTCGGCTCGAACAAAGGTCTGGGCTACGTGCTCCTGCGCGGGACCAGCACGATGGATGTCGAACTGACCTTCGCCGTCCTTGCCGTCCTCACGCTGATCGGCATTGCGATCAACTATGTCGTCGAATTCGCCGAATGGGCCATGACGCCGTGGCAACGTGCGAAGTTCAACTGAGGTCAACGCTCGCGCATTGGCCTAAGGCCAGTCGCCTACAACAAACGGACCGAGCGGGTCCAACTACAGAGGGAGCGCGACTATGCGCAGCACCATCGGCAAACTGTCTTCGGCAATCTTGACTTGCGCGCTCGCGACGGGTCTATGCGGGACGGCCGTCGCCGACACCGAGGTTCCTTTCCAGCTGAACTGGACCGCAGGCGGCGCGAACGCCGGTTTTGCGGCAGCGGTGGCGGAAGGGTTCTATAAGCAGGTCGGGCTCGACGTGAAAGTGACCGAAGGCAACGGCTCCGGCAATACGGCGCAACTCGTCGCAAACGGGCGCGCTCAACTTGCCTATGCCGACGCTGTTGCCGTGAGCCAGCTGATTGCCAAGGGCGCGCCAATGCGAGTCATCGCCACGATCTATCAATCGAACCCGAACGAAGTGTCGGCATTGAAGAAGTCGGGCATCAAATCGATCAAGGATCTCGCCGGGCACAAAGTGGGCGTTCCTTCCGGCTCCTCGCAAACGACCATGCTTCCGCTTTTCCTGCAGGCAAATGGCCTCAAGGAGTCGGACGTGACGCTCATCAGCATGCCCGTGGCAAGCATGGTGCCCGCGCTGCTGCAAGGCCAGGTCGATGCGATCCTAGGTTCCATGGATTCCTACCAGTTGCAACTCGAAGCCCAGGGCGCCGAACTCGTGAATTTCCGGTTTGCGGATTATGGCGTTCCGACGGTGAGCACGTCGATTTTCGCATCCAACGAATATCTAAAGGCCAATCCGGATCTCGTGAAGAAGTTCGTTGCCGCGAGCCTGAAAGGATGGAGCTTCGCCATGGATAACCCGGCGAAGGCGGTAAAGGATCTCAAGACGGTGTTCCCCAACGTCAACGAGAAGCTCGCTACCGCCGAGTTGGCCGCCATCACTCCGTTGTTCTGCAGCGGCGGCGCCAAAAGCGTAGGCAAGGCCGAGGATGCGTCATGGACCAGGACGCAAGATCTGCTCGCACAGGTCAAATTGCTTCCCGCCGGACAGAATCCGAAAACGTACTACACGGACGACTTCTTGCCGCCGGCGAACCAGTTGCGCGCGTGCAAATGAGCCGTCCGTTCGGACAGACTTTTTCGCACGACGGATATCGAATCACGACTAACGAGAAACACATGGGATACCGCTACTCGGATCTTCACGTAGGCATGCAATTTCGCAGTCCCGGACGAACGATCACGGACGCGGACCTCGTCGGGTTCGCGGGACTGACGGGCGACTTTTCGGAGTTGCATACGAGTGATGTGTACGCCAGAGCCAGCCAGTTCGGGCGGCGCGTCGCGCACGGCATGCTTGGACTCGCGTACGCGCACGGCTTGATGTGGGCGCGCACCGGCGAGTTGCGCGAGACCGCGATTGCCTTTCTCGGCATCAATGACTGGAAGTTCCTCGCGCCGCTGTTCATTGGCGACACGATGTTCGTCGACTACGCGATCAAAGAGCTGCGCGACAGCAAGTCGAAGCCCACGCAGGCCATCGCGCTCTTCGACGTGAAGATCGTGAATCAGGACGGCGAAGTCGTGCAGCACGGCACCAAGGCGCTTTTGTGCTCCAAGGTGCCGCTGGCCGCGGTCGAGAAGTCCGCCTGAATCAATGACATCGAGCCGATCATGCCTACTTCCGTACACGACGATATAACGCCGGCCGGTGTGCCGATCCGCATCGAGAGCGTTTCGAAGACTTTCGGCGAGGACACGGAGAAGCCGTTTCGCGCGCTGAAGCCAATCAACATGAACATCGAGGCGGGCGAGTTCGTGTCCGTCGTGGGACCGTCGGGCTGCGGCAAGAGCACACTCATGCTCATGGTCGCGGGTCTGCTTGCGCGCTCCGACGGGACGATCGTGGTGGGCGACCGGACTGTGGACCGGCCCGTGACGGATGTCGGCATCGCGTTTCAGGATCACCTGCTGCTCGACTTTCGCACGGCGATGGAAAACGTGCTCCTGCAGGCCGACATTCGCGGATTGCCCCGTGACAGGATCGAAGCGCGGGCGCGTGAGCTCTTCAACCAGTTGCGTTTGCAGCCTGCGGTCGACAAGTATCCCCGGCAGCTTTCCGGCGGCATGCGCCAGCGCGTGTCGCTAATTCGAACGCTGGTCCACGACCCTTCGCTCATTCTCATGGACGAGCCTTTCGGCGCGCTCGATGCGCTCACGCGTTTGCAAGTTCGCATGGATCTCGAAGCACTGTGGATGCGGCGCCGTCCCACTGTGCTGTTCATCACGCATAGCGTCGAAGAAGCCGTGGGACTGTCCGATCGCATCTTCGTCATGAGTCCGACACCGGGAGAAGTGGTGGACGAGATCGTCGTCGAGCTGCCGCGCCCTCGGCCGATCGTGCTCGGCGACGCTCCGGAGTTTGCGCGCTATGTCGACAGCATCTATGGCCACTTCGCACGCATGGGCGTGTTGCGCGGTATCGACGTTCCGCGTTCCCGCAGCGAGCAGACGTGAAGAACGGAGACCTTTTCATGGACAAATCCGGTTCGCCTCCCATCTCACACGCTGATGCCGCGAGCGAAGTCACCTTGTGGATAGACGGCCATGTCGCGGAGATCGGGCTCTCGAACGGTCCGCTCAATCTCGTCACGCGCGCTCTGCTGCGTTCGCTCAACAAGGCGATCGACGCACTGGAGGCGCAAGCCGATCTGCGGTGCGTCATCGTGCACGGCGGCTCGGCGCGGGCCTTTTGCGCCGGCAGCGATATCAAGGAGTTCTCGGAAATCTTCGCCGACGCGAGCGAGAAAAAGATTCTTTTCGAGGACATGGTGCTGCGGCGCCTCGCCCGATTGCCCGCGCCGACGATTGCCGCAATGGACGGCCCCGCGCTCGGCGGTGGCCTCGAACTCGCGCTCGCGTGCGACCTTCGCGTTTGTCGTGCTGAGGTGGTGCTTGGACTGACCGAGTCGCGTCTCGGCGGTTTGGCAGGTAATGGTTCGCTGCGGCTGACGCGGCTCATCGGCCCGGCTCGCGCGAAGGAGATGCTCTTCACCGGAAACACGATCAGCGCGCAACAGGCGCTGGCCTGGGGACTCGTCAACCGTATCGCGGAGACGGGCGCCGCACTCGAAACAGCACGCGCGCTGGCGCTCGAGATCTGCGCGCGCGGCCCGCTGTCGAACCGCCTGGCCAAGCAACTCGTCGATGCCGCGCAGGATCAGCCGCTCGATGCCGCGTTGTCGCTTTCAACCGTCGTTCAGCAAAGGATCTTCGACAGCCACGACCTTCACGAAGGCGTCGCCGCGTTCTTTGCCAAACGAGAACCCGAGTTCCTCGCACGATGAAACCCGACAGCCAAACCACGCCGGATAGCCTTGCTGCCAGCGCGCCCACGCACGACATGCCCGGTGCGACCAGCGCCGCGCTGCTAGGCCATGGCATCGTTCTCGTGTGGAACGACATCGAATTCGAAGGGCGCGAGCAGTTCTACGCGTGGCACGACAAGGAGCACATTCCCGAGCGGCTCGCCATTCCTGGCTTCAGGCGCGGCAGGCGTTTTCGCCGGGCAGGCCATTCGCCCGAGTGGTTGACCATGTACGAGGCGGCCGATCTCGACGTCATGGTTTCGCCCGCATACATGGCGCGCCTCAATGCGCCGACGCCCGCGACCACGAAGACGCTCACGTACTTTCGCAATACCTCGCGAGCAGTTTGTCAGCCCGTTTGCAGTATCGGCGAGAGCAGCGGCGGCTATTTGTTTGCCGTTCGTATCGACCGGACGGGCGCAGCGAACAACACGCCGGAAGCTTACCTGCGCGACGTGGCTTTTCCACAGGCGATGCGCACGACCGGCGTGCTCGCGTGTCATCTCTTCGCGTCGGATCAGGCGAGCTTCTTCGACACCGAAGAGGCGCGCACGCGCGAGTTCGATGTTCCGGCGTGGATCGTTCTCGTCGAGGCATCGACGGAAGAGGCCGCAAGCGAGGTGCATGCCCTGATCGACGTTCCGCATTTGCGCGATGCAGGCTTGCACATCAGGCCCGACGCCGCCGTCTATGCACTTGAAATCTGCCGCCTTGGCGCTTCCTCGCACCAATCCTGAACTCAACCCGCTCAACCCGAACATGAAACTCGTCCGACACGGCCAGCCCGGCCAGGAACAACCCGGCATTCTCGATGGCGACGGTCGCGCGCGCGATCTCACTGGCCATTGCGCTGACTTTAATCCCGCGTTCTTTGCAAGCGGCGGCATCGAGCGCTTGCGCGCAATCGATCCGCACACGCTGCCCCTCGTCGATGCGTCCGTGCGCCTCGGCCCTTGCGTGGCGCAGCCCGGCAATTTCATCGCGGTCGGCTTGAACTACGTTCAGCACGCAATCGAAACCCATGCCGATATCCCAAAGGACCCCATTCTCTTCAACAAGGCGCCGTCCTGCATCTGCGGACCCGATGACGACGTCATCCTGCCTAAAAATTCCGTCAAGTCGGACTGGGAAGTGGAGCTGGCCTTCGTCGTCGGCCAGGAAGCGTACTACGTGAGTGAAGCCGAAGCGCTGAGCCGTATCGCGGGTTACTTCATCTGCAACGACGTCTCGGAGCGCGAGTTTCAACTCGAACGCAGAGGTCAGTGGGTGAAGGGGAAGATGTCGCCGACCTTTGGCCCCATCGGTCCGTGGCTCGTTACCTCCGACGAGATCGAGGACGTGCAGAACCTCGGCTTGTGGCTCGAACTCAACGGCGAGCGCATTCAGAACTCGAACACGAACGACATGATCTTCACCGTCGCGAAACTCGTGTCGGACATGAGCCAATACGTCCGTCTCATGCCCGGCGACATCGTGACGACAGGCACGCCGCCCGGCGTAGGTCTCGGCATGAAACCGCCGAAATACCTAAAGCCAGGCGATCGCATGCGGCTGGGTGTCGAAGGCCTGGGCGTGCAAGAGCAGCGGGTCGTCGAATGGCGCGACCGATGACCGGCGCGACAGCCTGACGAGACCGATTCCCATCCCGATTACGGAGCGATCAGCGAACCATGGAACGAATAACCGCGGACGAAGCGGCTCAACTCGTCGCCGATAACGATGCCATCCTGATCAGCGGTTCCGGTGGCGGGCATTCCGTGCCCGAGGCGCTTCTGGCTGCCGTCGAGCGCCGCTTCCTGGCGGAACGGAAGCCGCTTGGATTGACCTCGGTGAGCATCGTGGGTGTGGGCGACCGCGGCGAACTGGGCGCATCGCACCTCGCTCACGAAGGTTTGCTGCGACGGGCCATTACAAGCGCGCTCGTCGATTCGCCGGGACTCGTAAGACTCGCGGCGGAAGACAAGATCGAGGCTTACACATTCCCGCAGGGCGTGCTGTCGCAATTGATGCGCGAGATGGCGGGCGGCCGTCCGGGTCTCTTCACGAAGACGGGCTTATACACCTTCGTGGACCCGAGGCAGCAGGGTGCGCGGCAAAGCCCCTGCACGCCGCCCGCTTTCGTCGAAGTGACCGAGATTGCCGGCGAAGAGTGGCTGTTTTTCAAGCACATTCCGGTCGATGTCGCGTTCCTGCGGGGCACGACGGCCGACGAAGACGGCAACGTGACAATGGAGCAGGAAGCCGTATTCGGCGAGATGCTGGCAATGGCGCAAGCGACGCGGCGCGCCGGCGGCATCGTCGTGGTTCAGGTGAAGCGCATGGCGCGAAACGGTACGCTGCCCGCCAAGCACGTCAAGATTCCCGGCATTCTCATCGATTTCGTCGTGGTGGAATCGGGACAGCGCCAGACCTACGCGACCGACTACGACCCGAGCTATTCCGGCGAGTTGCGTGTTCCTGTCGACCAGATCAGACCGCTGCCGTTCGGGCCGAGGAAGGTCATCGTCCGGCGCGCGGCAATGGAATTGTTCCCCGAGGCGATTTGCAACCTGGGTGCGGGCGTATCCACGGGGCTATCCACCGTTGCGGCCGAAGAGGGGCTGCTCGAAGCGGTGCATCTGACCAACGAGCAGGGACTGATCGGCGGCGCGCCCACTACGGGTCGCGATTCGGGCGGCGCCCAGAACTTCGCCGCGATGATCGAACAACCGTCGCAGTTCGACTTCTACGATGGCGGCGGCCTCGATCTCGCCTTCCTCTCGTTTGCCGAAGTGGACGCTCAGGGGAATGTGAACATCAGCCGGTTCGGCGACAAGATCATCGGTGTTGGCGGCTTCATCAACATCAGCCAGAACGCGAAATGCGTGATCTTCAGTGGAACGCTCACGGCGGGCGATCTCGACATTGGCTGGGAGAACGGGAAGACCGTCATTCGCAGGGAAGGGCGGCACATGAAGTTCGTGCCGAAACTCGAACAGGTTTGCTATAGCGCCCGGATTGGTCAGCAACGCAAGCAACTCACGCTTTTCGTCACCGAACGGGCCGTGTTTCGCGTCGGGCCGCAAGGGCTCGAGCTGATCGAGATCGCTCCGGGGCTGGATGCCGAACGCGATGTCGTCGCCCACATGGGTTTTCGGCCCGTGGTGTCGCCGCAGTTGCGTGAAATGGATGCCAGACTCTTCGAACCGGGCTTAATGAACCTGGCGCAAGACGTGCGCGCCAAGGCGCGTCGCCACCGTAGCCAGCGCGTGGCGCAATGGTACGAATCGCGCGGGAGAGGCTGAACATGGCGGACAGCATTCAGATCTCAGGTGCAACGCGTGTCTATGGCATCGTAGGCGATCCTGTCGTGCAGGTTCGATCTCCGGCGGTCTATACTGCGCGCTTCGCGCAGGAAGGCATCGATGCCGTGCTCGTCCCTCTGCACGTCCATGCAGATCGCTTCGACGACGCATTCCCCGCGCTGCTGGAGATTGCGAACCTCGACGGCTTGCTCATCACCGCCCCGTTCAAGAAGCGCGCTTGCGCGTTTGCCCGACAACTCGGCGTGGCCGCGAAGACAGTCGGCGCGGTGAATGCGCTGCGGCGCGAGGCCGACGGTTCGTGGACCGGCGACATGTTCGACGGCGCCGGTTTCGTACGCGGCGTCGAGGCGCGGGGCTTGAGCGTCTCCGGCAGGCGCACACTGTTGTTCGGGGCGGGAGGCGCGGGCAGCGCGATTGCCGCGGCGCTTGCCGAAGCCGGCGTCGCTTCGATCTCCATCCTGGACATCGATGCCGAGCGCGCGGTTATCGTGGCAAGAAACTTGAGCGAAGCGTTTCCGCATACGCGAGCTGCTGGCGTATCGGACGCGCGCGGCGAGTTCAACCTGATCGTCAACGCATCGCCGGTTGGCATGTCCGTGGGCGACGGCTTGCCCGGCAACCTCGGCCCGCTGAAGAAAGACGTGCTCGTGGGCGATGTAGTTTTATCGGAAGAGCCGACGGCGCTCATCGCCCATGCGCAGCGATTCGGCTGTGCATGGGTCAACGGAAAGGACATGCATACCGGTCAGATCGAATCCATCACTTCGTTTTTTCTGACCGATAGATAGCATGTGTCGTCAGTGGCGCACGCGGCGAAATTTCAACCTCAACACGTCTGGATCGCTATGTCGCATGTTCCCGCTGAACGGTGTCTGGAAATCATCGCGCTCCTTGCCGAGGGCGCGAACACCTTGCCCCTCGGCGAAATCGCCGAGCGCCTGTCATTGCCAAAGAGCGGGGCACACCGGCTGCTTTCGACGCTCGTCGATCTTGGCTGGGTTGCCAAGGAGCCCGACACCGGCTTCTATCGGCTGACCATGCGCCTTGCGGTGATGGGGCAGCGGTTTTACGCGGCCACCGGCATTCCGAACATCTGTCAGCCGGTACTCGACAGGCTTGCGCACGAGACGCGAGAGTTCGTGCGTCTAGCCGTTGCGGACGGCGACACCCTCGTCTGGCTCGCGCAGGCGCAGGGCGCGACGGCAGGTCTCATCTACCAGCCACCCAGTTCCGCGACTGGGAGAGTCACGGTCTACTCGACGGCAACCGGCAAGGCATGGCTCGCTTCAATGCCTCGTGACCGGGCGATTCAAATCGTGGCCAGCATGGGCTTCGGCGAAGCCGACCGGCAAGGACCCAATGTCGTGCGGTCTATCGAGGACCTTTTGAAGGAACTCGCGCTTACGGAAAAGCGTGGCTATGCGATTGCGGTCAGCGAGGCCGAGCCTGGTGTTTCGGCTGTTGCCGTGCCGATAAGGGTGAACGGTCTTGGAACCGCGCTCGGCACGGTCAGTGTTGCGGGTCCAAGTGTTCGCATGACGACCGAGCAGATCGAGGAAATCGCCCCGAAGTTGCAGAGTACGGCGGCCGAACTCGCGGAACTGTGGCCGCTGAGACCAAGCGGGACCGCGCTGCGTGAGCGAACGACGATGGTGGCTTGAGAGGTCCATGGGTGACTGTGGAAATTGGATGCATCGAAAAGAATTTCACACAGGCTATGTGACATACAAAGGATGGCGGAGAACGTAATCAGGGGATGAACGTTCGCCGATCTTGTGTTCTTCGACGATAAACCCTAAGGCCATCAAAAGGGGCGGGAGAAATACACAGGTAATTTCACCTTGTATGTAAGCCCAATGTGCGAGATAGCTTCCTTCGTCGCTAAAAATATTTCTGCACGAGGCGCACCTGGTAAAGCCGCCGCTGTATGGCAGGGCTTTGCGAATCGCCTCTTGTATCATGTCCAGTCTTTCTATCGACGCGCGCAAATCCTGCTCGGCCAGCCTGCGTTCATCGTCATCATGGGCCTGATCCAACGCGCACCATGCTAAAGACACGGTGATAAGGGCATAAGATTCTTGCTTGCGGAGGCCTGCAGCCATCTCATGGGGTCCCGGTCCACTTCGCTTCGTCAGCGAGCGTAGCGCACGAATGGCTTCGTGCTGGCGTCCAGGCGTCTCGATAGTTGTTTGTCTTATGTTACAGGAGTTTAAGTGGCCGCTGATGAGGTCGCTGGGCGGGGTTTGTAGGAAGGCGCTGGATTAGCGCTTCGTGTAATTTTCGTTTCGACGTCCGGCTTGGATTTTGCGGTTCGTGTCAGGTGCGAGAAGGCCTTTAGCAAATGGTGACGGGGATCGATGTGAGCGCTGTAGCGGGTGGCGTTGGTGACTGGTCGAACTCGTAGCCGTGCGGGAACTTTGTAGGTTCAGGGAAAGTAAGTGTGGATTGGAAGTGTTGCGTCATTTGTGGTCGGCGCGGTTGTATTAGACATAATATAATTTAGCGCAGTTTTGCGTGTAGCGGCAGTATCCTAGTGTCGTGTTTGGGGATGCGGCGGAATTCTTGGACTGCCTTATATCGTCAGCCCGAGGCTCGCCCGGTATTCAATCGGAGTGAGTGCGCCAAGCGAGATCTCGATCCGCTTCTCGTGTACCAGCGAATGTACGAATCAACGGCCTCAATGAATTGACCGGTGCTGCCGTACAAGCAGGCGGCGCATAGCCTTCGCCCGACGCCCGGGCAAAGGCATAAGCGACCGATCTAACCAACCCCCTTAACCTCCATCAACCTCCCCCACTCATAATCGACGATATCCGGATGCATGGGAAACACGCCTGCACCTGGCGTGAAGGTCAACTCGCCGAAGAGGATTCGATCGTCCGGTGCGTAAAGATCTACCCGCACGTATTCGAAGCCTTCCGCAAGGCTAACGGCGACCGAAATCAACTCATCAAAGCACTGCGGTCGCGGCGCCGCGACCTCACTACGCGGATAGTGGCCGATCGCAATATCGAGCCGGTTCCAGTTCCCGTCATACATGTCGCCACGTGGATGCTCGCCAAACCGGTCCGAAATGAGCGCAATGTAAATCGTGGGCTGGCTGTCTCTTCCGTTAAAAAAGCAATGGATCTTGATGTCAGCAGGAACGGCACCGCTGGAATCGAGTAAAAGCTCTTCGAAGAAAATGCGCGGCTTGATGGTCCGATAGTGACGCTCCCGCGCTATGCGATAGAAGTCGGTGATCAGCCATTCGCGCGCAAGCGCGTCGAGCTCCTCGAAGGACGTCTCGGCCTTGTCGCGAACGAGCTTGACGAATCCACTACCGTGATTCGCCTTCATCACAAAGCTTATCGGCAGAGAATCGAACTCCTCGCGGGTGAACCTCTCTGGTGTGGCGATTATCTCGGTCAGATATTGCTTACCGACCTTGCGCTGAACGTAGTCGCGCACGTTGAGCTTGTCCGCAAGGTCCGCATACCGGGGGTCCGGAAAAAGACACCGGTAAAGAATCTTCTCGTTGAACGTCTCGGGAGCGCGCACGTTGGGAAAACGTCCTACCTTGTGACGATGGTAGAGCATGAGATACGCGGTATCAGGGAGCCACCCCTTCGCACCGTTGAACAGTCTCCTCGGAAGCGACATCCCTCTCTCCTTAAGAATTTCTATGTAGCGCTTGCTGTGATCCATCCATTCGAGCTCACAAGTCACTGCGTCACCTTACTCGGTGACCTCGTCTTGTGAATGCACGATCATGCAAGGAAGAACTCTCGAAACTTTCGATTGGTTGACCACAGTATGAACAGCTCGAATGCTCGACGTTGTGCGCTAACCAACAGACGTACGATCTGCGTTTTTAAGCACGACGTCCGGTCATTCTTTACTGGAAACGATATACGCGGCAGGGCAAAACGCCCGAAACAATTTCACCTATTTTGAGGATTCCCTTGCAATTCGTTGGCGGCCATCGAAGTGTTAGGTACACCACAAAAATTGGGATTTCTACCTAGGACCATAAGGCCTTAAGCCTAAGAAAGTCTCCTCATTCGTTTCTCTAAACGAGGGAAAACCGTGAAAATTGCGATTGTCCATGATTGGCTCGTGGTGTCTGGAGGCGCGGAAAAAGTTCTGCAGCAAATTATCGAGTGCTTTCCAGGCGCCGAGATTTACACCATCGTTGACTTTCTTAAAGACCGCGCCTGCGTCAAGGATTGCAAAGTACACCCGTCCTTCATTCAAAAAATGCCCTTTGCAAAAAAGCGCTACAGGTCTTATCTGGCGCTAATGCCTATAGCAATCGAGCAGCTCGATCTTTCAAGCTACGATCTCATCATTTCCAGCTCTTACGCGGTTGCCAAGGGAGTAATTACCGGGCCGGATCAGCTTCATGTCAGCTATGTTCACTCGCCGGTTCGCTATGCCTGGGACTTACAGCATCAATATCTCAACGAAGCGGGCCTGACCAAGGGGTTGAAGTCGGTCATGGCGCGGCTTTTGCTGCACTATATTCGCGTATGGGACGCACGCTCGACCAACGGCGTGGATTATCTGATCGCCAATTCGCACTTCATCGCGCGCCGTATCAGGAAGGCATACCAACGTGACTCGACTGTGATTTATCCTCCGGTCGATGTGCGTTCACTTCCCATGCGAACACAGAAAGACGACTTCTATTTGACCGCATCGCGACTTGTACCGTACAAGCGCATCGACCTTATCGTAAAGGCGTTTTCCCGCACGCCGGAGCGGCGTCTTGTCGTGATCGGGGACGGTCCTGACATGCAAAAGATTCGTGCGTCCGCAGGTCCGAACGTCGAGATCCTCGGCTATCAGTCATTCGAAGTCTTGCGTGACCACATGCAGCGCGCGCGCGCTTTCGTGTATGCGGCCGAGGAGGACTTCGGCATATCGATCATAGAAGCCCAAGCATGCGGCACGCCGGTCGTCACGTTCGGCAAAGGCGGCGCACTGGAGACGGTGATTGGCCTGCCACGCGAACGCCCCACAGGCCTCTTCTTCAAGGAGCCAACGTGTGAGTCGCTTATCGATGCCATCGAGCGCTTTGAGCGCAACGCGCATCTGTTCGATCCGCGCGCATGCCGCGACAATGCCGAAAGATTTTCGACCGAAAAATTCAAGGCGTCGTTCTCGGCGTTCATCGAAGTCAGGCTTGCTCGTTTCCGTGCCGAAAAAGAAGTGGCTCCTGTACCAAGTCGAAGCAATGTAGCGGTGACCGAGTCGCAAGTGTGACCGAACACCTCGGATGCGAAAAAAGGCGTTGCGAGTAATCAACCCGCAACGCCTTTATCTTTTAGCGATTACTTCGGCTCAACCGTGGGCCGACCGATGGCCTCGTAGACAAAGCCCAGCTCCGCCATGTTCTCGGGATCGAACAAGTTGCGCCCATCGAAGATTAACGGCTTCTTCAAACCAGCATGCAGCGCTGCGATATCGGGGCTCTTGAACGCTTTCCATTCGGTGACGATTACAAGCGCGTCGGCGTCCTTCACTCCTTCATACTGGTTGCTACAAAATTTAAGCCTTGCGCCGTACGAAGGGTCGTCTGCCAAGTCAAGCGCGAAAACCCGTTGCGCCTCCTCCGAAGAAACCGGATCGTATGCACGAACAGTCGCGCCTCGCTTGAGCAATTCGGCAATCAACCTGCGGCTCGGTGCTTCGCGCATGTCGTCGGTGTTCGGCTTGAAGGCCAGCCCCCAAACCGCAAGTGTTTTCCCCGTCAGGTCCTCACCAAGCCGCGCGCAGACCTTGCTGACAAGCACGTCCTTTTGCGCATGATTCACCGACTCCACCGAGTTCAGTATCTGCAGATCGCGGCCGTACTCATGCGCTGTTTGAATCAATGCACGCACATCCTTAGGGAAACACGAGCCACCGTAGCCGCAACCCGCATAAAGAAAATCGTAGCCGATGCGCGGGTCCGATCCTATGCCACGCCGCACTGCCTCGATGTCCGCGCCCACCATATCGGCGAGATTCGCCAACTCGTTCATGAACGAGATACGCGTCGCAAGCATTGCATTAGCAGCGTACTTCGTGAATTCGGCGGAGCGCACATCCATATACATCGTACGTTCGTGGTTCCGATTGAATGGCGCATAAAGACGCGTAAGCATGGCGCGCGCGCGTTCGCCCGAGGTATCGGACGCGCAGCCAAGTACGATCCGGTCCGGGCGCATGAAGTCGACAACGGCTGCGCCTTCCTTCAAAAACTCAGGATTAGACACGACCGAGAATTGATGATTTACGCCCCTGGCATCAAGCGCTTTTCGCACGGTGTCGGTGACTCTATCTGCTGTGCCGACCGGAACGGTCGACTTGTCGACGATCGTCTTGAAACCTTGCGCGTACTTGCCAATCTGCTCGGCAGCCGCTAATACGTATTGAAGGTCTGCGGAACCATCTTCATCAGGTGGCGTACCTACGCAAATGAACTGTACGTCTCCGTGCTCTACCGCCTTGGCGACGCTCGTCGTGAAGCTGATTCGTCCTGCCTTCACATTGCCCTGAATAAGCTCCTTGAGTCCTGGCTCGTGAATGGGAATGCCGCCCCGGTTAAGCAAATCAATTTTTTCTTGGTCGACATCCATGCAAAGAACGCTGTTGCCCACTTCGGCCAGGCATGCGCCTGTAACAAGGCCAACATAGCCCGTACCAACGACGGTTACTTTCATAAGCCCGCTCACAATAGAAAAGTTAAAAGGGACCGTCTAAGCGGCACGACGGTCAAAAGGCCTTACTAACCACTTCTTGAGACGTCGAGCATGAAATCGACGGTATGCTGGCTAAAGCGACCAATGAGCATGAGCCGACGCTGTGCTTCTTGACCGCCGTATGTTTTTGTTGCAACGATGATTACGGCTAGGCCGCTAGGCGGCTTTGCCTCATCGGCTGGAACACCACGCGTTTCGAAGTCGTCCGGCAATTCGACTCTCGTTGGCCACGCCCTCGCGAGTATCACGCGCTTTATTACCGATCCCGCTTCGTTCCGTATCTCGACCGGCATGGTTAGATCGTTGTCGGCGGTGTCCGTCGATGACGCAGCAAGATTGAGAATGAGCACACGGGCCATCGCAGCATCTCCTGTTCGGTGTCTGAAGCTCGTTGATGCACCTGCTCTTTTGCAAGCGACAAGCTCATTCTCTTTACGGGGTCGTGATCGTCGCCGGTAGCAAGCGATTGAACTCCGCCTTGATAAGACCGTAGCATTCGCAAGCACGCGCTTCGAGCGCCTTGCGATCAAGAACGCGAATGCAGCCGCGCGTCTGATACACGACGCCGTGCGAGTGCAATCTTCCGACTGCTTCGGTGACGCCTTCGCGACGCACCCCCAGCAAGTCGGCGATATGCTGCTGCGTGACGCGCAATTGATTCGATGAAGCCCGGTCGAGCCCGACCAGAAGCCATCGACAGAGTTGACTGCTTAGCGAGTGATACCGATTGCATGCCGCGTTCTGCGCGATCTGCGTGAAGAACGCATGGATATAAAGCATGGAAAGGCGATCAAGGAGCCGCGAGCGCTGCAAGTGTTCGCGCAGAAGATGCGCGTCCATGCGGTACGCGGTGCCGCTGCATTCCACTGTGACCATTGTGGGCATGGTGTCGCCTTCCGTTAATACGGGCACGCCAACCATGCCTTCACGCCCTACCGTTGCAATCTCGACCGAGCAATTGCCGTCCAACGCATGTGACAGCGAGATGACCGCGGACGCTGGAAAGTACACATGAAGAAACGAGTCATGTGCATTGCAAAGCACCTGTCCCGCTCGCAACTCGATGATCTCGAGATCGGGCGCGAGCGCCTGCCATTCTTCCAGTGGCAACGCTCGCAACAAGTGATTTCCGTGCAGATCCGATTGAAGATTCAGCATAAACTCGCTCTCGTTTTTTTGGGGCGCGTAACAACACGCGCTCTAGAAGGTGAATCAGCTACTCGTTCGAATCTCGTAGCTTTCCGCTAGCGGGCACGGTGGAGGGGTTTGCGCCCATCGGATGTCGATTCTTCCGGTCTTGGCGGAATTTCGACAACCTTTCCGATCGCTGCTCCAACTTACTGAAAAGCGACATGAGAACGACCAAAAAAACAAATGTGCACAACACCCAGACAACTGAAGCCGCACGAGCGATGAGAGCGAAGAATGCGCGCGCTCGGTCGATGATCCACATAGACGACTCCGTGAACGAAGGTTCGTAGTCCAAATCCCTTCAAGTCGAGATTGGCCAACCGCGTGCCTCTGTTGGGAGACCGTCGGCATCTCGCACTGGCGGGACGGCGGACACACGGTGGAGCGTTCGCACCGACGCGTTGTCCAATAGGGCTGTTGACTTTCCGCATGATCGTCCTTAGACGAGCGGCGCCCTACTTTGCTCTAAAGATGTTGTCGAATGCTGCGTATCAGTCGAATGCACCTCCAGGGAACAGGTCCTAGGCCTACTAACTATCGTAGATTGCTTACGAGGTTCAATGTGGTCTAGGGCACTAAAGTCCAAAGCGCTCGAAATTTCAATGCTCACATTCCATCAAAACGAAAAAAGTCTTGTTCAACCAATGAGGAGTACGATAAAACGCGTGCCAGCTGCAAAGTGCTTTATGCGATCAAGTACTTAGGTATTAGGTGCCCAGTTAGCTAGCGGAAATCGGGTCTGCTTACAACAAAAAACAACAAATACGCTCTGCCGCATTCATCAGACTAATTGGCCGACGTGCTTGATCGAACCACATGCTTTCCGTCTGATGAATTACGCGCAAACCTTTGCGCGAGAACGTTAGTTGGGACCACCAATTTTAAGATGTCAAGCACATGTAAGGATGAAGCCGATTTTATCAGGGGATTTCGCCAAGCGTAAAGGTAAAGCGCGGAGTCATTAAAGAGTGAACGTACGATCTAAAAAGCGGCAACGTTTTTCAATTTTGAAACAAAACGATTCTTAGTGCTTGCTTTTTTGTACGGCATGTACGTCAGTGTTTTCCCGCACAGAGCCAAATATAGCGGCAAGAAAAACTTCCTGTGTGTCTTCATCACACCAATGCGCGTGCACCACTGACGTCGACTGCACGTGTCGCTGGGCTGGGCTCCTCCATCTCGGACTATTTTGTCCGGGACTCGCCTTCCTCGTCGTTGAGCAATGGGTATCTTCCTCGGAGAGCTTTCCATGAAAGCAGTGCAATTTGCGCTGGAGCGAATTAGGAAGTCGATTAACACCGCTGATGCCTTGAACATGCGGTCGTCCGCCGTTCTCGTATCGGACTTACGGCTTTTAATTGAAGTAGCTGAGACGGCCGAATTGGAACGTCTGACAAATGCAGGTTCACAAATTCCCGTGGCCGAACGATAAGCCTGCGTACCACACCGTAGCCGGTACGCACCGGAATAATTCGCAGTATTTACGGGGGGTCCATGGGGTTTACCATTAATGGCAAATTTGCATCTCAACGCATCACAGGCGTGCAACGCGTTGCATTTGAATTGACGCGGGCGTTGCAGGCGCAGGCTTCGACTCCGAGCGATCTGCCGCTCGTGGTGCCACCCGACGCTAAAGACCTTGGACTAGCCAGCCGCAAGGGGCGTTTGCCGCAGCTGCTAAAGGGAAACCTGTGGGAGCAAGTCGTTTTACCGCTCGAGTCGGCACAGGACACACTGATCAGCTTGTGCAATACCGGGCCGTTGCTCAAACGTCGCCAACTGGTGATGATTCACGATATGGCGGTTTATGACGTCCCTCAAGCATTCTCGAAGAAGTTTTCTTTTTGGTACCGATTCAAGTTTTCAGTTCTCGCTAAGCAGACCAGACTGATTCTCACCGTATCGGACTTCTCGAAACGGCGCATTTGCCACCATCTAGGCTTAGCGGAATCGCATGTCGAGGTCATTCGTCCCGGCGCGGATCACATGGATCGCATAGAGCCTGATCCGGCTATTCTCACTCGTCTATCACTTGAGAAAGGGAAATTCTGCGTTCTAGTCGGGAGCCTGGATCCTCGCAAGAATCTGCAGCGCGTGCTCGATGCTACGAAGCTGCTCGAAAAAAAATCCGATATCAAGTTCGTCGTGGCGGGAGGAGCAAATCCGCGTGTTTTCGCCGCACAGGACGTGCAGCGCGTCGCGCAATCAGATAAGGTGACTTGGGCAGGTTTTGTATCGGACGGCGAATTGAAGGCGCTGTATGGAAGCGCTGCTTGCCTCGTTTTCCCATCTCTGTACGAGGGTTACGGACTTCCGCCGCTAGAGGCCATGCGCTGCGGGTGTCCGGTCATTACGTCTTCGGAAGCTTCGCTTCCCGAGGTCTGTGGCGACGCGGCCATGTACTGTGATCCGCTTTCAGCCACTGATATTGCTGCGAAGATCGAAGTGATGACCACACAACACGATGTCCGCGAGTGGCATCGTCAACGCGGATACGCGCGAGCCAACCAGTTCAGGTGGGACCGCGCTGCGTATGCGCTTGCGCAAATTCTCTATGGCGAACGCCACGAAAGTGCGCTTTACTTAAAGACGCAACCTACCAAGGATTAAATAAATACCGTAGTATTACAGATGACTTGCGGAACGCTTCCTGGATCAGCGATAACACCAACTACTGCGGATGCCGTGAAAATACTCATCGCGAACACTTTGTATCATCCGGATTCCGTCGGCGGGGCAGAGATATCGACGCGACTCCTTGCGGAGGGCCTCGTCAAGGCCGGAATGGAAGTGTGCGTAGTTTGCGCTACAGGCGCCGGCGTGGATCGGATCAGCAGACTTAACGGCGTAAAGGTCTACCATCTTCGCTCGGTCAATGTTTATTGGCCGCACAAACCGAAAAAGCATTCGTCTGTCGTCAAGCTCATCTGGCACGCCATCGATCTGCACAACGTGATCATGTCGCGCAAGCTCAAAAATATCATTGCGCGGGAAAAGCCCGACATAGTCAACACGAGTAACCTTTCCTGCCTTTCAATTGACATCTGGCGCGTGGCTCGTAATGCCAACGTGCCTATAGTGCATACGGCTCGCGACTACTATCTCATGTGCCCGACGTCCACCATGTTTTCCGGTGCGAAACCTTGTGAGCGTCAATGCGGCATGTGCTCGTTGTATGCGGGACCGAAGCGTGCCGCATCCGCGAGTGTGGACGTGGCCGTCGGCGTAAGCAGATTTGTCTTGCAGAAGCACGTCGATAATGGCTTCTTCCCAAGCGCGATGCGCACCGAGGTCATCAGCAATTGTTATGTTCCGCTGGACGATGCTGTTCCCATGAAGCGCGTTTCAAAGTACGAGAGCGGCCCTGTACGGCTTGGCGTGCTCGGACGCGTTTCGCCGGAAAAAGGACTTGAGGTTTTGTTCGAGCAGCTTCTTGCGGATCATTCGCTCGAATGGACGCTTGCCATCGGTGGTAAGGGCGATGCGGAATATCTCGGGGAGCTGAAAGAGAACTATGCCGACCCGCGCGTCGAATTCCTGGGGCAAGTGAAGCCTGGCGAATTTCTGGAAGCCATCGACATTCTCATCGTGCCATCGAAATGGAATGAGCCCTTTGGACGCGTGACGGTCGAAGCTTATTCACACGGCGTGCCGGTCGTGGCTGCAAACACGGGTGGAATTCCGGAGGTAATCGAGCCGGGCTCCAACCTTCTCTTCGATATGGAGCAGCCGCACACGCTTATAGACAAACTCCGCGATGCCGTGAAGCTCCTGCAGGACACGTCATTGCACGACCGCTTGCGCCAATACGCCGAAGGTTTTAGCGTTGCCGCGATGGTCGATGCCTATATCGACGTTTATCAAACTGCGTTGACTAAGCCTGTTCTCAAGAACGTCGCTTAAAGCAACCCCATCGCACAATCTATCTCGCCGAGGCGGCGCCTGCCGCTTCATTCGGGAACGCCCTGCTTCAAAAAGAACGGAACTCGCTGCATATAGAGCGTTGTCGCCATGGCGATCGCGACGTATGCCTGCACCGTGAGAAGCGCTGTAGCGGCGCCTAGTTCCGCAAAGAAAGTGGATAGAACGGTCAGAAGCGCAACGTTGAGAACCGCCGCGCCCAAAAGCACGCGCCCAAACTGCGACTTCATTCCAAGGGGCAGCATGGTCTGCACGCCAAAAACATCTGCAATACCTGACAGGAACGGCACGAACGCCATGAGACGCAATACGTCGACTGTAGGCTGATAGTGCGGACCGTAAAGCAATTTCACCGCCAACGGCGCGGCTGTAAAGATGGTCAAAGAGATCAACGCAACAACCGTCCCTTGGAACGCTAGCATTTTTCTCAAGAAGGAAAAAGCCGCATCGCGCGAATGATGCATGAGATAGCTGATGCGCGGATAAGCGGCGGTTTTGAGCGGGCTCATGATGCCTATGGCGGCGCGGATTAGCTTATCGCCCGCAGCGAAGTAGCCGGCGGCAACGTTCCCGGAGATAAGGGCTAGCAGCACCGTGTTGCTCGACGCGCTGTATTCATTGATGGCTGTCGCGAGGAAGACGCTCCAGCCGTCCTTGAGGGACTTTGCAATCGAATCCAGCGATACGGAAACAAAGTCGAGCTCACGACGAAAGTAAAGGTACGTCATGATGGTCAGACCCGACATCAAAGGTACGAGCGAATTGACGCCCATTGCCCAGTAAATGTCGTCTCGACTGTGCACGAGCAAATACATCGCGGGAACGCTCAGCACGCGACTCGCAAAGACAATGGCGCCCGTGATGCGCAAGTCTTCGATGCCCTGGAAATACCAAGTCGGCGTGAGCATCGCGCCAACGGCAAGGCCAAAGCCTAGGAGGAGAAGTTCGCGATCTTGTGCAAGGCGGTCAAACACGAAAGACAGGGTCAGCAAGATGGTAAAGCCGCCAATCGTGACCACACCCTGCGCGCAAAGCGTCGACCAGAAGACTCGAGAGCGCTCTTCGCGATTGGCGCGGTTGACGGAGATTTGCGGCGTAGCAGTTAAGCCAAAGCCGTAGTTCGTCAAGACAATAAAATAATTAATGAAGGCCAGCGCAAACGCGAGGCGCCCGTACCCCTCCGGTGTAAGCACGCGGGTGAGCAGGGGAAGCGTGAGCAGTGGAACCGCGTAGGTCGATACCTGAAGAAGCAACAAAACCGCAAAATTCTTCCGGAACGAAGAAGCCATATATGTACTCGAGCGTGAAGGGTTTCACGTGTCGCATTCCAGTCACGGGCGAGCACACGCGATGAGTGCGGCAAACAGCGACAGACACAGCCGCGCTAAGCAGCGCTCGAAAAATCGCATGAAAGACCATTAAGTCCTTCAAACTATCGCACTGCGTCATTCGCAAAGGTGCGCTTAGCCGGTTAAGAACACAAGTTCGAAAAATTCAAGCCCTACTATGCGGGCTTACGGGCGGGGCTGCAGCGGTATAAATTCGTTCGTGTCGAAAGCTCGGTGAAAACACTTTGTCGTGTGCGAGACCGTACGATCAGAACGGCATCGAATGCAGTAGAACTTCATATCAACACGTCAATTCCTCGGCTACGCGAACGTTCGAAGTCGCCACCCGCCCGAAGCAGGCTGATCGAGCCCTTGGCTCGTCCGATCCGCCCTTGCCTGAACCTCTTCCGACACGAAAAAGCGCACCAAGATCGCGCTTCGACGGACCCGCATTACTTAGGCAAACTACGTTATGGAGCGCTGATGTCGTATCTTAAACTTGATCGTCGCACTTTCCTGGGCGCCTCTGCGTCCGCACTACTAGTGGCTCCCTTTCCACAAAACGCGCTGGCTACCACGACATACGTACGCCTCGAATGGGAGCAATTCAAGCTGACGCCACAATATGGATCGTTCATTAACGCTCTGCAGACGATGATGGCAAACAAGACGGCCAGCAGTCCCAATTCCTGGCTGTACTGGGCGAACGTGCATGCTAATTACTGTCCGCATAAGATGCCATATTTTTTGGCTTGGCATCGCGGATATCTTTATTACCTGGAGAAGCAGTTGCGGATCGTGTCCGGTGACAACGCTCTGACGCTGCCGTACTGGGATTGGTTTCACACACCAAGCATCCCACCAGAATTCACCGATTCGGCTAGCGGCAACCCGCTTTTTTGTCCGCGGCTAAACAACAATGTGTACTCGTCGCTGGACCTGTCGCCATTCGCCGCCACGACCGTAAATTTTCAGCGCGGGACCGCTAACTCCTTCGAGGAAAAATTCGAAACCGCGCCTCACAATCCGGTGCACAACCTGATCGGCAACGTCATGGCAACGATGCAATCGCCGCGCGATCCTATTTTTTACCTGCATCATGCAAACGTGGATCGCCTCTGGCATGCATGGGCCTTGCCTGATGGCAGAACCATGCCTGTTCCGACTGCAGCTTACTGGGCAGGCACGTTCACCTATGCAACGGGATTAACCATCAAAAAGTCCGACTGTTATTCGAACCGTCGCACGCTTGGCTACGATTACGCCAACACCAATCGCCCTACCGCGCTTCCGCCGCAGGCAAATGCAGCGCACATTATTCGCGTCCAGGCGCAAATCACACCGCTTCGCTCGCGCCCGGCACTCGTGAGCCTTGCCGCCACACCCGCACGCACGCTTGCCACCGGACGACGCGCGATAGGCGGCGTGAAAGGCTTGGCACTACGAGAAGCATCGGTCAGCGTTCGCGTAACGACGGAAGCGAGTTCGACGCAAGACCTTCAGGATTTACTATCCGCAACGTCGATTGCCTCGTCCACGGACGCTAAAAGCTCATCGGCAACGCAGGCGCTAGCCGTCCCTGCAAATCGTTATCGGTCGGTCAAGATTGTCTTCGACGGACTCGCCTTGACGCGCGCAGGCGCTGCTGGCGGATACTTCTATAACGTCTATCTCAACTTGCCAGATAAGGTCGACGCCGAAACCGCCAAATCCACCTATTTTATTGGCACGCTCGGTCCATTCGAGATAGCCGGGGCTGCGCATCACGGCGACGTCGAGCTTGAATTTCCCGCAACCGAGGCGCTTGCCAAGATGGGCGCTGGCGCGACCCGAGAGTATGTCGTTTCCTTAGTGCGCGTGAACGGGTCCGAGACGGCAAAAGGCGAGGTCATGACAGTAGGCGAAGTTCGCGTCGAATTAACCAACGACGCGCCGTTTATCGTTCAGCCCGCAGTCTCGCGCAAACCGGGCGATGCATATTAAATGCTTATGAGGCGTCGTGTTTATCATTCTATTTTTTTAGATGAAGACGCCTCACTTATCCCTTTTTGGGCCGGTTCAGAACCGCCTGGCATGCGTTTGCCGTATGCGCGCAAATTTTGTCAATGCAACTTGCACGAAGCGCGCTTCCGTACGTGTGTGAGGAGGACCACATTTCCAAAAAACTCTCCCAAGGTAAATTGGGTTCAGCCTCTTCAAAGGCACGATAGGCGTTAAAGCCTGACTCTGATGTGACATTTAGAGTTCTTTATTTCGAAGGTCACTAATTTGAAAGAAAGATCGTCTAAGACGCGGCGACCAACCAAGGTCAAACGTGTCTTCGTTTGCGCGGTTCCACCGTGCTTAGCCTCGTCTTGCGATTGATCGCCGCTCACGCGTAGCGCGTTTGTGATAGTGCGGCCCGGTTTTAACCGGGCATTCGTAAGCTTTCTATCCTGTTCCACGCTCCGGGAAATACACGTGAAAGACTCCGTCGCCACACATATGCCTGATTTTAGCCACGAGCGCGGCCAGTTATCTGTGCGCGCCATGTTGGCTCTCATGAGAGATCATTACAAGGAAATTCTCCTTGTGGCGCTTGGCGTCACATTGATCGCGGTCGCGTATGCATTTCTCGCCACGCCTCAATATCAGGGCGATGCGGTGGTCAGAGTCGATCCAACGGAGCCCAATGCGCTTGGCATCGCCCTGCAGAATCAGGATGCGCAAGTATTGATGAACCCGTCTCCTGGCGCCGAAATGGCGGTTATGACGAGCCGATCCGTGCTTCAGCCGGTCATCGAAAAATATCGATTTGATGTCGCCGTGATTCCGAAGCAGATCCCTATTATCGGGTCGCTCGCAAATAAATTGGCTACGCCGGGAAGGCCCGCGTCTCCTTGGCTTGGGCTCAGCTCATTCGCGTGGGGTGGCGAGCAACTGCAGGTCGCTTCGTTCGACGTGCCGCATGAACTGGAAGAAGAGAAATTCACTTTGACGGCAGGTGCTGATGGGCATTATCAGCTTTCGGGTCCCTCCGGCGAATTGCTCATTGCGGGCGTCGCTGGCAAGCCGGCCAGCGCCAACGGTGTATCGCTCGATATCAAGAAGATCGTCGCTCGCCCGGGTACCGACTTCACTTTGATCCGCTATAACTCGCGCGATGCCGTAGCGCGTTTCACCGACCTGCTGCAAGTGCAGGACATGGCGAAAGACACGGGCGTCATCGAATTTACATTCCTCGACAGCAATCCTTGGAAAGCGGCTCAAGTGACGAACTCACTTGTCGATCAGTACATTGCCACCGCGGTGGCCGCGAAGCAACGCTCGGACAGCGCCACGTTGGAGTTCATCAATCAGGAATTGCCGAGATTGAAGGCGGATCTCAAGCGCTCGGAACTGGCGCTCAACGAATACCGTTCCAAAGCCAAGGCATTGCAACCGACCGCAGAGTCGCAAGCGTATCTTCAAGGTGGCATCGAACTGCAAAAGCAATATGCAGCTTTGCAGATGGAGAGGACTCAGCTCCTGAATCGTTTCCAGCCGAGCAGCCGCTGGATAGTGAATATCGACGATCAGCTCAACGATCTCAAGCGCGCAATGTCGACGCTGGACACGCGCTTCTCCGAGATGCCGTCCTCCGAGCGCCAGAGCCTCGATCTTGAACGTGACGCCAAAGTTGCCGAAACGATTTACCTTGGAATGGTGCAGAAGTCGGAGCAGCTCTCCGTGCGGCGTGCGAGCTCGACAGGTGGCGCGCATATTGTCGACTACGCCATCACGCCTTTGCATCAGGTCAAACCTAATCGGCTTCTCGTGATTGGTGGCGGTGTGTTTGTCGGGCTCATCTTTGGCGTGTTCTCGGTCTTCATCCGCAAGCACGTCATGACTGGCGTGACTGACCCGTCATACATCGAAGAGCTTAGCGTACCGCTCATCGGTGCTGTCTATTTCAGCCAGCATCAGATGATGTATTCGAAGAGCGCTGCCCAACGGCTCGCCTTGCCTTCCGGCTCATCGAGAATTCCGGGCAAGCGTTCAACTGGCATTGCGGCGCCCTACCGGTCCAAACGTAGAAGCGCTGATCCGTTCCGTGACGATCATCTGGCGTTGCTTGCCGCGCAATACCCGCAAGACCCGGCGGTCGAAGCGATCAGAGAGGTGTGCTCGCCCCTACTCAATGACCTCAGTCATATCCCAAACAAAGTCATCTGTCTGACCGGACCGACACCAGGCGCTGGCAAGAGCTTTATCGCGGCTAATCTCGCGGCAGTGCTTGCGGAGATCGGTCATCGCGTGCTTCTCATCGATGGCGACATGCGTCGTGGACGTCTTGCATCGCTATTCGGTCAAGGCAACGCTGGCGGCCTACATGAAGTACTGCGCGGCGATCGTGATCTACACTCGGTCGTACGTTCTGTAGGCGTGGATGGCCTTTCATTCATGTCATGCGGATCGCGCGGCGCAAATCCGGCCATGCTCTTGATGAAGACATCGTTCGATGATGTATTGAGGGACTTGAGACCGCTCTTTGACGTGATCGTCATCGACACGCCGCCGATGCTCGCGGTGGGCGACGCTTCTATCGTTGCAACCAAGGCCGACGCCACTTTACTCGTGCTGCGTTCGGGCTTGCAGAGTGAGAAAGAAATTTCGGAGACGGTCAAGAAGCTTGAGAGATCCGACGCGCGCGTGCTCGGCGCGGTCTTCAACGCTATTCCGATACGCCGTAGCGACAAGAGCTATAGCTACATCATGGCGGACACCGCAGCGGCGGCACAACCGGGCTAAGCAACGAAGCACATCGCGTTTCTTCTTGCAGCGAATGCTAGCCGCCTTAGCGACTAGTATTCGTCGCCGCCTTGCGCGGCTTGCCCGCGGCATTACAGTCTCTTTGCCTGAATACCTTGACTAACGATCCTTCGATCCCAGAAAGCGCATTTTCCAAGCTATTTGAAAAGCGACGCACGCTTTTGCGACTGGCCTGCCTTAGCGCAGCGCCGGCGCTAAGCGTTCACGCGTTGAATTCACAAGCGCAAGGCAATTGTCCAGCCCTTAGCACCGGACCGCGACGCATTACAGACCTCATCGGCTCGAATGGTTTTCCTCAGACGCCTACCGACATCTGTATGTGGCGCGAAATGGGATTGACTTGGGGCCGTGACTCGGTGGGACCTGGTCAGCCGAATTCTTCAAGCGACGCAATGAACGTCTCGAAGACGAGTCCGGGTTTCGACGTGGACTTGTCGAGCTGCATTTTAAGGAACAATCAAAACGGCGTGCATACGCTGCTCTATCTTGGCTATACGCCAAAGTGGAACGCGAGCGTTGACGGCGATTCGAAATCCGCGCCTAAAGACGTGAGCTATTGGCAGAAATATGTCGAAGCGGCCGTTAGCAAGTACAGCGCGCCTCCGTACAACGTAAAGTATTTCCAGATCTGGAATGAAGCGGCCGGGCGCTTGTCAGGGGGATCGCCGCAGGCGACTTTCTGGCACGGATCGGGATATAACAAGGACCGTAAGCTCTCGTCCAGCTATGACAGCGCCATGCAGGACTATGTAGACAAGATCCATCTTCCGGCGGCGGCCATCATTAGGAAGTACAAAGGCTATGTTGTTTATGGCGGCTGGCCCGATCAAGGCGGCGTGGATTCGTACGTGAAGTGGCTCGATTATCGCAGCGGCACTTACCAGACTCGCATGATCGACAATGTCGATTATCTCGACACTCACTACATGAGCGTCAAGGATCTGGACAACCTTTACTCGCGTTATGTGCAGCCTGGGACGGTTCGAGGCATCTGGCAGACGGAGATCGGCGACCGCTACATGATCGATCCACATTACCTGCCTCAGTATTTTTTTTCGTTCGCGGTATGGGCGCTTAAGCGCGGATGGGACGATCCGAACAAATATGTCTCGATGATTTATCACTGGGACGGCTACGATCCATTCCGACTCACCAAGCGCGGCACGCCACGTACCTATAACGTCCCCGGCCGCACACTGATCGTTCTCTGCTCGACTCTTCGCGGCACGCTTTCGCCCTATACAGGCCAAGTCACGGCAAGCGACGACAAGAGTCCTCAGGCGCTGTACTCGGACAACGATCTGATCGTCCTGGTCGGCTCTTCCCCAGGACAATCGACCGTACAGTTGAGTGATGGTAGCAAGCTTGCAAGCGGCGGATTGGATGCATCGCTGGTAGATGCAGTTACCGGCGCCGTGTCGACGGCTCAGGTCGAAAAGCGTCAGGGCAGTCAGATCAACGTGAGCTTTTCTACGCCTGCGGCACTCGGCACCGGCGAAAAAAAGCATCTCAGCTATCTTGTTCTGCGGCGTAAGGCCTGAGCTCAAGCACTAAATCAAGGGGACTCAGCATGGTCTACATAACGCTGATTGCGTTGTTGCTGACAGTGACGAACTTCGTGCCGTTAAGCGCGATAGGATTTCTGCCGATCCTTCTTTACGGGTGGCGTTTTTTCGGACGCTCTTACCCTTCGTTCGTCACGCCGCTCGTGGCCTTTGCCGCGTTCGCGACGATATCGACCATATTTTATGATCCCGCTTCTCTCGTCGATTTCGAATTCTATCGTCGCGATGGCAACTTTTACATCTCTTACGCGCCGATACTCGCAGGCTTCTTATACACGCACGACCTCGATCTGAACAAGCTTCTACGCCGCTTCTATATCTTCGCGGTCTGCGTCAACGCTCCGCTTTACGCTTATTATCTGGCACACGCCGGACTGCTCTCGATTCTCAAGCATCCCAGCGATAGCTACGGGAGCTTGTTCATCGCACGAAATGCGGCGGGCGGCTTCCTTGCCATGCTGCTTTGCCTGGGCATTGCAAACTACATGCATAAACCCAGCAAGCCAATGCTTGCGCTCATGGGCGCGAACTTCTTGATGCTTTGGTCGACTTACAGCCGCGGCTCGTTGCTCGGCATCGTGATGATCGTGCCTTACATTGTGCTGGGTCGCAAACGCTGGGTGCTGGCGACCATGATCGCAGGGATGATCCTGGCGTCGCTAGCGGTGGCGCAGTGGCACACGTTACCGCACATCAATTACATGGGCTACACGTTCGCGATCAGCGATCCCGACGAGAAAGTGGCGAATCTCAACATCCGCTATGAATGGTTATGGCCTCGTGCGCTGGCGTACTTCGAGCAGAGTCCTATCGTCGGAATGGGCTTTGGATCGTTCGATGATCGAATAGCCTCATACATCAATTACTTTCACCTGTTCGCCCAACCGCTGCGGATCACCACGCATCATAGCGACTCGCATGCGCACAACTCTTACCTCAACTTCCTCGCGGAACTCGGGATCGTTGGACTGGTGTTGATGTTGTCGTTCTACTGGAGACTGACGGGTTGGTGTCAGCGGAAGGCACAGGAATCGTTGCTCTTGAGAGGCTCGCGCGACTTCGTTGCGCTTCGCTTCGTGGAGCTTTCTTCGGTCTGCCTGATGGTCATGGCGGCCACGGAACACCGCTTGACGTCGCCATCCAACGTGTTACCTCTGGCGCTTGTGCTGTCTCTTGTGGTGTCGTCTCGCGGACTTTCCATGCGCTTTCTTCGCTCGCGCACGGCGAGAGCGCCGGTCAGAAGCGCGCTCGCCGTCCGGCCGGAACCACAGTGAACTCGACCACTGTGTTTCCGGTCACTAGCGCGGGCAATCAAGCACCAGAGCGCGCACGGGCGAAGTTGGTGTAGCTCGAGTACACCGGGTTGATAGGCACGCCGTTGGTCATGATGCCAAAGGTGTGATCGCCGCTATCGAGCACATAGTACATGGTCGACTGGATGTTGTGCGTCTTGCGTGCGTTGTAGAACGACTGCAGGCGCGATTGGACAAACGTGGCGCGGTAAGCATCGGTCTGCTCGGGATTCGCGTTCCACTCGGTGATCATGAAAGGAACACCGTAGCGTGCCTTGCAGTACTGCGGTAAATCGAAGTGAGGTCCCGCGCCGTCCGAACCGATATCAAACAAGTCGCCGTACACCTCGTAGTTGTGCCATGTCGTAATGTCCCAGCGAACCTTGGGATGCCCGCTCGTACCGTCCGGCTGCATGCCGTCCCAAAGTGCATCCGATGCACCGATGTCCGCCACGCAGAAGTTGATGCCGCACTTCGCGTCCGGCTGAATGGCCTTCACACCAGCCATCAGGCCCCGCATGACGCCGCGCATGACGGGCCAGTTCGCGTTGTTGAAATCCACTACGTCGGTACCCGCACGGTTCGAATGCAGCACGGTCTGCGAGCGACGGGTAAGTTCGTTGCCACACTCGTACATGGTCACACCGTGCGGCTTGAGCGCGGCAGCCACAGTCATGCCCGTGTTATAGGCCGTAGCGTAAGCCGCTGCCTCGCTACCGAACAGATTGCCCGAAGCGTCGGTCAAGCCTTGCTGAACGAGCGCGAGGATTTTGATACCGGTCCCATTCATGGCCGAAGCCATTTTGGCTACGGCGTTGTTCTGCTGCGTGGTGCCGTTACTGCCAAGGCGATACATGGTACAGCCCAAGGCCTTCAGAATAGAGATGGTCTCGGCGGGCGTGTAGCGATAGTCCCAGTGACCATTCATGCCGAAGAAGGTGCCTGCCGGTGCGGCGACGTCGACGCGCGGGTCGTTACATGCGAGCCACTTGTTCGACCAAACATAGAACTGATTGCTTTTGTTTTTCTGGTAGATCTTGCCGCCCGACCAAAGGAGCATGACTACGTTTGCAATCGACACAGAGGTCTTGTTCTTGTAGACCATACCGCCTGAGAGCGTCCACACGGCTCCCGTCTTATCGATGATCGACGTTCCGTTAGGGATGGTCGTGCCATCCGCTGACGCGTTCGCTGCTGCCTTGGCAGTCGAATCCGGCAAGGCAGAGTCATCCGAAGCCTTTGCCGACGACTCCGGCAGTTCGCCCACGCCTCCGCCACCACAAGCGGACAGCATATAGGTTCCGGGCAGCGCGGTCATGCTAGCTAGAAATTTCCGTCGATTAATCATCGTTTCGTACTTCCGCCAAGTCGGGCGGAAAACTCCCTGAGGTTAGAGATGGATGTCTTCGTGCCCCCTTTAAAGAGGACTGCTAACGGATGAACCAAGGTACTTACGCTATTTGGCAGCGTGTCGACCTTGGAAGCTCTAAGGTTGGTGATCACCGATGCGCGATGCGGAAATAACGGCCGTTGCGCGATGACTAACCCTTGCTGCATCAAAAAACTAAGGAACTTCTGACGACTCCGAGAGACACAGTGGTTCCGCGATTTGCAGAAGACATGGCAGATACGCACCTTGTGGAACGCAAACGCTTACCTTAGAGGTCATACGATAAGAGGATATTACCTAAAATGACACGCCTCGTGAACCCTCGTTCGGTACTTTCTGGAAGAAAAGCAAGAAAAGGGCTGTTCGAATTAGTCTGAGCGGAACAAATGACGCTAGTCAATCGCCGCTTAAGGGCAAATTGTACCTTTTTTATTTTGATGTCATTGTTACTAAGTAGATCTTACCTTTTGTGAATTTATTGGGCGTAAGGCCATGTCGGACGGTGGCCTCAGGCGTGAACTTTCATATCGTGGAATCATCGCATCAAAAATTTATCCGAGATTCGACTGTTTATACGAACGTGCGTACGCCAAAATCTGCCTTCATAAACGCGGTTTTTTCCGCTTCTATTTTTTTCTTAGCTCAAGCGCTGCATGAGAAATAAAGCGCTCCTCCGTATGGCAAACCCGCATTTCGTTCAATCGAAGCCCTCACGCCCCTAAGTGACCGCCCTATCGAATCGTTACCGACGCATTGATCGGTTCGATGCATTGCGCATCTGTCTCCAGTCCCTGTTTGCAAGCGCGCTCGCTTATGCGTGCATGAAGCTAATGGGCTCGACGAGCTTGACTTGGGCCGTCTTCTCTAGTCTGTTCACCCTTCAGGCGAATTTCGACCGCAGTCTCAAACATGGCATCGGTCAGATGATTGGCGCGGTGGCCGGTACGGTTGTCGGCCTGGCGACCCTGCATGTCTTCCCGGATGCCGGCGACGCGATACTGCGGTTAGGCGTCGCCACGCTCGCGACATGCCTTTTGTCGTCGATCTTCCCGACGACCAATTACAGCATCGTGGTCGCTGCCGCAATCGCGCTCGAGCCTTCGGCAGGTTTCGCGGGCGCCATATCGCGTGCGGAGGCCATCGTGTTGGGATCTGCCATCGGCATCGTGGTATCGGTGAGCGTCTGGCCACAACTGGCGCGCTCGCGTGCGTTCGGCATCATGGGGGATCTCATCGACGATTGCCGCGCATTGCTGCATGCCTTGCCGATCTTGAGCGCCGTAGAGGACCGCGCATCCGTCGACGCCTTGCATGAGCGCTTTTTACGCCATCTCGTGGACGCTCGCGCGGTCAGTAGCGATGCTCGCGTCAAGGCGCGCTTTCGCGCAGGACCGACGCTCAGTGCGGCGCTGACAGCGTTCGAAACCTTGTGGCATGGGCTGGTACTGCTCGATCGTGTCGGGGAATCGCAATGCAGGGTGCTTCCCGAAGATGAGCGCAAGCTGCTGCGCGAAAGCGTCAACGCAGTAGGCGAATGCGCGAGCGGCTACTTGGAACAACTCGCCGCGTACCTGCGCGACGGCGCCGCGCTTCCACCCAGCGAGCATTTTCTAAAGCCGCTCGGCGATGCATCCGCATCCGTCAAAGCGCGCTTCGTAGAGGCCGCCGAACGTCGTGATGAGGCGTCGCAACAACTGCAGGCGCTGGCTACGCTGTTATTCGCTCTCGAGCAAATCGAGGCGAACCTCAGGAACATAGGGTGGCTTTTGGAAACGAGATTCTAGAACGGCTGTCGAAGCGACCGCTCGATACGAATGCCGTGCCGCTTCATCTTCGCGTAAAGCGCGGGCTTCGATACGCGCAGCAACTTCGCGCAGGTCGTAACATTGAAGCGACATGCTTCGAGCGCATTCTCGATCGCAATGCGCTCGGCCTCCTGAAGCGACACCGGCTCTTGACGTGAAGCGTTGCGCGTATCGCTGCCTGGCTGCGCGCTCGTCGTACTGCGCAAAAACGGCGATACATCCGCAATGCAATCGCCTTCGTTCAAATTCACCATCTTCTCGACGAGATTTTCCAGCTCGCGCACGTTACCGGGCCAACCGTGAATTTCGAGCTGTTGCAGCGCATGCTTCGAGAGCGATGGCGTCGGCTTGTGCATCCGCGTGCAATATCGTTCGAGGAAGAATGCCGTCATTGCCGCGATGTCTTCGCGCCGCTCGCGCAACGGCGCAATCGTGATCTCGATTACGTTGCATCGATAAAACAGGTCTTCGCGGAAGGTTTTTTCCCGCACCATGGCCGCAAGATCACGGTTGCTCGCGCAGACGATGCGAACGTCCACCGGAATGCCGCGTGTATCGCCAATACGCGTGACCTCGCGTTCCTGCAATACACGAAGCAGTTTCGCCTGCACGTCGATAGGCAACTCCGAAATCTCGTCGAGGAATACCGTGCCGCCATCGGCGGATTCGAACTTGCCTGGACGACCATCGCGCGCCGCGCCCGTAAAGCTGCCGGGCGCATGTCCAAAGAGTTCGCTTTCGATGAGCGCATGAGGAAGCGCCGCGCAATTGATTGCGATGAACGGCAGCGTGCTGCGCACACTCGCATTGTGAATGGCCTGCGCGAAAACCTCCTTGCCGACACCGCTTTCGCCCGAGAGTAGGACGTTGGACGCGCCGCGCGCCGCCTTCTTCGCCGCATCGAGCGCGCGCTTCAAAGCGGCACTCGAACCGATCACGCTGTCGAAGGTAAAGCGCGCATGGTTGCCCGCATAGCGTCCCGCCATCTTCCGCACACGACGCATCTCACGGAACGTGTTGACGACAGACACCACTTCCCCGCAGCGGTTTTTGATGGGAATGGCCGTATCCAGTAGATGAAGATGGCGCGCTGGAGAGTCGATTATCAACTCGCGATCAACATAGCCCACGCCGGTGCGAAAGATCGGGCCAATGATCGGCTCGAAGTCGATCACCTCGTTGAGCGTCTTGCCGATACTCGCTTTCGGATCGATGCCAAGAATACGCCCCGCCACCGAGTTGACGTGGCGTAGCACATGGCCCTGCCCGATCACCATCAAGCCATCGCCGATATGGTCGATGATCGCGCGTTGCTCTTCGACGAGCGTGTCGTACACGGCGAGATCGAAGGCGCTTTGGAGAAGCACGTCGAGCGTTGCACCCAGCAGCGTGATGAAGCTTGCAGGCGAGCCCTTGCCGTTGCCGCTTGCGTCAAGCACACGCAATGCAACGAGGAAAACACGTCGCCCATGCGTCTCGACTCGCAGCGCGAACGCCTGCGCAAACGATGCGGCGCGTCCCGCGAGCGTCAGCATCACGCAGCGTCCATCCGACATCGACGTGGCCGCTTCCGCCAACGCGGCAAGCTGCGCGGACGGACAATGCGCAAAGAACGTATCGCGTGTCGCCGCGTCCGCTTTCGTGAATTCGTCGATGCTTTCCAGCACGTGCCCCGCGCGATCCAGCGTGAACAGGCATACCCGTGCTTCGTTTGCGGCAAGCACGCGCGCGCTCGTCCATCTCGTGCTGGCGAGTGCCCCTTCGAGCGTGACGGTATCGGGATCGAGCGCGACGGTGGCCATGTCTTCCTGCAAGCGGTCGGGCAACGTCATCGAATATAGCAGTTCAAAATCCCGCCGCCGCACTGCGATTTTTTAGAGCGGACGCGTCAATCCTTCTGCGCAATCGCAGTGAGCGCGCCGCTGTTCAACTGATACACCGTGACCGGCGCATCGACCCAATCGCCGTTTGCATCGAAGCGCACGGGGCCGAGAATGCTCGTGAACGCCTGCTCGCGCAGCGCTTTGACGTATACCTCGGGCCTCGACGATCCCGTTTTCTGCATCGCGTCCGCGACGACGAGCGTTGCGGCATAGAACGCGGGCGCATAGGTATCGACATCGGCGCTGAACGCACTCTTGAATTTCGTGCGAAAGGTCTTGCCGTCCGGTAACGAGTCGAGCGGCGCGCCGCCTTGCGCGCAGAACATGCGCTTGTCGGCGGCTCCGGCCGATAGCTTGTCGAATTCAGGCGAGCAAATACCGTCGCCGCCTACGAGCGTTGCGTTGATGCCGAGTTCGCCCATTTGCCGCGCAAGCGTCGCGGCCTGCGCATAGTAGCCGCCATAAAATACGACCTGCGGATTACGCGACTTGATCTGCGTGAGAATGGCCTTGAAGTCGGTTGCCTTGTCCGTGCTGTATTCACGCGCGACGACCTGCAAGCCCGCCTTCTTTGCGCTGTCGACGAATACATCGGCGACGCCAACGCCATAAGCGGTGCGGTCATCGATTACCGCGGCGCGTTGTGCATTCAACACTTTCGCCGAATAAAGCGCCATGCGGCCACCCATGACGTTGTCGTTGGTCGCGAGCCGGAAGACATAGGGATAGCCGAGGTGCGTGAGTTGCGGGTTCGATGACGCGCCGGTCATCATCACCACATGCGCATCGTTGTAGATGCGCGCGGCGGGAATGCTCACGCCCGAGTTGTAATGGCCAATGACGGCGGATACGCCATCGTCCACGAGCTTTTGCGCTACGCTCACGCCTACTTTCGGATCGCCCTGGTCGTCCATCGAGATCAGTTCGAAGCGCACGGGCTTGCCTGCAATTGTGAAAGCCTTCGCATTGAGTTCGTCGATGGCAAGCCGTACACCGCGCTCATCGTCCTTGCCGCTTTGCGCCGCGCTGCCGGTGAGCGGCCCTGCCACACCGATCTTAATCACTTCCTGCGCGTATGCCGCGCGCGTTGCGCCGACCATTGTCAATGCGCATGCCATGAACGCCATCGCCAAGTTGAATCGTTTCATATCGTTTCCCCAGTCGCAGTCAATGACAGACCTTCAAGAACGTCCCGTACCGGCGACAGCGTGTCGAATTCGAAATCGGGACGTGGCTGCCACGTTCCGAGCGTCTCTTGCGTGCGATTGATCCAGGCCACCGCCATACCAAGAGGCTTTGCTCCGTCGATATCGGCCCAGCTCGCGAGCGAACAATGCAGCACGTCGTGCGCGTTTACCGCCAGGCGGTCGAGCGCGAGCGCAAAGATCGCCTGCGATGGCTTGTAGGCCTGCGCCATCTCCGCTGTCGTCACATGCTCGAAATAGCGTGTGAGCCGCGTGCGCCGCCATAGATCGCTGTCCATGTTGGTGATCGGCATGAGCGGATAGCGCGCCGCAGCCCAATCGAGGAACGGCTCAGCATCGGCGTGTGCCGGCGATGCTTCGACCAGATGCGAGAGGAACACGTCGTTCAGCGTTTCCATCGCATGGCCTTTACGCGCGCCGGGCCAGTGCGTATCGAGGCAATCGGCGAGTGCTTGTTGCGCAACATCGCGATAGCGCGCGTAGGCCTTGCCTCGATAAAGACGCACGTTGCGGATGTCCCAATCGAGATAGATCTGGGAGACAGGTTCGTCTGCCTCGACCGAGATGCGCCGCAGGACTTCCGCCATGCCGAGCGTGCCGCCTTGATCCACATCGACGAGCGTGCCGAAGTAATCGAACGTAAGGGCTTTGGGACTCATTGCGACGTCTTCCTGTTCGCGAAGGCCTTCACGCGCTCGGCGGCATCCGGCAGCGCGAATGCCTCGATGGTGACGGCACTCTCGAGTTCGAGACTGCGAGCCAGCAAGCCCGACAGGTCGCTTGTCACCAGTTTCTTTAGCTTCGATACGGACGTCGATGAGCGTTGTGCGATACATGCTGCAAGTTCGAGCGCGGTTTCCAGTACGGCATCGCGCGGAACCACGCGATTGACCAAACCCATCGATAGCAGCGTCTGCGCGCTCTGCCTTTCGCCGAGCAACCAAAGCTCCATCGCGCGTTGATGCCCTATCGCCTGAGGCAGCAGATGCGTGACGCCGCCCGTCACGAATTGTCCCCACTCCATCTCGGGAAAGAAGCACACGAGATCGTCCGATGCGACCACGATGTCGCAATTGAGCATCCACTCGAAGCCGCCGCCGACAGCATAACCATGCACCGCGCCGACCACGGGCTTGGCACCGAACATCAGATCGCGTGTGATGCGCTGAATGCGCCCGATATGACTGCGGATACTTTCATCGCTTTCGCTTTGGGCGTCGAACTCCTTGAGGTCGTCGCCCGCGCAAAACGCGCGTCCCGCACCGGTGAGCACGATGACGCGGCATGATGCATCGCCAATTGCGCCTTGCAGCGCGTCGTGCAGATCGTCGAGCAATGCACCGCCGATTGCGTTCATGCGCTCTGGTCGATTCAACGTGACGATGGCAAGCGGTCCTTCCATGTGTAGCGTTACGTCGCTCATGCGAGCTCCTTGTCGATCCAGCGCGTCTTGCCTTCGGTACGCGGAAAATGTTCGAATGGCACCATCGTGACCGTTGCGCTCGCGCCTATGCGATTGCGTACGGCCGCCTCGATGTGATGCGCGGCATCGCCCCAGCGAGCGATATCGAGACCGCTCGCCGCTTCCACAGTCATCGCGATGCGGTCGTAAGGGCCATCGCCCTTGAGCACGATGCGAAACTGTCCCGAGGCCCATTGCGGCAGCGCTTCCACAGCGAGCCGGACGGCACCCGGAAATACGTTGATGCCGCGCACGTTGAACATGTCGTCGGTGCGACCCGTCACGCGAAAGCGCCATGCCGTGCGTCCATCCTCGCCGGCATCGACGGCAGTCACCGTCACCACGTCGCGGGTGCGATAACGCACGAGTGGCTGACATTGCTTGCGCAAATGCGTGCACACGAGCTCGCCCGTGACGCCCTCTTCCATGGACAAACGCGCGAGTGTCTCCGGATCGATGATCTCCGCGAACACGACATCCGCCGCATGAAACAAGAGGTCGTTGGTCCAGTCCGTCTGTCCGCCAAGAATGCTCAGAACTTCCGATAAGCCGAAGTTCGCATTGCGCACCTTGAAGCCCCACTTGTCTTCCATCGTCGCGCGTAACTCGGGGTTGTCGAGACCTGCTTCGCCACCGAACAGTCCGAGCTTCAGGCCGAGTTCGCGCGGTGTAGGTCCGCCTGTTTCGCGCAACACTTGCTCGATAAGCGCGGGATACGAAGGCGTACAAGAAATCGCGTTGATGCCGAGACTCAGAATGGAGTCGATCAACATCCGCGTGTTGCCGACGCCGAACGGCGCCACCGTCGCGCCAGTGGCTTCGAGAATGGTGTGATCGGTGAAGCCGCCGGTCCACATGCAATAGTTGAGACAGTGGATCACGCGATCATCGGGGCGCAGACCCGCCGCCCACATCGAGCGTGCGCCGACGCGGGCAATGTCCAATGCATCGCGTGTGCTGTTCGCGAGAATCAAAGGGCGCCCGGTCGTGCCCGACGTGCGATGCAAGCGCGCAATGGCGCTTTCCGCGCAGGCCACGTAATCGCCGAATGGCGACGCACCCTCCTGACTCACGCGCAACTCGTCCTTCTCCGTGAAGGGCAGGTCCTGCAGCGAATCGAGCGTGATGTCGTCGCGTTCGATCCAGCGTGCGAGCTTCGAACGATAGAACGCCGACATCGCACGCAGATACGTCCATTGCGTCGACCAGAGCGCGTCCTGATGACGACGCACGCCGGCTGACGGCAGCGTTTCGAAGGCTTCGTCGAAGTACACGCCATGCGTTGGGGCAGTCACAGCCACGTCCATGTCTTTCCTCGGTTGAGCGGCCTTTGCCGCGAATTCTTCGTTATGGCGGGCACGCTCATGACGAACGGCGCTTCGCGGCGCGCGCCTCGATGACGCTTCTCTCGACGATGGCCCGTGCATGGCTCGCGCTGCCGACGGGGCCGCCGTTATCGGCTGCGACAACGTCGAACCAGTACAACGCGCCTTCGATTGCACGAAACGTCGCGGTGGCGGAGACATCGGCGCCATGTGGTGTCGGTGCGAGATGATTGAGATGCGTGGTGACGCCCACGGAGAGCTGCCCGTCGCGCAGGGAGTCGCGCATGAGTTCCGCGCAGGCGCGCTCGATAAGGGACAACAATGCGGGCGTGGATAGCACGTCGGGATAGCGCTCATCCGCTTCATGCGCGTGAGCAGAGGCGAGATCGGCGGATGAGACGGTATGCGTGAGCGTGGCGGTTCGGCCTGCTTCGATCATGGACGGCTCCGGTTTGTTATCGGAGCTATCAATGCAAGGGCTGGGCCAATCATGCGAAAGCCCCGGCTGGCGGGACTCACCGCAAATCGCTGAATGATCGAGAGGGCTGACCGTAAAGATTCTTAACGTTGCGAATCGAAACGGTCGTCGGCTTTGCTTAACGGGTTTCGATGCGAGATTGTGCGTATCAACGAAGCGGCAGCATCGTGAGTCCGACGATAACCAACGCAGCACCGCCGCCGCGTCGAATCATCATGAGACGACTGTGGCTCGTGATACGCCGATGCACGGCATGCGTGACGAACGCGTAAGTCGACATCACAGTGAGCACCACGGTTGTATCGATCGCGATGAGCGTGGCGAGTTGCGGCAGTATCGGCGTATGCAGATCGACTAGCTGTGGCACGGCGGCCGCGAAGAAGCCGAGCGTGTTCGGATTGACGAGCGATACCGTAGCGGCCTCAAGAAAGATGCGCAGACAAGGCTGCCTGACGTGCGGCGTCACATGCGTGACCGCGGCTTGTGGGCCCTGTCCACGCATCGCGCGTATGCCGAGCCAGATCAAATATAGCGCGCCCGCTAGCCGCAGACCGATGACAAGCCACGGCGATGCGTTGAGCAAGGCGCTCAAGCCGAGCATGACGCCGCTTGCCATGACGAAGCGCGAACACAGGTTACCCGAGACCGTGAAGAGCGCGGCATACAGTCCGTAACGCACGGTATTGCGCACGACGAGCATGGCATTGGGGCCCGGGGAGCCCGTGGCGGCGAGCGTTGCAATGGAGAAGGCAAGCCAGGTGGCGGTAGTCACGGCTAGCTCCCACGCGTGGCGTATGCGTCGACGGAAGAGGCTTGAATGCGTGCTGACATGCTGGCTCCCGAAACGTTTGCGATGGAAGCCATTGTTGTTCATGCGGATGCGCGCAGACACCCTCCTTGCGTTGGCATCGGATTGGCGGGAGCTGACTCACGACGCGCACTGAAGGCTTTAGCCGCCTTTCTTGCGTGCCGCGACGGTCTTTTTAACCGCGGGCTTACGCGTCGCACGCTTGGGCGTCGTCTTATCGATATCACGCATCGACTTGAGCTCGTCTTTCAACGACGCATGCGCCGTTTCCAGCGCGGCCAGTTTGCCTTGGAGCACGCCGGCATGATGACGGCCGTCGCCAACTTGCGCTTGCAAGACATCGACGGCACGGCGATGGTCCACATCGCGCTTGTCGGCCCGTTTGACCGCCTCGGCCAGTTCCTTTTGAAGCTTGGCCGTGACGCTGCGTTCGCGATCGATTTCGAGCAGCGCGCGTTTCTCCGATGCTCTCAAACGCTCCTCGGCGCGGCTCGCCGCTTCGCGCAGCTTCTCGAGATCGCGCGAAAAGCCTTCGCGCACCTTGTCCAGTTCTCGGGCGCGTGCGCTTGCTTCGTCGTTGAGCCGTTTGATTTCGGCATCGACTGCCTTTCGCGTGGCCGCGTCTTCGGCGCGTTGCCGCTCCAACTCGCGAATCTCGGCCTGTGCCGCCGACAATGCAATCGTGCGCTGTTCCAGCGTCGTTTCCATGCGCCCCAGTTCCTCGCGCGCCGCAACTACCTTCTGCTCGGCCTCGGTGCGTTGCGCGTCAAGCTCTTCGCGTTGCGCGTTGAGTTCGGCCTGTGCCGACGTAGTTGCGCGCGTCCAAAGCGTGCCGATGAGTTCGCCAGCGGCATCGCTCAAATCCGGCGGCAGGTCCGGATGCTCGATGCGTACCCGGCTCTTCTCTCGCAACTCGGCCCAGAACTCGCCCAGCACCGATGCCGGCGTGCTCATGGTGCCGCGCCGAACCAGGCTGTAAAGGCGATTGGCCGTCGGCGGCACGCCGAATCGAAAGAACAGGAGCGTGCAGACTTCCCGGTAGAGCTCGCGCGTTTTCGGGAATTCGACTTTCAGGCGGTCAATGGCGGCGGCCAGTCGTGCGTCATCGGAGAGCGGTTCGGACATTGCGGTTTGGTCAGTTCTTGGAGGAGCAAGAATATAACGTAGAGCGGCCGATAATTAACGCTCGCTCGACTGCTTGGCCATATGGACAACCCCGTACTTACCCGCGCCAGCGTTCACACGCCGGTCCGCATTGTTATAATCCTTTCAACCCACGACTAAAACCTAACACCGCATAAAAGCCGTAATCCGATGGCCAAACCCGAACGCCTGCGCGTGCTCTCAAGCGCGCTCGAAAAGCAGAACGTGATGCGCTTGCGCGATGCAGCCGCCTTGCTCGGCGTCTCCGAGATGACCGTTCGCCGCGATATCGCAGCGCATCCCGGTCAATTCACTTACCTCGGCGGCTATATCGTCAGCGCGGCGGATTTGCCCAATGCAGCAGGCTATACCATCGAGGAAGAGAAGGATCACTTCGCTCAGGCCAAGGCGATTGCATCGAGCCATGCCGCGCATCTGCTTACCGATAGCGAGACCATCTTCATCGATTGCGGCACCACGCTCACCACGCTTGCGCGGCAGATTCCCACGGACATGCATCTCACCGTCGTGTGCTATTCGCTCAACGTGGCCGAGATTCTGCGCCGCAAGCCCAATGTCCGGCTAATCCTTCTTGGTGGCGTCTATGTGCCGTCATCCGAATCGTTTGCGAGCGATGAAAGCGTCGAGACGCTGAGGCGTATGGGCATCAACAAGGCGTTCATGTCGGCGGGTGGCGTGGATGAAGCGCGCGGTGTGACGTGCTGGAACTTTCACGAAGTGGCGATCAAGCAGGCGGCCATGGCAAGCGCCGTGGAGCGCCATCTCGTCGTCGATGCAAGCAAGCTCGGCAAGGTCAAGGCCGTGCGCTTCTCACAGATTTCCGAGTTCGACTCGGTCATCACCGAGGAAGGGCAGCGCAGACGCAAGCACGCGTAAAAAAGCCCGCAAAACGCTATGCGGGCTCTCTGCGGCTTCTGAACGACCAACCCACTACTGCCGTCGTCCGAGCGCGAACAACGTCCCTGCGACGAGAATGAATGCGCCGATGATTACCTTCTGCCAAGTGCTCGGCACGCCCACCAGAATCAGCACGCTGTTGATGAGCGTCACGAGCACGACGCCGAGCAACGTGCCCACCACCGTTCCCGTACCACCGGTTATACGTGCGCCGCCCAAAATCACGGCGGCGATCACATCGAGTTCCGTGCCGACCAAGTCGAAAGGATTAGCAAGCCGGTTGGTCGATACATGCAGAATGCCCGCGACGCCCGCAAGCAATCCCGTATAGCCGAACACGAACAGATGGATCGCGCGCAAGTTGTAACCGAGCCGTTCGGCGATGGTGAGACTACCGCCCATCGCGTAGACGCCGCGGCCCATCATCGTGCGATTGAGCAGCCACCATGTGACGACCGCCGCGATCACGAGCGCGAGCACGGAGACCGGCAACACGGCACGCAAACCATCGGACGTGTGATAGAAGAAGAGCGGCAGGCGTCCGAACGTATCCATGCTGTGCGGAATGTTCATGAAGAACTGCGTGCCCACGAAAGTCAGCAACAAGCCGCGATACAAATACTGCGTGCCGATCGTCACGATCAGCGAAGGCGCCTTCAACCGATGCACGAGCATGCCATTGATGATGCCAAGCAAGACGCCGCCCAGCGCGCCCGCAATGAGTATCAACGCAAACGGACACTCCGGCCACCAAGCGAATACGGCCTTGGTGATCGAATACATCGTGAGTGCCGCTATTGCCGTGAACGACACGTCGATACCGCCCGAAGCCAGCACGACGAGCGTACCCAGCGCAAAGAGCGATACGGTGGTCGCCGAATGCAACAAGTCGAACAACGTGGCGAATTGGAAGAACCGCGGGTTCAGGCCACCCACGATCAGACACGTCACGAGAATCAGACCTAGGGTGAACCACTCGGGATTGCGCATCAGCCGCGCATAAAGACTGCCCTTGCGCACGCGCGGCGCGACGTCGCTCACGGCTTGCGGCACCGGCTCGCTTCCCGTGCGGCGGATGGATTCGCTCATACTCATGCTGCCTCTGAAAGTAACGCGTGATAAAGCTCGGCCTCGCTCAGACGATCCGCGCGATACTCGCTCGAAATCCGGCCCTTCTTCATCATCAAGATACGGTCGCAGTTTTGCAGCAGTTCGGGCAAGTCGTCGCTGATCAAAATGATGCCGATGCCCTCCTTCGAAAGCCGCTGCATGATGCGGTAAATGATGTCCTTCGATCCCACGTCGACACCGACAGTCGGTCCGTGCAGGATCAGCACGCGCGGATCGATGGCAAGCCACCGCCCGATCAACACGCGTTGCTGATTGCCGCCCGAAAGCGATTGCACGGGCTTGTCGACGTCGGGCGTGGCGATCTGCAAGTCCTTCACGGTGCGCTCGGCAAGCTCCTGCGCGCGCTTGCGATCGATCTGACCGAAGCGGTCCCGCAAGCTCGAAATCATCGCGGTCACGACGTTATCGCGAATCGGTTTGTCGAGAAAAAGCCCTTCGTTCAGCCGGTCTTCCGGGACATAGCCTATGCGTTGCGTCTTCGCATCCGCCGGCGTTTGCAGGCGCACGCGCATGCCGTCGAGCGTGACCGTGCCCATGTCGGCGGGCGCGACACCTGCCAGTGCGCGCGCGAGTTCATTACGGCCCGAATCGAGCAGCCCCGTCACACCGAGTATCTCGCCCTTGTGCAGCTTGAACGATACATCGGCGAACTGGCCTTTGCGTCCGAGCACCTGCACGTCGAGCACGATCTGCGATGCGCCTTCTTCCCCTTGCGCGCGATAGCGCTCGGTTGAAAGATGCTTGCCCGTCATGAGCTCGCTGATCTGCGCCTTCGTATAGTTTTCGATAGGACCTTGCGCCATCTTCTGGCCATCGCGCAGCACGATCACTTCGCCGCCGATTGCGTAGCACTCGTCGAGCTTGTGACTCACGAACAGCACGGCGACGCCGTCGGCACGCAAACGCGCGAGGACGGCGATGAGATTGTCCACTTCCTTTTGCGTGAGCGACGTGGTGGGCTCGTCCATGATGACGAACTTCGCTTCGCTGGCAATGGCGCGTGCGATTGCCACGAGCTGCCGCGTGGCGAGCGGCAATTGCTCGATCAAGGTCTTCTGAAAGTCCGCATCGCCCGGCAAGCCCACGGCTTCCAGCGCCCGTGCAGCGGTTTCGGCAAGCGCGCGGCGATCGAACGTGCGCGCGAGCTTGCCGTTGTGTTCGGCGAGCTCGGATGTGAGCGCGACGTTCTCCGCCACGTTCATGTTCGGCAGCAGCGACAAGTCTTGATAAACGGTCTCGATACCCGCGGAAAGCGATTCGAGCGGCGATAGCCGCGCATGTCTCACGCCTTCGATCACGAGTTCGCCTTCATCGGGCGGTTGCGCACCCGAGATGATCTTGATGAGCGTGCTCTTGCCGCAGCCGTTCTCGCCGAGCAGATGATAGATCTGCCCGCGTTCAAACGAGAGGCTCACGCCACGCAGCGCATAAACGCCTGTGAAGCGCTTATGAATATCGACGACTTCGAGGAGCGGTGTCTCTTTGGTCATGGCTTATAGAAAGCAGGCAGCGCGCGGCAATGAACCACGCGCCGCGTACGTCACATCAGAACGGATACTGCTTGTAGTTGGTCTTGTCGACATCAACCCAACCGGTACCGCGCACGATCACACCCTTGCCCGGGCCCTTGCTCACGGTGACTTTGTTGTATCCGGTAATGCCGAGGTCCGTACCGTTGTCGATGGTCTTGCCTTCCACCAACATCTGCGCGACCTTGTTCATTGCGAGACCGGCGAGCTTCGGGTCCCAGAACGCGATGCCGTTGACCGCTCCGCTTTCGAGGAACTTGCCTGCTTCAGTCGGCAGGCCCGTGCCATACACGCAGATCTTGCCGACCTTGCCCGCTTCTTCCACTGCACGGCCAATGCCGATCACATCCAGCGACGACGAGCCCTGAAAGCCCGTCAGATCCGGATGCTTGCGCAGCACTTCCTTCGCGACCTGATAAGCACGCTCGCCGTCGTTATTCGTTTCAAGCTTCGGCTCGACCAGATCCATTTTCGGATATTTGGCCTTTGCATTGCCGATACCGCCATCGGCCCATTGCACTTGCGAGCGGCTGCCGAGCGAGCCCACCAGCACGGCCCACTTACCCTGGCTTCCCATGCACTTCGCAAGACGTTCGTTCAAGCCCGCACCGTAGGCGGTGTTATCGAACGCTTCGATATCCACCATGGTGTTCTTCGCGTTGTCCGCTTCATGCGTGACGACCTTGATGCCGCGATCCATCGCCTTCTTGAGCGCGGGTTCGAGCGTCGGCGGATCATACGGCACGACTGCAATCGCCGTGACTTTCTTCGCGATCAAGTCTTCGATGATCTTCAGCTGTTGCGCGGCATCGGCACGCCCCGGACCTGTCTGATACACGGAGATGTTCGGATTGTCCTTGCCGAACTGCTTTACGCCTTCGTCCATGCGATTGAACCAGTTGATGCCGGTCACTTTCACGACCGTCACGATGGTCTCGTTGTTCGCAGCTTGCGCGGCTGCAATGGCTCCTGCTGCAAGCGCGATTGCCGTGAGCGCGGTGGTGATTTTCTTGAGTTTCATTGTGCTGTCTCCTTTGCCTCTGTCACTTGGCCTCTTTATGAATCACGGGGAAATAAAAGCGTTTCAACGTCCGGTCGATGCGGGCGGTTGCGGCACCTTGCTGGAAGGCTTCGCGCCGCCTATACCGAAGATTGCGCGCACGCGTTCGCCACCTGCGAATGCAAGCGATGCAAGCAGCAAGAAACCCCACGCGCAGTCACCGAAGAATTGCGACACGCCGAGCAGATTGAACAGGCTCGACAGAAACTGCAAGACGGTCGCGGCAAGAAACACGCAGACTATACGTCCATAGCCGCCAGCGGGATTCACGCCGCCCATGACTGCGATGAGGATTGCGATCAGCAAATACGAATTGCCGTAATCCCATTTCGCGCTCGACGTATGCGTCGCGCTGATGAGTCCGGCAAGCGATGCAAGCACGCCGCAAAGACCATACGTGACGATCAGCATGCGCGTGCGCGGAATGCCCGCATAAAACGCGGCCTTCGGATTCGTGCCCATGAGATACAGCCGCAGACCGAACGGCGTGCGCTTCAATATCCAACCGAGCAACAAGACGGCGGCGACGAAAATCCACAACGATATGGGTACTTGCAGGAAGGTGCCGTTACCGATGTTGGAAAGCGGATCGACATATTCCACCCGCACCGAAGCACCGTTACTCAGCACCACCGCGATACCCGTGAACAGCAGTTGCGTGCCGAGCGTGCAGAGAATGGGCGTCAGCCTCAGCTTCGCGATCACCACGCCATTTAGGATACCGCCAAGCGCACCCATTGCCACGACGATGCATACGAACACGCCGGTATAGAGCGCCGGTGAGTCGTCGCCCGAGACCATTTGCGGCAGCAACATTGCCGCGACCATGCCGGACAGATTCGCGAGCCCCACTCCGGACAGATCGATCCCGCCATTGCCCGACACCATCGACAGCATGATGCCGAGTGCGAGCAGCCCGAGTTCGGGCAACTGTCCGCCCATCGACTGAAGATTGTCGATGTCGAGAAACTGTCCTTTGGAAAGCCATGTCGCGATGATCACGACCAGCAAGTTCACGCCGACCAGAAAGTTCAGCTGGCGATCGGCGAGCCACTTCGATCCCTTCATCGCACCTCGCTCCTTTCGCCGAGCACAGCGTTGATTTCATCGAGACGCGGCATCGACGGAGCGGTGCCCGCGCGCGTCACCGAAAGGCTCGCCAGCGCGCAACCAAAGCGCACGGCAGCCAGTGCCGAATCGCCGCGTGCAAGCGCCGCTGCGAAGCCGCCTGTGAAGCCATCGCCCGCGCCTGCGGTCTCGACTACACGGCCGCAGTCGAAGGCCGGCACGAGTTCGGATTTGCCGCCCGACGTATGCAGCAGTGCGCCCTTTTCTCCGAGCGTGACGATCACCGCACGCGCGCCCTTCTTGAGCAAGACATCCGCTGCGCGGCGAGCGTCATCGACCGATTCGATCGCCACGCCCGTGAGCGCGGTTGCTTCCGTTTCATTGGGCGTGATGTAGTCGCAGAGCGGATAGATGTCGTCGGTGAGTGGAAGCGCTGGAGCGGGATTGAACACCGTTGTCACGCCATGCTTGCGCGCGAGTTCGAGACCACGACGCGCAGCGGGCAGCGGCTGTTCGAGTTGTGTGACGAACACGGATGCACGTGCGATATCCGCTTCGATCGCCTCGATGTCTTCGGGTCCAAGCGTGCCCGCAGCGCCGGCCGCCACGATGATCGCGTTGCCGCCCGTGTTTTCGTCGACGTAAATATGCGCGGCACCCGTGGCGATGTCGTCCAGCACGGTCGCACGCGATGCGATGCCTTCAGCCGCCCACGTTGCCTGTGCGATTTGGCCGAACGCGTCGTTGCCAATGCGCGTGCAGAAGATCACGTCGGCGCCCGCACGCGCGGCCGCCACGGCCTGATTTGAGCCCTTGCCACCCGGACCCATTGCAAACGCCGAGCCTGCCACGGTTTCGCCAAGCAAGGGCATGCGTTGTGCACGGAACGCGAGGTCGGTGACGTAGATGCCGAGAATGACCACGCTCATCGCGCTTCTCCTTCAGACGCGTCGGCAGCGAGCTGCACGCCCTTCTTGAAGATGAAGCAGCCATAACCGCGCGCTTCGCCCGTGGCTATCACGCAATACGCATTCTTGGCGCGTTCGTAGAACGCAAAACGTTCGATCGGCGCGAAAGCCTGTGCACGCCCTTCTGCGTCGTCCACTTCGCGTTGCGCCTCGCGTTGCACGGCAGGCAAAGTAGTTGCATTGCCAACTACTTCCATGCGGCCTGCCGGATCTTCGACGAACGTATCGAGCGGCAACACCGAAAGCACGGCACGCACCGCACGTGGCGCGCTCGCGCCATCCATGCGCAGCACCTTGCCTAACACCGTTTTCCGGGCCACCGAGTCAGCGGGAAAATGAGCATCGCAGATCACCACTTCGTCGCCATGTCCCATCGCGGCAAGCGCGTACAGGATGTCGGCATTCAATAGTGGATCGATATTCTTCAGCACAGCGTCTCCTCCATGCATGGGCGCGCTTCGTCCCGAAGTCTTCGCCCTTCAATTCTCACATGCGTACCGTCGATCAATCGCCGTACGGCACCCAGATATTCTTCACCTGCACGGCCTGCCGCAAGAACGGCAAGCCTTCGCTCGATGCATCGTGCCAGTCGAACACGCGACCGTTATCGACGAACGTGCGTTTCAGATTACCCACCGACTCACGTTCGGCCAGCGTCGAAAGGGCCGCGCCGTGGAAGGACCAGAGCGCGTCGACATCGTCGTGCTGCGCGAGCGTTTGAGCCAGCGAGCGTACATCGCCCGTGACGATATTGAGCGCACCGCCTGGCACATCCGACGTTTCCGCGATCTGATAGAAGTCCGTCGCCATCAGCGGACACGTCTCGCTCGGCACCGCGACCACGCGATTACCCAGCGCAAGCGCGGGCGCCACCAGCGACACGAAGCCGAGCAACGGCGCTTCGTCGGGACACACCACGCCGATCACGCCGAGCGCTTCGTGCATGGCGAGCGCCACACCGTGCAAAGGCGGCGCATGCACCGCTCCGTCGAATTTGTCGGACCATGCCGCATACGTAAAGAAACGCGCAATGGATGCTTCGACTTCGCGCTTCGCATCGCGTTCGCTGGACCCGGCACGCGTGACGAGTTGCCTTGCGAACTCATCGGCGCGCGCACTGAGATTCTCGGCCATGTAATACAGCACCTGCGCGCGATTATGCGCGCTTGCGGCCGTCCACTTCGTCATGCTGCGCCCAGCGGCCACCGCGTTGCGAATGTCCTTGCGATTGCCCTCGCCCACTTCGCCGACAATCTCGCCCGAAGGCGAACGCACGAGCCGCGAATAGCCGCTATCGGGCCGCGCTTGCTTGCCGCCGATAAAGAGCTTCGCCGTGCGGTCGATGGTGCTGACATTGCCCGTATCGAGCAACGCATCGGGCTGTGCCGGCGTTGCCTTCGTTTCACCGCGAACCGGCAGCTTCGCCCAGGCACGCGGTTTCAGGTACTCGTAGATACCTTCGCGTCCACCTTCGCGACCAAAGCCCGACTCGCGATATCCGCCGAAGCCCACGGCTGCGTCGAAGAGATTGGTTGCATTGATCCACACGACGCCGCATTGCAGGCGCGGCGCAACGTCCAGCGCGCGGCTGATGTTCTCGCTCCACACGCTGGCCGCGAGACCATAGCGCGTGTTATTGGCCAGTGCGACGGCTTCCTCGGGCGTGCGAAAGCTCATCGTCACGAGCACTGGACCGAAGATCTCTTCCTGCGCAAGCGTGCTTGCAGGCGCCACGTTGGTCACGAGCGTCGGCGGAAAAAACGCGCCGCCTTCGGGCAACGTGAGACGCGACGGCTGGAAGATGGCGCAGCCTTCGCTTTCGCCCTTGGCGACGAGCGAACGAATACGTTCGAGTTGCACGTCATCGACGATAGCGCTCATGTCGATGCCTTTATCGAGCGACGTCCCGACCCGCAGCGTCTCCATGCGGCGCTTGAGCTTGTCGACGAAAGCCGCTTCGATGCCTTCCTGCACGAGCAAACGCGAACCCGCGCAGCACACTTGTCCTTGATTGAACCAGATGGCGTCGACCACGCCTTCGACCGCGCTATCGAGATCGGCATCGTCGAATACGATGAAGGGCGACTTGCCGCCCAGTTCGAGCGTGAGCGATTTTCCCGAGCCCGCCGTCGTCGCGCGAATCTGCCGACCCACTTCGGTCGATCCCGTGAACGCAATCTTCGCGACACGTGGATGCTCGACGAGCGCCGCACCCGTGCGGCCATCGCCCGTCACGACATTGAGCACGCCTGCCGGCAAGCCCGCGCGATGCGCCAGTTCGGCGAAGAGCAACGCGGTAAGCGGCGTGTATTCGGCCGGCTTGAGCACCACGCAATTGCCGAGCGCGATAGCCGGCGCGATCTTCCAAGCAAGCATTAGCAGCGGAAAATTCCACGGCACGATTTGCCCGATGACACCGAGCGGCGCCCAGTCGGCGAACTCGCGATCCTGCAACTGCGCCCAACCCGCGTGATGCAGAAAATGCCTCGAAACAAGGGGGATATCGATGTCGCGCGACTCGCGAATCGGCTTGCCGTTGTCCAGCGATTCGAGCACGGCGAAGAGCCGCGCATGTCGCTGCACCATGCGCGAAAGCGCATAGAGATGCCGCGCGCGTCCCGCACCGCCAATCGCTTGCCAGCCTTCGAGCGCGGCTTGCGCGGCCGCCACGGCAGCCGCAACATCGGCATCGGTGCCTTGCGCGATGGACGCAAGTACTCGCCCTGTCGCCGGCTCGCGCGATTCGAAACGCTCGGCGTTGTCGTCATCGCGCCATGCGCCGTTGATGAAATGACCGAAACGGCCGGCGTGTTGATCGAGCCACGCGCGCACGGCGCGATCGTCTTCCGGTGCGGGTCCGTATTCCATCGAAGAAAAATATTCGGCTACGCTCATGAGGGCTGTCTGTTGGATGCGTGATGCGTGATTCAGGCGACGGGATGGCGATTGAACGACGAATACCGTCCGCTCACATGATGTTCGAGTTGCCGCTCGATATCGGCGAGAAGGCTCGACGCGCCGATGCGGAACAACTCCGGTTCGAGCCATTCACGCCCGAGTTCTTCCTTCATGAGGATCTGATATTCGAGCGCGGTCTTGGCCGTCGAAACGCCGCCCGCAGGCTTGAAGCCGATGGCAACGCCGGTGCGTGCCAGATATTCGCGGATCATGCGCACCATGACGAGCGAGACGTCGAGCGTGGCGTTGACGCTTTCCTTCCCCGTCGATGTCTTGATGAAATCCGCGCCGGCCATCATGCAGATCATCGATGCCTTGGCGATGTTCGACAGCGTGCGGATGTCGCCCGTGCCGAGAATCGCCTTGACGTGCGCGTTGCCGCAAGCGGCGCGGAAGTCGCGCATCTCGTCGTAGAGCGCCTTCCAGTTACCGGTCAACACGTACTCACGGGTGACGACGATATCGATCTCTGCCGCGCCGTCCTTCACCGAGGCCTCTATCTCGCGCAACTTGAGTTCGTGCGGATTGAGACCAGCGGGAAAACCCGTGGAGACGGCCGCGACCGGAATGCCGCTCCCTTCGAGCGCGTTCACGGCGGCTTTGACATAGCGGTGATACACGCAAACCGCGCCCGTCCTGATCGATCCAGGCATCATGCCGAGCGCTTCGAGCAAATCGTCTCGCACCGGGCGACGCGCCTTTGCGCAAAGACGTTCGACGCGCGCGGTGGTGTCGTCGCCGCTCAACGTGGTGAGGTCGATGCAGGTGATCGCCTTGAGCAGCCACGCGGCCTGCGCGTCCTTCTTGACCGCGCGACGCGTGCCAAGCGTGGACGCGCGGCGCAGCACGGCGGACTGATTCACGCGCAGGCCATCGAGCCATGAGAGGTCGAAGGGCACGCCAGGATTACGATCGCTCACATGCCCGGCTTGGACTTTCCCGGGCCACGCGACGACGGACTTCTGTGCAGTTTCCAGCATGAGATCGGGGTGCTGCGGTCTTGTGCGACGCACAACATGTTTTGATAGATTGATCTCATTCTAAATCACATTTGTGAAGATCGTAACATAGGGAAAGTTCGGAGGCGCTATGAGAGGATTTAGGGCATGGGGCTTGCGGACGGTTTGCTTTCTCATACGCTGGAGCCCCCATGCATATCATTTGCCACATGATGTCCTCGCTCGATGGCCGCAGCCTTACCGACGGCTGGCATCTCGACTTTGCATCGCCGTGTTATGAAGAAACCGCCGCGACCTTCAAGGCCGATGCCTGGGCGTGCGGCCGCGTCACCATGCAGGAAATCTTGCACGGCAAGGACAAGGATTATCCGCGTGGCCTCGCCAAAGGTCCTATCGAACGCACGGACCATTTCGCCAAACGCGACGCAAGCCAGTACGCAATTTCAATCGACCCTAAGGGCCGCGTGACATGGAAGACGAACACGGCACTCGACTCGCATATCGTCGAAGTGCTCGCGGAAGATGTCGATGACGACTACCTCGCCTATCTGCAATCCATCGGCGCGTCGTACGTATTCGGCGGGAAGAAGGATATCGAGCTCGCGCGCGTCGTGGAAACGCTCGAGCGCGAGTTGAAGATCGGCACGTTGATAGTCGAAGGCGGCGGGCATGTATCGGGCGCGTTCGTCAATGCGCAACTCGTCGATGAAGTCAGCGTGCTGATCGTGCCGCTCGTCGACGGCCGCGAGGCGCATCCCTCTTCATTCGAAGTGGCGATGGACAAATGGCAAAAGCCCGCTTATCTCAAGCTCGATTCGGCGAAGACGCTCGATAACGACATGGTGTGGCTGCGTTATAAGCGCAAGGACTAGGCTAGCGCGTCCACGCGCGCGAGGAACGCCAGCAATTCGCCGACAATCGCTTCGGGCGCATCTTCCTGCATGAGATGCCCCGAGCACGCCACTCGCGTGAACCGCGCGCCCGGAATGCGCGAAGCCAATTCGACGCCGCGTTTCGCTGGAATCCACTGGTCTTCCTCGCCCCAAAGAACCGTCACGGGGCAACGCAAATCGCCAAAGCGTGCTTCGATTTCATCGGTATAACGCTGGTCCATCTGCGCGATCTGTCTGTAGAAAGCCGCCTGTCCCGGTTCGCCGATCCACGGCCGCGTGTAGATGCGCAGCACGTCTTCCGAAAGCGGCCGATGCGCCGCGCCTTGCACATAAGCATCGACCATGGCCCGATGTATGTAGGGCGGCACGCCCGCGAACGCACTCTCATGTTCACGAACGTGCAGCACGAAGGGCGATCCCCACGGCGACAGCGCGACAGGGTCGATCAGCATCAAGGAACGATAAACGCAGCCGTTCAGTAGCGCGGCCCGCAACGAAGTGGCGCCACCGAAGTCGTGCGCGAGCACGTCGGGCAACGCGCCCTTCCAGTCACGCTTCCAGTGATCGAGCAATGCCGCGAGCACGCGATTCTGCACGCCGAGCGATACGTCCTGCCCCTCGCGCTTGTCCGACTCGCCGTATCCCAGAAGATCGAAGTAATGCACGCGATGCGTCCGCGCCATCACCGGCGCAATCCGCCGCCATACCTGCGATGAGAACGGCGTGCCGTGCACCATCACGAGCGGCGCGCCCTCGCCTATCGCGCCATAACGGATAGCCTGACCTTCGAAGTCGAAAACCTGGTCGAGCGGCAATGCGCCCGCTGATGAATCGCTCATGGCTCGCTGTCCGCGTTGGATGTGGTCCGACAGCATAAACCACGAACGCGAAATCGGCCGCAACTCTGTTTGCAACTCGTTTTGATGATACGAGTCGCGGCCGGTTAGTTTGCTTAACGCAGATTCGTGCGCGCCAGCTCGACGATTTCGTCGCCACGGCCGCTCAAGATAGCGCGCAGCATGTAGAGACTGAAGCCCTTCGCTTGCGATAGCTCGATGGTCGGCGGCATCGCCAATTCATGTTTGGCGGTGACGACATCGACGAGCGCGGGGCCGTCGTGCGCGAAGGCATCGCGCAATGCGCCCTCCAGTTGCTCCGACTCTTCCACGCGCACCGACCATATGCCCGCGCCCTTCGCAATCTGCGAGAAGTCGGTCTTGCTGAGATCGACATTGGTGTCGAGATAACCGCCCGCCTTGAGCTCCATCGACACGAAACCGAGCAAGCTGTTATTGAACACGACGACCTTGATCGGCAGCTTCAACTGAATGGCGCTCAAGAGATCGCCTAGCAGCATGGACAAACCGCCATCGCCCGACAGTGAGACCACTTGCCGTTGCGGATGCGCCGCTTGCACGCCGAGCGACTGCGGCATTGCGTTCGCCATGGAACCGTGATTGAACGAGCCATGCAACTGACGCTTGCCATTCATCGTGAGATAGCGCGCGGCCCACAACGTGGGCGTGCCGACATCGACGGTAAAGATGGCATCCTCGGCGGCGATGTCGTCGACGAGCTTCGTGAGATATTGCGGATGAATCGGACGGCCAAGCGCCGAAGGTGTCGCGTAGTGATCGAGATCCTTGCGTGCATCTGCATAGTGCTTGAGCGCGTTGTCGAGGAAGCGTCGTTCCGTCTTGCGCTTGAGCTTGGGCAAGAGCGCCGTGAGCGTCTCCTTGATGGTGCCGACAATACCCATGTCGAGCGGCGTGCGCTTGCCGAGCTGCGCCCCGCGCCAGTCTATCTGCACGACCTTCGCGTGCGGCGGATAGAACGGCCGATAAGGGAAGTCGCAACCGAGCAGCACGAGCGTATCGCAGGACATCATGGCGTGATAGCCCGAGCTGAAGCCGATCAAGCCCGTCATGCCGACATCGAAAGGATTGTCGTATTCGATGAATTGCTTGCCGCGCAACGCATGCACGACCGGCGCTCCGAGTGTATCGGCAAGCGCGACCACTTCGTCGTGCGAGCCCGCTACACCGCTGCCGCACATGATGGTCACGGCTTCGCAGCCGTTGAGCATGGCCGCGAGTGTGTCGAGTTGCGATTCGGCTGGAACGATTGCGCTCGGTTCGCTTGCGGTCCACCGTGGTTCGACTCCGGGTCCGTCGCTCAAGGCAACATCGCCCGGCAGCACGATTACCGCGACGCCACGTTGATCGAGCGCCGCGCGCATCGCACGTTCGAGCACGCGCGGGAACTGCGATGCGTTCGACACCAGTTCGACGAAGTGACTGCATTCCTTGAAGAGCTCTTGCGGATGCGTTTCCTGAAAGTATCCGAGGCCGATTTCCGTCGATGGAATATGCGCGGCAATGGCCAGCACGGGCTGTTGGTTACGATGACAGTCGTAAAGCCCGTTGATGAGATGCAGATTGCCGGGACCGCAACTGCCCGCGCAGACGGCGAGCTTGCCGGAAGAAGCTGCGTCCGCGCCCGCGGCAAAGGCCGCGGCTTCTTCGTGGCGAGTATGCATCCAACGAATAGACCCGACTTTATCGAGGCTGTAGGCAAGCCCGTTGAGGCTGTCGCCCGTCACGCCCCAGATGCGTTCGACGCCCGCAGCGGCAAGCGTCTTTGCCAGATAGTCGGCGATGGTGCTTTTGGCCATGTTCACTCCAATGACATACAGGGTTCGTTGGACGGTTGCACGTGTACTTAGACAGAAGAAATATCACAGTGCACGCTAACGCGTCGTAAACCGTGCTGTCATACCAAGGGCCCGGTCCGAAGACCAGGCCCCTGGTGAAGCGTTTTCCAAGGTCGTCGAGCGTTATTTCATCGACATCAGATGCGGCAGAAACTGCGGAATATGCGGGAAGAAAATGATCAACAGTAAGTCGATCACGAGCGCGAGAATGAAAGGCAGAATCGCACGCGTCGCCTTTTCGACCGATACACCACCAATGGACGCCGCCGTGAAGAGGCAGAAGCCAATAGGTGGCAGATTAATGCCGATAGCCGAATTGATCAGCACGATCACGCCGAATACGACGGGATCGATATGCATCTGCACGACGAGCGGCAGGAACACCGGGATTATCACCGCGATACTCGAAATGGTTTCGAGCACCGTATGCGCCGCGATCAGAAACAGGTTGATGAGAATGAGCAGGATGATCGCGCTCGTCGTGATCGCAAGAAAACTGTTCGCCACATGCAAGGGAATTTGCGCTTCGATGAGATACCGGCCGAGCACGAACGCAAGACCCAACAGGAACGACACGCGCGTCGTGTTCACCGACGTCTTGACGAGAATCTCCTTGAAATGCGAGAGCTTCAAGGTGCGAAAGATGAACGCGCTCACCAGCGTGACGTACACCGCCGCAACCACGCCTGCCTCGACCGGCGTGAAGATGCCGCCAAGGATGCCGCCCAGAATGATGATCGGCGTGAGCAAGGCCCAGAATGCTTCGCGAAACGTAGTCCACAACTTGCGTGCGCTGAACGGCTCGACCGCGCTGTAGTCGTTGCGCACGGCGGTCACGTAGTTCACGATCATGAACGAAGCGACCACTAGGAGCATCGGCAAGATACCGGCAATAAACATCGTGCCTACCGATACATTCGCCGTGTAAGCATAGACGAGCATGCTCATCGATACCGGCGAAAGCAGCCCGAGCGATCCCGCCGCCGATTGCAATGCCACCGCGAACGCACGCGAATAGCCCTTCTTCACCATGCCCGGAATCATCACGGAGCCGATCGCCGCCGTATCCGCCGTGGCCGATCCCGAGAGGTCCGCGAAGAACATGCTCGCGACAATCGTGACCTGGCCGATACCGCCACGCATGAAGCCGACGAGCGCTTGCGAAAACTCGATGATGCGTCGCGAAACGCCGCCCGAATCCATGATCGCGCCCGTGAGCATGAAGAACGGAATCGCGAGCAGACCCACGTTATTGAGGTTCGAGAAGAGTTGTTGCGGAATGACGAGCAGCGGCGTGCCATTGATCGACAACGCCAGCGTCGCCGCGATACCAATACAGATGGCCACCGGTACACCGAGGCCAAGCAGCCCCGCGCCTAGAGCGATTGCCCACATGATGTCTTTATCCTAGAGATGGTCGGACACGCCTTCGATCAAAGTGGCGTTGGTCTGCGTCTGCGGCGCGAGGTGCGACACGACGATGCGCACCAGCGAATGAAACACGAGCAACGCGCCGCACACGGGAATGGAAAGATACGGATAGACCATCGAGATGGGAATCGATGCGGCCGTCTCCGTGCCCATCAACGCGAGCATGTCCGAGCCATACGCGACGAACACGGCGCCGAGCGCGAGAATCGCGCAGTCCGTGAAGTCCTTGAGCAAGGGCGCGATCGCCGCCGGCACGCGATCGGCCAGCACGCGCACTTCGGGATGTGCGCGTAACTTGACGCCTGCCGCCGCACCCAGGCACGTGAGCCAGACGAAGAGATACGCCGCGGCTTCGTCGGACCACGAAAGCGAGTCGTGCAGCACGAAGCGGAACACGACCCCGAGACCGGCGACGATCACCGCTGCCAGCAAGAGGCAACTGCTGACGAACAGGTTCAGCTTCAGAACCATGTCGTCGATGAACATCAAGCCACGCGCGAGCTTTTCCATACGGGTTTCCTCCGGCACTTCCGGTGACAAAGGCGTCATTTGGATGCCACGGACGAGGCCTGCTTGGCCGCGTTCATCTCGGCGTAGAGCGCGGCGCCATCCGGAATCTTCGCAACGAGTTCGTCACGCGCGGACTTCGTGGCTTCGGCCCACGGCGCAGTGTCGACCATCGTCACTTGAATGCCCTTGGCCTTCATCGTCGCGAGTGCGGCGTCGTATTCGCGCTTGTACTCCTTCAGGTCGAAATCGGCGGCGACCGCGGCTGACTCTTGAAAAGCCTTCTGGTCAGCAGGCGACAGCTTGGTCCAGGCGCTCTTGCTCATCGCGAGCACGACGGGCAGGTAGTTCACGTGCGTCACATAGAAATGCTTGGCGACGTCGGAGAACTTGTCCTGCACGAATTGCTCGGGCGATGTGTCCGCGCCATCGACGAGGCCTTGCGACAGCGCGAGGAACAACTGGTTATAGGCGAGCGGCGTGGGGTTCGCGCCGAGCGCCTTATAGCCCGCGATATAGCCGGGGCTTTGCATCACGCGCACCTTCAGGTCCTTCATGTCGGCAAGCGACGTGACTGGACGTTTGGTCGTGAAGAGATTGCGTTCGCCGACAGCAAGCCACGTGAGACCGACCATGTTGACCGGCTGCATCATGTCGAGATACTTGCGGCCGACGGGTCCTTGGAGCACCTTGTTCGCCTCATCCATGCTGCTGAAGAGATAAGGCATGTCGAAAATCTGCCATTGCTTGATCGTATTGTCGATCGGCGCTTGCGCGGAGATCATGAGTTCCTGCGTGCCAGTGCGCAACGCCTGCGCCATCTGCACTTCGCCCCCGAGTTGCGATTGGGGAAAGAGCTGAATCTCGACATGGTCATGCGTGCGTTGCGCGACTTCCTTGGCGAAGACCTGCGCGGTCAGTTGATAGTGATTGTCCGGTGCGAGCGTATGCCCAAGCTTCATCACGACCTTGTCTTGCGCCATCGCACTGCCTGTTGCGGCGACGCACAATGCGGCGAGCACGGCGCTCATCGTCACGCGCAACGAGCGATGCGCCTTGAAAAGCGAATTCATGTTGTCTCCTTCCCACGTTCTTCACGATATGGACACCGCCTTCTGCCTCTTCTTGTGCCTCATGTGTCGTGCATGTCGAAGAGCGACGGGTTGACGCAAGTATTTGTGATCGCGTCAACGGTGCGTTAGGACCAGGCTCCAGATTTCTTGTACTTTTTAACGCTGGTTTCCATGCAAACGCGACGTGACGCTAAAAAGTCCAAAAGATCGCGCGAACCGTCCTACCGCGTGAACCAAGCGCATCTTTAAAGTGACTTCCACGTTGACGGTGTGTCGCTCGCAAGCGATACGCCGTGTTTACCCCACCTAATACACTGGTTCGTCAACATGGCCAAACGCCCGCACATGGACTGTTATGCAATCGGCGATACCGCCGATTTCGCAAAGACCGTATCCGAATACGACATCTATGGATTTGCCGGGATAGTCGGCGACTTTTACGCCGTGCATCTGAACGAAGAGTTCGCCAAGACCACGCGCTTCGAGAAGCGCATTGCGCAAGGCTGTCTCTCGGTCGGCTTTCTTTCGACAGTCATGGGCCATATGGCGGCGAAGGCGCCGAGTCCGGGCGCGGTGTCGTATCGCTATGACATCACGTTCAATGCGCCGGTGTTTATAGGCGATACGGTCACTGCGCGTCTCACGCTCGAAGAGAAGGATGAAGAGCGCAACGTGTGCGTATTCGTCGCCGATGTCACGCGGCAAGACGGCGTGGTCGTGGCATCGGGCAAGACTTACCTCAAGGTGCTGTGACACGATGCTGATGAACACCTCGCCCGTCATAGCGGAACAGCACGGCGCGCTGCGTCTCCTGACGCTCAACCGCGCCGATAAACTCAATGCCTTCACGCCGGAAATGCTCGCGGCGCTCGAAGCAGGACTCGACGATGCACTCGCCGACGATGCAACGCGCGTCATCGCCGTCACGGGTAGCGGTCCCAAGGCCTTCGCTGCTGGCAACGATATCGAGCGGCTGGTTACGCTCGACAGCGCGGGCGCGTATCGTGACATGGTAGCCGGGCAGCGCGCGTTGTTGCGCCTGCATGAAAGCGCCAAGCCGACCATCGCAATGGTCAATGGCTTCGCGCTAGGCGGCGGTTTCGAATTGGCGCTTGCCTGCGACTTCGTGATTGCATCGACGAAAGCGAGCTTCGGGTTTCCCGAGATCACGCTCAATACCATGCCCGGCTGGGGTGGCACGCAACTCGCCGTCGCCAAGATGGGGCTCGCCTGCGCCAAGCGATTCGTGTTGAGCGGGCGGCGTCATACGGCTCAGGAATGCGCGTCGTTCGGCTTTCTGCATGAGATCGTCGAACACGATGCATTGTTCGATACAGTGCGCGAGTTCGCCGAAACACTCGCCGTCTACGACCCCTTCGCAATGGAAATGGCGAAGCGCGCGCTCAATCGCGCGAACGAAATGCCCTTGTCCGCAGGACTCGACTTTGAAGCAGCGCAATACGCGGTGAATTTCACGAGTGAAGGCGCGCGCGCGGGCTTGAGGCAGTTCATGGAAAAGCGCCTTGCACGGCGCGCCTCGACCGTGACGGTGACCGAATGAGCACGATACATCGTTTGCCTCACTGGCTCGGCGAAGAGCACGCCATGATTCGTGAAGCCGTTCGCCGCTTCGCCGACAAAGAGATTGCACCGCATTCCGAGGAGCTCTGGGAGCAAGAAGCCTTTCCCTACGATATCTGGCGTCAAGCCGGCGAGCTTGGCTTCACCGGCCTGCCCTATGCGGAGCAATGGGGCGGTGGCGGTGGCGACTGGCTTTCGTTTGTCATCGTGCTCGAAGAACTGGCGCGCGTGGATTGTGCGGTCGCGAACGCCTTGATGGCCAATTCGACTGTCGCGAGTCTCTTGTCGAACTACGGCACATCGACGCAAAAGGACCTTTATTTAAGGCCTATTCTCGAAGGCAGCCAGATCGGTTCGATCGGTTTGTCCGAGCCCGATGCGGGATCGGATGCGGCCAACATCGCCACACGTGCGCGCTTCGATGGCGAGCGCTGGGTCATCGATGGTGCGAAGACTTTCATCAGCAACTCGGGCACTGAACTCGGCGGGCCGGTGGTAATCGCGGCTGTGACCGGTACGCGTGCCGATGGCAAGAAAGAGATTTCGAACTTCATCGTGCCTTCGGACACTACTGGCTATCAAACGGGCCGCAAGCTGCGCAAGATCGGCTGGCGCGCTTCGATCACGCACGAGTTGTTCTTCGAAAACTGCGCAATTCCCGCAGAGAATTTGCTTGGTGAACGCGGCGCGGGTTTGCGTCAGACGCTCGCGCAGATCAGCACAGGCCGCATTTTAATCGGCGCGCTTGCGCTCGGCATCTTGCAAGGCTCGCTCGAACGGTCCGTCGAATACATGAAGACGCGCCGCGCGTTCGGCCGCGCGATAGCGGAGTTTCAAGGCCTGCAATTCAAGGTCGCCGACATGGCGACGCACGCGCATGCCGCACGTCTCATGCTTTACGACGCCGCCACATTGAAGGACAGCGGCGCGCCGTTCGACATGCAGGCATCGCAAGCCAAGCTCTTCGCCTCGGAACAGGCGATGCACGCAGCGCATCAGGCTTTGCAGATACACGGCGGTTACGGCGTGATGGCGGAGTATCCGGTAGCGCGCGCATTCGGCGACGCCAAGGTGCTCGAGATCGTCGAAGGGACATCCGAAATACAACGCATGATCATCGCGCGTGCGGCGCTTGCCTGATAACGCGCGGACGAAGGGGGAGTTTATGCTGGAAGGCATCAAGGTACTGAGTTTCACCCACTTTCTGCAAGGGCCCGCCGCCGTGCAGATGCTCGCCGATGTCGGTGCGGATGTCATCAAGATCGAGCCACCGGGCGGCGCGTTCGAGCGAAGCTGGACCGGCGCGGACGCTTTCGTCGAAGGCGTGAGCGTGTTCTTTCTGCTGGGCAATCGCAATCAGCGCAGCATCTCGCTCGACTTGCGTGAGGAAGCCGCGCGTGAAATCGTGTGGCGTCTGATCCGCGAAGCCGACGTATTGATAGAGAACTACCGCCCCGGTGTGCTCGACAAGATGGGCTTCGGCTATGCGCAAGTGCACGAGGTCAACCCGCGTCTCGTGTATTGCTCGTGCACGGGTTATGGATCGTCGGGTCCCTATCTCAAGCGCCCGGGACAAGACCTGCTATTACAAGCGATGAGCGGCATGACCATGCTTTCAGGTGAAGCCGATTCGCCGCCGACGCCTGTCGGCTCCGCTATCGTCGATCAACATGCAGCGGTGCTGGCAGCGTTCGGCGTGGTTGCTGCACTTCAGTCGCGCGAACGCACGGGTGTGGGTACGCGTGTCGAGAGCAATTTGCTGAACGCGGCACTGGATTTGCAGATCGAGCCTTTCACGTACTACATGAACAAGGGACCGCTCTGGCAGCGCACCCAGCCGCCAACGGGTAGCCGCTTTCATCCTGCGCCCTATGGCGTCTATAAAACGCTCGACGGTTATATCGCGATCTCGCTTACACCGACGCAGAAGCTCTCCAATGCGCTCGATGTCCCCGCGCTCGCCGAGTTCACGCATCCGAAAGACAACGTGCGACGTCGCGATGAAATCAATCGACTGGTCTATGACGCGTTGACCAGGCGCACGACAGAAACATGGATGCGCGTCTTCGAGGAGCACGATATCTGGTTCGCGCCGGTCAACGACTACGAGCAGGTCGAGGTCGACCCTCAAGTCGCGCATAACCAGATGATCATGTCGTTCGAACACGAAGAGGCGGGACCAATACGCGTACTTGCGCATCCGGTGCGCTATGACGGCGAGGCGCCGCCCATGCGACGGCATCCGCCGCGACAGGGCGAGCACACACGTGAGGTGCTGGCCGAACTGGGTTATGACACTACGCGGATCGACGAACTGGTCGATGCCGGCATCGCGCTGACTTCGAGGAGAAATGCATGAGCGCCCAACTACACGCTGCTCCCGCAGCACCCGAACTGCTGCGCTTCGACGATGTGGAAATCGGCCGCTCGCAGGTGGACGTCCACACCGTGGTCGAATCGGCGGTCAATGCGTTCGGTCATCTGTCGGGCGATCTGAATCCCCTGCACATGGAGCAAGCGTTTGCGGAGCGCTCACCGTTCGGAAGACGCGTCGTGCACGGCCTGTTGACGGCCTCGCTCGTCTCGGCCGCACACACGCGACTGACCGGTCCGGGCTTCGCTTATGTCGGACAAGAACTGCGTTTTCTGGGGCCAGTGTTCATCGACGACACCATCACCATCAACGTGACCGTGGTGGAGAAGAAGGACGCCAAGCGAATTCTCGTGATGGACACCATGGTTCGCAATCAACGCGGCAAGGTCGTGCTGAGCGGGCTTTCCGCGCTAAAGGAACTCAAGTTCGAATGAGACGCGTCGGGGAATCCGCCAGTTACGGGCGGCGCAAGCATTCGTTAGACTTCGATGCAGCGCCGCGAAAACGAGCGCAGCACGAATGAAGCGCCGCCCGCAGGAGACGAAAGTTGAGTACCGCATGTGGTTGCCACGTTCCGGTCATCAAGATCGAGAACTACGAATATGGCGCGCACGTCAAGTCGATGGACTTCCACTTTGCGCCGCTCGAAGTCATGAAGTCGACACTGCCTTATCCGCATCGGCATGACTTCTATCACATCGCCTGGGTGGTGACGGGCACGGGTCATCATGTCATCGACTCGGTGCGTTATGAGGTGCGTCCGCAGTCGCTGTTCTTCATGGCGCCAGGCCAGATACACGACTTCGTTCTATCCCCCGATACGGTCGGCTGGTCGATCAGCTTCTCATCCGAGTTCTTTTCGTTTCGCGTGCAGAACCGGCATTCGGAAACCGAAGTGCCGGTGCACGACTTCGATCAGCTTGCCGCAGCGGTCTATCTGAACGACGCGCAAGCGCATGAAATGATGCGTCTCATCGACGGCATGATGGACGAGTATCGCTCGGAACTGCACGGCCATCAGGATGCAATCTGGGCTTATCTGCGTATCTTTTTGCTCAAGGCCGCGCGCATGAGCAGCGCGGCGGCGGTCACGGAGTCGGGCACGTCGCGTAACGTGTTGTTGTCGCGCCGCTTCAAGAGCCTTCTGGAGAAGCATTTTCGCTCGATGAACGATGCCGCCGACTATGCGCGTCTGCTCAACGTGACCGAGCGCGCGCTCAACGAAGCCACGCGCGCGGCGCTCGGCAGCACGGCTGCAAAGCTGATACGCGAACGCGTCATGCTCGAAGCCAAGCGCTTGCTGCTGCATTCCGAAGTGAACGTCGCGGAGATCGCATCGCAACTCTCTTTCGACGACCCCGCTTATTTCAGCCGGTGCTTTCGCAAGCACACAGGCCGCTCACCGATCGACTATCGCCGCAGCCTCGACAAGTTGCATATTTGAACGCGCATTCGGTATTCCATGCAGAAATGTCCAACAGATCCCGCGTTTCATCCTAACGTCGCGTGAGCATGGGTTTTTAGAATCGACGTGCGTGTTCAACGTATTCTGCAACCCACTTGCATGAGACAAGCGCGATGCATTAAGCGCGTCCGCTCTCGTCCACAGGAGACAAAGTGTCGAACGCTACAACCCCGCTTTCCGATATCTATTCACTCACGCAGGACCAGACACGGCTCTTTCGCGAAACGCTCGACCGCACGGCTGTAAAAGTCGCGGCCGATGAATTGAGTTTCGGTGTCGAGTTTCCGCAAGTCACAGGTCCCGATGGCGAATGGGTGCGTCTGCCCGCTTCGCTATCCGCCGGCTATGACAACGACGCCTGGAGTCACGGCAACTGGTTCTGTGGCTTCTGGGTAGGCCTTTTGCTCACGTCGCATCTTCATACCGGCGACGCGAAATTTCTCGAATGGGCGCGTGCGCGCATGCTGCTCGTCGAACAACGCGCGGACGATCCGAACACGCATGACATCGGCTTCATCTTCGACAGCAGCGCGGTGCCCGGCCATCACATCACGGGCGATGCACGCTTTGCCGATATCGCGTTGAAGGCGGCGGACAAACTGCGCGCCCGCCTCGTCACCACGCGCGATGGCGCTTATCTCGCGTCATGGGGACCGCTCGCCGATCCGCGCGGCAGAAGTGCATCCGCAATCGATACGATGGCCAATCTCTCGCTGCTCTACTGGGCGGCGAATCATGCCGATGACGGCAGCTATCGGCATGCAGCGGACGCGCATGCCGCGATGACTGCACGCGCCTTCGTGCGTCCCGACGACTCGACGTATCACGCCGTCGAATACGATCTCGAAACGGGCGCGCGCAAACGTGGCTACACTTTTCAAGGCGCATTCGACGAGTCTGCATGGAGCCGCGGTCAGGCCTGGGCGATCTACGGGTATGCGAATTCCGCGCGCGAAACGGGCAAGCTCGCGTACATTGAACTCGCCGAGCGTCTGGCCGAATACTATCTGCGCCGTCTCGATGGCCGTCAGATTCCCCCTTGGGACTTCGACGCAACCGGCAGCGATGCCGACATCAAGGACACGGCCGCCGCCGCTATCGTCGCATCGGCTTTGCTCGAACTGGCGCGCATTCATCCATCGGCGGATGCCGCAACGAAATGGAGCCGTCACGGAGTCGCGATGCTCGAAGCGTTGTGCCGCGATGAGTTCACCAAGGACGGCGAACACGGCCTGCTGCACAACTCCTGCTATTCGAAGCCGCACAACATTGGCGTGGATGGCGCGACCATGTTCGGCGACTTCTTCTTTGTCGAAGCCTTGTGTCGTGTCGTGCATCCGGGCAAGCTGCGCCCGCTCGACGCACCGCGCATTCCTCTAGCGTAAAGAACAATGCCGGCGACATACGCATGTCGCCGGCATTCGTTCAGCCCTTGCGGACGGCGTCGGGCAGATCGCGTCCGTGGAACTTCTTGTAGATCGCGTTGAGGTTGCCGTTCTTCTGGTTCGTGCTGACCCACTTGTCCACCCACTCTTTCAGAGCCGGTTGATCCTTGTTCATCGCAATGCCGAGATCGAAGTTCTTCTGTTCGAACTTGAGTTCGATATTGCGTGCGGGCGCACGTTTCTGCATTTCCTGAAGGTTCGACGGCGTGCTGGAGAAGATGTCGATCTGACCCGCGACCATCGACGTGATGAGCGTGGCGTCGTCTTCATAGCGCTGAATTTGCGCGCCCTTCGCTTGCTGCGTCGTCAGCGTGTCGTTGACCGTTGCACGCGTGAGCCCGATGGTCTTGCCATCGAGGTCCGCATAGTCCTTCACCTTGATGCTCTTAAGCCCACCCACGATGATGGTGATCACCGCATAGGGAATCGAGAAATCGACGACCTTTGCGCGCTCCGGCGTGATCGACAAGTCGGCGATCACGAGGTCGGCGCGCTTTGCCTGCAAGGTCGGAATGCGCGCGGCGTTAGTGATCTGCACGAGTTCGAGCTTGACGCCGAGATCTTTTGCGAGCGCGGCGGCGGTATCGACATCCGAGCCTGCGGGCTTGAGGTTCTCGTCGGCGTAGCTGAAGAGCGGCGTGCCCATTGCGATGGCAACGCGCACGACGCCGGCCTTCTTGATGTCATCGAGCTGATCGGCCATTGCGCTGTGAATGGCGCCTGCCATCATCAATGCCGCCACGCATGCGCGTGCAATGTGTTTCTGTGCTTTCAAGTGATGTCTCCGTCTTCTTGGATTGAAAAAATGCCGTTCAAAGGCCGTTGTTCAAAAACGCTCGCAATTCGGGCGTGCGTGGCGCATCGAGCATGCTGCCATCGCCCACTTCCCACACCTTTCCCTGATGCATATAGATGATGCGGTCCGCCACGCGCTTGGCGAACGCCATTTCATGCGTGACTAGCAGCATGGTCATGCCATCGGCCGCGAGGTCTTCCATGACACGCAGCACTTCTCCCGTGAGTTGCGGATCGAGCGCGGAGGTCACTTCGTCGAACAACATGACCTTGGGGTTCATCGCGAGCGATCGTGCGATCGCCACGCGTTGCTGTTGTCCGCCCGACAATTGCTCAGGATAGGCATCGGCCTTCTGCCCAAGCCCGACTTGTTCGAGCACGTTGAGCGCGACGCGTCTCGCTTCGTCACGCGATAACTTCTTCACGTGCCGCAATGCGAGCATGATGTTTTCTTCGACCGTTAGGTGCGGAAAGAGGTTATAGCTTTGAAACACGATGCCGACTTCGCGCCTCAAGAGATGCAGATCCACCTTCGGATCGTCCACGCGAATGCCGCATACCTCTATCTGCCCTTGGTCGATAGTTTCCAACCGATCGATACAGCGTAACGCCGTGCTCTTGCCGGAACCGCTCGCACCGATCACGGCGATCATCTCGCCCTTGTTGACATCGAACGAGACGCCTTTCAGCACCTGATTGGAGCCGAAGCTCTTGTAGACCTCGTCGACCTTAACGATTGCTGACATTGAGCTTATTCTCCATCGATTGGCTCCAGCGCGAAAGCGGATAGCACAGGACGAAATAGAAAGCGCCGACCAGTCCGAAGATGAGGAACGGCTGAAAGATCGAGTTGTTGATGATCTGCCCTGCGCGCGTGAGTTCGATAAAGCCGATCACGGAGGCGAGCGAAGTCATCTTGATGATCTGCACGAGAAAGCCCACCGTGGGCGGCAAGGCAAGCCGCATCGCCTGCGGGATGATGACGAGCCTCAGACTCTGCCAGCGCGACAGCGACAGGCACTCGGCGGCTTCCCATTGCGGCTTGGGCATGGCTTCGACGCAGCCGCGCCAGATGTCGCCGAGATACGCGCTCGAATAAACCATCAGCGCAAGACCCGCCGCAACGAGCGCGGGTACCTGATAGCCATACACGGATAACCCGAAGTACACGATGAAGAGCAGGATCAGCAACGGAATGCCCTGAATCGCCTCGATAAACACGATGGCTGTGCGCGCGAGCCAGAGGCGCGGCGAGATGCGCGCCAGCATGACGAGGAATCCGCCGATACCGCCGAGCACGAACGCAAGCATGGAGAGCACCAGCGTCCAGCCGATCGATTGCACGAGGTACACAAAATGCGATGCCGTGAATCCGCCGCTCATGCCGCACCTCCGGGAATGACGGTATCGATGCGCGGGGAGTCCGGCGGCGTCTTGCCCGCGCGTTTTGCGGCAAGACGGATGGCGCGGCGCCGCTTGAACAGATGCTCACCGACAGCCCATGCAATGAGCTTGATGATGAGCGACAGCCCGAGATAGAGCAGCGCGACGACGATATAGGTTTCAAGCGAGCGGAAGGTATCCGACTGCACGGTGTTGGCAACGGCGGTCAGTTCCTCGGCGGAGATTTGCGAAGCGATCGCCGAGGCTTGCATCATCAACAGGAACTGGCTCGTGAGCGCCGGATAGACCTTCTCGATAGAGGGCTGCAACATCACGTTCCAGCCGATGCGCCAGCGCGAAAGACCCAGGCACTCTGCTGCTTCGATCTGCCCGCGTGGCACCGATTCCAGACCCGCGCGAATGATCTCGGCGGCATAAGCGCCGATGTTGATGGTCATGGCGAGCGCAGCCGCGGCAAAGGTCGGCATGCGCAAGCCTATACTCGCCAGCCCGAAATACAGCAGGAAGATCTGCACGAGAAACGGCGTGTTGCGCACCGCCTCGATATAGATGATGCAGAGGCGCGTCAGCACCGGCACCTTCGCGCGCTTGGCGAATGCCACGAGCATGCCGAGGATGAGGCCAAAGAACACCGCCACGCACGTCATCTTGAGCGTGAGCCACGCGCCTAAAAGGAACGTCGGCCAGTACGGCAACAACGGAGCAAAGTCGAGAGAGAACATGGCGGTCGTGCCTCAGTTCGAAGGAGCGAGTCAGACACTTCTGGATGTATGACGACTGACTACGCGAGTTCGGCATTCTGTATGCCGCATGCATTACACCGGATCGAAAGGACCCGTCACCGTGAACACGCCGCCCTGATACACCGCAACTGGATCGGTCGGTGCGGGCGCCGGCGTGGCTTCGACCTTGTCGCGGAACTTCTCGGACGAGTCGCGCGGCTCGAAGCCGAGTACCGACGCGTCACAGTTGTCCCACCAGGTATGCGCATTTGCCGACATGCCGAAAACGATCGTGTGTCCGACGCCCGGCGTGAACAGCGCGCGGCGCAGCAGATCATGGAAGTCGTCGTAGCTCATCCAGCTCGCCATCATGCGGCGGTCCTTGGCCTCGGGAAAAACGGAGCCGATGCGGATGCTCACCGTCTCGATGCCATAGCGGTCGAAGTACAACTGCGCCATGTCCTCGCCGAACGACTTCGACAAGCCGTAGTAGCCATCGGGACGCTTGCGCGCGCTGGCATCGATTCGTTCGTCTTGCCGATAAAAGCCTGTGACGTGATTCGAGCTGGCGAATACGATGCGCTCTACGCTGTTGAGCCGCGCCGCTTCGTAGAGGTTGAAGACGCCCTTGATGTTGGCTTCGAGTATCTCTTCGAACGGACGCTCCACCGATACGCCGCCGAGATGAACGATGGCGTCGCAATCGGCGGCGAGTGCATCGACTGCTTGACGGTCTGCCAGATCGCACGGCGCGATTTCTTCGTGAGGCGCTGCATCGCCCGACAATACGCCGGGCAGATCCGACACTCGCACATGCTCTGCAAACTCCGCGACACGATGCCGAATGGCTTTACCGATACCGCCCGCCGCACCCGTGAGGAGCAGACGGTCGAAGCGCAATTCGGGTTCGAGGGTGCCCTGCAACGGCAATGCGTCCGTCTGTGATTCCATGAGTTTTGTCTCCTGCATGCAATGCTAGGGATTACCCTGCGCGCATTTCTTGTACGTTGTCATATCACTCTATGCCGCATATCATCATTTGCAGAATGATTTGTCAACTTGTTGAAAGACCGATTCCCAGAACCTCTGGAAAACACTAAGAGAGCGCTGTGACATTAACGCCCGAACCTTCCGTCGACTTGTTCAATGTATCCGCATCCATGGATGTCGCCGCCCCTTCTCACGGCACACGCCGCAGTCTGACCACACAGCTCGTCGATGCACTGCGCGCACAGATCGACGCGCGGGAATTGCGAGCAGGTTGCCGAATCGCGACCGAGGCGGAGATGGTGCAACGCTTCGGCGTGAGCCGCACCGTGGTGCGCGAGGCGTTATCGCGACTGCAGGCTGCGGGCCTCGTCGAGACGCGTCATGGCATCGGTACGTTCGTGTGCGAAGCGAGTACCTCGTCGCTATTGCAGCTCGACCCCGCCGACGTCGCCGGCTCCATGGATGCGCTCGCGATCCTCGAATTGCGCATTAGTCTGGAAACCGAATCGGCGGGCCTTGCTGCCATGCGTTGCGATGCCGGCAGATTAGCGACCATGCGCACGGCGCTCGCGGAGTTTGCGCGCGGCGTGGGTCAGGAAGATGGCACCGTATCGCCGGACTTTCGCTTTCATCTGGAAATCGCGCATGCCACGGGAAATCGCTATTTCGTCGAGATCATGGAGCATCTTGGTTTAAGGATGTTTCCAAGGACACGGCTAACCGCGACCGCCATTCCACACGACCATTACGCCGATTATCTGGTTCGCGTGAATCGCGAGCACGAGCAGATTGCCGATGCGATCGAACGCGGCGATGCGGACTCGGCGCGCACGGCAATGCGCTTGCACTTGATCAACAGCAGGGAGAGATTGCGAAGAGCTCAGGCCACGGCGTGAATCCAGCCGCAAAATTAAAAAGGGCCGCCGAAAATTCAGGCGGCCCTTAAGCGTTTTACCTTGCCAGATTCGGCTCGGCATCGACTTCGTCGTGCGGATCGATACTCTCAAGCGCCGGGTCGTGATGCAGCAGCAATACCGCCGCGACGCCCACCATCCCCGCGCCGGCCAGGCAAAGCAGACCTGCACCAAAGCCGCCCGTGCTGTCCTTGATCCAGCCCATTGCATACGGCCCGAAGAAGCCCGCGAGATTGCCAAGCGAGTTGATTGCGGCAATACCGCCAGCCGCCGCCGCGCCCGAAAGGAACGAAGCGGGCAAGGTCCAGATAATCGGCAGACAGCCGAAGATACCGAAGCCGGCGATGGAAAGCGCAATCATCTTTGCTACCGGATTATCCAGGCCAGCTGAAGCCGCGATACCGCCTGCCGCTACCATCAATGCAATGGCCACGTGCCAGCGACGCTCGAGCTTGCGGTCCGAGTGGCGACCCCACAGCACCATGCTGATCACACCGACCGCGTAAGGCATGGCCGTGACAAAGCCAGTCTGCAAATTCGTCAAGCCGAATGCCTTGACGATCTGCGGCAAGAAGAAGCTCAAGCCGTAATTGGTTGCGTTGGCGCCGAAGTAAATCAAGGCAATGGCAAGCACGCGCGGATTAAAGATCGCTTCCTTCACGCTAAACGCATGAACCGACTCGCGATGCGCGCGCTCATGCGCCTGACGTTCGACGAGCCACTTGCGCTCGTCTTCAGCGAGCCAATGAGCGTCGGAGGGCTTGTCGGTCAGATAAAAGAACACCACGAATGCAAGCACCAATGCGGGCAGCGCTTCGATCAGATAAAGCCATTGCCAGCCTTGCATGCCGGCCAAGCCATCCATTTGCAGCAAGGCGCCGGAGATAGGCCCGCCGATCACGGTCGAAAGCGGAATCGCGGCCATGAAGTAGCCCACCACTCGCCCGCGATACTTAGCCGGAAACCAAAGCGTTAGCAGGAAAATAATGCCGGGGAAAAAGCCCGCTTCGGCGATGCCAAGCAAAATGCGCAAGCCATAGAACACATAAGCGTTCGACAAGCCCGTTGCTTGAGCGATGTGCGGAATCCACGCCATCAAGGCCGCAAGAATGCCCCACGTGAACATGATGCGCGCGATCCAGCGGCGTGCGCCGAAACGTTCGAGCAGCAGGTTGGAAGGGACCTCGAAGAAAAAATAGGCAATGAAAAAGATACCGGCGCCAAAGCCAAACATACTCGCCGAAAAGCCGAGCGCCTTGTTCATCTGCAAGGCGGCAAAACCGACATTGACGCGATCGAGGTAAGCGATGAAGTAACACAGAATCAGGAACGGCACGAGACGAAACATCACGCGCTTCATGGTGCGAGTTTCAAGCTCCATCTATGTCTCCTCCGAATTGAATAACCGGTAGTTGGCTGGCATACGTTGGGATACTCGCGCAGCCTACTCTTTAAGCGGAGACGACAGAAGTGGTGTTTAGCCTGCCTCACGAACTTTCGTTCGCTTTAGCGCTAAATATTTGCGCGCCATTGCGGTGCGGCGCGCATTGCTGAAGGTGCGGAGCGGACTTGCCGCTCCTTGAGGCCGTCGTTATGCGACCGGTAACATCGCACCGTATGCCAGTTCGGGCAGGCCTTTGACGCCGGGATTCAGCGCGAAGACGCAGCCGTCGTCTTCGGTGGCGTTCGCACCGGGGCGAATCGACGTTACGTAGAGCGTCGAGAGGTCGCTGCCGCCGAACGCGCACATCGACGGCTTGCTGGCCGGCAACGCGATTTCACGGTCAAGTTCGCCTCGCGGCGTGAAGCGCAAAAGGCGGCCGGCGTCGTTGGCGCAAGTCCAGTAACAGCCGTCGGCGTCCACGGCCGCGCCGTCGGGACGGCCCGCATAGTCATGCAGATCGGCGAAGACGCGACGGTTACGCGGTGTGCCCGTGTCGGGATCGAAATCGAATGCCCAGATCACACGCTTGGTTGGATGCGAATCCGACAGATACATCGTGCGGCCATCCGGCGACCAGGCGAGACCGTTCTGTGTGACGAGGCCATCGACGATAGGCTCCGACAGCACGCCGTCCGTATCGAACCGGAATAGCGCGCCGGCCGGACTTGCGAGCGACATGTCCTGCACCATCGTGCCGGCCCAGAAGCGGCCCTGACGGTCGCAGCGGCCGTCGTTGAAGCGCATGCCCGGCGCGGGAAAACTCGGTGCGGCCAGCTTCGATGGTCGAATGTCTTTTGTCGACTGCATGCCGAATGCAAACAGGCCGCTCTCCATGCCCGCCACGACAGTTCCCGTCGGATCGAATGCAAAACACGCGATCTGCTCGGGCAACGTCCACTCGCTGCGCTCGCCGCTCGCGACGACGAGACGCACGAACTTGCGCGCTGGAATATCCACCCAGTAAAGCGCGCCCTCTTCCGCGCGCCACACCGGGCACTCGCCGACCGCCGCGTGTCCCGCCGCTTCGAGGCGCTCCACGCTCGCCATTACTTGCGCTCCAGCGGTTCGCCGAGGACGTATGGACCGCCTTGAAAGCGTTGCGCGGGGTCGTCGCGGTCGGCTGTCGGCGCGGTTGTGGGGAAGAGTCCGTTGAACTGTTCCGAACTGTCTTGCGGACGGAAGCCCAGAAACGCCGCGCCCGAGTTGTCCCACCACTTCACCGGATTGTTGGATGCGCCGTACACCACCGCATGGCCGACGCGGTTGGCGAAGAGCGAGCAACGCACGAGCTCGATGAAGTCGCGGTAGCTCAGATAAGTCACCAGCATGCGCGGATTCTTCGGCTCCTCGAACGACGAGCCAATGCGCAAGTTGACCGTCTCGATGCCGAAGCGATCGAAGTAGTAGCGCGACAGCGACTCGCCGAAACACTTGGTCACGCCATAGAGACTGTCCGGGCGATGCGGCGAATCCGTGTCGAGCACCTCGGTGACCGGATGAAAACCGATCGCATGATTCGAACTCGCGAACACGACGCGCTTCACGCCATGCCGGCGCGCCGCTTCGTAGATGTTGTAAGTGCCGCGAATGTTCGCTTCGATCAGATCGTCGAAGGGCGCGTCGATGGAGATGCCGCCGAGATGCACGATCGCATCGACGCCTTCCACCATGCGCATTACCGCGTCGCGGTCCGCGAGATCGACCGCGCTGACTTCCTCGTGGGAGGCTGCGTCATCGAGCGGTGCGATGTCCGAAACGCGCACGACATCGGCCCACTGCGCAAGCGCGGGCCGCAACTGGCGCCCGAGATTGCCGGCCCCGCCGGTCAGAAGCAGACGCTTGAACGGTTTGCCCGTTGCGGATGGCTGGTTCATCGAAACTCCTTGAGATACGTGAGATAAATTGAAAGCTCTATGGAAGAAAACGTTTTCGGCTTTATAGTGATGCCGATACGGGCACAGCGAAGGCGCTCCTCATCGATTTTATCGATGCGACGTTTCCCGAACCGACGTCAGAATCCGTTAACATTGGAAAAAGCCAAAGTAAATGTTACCCTCCGAATGAAGAAAACTTCTACGACCATTCGCGATGTCGCCGCCGCAGCGGGCGTCTCGGTCGCGACGGTGTCCAAATACATCAACGGCGCGCAGCGCTTTTCAGCACCCGTCGAGGCCAAGCTCAAGGCGGCGATCGAAACGCTTGGCTATCGTTCGAACCCGCTTGCGCGCTCGATGATCACCGGCCGCACGCGCACTATCGGCCTCACGATTCTCGACATCAGCAACCCGCACTTCACCAACGTCGTGAAAGGCGCGAACCGCATTGCGCTCCGGCACGACTACACGCTCTTGCTCGTCGATATCGACGAAACCCAGGCCCGCGAACGTCCGCTGATCGAAGCCCTCGCGCAACGCGTGGACGGTCTGATCGTCAGTTCGCGGCTACCCGACGAAGAAGCACACTGGATGCTCGATCTCGGCAAGCCCGTCGTGCTTCTGCGCAACGCGGAAGCGCTGCCGATTCCAAGCGTCGGTATCGACAACCGCCTCGCCGCCCATATGCTCGCGCGGCACCTGCTCAACCTCGGGCACCGGCGCATTGCATACCTCGGCTTCGGCCAGGCGCGCATCAACGACGAGCGGATTCGCGGCGTGCGCGAGTGTCTCGAAGACGTGGGCCTCGAACTCGATGTCCACGACGCCCACGCGCCCACTTCGCTTGCCGGCGAACACGCCTGCTCGCGCGTGATGCTCGGCCCGAGGCGTCCCCAGGCGGTCATCTGCTACAACGACCTGATCGCGCTCGGCTTCATGAAGGAAGCCGCAACCCTCGGCATTCGCGTGCCGGAGGACGTCTCCGTCACCGGCATCGACAACGTGCCGTACGGCGCTTACGCCGCGCCCGGACTCACCACCGTCGATATCCAGAGCGAGAAGATGGGCGAACTCGCAATGCAGAAGCTCATCGATTCCCTCGCCGGTCATCCCGACCCGGGTAATTCCATGTTCGAGCCGCGCCTGATCGTGCGTGAATCGACAGCCGCGGTGACTGCTACTGCATGATGTATTCATAACGCAATATGCCGCCGGCATCTTTCGAGTGTCGGCGGCATTTTGCATGCGATCAGGATTCCAGCTTGGCCGGCGTCATTTTCGGCGTGAGCACGTGCATGATGGCGAACGCGATCAGGTAAGCCGATGCGCCGATGGCGAACAGCGCCCAATACTGACCGGTGCGTTGGAGCACTTGGCCGATCACTTCCGAGAACAGCACGCCGCCGATCGAGCCGGCCATGCCGCCGATACCGACCACTGCACCGACCGCGCGCTTCGGGAACAGGTCCGACGCCGTGGTGAACAGGTTTGCCGACCAGCCCTGGTGCGCCGCTGCAGCGAGACCGACGATAGCGACCGCGACCCACAGATTCTGCGCCAGCGAAACGAATGCAATCGGCAAAACACAACATGCACAGATGAACATGGCCGTCTTGCGCGCCGCGTTCACGCTCCAGCCCGCGCGCATCAGCGCCGATGAAATCCAGCCGCCGCCGATACTGCCCACCGTAGTGATCGCATAGATCACGACGAGCGGCAGACCGATATGCTGCATGTCCATGCCACGCGATTCGTTGAGCCACTTCGGCAGCCAGAACAGGTAGAACCACCACACCGGATCGGTCAGGAACTTGCCGATCAGAAACGCCCAGGTTTCACGCTTCTTGATGAGCACCTTGAAGCCGGGAGCGCCTGCGTGAGCGTTGGCAGCATCGGCGATTTCGGTGTCGTCGCGTTCGATATCGTCGTCATGCGCGCTCGCGTCCGGTTGGCGATACATCACGAACCACACCACGAGCCACACGAGACCGATCGCACCGATCATCACGAACGCCGCGCGCCAGCCGAAAGCAACGGCGAGCGCCGGGATGATCGCCGGTGCGAACACCGCACCGATGTTCGCGCCGGAATTAAAAATACCAGTAGCGAGCGCGCGTTCGCGACGCGGGAACCATTCGGCCGTCGTCTTGATGGCCGCCGGGAAGTTGCCGCCTTCGCCGATACCAAGCAGCGCGCGCACCATGGCAAAGCCCATGACCGAGCCGACCGCCGCGTGCAGCATGGCGGCGATGCTCCAGACGAACATGGCGAGGCCGTAGGAGATGCGCGTACCGAGCCAGTCGACGATACGCCCGAAGCACAACAGTCCGATTGCATAGAACGCCGAGAACGCGATCACGATGCGCCCGTACTGAACCTGCGTCCAGCCGATGTCATGCTGCAGAACCGGTGCGAGCAGACCGAGAATCTGCCGGTCCATGTAGTTGATGACGGTGGCGAAGAAGAGCAGCGCACACACGGTCCAGCGATAACGGCTGGCTGCGCGCACGACGCCTACGACGGCTGTTTGCATGAATGTCTCCGTACGCGGCGGCGCTCGTCGTGCCGCGTGACTTGTTGCATTGACGGCGACGAGCGCCGTGGGCTTCGGCTTATCGCGTGACTAGAACGCGCTTGCCGGCCAGGTTTTGGAAAACGTTTTTTGAAGAATAATGGCTTCAGTGCGTGTTGCCTATCCCTGTACTTTCCCTAATGCCGCCAGAGCCGCTCCACATATGGCCCCGCTGCTAAACGAAATGTAGTTGAAAGATTGAGTTAATCGTTTTCTGCGTTGTTTCCAACAAAGCTTGGCTCCCACGCCGGTTGAATCTGGTGTTTTGCATTCAGTCATGCGGCATCTTGTGTTTTGCATGCCAAACGCGCCGCGAATCGCTAAAGGCAGGTGGCTTCGCTGCCGATAACCGTCACTTACGTCTTTCACATCGCCCAGTGCTCCCCATGCTTCGTATTCGTCTAGCCCGCTTGAACGTCGGCACCAAATTCGCCGCGCTGGCGTGTTCTCTCGCGGCCGTCGTCGTCGCCACCCTCACACTTGTCGTCACCCGCTCGGCCGGCGAGCAAGTCGATGCGCACGCGCTCGCACGCGTCGAAAGTGAGAATCGCTCGATCGCATCGATGATCGGCCTCTACAACACGGCCGTGAGCGCCGAAGTCTCGCGCTTCATGACGATGTTCTCGAATCGCCTGCCTGCTGCCTTCTCGCTCGACGAATCGCATACGGTCGACATCGGCGGCGTTGCGACGCCTGCGATCAACGCGGGCGACAAGCCACTCAACGGCGACTTCGCCATTCCCGATGCGTTTCTCGCGGAAAGCGGCGCAATCGCGACCGTTTTTGCGCGCACCGGCGACGACTTCGTGCGTGTGACGACCTCGCTCAAGAAGCAGGACGGCACGCGCGCCATCGGCACGCTGCTGGATCGCAAGGGACCGGCTTATGCACCGATTCTCGCGGGCAAGTCGTACATAGGCGTGGCGGCGCTGTTCGGCAAGCAGTACATCACCGAATACAAGCCCGTGACGGATACATCGGGCCGCGTCGTCGGTGCGCTGTTCGTGGGCGTCGATGTTTCCGCGGAAATCGCGGCGTTGCAGGACAACATCCGCAAGCTCACGATCGGTGCGACCGGCTATCACTTCGTCGTCGACGCTTCGAATGGTGCGAACGGCGGCAAGCTTCTGGTGCATCCGGACGCGCAAGGCGAGATGGCCGATGAACGCGTTGCGCCGTTCAAGGCGATGCTCGACAAACAGGAAGGCCAGCTCGATTTCGAAGGCGCCACAATCGCGGGCGCGGATGCGCGCGTGCATGGCGGCGCGAAGGAAATCGTCTTTATGACCGTGCGGCAATGGAACTGGATGATCGGTGGCATTGCATATCGCGATGAACTGCTCGCCGATGTGCACGCAAGTCGCAACCGCTTCTTGCTGATCGGCCTCGTGGTGATCGCGGCGCTAGTCGGCGTGTTGCTCTATGCCGTGGCGAAGCTCGTCAGCCGGCCGCTCGACGACGTCACGCATGCCTCGGAACGTATCGCCGCTGGCGATCTGACCGTTCGTATCGATACCACGCGCGAAGACGATATCGGCCGCCTGATGCGCGCCATCGACGGCGTTGCGCGCGGACTGGCGGGCATCGTCGCGCAGGTTCGCAGCGCATCATCCGACATGAGCGATGGCACCGCTCGCATCGCATCCGGCAGCACGGATATCGCATCGCGCATCGCGACGCAGGCTGCGAGCGTCGAGGAAACGGCCGCGAGCATGGATCAGATCACCTCGACCGTGCAGCAGAACGCGGCAAATACGGCGCAGGCGGGCACGCTGGTCGCGTCGGCATCCGAGGCTGCACGTGCGGGCGGCGAAGCCGTGGGCCGCGTGGTTTCGACGATGGGCGAGATCGATGCATCGTCACGACGTATCGCCGATATCACGGCGACCATCGAAGGCATCGCGTTTCAGACGAATATCCTTGCGCTCAATGCTGCCGTCGAAGCGGCGCGCGCGGGTGAGCATGGCAGAGGCTTCGCCGTGGTGGCATCGGAAGTGCGCGCGCTTGCGCAACGCAGTGCGGGCGCGGTGAAGGAGATCGAAGTGTTGATCAGCGAATCGGCGGGCAAGGTATCGCACGGCTACAGAATCGCCGAGGAAGCCAGCAGCACGATGAACGGCATCGTCGAACAGGTGACGCGCGTAAACGCTATCGTCGATGAGATCGGCGTGGCATCGCGGGAACAGGCGAGCGGCATCGAGCAGGTGAACATGGCCGTCATGCAGATTGGCGAAGCCACACAGCAGAATGCGGCGCTCGTCAGCGAAGCGGAACACTCGACCGTCGAGTTGCGCGATCAGGCCGAGCGCCTTGCACGCGTGGTCAGCATGTTCCGCGTTTGAGGCATCGGCGCTTCAAATCTCCACGAAGATGCGTCCGTCCTGCACTTTTGCGGGGTATGTCTGCAAGTTGATGCAAACGGGCGCACCGAGCGCGCGGCCGTCGCGAATATCGAATTGCCCGTTGTGCTTCGGGCATTCGATCACATGGTCGAACAAGAAGCCCTCGCTCAGATGAACTTGTTCGTGCGTGCAGAGGCCGTCGCTTGCAAACACCTCGTCGTTCACTCGATAGATCGCGAACGTGCGGCCATCGTGATCGAAGCGTTTGACGTCTTCATCGTCGATGTCGTCCAACGCGGCGGCGTCGATCCATTGCGTCATGGGGCATGTCTCCTTTTTATACTCAGCTTTGCGTGGCGATGGGCACCGGCCTCTCGACGTGATACGACGGATCCCGCGTCTGCCGCATGAGCGCCGGGATGATCTCGGCATAAGCCGCGATGGAACTCGTGTAAGGCGGCGGCATGTCGTGCTTGACGGCATCGTGCAGATCCGGCAGCGCGTGATACGGTACCATCGGGAACATGTGATGTTCGACGTGATAGTTCATGTTCAGATAAAGAAAACGAAACACGGGATTCATCATCACGGTACGGCAATTCTTGCGATGGTCGAGCACGTTCTCCGGCATGCCTGCGTGTTGCGTGAGCCCGAAGTATAGATAAAGCCATGCGCCGTAAAGACTCGGCAAGCCGATATAAAGCAGCGGCAAAACACTGCGAAACGCAATGCATGTCACGATCACTGCTGCATAGATCGCGAGCCAGATGCGCGCCTCGCGCACGACCTTCGGCCATTCCGTCTCAGGCACGAAGGTCTTTTCTTCTTCACCGATATTGCCGAACGCAGACGCCACGACCTTGGGCAATTCGTTCGCCACGTGCTTCAGCGCGAAGACGTTCAGCACCAGCGCAAGCCAGTCCGTCGGCAGTTGCACACCGATCTCGGGATCGCGACCCACTACCAAGGTATCGGTGTGATGGCGCGCATGACTCCAGCGCCATACGGTCGGTCGCCGAAACACTTGAAAGGACGCCACTTGATAAAGCGCCTTGTTCATCCACGCGGTCTTGAATGCGGTGCCGTGTCCGCTCTCATGCCAGCGCGAATCGGCGGGGCCGCAGTAAAGCGTCCCGTAGAGCAAAAACGCGGGGATGGCCCATAGCGAATGCGCCTGCCATGCGAACCAGGCAAGGACGCCGCTCGCGACGATGGCCGCGTACCAAATAACGGTGTCGCGAATGGCTCTTGCATCACTGCGTTGCGTGAGTTGCTTGAGCACGGGGCGCGGCAAAGGGCATCTATACCAGGTGCCATTGGCAAGGCCCGCGGCTTTCGCCTCTTCGCCCGCCCCGCCTATCAGCCGATAGCGCCGCCGCTGCGTCTCCTCCAATTCCATCATGTCACCTCATCCGATGATTGGAATACATCATTTATCTTTATTGAAGTCGATGATATGAGCGAGCCCGTGCGTGCGCAAGGAACGTATAAATTTGCTATCTTTAAGCATCATTGCGTGCCCTCGCAAATCCATCATTTCCATCAAAATGACCAAGCGTCCCACGCTTCAGTCGGTGGCGGAAGCCGCTGGCGTCAGTTCGGCCACGGTGGATCGCGTATTCAACGGGCGCCTGACCGTGCGCGAAGGCACCGCGTTGCGCGTGATAGAAGCGGCAGAGCGCATCGGCTATCACGGTGCTCAACTGATGCGCGAACGCATGCGCGCTCAACTCGGAGCCATCGATGCCCCGCGCACGCTCGGCTTCTGTCTGCAGAAACGCGCCGACCCGTTTTATCAGGCGTTCGCGCGCATTCTGACGGAGACGGTCACGCGTCACGAACCCGAACGTTGCAAGGCAGTGATCGCGTATATGGACGAACTCGATCCCGCGTCCATCGCGCGTACGTTGCTGTCGCTTGGAGAAGAAGCGGATGCGCTCGGCGTCGTGGCGGTCGATCATCCGCATGTAACCGCGGCCATCGAAACCTTGCATGCAGCGGGCAAGCCAACGGTCACGCTATTGTCCGACCTGAGCGCGCCATTGCGTGCAGGTTATATCGGCGTGGACCCACGCAAGAGCGGCCGCACTGCCGCGTGGGCCGTGAGCAGGCTCACGCATCGCAAGGCAGGTACGGTTGGCGTATTCGTCGGCACGCCCCGCTATCTGGGACAAGAAAGCTGCGAAATCAGTTTTCGCTCTTACCTGCGTGAACATGCACCCGGGCTGCGAGTGCTCGACACGCAAATCAACCTGGAAGACAAGCAACTGGCCTATGAAGCGACGCTTGCCATGCTTGCGCGGCATGACGATCTCGCTGGTCTTTACATTCCAGGCGGCGGCGTGGGTGGCGTGATACGCGCACTGCGCGAGGAAGCAATAGGACGACACATAGTCACCGTTTGCTCCGATCTCATGCCCGACCGTCACGACGCGCTCGTGGACGGCATCATCGATCTGGTCATCGATACGCCATTGCAACAGATCGCTCAGACCGCAGTGCTTGCCATGCTTCGCGCGTTGAATAGCTTGCCTGGAGAGACAGCGCAAGCAAGCCAATATCCACTTCCGGCGCAACTTTTTACGTCCGAGAACGTCTGACCGTCCTTGCATGGCATTCGCCTTGCTGAAGAGGTAATGCTTAGTGAGCTTCTCAGAGCGTTCGCCAAGCACCGAATCTTTCAATCTGCTTGAGGTTACTTAAACAATCGGTATCGCATGGGCGCATACGCGTTTCATAGACGCATCAACTTATATTTTGATGTGCTTAAGCGCACGGAGCGCAGCAATATGAAGGACAAACATCGATGAGATTGCAAACGAATGAGATGACTAGCGCTAAAGCGCCTGAACAAAACCCACAGGTAATCGCTGCAGCTTCTTTGAAGAATGCATCGCAAGTCTGTTGGAGTCGCTGCGTCGACTAACCGACATGTCATTGTCATTACATTGTTTTTTTGACCCGGTAATATGCAGCAGAACCCGGTCCGAAACTTGGGCCTTCCTCTCTGCCCAAGCCGACAATCACAGCTTGCGGGAACCTGCTTCAATCAATCTGATCTACTGCGATTGCTCTTCGCATCGCGCACAGCAAGCCGAAGCCAATGAGCCTCGGCAGTCCGGCCAAACAGGCGTGCAAATCGACACGCCGGCCGCCAGAAGGAGACCGCGTAATCAGGCCAGCGCATTGGCATGCACTGGCACGCCCCTGAGCCCCTTCATCCGACGGAGCATCCGATATGCCGTTTGAAAGTGACTCTTTGCGAGACACAGAACCGCTACTGACCATCGTGGTCGCGGCGTACAACATCGAGGGATACATCGAGGAAGCACTCGAGTCCCTACTGTCGCAGCCCCATATCGACGCCATGCGCATCATCGTGGTGGACGACGGTTCTCGCGACGAGACCTATGCGGCCGCGGAAGCGATCGTGGAGCGCGATGGCGGCCGTCATATTCAGCTCATCAAGCAGCGCAATGGCGGTCTGAGCGCGGCACGCAATACCGGGCTTGCGGCAGTGCGAACGCCCTACGTCGGCTTCCTCGACGGCGACGACATCTATCTCGAGAATTTTTCGAGCAGCGTGATTCCGGCACTCAAGGAACGCGTGTGGGACCTCGTCGAATACAACGTGAAGATCATCGACGACGACGGCCGCCATATCGACGGCATCGATCTCGTCATGCATCACGCAAGCGGCGGTCACGCGATGAACCGCGCCGCGCTTCAGCACTTCGCGGACGGCTTTCATACCTTCGTCTGGGCGCGTATCTATCGCACGGACATGTTCAACGGCACGCAGTTCCCAGTGGGCCGGCACTACGAAGACATGGCGGTCGTGCCGTCCATGTACCTTCGCGCAAGCAGTATCTATCGCATTGCAGACCCGTTGATCGGTTATCGCCGACGTTTTGGGAGCATCACGCAGAAAGCGACGCTTACCGATATGAAGGACCTCCGCACGAACGGGCTCGAAGCGCTCGCGCGTTGCGACGGCGGCGAGATGGACGATTACTGGCTCACGATCTTCGACAAGGCGTTTCATCGCGCATGTCATGTGTGCGCGCGGGTGGATCGGGGACAATTCAAGGCTGCATCGGAGACACTGGCGGCAATGGCGGTGGATCATCGCAGAACTCGCGCCAAGCTCTCGGAACGCAATGGTCGCGATGTCGTCGCACTCAAACCGTTCGATTTCAACGTGCGCGCCGATCGCTCGATCTACTTCATCAAGGGCCTGCTGAAGAAGATGCTGCGCCGCAGTCTCGACCATCATCAGCGCGAGCGCCGGCATAGTCCGACGAATCAGTTTAGCGGCTAAAAACACGCGCCCAGGCCCGCCCGCGAAGCGCTTTGCGTTTCGCGGTAAACTGTTTGCATGGAAAAATGTCCTTACTGCGAGCGAATTCGCGATGAGTGGGACTGCCATGGACAGACCTGTCGCACGTTCATTGCGCGTGCCCTGCGCCGTCAGCGCCTGGGTCTGCCCATGGTGCCCAAGGTCATTCGCAACGAGATTCCGGCCGGCGCGAGCACGGGCGAGGTCATTACGCAGCTGTCGAAGCAGCGACTGCGTGCACGCCGCGCCAACGAAGCGCGACGCGAACGCAAGGCCGCAGACGATCTCGACGAGGGCGCTTGAATCTCAGGCGTTTGCAGGCGGGTCCATCGACGAAGAGCCTTCATGCCGCCATTGACGCCGCGATTGCCGCATTTTTGCTAGCGCCATGCGCGCCACCTTGAGCCAGCCATACGGACGTGGATCGGCAACCATGCTAAGCGCACGTGCATAGTCGAGCGTGAGGCCAGGAGTCCAGGCCATCGTCACTGCACGCTTTCGGATCTGCGCGGCCACCCATAGTTCAGGCGTCACCAGCATACGAAACAGCGCGCCCCAGCCCGCCCGCGCGCCATAGAGCCGCCCAGCCGCCCCTTCGAGCGCCGCCTCCAGTGCGCGCGAGACGCTGCTCGAACAGTTGCGATGCGTGAGGTTGTACGTCGTGTCCTCGCGATACGTGCTCCAGAAGCGCGCTAGCCGCGTTGGATCGTAATTGCGAATGCGCACTCGCGTGGTCGAAGGACACCATGTCTTCGACTCGATCGGGTAGCTCGGCTGAAACACGCCTGGCACGTCGTTATCGCTCGTGGCACGCAAGAGGCGCGCAAAGTCATCGGGCGAGCGGTCGATCTCGACTGCCGGATAAAGGCTCACATATACGCCCTCAGGCGATTCGAGCGCGGCATGTCCCGTCGATATCACGCCATTGCGATCCACCGCCGCAATGTACCGGTCGACGATCAGATGCCGTTGCACCTCGCCCTTCGATGTACCCACGGGCGTCCACACATGCACGGTCAATGCGGGCTCGTTGTCCGCGGGCGGCCCGTCCCATTCGCTTGCCGGCAAGACGACTGGCGTACCGTCTTTCGTATCACTCGCTGCGCTCGCGGCCTCGGCGCTTGCATCGCCCCAGACTGCCGGATTGCTGTTCAGCTTGCGTACGCGCGACGCGATCATCACGAGATTCCAACCTGCGAACATGAAGAGCACGCCCACGCAATACACCACGGTGCTCTTGTAATGCGTCGGGTACGGTTGAATGACGAAGACCGCCAGCAATATCTCGAAGATCGCAAAACCAAGCGCCACGCGCCAACGTCGATATCGCACGACAACAGCGGATGCGGCTTGCAAGAGGCCATCCGAGAGAAAGGCCGCGCCAATGAACAACGAAAGAATGAAGTTCGCGTGATGACGTGGCCCCTGAAGCACCAGCACGGCCGCAAGGACGAACACGATACCCTTCGAATAGCGCAACCTGCGTTGCCCGCCGACGCCGGCCCATGCAACCGCAAGCGTCAGCGCGCCTTCGATCAACAACAGCCAGCCAACGAGTGGAATCGGAAAGCCGAGCGAACCGTCGAGTGCATCGATGAATATGCCCAAGCCAACGACAAGCAGCAGCCATCCTGTCACCATCAGACTGCGCCAGCGTCCGCGCAAATAGTCCACGCCCAGCAGGATCATCATTAACTTGACCATGGATTTGCCTTTCGTGTCGTTGCATGAGCGCAGAGAAGCCTCGCGCATTCATGTTAGTGCAGTGCGGGCCTTAAATGAAATCGCTCTGTCCGCTTCGTTAAGTACGACCATTCGATTCGGCATGCACGATGTGCCATACTGCCAACGCCCTTTCCACGTAGCGAGGCTGCCATGTTCGACCAATGTCAGTGGATCAACGAGCCCGCGCAATGGCGCATTGAAGACGGCACGCTGTTCGTCACCACGGACGCCAGCACGGACTTCTGGCGCAAGACGCACTACGGTTTCATCCGCGATAACGGCCATGTTTTCGCCGCGAGCGCGAACGGTGACTTCAGCGCCGAAGTCACCGTCGATGGCGATTTCTCCGCGCTCTACGACCAAGCGGGCCTGATGGTGCGCGAGAGCGCCGAGCGCTGGGTCAAGGCAGGCGCGGAGTACAACGACGGCGCGCTGACCTTCAGCACCGTGCTGACCAATGATTTCTCCGACTGGTCGCTTGGTTCGCCCGCCAGCGGCAACCGCTTCAGGCTGCGCATGACCGTCGCCGATGGCGTGCTCAAGATGCAGTGCAGCGCGGACGAGCGTCATTGGACCCTCATGCGTATCGCGCCCTTCGCGTCGACTACCGCGTCGCCGCACTGGCTCGTCGGACCCATGTGTTGCACGCCCGAGCGCGGCGGCCTCACCGTGCGCTTCTCCGACTTCAAGATCCGGCCGCCTATCGTAAAGGACCTGCACGATACCTCTCTGTAGCGCGGTAGCGTGCTCCGTACAAGTACTCACTTGCCCCGTTTGCGAACGCTTTCTAGAATTCTGAAACGTTTCAAAAAAGACGGCAAAAGCACTCGTGGACTCACGTAAAAAGACTGCCAGCACCTTGAAGGATGTCGCCAGTGCGGCGGGCGTCTCGCTTGGCACGGCGTCGAAAGTGCTGGCAGGCGCCGAAGGCGTAAGCGAACTGCGACGGCAGCAAGTATGGGAAGCCGCGCGAGCGCTGGGTTATCGGCGCAACAGTCTTGCGGCGGAATTGCGCAGCAATCGTTCGACGTCCATCGGCTTCGTCGTGCCGGATCTCACGAACTCGTTCTTTATCGAACTGCTATGCGTGGTGGAAGATCATGCGCTGGCAAGCGGTTATCGGCTGCTGCTCGCGCATGCGCAGGAAGACCCCGAGCGCGAGGCCGAGCGCATACGTTTCGTGTTGTCGCGTCAGGTGGCGGGCATGATCATCATTCCGTGTCATGGCTATGCACATGCCATCGACGAATTGCGCGAATGCGACGTGCCGCTCGTGATGGCGGACCGCGTGGACAACAGCTTTCCGGCGAACACGGTGACGACGGACAGCCGCCGCGCCGCGAGCGATGGCACGGAACATCTCATCGCGCTCGGGCATCGGCGCATTACGTTCATCGTCAATGCGCTCGATCTCGTGAATAGCCGCGAACGCGCGGACGGCTATCTCGACGCCATGAAACGCGCCGGTCTTACGCGACATGCGCGCGTGGTGGTATGCGGCATGACGGATACGGAAAGCCACGCGGCAACGCTCGGGCTTTTGTCTGCAAGCGAGCGCCCCACCGCGCTTTTTACCGGTGCGAACGTGGCCACGCTTGGCGCACTGCGTGCCATACGCGATGCCGAATTGCGCCTGCCTGCAGAGGTTTCCTTGCTCTCTTTCGACGACGCCCCGTGGATGTCGGTGCTTCATCCGCGTATCAGTTCGATACATCAGCCGGTAGAAGCCGTGGGGCGTGCGATCTGGCAGTTGCTCCACAAGCAGTTGCAAGGTGAAACCGGCGAGCATGTGCATCTGCGCATGAAGGCCGATCTGCTCGTGCGTGAAAGCACGGCGCCTCCGATGAAAGCCATCGATCAAGCCGCTCGAAAGCGAACGCGCAAATCCGCCACGCTATAACGTTTTATTCGCCATGCAGGGCCCGCAACCATAAGACGAAGGAGAGAGACAAAATGGACAGCAAACGACGCATCGTTACCGCAAGTCTTCTCGCTATACCGCTTGCCGGCGCAGTGGGAACGTTCTCCGCACTCTTCACGCAAACCGCATTCGCGCAGCAGAAGAAGTACCGTTTCGGCTTTTCTCAGGTCACGACCGTCGAGCCGTGGCGCGTGCAGTTCAACAAGGACATGCGAGCGGAAGCGGCAAAGCATCCGGAAGTCGAACTCATCATAGCCGACGCGGGAGACCGTACCGATAAGCAAAACGCCGACATGGAGAACTTCATCGCGCAGAAGATGGACGCGATCTTCATTTCGCCCAAGGAGTCCGCGGGGCTGACGGGCGTCGTCGAAAAAGCCTTCAAGGCGGGCATTCCCGTGTTCGTGCTGGACCGCGAAGTGAACGGCGATCAATACACGGAGTTCATCGGTGGCGACAACGTACAGATCGGTCAGGAAGCGGGCAACTTCATTGTCAAGGTGATGGGCGGGTCTGGCAAGGCGCAAGGCAATCTCGTCGAGATATGGGGCGGCTTCGGTGCGCAGCCCGCGCACGATCGTCACGATGGCGCGGATAAGGCCATCGCGCCGGAGAAAGGCATCAAGCGCGTAGGCGAACGCGTGGACTGCGACTGGAAGCAGGACAAGGCCTACGACTACATGAAGACCGTGTTGCGCGTGCAGCCGAAGATCGACGTGGTCTATGCGCATAACGACCCGATGGCCTACGGCGCATATCTCGCCGCGAAGGATGCGGGACGCGAGAAGAACATCAAGTTCGTGGGTATCGACGGCTTGCCGCAAGAAGGCGCGACATGGGTCGAACAAGGCCTGCTCGCGGGCACCTTCATGTATCCGACGCCAGGCGCGGAAGGCATCCGTCAATCGCTCAAGGTGCTGAAAGGCGAGAAGGTGGAAAAGAAGCTTACGTTGCCGACGCAAGGCATCTTCAAGGACAACGCGAAGCAATATATCGCCACTCACTGAGTTCGATCGATGGCCACCGTAGCCACGCCGCTCATCGAAGCCGAAGGCCTGTCGATATCCTTTAACGGCAGCGCCGCGCTGTCGGGCGTCGACTTCGATGTCGCGGCGGGCGAGATACACGCGCTCGTCGGCGAAAATGGCGCGGGCAAGTCGAGCTTGATGAAGATCCTGGGCGGCCTCTACACGCCGGACGCGGGCAGCATCCGCGTGCGCGGCGAAGCAACGCGTCTTGCCAGCGTGAACGATGCGGCGCTCGCGGGCGTCGCCATCATTCATCAGGAATTGAATCTGGTCGACACCTTGTCGGCGGTCGACAACATCTTTCTTGGCAAGGAACTGCGTACACGTTTCGGCTTTCCGGATCGGCGCGCGATGCATGCGGCGGCAACTAAGGTCCTCGCGCAACTTGGCTTTCGTGTGCCGCCGAGTGCGCTCGTGGGCACGCTGCGTGTAGGCGAGAAACAACTCGTCGAGATTGCGAAGGCTTTGCTTGCCGATGCTCGCGTGCTCATCATGGACGAGCCCACGTCCGCGCTATCCGATACCGAGACGCAGGCACTGCTCACCCTCACACGCGATCTGCGCGAGCGCGGCATGGGTATCGTGCTGATCAGCCATCGGCTTGGCGAAGTATTCGCGGTGGCGGATCGAGTGACCGTATTGCGCGATGGCCGGCGCATCGCGACCTTGCAGATGCCACAGGTCGAATCGTCGGCGGCGCTGGTCTCGATGATGATCGGCAAGGACTTCGCGCCGCCCGAGCGCAGCGAAGCCGAAGCGCCGCGTGAGCGCGCGTGCGCCCTCGATGTGTGCAACCTGACGCTCTGGAATGCGGCTCGTGCGCTCGTGGCAGACGTGTCGTTCGCGGTGCAGGAAGGCGAGGTGTTCGGCATTTCGGGGCTGCTCGGCGCGGGCAAGACCGAGATACTGGAAGCGATCTTCGGTGTGTCGCCGTATCGTCGCGATGGAGAGATACGCGCAGCCGGTCATGCGCATGCATTCGATTCACCTGATCGCGCGGCCGCGGCGGGGCTTGCCTTCGTCACCGAAGACCGCAAGAAAGACGGCCTCGTGCTCGATCAGTCGCTCGAGGCGAACCTGCTGTTGCCTTCGCTTTCGCGCGCGCCGGGCTTTCCGTTTTATCGACGCGGCAAGCTACATGCATGGGCCGATGCGCAAGCGCACGCTTCGAACGTCAAGCATCGCAGTCTCGCGCAGGATGCGAGCACCTTGTCGGGCGGCAATCAGCAGAAGCTCATCATCGGTAAATGGCTGATGACGAAGCCGCGTCTTCTTTTGCTCGATGAACCGACGCGCGGCGTCGATGTAGCAGCGAAGGCCGAGATCTATCGCCAGATTCTCGCCGCCGCGCGCGAAGGCGTCACGGTGATCGTGGCGAGTTCGGAGATCGACGAACTCATGCTGCTTAGCGACCGCATTCTCGTCATGTGCGAAGGACGCGCTCGCGGAATTTTGCCGCGCGAGCAATTTTCAGTCGATGCACTCGTCAGAATGGCGTCGCCCTGACGGCATTTTGAATGCCGAATGCTGGGATGCCGAATGCAAAACGCAACATGCAAAACGGAGAAGGACACCATGCTGCACGCCCGGGACCAACTCGCCGAGCCGGTGACCACCGCGCGCCAGCGGCGCCTGAGCGCATTGCTGACTTACCTCAAGTATTACCTCGGTTTGATTGTGTTGCTCGTGGTCGGTGCGTTCACGTCGCCTCACGCGGCCGATGGCAGCAATATCTTTTTGTCCAGCGCGAACATCTCCGACGTGTTTCGCCAGGTGGCGAACGTAGGCGTGATTTCCATCGGCATGACGCTCGTCATCATCACGGCGGGAATCGATCTCTCGGTGGGCGCGATCATGGGTCTCGGCAGCGTGCTCACGGCCATGCTGCTCACCACGGACGCCTGGAATCGCGCGGTGTCGGCATCCATAATTTTGAATGCAATCGCGGTCTTTGCAATCGCGCTCGCCGCGATAAACGTCGTCCGCGGCTTCAGGCGTGCTCGCGGCGCGCCCGCCACGCAGGCACCGCTCACGATGGACCTCGGCATAGCGCTCGTCGTGGCGGCTTTTGCATGCGCCTATATTGCGTTACATGGCGGGCATCGCATGCCGCTTATAGCCGTGCTCTGGATCGTGCCGCTCGCGGGCTTCACGCTCGGCGCGCTCAATGGCTGGATCATCACGCGCGGCCGCATGCAGCCGTTCATCGTCACGCTCGCCGCGATGGTCGGTGTGCTAGGCGCGGCCCGGCTTATCGCCGGGCAGGACACCGCCGTGTATTCGATTTACAGCGGCAGCAACGCCACCTCCGATATCGAAGCGCTGCGCGCGCTGCTCTTCGACATCGTTCCCGTGCCCGCGCTGTTTTTTTTGGCGATCGCGCTGGTCGTCGGCTTCGTGATTAATCGCACGGTCTTCGGCAAGTATCTGTATGCAATCGGCGGCAACGAGAAGTGCGCCGTCGTCTCCGGCCTGAACGTGGGACGCCATAAGATGGCGGCGTATGCCATCTCGGGCATGCTCTCGGCGCTCGTTGGCGTTTTGTATGCAGCGCAGTATCGACAGGGCAAGGCCGATGCCGGAATGGGCTGGGAACTGGATGCAATCGCCGCCGTGGTGATAGGCGGAACGAGTCTTTCGGGCGGCGTAGGACGCGTCTCGGGCACCGTGGCGGGCGTGCTGATTTTCGGCTTTTTGAGCAACATCCTTCTGCTCAATAGCATCGACAGCAACACGCAGCTTGTGCTGAAGGGCTTGATTATCGTGATCGCGGTATTTTTACAACAGACCGACGTCGGGCGGCGGCGCGGCTGGCTTAAGCGCCTCGTGCGCCGGTCTTGAATACTGCGCTCAGATGTCGAACGCGATACCCCGCGCCCGCAACTGCCGCATGCCGCTCGCCAGATGCGCCCGCGCGCTCTGCGCATCGCCCGCGCGCATTTGCTCGTAGGCGGCCTGCGCTACCTCATGCGGCACGGGCTTGAGCGGGCGCTGCGTGTTCATCGCACGGAGCTGCACTTCGGCCGCGCGCTCGAGGTAGTAGAGATCGTCCCAGGCCTCGGCGATGCTCGCGCCCGCCACCATCACGCCATGATTCTTGAGGAAGAGTATGTCCGCGTTGCCCATTGCCGCCGCGATACGGTCGCCCTCCGTTGCATCGAGCGCGAGGCCGTTGTAGTGCTCATCCACGGCCGTGCGGCCGTAGAACTTCAGCGCCGTCTGCCCAAGCCACAGGAGCGGGGGCCCTTCGAGCAGGCAGAGCGCGGTCGCGCTCGGCATGTGTGTGTGGAATGCGGCCTTCACGCGCGGCATCAGCCGATGCAGCCTTGCATGAATAAAGAATGCAGTTGCCTCGGGCTGGCCTTCACCTTCGATCACGTTGCCGTCGAAGTCGCAGATCAGCAGATGCGACGCCGTGATCTCGCTAAAGGCATAACCATAGGGATTAACCAGAAAAAGGTCGTCGTGCCCTGGCACTGTCGCGGAAAAATGATTGCATACGCCCTCCTCCAGCCCATGCAGCGCGGCTAAGCGGAAACACGCCGCGAGTTCGCAGCGAGCTTCGGCGATAGCGGGTGCATCGAGCCGATGCGCAGACGCTAAAGCGGCTGTACCGGTGACAAGCGTATGAGCCATTGCATGTGGTCTTCTGTCTGAACGTTTTCTGCCTATAAAAACGGCATTTCCTTAAGCAACATCGGCAAATTGGTCCGTATGCAAAGGGCGATCAGGAAAAATCGCCCGTTATGACGCGCGTATGACCATAACCTTAGCAAAAACGCGTATTGGAAAAAAACTCTTTGGCGTGGTAAAAATCTATGCCGCTCGAAATTAAGGGCGCATTTTCAACGTAACTTGTCTCAATAGGGTTTGGACAAATGGCAACAGGTACTGTTAAGTGGTTCAACGATGCAAAGGGTTTTGGTTTCATCACGCCGGATGACGGCGGCGAAGACCTGTTTGCACATTTCTCCGAAATCCAGTCAAAGGGTTTCAAGTCGCTCCAGGAGAACCAGAAGGTGAGCTTCGAAGTCAAGCAAGGCCCTAAGGGCAAGCAAGCTTCGACGATCCAGCCGCTGTAATAGCTGCTGATCTCGCCTTAGCGCAGGAACGGCCCTTCGGGGCCGTTTTTCATTGGAAACGCCACAAAATCTTAGGCGCGTCGCCGTCAGTTTTCTTAATAACTCAGTAGAATCAGCGCCAGCCGACGCGAGCCTTCGAAGTTCGCCTCATCTGCCCAAAAACCATCCTCGTTACTTGCGTGAACTCGCGAAGCAATCGACAAATCGGCCGCGTATCGACGCGGTACACAACAAATGCATTGCTCGCGCTGCTGTGGTTTTTGACCGCAAGCGCCTACGCCGAAGGCTATGTGCCAAACGCTCGTGCCGCGCGCTTCGTCAATGCAATCGTCATGAACGACTTCCATACCGCGCAGGCAGGCGGCGGATATGTGTTTTCTTACGACAAGCAGGACACGGAAGCCACGCTCGAAGCAAAGCTCGACCGATGGCTGTCGGGCGCCGATCCCAATGCCATCGGCATGGAACCGGCCGAGAAACAGACGCTCTTCAGCTTCTATTGGGCCGCAAGCATGATGCCCGCGAACGGTGCCTGCTTCACCGACATGGCGAACCCCGCCTGCGGCACGGATTTGTCGAAGTGGATGGCGCGCGAACTCGGCGACGATCCGCGCTTCGTGCGTGCTTATGAAGCCGCGAAGAAACCGCTCGGCCTGCCGCCGCTTCAAACTGGCGGGCATTGAGCGGCTTTGACGGCGCTGATTGCAGAGCGTGCGCGCGCGCGTCACCCGCCCACGCGATTTTTGCCGCCACGCTGGCCAGCACCGAAAGCGCTCCCAGGGTTTCGAGCAAGGCATCGATCATGGCGGCTCTCCCATCGAGTAAACGGACGCATCAGGCCCGATGCGCCAACATCGGGCCGTACGTTCGTATAAAGAATGCGATCGTGATGCCAGCGCTCACCAGCATCGTACCGGCGCGAATCACAGCGGGCGGCGCGCGGCGTCCCACTTGCGCGCCGCCGTATCCACCTGCAATGGCAGCGACGAGCATCGCGATCGTTTCCGGCCAACGCACCGCTTGTGCCGCCGCGAAGGTCAGCACCGCGACCGAATTCGCCGCGCTCACGAGCAAAGTGCGTGGCGCATTGAGGCTTTTGAGGTCGCGCGAGTCAAAAAGGCCCCACACAGCCATCATCATGATCCCCACTGCGCCGCCAAAGTAGCCGCCATAGACGCCAAGCACGAATTGAATCGACAACACCGCACCCGCGCCGATACGAAACCGCCGTCGCAATACCTCACCGAATTTGCGGCCGAATGCCAGCGCAAGGCTCGCGCACAACAAGAGCCACGGCAGGACAAACGAAAAGGTTCTGGATGAGGTACAGAGCAAGAGCGCCGCGCCCGCCAAGCCGCCGATAAGCGTCACGACGAGCATCTTGCGGATCGCAACCGAGCCGACTGGCGCGAGGCCATCACGATACGCCCACGCGCTCACCAGGCCGCCTGGAAACAGCGCGACCGTGGACGACGCATTCGCCTGAACCGGTGGCAAGCCCGCGGCGATCAGGGCGGGCAGACTGACGAACGAGCCGCCACCGGCAAGCGCGTTCATCGCTCCCGCCAGAAAGCCCGCGCCAATGACGATCAGAAGAGGTTCCATCGCCCGATGCTAGCGTCGCGTGAGCGCGCATACAATCTGGCTTTTCCAATGCGAGACTTCGGCTCAACCGAAGCGACCGGAGACAAACATGCGCTTCGACCTGACCGACATGCGGCTATTTCTGACCGTGATCGAGCGTGGCAGCATTACGGCGGGCGCACAGGCCATGCATCTCGCGCTGGCATCGGCGAGTGAGCGCATCGCGGGCATGGAGTCCGCGCTCGGCGCGTCACTCTTCGAACGCAATCGACGCGGCGTGCAGACCACTGCCGCAGGCGATGCCTTCGCGCGCCATGCACGGATGATCCTTGCTCAAGTCGAGCAGATGCGCGGCGAGTTGCGCACTTATGCAACAGGTCTCAAAGGACGCATCAGGTTGCTGTCGAATACCGCTGCGCTCGCGGCGTTTCTGCCGCCGCGGCTTGCGCGCTTCCTTGCGGCTTATCCCGATCTCTCCATCGATCTCGATGAACGGCCTAGCGCCGAAATCGTGCAAGCCGTAGCGGAAGGACGTGCGGATCTGGGCATCGTCGCGGACTTCACGGACCTCGGCAATCTGCAGACGCATCTCGTGGCGGAAGATCAGCTTGTGGTGATGATGAACCGTGCGCATCGCATGGCGAATGAGCACGCAGTGGCCTTTGCGGAGATTGTCGGCGATGCATTTGTCGGTCTTGCCGATGCCGCGCTCGAAATGCATCTTGCCGAACGCGCGTCGCGGCTCGGACGCCAGCTTGAATACCGCATTCATATGCGCAGTATCGACAACGTGGCGATGCTAGTGGAAGCGGGCATTGGCTTGGCGATTCTGTCGCAAGCATCCGCAGAGCTCGTTCGAAGGCCGGGTCTTGCCGTCGTGCCGCTTTCCGAACCGTGGGCAACGCGACGCCTGCATCTGTGCGCGCGCGCCTTCAATGCGCTCACGCCGCACGCGTCACTTCTCGCGCAGCAACTGATGTTGCATACGTAATGCAGTATGCTGGGCGCAATCCTTGCGCATGCTATCAGTAGGTTGTCTGATTCTTGCAGACAGCCGCTTGAAGGAGGTCATCATGAGAAATCATCGCAACGGTATGCCATGGCGCATTGCAATGGCGTTTGTCGTCGGCACGGCAAGCCTTGCCGTCACCACAGCCGCGCAGGCCGACAATCGCGCGGCGCAGAAGCTCGGGCAGATCGGCGTTATCAATCAGTCGCTTCAGCCGAAGCAGCCGAAGTCGTCGCCGGGATATTCGAACGGGCAAGCGAATTCCGCGAATGCCGCAAACGCGGCAAATACCGCTAATACGCCCACTCCTGTCACAGGCGGACCACATGTTCTGCCGGGTACGGGTGGCACGCCGCCGTCCAGATAATTGCAAGGCACATTTCCCGGGCTCTCAATGCGGCTCCCCTTTATCATGAGCGATGCCATCAATCGGAAGCGGGAGCCTGGGGAGCCTTTTTGCAATGAATCTACGGGGACTGCAATGCTTTATCGTGCTAGCTGAAGAACTGAACTTCAGCCGCGCGGCCGAGCGTTTGCATATCGCGCAGCCTGCGTTAAGCCAGCAGATTCGCGCGCTAGAGGAACGCCTTGGCAGTCAGCTCGTCGATCGTGGAAGCCGTCCCTTGCGGCTTACCGAAGCGGGCAGTTATTTTTATACCGAAGCGCGCCAAATTCTCGACCATTGCGAACAAGCGACTCAAGGCGTGCGGGCGATCGATGCCGGCACGCATGGCTGGCTCTCCGTCGGCTTTACGCGTTCGGCGATGTACAGCGTCTTGCCGCCCGCGTTGAAGGCCTTCCATGCGGCTTATCCGAAGGTCGAACTCAAGCTCTTCGAGATGCTCACCGAGGAGCAAGCCGATGCACTGCGCGATGCACGCATTCATATCGGCATTGGCAGACAAGCACCCGAACGTCCTGGCTGCACGAGACGCATCCTGCTGCATGAGCGCGTGATGGCGGTTCTGCCCGTCGATCATGCGTTCGCCGAACGTGATAGCGTGCGCGTGGATGACCTCGCGACATCGCCGCTCATTGTCTATCCGAAGCATCCGGCTGCGCAGTTTCCGCGCTTCATCGCCACGCTCTATCGCGACGCCGGCATCACGCCCATTGTCGGACATGAAGCCTACGAGATTCAGACCGCGATTGCACTCGTGGCCGCGGGCCTTGGCGTAACGTATGTCGGTGAATCGGTGGCGCGGCATGGGCGCGCCGACGTCGTGTGCAAGCATCTCACGGGACCGGGCGCGAGTCAGATCACATCGTTGACAGCGAGCTTTCGTGAAGATGACAGCTCGCCGCATCTGCAAGCGTTTCTCGCTTGCCTGCCGAACGAAGCTCACGCTGACAGCGCGCTATAAGCTAAAACGCATAGAAGCATGCGCAATCCGTGTTGGACGGAGGACGGCTCACGTCCCTATCATGTCCCTTGCGCTCTGCAAACAGGAGCGCGGATTGCAAAGACGCCTGCATCGAGCAAGCGCGGCATGGAGACGACATGATTCAGCCAACGAACGCAGCAATAGCCACGAGCGACTCCCCTATAGCGAAAGCGACCATGGCCAAGGTGTATCGCCGCCTGATGCCGTTGCTCTTCGCGATGATGTTCTTCAACTATCTCGACCGCATCAACATCGGCTTTGCAGCGCTCGATATGAATCGCGCGCTGAACTTCAGTCCAGCGGTTTTCGGCTTTGCGGGCAGCGTGTTCTTCGTCGGCTACATGCTGCTCGAAGTGCCGAGCAACTTGCTCCTGCATAAGGTCGGCGCGCGACGCTGGCTTGCACGTATTCTGATCACATGGGGCGCGGTCGCGGCGGCCACTGCGTTCGTCTTCAACGATACGACCTTCTACACCGTACGTTTTCTGCTCGGCGTGATGGAAGCAGGTTTTTTGCCGGGCGTCGCCGTGTATTTGACCAAGTGGTTCCCCGAACGTTATCGGGCGCGTGCAGTGGGCGGCTATATCATCGCAGGCTCGTTTTCAGCGGTGCTGGGTGGACCGATCTCGACGACGCTCATGACCTACGGCAACGACATTCTCGGTCTGCAAGGCTGGCAGTGGATGTTCATTTGCGAAGGCGTGCCCGCCATTCTTCTCGGCATCATTACGTTGCGCGTGATGCAGGAACGTCCCGCCGATGCCGACTGGCTCACCGCTGAAGAAAAGCACTGGCTCGAAGGCACGCTCGAAACGGAACGCGCGGCGCTTGGTGGCAGCGGTCATGTTTCGATGTGGCGTGTAGCCGCCGATATTCGCGTGTGGAGCCTTGCATGTCTCTTTGGCTGCGCGCTCGTTGGCATCTATGGACTCTTTCTTTGGCTGCCGCAAATCGTGAAGAGCCTCGGCCATCTGTCGAATATCGAAGTGGGGTTTCTTTCTGCTGCACCTCCGCTCTTCGGCGTGCTCGGCACCTTTCTCATCAGCCGCAGTTCTGACCGCACGGGCGACCGCAAGAAGCATCTGGCCTTCGTCTATGGCATGAGCGCCATCGCTATTGCAGGGAGCGCTTATGCGCCCTCGCCGATCGTTGCTTATGCGCTTCTGTGCGTGACTGGCCTCTTCATCTATGCGGGCAATCCGTTGTTCTGGAGTCTCGCTGCTTCGTTTCGCACGGGTGCGGCAGGCGCGGCGACCATTGCGCTCATCAATACCATCGCGCAGTTTGGCGGTCTCGTGGGACCGTGGAGCATCGGGCTCGTGCGCAACGCAACGGGCAGCTTCAAGTTCGCGCTCGTCAGCATCGCCGCGTTTCTCGTGGTCGCGACGATCATCGCGCTCGTGATGCGTGTACGTCCGCCAGAAGACGAAGCCAGTACCACGCCTCGCCGCGCCCAACAAACGCTTTAAACATCGCGAGACTCATTCCATGATCATCGATTGTCACGGTCACTACACCACGTCACCGCCAGAACACGAAGCCTGGCGTACGAAGCAGATCGCCGCGCTGAAGGACGGCGTGCCCGTGCCGCCTCGTCCATCGATCAGCGACGACCAAATACGCGAAACCATCCAAAACGGGCAATTACGCGTGCAGGGCGGACGCGGTATCGACCTTACGATCTTCTCGCCGCGTGCGGCCGGCATGGGCCACCATCTCGGCGATGCAAGCGCCAACGAAGCATGGTCGAAGGAATGCAACGACCTCATTCATCGCGTGGTGTCGCTGTTCCCGCGGCAATTCATCGGCGTATGTCAGTTGCCTCAGGCACCGGGCGTCGATCCTGCAAATTGCATTGCCGAGTTGCGACGCTGTGTCGAAGAGATGGGCTTCATCGGCTGCAATCTCAATCCCGATCCTTCGGGCGGTCACTGGTCCGGTTTGCCGATGACCGACCGCCACTGGTATCCGCTCTACGAAGCGCTCGTCGAACTCGACGTGCCTGCGATGATCCACGTGTCGTCATCGTGCAATCCCAACTTTCATGCGACGGGCGCGCACTACATCAACGGCGATACCTCGGTGTTCATGCAGTTGCTGGCGGGTAATCTCTTCAAGGACTTTCCGACGCTGAAGTTCATCATTCCGCACGGCGGCGGCGCGGTGCCGTATCACTGGGGACGTTATCGCGGGCTGGCGCAAGACATGAAGCAGCCGCGTCTCGATGAGCATTTGCTCAACAACGTGTTCTTCGATACCTGCGTTTATCACCAGCCTGGCGCCGAGTTGCTTGCCAAGGTCATTCCGGCGAAGAACATCCTTTTCGCTTCGGAGACGATCGGCGCGGTGCAGGGTATCGATCCAGAAACGGGTCATCACTACGACGATACGCGCCGCTATATCGACGGCATTACATGGCTCGCGGATGAAGACCGGCAGCGTATCTTTGAGCACAACGCGCGCATTGTTTATGCGCGTCTCGATTCACAAATCGCACGTCAAAGCTCACGGCAAGGAGTCTCGCAATGAACGCCCCCGGATGGCGGCAGAATGAATCTGCCGCGCAGGCAAGTCCCGAAGTGCTCGCGGCATTGAAGTCGCTTGCGGTATCGCTTCTCTCCGACAGCATGGCTCGCAGTTCGGGCACGATAGGACTCACGCCTTATCATCGGCCAAACACGCTGGCGGGCACGGCTGTCACGGTGCGCACGCGACCCGGCGACAATCTGATGATTCATCGCGCGTTCGACTTTTGCCGCCCCGGCGACGTCCTCGTGATCGACGGCGGCGGAGAACTCACGCAAGCGTTGATGGGCGACATCATGTCGAGCTATGCAGAGAGCATCGGCATTGTGGGCCTCGTCATCGACGGCGCGATCCGCGATGTCGCTTCATTGCGTTCGCGCGATTTTCCAGTGTATGCACGCGGCGTGACGCATCGTGGGCCTTATAAGAACGGACCCGGTGAGATCAACGTGCCGGTGACGGTGGGCGGCATGGTCGTGTATCCGGGCGATATCATCGTCGGCGATGAAGACGGCGTGCTCGCCATCGCACAAGCCGATGCAGCCGATGTGATCGAGCGCGCGCGTCAGACCGAGCAAAAAGAAGCACAGGCTTTGCGATCCATCGCTGAAGGCACGTTCGACCGAAGCTGGATTGCCGCGCAACTCGAACGGTCGATGAAGGGCTGAAACAGCCGGTCGCGATCTTCTATACTCGGGCTCAACGCCGCCTCATCGCGAAGGCGTCACGTCATGAGTCCATGAAAAAGATCAAACCTGCACTGGCACTGGAACTCGTCGCCAACCTGCTGCTGCCGTGGGTTGCATATCGCCTCGCCCTGCCGCATTGGGGTAACGTCGGCGCGCTCTATGCGTCCGCCGCGCCACCACTTGCATGGAGCCTATTCGAGTTCACGCGCTCACGGCGCGTCGATGCTGTCTCCGCGCTGGTGCTGTTCGGCATTGCTCTCTCTATCGTTTTGCTCGCGCTCGGCGGTAGTCCGCGCATCCTGCTCGTGCGCGAATCGCTTGCGTCGGGCGCGACGGGCGTCGTATTCCTCGTGTCGATGCTGTTCGAGCGTCCACTGATCTTCTATCTCGCGCGCGCGACCGTCGCTCGCCAACAGAAAGGCGGCGCCGAACATTTCGAGGGTTACTGGCGCGACAGCGCAACGCTGCGCGACTCATTGCGACTCATGACGCTCGTCTGGGGCGTTGGACTGTCCATCGAAACGGCGTTGCGGTTCTGGTTAGCGTGGAACTGGCCCGTCGAACGCTACCTCGTCGTCTCGCCTTTCATCAGCTACGCAATCTATGGCAGTCTGCTCGCATGGACGTTCTGGTTTCGGGGACGACTCGTCAATCGGCAGCGTGGAGGCGATCCGTCGCGGGATGGCTTGCTTGGCTGAACGTGCTCGCGCCTGGAATTTTGCATGCCGCATACAGCATGGCGGCACCATGCATGCTGCATGCAAAACACGATTCCTTCTTTTTACCGATGCCCGGACAAACCGCCATCAAGATTTTTCCTGTGGCTGCCGTAAACATGTCGGATAACCGCGCACGACCCCGTACACGCCAGGCCCGCCCCTCGACGGTCTCCTCCGAAATGGCACGATAAGATACGGCAGCGTTCAGAACAGAACCCCGGCCTGCGCCATTGGCACTCGCTTAAACGGAGATTCCGGCGTGTCCAGTCGCCAATCCCTCACTTTCAGGATGACGGCCTTCATCGTGGCCGTCTGTGTCCTGCTGATCGGCACCGACGTGTGGCGCAGCGTTGCCGCACGGCGCGTGCAGCTCGAAGAAATGACCACGGCCACGGCCAACCTCGCGCGCGCCATGGCGCAGCATGCAAACGACACCTTCAAGGAAGCCGATACCACGCTCATTGGCATGGTCGAACGTGTCGAGCAGGAAGGCACCGAACCGGCCGCGCTCGAACGGCTGCATCGCTCGCTCGTGACGCGGGTCGAACAGTTGCCTCAACTCAACGGTCTTTTCATCTACGACAAAAACGGCGCGTGGCTCGTCAACTCGCGCCCGGCGCTCAGCCAACGTTTCAACAATGCCGACCGCGAGTATTTTGAATACCATCGCACGCACACCGGGCGCGGGCCGCATATCGGCTTGCCGGTGAAGAGCCGCTCGTCCGGCAAGTGGATCGTGCCGATATCGCGGCGCATCGATGCGCCCGACGGCAGCTTCGCCGGCGTGGCGCTCGCCACCATCGACGTGGCCTTCTTCTCGCGCTTCTACGACAGTCTCGACCTCGGCCAGGGCGGCGCGGCGGCGCTGGTTTCGAATGACGGCGCGATGATCGTGCGCCGACCGTTCGAGGACCGTTTCGTCGGTAAGAGCATGGTCGACACGACGCTCTTTCGCATGCATCGCGCCGATAGCCGCTCAGGAAGCTTCATAACCAGTTCGTCGCAGGATGGCGTCACGCGTCTGAACAGTTACCGCGAGCTCGAGGATTACCCGCTTTTCGTGGCGGCGGCGCTCTCGCGTGACGAGATCATCGCGCCGTGGTGGCGCGACACGCTTTGGCACGCGGCGGTCACCGCATTGCTGGCACTTGCGCTCGCGCTGTTCGGCTTCAAGATCGTGCGGCAGATTACGAGCCGCATCAAGATCGAGCAGGAGCTCGCGCGCAGTCTTGCCACTACCCGAACCGTACTCGATACGGCGATCAACCCGATCATCACCGTCGACGAACGCGGCGCGATTCGCTCGTTCAACACGGCGGGAGAGAAGGTCTTCGGCTATGCCGCAAGCGAACTGATCGGACAGAACATCCGCCTGCTCGTGCCGCCGGCCTGGCTCGAAACGTATAACGAATACATAACGCAATTCACTACGGGCACCGGCGTGCCCACGGCGAATGGCGAACTCGCCGGACTTCGCAAGGACGGCACGTCGTTCCCCGCTCATGTCTCCACGGGCGCGATGCAACTAGATGGCGCTTTGCATTTTGTATGCGTCATTACGGACATCTCGCGGCAAAAGAAGGAGCGCAGTGAACTCGCCGATGCGCGCGACCAGCTGTTGCTCGCGGCCGATATCGCCGAACTCGGTATCTGGTCATGGGACATCGTTACCGGGCGGCTGCACTGGACGCCGCGCATGTTCGAGATTTACGGCTATCCGCCCGAACTACTCGACCACGGATTGAATATCGAGCACTGGCAGCAGCGCATCCACCCGGACGATCGTGACGCGACGCTGCAAAGTCTGCAGGCGGCCATCGACGGAGCGCCTGTCGTCATGCCGCCCTTTCGCATCGTTCTGGCGAATGGCGCGATCCGGCGCATTCAGAGCGGACTGCGCATTCAACGCGATGCGAGCGGCCGCGCCGTCTCGATGACCGGCGTAAATTACGACGTCACCGATCAATACGAACTCGAATACCACCTGCGTCACGCGAAGGAACAGGCCGATGCAGCGAGCGCGGCCAAATCCACCTTCCTCGCCAACATGAGCCACGAGATCCGTACGCCGATGAATGCGGTCCTCGGCATGCTGCATCTGGTGCAACTGACTTCGCTCAATCGTCGTCAGCAAGACTACGTGAGCAAAGCCGAAACCGCAGCCAAGTCGCTCCTCAACCTGCTCAACGACATTCTCGATTATTCGAAGATCGAAGCAGGCAAGCTGCAACTCGACAGTCATCCGTTCGAGCCTGAAAAGCTGATGGAAGAACTCGGTGTCGTACTCTCCGGTAATCAAGGCACGAAGGACGTGGAAGTACTGTTCGACCTCGACCCGGAATTGCCCGACACGCTCTTGGGCGACGGCTTTCGCCTGCAGCAGGTGCTCATCAACCTTGCGGGCAACGCGCTCAAGTTCACGACGGCCGGGCAGATCGTCGTGAGCGTGCATGGCATCGAAGCGGTCAAAGACGCGTCGGTGCGCGTGCGCGTGGCGGTTAGCGATAGCGGCATCGGCATCAGCGCGCTTCAGCTCGAACGCATTTTCGAAGGCTTCACGCAAGCGGAAGCATCGACTACACGCCGTTTCGGCGGCTCCGGGCTCGGACTCGTGATCTGCAAACGGCTCGTCGCGATGATGGGCGGCGAACTGCAGGTAGAGAGCGAAGTGGGCGTGGGCAGCCGCTTCTGGTTCGATATTGAATTCGGCATTCAATCGGCGGTACACAAAATACAAACGGATGACATCGACTTCGATCATCCGGTGCGCCTCCTGATCGCCGACGACAACCCCATCGCGGGCGAAATCCTGTTGCGCACGGTGCGCTCGCTGGGATGGCACGCCGATGTGGTCGAGAGCGGCATCGAAGCCGTGGAACGCATCGGCGATGCGGCACGCGACAACCAGCCTTACGACATTGCCCTGATGGACTGGCGCATGCCAGGGCTCGACGGTTTGAATGCCGCACGCCTGATCCACACGATGAAAGGCCGCGCCGCGCCGCCGCTCGTGTTGCTCGTCACCGCTTTCGGACGCGAAGTGCTGAGGGAAACGCAAGAAGGCGGCGCGCCGCCCTTCGCCGGCTTTTTGACCAAGCCGGTCACGCCCAAGCAACTCGTCGCCGCGATTCGCGTGGCAAGATCGAATGCAAACGACAAAGAGGCACTGCCTGTCCCGGCAAGCGCGCCGCGCAAGCGGCGTCTCGCCGGACTCGAACTGCTCGTAGTCGAAGACAATGCGCTCAACCGGCAAGTCGCGGAAGGTTTGTTGCGCGCGGAAGGCGCCACCGTGACGCTTGCGGAAAGCGGACGTGAAGGCGTGAATGCCGTGCTCCACGGCAACGCGCGCTTCGACGCCGTTCTGATGGACGTGCAGATGCCCGACCTCGATGGACTCGAAGCCACCCGACTGATACGTGCGGATGGCCGCTTCGGCGCGTTGCCGATCATCGCGATGACGGCGAATGCATCGAATGCGGATCGCGACACCTGTCTCGCTGCGGGCATGAACGATCACGTCGGCAAGCCGATCGATGTCGAGCGGTTGGTGGCAGTGCTCAGTGCACGAGCCGTCGTGGAAGACGCGGCATCGAGTCATGCGGAAGACGATGACATCGTCGAGCCATCCGCGTCGCTGCTCGCGCGATTCGGCGGCAATCATGATCTGATTCGTAACGCGATTGATGGCTTTGGACCGCAGACCGCCAAGCATCTGACGCGGCTTGTTGCACGGCTTGCCGCGCGCGATGTTCAGGGCGTGGCTTCGGTACTGCATACGCTTAAGGGTAGCGCGGGCACTGTTGGCGCATCGGCATTGGCGAAGCTCGCTGCGCGGCTCGAAGACGATCTCAAAGCCTCAGACGATACGGCGCGCTCGCTCGCCTCCATCGACGCACAACTCGCGCGCATGCAGCAGTTGCTTGCAACGAGCGTCGAGCGCCTCACGCAAGCATTCCCGCAAAGGCATGCAAGTACGCAAGAGAAGCCGCAAATACAGCCTCTTGCCGACGAAGACTGGCGCGCGCGCCTTAACGACATTGTTGCGTTGCTCGATTCATCGAATCTTCAAGCGATTGCAATGTCCGAGAGTTTGTGGCCGCAAGCGCCGGATGACCAGCGCGTTGCCTTCGAACAATTGCTTGCGCGTGTACGCGCTCTCGACTTTGAGCGCGCATCAAGACTTGCGCGCGACATGCTGGAGCAAGACTGATATGGAAGAGCTTGAGCAATGGCTCATGCATGTGCACCGTCGTCCCAAGCTCGTGATCGCGGACGATCAGCCTGTCAATATTCGCGTGCTGTATGAACTCTTTCGCGACACGTGCGACATCTTCATGGCGACGAGCGGCGCGCAAGCTATTCAAGTCGCGCGAAACGAACTGCCCGATTTGATTCTGCTCGATGTCGTGATGGACGATCTCGACGGACACGAAGTATGCCGCCGCCTCAAGTCCGATCCGTTGACGCGCGATACACCCATCATCTTCATCACCTCGCAGGATCACGAAGACGACGAAGTCAAAGCGCTCGAACTCGGCGCCGTTGATTTCATCACTAAGCCGATCAATCCTGTCATCACGCGAGCACGCGTGCGCACGCATCTGACGCTCAAGCTGCAAGGCGACCGCTTGCGCGCAAGCGCCCTGCTGGACGGTCTTACCGGTGTCGCTAATCGACGCAAGTTCGATGAAGACTTGCTTGCGGACTGGCGGCATTGCGCACGTGAGAATTCGCCGCTTTCGTTGATCCTGTTGGATGTGGATTACTTCAAGCGCTTCAACGATCACTATGGCCATCAGGCCGGCGATGCTTGTTTAAAGACGATTGCCAAGACTTTGGGGAAGAGTCTGCGCAGGCCCTATGACAAGCTTGCGCGCTATGGCGGCGAAGAGTTCGCGTGCCTCTTGCCGAATACGAATGTCGATGGTGCCAAACTGGTCGCGCAGAAGATGCTGGACGCCGTGCGTGCGTTGGCCATTGCGCATCGCCTTTCGGACGTCGATGAGCATGTGACTTTGTCGGCGGGTGTGGCCGCGGTTTTGCCATCGCGCGAACTGCTGACCTCCGCTGTGCTCATCAAGGCCGCAGACGACGCTCTTTACGAAGCAAAGCGCGCCGGACGTGCGCGCTTCGCTCTTGCACCTTTAGAATAAATCGCAGCGATCACGCATCACGGCCTTCGCGCGAAGCCGCTGGAAACGAATGCACGCTCGCGCCGCCCGGCGATTCACGAAGCGCATTGATTTCCTCTTCGACTTTGCGCGCCGCCGTCAATGCGTTGAGCACGCGAGCCTGCAATACTGCGGGCTTTGCCGGCTTGGCGATGACATCCGCCGCACCGCTATCCAGCGTGCGCTGCTCGATTGCGACATCGCATGCTTCGACGAGTACGACTATCGGCACATGCGGATGCGAGGCTTCCAATTGGCTCAAAGTTTCGTCGATACCATTTTCGCAGCAACGTGAATCGAGCACGATCGCGGCGGGCGCATGGCGGCTTGCAAGAACCAGCGCGGATTCGCAATCGGCCACGATGTCCAGCGCGCCGATCGCTTCGAGCGCGTCGCGATGCGCATCGGCTGTATCGTCCGCAAGAATGCCCACGACATAGATGCTCGCTGCCTTGCGTTGAACCTGCGGCGTTGTGTCTGCGCTCACAGCTTGCGTCCGTGCTTCCGTCACTCGGCGGCGCAAGCGCAGTTGAGCACGCACACGTGCCTGCAGTCGTGCAGCAACCAGCGGCTTGATAACGTAGTCGGCCGCGCCCATGCGAAAAGCATCGACCTCTAACGCGGGCGCGTCATGACTCGTCACGAAGATGACGGGCACGTGTGCAAGCTTAGGATCGCGCTTAAGAACCTCGCAAACGTCGAAGCCCGTCATGTTTGGCAGATTGGCGTCGAGCAAAATCAGGTCGGGGATTGATTGACGAGCGAGCGTCAAGGCCGCTTCGCCTGTCATGGCAAAGCGCTGATCAGGAAATTCCGCAAGCATTTCGCCCACGATGCGAATCATGGCCGGATCGTCCTCGACGAACAGCAAACGCGGCTGGCGAGAGGATGCAAGGGTGCTGAGCTGATCCATTTTCTGACTGGTATTCATCGGGCGGGCACACTCCACGACGTTACGCCTTGCCTTCGAAAATTCTGGTGTCTGGCAGACGAGTTCATTTGAGAATACAAATTATCCGATATTTCCGCTAAGGCTCAAACCAGCGTTAAAAATTCGTTCACCCGATGCGGTTCCTGAAACCAGTAAGTAAAATGTACGGCGTGTTTTCAACGTTTGCCCTTGCTCCGACAGGGCCGATCGGCAGTGCGCAAGCGTACAGACACAGATCGCAAACCGCATCCGCAAATTTTTCTCTTTCGTTTTTAATCGATTTGTACAGATCAATGCAAACATTCAAAAACGCGTTATCGTTTGCGGGGCGTTTAAGCTCTTAGGAATAAAGCGCATACTAGCGGCATATACAAATAAGATGAGAAAAGCCATGCACGGGGAAAACAGGACGCTTTATTATGCCGGGCGCACCGTATCGGAAGAACTTTCCGAGCGTTTGCATGCTCGCGGCTGGACGATTGAGCAAATCGATCCCGCCAAGCCACCTAAAGCCGCCCGTCATGGCAAGCGCGCTGCCGCCGGCATTGTCGACCTGACTAAACGCGGGCTCGCAAAAGATACGGCCGTTGTCGCCGAATTGCTTGCACTCTGCCAGATTGGCTGGGTTGCAACGGTCGACGCCGAGCATGTCGAGAATCCCGAGATCTGTCGGCTTATCCGCGACTTCTGCTTCGATTACGTGACCGTGCCTTCATCGGCGGATCGCATAGTCGATGCAGTCGGTCATGCGTATGGCATGGTCGCCTTGCACGATACGGCAAGCAGCGCGACCGGCAACGAGTCGCGTAAGGACGATGGCAAGGAAGGCAGCATGGTCGGTTCATGTGACGCCATGCAGGCGCTTTATCGATCAATCCGTAAAGTCGCCATGACGGACGCACCGGTGTTCATTTCCGGCGAATCAGGCACCGGCAAGGAATTAACGGCGGTTGCAATTCATGAACGCTCGGTACGTCGCGATCAACCATTCGTCGCAATCAACTGCGGCGCCATACCACCGCATCTGCTTCAATCCGAATTGTTCGGCTACGAGCGCGGCGCATTTACGGGCGCAAATCAACGCAAGATCGGCCGTGTGGAAGCCGCGGATGGCGGTACGCTCTTTCTCGATGAAATCGGCGATCTGCCCCTCGAGAGTCAAGCGAGTCTCTTGCGCTTTCTTCAAGAACGCAAAATCGAACGTCTTGGCGGCCAAACCTCGACGGACGTGGATGTGCGCATCATTTCGGCCACGCACGTCGATATGCAAACCGCGATGATCGAAGGCCGTTTTCGCGCGGACTTATACCACCGTTTGTGCGTCTTGCAGATCGACGAGCCCCCTTTGCGCGTACGCGGCAAGGATATCGAACTGCTCGCCAATCATATGCTCGATCGCTATAGAAAAGATGCGAGCCGACGCTTGCGTGGCTTCTCGCCGTGCGCCATCGCGGCGCTTCACAATTACGGCTGGCCGGGCAATGTGCGTGAATTGATCAATCGCGTGCGTCGCGCCATTGTCATGGCGGAAGGACGTCAGATTCTCGCTAGCGATCTCGAACTCGGCGAATACGCCGAAGCTGCGCCGACGACGCTTGCGCAAGCACGCGAAGCCGCAGAGCGGCAAGCCATTGAAGTCGCACTCTTGCGTCATCGCGGCCGCTTGGGTGAAGCGGCCGATGAGCTGGGCATTTCGCGAGTCACGCTTTATCGTATGTTGACGGCTTATGGTCTGCGCGCTAAAGCAGATCGCACGCTTGAGGCATCGAGCGCTTAAGACGCACGAGGCGAAGACTAATTAAAGCGTCGGTCGAGCGCTGCCAGTAAGTGCTGCGAGAGCCGCGTCGCGCGGCCCTGAATCGCTCGATCCGATAATCTCGACAACGCATACGACGCCGCCAGCACCGCCGTCAGCGTGGCGCCGTATAGCGCCAACGCTGTCTCGTCGCTTGTCTCCTTGAACCTTCCCTCAAAGAAATGGAAGGTCACGTAGACACAAATGAAATGCCAAAGATAAATGCCGTAGCTCTCACGGCCTAACGCGGCGGCACAGCGGCGGATCATCGACAGGCTTTGTGTCTTGCGCATGATAGGCGGCGCACTTGCTTTGTGCGCGCTGCGCGTGCAAACGAACAGCAGGAAAGCTACGGCGCTACATGCCGCGAACAACGGTGCGAGGGCATGAGCTTTAGCGAGCCATACGCCGAGCATCGCGGTCACGATGGCAAAGCCAAGCGCCAGCGAAGCGTAGAGGTACGACTTAAGTCGCGTCACTCTTTCGTCGCCCGTCAAGTGCGAACGAAAGGCATACCACGCCCACATGCCAACGATGAAGCACGGTCCCTGCACGGGCGGCCAGAAGTAACTGTACGAGTTGTTCGTCACATCGCAATCGAGCACGCCGTGGCATTCGCTCATCGATGTAATGGCAAAGGAAAGCGCCAGCAGTATTACGGTGGCGAGGAGCAGACGCTTGCGATTCATCGCCAGGAAAAACAATAGCGGTGCAATCAAGTAGAAGAGCATTTCGACGCCAATAGACCATCCTCCCGGGACCACGTTATTGATGGCCGTTGGCGAGAGCGCATGCAGGAAAAGCATGTTGAGGAGGATATCGACCGGACCATGCACGCCGAGCACCCAGGCGTGTTCGTAACCGGAGCGCGTCGCCCCGTAACTGATAAGGCCGTAAATGACGATGGCCGCATAGTAAAGCGGAGCGATGCGAAAAAAGCGCTTGATATAGAAGCGTAGCGCGACGTGGCGCGCGTCGACACATCGCGCGTGGTCCATTTCGAGGGTCATGAAGATCGTGATTGCGCTGATGACGAAGAACAACTGCACGCCGTACTGCCCCATGTGCGTCAGCAGCGTCACCGCTCCCGGCAGATTGGGGAACTGAAACGATAGATGTACTGCGACAACCCCGACAATCGCGAGCGCACGACCAGCGTCGAGTGCGGCAACGCGTCCTTGCTGCATCGATATCCTCCTTGTATGCATAGCGGCCTTCACAGCCGCGAGGTGCGTGGACATAGATGACTTCAACGAGTTCCCTGATTTCTCCAGCGCGCGCAATTCGATACATGCCGAAACACCTTTGCGTAAATGTGGCCGGTGTCGTTGTTGACGGAAAATTGTTCGAGTTGAATATGTCTTAGCGGCATGTCTGCGATTCGCGACGATACTAAAAAATCATCGAGATTACATCGCGATTAAATCGTTGCAACCGCTTAACAGTAAAACGTTTTAGCGGGAAATGTTGCTTGCTGATTGCCGCTCTCAGCCAGGCTTTGTCCGCCAATGCCGCTCGAATCCGCCAGATGGGTGCGTCGAAGCGCCTGTATCGCGCCAACGAATGAAAGCATGATGTATGCTCCACCACGTAGACTAAGGTTGGCGGCTAGCACATCTGATGGACCTCGGCGCGATTGCTAGTGATTTCTTCAAATTTAGTCTCAATTTCGTATCGCTTGTTGTTCTCTCAGTAAGCGGCAGCGAACAAAGGTGAAAGCACCTTTCGCGTAAAGTTCAACCGTGTGCTGCGTGTAAAAGACTTCAAAAAAATCAAAGTCGGCAAGTTCAGCTAGACGTCGAGGGCCATGGGGGCGCTTTGTGCGAGACCGTACAGAACGCTGTTTTGTGTGCTGTTTCACTGTTGAAGCTTTATTCCAGTGATATGCATTTCTTTCTTTGAGCGGGGCGACAAGGGAGATGACATCGTTATCCCAAGCGCAATGCGAGGGCTTTTGGAAGGACGGATTTCTTCGTCTTGAGAAAGTTGCGGAGCATGCGGAAATTAAGACCTTGCGTACAATTGGCGACCGCCTGCTGCGCGAAAAGGCGGGATTCAAGCAAGGCATGCTGTTCGACTTTTATCCGGAAGGTGAGGGTCCGGACAAGCCTAAGCTCGCGCAATTGCATGGTCCGTCGCATTTCGAGCGAAGCCTCATGGAGAGCGAGCTGAATCGGCGCGTGCAACGTGTCGCCATGCAACTGCTCGGCCCCAAGGCACGCTTCGTGAGCGACAGCTTTTTTCATAAGCCCGCTCATACCGAGGCCGTGACACCCTGGCATCAGGATGAAGCATTCACCGACCCGCGCATCGAACATCGAGAGGTGAACTTCTGGTTCCCCTTGCAGCCGGTGTCGCTGACCAACGGGTGCATGCAGTTCATCGCCGGCTCGCATATTGGACCCGTGCTTCCGCATGGCCCCATTGGCGGCGATCCGAGCACGCATGGCCTTGAATGCGTCACGGGCTTTAATGCTGGCGAGGCGGTCGTTTGTCCGCTCGAACTCGGCGACTGCACCATTCATGCGGGACGTACGCTGCATTTCGCGGGTCCGAATCATTCGGATGCACCGCGCTATGCGTATTCGATGGTGTTTGGCTTGCCGCGACGGGCATCGAAAGAAGTCCGCAGCTTTCCCTGGAACGACAATCGCCGTCTTTCACGGCAGGCGCGTGTGAACGACTCCAGGACGCGAGACAGCTTTTGGCCATATTTGTCCCGCAAGGTGCGCGAGTTCGACTACACCAATCCTTATGAATGGCGGCTCGGCGCCGAACGAGTGGCGCGTCTTATCAAGGGTAAGCGCACTGCCGGTTGAGTATTAGAAGCATCAGGTAAAGAGGACGCGTGCGGCAGTCTAAAAGCCGAACGCGTCCTGCCTGAGAAATCGCAGAATCCGGTTAGCCACCGTGACCGGCTGTTCTTGCTGTACCCAATGCCCGGCACCTTCAATCATATGCACCGCGCGGAAATTGCTGCATGCGCGCATGCGCATCGCTTCGTATTGGCCAGGTCGCTGATACACGCCCCAGTCGCTACTTCCAGCAATGAAACATGCAGGCACGTCTATCGTGCTGCCTGACCATGTCTTAAGCGCGGCCGTGTGAGCGTCGCTAGTCGCGCAGCGATACCAGTTAAGCCCGCCTTGAAAACCGGTGCGCGAATATTCCCCCGCATAGACGTCGAGATCGCGTTCCGGCATCCATGCGCATGATGCGATCTGCTCCTCCGAAGGCATATGCGGTGCGACCGTCTCATGCATGCTCTTATCTTTCTCCATCACATAGTAAGTCGGCAACGTAGCGAGTTCTTCCGCGCTCAACGCCGCTAAAGGATGAGGATGATTTTCCGGCCAGTCCGCACTCTTCACGTGAAAATAAGCGCGCAGAAATGCGGCCATGCCTTGCGGCGCGTGCCACATGTCTTCATTCGCATCGGCACCCGAGTAATACCATTGATAGTGCTTACGGGGCGGGTCGAGCGCGTCTAGCGCCGCCAAGACAGTGGCCATCTCGTTCAATGCCGTATCGCCCGCCTCATGCAGCGCATGTTCCGATGCGGTGCCAAATGGAAATGTCGGCGGCCCCGCAAACGGCGCGCTAAGCATGACCACCGACCTGAAGACATCCGGCCTGATCAACGCGCACCAAGCTGCTACGGGCGAACCAAAATCATGGCCGATGACCGCTGCCACGCTGTGATAGCCCAAGGCACTTATAAGCCCAAGCACGTCCCGCACGAGATTTGGAAAATTGAAGTCGTCGAGATCCGTATCGAACACAGCCGCCGCGCCCGTGGTACGCCCGTAGCCGCGCTGATCGGGCGCGACGACATGATAGCCGCCATTGGCAAGCGCCGGCATCACCTTGCGCCAGCTAAAAGCAAGCTCGGGAAAGCCATGCAAGAGCACAATGCATGGTCTGCCCGGCGTTTCGAAACCTGCTTCCAGCACGTGCATGGAGAGGCCATTGCCGTTGTCGATCAGACGTGAGCGGATGCCATCGGGCAACGGCAGATCCTTCAACGTTTCGGTCATGCATGGCTCCTGTCGAGTTCGGAGCCATTATGCTTCATGCCGCGAGGGCCGCGTTGGCGTCAGCGCTAGAGGATCGAATTACGTTTGCCGAGCCGCTCGAGCGGAACGTCATAAGTCTCCCGCATCGAAAAGATGGACACTGCGGACAACAGACACACCAGCACCGCGAATGCAGCCGGCATGACCCACGACGCCGTACCGTATTTACCTATGAGCGCGGATTCCACTAGCGGCGCAAACCCGGCCACGGCGAAGCCAAACTGCGTGCCGATCGCCATGCCGGAAAGGCGGACTTGCGTCGGAAAGCGTTCCGCGTATGTCGCCGGCCACACGGCATTCGTGATGCTATAAGCGAAGCCGCCGAGCACTACTCCCGCTGCAAAGACGAGCGCATTGCTCCCCGTCGTGATCGACCACAAAAAGATCACGACGCTAACTGCGCACAGCAAGTTTCCCGCAATAAATACAGGTCGTCGGCCGATACGGTCGGATAGCGTGGCCCATAACGGAATGGTGAAGACCGCGATGAAGTTAGCGACGATAGCCGTCCACAGCATGACCGAAGTGCTGATGGGTTGCGCCTGTGCGCGCGAAAACGAAAGCGCAAACACGGCGAACGTCGTGCCAATAGACGCAATGAGCGCGGCAAAGAAAACCTGTAGCAATTCCTTGCGATAACCCGTAAGCAGCGTCTTGAGCGGCATAATCGGCACCTCGCCATGCGAGGCTTCGCTTTCGAAGGCGGGCGTCTCTTCGAGTCGGCTGCGCACGATAAAGCCAACGATCACCACCGCCACACTCAACCAGAAAGGCAAGCGCCAGCCCCACGACAGCAATTGGTCTTCAGGTAGCAAAGCCGCAAGCGGCAACACTACGGCGGGCGCAAGCACCTGACCGCCCTGCGTCCCACTTAAAGTCCAACTCGTGTAATAACCCCGACGATGCGCGGGCGCGTGCTCGAACGACATTGAATTTGCCCCGGCTTGTTCCCCTGCTGCGGAGATGCCCTGCAAGATTCGCATCAACACGAGTAGCGCAGGTGAGAGCAGTCCCGCGGTCTGATAAGTCGGCAAGCATCCCACTAAGAACGTCGAGAGCCCCATCAAGAGCAAGGTGCCGACCATCACGACCTTTCTGCCAAGCCTGTCACCGTAGTGGCCCATGAGGAAAGAGCCTAAAGGACGTGCGGCATAAGCCACGCCAAAGGTCGCCATCGATGCAAGCGTCGCGGCGGTCATGTCGCCGGGCGGGAAGAATATCTTTGGAAAGACGAGCGCGGCGACAGTGCCGTAGATAAAGAAGTCGTAGTATTCGAGCGCGCTGCCGATCCACGCCGCGATTGCGGCCTTTCTGGCATGCTTGCCGCCTGGCACGCCCGATGATGTCGTCTCCGAGGTTCGACCAATCGTTTCTGTCGTCATGTTGTCTCCGTGTTTTTTTATGGAAGTCGAAGCTTCTATCGTGCTACGCGAGCGCTCGTCTCAAGAAGGCTTTGACAAGCATGTTGTACGAGTATCGCGCGTTTAAGCGGATTGGTTTCGCGCTTAAGCGGCACTTCGACTGCTAGCGGAAGGTTATCGGGCAACACGGCAAGCAGCGCGCGTAAGGGCAAATCCCCTTCCCCGGGCAACAACCGATCTCCACGTGCCTCTGCAACGATGTCAGCGGGAGACGCCATTGGCGCATCACAAAGCTGAACGCTGCCGATGATTTGCGGATCAAGCGCCGCGACCTCTTCCACCGTTCCGCCTGAACGAATGAGATGAAGCGCGTCGATCAGAACAAACGCATTGGGCTTGCCAGAGGACAGCACGATATTCACAGCATCGGCTAGACGCGCGACAGGACGCCATAGCATGAACTCGACATCGAGCGCCAAACCGAATGGCGCCGCGAGATCGCATAATGCGCTGAAGCGATCGATGACGCGTGCGCGGTCGGTATCGTCGATATTCACGCATGCACGGTGTGCTCCAAGTTCCGCGCCTGCCTCGAATGTGCCTTCATAGTCACCAACGGAAGTGTTGGCCGCAAGAGTAATCACTTCGATATCGGTCACCTTCACGTCGAGCTCATGCAGCAAGCGCTTGGTCGAACGCAATTCAGGCGACCTCGCAAGCAATGGATACTCGATACCGCCGTGCACGGGTGAGCAAAGACGAATGCTGATCGCTCGAAAGCCAGCGCTCGCCGCCAATTCGATAAGATCTGGCGGGCCTACGTCCAGTACCGTGAGATGAGCGAGCGATAGAGGTTTCATCAATACGTTGCCCTTCCACCCGTCAAATCGAACGCCGCGCCGGTGGAAAACGAGCATTCCTCCGTGGCGAGCCATGTCACCATCGACGCAACTTCGTCTGGACGACCTGCGCGTCCTAGCGGAATCTTGGCAAGCACGAAGTTGCGTGCATTCTCGGTCATGCCGCGCAGCATGTCGGATTCGATTGCCGCGGGCGTCACGCAGTTGACGCGAATCTCGGTATCCGCGAGCTCCTTGCCAAGCGACTTCGTCAATGCGATCACGCCTGCCTTCGACGCGCCATAAGCACCCTGGTTCGGGTTGCCCTCCTTGCCCCCGACCGACGACAGGCTCACGATACGTCCATGCCGCGCGCGACGCAGGTAAGGAAGCACTTCGCGGCAACAAATAAAAACGCCCGTGAGATTGATGTCGAGTACGCGCCGCCATGCGTCGATCGAATATGTCTCTACTGGACCGATATCTCCATTGATACCCGCAGCGTTGATCAACACATCGATCGATGCGAAGCGCTTGTGGGCTTCCTGCGCCGCGTTGGCTACACTGGCGGCATTCGTCACATCTACATGAGAAGCGAACGCCGCGTGAGCCTGCTCGGCCTTGGAAAAGGCAGCCTCGCTGTCGATATCCCAAAGCACGACCTTCGCACCCGACGCAACGAAGCGCTCAGCAATCGCATATCCGATACCACCAGAGCCGCCGGTGATGACACATACACGGTCCTGCAAATCCAGTTTGTTCATGGTCCCTTTGCGATAGAAATCACTCGAACCGATACTAAGGACAAACGCTGGCTTTGTCGTATGCTGAATTTCCTTTAAGCTATAACTTTTAGTTAAGCTGTACGGCGAACCGATGCGCTTCAAACTCCGCCATATGGAAGTCTTTCGCGCGGTCATGCTCACAGGCTCCATCAACGCGGCAGCCAAGTTGCTCTACGTATCGCAGCCTGCAGTGAGCAAGCTCGTGTCTCACATCGAGACGACACTGGACCTGCGCCTGTTCGAGCGCTCCAAGAGCCGCCTCGTTCCCACGGCCGAGGCACATGCGTTATTCAGGGAAATCGAGCAGGTTTATCAGGCTGCCGTGCGCGTGGATGAATTCGCGCGCGCGCTTTCGCTAGGGCCGTCGAGCCTGTTGCGCGTCACTTGCAGTGCATCGCTCGCAATGAGCGTCGTGGCTCCCGCGCTCGTCGATATCAAGGCCAAGCTGCCTGCACTGACCGTAGGCTGGCAGACCACACTAATGGCGGACATGCCGATGGAAATCTTGAGCAAGGAAGCAGAGGTCGCCGTTGCCGCAATGCCGGTCACGCACGAACATCTGGAAAACGTTTCGTTCATGTACGGCAGCATGGTTTGCGCCTTGCCAAGGGGGCACAGACTTGAAGCGGCATCGGTCGTGTCGCTTGCCGATCTGGTAAGCGAACCCGTGGTGCTGTTCAAGCGAGACATTCCGTTTGGAACCGTGATCGCACAGACGTGCCAGCAAGCGGGCGTCGAACTCAAGTCGACAATCGACGTGATGCGCGCCGATCAGGCACTAGCGCTCGTCGAAGGCGGGCTAGGCGTGACCATCGTCGATGATTTCGCCACGGCAGGCACAGCTCTCACCATACGCCCGCTACGCGAACACATACATTTGACGGCAAGCTTCGTTTATTCGCGCTTTGCGCCGCCATCGCGCAACGCGGTTCTATTCATGCAGGCAGTCTATAAGAATGCGCAGCGCCTAGGCCGCGCCATTCCCGATGCGCGTGTCCCCGGTTAAGCGACGACGCGCTTGACGCCAAGCGCCAAACCGCTGCACGCTTTAACATGAACGAAACGCAAAAATCTCTTACTTACGGAATCAAGCCATGACCACGTCATCTTCTCGCCGCCGCGCCGCCTTTCGCGAACTGGTCAACGCGCGCCGCGCACTGCTGTTACCGGGCGCTTTCAACGCGATGAGCGCACGCGTGGCCGTCGACCTCGGCTTCGAAGCAATTTATATAACCGGCGCAGGCGTTACGAATATGTCGCTAGGACTGCCCGATCTTGGTTTCATCAGCCTCGCGGAAGTCGCGGAACATACCTCTCGTATTCGCGATGCCGTCGATGTTCCGCTCATCGTCGATGCGGATACCGGCTTCGGCAATGCACTCAATGTGCGCCACACCGTACGCACGCTCGAGCGCGCTGGCGCGGACGCCATTCAACTCGAAGATCAGGTGATGCCTAAGAAATGCGGCCATTTCGCGGGTAAGAACGTGGTCTCGACCAGCGAAATGGTCGGCAAGATCCACGCCGCGGTCGACGCACGCGAGGACGCGAATTTCCAGATCATTGCACGCACGGATGCCTGCGCGGTGGAAGGCTTCGACCGCGCCATAGAGCGGGCGCGCGCATTTGTCGAAGCCGGGGCCGACATTCTTTTCATCGAGGCCATCGAGACGCCAGAGCAAATTGCCTCGCTAACCGAACTCGTCGAAGCGCCGCAACTCATCAATCTCGTCATCGGCGGAAAGACGCCGGTAACAGCGCGAGAGGACCTCGAGCGCCTTGGCTTTAGCCTCGTCCTTTATGCCAACGCCGCGCTGCAAGGCGCCGTGCGTGGTATGCAGACGGCGTTGTCGGCACTAAAGACACAAGGCCGTCTCGATGAAGATCCAGGCGTAGTTGCACCTTTTTCGGAACGTCAGCGGCTCGTGAACAAGCCGCTGTATGACGAGCTGGACCGCAAATACGCAGCCGATTAAAGGCTGCTCTTAGCGCTCGCATGCCTCAAGCGAGAGTTTGCTATGCTGCCTTCGAACCGGACGAGTCGCACGTGACGAAGTCCGGCGCTCAATCACTCAGGTAACAAAACGGAGATAGAGATGGCAAAGGGATATTGGGTCAGCGCATACCGCAAGATCATCAACGCTGATCAGGCCGCGGAGTACGCGAAGCAGGCGACGGTTGCGATCAAGGAAGGCGGCGGACGCCCTCTCGCGCGCGGCGTGGCGTCGTTCATTCAGGGCGATGGCGTTAAGGAACGCACGGTAATCATCGAGTTCGACTCACTCGATGCTGCTAAAGCCGCTTACGACAGCAAGACCTATCAGGACGCGCTCGTTACGTTAGGCGATTCAGTGGAGCGTGATTTCCGCATTGTCGAAGGCGTTGAATAACGTCCTGCGCTTTGTTCGAAAGGCGATGACGTTCCCTCGTCATCGCCTTGAGTCGCCATTCAAGCGCCGGCTGCATCAGCCAGTTCGTTCAAGTCGTTCACGATGAAGTCCCAATCGCTTTCTGCTTTGAGGTCTGTGGTTTGTCCCGCACCGTGCTCATAAGGCCGAGCGATAAACGCAGTCTTCAGGCCGCACGCTCTTGCCGCGACGAGATCGCTATTATGGGCCGCCGCCATGCACACCTCTTCAGGCTTGAGCATGAGCGCATCGACCGCACGCAGATAAGCCTGCGGCGTTGGCTTATAAGCCTGCGCTGTTTCCGCGCCGAGAATCGCATCCCATGGCAGACCACCGTGTTTCGCCATGTCCACCATTAACTTGATATTGCCGTTCGATAACGGCGCAATGATGTAGCGCGTCTTGAGGCGCGCAAGTCCTTTTACGGAATCGGGCCAAGGGTCCAGACGATGCCACGCGAGATTCAACTCATCGAGCACATGCGTTGGAACGGCATCTTTGTTGATGCCGAATTCGGGCAACACGTCGTCCAGATTTTCTCGATGCAAGACATCCAGCCTTACGAACGGTCTTTCGCCACTGCGGACTTTCTGCATTGCGGGCGCATAGCGACTGCGCCATGCATCGGCAAACGCTTCCGGCGATGCGTTCGCTTGACCGAGAGCGTTTAGAAACGACGCAGCTTCCCGCGCTATGCCGCCGCGCCAGTCCACCACGGTACCGAAAACGTCGAATACGAAAGCCTTTACTAAGGGCTGGGTCACGAGACTTCTCCGTTGGCTTCAATTCTCAAAGCTAGTCTAGCAAGGCCACAGCTCCCTGCGCTTGGTTCTACCGCGTAAGACTGTTCGCAGTATGGCCAAAGCGCGTTAAATGACACTGTGACACTGCATTTTGTCGATTGCATGCATCATGCAAGACACCGAATGCAAAACGTGACGACGCCATATTTTGACCATCGCGAAAAAAAATGCTATTACGACGAGGCCTCGCGTCTGCTCAAGAGCGGACGAAAGCAAACCGTAAGCGCTCCGGCATGCCGCCGCCGCGCGCCAGCACAAAGTCACTGTGAACCCAACGACAACTCTTGCTTCGTGGTCAGCCCACGATACTCAGCTTCTGATCGCCTGCGCGCTCGGCCTTGCGGTCATCATCCTCTCAATCGGCGTTCTCAAGCTCGCGCCGTTCCTGTCTATCCTAGTGGGTACATTCGTTGCCGGTTTCGCTGCGCATCAACCGTTGGAAGCCATTGCGCAGGCCTTTAGCAAGGGTGCGGGAGCGTTGCTCGGCGATGTCGGCATCATCATCGCGCTCGGCGCCATGCTCGGTGCGCTGATGGCCGAGTCGGGGGCAGCGGATCGGTTGGTGACGACCCTGCTCGATCTTTCCACGCCCCGCAGTCTGCCGTGGATGATGGCGCTCGTCGCGATCATCGTGGGCCTGCCGCTCTTCTTCGAAGTGGGCCTTGTAATGATGGTGCCGATCATCTTCGTGATGGCACGGCGCTCCAAGCAGCCGATCCTGCGCATCGCGATCCCAGCGCTCGCCGGCATGACGACTTTGCATGCATTATTACCGCCGCATCCAGGGCCGCTCATTGCCGTGAGCGCATTGCATGCAGATCTTGGACTGACGCTCGGGCTCGGTTTGATCGTTGCGCTGCCGGCCGTGATTCTGGCGGGTCCGCTCTACGGCATCTGGCTTTCGAAGCGCATGCATGTCGAAGAGCCAGAAGAGATGGGCAAACTCTTTACCGAGCATGCGGATGGCGCAGCGACACCGGGCTTCGCAATCTCGCTTATCACGATACTCCTACCCGTCGTGATGATGCTCGGCCGCACGATCGCCAAGCTCGCGCTTACCAAGGACACGCTGCTTTACGACACGCTCGACTTCGTAGGCGAACCGTTGATTGCGCTTGCTCTAACGGTACTCTTCGCCATCGTGATGCTCGGTTGGTCGCGCGGCATGGCGCGCGATCGCGTAGGCGGCATCTTGCGCAAGAGCCTGCCGCCAATCGCGGCGCTTCTGCTCACCATCGGCGCAGGCGGTGGACTCAAGCAGACACTCGTCGCCGCAGGCATCAGCACGACCATCGGCAAGATCGCCGTGGGCGCGCATCTGCCGCTGGTCTTGCTTGCGTGGCTGATCGCAGTGGCGCTCAGGCAAGCCACCGGATCGGCAACAGTCGCCACGACGACGACAGCCGGTATCGTGGCGCCCGTGGTCAGCGGCTTGTCTGCCACGCACAACTCGTTGATGGCGCTTGCCATCGGCGCCGGGTCCGTGTTCTTTTGTCACGTCAACGACGCGGGCTTCTGGATGGTCCGCGAATATTTCGGCTTAACGCTCAAGCGCACCGTAGCCGTTTGGTCGGTCTTGCAGACCATCGTGTCGGTCGTCGGACTCGTGCTGACCCTCGCCTTGTGGACGCTGCTCAACTAGCGATGTCTTTAATCGTTACGAGGTCGCAAAGTGCTTCTCGACTTCCATCGCTTTGTCGAGCCCGACAAAGCGGTTGTATTCCTCGAAGGTCGTGAGCCGGTCCGCAATGGCATCTGTCGTGCCTTCGCGCATGAAGTCGATCATGACTTCCTTGACAGCTTTATGCATGGCAAGCATCGACTCGATTGGGGCGAGGGTGTAATCGAAGCCTATTTCGTAGGCCTCTTTCATCGAGACGAACGGACTCTTTCCCGTTCGCGCCTGATTGAAAAGAATCGGCTTGCCTAGCGGCTTGAGACGACGCGTGAGCTCGCGCATGTGTTCGAGGCTTTCGGGCGCATCGGCATAGAGGCCATCCGCGCCCGCTTCCGCGTAAGCTTCGAGCCGCGCGATCGCATCGTCGATTCCGGTTACTGCAATCGCATCCGTACGGGCCACGATGAAGAAGTCCGGATCGGTGCGCGCCTCGATCATTGCGCGCAACTTGAGCACCATCTCGTCTTTCGATACGAGCTGCTTGCCCGCATAGTGTCCACATTTCTTGGGCAATGCTTGATCTTCGAGATGCAGCACCGATGCGCCCGCTTCTTCCCATAGACGGATCGTGCGCTGCACGTCGAGGATGCCGCCGTAGCCCGTATCGGCATCCGCGAATATGGGCACTGTCGTCACGCGACAAATGCGGCGGATATGCTCGAACATTTCCGTCTGCGAGAGTACGCCGATATCCGCCTGCCCTGCAATCACGCCGGATGCAACGAAACCGCTAACGTATAGCGACTTGGCGCCGGCCTGTTCCGCCAGCATCGCGGTCAACGCATCGTGCGCGCCCATGCAGACGAATGGGCCCTCTTTAAATAATTCGCGAAAACGGGCTGAACGGGTCAAGATGATTCTCCGGCAAGTTGAATGATGTCGATGTGTCAAGCGAAGTAAGCCCAACTGCGCGCTTTTCGATCCCTCAAAAGAAAGCGCGCAATATCGTCTTTAAGAAGGCGCGTCTGATCGATCTCGTCGAGTCCTTCCAGAAGCGCTCGCTGCTGTGCCGGATCGAATTCGAAGTGAATCGTTTCCAACCCATGGGCGCGAATTTCGAGCGCACCGAGATCGACCTCGATGGGCGTTCCATCGCTAGCAGCAACCGCTATGCGCTCGATCTCGGCGGCGTCGAGTCGCACAGGAAGCAGTCCGTTCTGAAGACAGTTGTTATAGAAGATGTCGCCGAACGATGAAGCGATGACGCATCGAATGCCCGCTTCCTCAAGCGCCCACACCGCCATTTCGCGCGAGCTGCCACAACCGAAGTTGCTACCACCGAGGACTGTGCATGCACTTCTGAATGCGGGCTGATTGAGAACGAAGTCCTCACGTTCACCACTTTGCGGACCGTCGCCGCGATAACGCAAGGTCTCGAGCAGATAAGGTCCCAACTGTCCGCGCACGAGTTGCGAAATTCTTTCGATGCGGATGATGAGATCCGTATCGACGTTATCTCGCATGAGCGGAGCCGCTGCTCCGGAGATGATCGTCACCGCTTTCATCGCGACGCCCCTTCCGTTTGACGCACACGTGGCGCGGCGATATGCCCCGCAATGGCGCTAGCTGCGGCAACTGCAGGGCTAGCCAGATGCGTACGCGCACCGGGACCTTGCCTGCCAATGAAATTGCGATTCGAGGTCGATACGCAACGTTCGCCACGCCCAACCACGTCGCCATTTGCGCCCACGCACATCGAACAGCCCGGCTCGCGCCATTCGAAGCCAGCGGCACGGAAGATCGCATCGAGCCCTTCCTGCTCGGCTTGACGCGCCACCGTGAGCGATCCCGGCACGACCCAAGCCTTCACGTTGCTGGCGACATGCTGACCATCGACCACATGTGCTGCCGCACGCAAGTCTTCGATGCGGCTATTCGTACACGAGCCTATGAATACGCGGTCCACGCTTAGTTCATCCAGATGCTGTCCGGCATGCACGCCCATGTAGTCGATCGCATTTTCGGCGGCATGACGGCGCGATTCATCATCGAGCGATGCGGGGTCGGGTATGACATCGTCCAGCGCAATCACGTGTTCGGGACTCGTGCCCCACGTGACCTGTACGCCGATGGACGACGCATCGATACCGATCTCGCGATCGAACTGTGCCTCCGAATCGCTTGCAAGCATCTTCCAGTCGGCGACAGCCTGGTCGAACTGCTCGCCTTGCGGTGCATAAGGCTTGTCGCGCAGATAAGCGAACGTGGTTTCATCGGGCGCGACGAGGCCAAACTTGGACCCCAGCTCGATGCTTAGATTGCACAGTGTGAGGCGGCCTTCCATGCTCAATGCTTCGACCGCATCGCCCGCGTATTCGACGGCATAGCCCGTGCCGCCAGCCGCGCCGATCTTTCCGATGAGATACAGAATCATGTCCTTCGCGGTCACGCCTTCGCGCAGCTTGCCATTGAAGCGCACACGCATCGTCTTTGGGCGCTTCTGTCGAATGGTTTGCGTCGCAAGCACATGCACGACCTCCGTCGAACCGATACCGAAGGCAAGCGCGCCCATTGCACCATGCGTGCATGTATGACTATCCGCGCAAACGATGGACGTTCCTGGCAAAGAAAGGCCGAGCTCCGGTCCTATCACATGCACGATGCCCTGAAGGCCTGCCTGGCCTATGTCAAAGATGGGAATCGCGTGATGCGTCATCTGCGTGCGCATCGATTCGACCATCTCGGTGCTCCAGTCGGCATCGCCTGCGCGGCGTCCTGGGGCCGTCGAAATCACATGATCGACGGTGGCAAAGGTAAGCGCGGGACTATCCACGCCAAGGCCGCGCTTTTCAAGCACGCGGACCGCTTCCACGCCGGTGAGCTCGTGCATCAGATGACGATCCACGTGCAGCAGATCGGCGCCTCCTGCGAGATGGGAAATGGTATGGCTGTCCCACAACTTGTCGAAGAGCGTATGCATGATCAATCGCTATGCGTGAGATGACGCTGCCATTTAAGGAACATGAGATTCACCAGTGTGGCGAACACGAAAAGCATGAGCGCAAGCGCCATGATCGTGCTCGTTTCGTTGCGGTTCATGGCGATCATCAACATGCGGCCGATACCGCTTTGCGACGCGAACATCTCGCCGATAAGCGTGCCAAGCAAGGTAAGCGAAAAGCCGATGCGCAGTCCCGCTACGACTTCAGGCACGCATGCGGGCAGCAACACATGACGCGCGAAATCCATCGGGTTCATGCGGTAAGTGCGGGCCGCGCGTGCGTATATAGGCGGCATATTCTTTACCGCGTTCATGGTGAAGAGCGTAATCGGAACGATCCCGTGTATCACACCGAATACGATCTTGGCCCATAACCCGAGACCGCAAGCGAGCAGCACGACCGGATAAAGCGTGACCTTGGGAATGGAATAAAAGCCCATCATTAGCGGCTCCATCACCTCACCGGCCAAGCGTCGCACGCCAAGAAGCAGACCGAGAAAAACGCCTGCTACGGCAGAGATGGCGAACGCTGAAGCAAAGGCAAGCGATGTGACATAGAGGCTTTCCGGAAAATCCGGGTCGCTGACTATATGCATTGCACGTTGGACGGTATGCAGCGGCGTGGTCAGCACATCGGGGCCAAGCCACCCGCTTGCGCCTTGCCAAAGCCCGACCAGCACCACGACGAGCACGAGCGCGTCCATCCATCGCCGCGTGTGTCGCGGCCTTGCCGTATGCGTGACGACGACAGTGCTCATGCGGCCTCCCTTCTGATGCGCCGATAGAGACGCGTTTCCGCTGTGCGTAAAAGGGCGTTGAGCGTGGCAACGAAGATCAGCATCAGGAGCATGAGGCCGTACATCGTCGAATTGTCGAACGCGTTGTAGGCGAATGCGATTTGATAACCGAAGCCCGACCCGGACAACACGAATTCACCCGCTACCACCGCGATGAACGCGTAGACCACGGTGAGCTTGATGCCTGTAAATACGAACGGAAGACTCGCGGGCAAGGTGATGAGGCGCACCTCGTCCAGCGTATTTAAGCGGCATACGCGCGCCGTGCGCAACAGCACACGAGGCACACGTTCAAGACCATTCAAAGTATTTACGGCCATGGCGACGACCGCAAAGAGAAACCCGATGCCAACCAGAGGCCAGCGGTTCAAGCCGAAGATCACGATCAAGATCGGATACAGCACGAAGACGGGCACCGCATAGTAGGAAAGCAGCAAGGGGTCCAGCACACGCCTTGCGCGCGGCAATCTGAACAGCAACACGCCGCCGATAAAGCCCACTACCACCGCAAGCGCAACCGCCAGCAATGCGCTGCTAAGCGTCTGCACGATATCCACGGTGTATTGCCCTGACGCGAGAATGTCCCAGGCACTCACCGCCATACGCGAAGGCGGAATGAACGAGACAGGATTGATCCATGCAAAACGAGTCGCTATCTCCAGCAACAAAATGAAGCCGATGACTATTCCCACGCGCCAGCGTGCGGCAACGCTCATGACTGGCTCCCTAGCGCTTTCATGGCCTCTTCGCGCAACAGCCCCCACACTTGCGCGGTCAGTTCGCCGAAGCGCGCATCGAGTGCGATCTTGCTGTCGCGAAGACGCGGCCAGCAGGTTTCAATGGTCGATATGAAGCGTCCCGGACACGCCGACATCACACCAATGCGATCGGACAGCAGCACCGCTTCGTCGATCGAATGCGTAATGAGCATGATGGTCGCGCCCGTATCGCGCCAAAGCTTGAGCATTTCATCGCCCATGAGGAGACGTGTCTGCTGATCTAATGCGCCGAATGGTTCGTCGAGCAACATGAGACGCGGACGCACGACCATGGCGCGCGCGATGCAAACGCGTTGCCGCATTCCGCCCGAGAGTTGCGCGGGATAAACACGCGCGAAAGACTTGAGACCCATGAAAGACAATGCATGATCGACGCGCGCCTTTACTTCGTTCTCTGCCACGCCTGCGCGACGCGCGGCAAAGGCTGCGTTGTCAAAAACGTTGAGCCATGGAAAGCTCGCGTCTTCCTGAAACACGACGGCCACGCCATCCGGAACCTCGCGTCCCACTGCATGCCCTTCGAATTCGACAGTGCCGCCGCTTGCGGGATTAAGGCCTGCGAGCACATCCAGCAAAGTGGACTTACCGCAACCGGAAGGGCCGACAACCGAAAAGAATTCACCCGCGCGCAATTCCAAACTTACGGGGCCGAGCGCATGAAAAGGAGGCTTGCCTGCAATGCCGGGATAAATGCGCGTGACATCGGTCACGCGCGCTTGCACACGATCCCCCGCCTGTGTCGCAGCGTCTGTGGAAACAACGGAAATTCGCGTGCGACGTGACAATACGCTCATCGCGTGCCTCACTTTTTCGTTTGCAGATCGGCGGGAAGCAGAGACTCGTCGACGATCTTCGACCAATCGAACGGGCTTTCCGGAATGGCCTTGACGAGTATCAGGCCCTTGAGCACTTCTTCCATGCCTTTGCGATCGAAGCTTCCTTCGCTCCAGTATTTCGGATCGGACTCGAGCACGTTATTGACCGCCGACGTCGCGACAGCGGGGTCCATCTTGTATTGCTTCGCCAGAATCTGCGCCGATTCTTCGCGGTGCGCGGCAATGTACTGCACCGCCTTGCGACGTGCATTGATAATTCCGCGTATCACCTCGGGATGCGACTTGAGATAGTCGGTGCGCACGATGCCCACGGTCTGTGTCTCGTTAGGCACGATATCGGAAGAGCGAAAAGCTATGCGCAACTGATCTTTTTTCCCGCTATAGGAAGGCTCCGTCATGTAAGCGACATCGACAGCGCCTTGTTGCAGCGAAGTCAGCATACCGCTAGAACTACCGACCGGCTTGCGCTGCACTTGGCCCGCGAGACCTGCACGGTCTAACGCAATCGTCACGACCGTATCCGTAGTCGACTTCGGGCTGCTATAGCCGATAGTCTTGCCCTTCATTTGTTTGATGTTGGTGATGGTGCCGTTCTTTAGTTCCACCCAGACAAGGTCGGCGAGACTCTGCACGCCGCCATGCACAATTGTCAGGTCGACACCTTGTTTGACTGCGGAAATAGCGGCCGGCAGGGCGACCTCGCCATAAGGAATTTCGGAAGCCATCGCATTGCGCACGGTGGTGCCGCCGCCTTCCGATGTAATGAAGCCCGTTACGTCCACGTTGGCTTCCTTGAAGAAGCCTTTTTCCATGGCGACCGCAAAAGGCACGCCATACATGCCGTCACCCCAATGCGTCACGGTAAGCGGCGCGGCCTGCACATGCGTCGCGCAAATGGACGCGGCAGCGAGAGACATTGAAAGAACACTACGGGCAATTTTCCGTATTCCAGACATGTAGGCGTCTCCATCCATGTTGGGCGGTCTCGCATCGTGCTTGTCGCATGCCGCCGCACTATGTTTTTAAGCTTCTTGACTAAGCGGACTATTCAGCCGCGCGCGAAATCGAGCACGCACGTCTGCCTTAACCGTGCAAGTTAATGTATGCATTAAATTCTTTAAAGTCCAGAAATGCCGGGGGCGGACATACCCGTGTTCGAGCTGGCTCGACTCTTGTCGCGTGCCTTAGGAAGGCGCTGCTTCAGGCCTGTTGAATGCCGAATTGTTGCAGTACGCTAGTTTGGTCGCGCCAGCCGCGCTCTCGATGTGCACGATATAGCGCGCTTGCCTTTGCCGCATCGCCGCATTGAATCGCGTCGATGATGCCGTAATGCTCTTGCACGGATTTCACGGGTTGCGGATGCGGTTTGACCATTTGCGTAAAGCGTCGCACGCGATGCACTTGATCGCGACAATTCATGACCACGCTTTGCAATCGGGCATTCCCGCTAAGCGCGACAAGCGTTTCGTGAAAGACTTCGTCGGCGGCAGCCCAAGCCAACATGTCGCCGCGTTCGTATGCCGCGCTCATCGCCTCGCACGCGGTGACAAGGGGTGTGATGTCCACGCCCTTGTTCGACGCAATAAGGCTGGCAGCCGTCGATTCCAGGCTGATGAGGACCTGGTAGATGTTCCTGATGTCGGAGATGGAAGTTGGCACGATACGAATGCCATGCCTAGGCACGATCTGCACGAGTCCCTCGCCCTGCAGACGAATTGCGGCTTCGCGAATCGGCGTGCGGCTGAAGCCCAGCATCAAACCGAGTTCCTGTTCGAGCATGTAGGAACCAGGCGTCAATTCGCTTTCGATGATTCTGCGGCGTAATTCGGCATATGCAAGCTCGGTCGTGTTGCGCTTGACGGGTTTCGTTCCGTTAGCAGTTGCGACCGGTGGCTCGTCCTGCACGATCTTTACGCGCGTGGCGCTCATGGTTTGCATCTCCTTAGCCGATGTTAGCACCGGCAATGACGTTATACGGCTGCCAGATGCGCGACGAGTTTTCTGCAGGCTTCGGGCAGGGCATCGAGCGAGCGCATTCCTATCAGGAGTTCACGCGCGGCCCATTTATCCGTTAAAGCGACGACGCAGAGCCCCGAAGACCTTGCATGTTGGCGTGCGACTGCATCGGGCATGACACCAAGACCAAGGCCTGCACCGATCATCAGACATTGGGCATCGTAGCCTGTCACCTGAATGCGCACGTTGACGGCGCGGCCATCTTCGTTTGCGGCTCGCGTAAGACATTGGCTTATAGCGGTATCGGCCGGCAAGACGACGAATTCGAAGTCTAGTGCTTCGGCGAAAGCTATCGAGTTTCTTAGCGAATGCGCGTGACCCGGCGGCGTGACGAGCACGAGATTGTCGGTACGATAGGGAAGCGTCTGAATAGCACGACCATGCGGCACGGCTGTAAAGACGCCTATGTCGGCCGCGTTATCGGCGATCGCGCGCACGACTTGCGTGCTGGGCTTTTCGTCCACTTGCAAGCGAACATTGGGATGACTGGCCGCGAAAGACTGAATATCTTGAGGCAGGAATTGCACGATGGACGAGTTGTTCGCCGCGATGCGCACCATACCGCTAAGGCCATTGGTGAAGTCGCGCATTTGCAGGGCAATATCGTCGAAATGATGCAGCACGCTAAGCGCCAAAGCGACGAGCCGTTCCCCCGCTTCGGTCGGCACTACGCCTTTATTCGTGCGATGCAATAAAGGCACACCGAACATGGCTTCAATCTCGCTGATACGTCGACTTACCGCGGCAGCCGCAATGTGTTCACGTTCAGCCGCGGCGGCAATGGTGCCCGCCTCGGCAACCGCGACGAAGAGTCTCAGCGAAAGCGGATCGATCGAATGCATAGGGCTTGTTCAGGCCGTTGATGATCGTTAAGAGCGGCAATCGCAGTGTACTGAAAATTGACTCGTCATCGCATATCGCGATGGCGGCATGACGAAGCGTTGCTTTGCGACACTCACCGCATCAAACAGAATTAGCTCCAGGACGTCGTTGAAGGCCTTGACCTTAGGAGCATGAAAATGGAAGCCGAAGTCGCTCAAGCCACGCGTATCCGCGTGTTCTGGCAACCGGGATGTTCGTCGTGTCTGCGGACCAAGGAATTTCTCACGCGTCAAGGCATCGAATACGAATCGATTGACGTGCATAACGATCCGGAAGGCCGCGCGGCGCTCTTGGCGCTTGGTGCACGCAGCGTTCCGGTGGTCGCGCTCGGGCAGAGATACACGTTTTGCCAATCCATCAACGACGTCATCCGTTTTCTCGATCTCAAGACCACGGCAGCGCCGCCGTTGCCTCCCGAACAGCTCGTCGCAAAGCTCGCGCACGTACTCGAGTCGAACGCGCGTTATGCGAGGCAGTTCGGTCTTGAGCATTTTCGACAGCCGTTTCGTAATCGCAACCGCACGCCGGCTGGTTTGACGTTTCACGTCTTTCGCGTCGCCGAAATGGGTGTGCAAGCCGCACATCAGATTGAATTGCGCTTCGAGGGCTTTGACGATGTGCCGCCTGACAATTGGACCGCAGAAGACATCGCGCGTTGGGGAGAAAGCGTGCGCGTCGAACTACTAAAGTGGTGGGAACAGGAAACCGATCGCACGCTTGCCTATGACGTGCCGACTTACTACGGCCGCCGCTCAATGCACGAAGTGCTTGAACGCACTGCATGGCATAGCGCGCAACACACCCGGCAGGTAATGCTCATGCTTGAAAGCGAAGGAGTCACTGTGGACCGACCCTTGAGCGCGGACGACCTCGGGGGCCTGCCTTTGCCGGACGAAGTCTGGGACAGATAATTTCAGGCCAAGACGGAAGCGAGCAGGCCCATTCAGCCGCCCGCCTAGGGCGGCTTTTTTTAGTCTGATGTTAAGCAAATCATCCGCCTTTTCGCTGCGGCATAACGTATACGTTGAGCGATACAAGACGCTTCTTCTCTTATAATGCAAGGCATTCCGTCCGTCTTCCTAGGCGGATTTTCGTCCATGCCCGGGCGATAACGCATCTGGAATGCCCATCATGGCTGAAGCCCGGACCGCCGAAGCGATCAGCAAGCCGCGAGAAAAATCGACCGCTACGGTCTATCAGAGAATTCGCGAGATGATCCTGCGCAACGAGCTGCGCCCGGGTACGCAATTGCTCGAGCAAGAACTGGTGCAGATGTTCGGCGTAAGCCGCACACCCGTTCGCGAGGCGCTCATCAGACTGCAAAACGAACATCTCGTACAGATCATTCCACGTCACGGTGTGCGCGTGCGCAATGTGTCGATGGCGGATCTCGAAGAAGTTTTCCAGGTGCAGACAAGTCTCGAAGCAACTGCGGTGGCAGCAGTCGCTTCGCGCAGACCAAGCGCGCGTGATATCAAACCACTCGAAAAATCTTGCGCGGATATGGAGCGCGCTTTTGCTAAAGACGATCGCGATGCGTGGGCGGCGGCATGCGAGCTTTTCTATGCGCACCTCGTCGAAATGAGCGACAACCCGAGGCTGGCGCAAATAGTCGGTGAATGTGCCGATCAAGTGCGCCGCGTGCGCGAACTCACGCTAAAGCTCATCAAGCTCGACGACGCAAGCACCAGCGTCCTGCGCGATGTCATCACCGCGTTGCGAAATGGCGATGCCACGAACGCCGAAATGCTTTGCTGTGAACATCGCGCACGGAGCCTTCAAACGCAGATCGAAGCCCTGCAACGCTACCGGATTCTCGACGTGTGAGACCGATTACGCGTGACTTGCTTCCCACACCGTGCGTGACAGAGTTTCAGTGCAAGCCCGCTCATTCGCGCGCTCCGACGCAATCAGCACTTCACGGTCGGTATGACGGCACACCACATGGCTTACGCGTCGCACGCCGATGCCAAAGAGACTGCGCTTGCCGCCACCGAGCACGATGAGATCCGCGTCGAGCTCGTCTGCAGCCTCTGCGATGATACGTCCGACGTTGTGACCATCGGCAGGCGTTCTGCGCGTCTCCCAGTGAGCTTCGACCCCTGCCTCCTCCAGCATCTTGGTGCTACTGCGATAGACGACGAGCGCAAGCTGGTTGACGAGATCGACCGTATCGCAGCAAATCACATCTGCTTGCGATGCCGTCCACCACGGAGCGCTGTCGATGACATGCAGCATGGTCAGCCGGGCATTGCTTTCACGTGAACGCGCGATCGCGACGGACAACGCGGCTTCGCTGAAGCCAGGACCCACGGCGACGAGAATATGTTGGTACATGGCGCTAGCTCCTGTCGATACGTTTGTTGGTTGGTGCATGTCGTCATCATCGTCGTCAAGAATTAGCAAACAGTGAGGAAATTGCATTCTGCATGCACCACGTCGGGGCGATAAATTAAACTGATAGGCTTCTACCCTCATTGCGGCTCGAATGGACCATCGCGAACTGCTCAATCTCGCCTATCTGCGCGCTTTCCGGCTCGTTGCGCAGACGGGCAGCGCCACGCGCGCCGCCGTCGCTTTGTTCCGCGCTCAGTCGGCAGTAACGCGCTCGCTACAGGAACTCGAAGCCGCCGTTGGCGAGACGCTACTCGAACGCCGGTCATCGGGCATGCTTCCTACGCCGGCCGGCCGCGCCGTTATTCTGCGTTGCGAACGCATCTTCACGGAGCTGGAAACCCTTGCACAGTGGTGTGCAGCGCGCCAGTCACGGCGCCGCGCCAGCAGCGGCGACGGCCTGCCGGCGTTTCTGCTGAACACGCGGCGCCTCCAGTTGTTTTCCGCGCTGGCGCGTCATCGACATATGCCGAGCGCGGCGCAGACGCTCGGACTTAGTCAGCCCGCGGTGTCTAGCGCCATTCGCATCATGGAAACGGGCGCGGGCATGCAGCTTTTTTATCGCAGCCCGCGCGGCTTGCTGCTCACGAGCGAAGGCGAAACTTTTGTCTTGCACGTGCGTCGCGCGCTTAACGAACTGCGCCATATTCCCGACGATATCGCCGCATTGCGCGGGACGATTCAGGGCTTCGTCACGGTCGGTTCGCTGCCGCTCGGGCGTACGTTGATCCTGCCGGGCGCGATAGCGAGAGTGGCCGCGCAATATCCGGGCGTGCGCATCATCACCGACGAAAGCGCCTATGAGACGCTCGTTGCCGGCCTGCGGGCGGGCGATATCGATTTCGTGCTCGGCGCGCTTCGGCAGAACGATGCATCGAGCGGTTTGACCAACGAACGTTTCATGTCGGAGGACATGGTCGTGATCGGGCGGCGTGGTCATCCGCTTGCCGAAATCGACGGACTCACTCTTAAGGAACTCGTCTCGGCACAATGGATTTTGCCGCGCAGCCACGCCCCCGCGCGTGGCATGTTCGAGGCGCAGTTCAAGCGATGGAAAATGAAGCCGCCCATGCCGACCGTCGAAACCGCCGACCTCGCGGTCATTCGCGGTTTGCTGATGAACACCGATATGCTCGCAGCGGTCTCAGCGCAGCAATTGCATTATGAATGCGAGTCGGGCCAGCTCATGGTGCTCGACATAGCGATGCAAAATACAAAACGCGATATCGGTCTGACCTTGCGCGCCGGTAGCACTCCCTCGCCAGCTGCCCGAGCGCTGATCGACGCCATTCGGCTGACGGTGGACGAGGTCGGCCATACATTGCGGCGTGAAACGGCGCGGAAAGAGACCGGCACGACGCATCGTGTTTAAAATTTTGAATGCCACCGCGTGGTTTTTTGCATGCATGTCGGCGGGCGGAGTATCGTGGCAGTTCGCTCAAGACGAGGATTTCGGATGGACCAGCAGCAATGGGATGCGATGGACGCCTACCTGTGCCAGCAAACCCAGGCACACGACGAGGTACTCGAAGCAGCGCTCGCGGCGAGCAATGCGTCGGGACTGCCTCCCATCAATGTCGCACCGAATCAGGGCAAGCTGCTGAACCTGCTCGCACGCCTGCGTGGCGCACGCCATATCCTTGAAATAGGCACGCTAGGCGGCTACAGCACCATATGGCTCGCACGCGCCCTGCCGCCTGACGGCACGCTGCTTTCGCTTGAGGCCAATCCCGACTACGCCGAGGTGGCGCGCAAGAATCTCGAACGCGCGGGACTTGCTTCGGTTGCAACAGTCGTGGTCGGCGCGGCGGCCGCATCGCTTGAAGGGTTCGTGCGAAAAGGCATGCGCCCTTTCGACTTCATATTCATCGATGCCGACAAGAAAAGCTATCCCGAATATCTGCGTCTCGCGTTGAGCCTTAGCAAGCCGGGCACGGCGATCGTTGGCGACAACATCATCCGTCGTGGCCGTATCGCCGATGCTGACAGCACCGAGCCCGATGTGATCGGATTGCGCGCCTATTTCGACATGCTCGCAACCGATCCACGGCTCTCCTCCACCGCCGTGCAAACGGTGGGCAGCAAGGGATGGGACGGATTCTCGCTGTCCATCGTAACGAGCTAGCAAGCGTGATTAGAAGCTCAAGCCGGGCGCCTTCTCCACTGCTGCCAGCGTGAACGCATGCGCGGCATGGCAAGCCGCGCTTCTGCAAGCGGCATTTGCCTGCACTCGACATGCATGCCTCTGGCGGGTGCTTCGCTCACGAAGTCATCGATGATCTCGCGTACGTCCGGGTCGATATGGTCCGCACGCGAAGCATCGAGAATGACAGTCGCGTTGTCAGGAATGGTGCGCAGAAGATGCTTTAGCGTGACCTTGCCGAGAAACGACACGTCCTTTCGAAACGAGAGCAGGTAATGATCGTCGTGCTGCGTCATCGTGATCGGCCGCTTGAGATTAGCGCGCACGGCAAGCACGAGACTACATGCGATGCCAAGCACAATACCCATGAGCAGATCGGTCAGCAACACGCCAGCAATTGTCACGACGAAGGGTGCAAATCGCTCGAAGCCTTGTCGGGCGATGGTGACAAACAGCGACGGCTTGGCAAGCTTGAGCCCGGTGAAAATCAATATCGCAGCCAGACATGCAAGCGGGATGAGGTTGATCACGCTCGTCAACGCAAAGACGCTTGCAAGCAGCAAGACACCATGTACGAATGAAGACCAGCGACTTTGCGCGCCCGCGTGAACGTTTGCCGAGCTACGCACGATGACCGATGTAATTGGCAATGCGCCGATAGCGCCCGCCATCATGTTGCCAATGCCTTGCGCTTTCAATTCGCGATCGGGATGTGCACTACGTCTCTTGGGATCGAGTTGCTCGACCGCCTCCAGGCTCAACAAAGTTTCAAGGCTCGCGACGATGGCAAGCGTGAATGCGAGACGCCAGACATCCGGGTTGACGAATTGCGAGAAGTTGGGCAATTCAAGCGCATTCGTGAATGCTGCGAACGTTTCAAGCGAAGGCAATGCCACGCGATGTTGCGCGGGCGGCGCCAAGCCCGGCGCGAACATGTCGAGTAAAAGCGTTACGCCAATACCGAACGTCACCACGGCAAGCGGCGCGGGCACGGCGCGCACCACGGCAAAACGTCGCATGGCGCGCGTTTCCCAGCCAGCGAGCATGGCAAGGGACATCACGGCTACGGCACAAGCAGCGAAAGATACCGGACCGAAAGGCGTATCGAGCAAGCCCGGTCCGCTCGCGGCTGGTGCGCCTGCATTGGCGAAGCCCGCGGCCAGGGGTATCTGCTTGATGACGAGCAATAGGCCAATGGCCGCAAGCATGCCCTTGATCACCGACGACGGCACATACGCTGCAAAACGTCCCGCCTTAAGCAAGCCAAAGCCGAATTGAATTGCGCCCGACAAAAGCACCGCTAGTAGAAATGCAGAAAAACTGCCTAGTCCCGCGATGCCATCGACCACGATGACGATAAGCCCCGCTGCCGGTCCGCTTACGCTCAATTGCGAGCCGCTAAGCAATGCCACGACAATGCCGCCTATGATTCCGGACAAAAGCCCCGCAAAAGGCTCCACGCCCGATGCATTGGCAATGCCAAGACACAGAGGCATCGCTACGAGAAATACGACTGTGCCGGCAAACAGGTCGCGCGGGAACTGGCTTAGACGATTGCTAAGGTTCATAAGGATTTAGCCATGTGGGTGCCTGCTACGTTTAACGAATTCACGCAGCATGAAATGAGCGACGATCGAATCAGCGTCCGGCGGCTTCGACGAGTTCCGCGTACAACGGCACCATACGGGGCGCGTCATAGCCGGAAGCAAGCACTTTGATAAGCCCGTCGTGCAGGCCGAAAATCCAGCCGTGCACGAGCGGAGGCTCATCGCGATCGATTACGATCCGCGTCTGACGCAGAAGCCGCACTTGTTCGAGCACATTGAGTTTCGCAAGGCGATCAGCGCGCGCATCGAACTCTTCCAAGTCGTCGAGTTCACGTCGATGCCGCTCGCCTAAAGCGCACACCGGGGCAATACGGCGGTTGACGTGCGGTATTTCATTCGAGAGCGGCAACAACGATGCTCGCACACCGCCGCATCCATAATGCCCGCATACGATCACATGATCGACCTTCAGCACTCGCACCGCATATTCAAGGACGCTCATGGTGTTGTCGTCCGACGGCGAGAACAAGTTCGCGATGTTGCGATGAACGAAAAGATCGCCGGGGTTAGCGTTCGTGATCGTTTCGGCAGGCACGCGACTATCAGAACACCCGATCCACAACACCTTGGGGCTTTGCCCCTCTGCAAGGCGTGGGAAAAATTGCGTGTCCGCCTGCGCGGTTTCGCGAGCCCAGGCAATGTTTTCCAGAAGCATGCGTTTCGGTCGATTCATGGCGTTCTCATGACGAGCATTCGATGGATTGCACCCGCGTTGCAGTGCAGCGAATCCTTACGAATCACTTTCGCCGAGAAAGTTCAGCGCCGTCCAAGAGAAAATAATTCGCCTCGCTATTTATTTCTCTTGAGATTTTCCTTGGACGACGCTAACACACGCTCAAGAAAAATCGGTCGAGCGCGACAAATGCTCCCACTTGTCGATTTCTTCGTTGAGCGCCACTAGCTTCGTTTTGACAAGAGAGATTGCATCGCTCCCAAGAAGAAGATGCGCAGGTGCATCATGGGCTTCGATGAGGCTTAGCAAGGCTTGGCCGGCCTTGGCTGGATCGCCCAATTGCTTGCCGCTCTTGGCCTCACGCGCCGCGCGGATCGGGTCGAACAGCGCGTCATAGTCTGCGATGCTGCGCTCCGTTCTGATCATCGAGCGGCCAGCCCAATCGGTACGAAACGATCCGGGCGCAACGGCCGTTACTCTTACGTTGAAGTCCTTGACCTCTTTGGCCAACGTCTCTGAAATGCCTTCCAGCGCGAATTTGCTGCCGCAATAGTATGCAATGCCCGGCATCGTGATGAAGCCGCCCATGGACGTGATGTTGATGATGTGGCCGGCACGGCGCTCCCGCATGGAAGGCAATACGGCTTTGATCATGGCGACCGCACCGAATACGTTGACATCGAACTGCCGGCGCATTTCCTCCAGCGGCGATTCTTCAAGTGTGCCTTCGTGGCCATAGCCAGCGTTATTGACGAGCACATCGATCGGGCCGTATGTGCGCATTACTTCCTCGACAACAGGGCCTATGCGGTCAAACGCCGTCACGTCGAGCACGACTCCATGTGCCGATCGGGGTTTGATATCCTCGAATTCCTTGAGGGCGTCACCATTGCGAACCGTGCCGATAACCGTATGTCCTGCATCGAGCGCGCTTTGCGCGAAAGCGCGTCCAAAACCCGAACTCACGCCGGTGATGATAAACGTCTTGCCGTTTGTGTTTTCCATGTGAACTCTCCTATCCGACTCGTCGCGCGCACCATGCCGCAACACCTGTCCAATATTAGAGAGCGCGCATCGTTCTTGATACGCCGGTTCTTCTCGCATGTTTGCCTAAAGCTATTGGCGTATGGATTCACGGCTGCAAAGCTGGCAAATTAAGGGCTGTCGCCACATCTTGCGGAGCCACCGTGATCACCCGCCGAACGCTAGCCACCGAAACTAGACGCCGCATGATCGAGCTGCTGATGCGGCTTGCACCTTTGGAAGGCTATAACCTTACAGCATTGCCAGACGTGCGTTTTCTGCGTTCGAACAGACCACTGCGTCGCACGCCGGTACTTTATGACCCGGGCATCGTTATCGTCTGTCAGGGCCGCAAGCGTGGCTATTTCGGCGAGCAAGTTTATCTATACGATGAGCAGCATTACCTGGCCGTGTCGGTGCCCGTACCCTTTTCCATGGAGACGGATGCCAGTGCGCAAAAACCTTTGCTTGCCATCTATTTCCGGCTCGATCTCAACGTTGCAGCAGAGTTGATCATGCAACTCGATGAACACGGCGCAACCGTAACGTCCGAACCTCACGGCATGATCTCAACGCCGCTGGACAAACAACTCGGCGCGACGGTTCTGCGCTTTCTCGAAACCATGAGTGACCCGCTCGAAGGTCCGGTTCTTGGGCCGGCTCTCGTGCGCGAGATTTATTTTCGAGTGTTGACGGGCGAACAAGGTCCTTCGGTGCGCGCGGCTTTGACACGGCAAGGTCAGTTCGGGAAAGTCGCGCGAGCATTGCGCAAGATCCATCAAAGTTTCGATGAGCCGCTCGATGTTGCGCTGCTTGCAAGCGAAGCCAACATGAGCGTGCCCGCGTTCCATTTGCATTTTAAGACCGTGACCAACACGTCACCAATGCAATATTTGAAGTCAACCCGGCTGCATCAGGCGCGGCTGCTCATGGTGCGGAACGATGTCACGGCAGCCGTCGCATCGGCGCAAGTGGGCTACGAAAGTGCTTCGCAATTCAGCCGCGAATTCAAGCGTTTATTTGGGCGCAGTCCCGTCGATGAAGCCCAGCGTCTCAAAGACAGTTTCGCGCTGCCAGATCCCGGACCGGGTTCGGGCTACGTGTCATCGCATTGATGCGTGGATCGTCTGTTAATCTTCCACGCAGATCAATCCTGCTACCAAACGCATGAACGAAGCCTTCGTCGAACTGAACTGCGGACCCTATCCGTTGCGCATCGAATATAAGTGGATCAATCCTTCGCGCATCGATGCTCCAATCGCGGTATTTCTGCATGAGGGGCTGGGTTCAGTTGCATTGTGGAAAGACTGGCCGCAGCGGCTATGCGACCGATTGAACTGCCGTGGTCTCGTCTATTCGCGTCCTGGCTATGGACGGTCGACGCCGCGCCCTCCGCATGAAAAGTGGCCTGTGACCTTCATGCATCGTCAGGCGACGAAGATATTGCCTGCGCTTCTAGATGCGCTCAAGGTAAATGCGTTCGAACGTTCTCGCATGTGGCTCGTAGGCCATAGCGATGGCGGGACAATCGCACTGCTTTACGCAAGCACTTTTCCCGAAGCGCTTGCCGGACTGATCGTGCTTGCACCACATGTGTTCGTGGAAGCGATCACAGTCAAAGCCATAAAGGAAGTGCGAAGCGCCTATGAGCACGGTGCGTTGCGAGCGAAACTCGCTGGCTACCATGAGGACGCAGATTCCGCCTTTTATGGCTGGAACGACGCATGGCTCAATCCGGAATTTCTGCGTTGGGACATTACAGACGAAATTCGCTCGATCAAACGGCCATTGCTCGCAATACAAGGCCACGACGATGAATACGCGTCGATGCTTCAGATCGACAAGATCAAGGCGTCCGTGAATCACACTCATCTCGTCAAGCTAGCGGCTTGCGGACATTCACCGCATAGGGATGCCACTCAGGCGGTCAATGATGCAATTGCAGATTTCGTTACCCGCTCGTCTCTGCCGTGAAGCCGAGCGATCAACCGACAGGCCGTCTGCGCCATGATGCCATCGCGCAAGCCCGAACGGCGATTAAGTGACCGTGCCGCGCGTTTGGGCAGATGATCGCAGTCGGTCCAATGCATCTTTTATTGCGGTCAAATCGACGTTGTTCGTCTCGAGCGAGCGAACCCTTAGGGGCTGACTGCTTAAACAAACCATTCGCCCGAAGGACGAATGCGGCTCAAGCCTCCGCAGGCTTAACCGCTGTTTCTTGTGACCGCCGCAAGCGTTCGCGGCTGTTCGACAAATGCATGCGCATGGCTGCGCGGGCAGCTTCCGGATCACGCCGCTCGATGGCGTCGTAGATATCCTCGTGTTCGCGGTTCACGCGATCGAGGTAACTGCCGGGATCGTTATGCGCAAGCGCAGCGGAATTTACACGCGTGCGTGGAATGATCGTGTTGCCCAACTGGCTAAGGATGCTGTGGAAATAACGGTTGCCCGTAGCCTTGGCAAGCTCGAGGTGAAATGCGACGTCTGCGGCAACCGCGTTGCCCGTGCCTTCTGCAATGTGCCGCTCGAACTCGTCCAGAGCATGACGCATGTGCTTCAGATTCTCTTCGCTTCGCCGCATTGCCGCGAGACCTGCGGCCTCGGCTTCGAGACTGATGCGTAGTTCGAGGATGGCCATGACGTCGCGCACGGTGAGATCGCCCGCAGCTTCGATCTGGAAGCGATCGTGATCGGTCGCTTCGAGTACAAAAGTGCCAATGCCATGACGCGTTTGAACGAGGCGCCCCGCTTGAAGGCGCGATATCGATTCTCGTACGACCGTACGGCTAACGCCCAGTTGCGCCATGATCTCCGATTCGGTCGGAAGCTTGTCGCCAGGCTGAAGCGCGCCGCTGCGAATCCGTTCCGAAAGTTCGGCGACAACTTCCTCGGTCAGATTGCGAGAGCGGCGAAGACCGCCGGCTGCGAGAGCTGGTGACATAGGGCGATTGAAAAAGGTAGACGAGCCATTATAGGGGCGCAGACTTGCTTGTACGACGACTGATGCCTGATCGAATACAAAATGCCTTAAGCTCTCAATTCAAAACACAAAAAACCGTTATGGTTCAGGCAACTAAAAATGTAACAAACTGTTGATCAACCATTTCGCCGAGCGTAAAGTTGAAGTACCGCTTGAAGTCAAAGCGCGTGTGTCATGTTTTGCAAGGCATGTAAGCATTCAAGGCGCGCGCCTCGCTTTCAAGAGGTCGACTTCCGATCGAAGGCTCGCGAATCCTCGTCCGCATCCGTTGGATTCGCCATCACCTCGCGCACTCGCGAGCCTCCCTGAAGCGGTTCACCGGCTTACCGCGTCGCGCCTCTCACTCTCCGATTACGCGGCAAACCGGTGTGCTTAGAGCCTCCAAGTTGCGTTCGTGCGAACGCCTTCGTGGAGCGCGGCACCACGTGGGCAGCAAGGAGACAAACAATGATGCGTGAAGTGACCGGAGCTTTTTTTGGCTCCCGCAAGTTGGACGAAGCACTGGAAGACCTCAAGGCAGAGGGCATCACGAGCGACCGCGTTCGCGTCGCGAGCATGTCCGGGTTCGCCGATTTCACCGCCAGCATGGAACTGAGCACCAGTTCACCGACCCAGTGGATCACCGCCGAATTTGCAGGCTATGCCGATCTAGCCGCCACCGACGGCGGGTATGGGATTGCATCGACCGGCAGCGACGACATCCTACCTGGCTTCGATAACGATGAATCCGCTGCATACGGTATAACCCGAGTATTCGTCAGCATTCGCGACGAAGCCGAAATGCGCGCCGTATGCGATATCTTCTCGCGCCTGGGCACTGATGATATCGACGCGGAAGTCGCGGCGGCCTGACCCGCCGCGATTGCATTCAATCGTTTGTATGCAATAAACGTTTGCTTGATTATTGCGCTGGTGCGGTCACGGGCTTCGCTTTCTTCTTGTGCTTGAAGTGAAAACCCTTGCTCGTACCAGTGGCAGCCGAAGTATTGTCACCGCCTGCCGTCGGCGCGGCCGTCGCTGCGCCGTGCGCGTTGCCGCCGCCAGCGCCGCCATTACCGTTGCCACCTTGCGCCATCGCCGCGCCCGACGCGCCCAGCATCAAACCCGCAGTGAGGGCGATAAGTGCTGCCAATCCATTCGTCTTCATGTCGTTCCTTTTTGCGTAGAGTCAGTCGAGTGTGTATTCACCGTGCAGGCTTTTGAATGCCGAATACAATCGGCGAGCGGCTTGGCATGAGACCTGCTCGCCAGACGTATTCGCCTGCAAAAAGCCAAAAGCCATAAGATGGATGCGCCCAAAGTCAAAAGCCCAGCCAAGCCGCCTCGGCGCAATAAAGCCGAAACGCCAACTGTCTCTCCAGCAGGTTTCGTGCGCGTTCGCGGCGCGCGGGAGCATAACCTCAAAAATGTCGATGTAGACGTCCCGCGCGATGCGCTGGTCGTGTTCACAGGCGTGTCCGGATCGGGAAAGTCGTCACTTGCATTCGGAACTTTGTATGCAGAAGCGCAGCGGCGGTATTTTGAATCCGTTGCGCCCTACGCGCGGCGCCTGATCGAGCAGGTCGGCGTACCGGAAGTCGATTCCATCGAAGGATTGCCGCCCGCCGTCGCCTTGCAGCAGCAGCGTGGCACGCCCAACGCACGTTCGTCGGTGGGAAGCGTGACCACGCTTTCCAGTCTCGTTCGCATGCTGTATTCACGCACGGGTAGCTATCCGCCGAAGCAGCCCATGCTCTACGCGGAAGACTTTTCTCCCAACACGGTTCAGGGCGCGTGCCCCGTCTGCCATGGTCTCGGCCGCGTCTACGAAGTGACCGAGAAGTCGATGGTCCCCGACGACTCACTCACCATCCGCGAACGCGCCATCGCCGCATGGCCGCCAGCGTGGCACGGTCAGAATCTGCGCGACATACTCGTCACGCTGGGCTACGACGTCGACACGCCCTGGCGCGATCTGCCGAAGAAAGACCGCGACTGGATTCTCTTCACCGACGATACGCCCACCGTGCCGGTCTATGCGGGCCTCACACCCGCCGAGACACGTGCCGCACTCAAGCGTCGCGCGGAGCCGAGTTATCAAGGCACCTTTACGGGCGCGCGCCGTTATGTGCTTCATACCTTCGCCCACACGCAAAGCGCGCTCATGAAGAAGCGCGTGTCGCGCTATATGGTCGGGAGCGACTGTTCGTCGTGTCACGGCAAGCGACTGAAGCAGGAAGCGTTATCGGTGACCTTCACGGGACTGGATATCGCGGAGTTCTCGCGTCTGCCGCTTACGCGGCTTGCGCAGATGCTCGCGCCCATTGCGCGCGGCGAATGGCCCGATCATGAAGAAGCACGCGAGCAAGACGTGCTTGCCAGGGACGTGCGGCAGGCGGCAATTGCGAAGCGTGTCGCGGCGGGTGGATCGGCGCATAAAGCATCGCCCGATGTACGGCGCACGCCCAACTTGTCCAATGAGAAGCGCGCCGCCGCCGAGCGCATAGCAGCCGATCTCGAAGAACGTCTTGCCACGTTGATCGATCTCGGCCTCGGCTATCTTGCTTTGGATCGCGCGACGCCCACCTTGTCGTCAGGCGAATTGCAGCGCTTGCGGCTAGCCACGCAACTAGCCTCGCAACTCTTTGGCGTGGTGTATGTGCTCGATGAACCCTCCGCCGGTTTGCATCCCGCTGACAACGAAGCGCTCTTTGCCGCGCTGCAACGGCTCAAGGCTGCCGGCAACTCGCTTTTCGTGATCGAGCATGACATGGAGACGATGCGTCGCGCAGACTGGCTCGTCGATGTCGGTCCCGCTGCGGGCGAAGCCGGTGGACATGTGCTTTATAGCGGCCCGCCCGCGGGTCTCGCATCGGTGGAGGCGTCACAAACGCGTCTGCATCTGTTCGCGTCCCATTCGAACACCGACCGCGCGCCACGCACGCCGCGCGGCTGGCTGAAGCTCGCGGGCATCACGCGAAACAATCTGCATGAGATCGACGCTGCGTTTCCGCTCGGTTGCTTCACGGCGGTGACGGGTATATCGGGCTCGGGCAAGTCGAGTCTCGTCAGTCAGGCATTGCCCGAACTCGTGGCGCAGCATCTGGGAAGAGCGCTCGATGAGCCCGACGAAGACGAAGCCGATCCGCTCTTCACGGTCGTCGAAGCGCCTGCGGAAGGCTCCATCGTCGAAGGCATGGACACCATACGGCGCCTAGTGCGCGTCGATCAGAAGCCGATTGGCCGCACCCCACGTTCGAATCTTGCGACTTACACGGGACTTTTCGATCACGTGCGCAAGCACTACGCCGATACGCCGCTCGCGCGCAAACGCCATTACAGTGCCGGCCGATTTTCCTTCAACGTCGCGCAGGGGCGTTGCCCGACTTGCGAAGGCGAAGGCTTCGTGAGCGTCGAACTGTTATTTTTGCCGAGCGTGTACACGTCATGTTCGACGTGTCACGGTTCGCGTTATAACGCCGAGACACTCGAAGTCACGTGGAATGGCAAAAACATCGCCGAGGTGCTGGCGATGAGCGTCGATGACGCCTGTCTCTTCTTCGCGGATGAGCCCAATGTGATGCGCGCGCTTGCCGTGCTGCGCGATATCGGCCTCGGTTATCTGCGGCTCGGTCAGCCTGCCACCGAACTCTCGGGCGGCGAAGCGCAGCGCATCAAGCTGGCAACCGAACTGCAGCGCGCGCATCGCGGCGACACGCTCTATATCCTCGACGAGCCCACAACCGGACTACATCCCGCCGATGTCGATCGTCTAATGGCGCAACTTCAAGGACTCGTCGACGCAGGCAATACGGTCGTGGTCGTCGAACACGACATGCGCGTCGCGGCCCAGAGCGACTGGGTCATCGATATCGGTCCGGGCGCGGGAGAAGATGGCGGCAAGATAGTCGCGGCCGGCGTGCCTGCGAGTGTGGCGACGCTGGCCGCAAGCCGCACGGCGCCTTATCTACAAGACGCATTGACCTGAGCAATCAATACAAGCCTAGCCAGCGCCACACGTGAAACTTCAACGTGCCGAGCATCTCGTGCAATCCGCTGTCGGAATCGATCCATCCTTCCGGGTGCGGCACGAGCCATGACTTTGGATTGCGCACGAATGCAACCGCAGGCTGCGGGTGTAGGTCGAAAGCATCGAATGCGAGCAACGCGCGGCGCATATGCAGTGAGGACGTGATGAGGATGGTCGTGTCGTATTGACGCGAGCGTAGGATTTTGTACGTATTGCGCGCGTTCTCGTAAGTGTCGAGACTCTGATCTTCGAGGATGAGATCCGCAGGCTTCACGCCACGATCCACGAGCAGACCGCCGTATAGTTGCGCTTCGGTTTGTTCGTGATGCTGCGGATTTCCGCCGCTCATGATGACCTGACACTGCTTGTCCGTTTCGACACAGGTTTTGTACAGGGCGGCAGCAAGGTCGACGCGATAGATGGAATCGGCCAGTGGAACGAGATGTTTGTTGCGATCGTATTCGGTCCCACCGCCCAGCACGATGATCGCCGTACGGTCCGCGAGCCGGGGCGCCTGCTTCGACCCATAGCCGATCTGCGCGAGGCTTATCATCGGCCCTGCAAGCCAGCTACCGAAGAGCCAGAACACGGTTCCGGCCACGAGGAAGATCACGAGGCGGCGTTTGCGCCACACGATGAACAAGGCGACGAAGACAAGCAGCAGGCAGAGTAGATCCAATTACGTTTCCCGTCGTTTTAAGGTTTCAAATACCTTGCATCATGCGCATGAAACTTGCAAGGCGAGGCTATGCAGTACGAATACCGTCGTAACGCCGCGACAAGTATCAGTCTGAACGATTTGCGTGACATCAAGCGTGGTCGATATCGCACACGCAACGCGTTGTCTTCCGGGCCTCACCGTGCGCCATCGCACGGACGATCACCCCCCGTAATTCGTTAAATACGATCAAACAAGATTCGACGGTGTTGCGAGTGCTCTTGAGTCGTTTGACCAGCGATTCACCGAGTGCACCACCGCCCGTTAGCAACGGGACTGAGCACGGTCCAAAAAATCGAATATTCGTTTGATACCCGCTTCAGTCCGTTTGCACCGTTGGCCATGGTTCAAGGGAAACCAGAGAAAATGAAAACTGAATTGCGCCGCATCCTTGCCGAGTCCGCACGCCTCGACGTGTCGATCGACACTCTCTCCGACAGCGACGACCTGTACGCAGCCGGCCTCTCCTCGCTTGCAACCGTGCACGTCATGCTCGCGATCGAAGACGAGTTCGGCATCGAAATTCCGGATCAAATGCTTACGCGACGTCTGTTCTCGAGCGTCGATTCGCTCGCGGCCGCCGTCAAGGAGCTGCAAGGTTCGCAGGCGGACGCATGAACGCCGCCACGCAAGAACTCGAAGCAGCAGGACACGTTGAAGGCGACGGCGTGATCGCGCCGCGCAGCGAAAGCGAGCTGCTCGAAGCCGCGCGTCGCGTCTCGGCCATCGCCGGCAAGCATGCGGCAGCGGTCGACAAGGATGCACGCTTCCCCGCTGAAGCCGTGGCCGCAATGCGTACGGAGCGTCTCTTCTCTGCAATGGTGCCGGCAAGCTTCGGCGGCGACGGGCTCTCGCTCACGGGCGTGGCCCGCTTGTGCGAAACGCTCGCGCAAGGCTGCGCATCCGCCGCGATGATCTACGCCATGCATCAGAGTCAGGTCGTCTGCATCGTCGATCACGGCGCGAATGTGCCCTGGCAGCGCGCGTTTCTCACGCGCATGGTGAACGAGCAACTGCTGTTGGCATCGGCGACATCGGAAGAAAATATCGGCGGCAACATGCGCACGAGCGCATGTGCGGTCGATCTTGCCGATGACGCCTTCAACATCGAAAAGCTCGCGCCGACGATTTCGTATGGCACGTATGCCGATTGCATTCTCGTAACCGCACGCCGTCATCCCGACGCGCCGCCGTCCGATCAGGTGCTGATCGTCGCGCCTCGTTCGACGTGCACGCTCGAATCGCGTGGTACGTGGGACACGCTCGGCATGCGTGGCACGTGCAGTCAGGGGCATCGTCTCACTGCAAGCGGCAAGGCCGAACAGATTCTGCCCTCGCCTTTCTCGAAGATCGCCGATGAAAGCATGCTGCCGGTTTCGCATACCTTGTGGTCCGCGGTGTGGATCGGTATTGCGTCGGATGCCGTGAATCGCGCGCATCAGTTCTTCCGTAATCAGGCGCGTGGCAAGCCGGGCGCATTGCCGCCTTCGGCCGCGCGTCTTTCGCAAGCCGTCACCCTCGTGCGCATGATGCAGGCGCGTCTGCGCGAATCGCTCGCCTCGGTCGAGGCTGCGCAAGCGGAACGGCTCGCAAGGCAGGCATTGCAGACCGACGACAGCGACGCACCGTTGACCGCGTCCATCGGCATTGCCTCCGATCTGAACATGCTGAAGCTCGCCATTTCGCAATCGGCCGTGCACGTCGTGCAAGAGACGCTGATGATCTGCGGCATGGCGGGTTACAAGAACGATACGCCCTTCAGCGTGGGGCGGCACTTGCGCGATCTGCACTCGGCGCCGCTCATGATCAGCAATGACCGCATCGAACTGAACACCGCGAATCTGCTGCTCGCGCAGCGTTCCGCAACCGGGACCCTATAACGATTATGAACATGCCGAACGAACAGGCCGCGCTCATGCAGGCCGAAGAACAAGCACATAACGAGACCAGTCAAGTGCCCTACGATAAATCGGATTTGACCTTGCGCGACCGGCTGATGGCCGCCGGCATTCTCATCGATACGGGCGAAGACGGCCTCTATGGCCGCAGCGCGGTGTTCGAGGATGTGGTGGACCGTCTCAACAACGCGATCACGTTGCTCGGCGCCGACCAGCACGCGGAATCGTTGCGCTTTCCGCCGGCCATGCGCCGCCGCGACTTCGAAGACAGTGAGTACCTGAAGAGCTTCCCGAACCTTGCCGGCACGATTCACTCGTTCCAGGGCAATGATCGCGGACATCATCGTCTGCTCGAAGCGCTCGACAAGATCGTGCATATCGGCGAAGAAGAAGAGCGTTCCGATGACTGGATGGATCAGCAAAAGCCGACGCGTCTCGTGCTCACGCCCGCGGCCTGTTATCCGATCTATCCGCTCGTTGCCAAGCGCGGCAACCTCGCCGAAGACGGCGCGATCTTCGATGCGTTCTCGTATTGCTTCCGTCACGAACCGTCCATCGATCCGGGCCGCATGCAGATGTTCCGCATGCGCGAGTACATTCGCGTGGGCAGCCCCGAGCAAGTAATGGCGTTCCGTCAGAAGTGGATCGAGCGTGGCTCGCTGCTCGTGAATCTGCTGCAACTGCCGTTCGAAATCGATCTGGCTAACGACCCGTTCTTCGGACGCGGCGGCAAGATCGTGGCCGACAGCCAGCGTGCGCAAGAACTCAAGTTCGAACTGCTCGTGCCGGTTGCAACGCCCGACCGTCCGACCGCATGTTTGTCGTTCAACTATCACATGGACCACTTCGGCGAGTTGTGGAACATCCGTCAGGGCAATGGCGAAGTGGCGCATACCGCATGCGTGGGCTTCGGCATGGAACGTACGACGCTTGCGCTCTTCCGTCATCACGGTCTCGACGTGAACGCGTGGCCTGCCGCAGTGCGTGAACTGCTGTGGGGCAATGCGGCGCCGCTCGTCGCCGATGGCCTCGGCACACTGGGCAAAGACGCATGAACGCACGCTCGCCCGAGCACGCCGTGACTGGCGCGTCCAACGAACAGTCTGCCGCTCAAGACGAAGCGAGCCGCCATGCGTTGCATCGCGGCGAGCGCGTCTGGCTGGAGACCAACTGTTACGTCGATCTGTGGATCGAGCTCTTGCACCACTACGGCTGCGATCCGCACGCCGCATTGAGCTTCACCGTGACGCAGGCGTTCGAAGGCGATCAGTTCACGTTCCCCAAGTTCTCGCTCGACGACATCTCGCGGCTCTACGGCTTGCAGGCCCAGGAGCTTGCGATTTTCGACACGCTCGAAGCTCACGTGCGCGAGCAGACCAAACGCGGTCACGTAGTGGTCGCCGAAGTGGATGCGTTCTATCTGCCCGACACGCGTGCAACCGCGTACAAGCAGTCGCATTCGAAGACGACCATTGCAGTCGACTCCATCGATGCAGCGGCAAAGCGCATCACGTACTTCCATAACGCGGGCTATTTCGCGTTATCGGGCGAGGACTATGACGGCGTGTTTCGCCTGATGCCAGACCTTGCAAGCGACGTGCATGCGCTCTTTCCGTACGTGGAGTTCGTCAAGCGCGCGCGTGCGCCGCTCGAAGGTCAGGCGCTGGTGCAACGTTCGGTCGATCTGCTCAAGCTGCGCTTGCTCGATCGTCCGACATCGAACCCCGTCTCGCAGTGGCGCGCGGAGTTTCCCGAGCATCTACGTGCATTGCTCGAACGGGATGTGTCTTACTACCATCTCTACACGTTCAACGTGATGCGCCAGCTCGGTTCGAACTTCGAGTTGCTGTCGAAGTATCTGGTGTGGCTCAATGCGCACGGCGTCGAAGTGCCTGACGCAATCCAGACGAGCGCGCAATCCATGGCGAACGAAGCGATGGTCATGCAGTTCCGCCTTGCGCGGGCGCGCATGCGTTCACGGCTCGACCCGTGTACCGACTGCCTCGATTCGCTCGAAGCATCTTACGAGAAGGTCATCGAACCGCTCGCCGCGCGTTTTCTTTGAAGCACCGGGGCCACGCTGCTCGCGTGGCCCGTGCTTCGTTCATCATGTTCATCTTCGCCCATAGAAGGAAGGAACATGCATTCCATGTCCGATATGTCCAACGCTTGCCTGCCGCAACGCCTCTCCGAAGGGTGGACGTGCACGAGCACGGCTGCGGGCGCTTGTGCGACGCCTGCATCGCTCGATGAAAGCGCGCATTGGATCGATGCGCCCGTGCCCGGCACGATTGCATCGGCGCAACGTGCAAACGGCGTTGGCGAAGATGCGCTCGCGCAGCCCTACGCGATGTCGGATCACTGGTATCGCGTGCGCTTGCAGGGTGAAGGCAAGCGGCGCGTGCGCTTCAATGGCCTCGCGACAATTGCCGAAGTGTGGCTCGATAACGACAAGCTGCTCGACTCCGATTCTATGTTCGTCGCGCACGATGTCGATCTGAATCTGCAAGGCGACGCGACGCTTTATCTGTGCTTTCGTTCCATTCAGCCTGCACTTGCCGCAAAACGCGGCCGTGCGCGCTGGCGTCCGAAGCTCGCGCAGCCAGCGACGCTGCGCAACGTACGCACGACCTTGCTTGGACACATGCCCGGATGGTGCCCGCCGATTCAGCCAGTCGGTCCGTGGCGCGCAGTGGAACTGATCGGCGAAGCGCGCAATGGCATCGAGCGTATCGAGCTTGCGCCTTCAATCGATCGTGCCGATGGTCTGCTCGACGTCACTGTACATTTCTATCATCCGCAAGAGCCGGAGGAAATGCACGTCGAATGTGGCGATGGCGAGGCCACGGCGCCGCTGCAATGGCGTGACGCGCATACGCTCACGGGACAAGTGCGCGTGCCGCAAGCGCGGCTCTGGTGGCCGCATACGCATGGCGCGCCATCGCTTTATGCCGTGACCTTGACGAGCGAAACGCTTGGTCGTATCGCGCTTGGGCAGATCGGTTTTCGACATATCGAAGTGGATCGCGGTGCGGACAAGACGGGCTTTCAGTTGATCGTCAACGGCGTGCCGGTGTTCGCGCGCGGCGCATGCTGGACTTCCGCCGATATCGTCGCGCTCGACGCATCGCGCGACAAGCTCGCGGCCATCTTCACCCTGTGCCGCGATGCGGGGCTCAACATCATTCGCGTGAGCGGCATCACGCTTTATGAATCCGATACCTTTTACGAACTCGCGGACGAATTCGGCATTCTGATCTGGCAAGACTTTGCGTTTGCCAACTTCGACTATCCCTCGGACGAGGCATTCAACCGAAGCGTGCAACTCGAAGCAGAACAGTTTCTTGCGCGCACGCGGCGTTTTGCATCGCTTGCAGTGCTATGCGGCGGCAGCGAAGTGCATCAGCAAGCGGCCATGCTGGGTCTGCCATTCGATGCCTATCAACAAGGCCTTTTCACGCAACTGCTTCCGGAAGTCATCGCCAAGCATCGCGCCGATGTGGCGTATGTCGTGAACTCACCGAGCGCCGCGCCCGGCGACAGCGTCTCGATGCCCTTCGGCACGCGCGGCGGCATCACGCATTACTACGGCGTCGGCGCATATCAGCGCCCCTTCGACGACGCGCGTCGTGCGCAAGTACGTTTCGCTTCCGAATGCCTTGCGTTCGCGAATGTCCCCGACGATGTCACGCTGCGTTCTGTACCGAATGCGGCGCGCGCGCATGAGCCACGCTGGAAGACAAGCGTGCCGCGCGATCCCGGTTCCGCATGGGACTTCGACGATGTGCGCGAGCACTATCTGCGCGAACTGTATCGCGTCGACGTGGCGCGTCTGCGTTATGAAGACCCCGAGCGCTATCTCGAACTGTCTCGCGCCGTCGTCGCCGATGTGATCGGCGCTGTGTTTTCCGAATGGCGTCGCGAAGGTTCGACCTGCGCGGGCGGCATCGTATGGAATCTGCTGGATCTGCGTCCGGGCGCGGGCTGGGGTGTGATCGATGCGCGTCACAAGCCCAAAAGCGCGCTGCATGGGCTTGCGCGCGTGCTTCAGCCTATTCAGGCGCTGATTACCGATGAAGGCCTCGACGGCCTCGATGTGCATCTCGTCAACGAGACGGCTCGCGAGATACGCGCACGCGTCGAACTGTCGTGCTTGCGCGATGGCGCGGTGAAGGTCGCAGGCGGTGCGAGCGATGTCGTGCTATTTCCGCGCAGCGTGCAGCGTATCAAATCGGCTTCGCTGCTGGGCGCGTTCTTCGACATCGCCTATGCATATCGCTTCGGTCCTCGCGCGCACGATGTCACGCATGTGCTTCTGCGCGATCAGGGTACCGGCGCGGTATTGTCAGAAGCTTTCCATTTTCCCGATCCTTCCATCGGCGAGCGACGTGATGTCGGATTGAACGCGACCATCGGTCAGGATGACAAAGGCTGGTTCCTCGACATTGCAACGACACAGCTTGCACGATGGGTGCACGTGGTCGATCCGGACTATTACGCGAGCATCGACTGGTTCCATCTTGCGCCCGGCGTTCCGCGTCGCGTGCCGCTCGTTGCGCGAAGCGCACATGTTCGCGCGGCGCCCGAAGGCGATGTGTTCGCGGTCAATGGATCGAAAGGTGCGGTGTATCGCGGTTGAGCAGTCTCGCGATTATCGGGCTCGCAACGCATCTACGATACTCAGCCTCGCAGCACGTACGGCAGGCAGAAAGCCACCGACGAACCCCATGATCATCGAGAATAAAACCGTTTGAATAACGACCGATGGCGTGAGCACGAACCGGAACGACAGGTCCGCGAACGTCTGGAAATTGGTCGTCGAAAACGAAGCGAACTGCATGAGTGCCGCGCAGCCGAGGCCGACGAGTCCACCGGCGAGTCCCAAAAGCAGCGCTTCGAGCAGAAACGCAATCAACACATCGAAGCGCTTGAAACCTAACGCGCGAAGCGTTCCAATCTCCGCGACCCGGTTCGCGACCGAGGCATACATGGTGATCATCGCGCCGATCATCGCTGCTATCGAAAAGATAATCGAAAGCGTGATGCCGAGAATATTGATGAACGTGGATAGCGCCTTCGACTGATCGCCGTAGAACACTTGCTCGCGCTTGGCTTCATCGGCAAGACGAGGATCGACGTCGATATCCGCGCGAAAGCGGTCGAAGGCATCGCTGCGGGCAAGCCTCACGACCATCGACGAATAACTCGTGCGGCGAAACGACTGCATGAGTTGATCGACATCGCCCCAAATCTCCGAATCGAAGCCGCTGCCGCCTGCATCGAAGTGGCCCACCACGGTCCAATCGCGCTGAGCGAAGCGCAGATGATCGCCAATGCGCGTGCCCGCAAAGCCCTTGGCGATACTGCTGCCGACGATGATCTCCGATGACCCGTGACTGAACATGCGCCCCGCCGTAAGCTTCACTTGCGGCCGCAGTTCGACGCCAGTCGGCGATACGCCGCGTATCACCACATTCGCTGGCGTATTCGAACCGAGCTTATAGAGCGAGATGAGCACCACGGTCTCTTTGGATGCGAAGGGCTCACCCTCGCCATTCATCGCGACAGACGGATGCATCTCCATCACGTTCGCCTGACTGCGGTCGATCGAGCTTTGAATCTCCGTTTCCGCGCCTTTGCGAATGACCACGACGTTATCGCGTTCGCCCGTGGACACGAGCGTTTTCTTGAGTCCCGCATCGAGCATGAGCACGGTCGAGAACACGAAGACGACGAGCGCGAGACCGCCTGCGGTCAACATCGTCGTGAGACGGCGAGCCCATAGGTTGCGCGCGATGTATGAAACGGGAATGGCCATATGCTCGCCTTATCCGATCGCTCGCAAGCCTTCGACGATCCTCACGCGGCTCGCCTGCACCGCCGGTACGATCGCCGCCGCCAGCGCGATGACGAACGCGCAGGCAGCTTGCAGCATCATCGTTTCGTGCGAGACGCGAAAGACCGGAAACACGCCGCCTGTCGCATTCTTGAAGAAATCGGCGACCGGCGGTGTCGCGAGTATACCGATTGCACCGCCCATCGTGCATATCGCCAGCGACTCGCCGAAGACGAGCACGCTAAGAAACGTGGGTCCGAATCCAAGCGCCTTGAGCGTGGCGTATTCGACGGTGCGTTCGCGTGCGCTCATGGCCATTGCATTGGCCATCACGGCCATGATGATGAGAATCACCACGTAAGAGACGACACGTATGGCCGCAATGATCTGATTAGACATCGCGACGAAGCCCAGCTGAAACGCTTGCTCGGTTTCGGTAAGCGTCTCCGCAAGCGAGTTCTTGAAGACGTTATCGACATTGCGCGATACGGTGGCCGCCTGATCCGGATTTCCGATGCCCACGACATACACGCCGACCTGATCCACTTGACGCTTGGTGGTCTTGCGAATCGTCTCGTTGAGATACTCCCAGTGAAAGATGAGTTGCCGCGTGATGGTCGATTCGTCGCGCCCTTCCATGATGCCGCGCACCACGAAGTCCCACGTTCCTGGATAGATCGTCCCCTTGAGAGGAATGACGTCGCCCACTTTGAAGCCGTATTGCGTCGCAAGCTGTCGCCCGATGAGCACGCCCTTGCGATCGCGCTGGTAATCGGAGCGCGCTTGCGGCGTGACGATGTACTCGGGATAGAGATCCAGATAGTTGTCCGATACCGCGAATTGCGCGAAAAAATTCTTGGGGTCGCGATAGATGCCGCCGAACCAGTTCGAGCGTGCAACCAGCGTCACACCATCCACGCCGCGAATGCGATTCTCGTATGCAAGAGGCAGCGGAAACACCAGCGAGATCGCATTGCGAGTGACCAGGCGCGCGTTGGATGCCGCAGCCGCGCCCGCGTACCACGCATCCACGACCGTATGCAGCAGGCCGTATGCAAGCACCGCAATCGTGAGGCCCAGCACGGTCAGCGCCGTGCGGAGCTTGTGACGCGTGGCATTGCGCAGAATGAGCTTGAAGACGAACATGATTCAGCGCACCGCGCCGTCGATCAACTCGCCCTTCTCAAGATGCACCAGCGCCTTCGCGGCATTGGCGGCATGCGCGTCGTGCGTGACCATGATGATGGTCTTGCCAACGCGTTCATTCAGGCGTTGCAGCATCGTTAGGACTTCGGCCGCAGAGGTGCGGTCGAGATCGCCCGTGGGTTCATCGGCGACGATCAGCTTCGGGTCGGTAATCAAGGCGCGTGCAATCGCCACGCGCTGCTGCTGGCCGCCGGATAGCTCCGACGGATAGTGAGTCGTGCGCTCGCTCATGTTGACCATGTCCAGCACCATCGCGACACGTTCACGCCGTTCGGCGCGCGAGAGGCGCGTGAGCATCAGCGGCAATTCGACGTTCTCGAATGCGGTGAGCACCGGCATCAGGTTATAGAACTGGAAGATGAAGCCAACGTGAGCCGCGCGCCAGTCGGCAAGCGCGGACTCCGGCAAACGCGTGATATCGAGCCCGCCGACAAGAAGCTCGCCGCTGTCCGGCCGGTCGATGCCCGCGATCAGATTGAGCAACGTGCTCTTGCCCGAGCCGGACGGTCCCATCAACGCGACGAAGTCCCCTTCGGCGATGGACAACGAGATGTCGGTCAGCACGGGCACCGTCTGCACGCCGCGCCGGTATGACTTCACGACGTGACTGATCTGGACCAGAGGTGCAGTGCTCACGTTACTTCTTCGCCAGCGTAACGCTGGTGCCGTCTTTGATCTTGTCGTTTGGCGCGAGTACCAGCGTATCGCCTGGCTTGACGCCTTGCACCGCGAGCAGGTCGCCGATATGTTCGCCCGTTGTCACGGGCCTCTGAAGCGCCTTGTCGTTCTCGACGATGAACACGACCTGCTTGCCATCGCGCGTGACCACTGCTGCGGGCTGAACGGCCACCAGCGCCTTCTTCTGTTCGGGCGGTACGGGCTTCGAAAGGAACGCGACCTTCGCGCTCATGTCGGGCAGCACGCGTGGATCGTGTTCGACGAAGCGCACTTTCACGAGGACCGTGGCCTTCGAACGATCGACCGTTGGCACGATGCGCGATACACGTCCCGAGAAGCGAACATCGGGCAGCGCGTCGAGCTGCATTTCGCATGGTTGATCGACCATGATCTTGCCAATGTTCGACTCCGCGACATCCGCCTCGACTTCGAGCGTCTTCATGTCCGCAATCGTCACGACCGCACCCTTGCTGTCCGATGCCGACGAGAACGGCGTGATGTTATCGCCCACGTTCGCATGCTTTTCGAGCACGACGCCATCGAAAGGCGCACGAATGATGGTCTGGTCGACGGCTACGCGCGCCGCGAGCGCATTGGCTTGTGCCGACACGATCGTGGCTGCGTCGCTATTCACGGCTGCCTTGGCTTTGTCGAAGCGGGCGCGGTCGCTGTCGTGCTGAGACGCGGGAATCGCGCCTTGGGGAGCGAGGATATCGGAGCGCTTGAGACTGATCTCTGCGTCCCTCAACTCGGCGCGTTGCAACTCGAGGTTGGCTTGAGCAACTTTAACTTGCGCCTCGGCTTGTGCAAGCGAAGCGGACACATCATCGCGTTCGAGCCGCGCAATCACCTGGCCTTCCTTTACAGGCGTACCTTCGAGTACACCAAGCCATTCCACGCGGCCCTGTCCCTTCGATGCGACCGCCGCCTTGCGTTGCGGCACGACGTAGCCGGTCGCGTTGAGAAGCGTATAGCTTTGCGATGGATAAACCGACGTGACCGTAGCGGTCTCTACCGTTTGCGGCCCGGCAAAACGCAAGCCGATGCCCACGAGTACGAGAATGATCGCTGCGACGAGCACATAGCGAAGCCACGGACGCCTGCGTCGCGGGACGACGGCAGCGGAACTGCGGTCGATCTTGAGTTTGTCTAAATCGTGTTCAGCCAATTTATCTGGAGTCGCGCCGCGGGTGACCTTGGAGCCGCTTGAGGACGGCTATCCGGTCGTGGGTCGTCATGCAATGGACAGGCAACCAGTATAGCGCCCACAGGCCGCCCGCTTTCATTGCCTTTACTGGGTCGACGGAATTTTGCATGCGGTATGCCGACTACAAAATGCCATGCATTTAACGATAGTCGGAAATTCAAGTGCCGCGCGCATGCTTGAGATCGAGCGCAATGAAATCGACGAAAGCCCTTATGCGCGCGGACATCTGATGCCGTCCGGAGTACACGGCGTAGATGTCCGCATTGGGCGTCTCGTAATCGGGCAATACGGCGACGAGCCGGCCATCCGCCAGATAGTCTGCAATGTCCCATTCAGCTCGCATCAGAATGCCGTGTCCTTCGAGCGCCCATTTGACGGCGATTTCGCCATCGTTGGTCGTGAGATTGCCCTTGATGCGCACCGCCTCCGTCTTCTGCGCAGCACCCCGCACGCTCGTCAGCCGCCAAACGCCGTACGCTTCGTCGCCCTGCCGGATGCCGATGCAGTTATGCCGCGTGAGATCGTGCGGCGTCGCAGGCAAACCGTGCGTGGCGATATAGCCCGGCGCCGCGCATAGCAGCCGACGATTCGACGCGAGACGCCGCGCGACTACACGCGTATCCGGTGGCTCGCCAAAGCGAATGCAAACGTCGAATGTGTCGTCCGTGAGCGGCGGCGGCGCGACCGACAACTGCAATTGCACCGACACTTGGCGGTGCCGCGCAACGAATCGAGAAATGGCGGGCGCCACATGACTGCGCCCGAAGCCGAGCGTCGCATTCACGCGAAGCAGACCCTTTGGACTCTTCTTCGCGCTGCCAAGCAGCTCCGCAAGTTCGTCGATTTCGTCGAGAATGCGCCGCGCACGCTCCAGATAAAGCTCGCCCTCTGGCGTGAGCATCATGCGGCGCGTCGTGCGATTGACGAGTGGCACGCCTGCCCGCGCCTCCATTTGTGTCAGGCGCTTGCTTACTGCCGCTGCCGTGAGGCCCAGTTCCCGCGCCGCTGCGCTCAGGCTGCCCGATGTCGCGAGCGTCGAGAAAAAGCTCAGATCGGCCGGCTGAACGGTCTCGGCCATGCGCCCTCACTTTTGAATCAAAGTTAAAGATGCTTTGAGTTTAGCACCGGTTTCTTATCCTTAAGTTGGGTAGAGTGAGCTCACACACCCACATCGAGGAACGGAGACATGAAAACTTATCGCATCGCAACCATCCCCGGCGACGGCATCGGCAAGGAAGTCATCCCCGCTGGCCAGCAAGTGCTCGAAGCGCTTGCCAAGACGTCGCGTAATTTTGCATTCGAATTCGAGAGCTTCGACTGGGGCGCGGACTATTACCGTCAGCACGGTTCGATGATGCCCGCCGATGGCCTCGATGCCATCCGCGACAAGGACGCAATTCTCTTCGGTTCGGCAGGCGACCCCGGCGTGCCCGATCACATCACGCTGTGGGGCCTGCGCCTGAAGATCTGCCAGGGCTTCGATCAATACGCCAACGTGCGCCCGACGCGCATTCTTCCCGGCATTGACGGGCCGCTCAAGCGTTGCAAGCCCGAGGACCTCAATTGGGTGATCGTGCGCGAGAATTCCGAGGGCGAATATGCGGGTGTGGGTGGCCGCGTGCATCAGGGTCATCCGATCGAGGCGGCAACCGACGTCTCCATCCTCACGCGTGCCGGTGTCGAACGCATTATGCGTTTTGCATTCAAACTCGCGCAGTCGCGTCCGCGCAAACTGCTTACGGTCATCACCAAGAGCAATGCGCAGCGCCATGCCATGGTGATGTGGGACGAAATCGCGCTGCAGATTTCAAAAGAATTCCCGGACGTGAAGTGGGACAAGGAACTGGTCGATGCCGCCACCGCGCGCATGGTCAACCGTCCCGCCACGCTCGATACGATCGTCGCGACCAATCTGCATGCCGACATCCTGAGCGACCTGGCCGCCGCGCTCGCGGGCAGCCTCGGCATTGCGCCGACGGGCAACATCGACCCAGAACGCCGTTATCCGTCGATGTTCGAGCCGATCCACGGTTCCGCTTTCGACATCATGGGCAAGGGGCTTGCCAACCCGATCGGCACTTTCTGGTCGCTCGTCATGTTGCTCGAACATCTGGGCGAAACGGAAGCCGCCAAGCGTGTGATGGATGCCGTCGAAGCCGTGACAGCCGATGAATCGCTGCATACCGGCGATCTCGGCGGCAAGGCGACGACAGCGCAAGTGACGGCTGCCGTGTGCGCGTTTGTCGAACGCGTGGAAGCCGCAGCGGCCTGATTCCGCATTTTGTATGCAATGGACCCCGGCAGCGTGCCGGGGCGCTTGACCGCGATGCAACGCACATCGCGGCAACAGGACGCTCGCGCCTAACTCCTGAGTCTTTCCGCACCGTTCCTTAGAGCACCGCTCGCCTCCCAAGGAGGAGACACATGCATACCCCATCCGAGTCCGGCGTGGAAGCCCGCGTCAATCGCAAGCTGGCATTGCGCATCATTCCGTTCGTGATGCTGCTTTACTTCATCAGCTTTCTCGACCGCGTCAACGTCGGTTTTGCCGCCATGACGATGAACAAGGCCATCGGCCTCTCGCCCACCGCCTTCGGACTGGGCGGCGGATTGTTTTTCATCGGCTACTTTCTGTTCGAAGTTCCGTCGAATCTAATTTTGCATAAAGTCGGCGCGCGCATCTGGATTGCACGCGTGATGGTCACGTGGGGCATCGTCTCCGTTGCATCCGCATTCGTGGCAGGTCCGACGAGCTTCTACGTCCTGCGCTTCCTGCTCGGCGTCGCGGAGGCCGGATTCTTCCCCGGCGTGATTCTTTATCTCAGCCTCTGGTTTCCGGCCAAGCAGCGCGCCGTGGCCGCCGCATGGTTCATGGCAGCCGCGCCGATCTCGACCGCCATCGGCTCGCCGTTGTCTGGCGCGATCATGCAGATGCCGCCGATCTTCGGGCTCGCAGACTGGCAGTTGCTCTACATCATCGAAGCGATTCCGGCTATCGTGCTCGGCTTCGTCGTCCTCAAATATCTGACCGACACGCCCGCCCAGGCACATTGGCTCGCGAGCGAAGAGCGCGAATGGCTCATTGCAAGGCTGAAAAGCGAAGCCGACGCGAAGCAAGCGAATGCGGGGCATACGGAAGGCGCTTTGAATGCATTACGCGATCCGCGTGTGCTGGCGCTAGCGCTCATTTATTTCGGCACGTCGGCGGGTCTTTATACGCTCGGATTGTGGGCGCCGCTCATCATCCGTCAGTACGGTTTCAGCGCGCTGGAGACGGGGCTCATCAACGGCATTCCGAGCGTGATCGCCGTCATCGCGATGATCCTGTGGGCCCGGCATTCGGACCGCACGCAGGAACGCACGTGGCACGTGGTCATTCCATGTGCGTTGGCTTGCGTCGGCTTCTTCTTTGCAGGTCAGGCGAGGACGGCGCTCTTTATCGTACTCGCGCTCATCGTGGTCAACGTGGGCATCAGCGCCGCCAAGGCTCCGCTCTGGGCCATGCCGAGCATGTTCCTTTCCGGTGCAGGCGCGGCGGCAGGCATTGCGATGATCAACTCCATCGGCAACCTGGGTGGCTTCGTGGGACCGTTCGCCATCGGCTGGCTAAAGAATTCAACCGGTAGCTATGCCGCGGGCCTGTACGTCGTGGGCGCGACGCTCGCCATGTCGGCGGTCATCACGCTGATGTTGAGCCGCAAGGCGAAGAGCGAGCGGGAGCATGCGGCGGCCGCGCGAATGTGAAGCTGCGCGGCTTTTATTTTAAGATAGCCGCTTCATCAGACTCAGCGCGTGCGCCAGAGGAAGCGAAGTGCTTTTATCGAAGAGAAAGAGTAAGACGGCTATCGGCGCGGCTGGCATGCTGCTAAGTGTATTCATTATTTTGCATGCACCTTGCGCGTGGAGTGCTTCGGCCGATGCAGGCGTTGCGAGCGGCGCGGGCATTTTGTCGGCGGACGCACTCCCTGCCGACTTCACCGGCGACGATCCTCAACACGTCAGAGACGCGCTTAGCGGCAAGCCGTCGCCCAGCCAGCCGCCTTCCATTACTAGCCGCCTGCGCGGCTTTCTGGACCGTCCGCTGCAACGCTTGCGCAAGTCCACGCAATCCGCATCCGCGACGCAGACAGCGGCGCAAGCACAGGCAAATGCGCAAGCCGATCCCACTTTTGCATTCGTTATTCCAGCGTCTTACGGCGTCCGATATCAGACGAAAAAGAAGCTGCTTAGTGTGAACGTCTCCCTTGCCGCGCCCACGCAACCGGACGCCATCCTGCTCAAGGAGACGGTGAAGGGCCAGAGCGGTCGCAAACTGGTCGTGGCGCCCGAGGCCAAGGCCAAGGGCTTCGTCCAGACTTTCGACGTGATACAGCTTGGCGTTGAAGGCCGCGCAAGAACGAACGTGCGCGGCGGTGCAATCCTGGCCGACTTCGATAAGACGCACGGCGACGGCGACTTTGCGATTCTGCTGATCTGCACGCTAGAGCCGCCATATCTCATCGACCGCGTCGAACATAACGACCCCACGGATGAAGAGCCGACCGACATCACGCGTAGGACATCCACGCTGCATGGTCGCGTCGATGCCGTCTGGCTCATCGATCGCAAGACGGGAACCATCGTCACCAAGCGGCTCAATCTCGTGAAATAACGCTCAAGCGTCGAACGTCGCGTTCGAATCCAATGGAAAAACCGGCCGCTTGAGATTGCTGAACGAGAAGAGCTCATAGTCCGAGCTCGTGACGCCCCGGCTGTCGCACTCCACCAGACCACCGGCAATCGGCACGAACACCGGCCGGCAATACATGCGCGACTTGAGGATAAGAAAGCGCGCACCGCGCGGATCGATACCGACGCTCTCGAATACACCGAGATCCCAAGGCTCATGCGTGCGTTCGGTGACAAGAATCCGCGCGGCCGGTGTCTCGATGACGGCGGCGCGGCCCATATAAGCGCGCTGGCCGGTATAAGTCGGACCGCTGATGATGTACTCGCCATTCGTCAGGGCACGCACCACGCCTGTCACCTCGAGCGGAGGCTTGCCGCGCGATGCGACGCTCGGGAGCTTGTTGCCTATGCCGACTGTGACCGTCGCGCCGATGCCAGCATCGAATAACGTTGCCACTGCTTGCGGGTCGCATAGCGGGCCGACGACGATGCCATCGAGCCCTTGTACAAGGGCTTCTTCGAATGCGTCGGTGGTGTCGCACGTGCCGCCCGACATGCAGTTGTCGCCGTGATCGAGCAGCAAGACGGGCTTGTCTGCTTCTTGCGCCAGCTTCACGCCTTCCGTGATAGATGCTGCAAGCGGTGCGCTGCGATAAACGAAGGCTTCGCGTTCATTCCAGATCTGCTGCGCGATCTGGTTCGCGACTTTTTGCGCTTTGTCGTTGTCGCCATTTGCAACCACGACTACGCTAATGCAAGGCGACGCGATATCCGCGAGAGAAAAGCCCGACAGCACCGAGACTGCGAGCACTCCTTCCTCTCCCTCCGCTGCGCGTGCCGCTTCGATGGCGCGCTTCATCGCACCGCTTGCCGTCGCGCTTCTCAACGTATGCGTGAGGAGCGGCGGTTGAGCCCACGCGATGACCGGGGTCACCTTTTCATCGATGAGATTGAAAAGCAGGCGGGCCGCGTGCTCGCCGCTTTCATACATATCCACGTGCGGATAGGTCTTGAAGCTCACGATCACATTTGCATTGTCGATGATCTTCTGCGTGACGTTCGCGTGCAGATCGAGCGAGACCGCAATGGGCGCGTGCGGCACCGCCTTGCGTACACGTTCGAGCAAATCGCCTTCGCCGTCCGGCGAATTTTCCGCAACCATGGCGCCGTGCAGGTCGAGCATCACTGCGTCGCATCCTTGCGCGGCTTGGACGATAGATGCGCATATCGCGTCGTAAGCTGCTGCGGCGACCGAACCGCTAGGATTCGCCGATGCGGAGATAGGCGTGACGATCTCCGCCTTTACGCGTTCGGCGGCGTCGATGAAAGCAGACATCGCGGTGCGCATACCCGCGTTTTCCTGATATGCGGCTTCGTTATAGCAAGGGCCGTCGCGCCCGAATGCTTCGAGCGGTGTCGCCACAGGCGAGAAAGTATTGGTCTCGTGATTCATCCGGGCGATCAGAATTTTCATGCTTGCGCTCCGTCTTTAGCCGGTGCATTTGCGGCACGCAGCATGACTTGAAGCAGCACGTTACAGCCTGCTTCGAGATGATCGGCCTGCGCATCCTCTATTTCATTGTGGCTGATGCCAGCCTTGCACGGCACGAAGATCATGGCAGCGGGCGCGACGCGCGCAAGGTACACCGCATCGTGACCCGCGCCGCTTACCGCATCCATCGACGTATAAGCTAGTGCATTGGCGCTGTCACGCACCGAATCGACCAGCGATGCATCGAACGGTTGCGGTGCAAAGTAGACCACTTCGTCTACTGCCACAGGCAACGACGACTTGGCGCACATGTCACGCAGGGCGGCATCCATCTCATCGAGCGTGGCGTCGTCGGCAGCGCGGAAGTCGACGGTTAGCTTCACACGGCCCGGGATCACATTGCGCGAATTCGGATGCACGTCCACCCAACCGACCGTACCGCGTCCATGCGGAGCATGCGAGATCGCAATGCGATTGACCTCGCGGATAAGATCGGCTGCCACGAGCAACGCGTCACGGCGCAGTTCCATCGGCGTAGGTCCTGCATGCGCCTCCATCCCCTCAATGGTCACGTCGTACCATCGTTGACCGAGCGCTCCCTGCACCACGCCAATCACTTTGTCATTCGCTTCGAGCACTGGCCCTTGCTCGATATGCGCTTCGAAATAAGCACCGACGCGATGCGCCGCGACGTGTTCACCCTCATAACCGATCGACGCGAGCGCATCGCGCACGGAGATGCCCTCGCGATCCTTTTGCATCAGCGCGTAATCGAGCGTGAACGCGCCAGCAAAGACGCCTGAACCCATCATGACTGGAACGAAGCGCGACCCTTCCTCATTGGTCCAGACCGCGACTTCGAGCGGCGCGACAGTGCGTACATCGTTGTCGTTCAAGGTGCGCAGGACTTCGAGGCCGGCGAGTACGCCATAGTTGCCATCGAACTTTCCGCCTGTCGGTTGTGTGTCGATATGACTGCCGGTCATAACAGGAGGCAGGTCGTCACGCAAGCCCGCACGACGCGCGAAGATGTTGCCGATTGCATCGATGCGCACCGTACATCCAACTCCCTTCGCCCAAGCGACGAAGAGATCGCGCCCTTTCTTGTCGAGTTCGGTTAGCGCCAGGCGACACACGCCACCTTTATGCGTCGCGCCGATGCGCGCGAGTTCCATCAGGCTGTTCCAAAGTCGCGCGCCGTCGACGCGCAAGCCAGCATGCGCTGGCAGATCGAGCACTTGCATCGGAATTCCTTCGATAGTTGCAGATGAAAATTGTCAGCCTTCGATGCACTCAAACGACGCCTACTCCTAGATAGCGGTCCTTAACGGAGTCGTCGGTAATGAAGACGTCGTTGCTGGCTTCGTACACGATATGGCCTTGCTCGATGATGTAATGTCGATCCGCAAGCTGAGTACAGACCTCGAGATTCTGTTCGACCAGCAGGATTGCCACGCCCGCTTCCCGAATCAGCTTGAGTTGCGCCACGATCTCTTCGACGATCACGGGGGCAAGGCCTTCCACGGGTTCATCGAGCATCAGAAGCCGCGGATGATTCATGAGCGCACGGCCGATCGCCAGCATCTGCTGCTCACCACCCGACAGTTGACCACCGCCATTCGTGCGGCGTTCCTTCAGACGAGGAAAGATGCGATAGATGTCCGTCAACTGCCAAGGCGATTGCTTACGGGCGCCAAGACGAAGATTCTCTTCCACTGAAAGCAGCTTGAAGATACCGCGATGCTCCGGAACAAAACATATCCCGCGCGCGGCAATCTTGTGCGGCTGCATTTTCGCTACATCAATGCCTTTGAATTTCACACTGCCCTGTTGCGGGGTTACGACGCCGGCAATACTCTTTAACGTCGTCGACTTTCCCGCGCCATTGCGGCCAAGCAAAGTGACAGTCTCACCGTCCCGAACACTAAGCGTCACGCCTTGCAAGACGTGACTTTTCCCATAGTATCCGTGGATATTCTGTGCTTCGAGCATCAGGCACGGCCTCCGGTAATCATGTTGCCGAGATATGCGGTACGCACGCGCTCGTCGCCGCGAATATCGGCAGGCTTGCCTTCAACCAGGACACGCCCCTGCTGCATGACCGTGATCGTGTCGGAGATATCCATCACGATATCCATGTTGTGCTCGATGAGAACGACGGTATAGTCGTCGCGCAAACTGCGGATCAGTTGCTTCATGTCGTCGAGATCGTCGATTCCCATCCCGGAAGTCGGCTCATCGAGAAAAATTGCCTTGGGACGAGCCGCGAGCGCCATGCCTACTTCAAGTCGCCGCTGCTGACCATGCGAAAGCGCGCTTGCGAACGTCGACGCGAAACGTTGCAAAGAAAGGCGTTCAAGCACGGCATCCACTGTCTCGCGATGCTCAAGCGCACCACGCGGCGGCGTCCACGCATTGAGCGCGCGCTTTGCGTCCACGCCTTGCGCCGCGAGGCGAAGATTCTCGCGCACGGTCAGATTGGCGAAGAGACTCGTTACCTGGAACGATCGCGCGATGCCACGCTTCACGCGCCGATGATCGGGCTCATGTGTGACATCGTGTCCGTCGAACGTGATATTGCCCGCCGTGATGGGCACGGTGCCCGTGAGCACGTGGAACAGCGTTGTCTTGCCCGCGCCATTCGGACCGATGACCGAATGGACCGTATGGCTCGCTATACGCAAGTTCACCTCGGTCAAGGCGGCGAATTTCCCATAGCGCTTGACGACATTCCTCGCTTCGAGAAGGGCCGTGCTCATGTTGCCTCTCCCTGATTGCGCCTGACGGCGCGCCAGACGCGTTCGCCAAGGCCCCACAAGCCACGCTGCATGAAAAGACTTACAGCGATCAACACGAGCCCAAGCAGGAGCAGCCAGCGCGGCCAAAGCGTGCTCAACCAATCAGCGAACAGCACATAGAAGGCCGCACCGAGGACCGATGAAAACAGATTTCCCGTACCGCCAATCACCGTCATCACGAGAATCATCTCGCTCGTGTGATAGTCGATGTTAGACAGCGGCGCGATACCGGTCATCATGGCGTGCAACGCGCCCGCCAAACCCGTGACCGCACCGGAGATGACAAAGGCCGCGAGCTTGAAGCGCCTGACGTCGTACCCGACCGCGGCCGCTCGGGCTTCATTGTCGCGAATAGCCAGCAATGTGCGACCGAATATCGAATGCGAGACACGCATCATCAGCCAGAATGCGAGCAAGAAAAGCACCGCCACGAACGCGTAATACTGCCAGGGTGAGGTTATCGAAAAGAGCGTCTTGCCGAAGATGGACAAAGCGGGACGGGGGATATCGAGAAGACCGTTGTCACCGCCAGTTAGATCGGGCGTCGTGTAGGCGAGAAAGTAAAACATCTGGCCGAATGCGAGCGTCAACATCACGAAATAGGCACCGCGCTGACGGATGGAAAACCATCCGACGATGGCTGCGGCAACCGCTCCGGCAAGCACCGCCCCTAATAAGGCGACGGGAGCCTGTAGACCGAATTTCGTCAGGATGAGACCCGCGCTATAGCTGCCTAGTCCAAAGAAAATGCCTTGTCCAAAAGAGAGCAACCCTGTGTGTCCCAGGAGCAGATTGCACCCCAAGGCCGCAAGCGCGTAGACAAGTACTTCGGTCGCAAGCGAACCCGAACGTATCGTCATGGGCAATATGCAAACGACCAATAAGGCAAGGAGCAAGAAGCGATAGCGATGAAGCGCTTGCCGGGGCGACGAGCTTTGCGGCGCGTCGACGTCCAGCGCGTTCGAATCCTGTTTGGAAATCACACTGCCCTCCCGAGCAATCCATTCGGACGCAGCAATAGGACAGCGGCCATCGCGACATAGATCATGAGCCGCGCGCCTTCGGGCCATAACGTGCTCATCACGCTTTGGACAATACCGACCAACAAGCCGCCAACAAGCGCGCCAAGGAAATTACCCATGCCGCCCACCACGACAACCACGAAGGCCACGCCCAAAGCTTCGATACCCATGAATGGATCGACGCCGCGTATGGGTGCGGCGAGGACGCCTGCAAGCGCTGCCGTGCCCGCGCCGAGCGCGAACACGAGACTGAAGACGCGCGTCACATTGATACCGAGCAAGGACACCATCTCGCTGGATTCACTGCCCGCGCGAACGGCGCTACCGAGCCGCGTGCCTTCGAGTACCCACCAGAGAATGGCCGCGAGCACAGCCGTGAATCCGATCACGAACAGGCGGTATTTCGGATAGACGAAGCTGCCCCAGATCACGACGCCATTCAGCACATCCGGCACCGCTACGTTGTCGCCGAGCGGTCCCCATAGGATGATTGCGCACTCCTGCAGCACGAGTGCGAGGCCCACTGTCGCGAGAATATGAAACTCGTGCTGCTGCGCATAGACGTGCCGCAATACGATCTTTTCTACTATCCACGCAAGCACGCCTACTACAACCGGCACGACGATGAGCGCCATCCAGAAGCTCATTGACCACTGCATCGCCTGATAGCAAAAATACGCACCAAGAAGGTAGAACGCGCCGTGCGCGAAATTCACGAAGCGCAGGAGCCCGAATACGATCGACAAGCCGACCGCAAGCAGAAAATACAGCATCCCCACGCCGATGCCGTTCACGACCTGCAACAGATAAACGTTCATGGCCTTGGCTCAAAAGAGAAACGGCGCGAACGCGCTTCAGGCGCATTCGCTTCCAGCTTGTGCCTAAGCATTGTCAAGCCATCTTGCATTGCGTCTTGTCGAGCGGAAGGAACGATTGTCCTGAACTGACGATATCGGCGTAGTCGTCCTTGTCTTTCATCTTGCTCTTTGGCTTACCCTTGAGCAAATAATAATTCTTGAGCACCTGATGGTCGCCTGCGCGGATTTCCTCAGGGCCCGTCAGACCTGAATACTTCATTCCTTCCAGCGTCGCGATGACTTTCTTGGGGTCTGCCGTACCTGCCTTCACGATGCCGTCCAGCAAAATCTTGGTACAGATATACGATCCCGCAAGACTGTAGTTCGGGTTCGCCTTGAAGGCCGCATTGGCGCGCTTGACGAGATCCTGATTGAGCGGGGAATCAATTGCGTGCCAGTACTGCGCGCCGAAATACACCCCTTCGCAGATGTCCGGACCCAGCGCTTCGAACTGCTCCAGACCGGACGCCCAGGCCATGAGAATCGTGCAGTTGTTCTTCATGCCGAAGCTCACGGCTTGTCGCAACGTATCCGACGACTGTGAGCCAAAGTTCAGAATAAGCAGGACGTCCGGCTTGGCCGCGACAGCGTTGGTCAGATATCCGCTGAATTCTTTTTCGTTTAGCGAGTGATAGCTGTTGCCCACATGCTCGATGCCCTTTTCCTTGAAGATGGCTTTAGCAGCGGATAAAAGACCATCGCCAAAGACGTATTGTGGCGTGATGGTGTACCAACGCTTGGCCTTGGGGAACGTCTGAATGAGCGGTCGAACCGTCTGCTCTATTGCGCCGAAGGTCGGCACCGACCACCGAAACGTCGCGCTATTGCAGTCTTTCCCCGTGAGCTCGTCGGCGCCCGCCGTAGTGATGAAAACGCCGCCGGCCTTCTCCACTTCCTTACCCATTGCAAGCGCTTCGGACGAAAGAATGCCGCCTGCAAAATAGCGCGCGTTTTTCTGTTGGGCTATTTCCTGAACGCGACGCACCGCGGTCGCGGGCTTGCCTTCGGTATCGAGCGTGGTATATGCGAGCGGCTGACCGAGCACCTTGCCATACTGTTCGATCGCGAGCTTCATGCCGAGATCGGCGTATTTGCCGTTTGCCGCAAAGGGTCCGGACATCGGCACCGGGCAGGCAAACTGAATCGGCGAACCTTGAGCGAGCGCGCTGCGCGACATGAGCGCCTCAAACGATCCGGGAACGGCCGACAGCGCGGCCAGCTTCAACATATTTCGGCGATTCAAAATTGACGCTCCTTGAGAAGAAGACCTGCGCGGCCACCTTGCGTTTTTTTTGTGGTACGTTCATGCGTCGGTTTAGCTTCATCCTATTTATCATGATAAATAGAACGAATCCGATGCTAGGTACAATAAATTCGGGTGTCAATAAGGCAATATTCCGGGGTGTGTAAAGGAGCATCGATATGGTGATGGACCGTGCTAAGCGCGCCAGCGCGGCGGCCGGAGTCGACCCGACTCAACAGGAAGTCTCAAGGCAGCCGCTTGCCAAGCCCATCAAGCAGCCCAAGCGCGCAGACCTCGTCGCTGAGGAAATCAAACGGCTCATTACGGAAAAAGATCTCAAGCCGGGCGACAAGCTGCCGCGCGAAGTCGAGTTGCAGCAGTTGTTTTCCGTTAGCAAGAGCACGATTCGCGAAGCGCTCAAGTCTCTGGAAGTGCAAGGGCTTATCAAGGTCACGACCGGTCCTTCGGGCGGCGGCACCATCGTTGAAGTGCCGCTAGATAGAACCCTTCAGCTCTTGCAAAATTATTTGTTCTTTAAGGACGTAAGCATCGACGACATCTATACGGTGCGTCAGTTACTCGAACCCGAACTTGCTGCAGGGGCAGTGCCGCATTTGACGGAAGAGGATTTGGCCGCGCTCGAAGAAAATATAGCGAGTTGCGACGAACCCGCTTGCGCGCACGAGAGCCGGGATATTGTCAGGCAACGTCAGGAAGACGTGAATTTCCACGACATTCTCGCTGCGGCCAATCCCAATCCGTTCTTGCGGTTTAGCTGCGAGCTGATCAACGAGATGATCCGGCAACTGATCGAATTTCGAAACGATACACCGCAAGCGGAGCACGAACGTTTCGGCCGTGCAAACGTCAAGATTCACAAGGCCATCACCGAAGCAGCACGTGCGCGCGACGCTGAAAAAGTACGCGAACTGATGGTGATACACATGACGGAAGCGCCGCGCTACGTCAAACGCATGAAGGGCAAAATTCGCGGCAGGCTCATACTCGATTCAGAGATTCGCAAGCGCGTCATTAAGCGCGGCGGTAAAGCTTAAGCGAATTTCTTCTTCCGATTACAATCCTGTTGACGAGCGCGCCGCTCTCCAAGCGCGTATTTGAACCCTGTTTTTGTGGGGTTTTCGAAAGTTTCACGCTTGCAGCGTCGTGCTAATGGCGTCGCCTGAGCGAAGCGTGTCTCACGCGGAGAGATGAATGTCCCCGAGATTCGACGTCGTGCGCAAAACGGGCCGTGTGGTCCGGCGTCGGCTAGTCCGACGCAATAGCAGCGCCACGATGCGCGTGGCAGATGCCTTCTCGCGCTTTCCATTGCTTGCCGGCCTGATCGGCACGGCTATCGCTATTTCTATGGCGGTGCTTTCCTTTGCCGCGCTTTGGCAAGGCCGTGCGCAGGCGTTGCAGAACGCACATGAGGCGTCCGCCAATGTTGTCGCGACGCTCACTGCCGATATTTCACGCAACATCGAATCCATCGATCTTTCGTTGCGCACCATCGTAAGTGGAATGGAAAATCCGGCCGTGATGGCCTTGTCCGACGACTTGCGCAAGCTCGTCCTATTCGATGGCGCAACCGCAACGAATTACATAGGCGGCGCATTCGTGATGGACGGGCAAGGACGTATCGTAGTCGAGCGCGATGCATCCGTTCCTAACGAATTGCGCTTTAAAGACCGCGACTATTTCACGGCGCACGCAGCAAGAGCCGACGTCGGGCTCTATATTTCAAAGCCGTATCAATCGCGCTTGCGCAACGGCGCATATTCGCTCGCGCTAAGCCGCCGCATTAACGCACCGGATGGCTCGTTTGCGGGCGTGGCGGTGATCGCGCTCAATATCGACTATCTCAAGGCATTACTCTCGCGCGTCAATGTCGGCCGAGCGGGCTCCGTTTTCATCGTGCAGCCAGACGGCCTGATGCTTGCCCGCAAGCCTCCCTTGCCCGCTGGCGCCTCCAGCACCGTGGTTCGCTCGCCTACCTTTTCGTCGATGACGGATCAACTCAACGGCTCTTATATTTCGACTTCGCCCCTAGACGGCGTGCGCCGCATCTATACCTTTGCGCATGTGCCGGGCACGCAACTCATCGCAGCGGTCGCGCCTGCGGAAGATGATGTACTTCAAGGCTGGCGCGAACGCAGCACGATGATCGGCGGCCTGACTCTCATGTTCGGCGCTGGCTTCATCGTTCTTTCGTGGCTGCTTGCAATCTCGCTGCGTTCGCGGGCCATCGCTCAGGAAAAGTTGCAAAGGCTCGCAGGGACCGATTCACTCACCGGTCTCGCTAACCGGCGTGCGCTGGATCGCCGTCTCGACGAGGAATGGCGACGTGCGCGGCGCGCGGATCAGCCGCTTTCGGCATTGTTCGTCGATGTCGACCACTTCAAGCTCTACAACGACACCTACGGTCATGCGATGGGCGACGATGCGCTCGTCGCCGTGGCGGATTGCATACAGCATTCAGTCAAGCGACCGGGCGATATCGTCGCGCGCTACGGCGGTGAGGAATTCGTGATCGTGCTGCCTTCAGCAGCGGAGGAAGGCGCGGTGACCTTTGCTGAACGTCTGCGGATGATGGTCGAAGCGCTCGAGATTCCGAACAGCGGTTCGCCGAGAGGCTTCCTTACCGTGAGCATTGGCTGCGCGACGGCCCATCCGCGCCATAGCGATGACGCGCTCAAGTTGCTGAACAACGCGGATGCGGCGCTCTACCGTGCGAAGCGCGCAGGCCGGAACCGGGCTGTCCACGAAAATAGCGCAGCGGGCGGCGGCTGACGCCCTCGAATCGTCTCTCGAGATCAATCGACCAGTCGCGCTCCATTGGCATAATGCATACAAAATATCGTCGTCCAGGGACCGCATGAACGCGTTGACCTTCATCCGTCGCGGACCTCGCGGCATGTTCAGCGTCCCCGAGGGGCGCCGGCTTGCACGTACGCTCCTGGGCTGCGCGATAAGTTACGGCGCCGCAAAACTTATCGCGCTTCCCGAAGGTTATTGGGCGCTCATCACCACGCTCGTCGTGGTCACTCAGCCCAGCCTCACGCAGGCGCTGGGAGCCGCGCGCGATCAGATCGTCGGCGCTTGCATCGGCGCGGTGGCGGGGGTGATCGGGCTCATCGCCATCCAGTATGGCGCCGCGCCGCTCGCCGTATTCGCGATCGAACTCGTGCCGCTCGCCGCGCTTGCTGCGGCGCGGCCCGCGTTGCGGCTTGCATGCATCACGCTTGTCATTGTCGTGCTGATTCCGACAGGCGGCGGGCCCTTGTTTCAGCGGCCGCTGCATCGCGTGCTGGAGATTCTCATCGGCGCGGCGTCCGCGTTCATCGTCGCGGCTATCTTGCCGAACCGCTCGCTTACGACCGCGCATCGCTGCGTGGCCGACACGCTGAAGTGTCTTGGCCAGTTAGTCGCCTTGCATCTCTCCGACGACGCAGACGACCATGAAGCCCGAGCGGCGCAGCTCGAAAAGAAGAGCGCTCAGGCGCAGCAAGCGCTCGACGATGCCCTCGAGGAAGCGGAGCGCGAGCACATCATCGTGCCCCTGCAAAGCCGCCGCGCGGATGCCATCGACAAGGCCGCGCCCTTTCTGCGGCGACTGCACAGCGACACCCTCTTTCTCGCCAAGGCAGTCTCGCGTGACCCGCAAGCGGCACGAAGCGATCATCTGCAAGAAAGCGCTGCCGCGCTGCAGACCCTCTTCGACAAGCTCGCGCAAGTGCTCGGCAACGTGCATCGGGATGACGCCGAACTCGACCACGTGCGTGCAACGTTGGAATCGCTGAAGGACGCGTGCATGAGAAGCGAAGGCTCGCACGATGTCGCGCAATTCGTCATCAAGCTGATCGTGTCGGATGTCGATGCGTTGATCTCGGCCATCTATCCCGCCGCGCCGTCCGCGCCGGCTTAGCGCGAAAGACCGCGGGCATCCACCGGCCACAGGTCGACGACGCGATCACCGCGATAGCACACGTATTGATCGTAGAGGTTCACGGTGGGATCGCAATGGCCGGGCGGCAGAAGCAGACGCGCGCCGATAGCATCGCTTATGTTCACAGTCGTGCCGGCTTCCAGCATGCCGTGCTCGTCGTTGGCCGATGTGTATGCCAAAGCGGGTGCATCGTCCGATGCATGCAACCAACGCACGCTGCGCGGTAAGCCGGAATCGACCGCCAGCCCCTTCAGGCCGACATCGCAGACAGCCATGCCGGGCCGCGTCGCGCTCATGATGGTCGACAAAATGAATAATGCATGCCGCCAGCGAAGTGCGCCGTCCCAATCGAGGCGCCCATAATCTCCGTCGATGAAGAGGTAGGAACCGGGCTGCACTTCGGTATAGACGCCGCTGGCCGCGTCGAACTCGACTGTACCGGTGCCTCCGCCGGTCACGATGCCGCATGCGATTCCGCGCGCTTCGATGGCATGAACATAGGCTGCCGTGCGCTCGGCGGCGCGCTGCGCTTCTTCCTTGCGGGCGCTCCACTGCACAATGTGCTGAGCGCCGCCGTGGTATGCCTGAATGCCAGTGAAGCACAGCGCGGCTTGCGCATGAATCACGTCGATGAGCGCGAGAAGGGCATCTTCATTGGTGACGCCGCACCGATGCTGGCCTGCATCGACTTCCGGCAGCACGTCGATCTCGACGCCCGCGCGTGCGGCGGCATCGCCGAGCGTTGCGACTTGCGGCAACGCGTCGACGCAAACGGAAAGCCGTACATGCGCGGCGAGTTCCACTGCCATCGCCAGTTTGTCGGCGCCCACGAATTCGTTGCTGATATGAATGCTTCGAACGCCCGCCGCCGCGAAGGGATAAGCCTCGGAGAGCTTCTGGCAGCATACGCCAACGGCACCCGCCTCGATCTGCTTGCGGGCAATGACGCTCGATTTATGCGCCTTCGCATGCGGTCGGAGCGCGACACCCTTCTGTTTCGCAAACGCCGCCATGGCGGCGAGATTGACGTCGAAAGCATCCAGGTCGAGAAGCAACGACGGCGTGGCAACGGCGTCGAGTGTATCGCCCGGACGGGCAGCGGGAGGAGGAGCGAACGTCATGCGGTGATCGGTCGGATTGGTAGACAAAATGCATGATAGCGCCCGACGGTGCTTTGCATATTGCATGCAAGCAGTAGGCACCCGCCTTCTGCCGCTTCGAAACATGCAAACGCGAAACCCGGCCACCGTGAATGCGCACGGCACCAGGTTTCACTTACAAGGTCGGCCCGGCGCGCTCAAACGTACTTTCGCGCCGGTGTTGTGTCCGGCTTCTCCTCGTCGACTTCGAGCGCTCGGTCCGGACGCATCGTGAACGAGAGGATGATGCCCGCCGCCATCAGAATCATCGACACGGTGAACGGCAGATTCCAGTTGCCGGTGCGGTCGATCAGCCAGCCACCCACCACCGGACTGATGATCGCCGCGAGCGCCGAACCTGAATTCATAATGCCGGATGCCGTTCCCGAGTGCTTCGGCGCGATGTCCATTGGCACGGACCACATTGGACCGATCGTCATCTCATTGAAGAAGAAGCCGGCCGAGAGGCAGACCGCGGCAAGCGTGATAGAGATGTCGGACACAAGCATGATCGGCGCAAGCGAAAGAAGCGTGAGCAGCATGCAGACGCCGACCATCACGTTACGAGCCATGCGCACGTTGCCGCTCTTGCGAAGGATACGGTCCGTGAGAGAGCCGCCGAGCCAGTCGCCCAGCACGCCCGCGAAGAACACGCCTGACGCGAATAGCGCCGACTTGCCGAGTTGCATGTGATAGCTGTGCAGGAAGTATTGCGGAATCCAGCCAAGGAAGAGCCAGAGCACCCAGCCATAGCAAAAGTAGACGGCGGTCACGGGTGCCATGCGGCCGAGCAGAATGCGCCACGGCACCGGCGAGCGCTGTTTCACGCCGGAATAGCTCGAAAGCGTCGCACACTCCCCTTCGGTGATACGCGGATGATCGCGCGGATTATCGCGGAAGTAGAAGACCCACACGAGCGCCCAGATGAAGCTGATGATCCCCGTGATGATGAACGCGCCGCGCCAGCTGGTCGCGACCATGAGCCACACGATCAACGGCGGCGCGACTGCATTACCAATGCGTGATGCTGCATGCGTAATACCTTGTGCAAACCCGCGCTGATCGGCCGGCATCCAGTTGGACATGGCACGCGTTGCGGTGGGAAAGGTCGCGCCTTCGCCGAGGCCGAGCAGCACGCGCGCGACGATCAGCGAAAGAAAGCCGCCGGACAAGCCGGTGAGCACTGTCGCTCCCGCCCAGATGATCGCGCAGAGCGTGAGCGTGCGGCGCGGACCGAAGCGGTCGCCCACCCATCCGCCGATGATCTGAAACACGAGATACGGATAGGCGAATGCCGAAAACACGAAGCCTACCTGCGTGTGCGACAAGCCCAGTTCGGCGCCGAACTGGCTTGCCGCGGTGCTTACATTGACACGGTCGATATAGGTGATGAAATACATCGCGCATAGCAGCAACAGCACGCGTGTGGTGGCTCGACGGAACATCATCGTCTCCTTGAGTAGTGGCGAGCGTGTCCGAGGCGTGTGGCACGATGCCAGATGCCCTTGAACGTGGCCTGCAAATCTGATCTCGGTACGTCTATGAACTGCTTCGATCGATGGCGAACGGATACGCCATGAGCGTGTTATTCCGTGCGGTCATGGAACCGTCGGATGCGTGGCTTGCGCGGCGTTGTCATTGCGTGTCTCCTTTCGCGGGTCGTCGATGGCCCGTTGTCATGTTGTCGATGGTTCAACTCATATGCACGTCGTTTTGCGGGCTCAGGCGACCTCATGCAAGCGCATTGGCAAGCACCCGCGCCACGTGCAACGCTTCGGTCTGTGCACCATCCGCGATCTGATGACGGCAGCTCGTGCCATCCGCGACGATCACGGCATCGCGTGCATCTCTTGCCTTGCGTACCGCCGGCAGCAGCGACAGTTCCGCCATCGCCTGCGAGGCTTCGTAATGCTCCGCTTCGTAACCGAAGCTGCCCGCCATGCCGCAGCATGACGATTCGATCGTCTTCACTTCCAGACCGGGAATCCACTTGAGCACGGTTTCGACCGGACGCACGGCATCGAATGCCTTTTGATGGCAATGGCCATGCAGCAACGCGCGACTGTGATCTAGCGGCTTGAGGTCGATATCGAGTCGTCCCGCAACGCGCTCGCGAACCAAAAATTCCTCGAAGAGAAAGGATGCCCCCGCGAGCTTGCGCGCGGCATCGCCGTAGCCGTAGCCGAGGAACTCGTCGCGCAGCGACAGAAGACACGAAGGCTCGAGGCCGACAATTGCCACGCCGCGTTCGACATATGGCAGAAGCGTATCGAGCGTGCGCCGTGCTTCAGTCTTGGCTTCGTCGACGAGCCCGGCGGAGAGAAACGTCCGTCCGCAACACAACGGCCGTTCTCCCGCTTTCGTATTGAGATGAACCGTGTAGCCCGCCGCCTCGAGCACGCGCTGTGCGGCACGCGCATTGGCCGGCTCCATGTAGTTGTTGAAGGTATCGACGAAGAGCAAAACCTCCTTAGTTGCATTTGCAACTATTGTCGTCGACGCATCCGACAGAAAGGCTTTTTCAAAACGGGGAAATGCGCGTTGCGGCGCCAGGCCGAGTTTTGTCTTTAGCCAGCGCGCCAAGACCGGCATACGCGCTTCGATAGCGCCGCTCATGAACGGCCAGCGGCTCGCATAGGGCGCATAACGCGGCAGATAAGCGACAAGACGTTCACGCACGCTCACACCGTGACGTGCGGTGCGCGCAGCACGCGCTTCGATCTTGATGCGCGCCATATCGACGCCTGTCGGACAATCGCGTTTGCAGCCCTTGCACGACACGCACAGATCGAGCACGTCCTTCACGTCCTGACTCGCAAGACCCTCTTCACCCAATTGTCCCGAGAGCGCGAGACGCAAAGTGTTGGCACGTCCACGCGTGACATGTTGCTCGTCTTTCGTAATGCGATAGCTCGGGCACATGGTTCCCGCATCGAACTTGCGGCAATGGCCATTGTTGTTGCACATCTCGACTGCCTTGGCCAATCCGTTCGAAAGATCATTGCCAGAGCCCGGCGCACCTTCCAGGCCTGTCAACGGATCACGCGTCACGTTCCAAGCCGACCAGTCGAGTTGCGGATCGAATGCACGTTCACGATACGACGGCGGAAAGCGGAAATTCACCGTATCGTCCATTTTCGGGGGCGCCACGATTCGGTCCGGGCTCAGGCGATTGTCCCGATCGAAGAGCTGCTTGATCTCGCGAAACGCCTCGTTGATGCGCGGCCCATATTGCCACGCAACCCATTCACCACGGCATAGTCCATCGCCGTGCTCGCCCGAGAATGCGCCTTTGTATTCGCGCACCATCGCAGCGGCTTCTTCGGCGATAGCTCGCATCTTTGATCCGCCATCGCGACGCATATCGAGGATCGGACGCACATGCAACGTGCCGACGCTCGCGTGGGCATACCAAGTGCCTTCGGTGCCATGCTTTCTGAAGACATCGGTAAGACGGCTCGTGTATTGCGCCAGATGTTCGAGCGGCACCGCGCAGTCTTCGATAAAGGACACGGGCTTGCCATCGCCCTTCATGCTCATCATGATGTTGAGGCCGGCCTTACGCACTTCCCACAGCGCTTTCTGCGGGCCGGCGTCGGGCATCTGCACGACCGAATCGGGCAGGCCGAGATCGCTCATCAGATCGACAAGGCTTGCAAGTTTCGTCACTTGTTCAGCGCGATCGGCGCCCGCGAACTCGACCAGCAAGACTGCTTCCGGCTCACCCACCAGCGCCTTTTCGATGACAGGGCGAAACGCCTGATTCGACATTGCTAGATCGATCATGGTGCGATCGACCAGTTCCACGGCAACAGGTCCGAGCTTGACGATGTGTTGCGTCATCTCCATTGCATCGTAGAAGCTCGGAAAGTTCACCACGCCAAGCGTCTTGTGCTCGGGCAAAGGCGCGAGCTTCAACGTAAGTTGCCGGCTAAAGGCAAGCGTGCCTTCCGATCCCACCAGCAGGTTCGCCAGATTCGGCTCGCCGTCTTCGCTGAAGGGCAACGGGCTTTGGCAATCGAACAGATCGAGGTTATAACCAGCCACGCGGCGCAGAACCTTGGGTATGCGTTCACGCATTTCATCGCGTTCGCGCAATGCAACGTCGCGCACGCCTTCTACGAGCTCACGCATGCGTGCATCGAACTTCATTGCCGAGAGCTTACCGAAGCTGCCCTCGTATCCGTCAGCAAGAATCGCGTCGATGGCGAGCACGTTATGCACCATGATGCCGTATGCCATGGAGCGCGAACCGCACGAGTTATTGCCCGCCATGCCACCGATCGTGCATTGCGCGCTCGTCGAGACATCGACAGGAAACCACAAGCCATGCGGCTTGAGCCATGCATTCAGGTGATCGAGCACGACGCCCGGCTCGACTGTCACCGTTCGAGCGTCCTTGTCGAAGTGCACGATGTTGTTGAGCCACTTGCTCGTGTCGATGACGAGCGCCTCGCCTATCGTCTGACCGCACTGACTCGTCCCGGCGCCGCGCGCGAGCAGGCTTGCCTTTGCCTCGCACGCGATCTCCAAAGCAAGCCGCAAGTCTTCCTGATCCCTCGGCACGACCACACCTTGCGGCATGATCTGATAGATCGACGCGTCGGTTGCATAGCGTCCGCGCGACGCGCGATCGAACAGCACATCACCCTTCAGCTCGCGTTGCAGACGCATCTGCAAAGGGGTCGGCGCCGCTGCGCGATCGGCGCGCGCGGACGCTGGCATCAGATGGATCGGCTTGACGAGTCGGTCTGTGGGTGTATTGAGCATCGTCGCTATCGGTTAGTGCGGGAGGCCTGCATGGGCTTTTACATGCTGAATGCTTTATGCCGGCACACCGCATGCATTATTCGAAATGCAATTCGACGGTAGGCAGGCCGTCGATCCAGCCCACGGCGTGGCCCGCCCCATCCGGGAAGGCAAGTCCGGTGTAAGAGCCCGCCGTGATCACCGTGCCCGCGGCGAACGCGACGCCATGCGAGACCGCGTGATTGACCGTCCACGCAAGCAGACGACGCGGATCGCCCGCCGGGTTCGCCGGTGGGCCTTCAAAGAGCGGCTTGCCGTCGAATTCGAAGCTCATCGCCGGGGCGACGAACGGGAACGCTTCGTCGTAAGGCACGCCCGCGCCGACGAGTAGCGCGCCGTGATTCTGCAGATCCGCGAGTTGCCACGGCTTCTCGACCTCTGGCCACGCAGCGAAGCGACTCGCCACCACTTCGATCGCCGCATGCACGGAACCGATCGCGTCGATGATGTCGGTATCGCTATACGGTCCGCTGCCTGCCTCGAATGCGCGATTGAATACAAAAGCCACTTCGAGTTCGAGCCCTGCTCGTCCGAAAGCCGACATCGATAGCCGCGCGCCCGAGGCATGCACGCCATCGGCCGGGAGCAACGCCGCCTGGATCGGACCATCGGGCGTCTTCGCGCCGACCTTCCACCCGCCGACGCTCGCGCCGAGTGCATGCAAAGTCGCCTTTTGCGCGGCGTAGGCTTCTTCCGCGTTCGATGGCCGCGCGTCTTCCGGCAATGCTTCGAGCTTCGCGCGATGCGCACGCGCTTCCACGAAGAGCCGCGCGAGCGCGTCGGCGTCGAAGGCCGCGCTCATGCCGCCTCCTTGAGTTCGGGTTTCGCGACGTGGCTCGTCAGATAGTCCATCGCCGCGGCCACGCCGCTCCCTTCGAGTTTGATGCCCGCGAGCTTCAGTCCCATCTCGCAGCCGGTGAGCGCGGCCATCAACGTGAGATCGTTGCAATCGCCCAGATGCCCGATGCGGAACATGCGGCCCTTCACCTTGCCGAGACCCGTGCCCAGCGACATATCGAAGTGCTCGTAGATGAGCTTGCGTACCGCATCCGCATCGACACCTTCGGGCGTCATCACACCGGTCAGCACCGGCGAATACACGGACGAATCCGCGCACTGGATTTCGAGCCCCCACGCGGTGACTGCCGCACGGCAGGCGGCCGCGAGCCGCTGATGGCGCGCGAACACGTTGTCGAGCCCTTCGCCGAGAATCATGTCGAGCGCTTCGGACAGGCCGTACAACAAGTTGGTGTTCGGCGTGTAGGGCCAGTAGCCCTGCTTGTTCATTTCGATGATCTCTTTCCAGTCCCAGAAAGCACGCGGCAGCTTCGCCTCTTTCGATGCCTCGATCGCCTTCTGCGACACCGCGTTGAAGCTGATTCCCGGCGGCAGCATCAAGCCCTTCTGCGAGCCGGACACGGTCACGTCCACGCCCCATTCGTCATGACGATAGTCGGCGGATGCGAGACCGGAGATCGTGTCGACCATCAGAAGCGCCGGGTGGCCAGTCGCGTCGATGGCGCGCCGCACCGCCGCGATGTCCGAGGTCACGCCCGTGGACGTCTCGTTGTGAACGACGCATACCGCCTTGATCGTGCGCTGCTTGTCTTCGGCAAGGCGCGCTTCGATCATGTCGGCCTGCACGCCGCGGCGCCAGCCCTCGATGCCGGGCAAGCCCAGAAACTCCGGCTTCAGTCCAAGGTTGACCGCCATCTTTTGCCATAGGGTCGCGAAGTGGCCGGTTTCGTACATGAGGACCGTGTCGCCGGGGCTGAGCGTATTGGCGAGCGCCGCTTCCCATGCACCGGTGCCGGAAGCCGGATAAATCACCACCGGCTGGCTCGTCTTAAAGATTTTCTTGATGCCATCGAGCACCTTCAGGCCGAGTGCACCGAACTCCGGCCCGCGATGGTCGATGGTCGGATAACTCATCGCACGCAAAATGCGATCGGGCACCGGGCTGGGTCCCGGAATCTGCAGGAAGTGACGGCCAGCGGGGTGGTAATCGAGTTTCAGCATGGATGCGCATCCTCTTAAATTGAATTTTGCATGCAAAATACTGTAGCGCAGCGATGCGGCCGCGGAAAGGCTTAAATAGGCCAAATGGCCTAGGGATAACCCGCTGGACGTTTTTTCCGGCGAGCTAGGGTTAAAATTGCCGCAAACGAATTCGAGGTATTGAATGCAAAATCGCGACTTGCCCGACGCCAGTCTTTCGCCGCTCCTACAGAAGGTCGAGCGCATGCGTTTGCACGACACGGTGGTGGATCACTTGCGTGAATTCATCGTGGAAGGCCTGCTTGCGCCGGGCGTGAAGCTAAACGAGCGCAAGCTTTGCGAGACGCTCGGCATTTCGCGCACGCCCTTGCGTGAAGCGCTGAAGGTGCTGGCCGCGGAAGGGTTGATCGAGATATCGCCGAACAGGGGTGCATCGGTCTCGCAGATGAGCGAACTCGAAATCCGCGAGATGTTCGAACTGATGAGCGGACTGGAGGCGTTCTCCGGCGAACTGGCTTGCGAGCGAATCACGCCGCAGGAGATCGCGGACATCAAGGCGCTTCACGCGGTCATGCTGGAATGCCGCGCGCGCAATGATTTGTCGGGCTATTACAGCCGGAATCAGGCTATTCACGACAAGATCAATGAAGCCGCGCGCAACACGGCGCTACGGCAAACCTACGTGTCGATCAACCGGCGCTTGCAGGCCATGCGCTTTCGATCGAACTTCCAGACGCCCAAGTGGGATAGCGCGATACGAGAGCATGAAGAGATGATCGAAGCGCTGGAAACGCGCGATGGCAGGCGCATGTCGACCATTCTTCGTCATCACCTGCTCGGCAAACGCGATGCCGTTCTCGCCGAGCGCACGCTGACCACGGTGAAGGCGCCGGTTGCCAGGAAGCGGACGCACACCGGCGACGCTGGCTGAAAACGCCATACTCAAGCGCATCGAACGCTGCGTTCCCCCGCGCACAGTTCGATCGGCCGAATCCTCGCAAGCTTCGCTACGATTCGCGCCAATGGCCGAAGAGCCTGACATCGGGGGACATGTTGAACACAATAAGAGGTACATGCCTGGCGCTTGGGGCGGCGCTCGTCGTTGGCGGCTTAACGCTCTATTACGACGATCAGGACGTGAGCGTCGCGCAAGCCGATACGGACCGCGCAACGGTCGATTGCCTCACGCAGCAGCTCACGCATGATGAGAAGGTCAGCATTGCCCGCCTGACCGTCGATCACGATAACGCGAACATGCGTCGCGTCTACACCGATGTTCTGTCGCGCTGCGTACTACGCGCCGATCAGTGGGACCGGCGCTCGCAACTCGTCGCAAGCGCGCGTCAAACTCTCGCCTACGATACCGAGTTCCGGCGCATGCTCAGCGAAAGCACGATGCGCATTGCACAGCGACCCTGACATCGCCTTCTCGAAGCACGACGTTGGTCGAACGACATAGGCGCCAGGCGATGGAGTAACATCGGCATCCATTGCGCGGCAATCGCATGCATCATTCAGCATTCAGAATGCAATCTACATCTCACGGCAATTCGACGACGATCGAGTTGCCCTTCAAGCGGCCCTTCGACTGGACTCGCCTGCTCGCCTTCATAGGCGGCCGGACGGCGGCGGGCGTCGAGTCGGTGGAAGGCGGCGTTTATCGACGCGCGATCGAATGGCATGGCGATGAAGGCACCGTCGAAGTCAGGCCACATGAGCACAAACATCGCCTTGTCGTGACCGTCGACGGCGATGCGCAGCGGCATGCCGATCAACTTGCCGAACCGCTTGCTCGTATGTTCGATCTGCATGCCGATCCCCGCCGGATTGCAAGCGTGTTGTCGCGCGACCCGTTGTTGGCGCCGCTAATCGATGCCTCGCCGGGACTACGCGTGCCGGGCGCCTGGTCCGGGTTCGAGTTGGTGGTCAGAACCATCGTGGGCCAGCAAGTGAGCGTGAAAGGCGCTTCGACGATCATGGGACGAATCGTGCAGCGCGCGGGACGAATGATCGATGGGCATTCGCATGAGGCCACTGCCTGGCGGTTCCCGACGCCCGCCGAGCTTGCCGCCGCAGACCTGGATAAGATCGGCATGCCCACGAAACGTGTCGAAGCCGTGCAGCGGTTTGCGAATGCGGTGTCAACAGGCGCGTTGCCACTCGACGAACCGGACGCTGATGCCGATGCGTTGAAGCGCGATCTGCTGGCGCTGCCGGGTATCGGTCCGTGGACAGTCGGTTATGTCGCGATGCGCGCCCTACGCGATCCAGACGCATGGCCCGATGCCGATCTCGTGTTGATGCAGGCCATCGCGCGGCGCAATCCGGCCCTGCTCAAGCCCGCGCAGCAACGGGCGCATATTGAGCGTTGGCGGCCTTGGCGCGCTTATGCCGCAGTACATCTGTGGAATGGAGTGGCGATGGAGACTGGGGCAGCGCGAGGCGGGTAGATCGAATACCAGACGAATGTATGCGGTCGACTGCATGCAATGCCACCGGCCAAACGAAGCTCCAGGGAACCCGAATTTCGCCAAGCCATCAGACGCCATCAGGTTTGAACAAAATCGCATTTGGTCGATTGAATACCACGCAAATGCATACGGTCGACTGCATGCAAGAGTCGCGTGCGAGCCAGATTCAAGAAACTGACCCGCCTTCGACCGAAAGGCTTAAGCCCCTGCCGCCCCCCTTCTTCCCGCAGCAATCGCAAGCTCGATCGAAACCAGCAACCCCTCTTCATCGAAAGGCTTGCGCAGAAAACCCACCGCGCCACGCTGCATGGCTCGCTGAACCGTATCGTCGTCACCGTGCGCGGACATGAACACCACCGGAATGTCCCGATGCTCGGCGTTCAATCGACGTTGCACATCAAGCCCCTGCATCCCTCGCATTTTGATATCGAGCAGAACGCACATGGCATCGTCGACGGCCGACGAAGCAAGGAACTCCTCGCCCGACGAGAACATCGCGGTCGCGTAGCCAACGGCCTTGAGCAAATTGCCGACGCCGCGTCTTACCGAGGCGTCGTCATCGACGATGCAGACAAAGCTCATGTATGCCAATGCTCCCGTGGCTCGCGTCGCGGCAGATTCATCGGGAAGCGGCCGATACCAACACGAGCCTGCCGCCGCGCGCCGCAGCACCTAGCGTTCGCATGCGCGGCTCAGTGCGTGCAGACATCAAGACGCCAGCATCGTCGGACTCGCCCGACTTGAGCAACGCATAGTCGCGCGTCGTCTCCAGCAGGAAATAGTCACGAGTCGTGCTGTCGAACGAAGTCATCAGAAGACACTTCGAGGCGAGGCCGACGATCGCCTCCATGACCTCGTTTCGCGATAACCATTCGCACGCGGCGACCGTGCAAACCTCATCCAGCGAAAAGCGGTCGGGGAATACGGCGAGCCGTTGCAGCACTACGCGCTCGGCCGCGCCGAGCAGTTTGTAGCTCCAGTCGAGCGAAGCGGCCAAGGTCTGCTGCCGAGGCGGCGCAGTCCTGCGCCCGCCCGTCAGCGACTGGAACCGATCATCGAGTTCCGCGGCCAGCCTGCGTATGCCGAACACAGCCGCCCGCGCTGCGGCGAGTTCGAGTGCCAACGGAATGCCGTCGAGCCGGCGGCAGATCGTCGCGAGCATGTCGAGACTGCCGCGGTCCCGTTCGACCGACACATTCAACGCGCTCATCTGCGCGAGAAACATCCGCACCGAGGCGCTGGCGAGAATCGCTTGCGAGGTGGCCTCGACATCGGGCATGTCGAGCGGCGCGACCCGGTAGCACTTTTCGTCGTGCGTGCGCAGTGGCTCACGGCTCGTCGCCAAAATTCGCAGCGCCGCGCATGCTTCCACGAGCTGTTGGGCGAGCGACGCAGCTGCCTCGATTACATGCTCGCAATTGTCCAGCAACAGCAGTATCTTGCGGCTCTGAAGAACCGTGATGAGCGCTTTGATCGAACCATCGCTCATGGAACGGTCGATGCCAAGTGCTTCGGCGATGGTGTCCGCGACCATGCGCGCATCGTTCACGGCCGCGAGCGAAACGAAGCACACATCGATCTTTGCGTTAGCCGCAATCGAACGCGCCGCCGCGATGCCAAGCTGCGTCTTGCCAATACCGCCCGAGCCCAGCAACGTGACGAGATGCGCTTCCTGCAAGGCACCGACGATCTCTGCAAGCGCGCTCTCGCGTCCGATCAAAGCCGCGCGATGATGCGGCAGGGCGTCGAGATGCGTCGCTTTCGGATCCATTGAATCGGCAGGCGCGGACACGTCGACCGCATTCGCGAGCCGATAACCTCGACCGGACACGGTATGGATAGCCTGACCGTCCGCGCCGAGGACACGCCTGAGCGTCGAAAGCTGCACATGGATGTTGTTCTCGCCGACCACCGATTTCGGCCACACGTGGCGCAGAATCTCATCCTTCGTGACCGTTTTGCCATTTGCGCGAATCAGCAATTCGAGGATGTCGAACGCGCGCGAGCCGACCTCGAGCAGTCGCCCATCCAGACGCGCCTCGCGCATTTCCAGCGACAATACGATTCGACCGATCTTGATCATGCCGCACTCACGCCTGGTTGATTAACGGAACCGCCACGTTGCGCGCATGCGCAATCAGTCCTCGTACGGACGAGCATCCGCGGATACGAGACACACGAAGGCGCTCGCCTTCAGCACGCATTCCACCGAAGACAGCAAAAACAGCAGCGGCGACACGCGGAACTCGACCGGCAGCCCGAATGACATTGCCATCAGACCGATCGTGCAGAGCAACGCATAGACGATGCGCGCGACGCGGCTGCCGGTCAGCACGAACCCGACGAGCGCCAGCCACAAGAGTTTGCCGACGATGCATGCAAGCGCATCGCGCGCCGAGAGACTGATCCATAACTCGAACGGCAACTCGACGAGCGCCCATAGACCGGTCGCGAGAATCAAGCGGCGCGTCCACGCCCCAAGCGCGATGCGGCCGCTCAAGAACGTATCGGCAGAACTGGCTCGTCGTGAGGAGACTGGATCGTCGAGAAAGCGCATGACAGTGGTTCCTTGGCGGACTTCCGCGCGTAACGACGCGGCCTTTATCGAACAACACGCATTACCCGGCGACGTTCGTCTTCGTCTTCCAGCAGTACGGGGTATCGCCGACCATTCGCTTGAATACGGTCGTGAAGTGAGCCTGCGAGCGGAAGCCGCAACTCAGGGCGACATCGAGCATGTTTTGCTTCGACTCGCGCAGCAGGCGCTGCGCGTATTCCACGCGGCGGCGCAGGAGAAACTCGTGCGGCGGCATGCCCGTCGCGCGGCGAAACTGCGAGGCGAAATGCATGCGCGTGAGCCCTGTGCTGCCGGCGATATCCGCGAGGCCGATCGAATCGGCGAGATGGGCATCGATAAATTCGATCGCGCGATTGAGCCGCCACGCGGGCAAGGCGCTGGCCTCGCGCTTTTGCCGGTCGGCCAGCGTGAAGTGCCGTGCAACCAGGCGCGACACGATGGCGAAGCTGACGCTATCGGTGAACACCTTGCCCACCGCCGCGTCCTCCGATTGCGATACCGCGAGCGCCTGTCCGAGCCGTTCCAGCGCGGGGTCGCGCACGAGCTTGGGATCGTCGATACGAATATCGCCTGCATGCGGCCGCCCGAACATGTCCTCGAAGCATTCGCTCAAGACCTGTTGCCCGACGAAAAGATGCAGCACGTCGGCAGGCGACTCGAACACTGCGCTGCAGCGCACGTCGGGCGCCGTGATCTGCACGGCTCCGGCGGCGACGCGTCCGCGCACGAGCGTCTTGCCTGCATGAGAAAACGTGAGTGACGTGCACTTGAGACTCAGTGCAATGCAATGATGCGTCGCGCTCTCGACACTTGCGACTTCCACCGGCGACTTGTCGTTGCAGGTCCATCGCGAGAGGAGAATGCCGCCGCGCGGACGGCTGCTGGCAGCGTCGTCGGGAGGTGTGCGCCATGCATGTTCCATTCCGATTCCGTTCGCCCGGCTCTTCTGCGCGACCTCGATTACGGGGTCGGGATACGACATCGACGAAATGGTCATGACCGGTCATCCAGTGAAGTTGTTTGAGCGACTTTGCATGGACTCCACGGTATCGCACGGCAATTCGTACAGCCAGTCGTACGTTGGGGTGGCTTGAATGACCGATGGTTGGTTCAGATCATACGGAGGTTTAGTCGGGGTTCGATGCGGCGCGGGCGGGTTGACTAGCGCGAGGTCTAACGCGGTGCGGTTGTTCAGACGGAGGCGGCAGGTGAGTTATACGTGGGTATAGGGTGTGAGCGGTTCGTCGTCGCGTGATTCAATAAGCACGCTGCGCAGTGCCAATCGCCCTCGCCCAAGGCCAACCATCTCAAACCCCACCCCGCGCGCGCCTCACCGGCAATGCGACTCCCAACGCCTCCGCCTTCCTCACGAAATCAGCAAGGGAGCGCGCCCCCATCTTCCGCATGGCCTGCCCACGATAGATTTTCACGGTGATCTCGCTCAGGCCCATCTCCGCCGCGATCTGCTTGTTCATGAGGCCCGAGGCGACGAATGCCATGACCTCACGCTCACGTGCCGTCAACGTGTCGTAGCAATGCCGCAAATCCGCTACCGAACGGTTCGTCGCGCGACGCTGCGCATCGTTGGCCAGCGCCTGTTCCACTGCATCGAGCATGTCCTGATCGCGGAACGGCTTGGCCAGGAAGTCCTGCGCGCCGGCCTTCATCGCCTTGACCGTCATCGCGATATCGCCATGCCCCGTCATGAAGATGATCGGCAGACTCAGTTCGCTCGATGCAATCTGCTCCTGCACCGCAAGTCCGCTTTGTCCCTTGAGACGCACGTCGAGGATCAGGCAACTCGGCACATCCGGCATGTCGAACGCCAGAAACTCCTGCGCGGAGCCGAAGGTTTCGACCTTGAGGCCCACCGAACGCAGGAGATTGCTGACGGCTTGGCGCATCGATTCGTCGTCGTCCACCACGTACACCATGGCGCTCGCGGTGTTGTTGCTGGCGTCAGCGCTCGCATCGCTGCGCGGATGACTGCTCATCACATCTCCCTTCGTGAGCGGACAGAAGAAGATGCAAAGGCGCGCGGCCTTTTACATCGCCGAAAGCGCGCTGGAAGGAGCGGTCGAAGTGACGCGCTCCAGGAAAAGCGTGCTTCCCAAGCGATGATGCGCGAGGCCATCCACGCGACGGTACTTATTTTTCCTTAATCGTTCAAAAGGCGGCGCCGCGACGCTCACCCACGACCGCTCCCATGCGGCTGCAATGTCACCGTGCAAGTCATCCCCATCGCGAGCCTCATTCCCTCGGGAACACGATCGATATGAATCCGCACCGGCACTCGCTGCGCGAGCCGCACCCACATAAAAATCGGGTTGACGTCGGCGAGCAAATCGCCGCTCGTCGGATTGTCACGGTCGGCGATCCCGCTTGCGAGACTATCCACGTGACCTTGAATGTCTTCACCGCCCGATAGCAGTCTGATCGTCGCCCGATCGCCAACTTGCACGTGCGGCAGCTTCGTTTCCTCGAAGTAGCCGTAGACCCAGAACGAGTGCGAGTCGATCAGCGCCATGCGCGCGGTCCCGGCCGTGGCGAAATCGCCCGGATAAAGGTTCAGGTTCGTGATGAAACCATCGGACGGCGCGCGCACCTCGCTGCGCGTCAGGTTCAGCGCGGCCGTCTCCTGCGCCACTACCGCTGCCTTCACGGCCGCCTCGGCCGCGTTGTAGGCGGCGACATCGGCGGCATGATCCGACGCCGATTGCCTGGCGAGCGATGCCGAATCCAGCCGGCTTTCGTCCGATATCACGTCGCCCGCAAGATTGGCGCGGCGCGCCGCCTGAGCGCGTTTCATCGCAAAACCGGATTCGCTCGCGGCCATGCGCGCCTTCGCCTGCGCCATTTGCGCCTGCGCACGCGCGAGATCGGCATCGGCCTGCGCCACGGCGTAATGGAAGCGAGCCGGATCGAGCACGAACAGAATGTCGCCCTTGCGCACGAGCTGGTTGTCCTTCACGCGTACGTCGCTGACGAGGCCGGAAACATCCGTCGCGACTTGCACGACCTGCGCGCGCACGCGCCCGTCGCGCGTCCACGGCGAGTACATGTAGTCGAGCCACAGCATGCGAACCAGCACGATCGCCACGACCAGTATCGTGAGCGTGAACCCCGCGCGCAGGATGGATTGCGTTTTCATCTTGATGTCATTGGGTGGTTTCATCGCCATGAGAGCAGCGAAGCGCCGCTGAACATCGCAGCGAAGAGCGCGACGCGAAAGAGGCTCGCGTGCCACGTAAAGCGATAAAACCCGAGCCGCGCCAGCACGAGATCGAGAACGACGAACAGCAGCACGCAGCCAGCAAGTATCGGCAGCAAGCCGGGCATGAGAAGCGAGAAGACGTCAATCTCGCGTGGCATCGGCGACTCCTTGGGTTGCTTCCCGGGCCATGGACGATGCAAAGCCGCCGCCCAGTTCCTTCATCAATAGCGCCCAGGCATCGAGACGTTTCGCCCGAATCGTCGCGAGGCTTTGTTCCTGCTGCAACTGCGCATCCTGCGCGGCCAGCACGTTCAAAAACTCGGTGATGCCGCTGCGATACCCCGTGTCGGCAAGCTGAAACGACTTGCGCGCCGAATCGAGCGTGTCCTCGATCGACGCCTGCTGCTCGCCGAGCGAACGCAAGGTTACGACTTGCGTGGCAACGCCCTGCATCGCGCCGATCACGCTCTGGTTGTAGGCGTCGACGGCGGCATCGCGCGACGACACCGCGACGCCGTAGTTGCCGCGCCGCCGTCCGCCGTCGAAGATCGGCAGCGAGACCGCCGCGCCCACGCCGTGGCCCATGCCGTTGCTATCGACGAAGTTGAAGAAGCCGCCGAAAGTCGCCGCCGATCCCAGCGATGCCGTCGCCAGCAAGTTGATGTCCGGATAGAAATCCGCATGCGCCGCGTCGATGCCCTTGTCCGCTTGCAACACGCGCCAGCGCCCGGCCACCACGTCCGCGCGATGCCCGACGAGCTCGGCCGGCAGCGTCGCCGGCAGATCGACCGGCACGCTCAGCGCGAGGCCGGGACGGCGCAAGGCATCGGCATAACCCGGCCCCTTGCCCGCCAGCCCCGCAATGCCGATGCGCGAAAGCGCGAGTTGTTGCTGCGCTTCCTGCACGCGTGTCGTGCTCATGGCAAGTTGCGTCTGCGCCTGACTGACCTCGAGACCGCTACCGACGCCCGCATGCCAGCGGCGCGTGGCGATATCGAGCGTGCGCTGCTGTTCGTTTTGCACGTCGCGATAGACATCGAGCAATGCGTATTGCAGCGACCACTGCACATAGCTGCGCACCACGGCCGTCTGCAGCTCGACTTCGGCGAAGCGCGCGTCGGCCGCCACCGCTTGCACGTTGTCGAGCGCGGCTTCGCGGATCGCGCGATTCTTGCCCCACAGATCGAGATCGTATGAAAGGTCAGCCTCGACGTTGTTGCTCCACACGGTCGTGCCGCCAGGCGGCGCGGGCGTGGTGTAGCGGGCATAACGTCTGCGCTCGAAGCTGCCGTTCGCGCTGACTTGCGGCAGCTCGGCCGCGCCTGCGATCTGCGCCTGAAAACGCGCCGCGTCGATTCGCTCTTGCACCGCGCGCAGCCCGGGATTGCCTGCGGTCGCGTCCTGCACCAGCGTATCCAACTGCGGGTCGTTCCATTGACGCCACCACGCGTCGGCGGGCCATTTCGCATCGGCTTGGGTCGCGCGCAGAGCGGCACCGGCATCGAGCGTGGCGGGGTCGATCATCGACTCGTGTGGGTGGATGCCGCCGCTCGTGATGCAGGCGGAAAGAAGCAGCGCGCAGCCGCTCGACGACAAGAACCACGACAGGCGGCGCGTGTTCATGCCGGCGTCTCCTTCGTTTGCCATAACGCGAGGCTGTCATCGCGCAAGGTCAGCTCGGTGAAATGCAGCAACGCGCGCATGCGATACCGCTTGAGCGTCGTCGTATCGGTCGCGATGTTGTCTCCGAGCGGCAGCATGTCGAGCGCCCGGCGCGTCGCTATGAGCGCGTTCTGCGCGGCTTCGGGTGTCGTGTTCGAGAACACGCTCGCCAGCGCCGCAAGCCATGCGTCCTGTTCCGCCGCCCAGCCTTCCGGCAAGGTCGCGCCGAGTTGCGCGGTGTCGAGACGAATCTGAATCATCGAGCGGCCGATCTCGAGCGCCGCGAACGCCCAGCCGATCAGACGGTCACGATTCACGCGGGCATCTACCGGCGCGGATGCAATCTGCAAGATGAAATCGCGCAAGCTCAGTTCGAATGTATAGAGCAGGTCGGCGAGGTCGCCATTGCGCGCGTCATGCACGATCAACCCGCGAATCTGCTTCATGTACCGCGCGGAGATCCAGTCGCCCGCGCGCGGAACGAGCACCGAGAACGCGACCGCCGCCACCGCGATTCCGCCTAGCAGCGCGAAGCCGGTGTCGAGATAAGCGCTCGGGTTATAGACCGTCGGGTTCGTAATGCCGACGATGAAGCAGAAGTACAAGCTGAAGCCGAGCCCGAGAATCGCCGTCTTCGGGAACGTGTTCAGATAGCTGCCGATCATCACCACGATCGCCATCGACGCCGCCAGCAACTCGAACGTCTCGATGCGCGGCAGCACGAAGAAATTAAACGCGAAGCCTGCAAGCCATCCTCCAAGACAGCCGCCGAAAATTTGCCAGCTCGCGACCGTCGGGTTCGGTGCAAGCGCGAACAACGCGCTCGTGATCGCCACCGCGACGATGGCGGTTGCGCCTCCGACCCAGCCCGAGGCGATCCACGCCGCGCCGACCGCGAGCACGGCGACGGCGGCGCGCGCACCGGCGATGGTCGCGGCCGTGCGATTAGCCGTGGCCCGCGTCCTGCCGATGCGGCCGATTGCCTGCAGCACCGACTGCGACCACGGCAAGCGGCCGATGGTGCGCGCGTCGATATAGCTTCGACACATCAGGCGCAGATCGGCCATCGAAAAGAACAGTGCCGCGCCCGTCGTCGATACGAACTGACGCTGATGCGCCGACAGATCCGCGAGCGCCTGCAACAGCTTGCCGAGGCGCGTGGGCAAGGCATCCTCGAAGGCGTCGAGATCGCGCATCAGCGTTTCCACCGCTTCGAGCGTGACGAGTTGCGCGTCTGCCTCGTTCGGCACGACGGCGAGCAGCGCGTCGATGAGATCGTAGACGGCCGCAAGCGCGCGCGGGTCAGCTTCGGCGGCGACCCGTACCTTCAGTTGATGCAGCGCGTGAATCCACGCGACGGTATCGAGAAAACCGCGGTCGAGATCGAGATAGACATGGTTGTGAAGACGGATAGCCGGGTCTTCGAACACGGCGCCGCTGCGCAGGCTTTCCACTTCCACACGCTCGCGAATCAGCGAGAGGAAGGTGTCGAAACCGGTAAGCGTCGCGGTGCGGTCGAGCATCGCGTGCATGGCGTTGAGCAAGTCCGTGAAGTTCTTGCGGCTGGCCGCATAGAGCGCGGGCGTGACAGAGCGCGGAAAGATCACCGCGCTGACCACGCTCGCGCAGACCACGCCGATCACCACCTCGCTCACGGTGAATACGACGTTGTCGTACACGCCATAAGGATTGGACCACGCCGGTATGGCCGTGATGGCGGTGCCGTATCCTGTCAGCACGAAGCCATACGACTGAAAATTGCGGTAGTAGGACGCGCCGAACACACACACGCCGATCCACACCGCGAGCGCGATCAAAAAAAGCCACGGCTGCTGCGGAAACAGCGCGATGAGCACGAGCCCCGCAAAGCTGCCGCACACCATGCCGAGCCCGCGATAGAAGCCACGCGCGATCACCATGCCGCTTTGCTGATGCATCATCACGATGATGCACGAGACCATGGCGGTGGCCGGCGTGCGCAGTTCGAGCCGCATGCACACGCCCATTGCAAGCGACATGGCAAGCGCCACTTTCGCGATATGCCTGAAGCGGGGTCCGTCGTCGTTCCAGTATGTCTTCAGCTCTTCCCGCCATCGAGGCAGGGCCGCGCTGCCGGCATCGGCTTGCAGGGTCATGGGGCGCTCGTCGCTTGTTCGTGCGGATATTCGCGTGGTATGGAGTCTGCTGCGAACGCGGACCAGGCAATTGCACAATCGCACGCTTTTTGCGCATGCGCTGCATGAAATGACCGGCTTTGAGACGTGCTCGCGTAGTCAGGTCCGGCTAATCTTTGTATGATGCGTCCCAACACAACAGGTACCAGCCAGCCATGCCGAGAAAAGCGCGGAACAGCGAAACCCCGCCGAAGATCGAAGACGTCGAACAGGAAAAGCTCGTCACGCGCCGCTTGGCGCCGGAGGTTCGCGAACGGCAGATCGTGCTCAAGGCCGTCGATCATTTCGCCACGCATGGATTCTCCGGCAGCACGCGTGAACTCGCGCGTCAACTCGACATCACGCAGCCGCTTCTGTACCGCTACTTTCCGAGCAAGGAAGCGTTGATCGACCGCGTGTATGAAGAGGTCTATCAGTGGGACACGAGCTGGGAGAACCTCATCAAGGACCGCGACCTGCCCATTCAGGAACGCATGGTGCGTTTCTATTCGGCGTATTCGGTGGTGATCCTGCGGCGCGAGTGGATTCGCATCTTCATCTTCGCGGGACTGACGCGCGAAGGCATCAACTCGAAATATCTGACGCGTCTGCGTGAGCGCGTGTTTCTTCCGGTGATGGCGGAGATTCGTCTTGCCTATGGACTGCCCGCGCCCGCCAGCGCGCGTCAGCGGGAGATCGACCTCGAACTGATCTGGAGCCTGCACGCCAGCATTTTCTATCTCGGCGTGCGCAAGTGGATCTACGGTCTGCCTGTCACCGACGACGTCGAAGATCACATCGCGCGTCAGGTCGACGCCTTCTTGAACGGCGTGCCCGCCGCGCTCAAACACGCAACCAAGCAGCCCGCGCGCATCAAACCGGGCGCCAAAGCCTGAGTCCGCTTCCAGGCCGGCAAACGCGCCGGCCGTTCGTCTTATTCCCATCGCATCACTCCCGCCTCGTGGTTTTTCAGGGTAAACACCGGCGATGCGCCGCTTTATCCCGCTCCCCGCTTCACCTACAATTTATCAAACGATCACTAATCGATCGATAAATAATTTGTCAGGAGCCGAAGATGCCTGTTACGAAACTTGCCCACTACTCGATCCGCACGACCGATCTCGAACAGTCGTGCCACTTCTATGAACGCATCCTCGGCTTCAAGCGCGGCTATCGTCCGCCCTTCGACTTTCCCGGCGCGTGGCTCTACAAAGGCGGCGACGAAGTGGACTTCGGCACGGTTCATATCATTGGCGTGGATCCGAACAATCCCGAAGGACTCACCGCATATCTCGGCGACAAGGCCTTGCCCGCGAGCGGAACGGGCACGGTCGATCACATTGCGTTTCTCGCGACGGGCGTCGAAGAGATGTGGCAGACGCTGACGAGCGAAGGCATCGCGTGGCGCGATCGCACGGTGCCAAGCCTCGGCTTGCATCAAGTGTTCATCGAAGATCCGTCGGGCGTGACTATCGAACTCAACTTCCCCGCCGAAGAACTGAGCCGCCTCACGCACGCACGACCGTCGAGCAAGCAAAACCCCGTCAGCGAAGGAGAATGAGCATGGTCCAGAGTTCCAAACGATCCAGAGCGATCATCGTCGGCGGTTCGCTCGGCGGGCTTTTCGCAGCGAACCTGCTGGTGCGTAACGGCTGGGATGTAGACGTGTTCGAGCGCGTGCCGGATGAACTCGCCGGACGCGGCGCGGGCATCGTAACCCATCCCGAACTTTTCGATGCACTCGGCGCAGCCGGCATTCAAATCGACGATGGCATCGGCGTGAAGGTGCGTTCACGCGTGACCTTCGCGCAGGACGGCGCGGTGCTGTCCGAACGCGATCTGCCGCAAACGCTGACCGCGTGGGGCAAGATGTATCACGTGCTGCGCGCTGCGCTTCCCGACGTGCACTATCACGCTGGAGTAACGGTGGCATCGGTGGAAGATGACGGCGATCGTGCAACCGTCACGCTCGGCGACGGGGCGGTATTGCATGCCGATCTCGTCATCGCGGCGGATGGCTTCAAATCGGCTATTCGCGAGCGCTTGATGCCCGAAGTGAAGCTGCAATATGCCGGTTATATTGCGTGGCGCGGTCTTGTCGATGAAGCCTCGCTGTCGCGTGAAACCCGCGACGCGCTCTTCGACAAGTTCGCGTTTTGCCTGCCACCGCGCGAGCAAATTCTCGGCTATCCCGTGGCCGGCCAGGGCAATAGCACGACGCCCGGCGAGCGCCGCTACAACTTCGTGTGGTATCGCGCAACGAGCGAAGATGTCCAGCTTCCCGATCTGCTGACCGATGCATCGGGCAAGCGCTGGACCGGCGGCATTCCGCCGACGCTCATTCGCGCCGACGTGCTCGCCGACATGGAAGACGCCGCGCTCACGCTGCTCGCACCGCAATTCGGCGAAGTCGTGACGCGCGCGACGCAACCGCTCTTTCAGCCTATCTTCGATCTCGAAGTGCCGCGCATGGCGATCGGCCGCATCGCGCTGCTGGGCGATGCCGCGTTCGTTGCGCGTCCGCATTGCGGAATGGGCGTGACCAAGGCAGCCAGCGACGCCATGACGCTCGTCAAGGCACTGAAGACGCATGGCGATGTGCAAGACGCGCTTGCCGGCTACAGCCTCGAACGCACGCAAGTGGGCGCGGCCATCGTGCAGCACGCGCGCCATCTCGGCGCATACATGCAGGCGCAGTTGAAGACGGAAGTCGATCGCGAGATGGCCGAGCGCTACCGCACGCCCGATGCCGTCATGCGCGAGACCGCCGTTCCCGCGCGGTTCTGATGACAAAGGAGACGACGTGGACCACAGCGCCCCAACCTATGCGATGAACGCGCACGTCATCGCCGAAGAACCGCCGCCGCACATGGCGAACCCGTTGCTCGACGACCCGCGCTTCCAGGCGCTCGTGCAAAAACGCCGCGCCTTCTCGTGGATGCTCACGCTCCTCATGCTCACGGTGTACTTCGCCTTCATCCTCACGCTGGCATTCGCGCCCGCGTTGCTCGGCCGGCCGATTGTCGCCGGTTATCCCGCGACGTGGGGCATTCAAGTCGGCTTCGGCATGTTCGTCTTCACGTTCGGCATCGTGGCGGTGTATGTCGCGCGAGCCAACACTTTCCATGACCGCGCCGTGAACGAAATCCGACAAGGAGCACGGCAATGAAACGTATCTCTCTTTCGCTCGGCGCGTTGATCTGCGCTGTCACTTCGATCTCTGCCGATGCCGCCGAAGTCGCGTCGGCGTCGCGCTCGCATAATCCGATAGCGATCGGCATGTTCCTCGTTTTCGTCGCATCGACATTGTTCATCACGCGCTGGGCGGCAAGGAAGAACCACAGCGTGTCCGATCACTACGCTGCGGGCGGCAAGATCACCGCGTTCCAGAATGGCTGGGCGATAGCGGGCGATTACATGTCGGCCGCGTCGCTGCTAGGCATCTCCGCGCTGGTCTTCACGAGCGGCTACGACGGCCTCATCTATTCCATCGGCTTTCTCGCGAGCTGGCCGATCATCCTCTTTCTGATCGCCGAACCGTTGCGCAACCTCGGCCGTTATACGCTCGCCGACGTGGTGTCCTATCGCCTGCAACAACGGCCGATTCGTGCGTTCGCCGCGTCGAGCTCCATCGTGATCGTGCTGCTATACCTCGTCTCGCAGATGGTCGGCGCGGGCAAACTCGTCGAATTGCTGTTCGGCTTCGACTACACGGCGGCGGTCGTGCTGGTCGGCGTGCTGATGGTGGTGTACGTGTTCTTCGGCGGCATGCTCGCCACCACATGGATTCAGATCATCAAGGCAGCGCTTCTGCTGGCGGGCGCGGCTTTCATGGCGTTCATGGTGTTGAGCCGCTTCGGCTTCAGCATGAACGCGCTCTTTGCACAGGCGATCCTCGCGCATCCGAAACACGCCGCGATCATGAGCCCTGGCGGTTTGGTATCCGATCCCGTCTCCGCCGTTTCGCTCGGCCTCGCGCTGATCTTCGGCACGGCCGGACTGCCGCATATTCTGATGCGCTTCTTCACGGTCGGCGACGCCCGCGCCGCGCGCAAGAGCATTCTGTACGCGACGGGCATCGTGGGAATCGGCTATGCGCTCATCATCGTCATCGGCTTCGGCACGATTGCGCTCGTAGCGACCGATCCGCTCTATCACAGCGCATCCGGCGGCGTGATCGGCGGCGTGAACATGGTGGCCCTGCATCTGGCGCATGCGGTGGGCGGCAACGTGTTCCTCGGCTTCATGTGCGCGGTCGCGTTCTCGACGATCCTGGCCGTGGTCGCGGGCCTGACGCTCGCCGGTTCCTCGGCGGTATCGCACGACCTGTATGCGAACGTGCTGCGCCGCGGACGCGCGACGGATCGCGAGGAAATGCGCGTGTCGCGGCTCACCACGCTCGTGCTCGGCGTGCTGGCCATCTTGCTTGGCATTGCGTTCGAGAAGCAGAACATCGCGTTTATCGTGAGTCTCACGTTCTCGATCGCGGCAAGCTCCAATTTTCCGGTGCTGTTGCTGTCGATCTACTGGCGCGGCCTCACCACGCGCGGCGCGGTGATAGGCGGTTCGCTCGGTCTGATCTCGGCCGTCACGCTCACCATCCTGAGCCCGACCGTCTGGGTCCAGGTGCTTGGTCACGCGCACGCCATCTATCCGTACGAATATCCCGCGCTCTTTTCCATGCTCGTCGCCTTCGTGAGCGTGGTCTTCTTCTCGATCACCGATCACTCGGCGCGCGCCGTTCGCGAACGTGCGCTCTATGGCAATCAGCTCGTGGACTGCGAGCTCGGCATGATCAAAAACGGCTGAGACAAGCCGATCGAAATCCATCACGGAGACATGACTCATGGATTGCACTTGCTGCATCTCGCCGAAGCGCCGTCGTCTGCTTGGAACCATGGCCGCGCTCGCGGGCGGCTTCGCTTCGGGCCTTCCGAACGCATCCGCCCGAGCCAATGCGACAGTCAAAGGCGAATCGATCGACATTCACGCGCACTATTACCCCGAAAGCTATTGCGAACTCGTCGGCAGCGACGGCGATAAATTCGGCGGCAAGTTCACCTGCGATGCGAGTACCTTCAGCTTTCAGACGCCTGCTGGCGGCCTCGGTCCGCTGCCGCTCAAATTCATCCGTATCGACGAACGGCTTGCCGATATGGACGCGTCCGGCGTCGACGTACAGGCGCTCTCGCTCAGCGTGCCGATGGCCTATTGGGCCGACCGCGCCTTCAACGCGAAGCTGGCAACGACATGGAACACGGCAGCATCCGCGGTGCACGTGCAGCATCCGACGCGCTTCGTCGTCCTCGCGACGCTGCCGATGCTGAACGCGCACGACGCCATCGACGAACTCGAACGTGCGTCCGAATTGCCGGGCGTACGCGGCGTCTATATGGGCACGAACATCAACAACCGCGATCTCGACGATCCGTTGTTCGAGCCGGTCTTCGCGCGCATCGAACAACTCGATTTGCCGGTGTTCCTGCATCCGCAACAGACGGTAGGCGGCGCGCGGCTCACCGACTTCTACCTGAGCAATCTGCTCGGCAATCCATTCGATACCGCCATTGCCGGATCGCATTTGATTCTCGGTGGCGTCATGGACAGGCATCCGCGACTCAACGTCACCTTGCCGCACGCGGGCGGCGCGTTGCCTATCCTCATGGGCCGTATCGATGCAGGCTGGAACGTGCGGCCCGAAACGCGGAGGCTTGCGCAGAAGCCAAGCAGCTACCTGCGCCGCTTCAATTACGACACGGTGTCGCATTCCGGGCCGGTGCTCGATTTCCTGATAAAGAACATTGGAATAGACAGGCTCGTGCTCGGCAGCGACTACTGCTTCGATATGGGTTATGAACAGCCGGTCACGTTTCTGGACCGCCTCGAGCTGCCGCCCGAGCAGAAGAACCTGATCCTCGGCGGCAACGCGGCGCAATTGCTCAAGATATGAGATTGGCGCCCGGCGACTGAACGAAAATTAATATTTGTCGCGGACAATTTCTAAGATAATCCACGGATTCCGCCGGTTATGACCATCGCTTGATTATGGCAACGCAAACGCCGCATGCGTGAGTGCAGCGTGACGAGCAAGGGTGACGGACCATGTTCAACCAGACAGATATTTCCAGCACCACGGCGCCGCGTCAGAAAGACTCGCTCGGCTGTCTTTCGACGCAGCTGCACAAGGACCTCGAACTGCGCGCGGGCGACTTCACGTTCTATCGCAAATGCAGGCGCGAGGAAAAGACGAGCGAAGTCGTCACGCCCGCGTCCGATCGCGGCTTTCTCATCGGCGTCTCGCTCGCGGCGGGACATCGCCGGCGCATCATCACGGGTAGCCGTTCGGCGCTGCACGAGTTCAGGAAGGACTCGGTCTACATCCGCAATTTCGAGGACGACTACCGCGCCGATCTGCATGGCGCGTTCGACTTCGTGCTGATGGAATTTTCGCGGTCGTTCATCGTGAGCACGGGCTATGAGCGAAACGGCACGACCATTTCCGGCTTCTCGGCGCCGCCCGGACGCGAGGACGCCATCTTCGGCCAGCTCGCGCAGGTGCTCGCGCTGACGCTGGATCGTTCGTCCGAGACCAGTGCGCTTTTCCTCGAACAACTCGGCGTCACCATCGGCACGCATCTCGTGGATCGATACGGCGACGCGACCGTGAAAGCGCTCAAGCCGGGGCCGCGTCTTTCGAGTATTCAGGAAGCGCGCGCCAAGGAGATGCTGCTCGCCAAAACCGATGACAACGTATCGCTCGAAGCCATCGCGAGTGCATGCAACTTGTCGCGCAGCTACTTCATCCGCGCGTTTCGCGAGACCACGCAGCGCACGCCGCATCAATGGGTGCTGGAGCAACGCATCGAACATGCGCGCATGCTGCTTCGCAAATCGACGTGGTCGCTTGCGGAGATCGCCATTGCATGCGGCTTCTCCGATCAAAGCCACTTCAGCCGCACGTTCTCGCAACTGGTCGGCACGCCGCCCGGAAACTGGCGCAGGCAAGCGGGTAATTGACACAGCCTTTCTTCAGTCGATACCTCGCGTCGCCACATCCATAGACTTTCATACAAAGCATCGCACTTACGTGCAATACGCATGAACGGCGCTGCGCTAACTTGATCGTGCCGAGGCTGCGCACGTCACTTTCTTATCCCGCGCCGACCTTAGCTTCTCCCTCGCGTTTCGCTCCCTTTCCCCAACCTGGAAACGTCACGATGCAAATAGGCGGATTTCAGATCGATCTGGAGATGCGCGCCTTATGGCGAAACGGCGAACTCGTGCGTCTCGGCTCGCGCGCTTTCGATATCCTCGCCGTGGTCGCGGCGGCTGGCGGCCGTCTCGTCTCGAAGGACGAGGTGATGAACGCCGTATGGCCCGACACCGTCGTCGAGGAGAACAATATTCATGTTCATCTCTCGGCGTTGCGCAAGGTGCTCGGCGCGGACCGCGACCTGATTCTCACCGTGCCCGGCCGTGGCTATCAACTCCTGCAACGCAAGCCGAGCACGCCATCCGATGAAGCGCGGCTCAAGCCCGCTTGCGGCCGCCGTCTTCCGCCGCAAAAATCCGCGTTGCTCGGACGCGATACGGAAATCGCCACGATCCGCGCCATGCTGCGCAACTCGCACGTGTTGACGGTGACGGGCGCGGGCGGCATCGGCAAGACGCGGCTCGCTATCGAGGCGGCCCGTCATAGTGCCGAAGACTTTCCAGAACCGGTGTGCTTCGTCGAACTCGCCGCGTTGACGACGCGCGAGGGCGTGCTGTGCGCCATCGCGGAGAGTTGCGGCATTGCCTTGCCCGATACGCATATCGATGTAGCGCGCGTGGCCGCGACACTCGCCGGCCAGTCGAAACTCCTGCTGCTCGATAACGCCGAACATGTGGTCGGCGCCGTGGCGCAGATCGTCGATGCACTCGTCGCCGGCAACGAAAAGCTGCGCGTGCTGGTGACGAGCCGTGAGCCGTTGCGCGTGATGGCAGAGAGCATCTTCCGAGTGGAGCCGCTCGACGTGCCTCCCGCCGATGCCGCGGACGCCGATATTCTCCGATGCTCCGCCGTGAGCCTCTTCATCCTGCGCGCCGATTCGTTGCAGGAAAGCGTGGCGACCGACAGCGCGGAGATCCGGCTCGTCGGTGAAATCTGCCGGCGTCTGGACGGCCTCCCGCTTGCCATCGAACTGGCCGCCGCGCGCGTCGCCGCGCTCGGCGTGGAAGGCGTCTGCCGCAGGCTGGACGACCGCATGGCGATTCTCGCGGGCGGTTACCGCACCGCGCTGCCGCGTCATCAAACCTTGCGCGCCACTTTCGACTGGAGCTTCGCGCTGCTGGACCGCGACACGCAATCCGTGTTCTGGCGGCTCGCGCTTTTTAGCGGCAGGTTCTCTTTCGAGTCGATGTGCGCGGCAGTCTGCGACGAAGAGCACACGACAGCGGACGCCATCGGCGGCATCACCGAACTGGTCGCGAAGTCGCTCGTGAGCGTCGAATTCGAGCGCGCCACCGCGCGCTATCGTCTGTCGGAATCGACGCGCGCCTATGCGCTGGAAAAGCTGCGCGCCAACGGCGAATTGCGCGAGATCATCCGCCGCAATGCGCGTCATGTTGCACGACAGATCGCGGCCACAGCCTGCGGCCTCGACGACCATCCGGCCGCCTTCCAGCACACGCTGGACGATGCGCGCGTCGCGCTCGACTGGGCGATGTCCGTGGACGGCGATGTCCGCGTGGGTATCGAACTGGCGTCGCATCTCGTCGGCGCACTAAGCGACGCGCATCTGTTCGACGAGTGCCGCATGCGCGCCGCGCTCGCCGTCGATGCCATCGCGAAGCTGCCGGCGGGAACGGCAGACGCAGCGATCGAGAAGCGGCTGCGCGCGGCATTGACAGCGGCGGCGCCCGTGGTCCACGAGACGGCTCCGCTTCCTGCGCGACCTGCCCGCTGGCCGCTTTCCAGGCGCTTGCACAAGCCTGCGCTGACCGCCACGCCGCTTACGACTGGATGAACTCCAGCAGGTCCGCGTTGACGCGATCCGCGTGCGTGGTGCACATGCCATGCGGCGCGCCTTCGTAAATCTTCAGCTTCGCGTTCGGCATGAGCTTCGACGAGAGCTTGCCGGAATCGTCGAGCGGAACGATCTGATCGGCGTCGCCTTGCAGCACGAGCGCGGGCACCGTGACCTGCTTCAGGTCTTCGGTGAAGTCCGTCTCCGAGAACGCCTTGATGCAGTCGTACATGCCTTTGATCGAACCCAGCATGCCGAGCAGCCAGAACGAATCGATCGTGCCTTGCGACACTTTCGCGCCGGGCTTGTTGAAGCCGTAGAACGGCATCGCGAGGTCCTTGAAGAACTGCGCGCGGTTATCGTGCACGCCTTTGCGAATGTCGTCGAACACGGATAGCGGCAGGCCGCCCGGGTTCGCTTCGGTCTTGAGCATGATCGGCGGCACGGCCGAAACCAGCACGACCTTCGACACGCGCTTTGCGCCATGACGCGCGATATAGCGCACCACTTCTCCGCCGCCGGTCGAATGGCCGACCATCATGATGTCTTGCAGATCGAGCGCTTCGATCAGCTCGGCAAGATCGTCGGCATAAGTGTTCATCTCGTTGCCGTTCCACGGTTGCGATGAACGGCCGTGGCCGCGACGGTCATGCGCGATCACGCGATAACCGCGTTCGGCGAGGAACATCATCTGCGCGTCCCACGCGTCGGCATCGAGCGGCCAGCCGTGAGAAAACGTGATCGCCGGGCCCGTGCCCCAGTCCTTGTAATAGATTTCCGTGCCGTCCTTGGTCGTGATGTAAGCCATGTCCGCTACTCCTTCTCGATTGATTGACCGGCCCGTGCCGGTGTGTCATGCGTGAAGGGAGTATTCGCGATTCGTGGCACGGCACGCTTGGTTATCGCCCGGCTTTTGTGGATTTGCACGATAGCTTCACGCAACGACTTCAAGCGACCGCCGACAGCGTGAAGACGAACACCGTCCCACGCGGATACGCCGGTCCCGCGGTGAGCGTCCCGCCATGCGCCTCGATGATCGACCTGCAAATGGCGAGCCCCATGCCCATGCCGGTGTCCTTCGTGGTGAAGAACGCGTCGAAGATGCGCTCGGCAATGTCTTCGCGAATGCCATCGCCGTTGTCCTGCACGGACACGATCACGGTGCCCCTGTCGTCGATGCAGGACGTGACGGCGAGCAGGCGCTGACGCGCATCGAGATGGCTCATGGCATCGGCGGCGTTCATGACGAGATTGAACAGCACCTGTTGCAGCTGCACGCGATCAGCCGTTACCGAACAACGCGCAGCCAGATCGAGCCGCACGAGGACACCGCGTTGTTCTATTTCCGCCGCCGCCAGTTCGAACACTTCGCGCACGACGTAATCGATATAGACCGGCGCGAAAATAGGCTTGGTTTCCTTCGCAAGCGTCTGCAATGCGCGGATGATATCGCCCGCCCGCTTGCCGTCCTTGACGATCTCGCGCAGGCCGCTCGATGCCTCGGCCAGATCCGGCTCGGGCCGGTTGAGCCAGCGCACGGACGCACTCGCGTTCGACACGATGGAAGCCAGCGGCTGATTGATCTCGTGCGCGATCGAAGCGGCGAGTTCGCCCATCGTCGATGCGCGCGATGCCTTCGCCAGTTCGCTCTTCGCGTTCTGCAAGGCGAGTTCGGTCATGTGCCTTTCGGTCAGGTCGGTGACCACGCCGACGAAGCTGCTCACGCCGGACGGTTCGCCCAGCACTTCGAGATGCTTGATGGCGCCGTCCGGCGCGACCACGCGAAACTTCTGCCGGAAGGGCACGCGCTTGTGCGCGGCACGCTCGACCATCTCCCGATAAAACGCGACGTCCTCGGGATGAATGCGCTCCATGATCGCGCGTGTCGCGGGACCGCTCGCTTCTATTGGCAAGCAAAACACGTTGTAGAGTTCTTTCGACCAATAGCGTTCGCCCGTCAGCGTGTTCCAGATATAGCTTCCCGAGCGGCCTATCCGCTGCCCGAGCGCGAGCGCTTCCTCGCTCATGCGCAGGGCCGCTTCCGTTTCCTTGCGACGCTTGTTTTCTTCGAGCAACTCGGCATAAAGACGCGCCGTTTCGAGCGATATGGCCGCCTGCGACGCGAGCAATTCGAGCACCGACGTGCGGCTCTCCGTGAACACGCCCGTCGTCAGATCGTTTTCCAGGTAAAGCGCGCCGACGGCATGCCCTTGCTTCACGAGCGGCAGACAGCATACGGAACGAACCGGCCTGCTGGACAAGGCTGCATCGAAGGAAAATCGCGGATCGTGCTGCGCGTCTTCCACCACCACGGGCTTACGCGTGCGCAGCGCCGTGTACAGGACCGAAGCGGGCAAATCCTCGCGCACGGGCGCTTCGCCGGCCAGCTGAACCTGTACGCCCTCGGGCGTCTCCTGTCCGCGCGCTTCGGCCACGGGCACGTTGCCTTGCATGAGAATCAGGATGCCGCTGCGCGCGCCGGCGTGAACGATGGCGAGCGTGACGAGCGTGCGGATCAGCTTGTCGAGCACGATCTCCTCGGAGAGCGCCTGCGACGACTTCAGCGCCGACAGCAAATCGAAGCGATGCTGCGCATCCTCGATTTCGACCGATGGACGGGACGCCACCGGAACCTCGGGGAGCGCTTGACGCACGGCCGTCGCGCGTGCCGGACCCGCATCGCGTTCGAGTCGGCCGACGAGCGCATGCGCGCCCCAGCGCGCATAACCGTCGATCGCGCGCCGCCGATGTTCCCGCGCGGCCGTAAAGAGCCCGTTCGCTTCGCAGCACGCGCACGCCAGCCGATGCGCGAGTGCATCGATATGACTGAAGCCGCTTTCGGACGCTGCGGCTGCCGCTTCCTCATAACGCGCCAGCGCTTCGAGCGGCTTGGCGAGCAGACGAGCGATTTCGGCTTCGACCAGCAACAGCTTGTCGAGAAACGTCGCCGGATTGAGTTTCGCCCAGACCGTAAGCTTCGCGAGATGCGGTTCGATGCGCGCAATGGCTTCGTCCGCTTCGTACATTTGCGCGAGATTGAGCGCCGAATAGAAGTGATAGTCCAGTTGATGCACGTGCGCGGGCGTCGCCCACGTCAGCTCGCCGGCTTCAGCGAGGCAATACGACGCGTTGCGGTAATCGCCATGAAAGTAGCAGGACATGCCCTTTAGCAGCCAGATCCAGAAACGCAGCGTCGTCATCTGCGTGTCGAGCAGATCGGCGTCGAAGGTCATGCGTCCGTCCACCACCGAGCCGAAATTGCCCGGCAGTCCCGGCCCGCCCGTCAGGCTGTGTACGTATCGCTTTTGCAGTTCCAGGATGTCCTCGACATCCCGGAATCTCACGCGTCGCGCGAACGACAAACCCAGGTCGATTTCGCGATCGACCTGTTCGAGCGGTGCGCCCATTGTCAGCAGATCGGAGACGATGTGATTGCATGCGTAACAACTCATCGTGAGGTCGCCGCTCGGCCTGGCGGATTCGAACGCATCGCGCGCGCAGGCCAGCACGTAGGGCAGCGGCTGGGTCCAGACGGCGACCGTATCGAGCGCCACCAGCGTGCTCGTGGCGACCGTGTTGAAGCCGCGCGATTCGACCAGCGTGCGCGCCAGCCGCGAGAACTCGAAGCCTTCCTCGTAGCGCCCGAAGAACTCGGCGACATAAACGCCGAACCACGACAGACAGTGCGCCGATGCTGCCGTGATGCCGTGGTCGATGGTCATCTGCACCATGTGGCACAGATGCAGAAAACCGAGCCGTTCGTCGACGAACGATGCGGGCGCGTAGACGCTCGCGAGCAGGTTCATCTCGGACTCGATCTTCTCGTCGCGCAACGTCGGCAGGTTCGCGAGCGAGGCGATGCTTCGCGATGCAAGCGACGCGTTGAGCTTGCCATACGCGGCTTCGACATCGGCGGCTTGCGGAAAGCGCGGCAGAACCGTGCCGAACAGCCGAACGCCTTCGAGCGCGGTTTCGACGGCGGCTTCATAGTCCGACAGATGCTGCTGCATGTCGACCTTGAGCTTGTAGACCGACGCGCGCGCGACGACAGACAGGTCCTCGCGCAAGAGCGTGGCGATCTCTTTACCGGCAGCGTCGAAATCGGCGTTCAGGATGTGACACTGCACGCGCAACACGCCCATTTCATAGGTTGCGGCGTGGGCCTGCGCCGCGCCGTTCGCGTGCAGCAGCGCCTGCACGACGTCCAGATAATTCAGCGCGGAACGGATAGCGATCGCTTCTTTCGCCTGACGCGCCGCTTGCAAACAGACCGTGGCAAACACGGCGGTCTCGTCTGCATCGAGTTCGAGAAGCGCGCCCGCCGCCTGAGCGCGTTCGATATGGTGCGCCACGTCGAACGCCGATTGCAGCGTCCGCGCATTGAAGTCTCGCAGCAAAATGCGCGCGATGCGGGCGTGTTCGACACCGCGCTCGTGCTCGGGCGTCAACGCATACGCCGCCTCTTGCACGCGGTCGTGAGCGAAGGCAAAGCCCGTGCGGTCGGATACGACGAGCCCTGCTTCGAGCGCGGGTTGCAGACGCCGCGCCGACTCGACGCCATCGCCGGGATCGATCAGCATGAGTGTCGAACGGTCGAGCCGTCGTCCCATGAACGCGAGCAGCCTGAGCACCGCCTGCGCCGCTGGCGGCAGGCGCGAAAGCCGCGTCACCATCAGATCGACGACGTTATCCGACGATTCGTACTCGCCGATACGTTCCAGGTCCCACGTCCAGCGACGCGCCTCGCCGTCGTAGACGATCATCCGATGTTCCGCCAGCACGAGCAGCAGTTGCTTGATGAAGAACGGGTTGCCGCCGGTTTTTTCGTGCACCACCGCCGCGAGCGGAAAGACATGCGCGGCATCGGAATGAAGTGCGTCGGCGAGCAAGGCCACGACATTCGCCGGATCGAGCGGCCCGACAGCCAGCGAACTCACGCGCGCGCCGGCATCGGGCAACGAATCGAGGAACGCCTTGAACCGTGGCGAGCGATCCACTTCGTTATCGCGATACGCGCAGATCAGGAGCACATGACGCATATCGGCATGCGCCACGAAAGCAGCGATGAAGTTCAGCGTGGCCTCGTCGAACCAGTGAACGTCGTCGAAGAAGAGAATCAGCGGATGCGCTTCTGTCGCGAACACGGACAAAAGCCGCGAGATCAGCGCCTGAAAGCGCAACTGCGCTTCCACGGGCGGCAACTCCGCTACGTCGGGCGGCTCGCCGAGCACGAGTTCCAGCTCGGGAATGAAGTTCACGATGAGTTTTCCCTGCAAACCGACCGCCTCGCACAGCACCGCGCGCCAGCGGTCGAGTTCGCTGTCGCTCTCACCGAGAATGCGCTGAAAGAGCGAACGGATGGCCTGCATCAACGGCGCATAAGGCGCGTTCTGACCGTACTGTTCGAGCTTGCCGGAAGCGAAGAGCGCGGCACTCTGCGCGGTCGCGCGATGCACGCTGCGCACGAGTTCCGACTTGCCCGCGCCCGAATAGCCGGACACGAGGATGAGTTCGGCGGCGCCCTGCCGCGCGTTGCGATCGAAGGCGTCCCGCAGCGCCTGATATTCATGCAAACGTCCGAACAGACGATGCGTAAAGGCGAGATTCTTGACGTTGTCTTTCGCGGCCGGTTCGAACGGGACGATATGCTGCATCTCGTTCCAGTCGGCAAGACAGTGCCGCAGATCGGCTTCGAGACTCGACGCACTTTGATAGCGTTCCGCAGGACTCTTGGCAAGCAACTTGAGTACGATTGAACCCAGCACATCGGGCAATGACGCGCGGTAGCGGCGCGGATCGGCGGGCTGCCGCGCGACGTGATTGAAGATCCATTCGACCGCATCCGCCGCTTCGAACGGCAAGTGGCCGGTCAATAGCTCGTACAGGGTCACGCCGAGAGAATAGAGATCGCTGCGCTCGTCGGCCTGTTCTTCCGCGCGTCTCGCCTGCTCCGGCGACATATACGCCAGCGTGCCGCTCAAGGTATCGGCGTGGTCGATAGACTCTGCAGCTTCGCTCGTCGAAGCGCGAAAGCCGAGCAAGCGCACCGTGCCATCGGCGCCTTCCAGCAGGTTCGAAGGCTTGATGTCGCCGTGCAGAACGCCGCGTTCGTGCGCGAGCGCGAGCGACTGCGCCGCGCCCACGGCAATGCGCAGAAAGCGGCCGAGTGCAATCGTGCCGTCGGCGCGTGGAAGAATCGGCGCGCCACCCTGGTCTTCATAGACGAGCACCGGTCCGCGTTCGAGCCTCAAGAGCGCGAGCGGCCGCACGGCCCACGCGGAATCGAGCTTCCCGGCCGGCGCAAACTCTTGCCTGAGACGCCGCAACACGGCATCGGAAGAAGGACCGGCAGGCGCCGCGACGAGCCAGGACCGCGCGCCGTCTTGCGTTCTCGCGCGATGCCGCACGATCTCGCCATCCACGAGCAGCGCTTCGAGTACGAGCTGATCGAACCAGAGCTGATCGAAATGCACGGCGATGCCGGAGCCAGACGACGCCTTGCGCGTCCCGTCGATGAATGCCTCGGTGCTCAATTCATCTCTCCTTCGGCCATGTGCAATAGCCTTCGATTTCAGTTCGGCCAGTCCGATCCCAACACCAGCCCGCAGAAATTCAGTCGCCGGTAATTCGGGTCCCAGCGATCGAGCACGTCGGCGTTCACCGTGCCGAAGGTCGTATCCGGCCGATGCTCCATGCCGCGCGCATACGCTTCGATCAACTTCTTCTTGAAGCCGGTTTCCCGCGGATACGCCTGCACGATCTCATCGCGCTCAGGCTCGCTGAACTGGTCGTAACGCGCGCCCGTCACGTCCATCTGCACGCCGGCGGCGATGAGCGCGACCAGCGTCGAAAGATGTTCCGGAATGCCGGGCGTCGTATGCAGCGCGATGCCGAGCCACACCTCTTCGATCTGACGCTCGGCCACGCCGTGCTGACGCATGAAGTCGCGCGCGGCATCGGCGCTGTCCACTTCGAAACGGTTCGGCGAGTGCTGGAAGCGCGTGTTCAGTCCGACATCGTGAAACAGCGCGCCGAGGTAGAGCAGTTCGGCATCGAAGGGCCTGTTCTCGCGGTGGCCGGTCAGTGCGCCGAACAGGAACGAGCGAAGCGCGTGATGAAACATCAGGACGGATTGCGTGGCGCTGATCAGATTCGTGGCGGCCTGCGCCATCGCGGTATCGGGAATCGCCACGCCTGCAATCGTCAGCTTCATGCCCGCTCCTGTGTGTCGAGACATGGCGAGCGGTCCGTCACGACGCGCTGCATTCGCATGACGTCGAGGACCGTTCGCAGTCCGCGTTCTTTGTCAGAGGGTAGCGAAACGAATCTTTAAAGGCTTTGGCGGGTTCTAAAAAAGCCTTAAGCGCTGCGATGCGGATTGGCGCCAAGAACCGTGAACGACGGTGAATACGCGAGATGCCAGGCAGTCTCAACGCACCACGCCCGAACCACGCGCCAACTAAGCGCCAACTAAGCGCGACGGTCCTTAAAACTTCTTAATCCGATGCGCGGCGAAGCATGTCGTTCAAGCGTCTTTCCCGCGCCCACGCGCCGCCTCAGAACATTTCACGTTTTTTGCAGGACTTTAGCCGCGCGGCGTTCCTACACTGCACTCAGTTCAAGAGCCTCGGTCTTCGCCCGAAGCGCGCAGACGCGTTTCGAGAAACTGCACGAGCGCGCGCACCTTGCTGGATTGCCGGCGATTGGACAGATACGCGGCGTAGACCACGGCATCGCCCGAGTGAGGACTGGCGTCGAACTGTTCGAAGAGACGCACCACGCGGCCCGTGCGAATGTCGGGCGCGACTTGCCATTCGGGCAGCAACGCAATGCCTCGTCCGGATACGACGCTTTCGAGAAGGATGTCGAGATTATTCGACAGCAGATGACCGCGCACATCGACACGCTGTTCGTCGCCATCGCGCCGGAAGGTCCAGACCTGGCGCGTGCGATAGCCGCCGCCGTACGCGAAGCGCAGGCACTCGTGCGCGTCGAGGTCCTGCGGTGTCTGCGGCGTGCCGTTGCGGGCGAGATACGCGTGGCTTGCCACGACATGGCGCGGATTGTCCGCGAGCTTTTTGACGATGAGATTGGCGTCGCGGTCGGCGCGGCCGATGCGGATCGCAACATCGATTCGATCGAGCGCGAGGTCCGTGAAGTGATCGGCGATGACGACATCGAGAAACACGCGCGGATGCTCCGCGAGGAACGTCGCAAGATGCGGCGCGAGGCACAGGCGGCTGTACGTGGATGGCGCCGAGATCCTGAGCGTGCCCACGGGCGCCGCGCCGCTGTCGAATACGCTTTCGTCGGCTTCGGCGAGGTCGTCGAGCACTTTCGAAACCTGCTCGACATACGCGATTCCGGCATCCGTGAGGCTGACTTTGCGCGGCGTGCGCGTGAGCAGCGCGGCGCCGAGCGAGTCTTCGAGCGAATCCATGAGACGCGTGACCGATGACGTGGCTACGCCCAGACGTTGCGCTGCCTTCGAGAAGCCGCCAGCGTCCGCGACTTCCAGCAGCGTCCTGACCGCGAGGAGCTTGTCCATGTTCGCCCTCAATCCACATTTCGTTGCGCCCGACGCAACGCGAACTTGCATTCTATCCATATTCAACAATCGCGACGCAACGCATAAGCTGCGTGCATCGGCTCCAGAAGGGTTCATCACCGCGCGGCGTTTAGCGGCGCAAAGGAAAGCAGCATGAACGCGTTCGATAAACCGCGTGCCGTCGTCATCGGCGGATCGCTTGGCGGCTTGCTCACGGCCAACGCCCTGCGCGCGGCAGGCTGGCATGCCGATGTTTTCGAAACTTCGCCGAACCAGCTCGAAAGCCGGGGTGGCGGAGTCGTGTTGCAGCCGGATGTGCTGGAAGCGCTCGCATTTGCGGGCGTCGCGGTGCCGAATCCGCCGGGCGTGAATTCGGGCGATCGCATCTATCTGGATCGCGAAGACCGCGTGCTCGAACAGTTCCACATGCCGCAGATGCAGACGTCGTGGAGCCTGCTCTATCGCGCGATGAAAAACGCCTTGCCCGCGCAGGCGCTTCATGCGGGCGAGACCTTCGTCGATTTCGATCAGGACGGCGAGCGCGTCGTCGCGCGCTTCGAAAGCGGCCGCAGCGTCGAGGCCGATCTGCTGATTGGCGCCGACGGTATCCGCTCGACACTCAGGCGGCGGCTTTTGCCCGAGATCGTGCCGGTCTATGCGGGTTACGTGGCGTGGCGCGGACTTGTCGAGGAACCCGACCTGCCGATTTTCGCCGCGAACATGCTGCGCGACCGCTTCGCGTTTCAGGACGGCGACGGGCATTCGGGGCTTTCATACCTCATCCCCGGCGATGACGATTCGACCGTGCCCGGCGAGCGTCGCTGGAACTGGGTCTGGTATCGCAAGTACGGCGCCGAACGGCTCGGTGAACTGCTCGTCGATCGTCATGGCGAGAAGCGCGCGTTTTCGTTGCCGCCGGGTTCGACCAAGAACGCCGACATCGTTCAGTTGCGCGACGAAGCGCGGACCATGCTTGGCCCGACTTTCCGCGCACTCGTCGAATCCACGGACGATCCGTTCATGCAGCCGATCGTCGATCTGCGCTCGCCGCAAATGGTGTTCGGCCGTGCGCTGCTGCTGGGCGATGCGGCGTCCGTGCCACGGCCGCATACGGCGGGCAGCACCGCCAAGGCGGCGGCCAACGCACATGCGCTGGCGCTGGCGTTGTCGGCGGTGGCGGATGGCGGCGAGACCATCGATACCGCTTTGCGACGCTGGGAGCATCAGCAATTGCAACTCGGCCGGCGCATGACCGATCTAGGAATTTCGCTCGGCAACCGCCTGATGAAGGTCGGGCATTGAGCGCGCCGCTTTCTTCTTTTTGATTCGAGGAGTCGTCATGTCGACCCAGGCATCCACCACGACGGGCAGTAGCAGCCCCGTCAAGCTGACACGCGGGCTCATTGCGTTGTTCGCGTTCTGTTGCGGCGCTATCGTCGCGAATCTCTACTATGCGCAGCCGATTACCGAGCTGATTGCACCGGACATCCATATGTCGGGCGGCGCGGCGAGCATGATCGTGTCGCTCACGCAGATCGGCTACGCAATCGGCCTGTTCTTTCTCGTACCGCTCGGCGACCTGCTGGAAAACCGCAAGTTGATGATTATCACCGCGCTGGTGTCGATCGCGAGCCTTGCCGCCGCGGCGTTCACGCATCAGGCGGGCTTGTTTCTCGGCGTCTCGCTCCTGGTCGGCTTCAGTTCGGTTGCCGTGCAGATTCTGATTCCGCTTGCCGCGCATCTCGCGCCCGACGAGTCGCGCGGCAAGGTGGTCGGCACCATCATGAGCGGACTCTTGCTCGGCATTTTGCTGTCGCGCCCCATATCGAGCGTGGTCGCCGGTCACTTCGGCTGGCGCGCGGTATTCGGCTGCGCGGCCGTGTTGATGGCGGTCGTCACGAGCGTGCTCGCGTTGACCATTCCGCGTCGCCAGCCGGATCACAAGGCCACGTATTTCGAACTCATCGGCTCGCTTGGACACTTGATTCGCACGATGCCCGTCTTGCGGCATCGTTCGTTTTATCAGGCGCTGATGTTCGCTTCGTTCAGCCTTTTCTGGACCGCGATTCCCGTCGAGTTGACGCGTCACTTCGGACTGTCGCAAACGCAGATCGGCATCTTCGCGCTGGTCGGCGCGATAGGCGCGACGTCGGCACCGGTAGCGGGACGGCTCGCGGATGCGGGCCACACGGTGCGCGCGACGCTCATCGCGCTGGTGGTGGGCGCGCTGGCATACGCGCCGGCGTTGATTCATCCGGCGTGGGGCGTGATCGGATTGGTGGCGACAGGCATCGTGCTCGACTTCGGCGTGCAGATGAACATGGTGCTCGGCCAGCGCGAGATCTATGCGCTGCACGCGGCGAGCCGCAATCGTCTCAACGCGCTTTACATGACGAGCATCTTCGTGGGCGGCGCGGTCGGATCGGCGCTGGCGAGTCCGCTTTACGAGCATGGCGGCTGGCCGCTGGTGGCAACGGTGGCAACGGCGTTTCCGTTGATCGCGCTCACGCACTATCTCGCCATCGGACGGGGACATGCGGCTCGTCACGCTTAATGAAAGCTCGTTTGCCTTAACAAGATTTCAGCGCCGCTTCAGGACATTTTCGCGGGCGGTCGATACTTTGACCGGTAGTTGCATGACCACTTCCAAAGGTGCGTGAATGACTCGCAAGTCCCGATTGCTGGCGGGCGTAAGCGTGGTGGTCGCCGCCGCGCTGATGATCGCCGCATGGCTGATGTGGCAACCGGCCATCGCACCGGTTACGCCACCCGCGCCGGCATCGTTCGACGCAAACACGCGGCTCGCCGGCGCGCGCGTCGTCGCGTTGGGCGACTGCATCGTGTGTCACACGGCCAAGGGCGGCAAGCCGTTCGCGGGCGGCCTGCCGCTCGCCACGCCCTTCGGCACGATCTACGCGACCAACATCACGCCGGACGTTGCGACAGGCATCGGCGACTGGTCGCTCGAAGCCTTCACGCGCGCGTTGCGCCATGGAATCGCGCGCGACGGGCACCTGCTGTATCCCGCGTTTCCGTATATCCACTTCACGCGTATGCCTGACAGCGATATCGCGGCAGCCTATGCCTACCTGATGACGCGCGAACCCGTGAAAGCGAGCGCGCCCGCCAATCGACTCATCTTTCCGTTGAACTTCCGGCCCTTGCTCGCCTTCTGGAACGTGCTCTTTCTGCGGCCGGGCCCGGAGCACCCGGATGCATCCAAAGATGCCGAATGGAATCGCGGCAAGCTGCTCGTGGATGGCCTCGGTCACTGTGCATCATGTCATTCGCCGCTCAATCCGATCGGCGGAGAAAAGGCCGGACATGCGTTCGATGGCGGCATCGTCGACGGCTGGGAAGCGCCCGCGCTCAACGCACTGTATGCAGCGCCGAAGCCGTGGACGCGCGAGCAACTCGTGACGTATCTGCGTACCGGTCGCGCGAGCGAACACGGCGCGGCCGCCGGCCCCATGCTGCCCGTCACGCGCGATCTCGCAACCGTGCCCGAAGAAGACGTGCAGGCAATCGCCGCGTATCTCATGTCCATACAGAAAGCACGGCCCGCCATCGCCAATGGCGTCGCGCCGGAAGACACATCGCCCGCGATACAACGTGGCGCGACGCTCTTCGCCGCATCGTGCGCGCAATGCCACGGCCCGGCCGCGCCGATGCAGTCTATCGGCGAGCGCCCCACGCTCGCGTTCAGCAGCGCCGCCAATGCCGCGACGCCGCGCAACGCAATCCAGATGATGTTGAGCGGCAACGGCTGGCATGGCGAAGACAGCACGAACTACATGCCCGGCTTCGGCCAGATCTACGACGACCGGCAGATCGCCGATCTCGCGTCCTACATTCGGGCGACGTACTCGCAACGCGATCCGTGGACCGGCATCGACGCCATGGCGGCCAGCATCAGAAAGGAGAATCACGCGCGATGATCAACCTCACCGTCAACGGCGCGCAGCACGCGCTCGACATCGATCCTTCGACACCGCTGCTCTATGCCCTGCGCGAGAACCTGCAACTGCATGGCGCGAAGTTCGGCTGCGGCCTCGGGCAATGCGGCGCTTGCACCGTGATCGTGGATGGCGAAGCCGTGTTCTCATGCCTGATTCCTGTCGCGGCCATCGGCAAGCGGCCTGTGCGGACCATCGAGAGTCTCGGCACGATCCAGCATCCCGGCGCGCTGCAAAAAGCGTTCATCGATCATCAGGCCGCGCAGTGCGGCTACTGCATCGCCGGCATGATCATGCGCGCGCAGGCGCTCATCGACCGCAATCCGCATCCGACCGAGAGCGAACTGCTCGAACACATGGAGCCGAACCTTTGCCGGTGCGGCACGCACATGCGGATTCTCGCCGCGATCCGCGAAGTCGCGCATCTGAGCGCACCGAACGGAGGCGCGCAATGAGCGTCGCGGAAGACAGGATCGACGAGAAACGGCGGCGCTTTCTCATGTCCGGCGCGCTCGTCGTGAGCTTCAGCATGCTTCCCGGCGTGAGCGCCATGGCTCAGGAAGTGATCGCCGACGAAGGCGCCGAAGTGCACATCGGCCGGGCGACGCAGGCCTTGGCGGGCAGCCTCAAGACCAATCCGTATCTCGATTCGTGGATCAAGATCGACCGTACGGGCAAGGTCACCGTCTACACCGGCAAGGTCGAGCTAGGCACGGGCGTGCGAACCGCGCTCCTGCAGATCGCCGCCGAGGAACTGGACATGGCGCCCGCGCTCATCGACTTCCTCACCGCCGATACGGGCGCCTCGCCGGACGAAGGCCTCACCGCGGGCAGTCACACCATTGCCGATAGCGGCAGCGCGTTGCTGAACGCATCGGCACAAGTGCGCGGGCTTCTCGTCGATGCGGCCGCTCGTCATTTCGGCGTCGCCAGCAATGTGCTCCGCACGCACGATGCGGTCATCGAAGCGCCAGACGGACGAAGCATGACGTACGGCGAAGCGGTCGGCATGATCGATCTGCATCGCGTGGCGTCGGCGGTCTCGCCGCTCAAGAATCCCGCGAGCTTCGACATGATCGGCACGTCGTTGCCGCGCGTGGATATTCCGCGCAAGGTCACGGGCGGCGTGAGCTATGTTCAGGACATGACGATGCCCGGCATGGTCCACGCCCGCGTGGTGATGCCGCCCGTGTACGAGGCGCGGCTCATGGAAACCGACACGCCCGCCATCATGAAGATGCCGGGCGTCATCAAGGTCATCAGAAACGGCAGCATGCTTGCCGTGGTGGCCAAAGGCGAATGGCAAGCGGTGCAGGCGCAACGCGCGCTCGCTGCGGGAAGCCAGTGGAGCGCGGGGCGTGCGTTACCTGATCCGGCCACCGTGCATCGCGATTTGAAGACGATCTCGACGCAGCATATCGAGATCGCCGATACACACGGCGCGGCCGGCGCGCCGGCAAAGACGCTCGACGCTCGCTACACGCGCCGCTACATGATGCACGGCTCGATCGGACCATCCTGCGCCGTCGCTATGTTCGAGCACGGCGCGATGACTGTATGGACGCATTCGCAAGGCGTGTATCCGTTACGCGACGGCCTCGCCGAGATGCTGTCCATGCCGAAGGAAAAGGTACGTTGCATCCATGTCGAAGGATCGGGCTGCTACGGTCACAACGGCGCGGACGATGTAGCCGCGCACGCCGCGCTCATCGCACGGGAACTGGAAGGCCAGCCCGTGCGCGTGCAATGGATGCGCGAACAGGAGCACACGTGGGACCACTACACGCCCGCGATGGTCACTGAAGTGAGCGCGTCGCTCGACGCTGGCGGGAATATCGTCGACTGGAATTATGCGCTTTGGAGCAGCTCGCATAACGAACGGATCGTGAACGCGGGCCGGTTGATTCCGGCGCAGATGCTGGAACATCCGTTCGCGCCCGCGCCTTCGACGCCGATGGTGCAGCCTGAAGGCGGCGGCGACCGCAACGCCATTCCGCTCTACACGTTCCCCAATCTTCACGTGATGAACAACTTCTCGCCGACGATGCCGCTGCATACGTCAGCCATGCGTTCGCTCGGCGCGCATATGAACGTTTTCACCATCGAGATGTTCATGGACGAACTGGCGGCCGCCGCGAACGCGGACCCCGTCGCGTTCCGGCTGAAGCATATGCACGACCCGCGCGCCCGCGATGTCATCGCGCTTGCGGCGGAGAAGTTCGGCTGGCCACGTGCGCCGCGCAAGCGCAATCACGGCGTCGGCTTCGCATTCGCCAAATACAAGAATCTGATGGCTTATGTGGCGATAGCGGTCGAAGTGTACGTGGTTCCCGAAACCGGTCAGGTGGTGCTGGAACATGCCGAGGTCGCGGTGGATTCCGGGCAGATCGTGAATCCCGACGGTATTCGCAATCAGATCGAGGGCGGCGTGCTGCAGTCGGCGAGCTGGACGCTGTACGAGGAATTGCAGTTCGATACGAAGCGCATCCGCAGCTTCGACTGGAGCAGTTACCCGATCCTGCGATTTTCCGCCGTGCCCCGCGCGGTCAACGTGCATCTGATCGATAGACCGGGCGCGCCGTTTCTCGGTGCAGCGGAAGCGTCGATGGGACCGACCGCGGGCGCGCTCGGCAACGCGCTCTTCGACGCCACGGGGAAGAGGCTGCGTGACATGCCGCTAGCGGGCGACGGGCTGCGGCGGCGGTTGGACTAGCCGCCGCGTACGAATGCAGCGGGTTGGAACGCAAGCCGCTGACTGACGAGAACTCACGCGAGGCAGCGCCCCCTGGAGACTTGAGGCGCTCGTGCTTGGGTTATTGCACGCGATCGAGCACCGCCCGCAACGCTTCGAGCAAGCTCGCCGCATCGCGCTCGCCGTCATAGCGATGCCCGTTGATGAACAACGTCGGCGTGCCATTCACGCCGCTTCGCAAGCCGCCATCGAAGTCTTGCTGGATGCGCGCGTCGAAGGCGCCATCGAACGCATTCGAAAGCGCGTGCGCGGGCACGCCGAGTTGCGCCGCGTATTGCGCGAGCGCGCGATCGCCAAGCGACGCCTGATGCTCATACAGCACGTCGTGCGCTTCCCAGAACTTGCCGATGCTCGCCGCGGCTTCCGCGAACTCGGCCGCATGAAGCGCATGTGCGTGCATGTCGGTCAACGGAAAATGCCGGAAGACGAACCGCAATTGCGCGCCCATGGCCGCCTGCACGGCCTTGATTACGCCGTACTCGGCGCCGCAATAGGGGCATTCGAAATCGCCGTATTCGACGAGCGTCACGGGTGCTTCGGCGTCGCCCTGAATGTGATCGAGCGGGCCGACCGGCGGAGAGAGATGGCTCATTGCGCGTCCTGTTTCGTGGATGAGTTCAATTGCTCGAGCGCGTCGAGAATTCCATCGACGCCCGGATTCACGGTGATCGGAGAAACGTAGGCCCAGCGCACCACGCCGTTGGCATCGAGCACGAACAACGCGCGCTCGGCGACGCCTTCGGCCACGCGATACACGCCGTAGCGTCGCGCCACTTCGCCTTTCGGCTCGAAGTCGGCGAGCAGCGGAAAGTGCAGCTTGCGTTGCGATGCGAACGCCGCGTGCGACCACGCGCTATCCACGGAGATGCCGACGAGCTGCGCACGCAGCCGATGGATCGACGATAGCGCGGCGTTGAAGAGACCGAGTTCATCGCCGCAAACTGGACTCCAGTCCGCCGGATAGAACGCGATGACGACCGGCGTGCCGCGCAATTCGGAGAGCGAGATTTTCTGATCCGGCGTGGCCTGCAAGGTGAAGTCCGGCGCGCTCGTGCCAATCTGAACGATGGGTGCCGCGTGAGAAAGCGAGGTGGTCATGGCCGGCTTGTTTCCTCCGATGTGGGTGAACCGCCCTGCCGCAGCGGTCGTCGTGTAGAGGAGGATAGGCCGGATGGCGCTGCGTAAAAAGCTATCCGTGGGGATTGCCGGATCACGACCGAGGTGGATTTCTATAGACCTTCGTATAGTCGGCGACGCTGCCGTGCGTTTTCGGAACAGTTTTGCAAAGAATGGATGAGTGGGCGATGCTTGAGTTGCCGCCGCGACTCCGTCTTTCTTCTTCACGTCCATATTCTGCCGGCATTGGCGCGCCTGCTTCCGCGCCGCTTCAACCCCTCTGCATGGCAGCGAATGCAATGCTGCGTTGCCTTGAAGCCCCGTTTATCAATTTTTTTGGCATCAATAAGCTACATAACAAGTGGAGATACACCGGTGTCCTCCGGTTCAAGTGGAATCGTGAGTTCTGTTCCATCTTGAGCTGTCTGCCTTGCTGAACGCTCAACGCTGCGCACATTTACGCGTCGTGCCGAACTTCTATTGATCAACCGATAATTGGCGATTGCTTCCATGAATGTTTCAACGAACACACCAGGCGAATTCAGACGCGGATGGGCGCAGTTGATCGGCTCGACCGTCGGCCTTGGAATTGGCGTAATCGGCCTGGGCTCCTACAATCTCGGCCTGTTTGCCAAAGACCTGCAAAGTGCGGTCGGCCTGACGAAGACGCAATACGGCGCGGGCTATCTGGCGTTCACGCTCGGACTCGCCATTGGCCTGCAAATGTGGGGACGGCTGCTTTCGCGTTTCGGCGCCGCCCGCACCGCAGCAGGCAGCGCCCTCGCTCTGGCTGCGTGCTTTGCAGGGATGGCGGCGTTCATCTCCACGCCCATCGCGTATATCGTGCTCGTGGGCCTGGCCGGATTCTTCGGCGGCGGCACGAGCGGCCTCACGTTCACACGGGTAATCAGCGGCTGGTTCGACCGCAGTCGCGGATTCGCGCTGGGTCTGACACAAGTCGGGCTGGGACTGTGCGGAGCCATTCTGCCGCCGATCATCGCCATGACGATCGCCCGATCCGGCTGGCATGCCGGTTATCTGATGCTCGCGGCGATCGCGGCTATTGGTGCACCCGTCTCGCTCCTGATCCTTCGGGACAATCAGCAAGACATCTCGAACGCTTCAAACAATCCCGAAGTCGCCGATCCGAAAGCGCTGGCGAAGGAGTTTGCCGCGGTCAAGCGAAGCCGGACTTTTTGGCTCATGTTCGTGGCCTTCACGTTGTCGACGCTATTCGTTGCAGGCAGCGCGCAGCACATGGCGCCGATGCTTCGTGAACTCGGTGCGACACCGACCTCGGCGGCGAAGTATATGAGCCTGATCGGCGTGGGCACGATCTGCGTGCGCCTGATCGTCGGTTGGCTCTCCGACCACGTGCATGCGCCGCGCCTCATGGCGTTCTCCTGCCTCGTCGGGATGGGCGGCGTCCTGTCGCTCAAACTGGGCGGCCTCGCCTTTGCACCGCTCTATGCCTTCACGGTCGGCTGGGCATTCGGCGGAGAGATCGATTTGGTCGCTTATATGTGCACTCGCTACTTCGGGTTGCGCATGTTTCCACGCGCTTATGCATGGCAGTACGGCTCGCTGTGCATCGCGGCCGGTGTGGGCCCGCTTGGTATCGGCTGGCTCGCGGATCGTCTCGGCAGCTATCAACCGGCGCTCGTGCTGTGCGCCGCGCTGGCCGCTGGCGCCGCCTTCACTTTCCTCTTGCTGCCACGTTACGACGGCACCGCTGGCGACGCGCACCGGCAAGAGAACTTCGGACTGACCTCGACCGATTGAGCAGTCACATAACGAGTACGTATTACTTCATCAGGAATGACGCAATGATCCACTTCGACCATGTCTGCCTTGCAGCGCTCAACGTCTATGAAGCCACGTTCCGGCTCAGCCGTGAAACCGGCTTCGGCAACTACGACGGCGGCTTCTTTCCACTCTACGGCATCGGCCATAAAGTCGTACCGCTCGCGCCGGATATCTATATCGAAGTGGAAGGAATCGTCGATCACACCGTTCTCCAGCGCGATCAACCTCTGCCAAGGTTTTTCGAGCAACAAACACGAAATGGCGACTGTTTCGTCGGCTGGTGCCTGCGGACCGATTCGCTCGATGAACTGAAAGCGTTCGCCCGGCATCACGGAACAGTGATCGATGAAAGCACGACCGGCAAGGATGCCGGGCGCCAGATGATGAACGGCAATCGCGGCTTTGCGCTGCAAACGCCCAGCGCGATGACAGCGTGGCCTATTGGCAAGCCAAATTTGTACTTCAAGCCCGGTAACGCTCCGCATACCGCGAGTCTGCCCGTGGAACCGGGAACTGGAAGCGTACGCGGCGAAGGTCTCGACTGGATCGAGATCGGCGAAGACGAAAGCGCGCTGGCCAAGTGGCTCGGCGAGATTGCACGACCTTCCGATTTCCCGTTCGAGATTCGTTACAACGGCAAGACCTCGGGACTCTATGCGCTCGGCGTGAGAACGAGCGACGGAGAACGGGAGATCCGCCGCGCGTCCGTGCAGCTTTGAGCTTCCCGACATCGCAAACGGCGCAAAGGCAGTGACCGGCCTTTAGCCCGACGCCCACGTCCGTCTCACCGTGACGGGTGGGACAACCGCATCGACCCATTTCGTATTGCCGATATCGATCGTCGCGACCATGACGAGCCCGTTTGTCGCGCCAAAATCATGGAGTATCACGTGAAGTTCAAGCACCTCGCTGTTGCGGCAGGACTTTTGACTGGCCTGCAAGTCCCGATTGCGCATGCGCAAAGCAGCGTTACGTTGTACGGGTTGATATCGGTGGGCGTCGCTTATTCGCCGAATCAATCCGGTCATCATACGTATCAGGCCATCACCGGACAAAATCAGAGCCCGCGCTGGGGACTGCGTGGGATCGAAGATCTCGGCTCGGGCCTGAAGGCGGTATTCACGCTCGAAAACGGCTTCAATGCGTTGAACGGCGCATTGAGCAACAACGGCCGCGAGTTCGGCAGACAGGCTTTTTTCGGCCTTTCGAGCGACGCGTGGGGTACGCTTACCGCTGGCCGTCAGTACGATGCCGTCGTCGACTATCTGGGACCCAATACGGCATGGAGCTGGCTCGGGAGTATTGGCGATAGCGACAACACCTTCAACAATATTCGCATTCAGAATTCGTTGAAGTATGCGAGCCCGGACTTCCACGGTATCAAAGCGACTGCCTTGTATGGCTTCAGCAACTCATCCGGCGGCTTTGCGGACAATCGTGCCTTCAGCCTCGGCCTCCGATACGACCACGGCTCCTTCAACTGGAACGTTGCGTATGCGGAGTACGACTCGCCCTACAGCAACACCAACCAAACGGGCGCCGTCGACAACGATTACTCGCCCACGTACCTGCTATTCACGCACAGCGCGTTGCCTTCGAAGGCCTATGCCAGCAAACAAAGAATTCTCGGCACCGGCGGCTTCTATGTAGCAGGCCCGCTTCGCTTAGGCGCAATGTTCACGAACGTGGATTACAGCTATCTCGACCAGAGTCACCTGAATCTGAAAAACTTCAACGTGAGCGTCAACTACAACATTCGGCCCGACTTGCTGATCGGCACCGCCTACGTTTTCACGCGCGGAAAATACGACAATCCCGACCAGTCGCCGATGTGGCACGAGCTGAACGTCACGGTCGATTACATTCTTTCGAAGCGCACGGATATCGCCATGCTCGCCTTCGCCCAGCAAGCTGCGGGCGATGCCACGCACGCCACCGTGCTCGGCTACGGACCGTCGAGCAGCAAGCGTCAGCTCGTGGTGACGCTCGGCATTCGTCACAAGTTCTGAACGCGATCATTCGATGCACCGAGTCTGCCCTCCTCTTTCTGGATGAGTACACTGTCAGCGACGCTCGAAGGTCGCGGCGTCGAACTCATAGAGAGCACATGGACAAGCTGTTGGCATTGAGAACCTTGCTGGCGGTAGCGGAATCCGGCGGCTTCACGGCAGCCGCGCATGAACTCGGCAAGACGACGTCTTCCGTCATGCGACTGATGGACGGACTCGAAGCGTCGCTCGGCACGTCGCTTCTGACACGCACGACGCGCAGCGTCACGCTCACCGACGCCGGTGTGACCTACGTCGAGCAAGTGCGCCAGGTGCTGGCCGATCTGGCGGGCGCCGACGATAGCGTCATCGACACCGGTATCGATCCTATGGGCTCGCTGCGCGTGAGCGTATCGGCAACTTATAGCCGGCTGCATATCGCCCCGCATATCGCGACGTTTCTACGGCAGCATCCGCGCGTGAATCTGGAACTGGTCGTGTCTGACAGTCACATGGATCTGGTCAGCGAGAAGATCGATCTGGCCTTGCGCGTTGGCGTGCCGACCGCCGACCCTCGTCTCATCGTGAAGCGGCTCGGCCACAGTGCGCGATGCGTCGTGGCAAGTCCGGCGTACTTGCAGAGGCGAGGCCATCCACACGCAGCTTCGGAACTCGTTGCACACGACTGTCTGCGGTTTGCGTATAAGCCCGGCAACCGGCAGAAGTGGGTATTCCGCTACCCTGACAGAAGCGAATCCGTCGATGTCGGCGGTCAATTGTTGACGAACAATCTCGACATGCTCGCGGGCGCGGCGCTCGGCGGGCTGGGCATCGCTCTGCTGCCGCAATGGCTCATCGGGGCGTCGGTACGCGACGGATCGTTGACTGCCTTGTTCGACGACGCGCAGGTCACGCCGGAAGGCGGCGACGCTTTCGTCTATGCGACTTACCTGCCTAACCGGCGTCATTCGCGAAAGGTGCATGCGTTCATAGACTTCGCACAGCGCGCGATTGCGGCGCCGGGTCATGCGGTCAGAACCGGGCCTTAGTCCGTCGATACCGCATCAAACAAACCGCGCCAGCATCGGCAACAACACCGGCACGACGAACGCCGTGAACACACCGTTCAGCCCCATTCCAAGCCCGGCAAACGCGCCCATCTCCTCGCTCACCTGAAACGCGCGCGCCGTTCCGATGCCGTGCGACGCCACGCCAAGCGCAAACCCGCGCGCTTCGACTTCGTTCACACGGAGAAGGTTGAGGATGCCCCGCGCGGCAACCGCACCGAAGACGCCCGTCGATATCACCAGCACCGCCGTGAGCGACGGCACACCGCCGACCTGTTTGGCAACCGCCATGGCGATAGGCGTCGTAGCCGACTTCGGCGCAAGCGATGCCACCGTCTGGCGCGATGCGCCCATGAGCGCGCCCACCGACACCGCCGAGACGATCGCCGTCAACGAGCCCGCCGCAAGGCTCACGATGATCGGCAACGCGAGCCGCCGCAGATTCGCGAGCTGCCGGTAAAGCGGCAACGCGAGCGCGACGGTCGCGGGTCCGAGCAGAAAATGCACGAACTGCGCGCCATCGAAGTACGTGTCGTACGGCGTGTTGCTGGTCTTTAGCACGACGACGACGATCGCCACCGCGATCAACACCGGGTTTGCCAGCGGATTGAATTTGAAGGCTGCGTAGATGCGCTGCGCAATGAGGTAAGCGAGCAGCGTGATCGTGAGCCCGAGCAGCGGCGTGGCCGCCAGATAGACCCAAATACCTCCGAGGCGTGGGATCGCGGTCATGCGGCGCCTTTCGTATCGTTGGAGAGGCGGCGCTGTCGGCGCAGCATCGCGCGCATGACGAGCGCGGTGACCGCAATCGCCAGCGTCGTGCTAACCGCGATGGCCACGACGACCGCGACGAGGTCGCCACTCAGCGCTTTCGCCGACACCATGATGCCGACGCCTGCAGGCACGAACAGTAGCGAAAGATGACGGAGTATTTCGAGCGCGGTGGGTTCGAGCGCGTTGGCTGCCTGCGGACGTATCGCGAGAAAGCCGAGCAGCATGAGCATGCCGACGACAGGTCCAGGAACGGGAATGCTGAACAAATAGGAGACGCCTTCGCCCAGACACTGGAAGACGAGCAAGGTGGCTAGCGCTGCGAGCATGGAGTCTGTGTGATTCGATTGAGAGTACGCGATGCGCCCGTATTCTAGTCAATCGAACTCCGATGCGCCGCGTGACGCATCGGATGCCTTGCCTGCGAAGAGACGTTATTTGCCTTGCGTGGCGCTGGCCGTGGCAGGTTCTTCGGTCGTGGAACTATCTGGGTCCTCGGCTTCCAGTTGAGTGCGTGCCTGCTCCCAGAATTCTTCGGCACGTCCATCGGGGCTGCCTTCTCGCTCCCATAGTTCATAGGCGCGGCGGCGAATGCGGTCCTGTTCCTTATGATCTTCCATGTCTTCTCCATGATTGGCTACGAACCGGCGCCGACGCGCTACCTAAAGTCGAAGCCCCGGCAATTGTGATTACCCTCAACAACGCTTATTGCCGCGATACCAGTCCGACCAACGAGGTCTTGTCATAGATCGCCACTTTCCAGCACGACGAAGCCGGATCGGCTGCGCGCCTGCTTGATCATCGCCGCCCGGCCGATTGCCGGCGCATGCCTGATGAACAGAGCGAGTTCGGGCTCGGATACACCTGGCACGCCGTGACGATCGCGCAAGGCGTCGTGCGTGACGGCCCCGCGGTGTTCCACGCCACGCACATTGAAGCGAAAGTTGACCGCTTCGGAAAAGCTGTCGTCGACCGCGCCGAATACGTCGGCGGAATCGATGTTTCTTTGGGCAGCGCTGTCCTCATCGACCAGACCTTTTCCCTTCAGAAACTGGGAAAACTGGCGACCCATGTCGAAGGACACGCGTTCGAAGTCCACGTTCTGAAGAAATGCGAATCTCATGGCTCTCTCCGTTGCAGCATTTGAGTTACGACAAGCAGGCGGCGTGCCGGGACGGACTTTCTCTCCGACGACTGTGCGCAAGCGCACGGCCGCAGTGCGTTTCACATGCATCGGAAGACTGTGGATCGGGCTGCGAGCGACTACCGCTGTCGGTAGGCATGGCCATTGCAGAGCCGAGCCGTAACCGTCGCGTACGCTAAATCCAGAATCAGCGCCCTGAAATGACGCCGCGAACACTCATCCCTTTTTGCAAGTAAGGAACGAAACGATGACCGCAACGAAGAACCAGTACACGATGCAGGACCCGCTCAAGCAGTACCCCGGTCCCGACTTCGAGCGCCAGCCGCAGTCCGCGCCCGGCCTCGCTCGGGACATGAAGCCGCGTCCCGATCACGGCGAGGAAAGCTATCAAGGGTTCGGCCGTCTCAAGGGCCGCCGCGCATTGATCACGGGCGCCGACAGCGGCATTGGCCGCGCCGTGGCGATTGCCTTTGCGCGTGAGGGCGCGGACCTCGTCCTCAATTATTTGCCGTCCGAGGAGCCGGACGCGCGCGAAGTGCTTGAACTCGTGCAAGCCGCAGGCGTGAAGGCCGTGGCGCTGCCAGGCGACATCGGCAGCGAAGCCTTCTGCGGCGATCTCGTCAGCCGCACGGTTGCCGAACTGGGTGGACTGGATATTCTCGTCAACGTCGCGGGCAAGCAAACGTCGGTGGAAACCATCGCTGAACTGACGACGGAGCAATTCGAAGCCACTTTCCGCACGAACGTCTTCGCGATGTTTTGGCTGTGCAAGGCGACGCTCCCGCATATGCCGCCGGGCGGGACCATCATCAATACGACGTCCATCCAGAGCTATCAGCCGAGCCCGTCCTTGCTCGATTATGCGCCTTCGAAGGCCGCGATCACTGCGTTCACGCATGCGCTCGCCAAGCAGGTCGCATCGAAGGGCGTGCGCGTGAATGCCGTGGCGCCGGGCCCGGTGTGGACGCCGTTGCAATCGAGCGGCGGCCAGCCGCAGGACAAGATCGAGGTATTCGGTTCCGAAGTGCCGATGAAGCGGCCCGGCCAGCCCGCCGAACTCGCGCCCATTTACGTGCTGCTTGCATCGCAAGAGTCTAGTTTCGTGACCGGAGAAGTCTATGGTGTGACAGGCGGCAATCACTTGCCGTGATGCCTCGGCGCGGGCGGGCGCGATTCGCGATCAACATTTATGATGCTCGTCATGGCTCTGGCGCCTCGACGCCAGAGCCGAACCGAACCGAACCATGCTCCCTTAGGCGAAGAAACCATGACCGAGATGCCCTACCGCAACGCGTTGATCATCGGAGCGGGCTCCGGCATCAGCGGATCGCTCACCCGGCTTTTGCGCGACGCCGGTCTGCCGGTCGTGATTGCCGCGCGCAACATCGACAAGCTGAAGCCGCTCGTCGATGAAACCGGCGCCATCGCCCTGACCGTCGATGCCGCCGATCCCGCTCAGGTCGAGCGGCTCTTTGCGGAAACCGAAGCGCGCATCGGCGCGCCGGAGATCGTCGTGTACAACGCGAGCGGGCGAGTGCGCGGTCCCATCGCGGAACTCGATCCGGCGGAGGTCGGGAAAGCGCTCGGCGTCACGGCGTTGGGCGCGTTCTACGCGGTGCAGGCAGCGGCGAAGCGCATGACGCCGGCGGGCAAAGGCGCCATTCTGCTGACGGGCGCGACAGCGGGCATCAAGGGCTTTGCGCTCTCCGCGCCTTTCGCGATGGGCAAGTTCGCGCTACGCGGTCTTGCGCAGAGCGCGGCGCGCGAGCTGGCGCCGAAGGGCATTCATGTCGCGCATATCGTCGTCGATGGCGGCGTGCGGGCGGAGCATCGGCCTGATCCCTTGGACAAGCCCGACAGCACGCTCGATCCGGATGCCATCGCGCAAACTTATATGGATTTGCTGCGACAGCATCGCAGTGCGTGGTCTTGGGAGATCGAGGTTCGGCCTTGGGTGGAGACGTTTTAAGGGGATTTTCCTTTCGATACCGACGCTCCCCATGAACCTCTCCTTCGAAGTCCTCCAGGCCCTCGACGCCATCGACCGCACCGGAACCTTCGCAAAAGCGGCGGAAGCGCTTCACAAAGTCCCCTCGTCGCTGACGTATCTTGTTCAGAAGCTGGAACTCGATCTCGGTGTGACGCTCTTTGACCGCACCGGGCGGCGCGCGACGCTCACGCAGGCAGGACGCCTCGTCGTCGATGAAGGCCGCCGTTTGCTCGAAGCCGCCGCCGATCTCGAACGCAAAGCCAAACGCGTGCAGCACGGCTGGGAAACGGAACTGCGGCTCGGCATCGACGAAATCATTCCGTTCGACATGTTGTGGAAGCCCGTCAGCGCCTTCTACAGTCTCAAGCTCGACACGCGCCTCGTGCTCTCCAAGGAAGTGCTCGGCGGTTCGTGGGACGCGCTGCTCACGCGCCGCGCGGATCTCGTCGTCGGCGCGGCAGGCGAGCCGCCGCTCATTCCCGATCTCATCGCCAAGCCAATCGGCTCGCTCAAGCATGTGTTCGTGGTCGCGCCTAATCATCCGCTCGCGTCGGCAAAAGCGCCGCTTTCCGCCGATACCGTCGCGCAGCACCGCGCCGTTGCCATCGGCGATACCTCGCGTGAACTCGCGCCGCGCACCATCGCCATCGGGCCGAATCAGGAAGTGCTCACCGTGCCGTCGCTCGAAGCCAAACTGCACGCGCAGTTGCAAGGCATCGCGGCCGGCACCATTCCCGAATGTCTCGCCGATGAACATCTCCGGCGCGGCACGCTCATCAGCAAGGAAGTCATCGGCATGCGAGATATCACGTACTTCTATCTCGCGTGGCGCAGCGATCGCGTCGGACGCGCGCTGCAATGGTGGGTCGATCAGCTCGACCGCCCGAATCTGATCGATGAAGCCGCGCATCAACGCATCGCGGCCGCGTGATGGCGATGCGGTTCTGAAAGGCGTGCGGCGGACGCATCGCCGCATGGCGCTCGCGTGAGACCGGCTCAACGCCGCCTTCCATCGAATGCGCCGAATCGAACGCGTTCTTAGCGTATTCAGAGGGCACGGAGCCGCGCACAAGTTTGTCCAACTCGCGCGCCAGAGCAAGCAAATGACTCAGCGCCGCGCTTCCCTTGAATCCGCGGAATCCGCCGAATCCGCTGAATCGCACGCGGTCTTGAGCGTGTTCAAAAGGCGCAACGCCGCGCGAAAATCGTCCCACTCGCGCCATTGCGGAAAGCGCGCGCACGCCGTTTCCAGCACCGTCATCGCCTGCGCGTTGCGGCCGCTCGCATGCAAGTGACGCGCGTAGCTCGTGGCCGCGGTCAGATAGAACGAATCGCTACCCTGCATCGACGCCGTTTCCAGCGCGGACGCAAAGCAGACTTCCGCATCGAGCGACACGGCCTCGCCCGGCGGCCCCATCAGCAGAAGTTCGCCCTGCGTGCGCAAGAGTTCGCTCGCATACCACGCGTCGCCATTGTCGTTGCAACGCTTGAGCGCGCGCACGGTCGTGTCGATGGCTTCGCCGTGCCGTCCCGCCTGCCCGAGCGCACGCGCATATTGCGCGGCAAGCATGGAGCGCGGCGCGTTGAAGCCGAGCGTATCGAGTTCCTTCAACGCCGCGTCGAACGCTTGAAGGACGTCGGGCGTGATGTCATCGAGCGAAATCAGGTACGCGTCGAATGCCGCGCCGCACGCCTGCGCAACGTTCAAACCCGTGCGCATCGAAATCCCAAGCAGCATGTCGATAGCCTGCCGCGCCGCCTCCCGTTCGCGCGAGAGCAACGCCAGCGGGATGCGCGCTTCGATCAGCACATAAGCGGTCACGATAGCCTGCTCGGCGGCGCATGCATCCACGACGCACGCTTCGGCCAACCGCCGCGCCTCGTCGCGCGCGCCTTGCAGCCATAGCACGCGCGCAAGCGTGGCCTCCCCGACGATCCGCTGATCGACCGATCTCCCAAGCGGCATACGCGTCTGCAAGCGCGCCGCATGCTGCAGAAAGTGTTCGAGCGATGCCCGCGCCTTCGCCTGTTCGCCCGCATAGTGGGAAGCAATGCCGAGCAGCCGGTAGCCGAGCAGCACATCGGTCGATTCCGGCTCGGCGTCGGTGGTCTGCGAATCGGCGGCGAGTGCCGCGAAGCGCCGGGCGAACGACAACGCGCTGCGCACTTCGCCCGCGCTTTGGCTCGCGTTCCACATGCCCCAGAGCGCGCGTGCCTCGAAGACGCGATCCGCCAGCGCCAGCGACAACGCCAGCACCTCCGACCACAACGCGCGAGTCTCCTTGTCCGGACCATGCACATAGACGAGCGCGGCAGCAAGCGCCGCCTGCAGACGCATCCGCACGCGCATGCAGCGATGCGAGAAAGCTTCCGCCTCGCGTCCGGTTTGCAGCGCGGCAAGCGAGCGCCGCGCCCACACGCAGCACTCCTCGACGAGCGAAAGTTCGAACAGCAGCGAGACGAATTTCACGCACAGCGTTTCCGCCAAAATGGCATCGCCTTTGGGCGAAAGCGTCCATGTCAGCGCGGCGCGCAGGTCGCCGAGCATGTCGCGCATGCGCCGCTGCCAGCCTTCGGAGTGATGTCCGCCGCCATGCTGCGCGTCGTCGTTCAGAAGACTCGCGAAATGATTGGCGTGACCGAGCGATACGCGTTGCCGCTCGCCGTTGTCATCGAGTTTTTGCAAGGCGTAGGCGCGCGTCGATTCCAGCAGACGATACGCCGCGCGGCCATTCCCCGTCTGCCGTGCGACGAGCGATTTCTCCACGAGTCCCGATACCGCCGCGATCACATCGAACTCGCGCAATGCATCGTCGCCGACGATGGCGACCGCCGCTTCCATCGAAAAGTCCGCCACGAAAATGCCGAGACGGCGCAGGGTCGTGCGTTCGGCGTCATCGAGTAAGGCGTGGCTCCAGTCGAGCGTCGCGCGCAAGGTCTGATGCCGTGGCAGCGCCGTGCGATTGCCGCCCGTGAGCATGCGAAAGCGGTCATCGAGATGCGCCGCAAGGGTTTCGACACCGAGTATCGTGGCGCGCGATGCAGCCAGTTCGATGGCGAGCGGTATGCCGTCCAGCCGCCGGCAAACGGTGCCGATGAGTTCCATACTGCGTTCATCGCACGAAAAGCGCAGGTCGATGGCGCGCGCGCGAGCCAGAAACAGTTGCACGGCGCTGCATCGCTTTATGTCGACGCCCGAAGCGCTTGGCGCGGGCACGCTGAGTGGCGCGACCCAGTAAAGATGCTCGCTCACCACCTTGAGCGGTTCGCGGCTCGTGGCCAGCACGCGAATGGAATCGCTCACCGTGCAAAGCGCATCGGCGAGACTCGCCGCAGGCGTGAGAACGTGTTCGCAGTTATCGAGCAGGACGAGCATGCGGCGCTCGCGCAATTCCTGCGCGATGACGGCAAGCGAGCGCGACCCCGCCGCCGGATTGATGCCGAGCGTGCCGGTGAACGCCGCCAGCACGCTTGGCAAATCTTGCGCGGGCGAAAGCGAAACGAGGTACACGCCGTCGGGGAAGCGGTCGAGCGAGCGCCGTCCGGCTTCGATCGCGAGCCGCGTCTTGCCGATCCCGCCCGCGCCGATCAGCGTCACATGCCGCGCCGCTTCGAGCGCGAGCAGGATATCGGCGATGGCGGTATCGCGTCCGACGAGCGGAGACGTATTCGAAGGCAGGTTGTGTGCAACGCCGGCGTTGGCGACGCTCGTGGGCGCATCGGCCGGTTGCCTCGTCCTGACGAGCCGGTAACCGCGTCCCGAGACGGTCTGGATCAGCACGCGGTTCGCGCCCAGCACCTTGCGCAGCGCCGACATGTGCACCTGCAGATTGTTCTCTTCGACGAGCGTATCCGGCCATACCGCCGCGAGCAGGTCGTTCTTCGAGACGAGCGCGCCGTCGGCGGCCACGAGCACGGCGAGAATATCTAACGCACGGCTTCCGAGTCGAACAGGTTCGTCATCGAGCAGCAATTGCCGACGCTCGAGATCCACCTGAAGCGGTCCGATGCGAATCATGCGCAATGGTCCAGCATATGAAGGTTTGAACGTAGCCCCGGCGCCGCACCCAAAATTCTGGCGCCCGGAAAGTGCCCCCGAAGCATAGAGCACCCGCCTTCTCCCATGTTTGGAAAAAACCGGGCTTATCGTTCAATAATTTTGCACATGCGTTTTGTACATGCGGCGCGGCGTCGAACCTAGTCGGGCAACGCGGAAGCCAAGATCATGGCGCGTGCATTGCCCAACGAAGCGCTGCGCCGTTGCGGCTTGTAGACGATATCGCCACGCACGATCCCCGCGCCCGTGAGCGCGCAACGGCCAATCTTGCGCGCCTGGCAACGCACCCAGACCTGATCCGCATAGCGGCAACGCGTCGCGTCCTGCCAGAGAATCGCGATGGTTCTCGACGACAGCCGCTCCAGCACCTCGATGCGCGCATGGTCCGCAAACGGCTGCGTCTCGCGTCCGCGCATGCGCTTCAAAGCTTCCAGCGCCGCACGATGCGCCATGTCGTTGCCGCCTTGCAGCGCATCGATCACATGCGTCCAGACCGCGCCGCGCGTGAGATTCGCGATCACCTCCGCCCCCCTTGCGGCGCGCGGCGGCAGGGTTCTACGTTCTGCTACGAGGGCTTCTGGCATCGCGCATCTCCGCGTGGTCAGGCGCCGGGCGCGTCAATGGCCCGGATCGCCTTCGTAGTTGACGGGCACCCACTCGTAGCGGGCGCCCTCCTTTCTCACATGTCCCAAACCCGGAAACGCGATGTGCGCCGCCGCCACGAGATCGCCCTCGCGCGCCACGAGATCGAGCGCGGCGCGACGCGAACGGCGCGCGGCCGGTGCATCGGTGTCGTACTCGACGGACGCCTGCGGATTGCGCAACTGAATGCTCGCCACGTGGATCACGTCGCCCCACGCGAGCATCGTCTTGCCGCCGCTTTCGATGCGATACGTCGTGTGTCCCGGCGTATGACCCGGCGTCGCGATGGCGCGAATGCCGGGTTCGAGTTCGACATCGCCCGAGAACGGCACGAAACGGCCCGCCGCCACGTAAGGCGCGACGGATGCGCTCGCGGCATCGAAGAAAGTCGAGAGGAACGCAGGCGCCTTCGGCTTGTTCGCGGCATCGAGCCAGTAGTCCGCCTCGGTCCGGTTCACGCGCAGCACGGCGTTTGGAAACGCCATCGCGCCATCGACGATGACGCCGCCCACGTGATCCTTATGCAGATGCGTGAGCAGAATCTCATCTACGTCTTCCGGCCGATACCCCGCCGCCCGCAGGTTCGCCATCATCCGGCCGCAGCACGCGCCGTACAACACGCCCGCGCCGGAGTCGATCAGAATCAGCTTCGCGCCCGTGTTGACGAGGAACGCGTTGATCGAGCCTTGAACCGGCGCATCGAGGAAATCGCGCCGCAAGTCCTCGGCGATTTCCTTCTTCGATACACCCTCCACCACCGTATCGATGGGAAACGGATGCGTGCCGTCGGACAGCGCCGTGACTTCGAATCGCCCGAGCATCAGGCGATAAAAGCCCGGCCCTTGCGTGCCGACCATCGGCGCGCGGGCGAATGCCGCGTCCGTCGTCATGAAGGCGCTGACGCAAAGCACGAGGCATCCGAGACTTCTCCACTTCGACATGAGCGTTCCCTTGCACGCACCGGTTTTCACGAAGCATAGCCACGCATAAATCGGCAGACGCGCTAATCGTCCTTAAATGTTATTAATCGGCGGTGACCGACAAGCTCAGGTACGCATGAATCTGACTGACCACCGCCGCGCCGTCGCCGACCGCGGAAGCCACGCGCTTGGCCGATTCCGAGCGCACGTCGCCAACCGCGAAGATGCCCGGCACGCTCGTCTCCAGCGCGAAGCGCAGCCGCGTGCCGTGTTCCGTGCGACCCGATCCCGTCATCACGAAGCCGCGGTTGTCGAGCGCGACGCCGCTCGCCGCGAGCCAGCGCGTCTCCGGGTCCGCGCCGATGAAGAGGAACAGATGCCGCGTCGCGATGGCCTCGTCACGCGCCTCGTCCGCATGATGGACGCGAACGTGCGTGAGGCCCGCCTCGTCGCCTTCGAGGCCGCTCAACGTGCAGCGCGTGCAGAGCATCACGTTCGGCAGGGAAGCAATGCGGTCGATCAGATACCGCGACATGCTCGCGCTCAGGCTTTCGCCGCGCACGAGCACCCGCACGCTGCGCGCGAAGTTGGCAAGAAAGACGATCGCCTGACCGGCCGAATTGCCGCCGCCGATCAACACGATGTCCTGCCCCTTGACGAGCCGCGCCTCGATGGTCGACGCCCAGTAGTACGTGCCGCGCCCTTCGAAGCGGTCGAAGTCCTCGACGTCCGGCTTGCGATACGCCGCGCCGCTCGCCGCCACGATCGTGCGTGCGCTCACGCGCTGGCCATCGGTGAGCGTGACGACGAAGACGTCGTTCTCGGGCGTGACGCACGTCACCTTGCCCGGAATGGCGAGGTGCGCGCCGAACTTGAGCGCCTGCTGAAACGCGCGGGCCGCCAACGCCTGGCCCGAGATGCCGGTGGGAAAGCCGAGATAGTTTTCGATCCGCGCGCTCGCGCCCGCCTGACCGCCCGGCGCGCGCTGATCGAACACGGCCACCGAAAGCCCTTCGGTGGCCGCATACACCGACGCCGCGAGCCCGGCCGGTCCCGCGCCGACGATGGCGACATCGTAGATATGCGAAGGCTCGAACGCCGGCACGAGTCCCAGGCACGACGCGAGTTGCGCCTCGTCCGGCGCGCGCAACACGTAGCCGTTCGGGCAGAAGACGAGCGGGAAGTCGTCCGGACCGGTCGTCATGCCGGAGAGCAGCGTCACCGCTTCGGGATCGGTGCGGGCATCGACCACGGTTGCCGGGTGCGCGTTGCGGCGCAGGAAGCCTTGCAGACGGATCAGCCGCGCATCGTCTCCATTGCCGACGATGATCGGCCCGAGCCCCTGCTCGATCAATCCGAGCCGCCGCAGGATCAGCGCACGCATGATGTGCTCGCCGAGTTGCGCGTCGGCGACGATCAGCGCGCGCAGCTTGTCGGGTTCGATGACGAGCGTTTCGGCGTCGGTGAGCGCGACGCCGTCGATCAGCGCGGGCTTGCCCGAGAGTTGCGCCATCTCGGCCATGAAATGCCCGTCGTCGTGTTCGGTGACGAGCGTGGAGCGCCCGAAGCTGTCGCGCGAAGAGATGCGCACGCGCCCCTTCAGCAACACGAAAAGACCGAGCGCCACCTTGCCCGTTTCGAAGATCATGTCGCCTTTTTTGAACGACATGGGTCGCGCGAAACGCCGCACGCTTTCGATCTCGGTATCCGAGAGACGCGGAAACATTTGATGCTGACGAAATTCAAGCGAGGAAAAAGGCACTTCGAGTTCGGATGGCGTCGCGGCACGCCCGAACGGCCTCGGTAGATCGGAATCGCTCATGACTCAGGCTCCATCGAATGCTTTACCAGCCGAACTTGAGTTCGGCGCCCACGTAGTCGGCATTGCTCGCGCCGAGATCGCGCAAGGACGAGCCGACTTGAAAATGCACGGCCTCGACCGAGGCCACGAGATTCGCCGCGACGTTATAGTCCGCGCGCACTTGCGTATAGAAGCCGGTCCAGCGCGAGCCGCGCCCGGCTGTTCCCGGCACGACCGCCGAGCCTTGTCCATAGACGGCGTCCGCGGTGGTCTCACGCCATTGCAAGCCGACGCCCGCGAGCAGCGAGAGCTTGCTGTTGGGCTTGAGCGTGAGCGACGGCTTGATATGAATCAGGTTGGTGTATCCCGTGTAGCCCGCGAGCGTGAAGTAATAGCCGTTCGGAAAGAGCGGATTGAACGTGCCGACGCGCCCATCGCCCGGATGACGATCGCCCGAGGCGGCATCGATCTGAATGCCCAGACGCGGGGTCCAGGGCGCCGCCGCCAACGTGTAACCGGCGAGCGAACCCACGGCCCATGCGCTGATCGTCTTCTCGCCGACATGACCGCTTTGATACATGCCTTCCACGTCCCAGTCGATATGCGAGACATTGCCCGCGTATCGCATGTCGAAGACATCGCGATGCTCGTCGCCGCTGGCATCGAGAAAGCGCGCATTGCTGCGGTTATAGCGCGAGTAATATGCGGACAGATCACCCGGCCCCACGCCCTGACGTTCGACGCGCGCGCCGCTGAAGGTGAGATGACGATTGGAGACATCGTCGAAATCCGTGTTGAAGCGATACTGCACCGGCTGCGTTGCATAGGCGATCCAGCGCCACGGACCGGTCTCGTAGTCGCCCCAGAAACCGTCGAAAGCCTGCCGCACGTTCGGGCCGTCGCGCACCGATACGAAGCGCTGCAAGTCGAACGCCATCTCCTGCCGCCCCGCGCGAAACTTGACGAGCCCGCCCGCGAGCGGATGCGTGAACGCAATGAACGCCTGACGCAGATCGAGCGGATTCTTGTCGACGGAGGTCACGTTGTCCTTGCCATACGGACGCGCGTCTTCCAGTTGCGTAAACACTTGCACATAGGGGCCGAGATGCACATCGGCGTGGACTTCGAGACGTTGCAGCACGTAGGTATCGTCGCGGCCGGAGCCTAAGCCGAAGAGCGGCGCGTCGTTCATCTCGACGCGTTCTCGCAGCACCGCGCCGAGCGACACATACGCATCCGGATTGCCGAACAGCGGAATGTACTTGAGCGCGTCGAGCGGGCGTTTCGGCACGCAAGGCAGACCGAGCACGGACCAGTCTTCCTGCCAGCGATTGAACTTGATCGCCGGGCGCGCGCACGATGCCCCCGGCGCGGAGCCGGCGTTGGTATCGTCGCCTGCGCTGCCGAGCGCCGTATCCGCCGCGGATACGGGCAGCGCCGCCGCGATCCCCGTGCCGATCAATAACATACGCAGCGAACGCAGCGCACGGCAGCGTCTGTAACGGTCAGCGGCCATCGTGGATTTCGGCGATATATCCGCCCGGGAACTCGACCATCGCCGTCTTGTAGCTTGCGCTCGCATAAGCCGGGACCAGCACCTTCGCGCCTGCCGCTTGCGCACGTTGCAGGGTCGCGGCGAGGTCATCGACACCATAGCCGGTCGTTTCCTTGCCGAACGGAAACGGCAGCTTGCCATCGGTTACGAAGACGACCATGCGCCCAAAGTTCGAGTCGATGCGAATCTGCCGGAACGTCTCGCCCGGTTTGCCGATCACGCCCGCATCGGCACGCGCATTGTCCGAGACCACCTTGCCGTGAGAAAAGCGCAGCCAGCGGCGCACGAAGTTATTCGCTTCGTAACGCGAGACATAAACGCGGTTGTCGGGCACGCTTTGCAGCGGCGCGTAGTTCGGCGCCTTGGTATGCCAATAGAGCTGCATGACGAGGCCGCCCGGCCACTGGATGATCGCGTCCTTGCCGATGGGGTCGTCGAACGGTTCGACGATCACGTCCGCGCCCGCCGCGCGCGCGGCCTTCACGGCGTCGTCGATATCGGTCACGAGATAGCCCGTGCGCTCGTTGCCGAACGGATAAGGCACGGGCGTTTCGAAGCCGAACACGGACAGCATGCCCACGGGCGTCTGCACGTATTGCGAAGCCGTCTTGCTCGGCGTGGGCGTCACGGTGAAAACCGCCTTCTGCGATGCCTTGCCGCCGAAGGTCGCGAGAAAGCTCTGCACGAAGGTATCGACATCGGCGGATGCGACGTAGACGTGGGTCGTATCGTATTGCGGACCGACCGCGACTCGACCCTTGATGGCGGACGCGGCGGTAGCGTCATGCGGACCGGCATCCGCGAACGATGCGAGAGGCGCAATGCCGATGAGAAATGCCGCCGCGATGGCGCTTGAGCGAACGAGCTTGATCATGTCGATACTCATTGATGTTTGAAGTGAGCGAACCGTAAGTCACGCCGCCCGGGCAACGCGCGGCGGCCATGCGAGCAACAGAAGCAGCGCGATGGGCAAGATCAGGCCGTAGAACGAGAGATGCACGAAGGCGAGCGCGCCGCCCACCGCGCCGATGGCAAAGGCAAGCATGGCCGTGAGCGTGGCGCGCAAACGCGTGAGCACTTGCGGCCCTTCTGCATGATGCGAACCGCGATGCGCGAGATCGACCAGATCGAGCACGATCTGCGTGACATTGCCGGTCATCACTGTGTTGGGCAGCCCGGGCTTCTGCAAGACTTTCGGGCGCGCGTTCTGCACGCCCATTGCGGTGGCGCCCAACACGCCGCAGAGCAGCACCATGCCCGATGATGCGTCATCGATAGGCAACGCGAGCAGTCCTGTGCCGAAGAACGCGAACAACAGCAACGCTTGCCACAGATGCAATGCTGCGGCGATGTAGGCGTCGCCACGTGCCTTCATGATCTTTGCCGCCACGCTCGCCGATCCCACGCCGACGATGAACGCCGGAAACGCCAGCAGCTTGAGCAGCACGCCTTGCCCCACGCCCGCGACCTCCGCGCCGATCAGCACGAAGTTGCCCGTCACATGTGCCGTGAAGAGACCGAACAACGCGACGAATCCCAGCGTATCGACGTATCCCGCTATGAACGCGAGCACCGTCTCTTCATGCTCTTTCAAGGGACTTCTCCGGTGAAACCTCAGCCGCCTTCACGCGACGTGCCAGCCTTGTCCTTCGATACGACGTTCACGCTTTCGGTTTGCGCGAAGAACTGCGACTTCACGACCGGTATTGCGTGTTCGCCGAGTACCATGCCGAGCAGTCCCGCTAGCGCGATCAAAGGCGGCGCGGGTGACTGCACGCGCAAGAGCCAATAGAGCAGGCCGACCGCGAAGCCCACACCGAGTGAAATGACGTAGCCCATGTTCTCTGTTCCATCCTTTCCTAAACAAGAAACGCTGTCTCTCCCTTAAGGGAAAGCCTAGCAAGCCGATTGATAATTGGCCTTGGATAAAGCTTAAAAAACCTTAAGACCTCAAAAGGTCAATTGATGAAAACGCTTCACGCCCTCGCGAATCCATCCGAAAAGACTGCTATGTTCCGATGCCTGCCCGGCAGGCACCGCGCGCAACATCTGGTCGCTCGCACGATGCTCGGAAAGCAGCCTGCACATCTCGCTCGTGACCTCGGGACGTCGCGCGAGGATGGGCGTGAGCGCCTCCTTGTCGAGCCGGTACACGACGACGCGCGTCGTCGCACGCACGGTCACATCGCTTTGCACGCCCGCGAGAATGCCGGATTGACCGATGGAATCGCCGGGTGCAAGTCTTCGCACTTCGAGATCGTGCGATGCTTTCGGCACCGTCACGCTTGCCACGCCACGCGCAATGATGTGCAACGCCTGACCTTCGTCGCTGCCCGCTGCAAACACCGTTTCGCCCACTTCGAAAACATGACGTGTGAGGCGTTTGGAGAGCTCGTTCAGTTCGTCCGCATCGAGCGTATGAAAGATTGTCACGTCGCGCAACAACACGAGCTTCTCGTCGATGGCTTGCGTCGTTTGCCGTGGCGCCGACAACGGACGCAACACGACCGCACGCGAACCTAGATGCCGATGCGCCAGATCGAAGAGATCGCTGCGCACCGAAACTTTCTTGTCGAGCGAATCGACGTAACAAAGAATCTCGTATTCGATGGCGTCTTCGGTCGCGCGCCGCACACTTACGACCGGCGCGGGACGGCCGATAACGTCGATGCAACTCGCTGCGGCATCGCCGAGCGCATCGAGCACGACAGCGGGACGCACCGATGGATCCACCGAGAGCACGACGCTGATGCCGTTCGTATCGAACGGCTGATTCGAATTAACGATGTTCGTGCGCGCCGCGACGCTGTTCGGGATCACGACGATGTTGCCCTGCCCGTTGAGCAGGCTCGTCGCGCGCCAGTTGCTCTCGACGACCTTGCCTTCGGCATCGCCGATAGTGATCCAGTCGCCCAGACGAAACGGCTGCGTGGCGTTGAGCACGATGCCCGAGAACACATCGTTGAGCGTGCTCTGAATTGCAAGGCCGATGACAATGGCCACCGCGCCCGAGGTCGCCAGCAACCCGCGCACGGGCAACTGCAACACGAACGCGACGGCCGCGACCGCGGCAGCCAGATAGACGAGCGCACCGAGCACGTCCTGAAAGAGCCGCTCCTTGTGCCACGCCTCGGGCAGCACGATGCGGTCGAGCATGATCGTGACGAGCCGCGCGCCTTGCAGCCACCACATCAACTCCAGCACTTGCGCAAGAAGATGCCGCAGCGGTTCGTTGGGCCAGGGCGCCGCAAAGAGCGGATTCATGCCGTGCGCGAACAACACCCACGTCGATAACGCGAACATGGACGCACGAAACGCAAGCCGCATGGGCTCGCTTCTTCGGTCCATGAAGCGCCACGCGAGGAAGTCTACGACGAGTATCGCGATGCCGAAGAGCAGGCCGTCGGTCAGGGTCGGCATCGCGTCACTCGCCCTTGTTCAAAACGCGAAACAACTGCATCCCAGCGCGCCCCAGAAGCCGTTCGAGTCGCTGACAGGTATGTTCTTGCGCCACGCGAAACCGTGCGCATGCGCATGCACGTTGCAAAGATTCGCGCAACCGTCCACGCAGGCAACCGCGGTCGGCTTGTAACGGCTATAACCGCCGAACTCCGCCACCGGCGACCATGACGGACTCACCGGCAAGTCCGGGGGACCGTATGGGGTGAAATCGTCGCTCGCATAGACGACCTTGCCGCCCACCACGGTCATGACCGAATCGAGAAACTTGATGCGGCTTTCATCGACGGTGAAGAAGTCTTCCGATAGCACCGCGAAGTCCGCGAACTGCCCCGCGACGAGCGCGCCCTTGCGATCGTCCTCGCTTGAAAACCACGCGCTGCCAACGGTATAACGGCGCAATGCTTCCATGCGGTCGAGTTTGTTCGCGCCGTCGTACATGGCCGTGCCGCCGACCGTCTTGCCCGACACCATCCAATAAAGCGAGACGAACGGGTTGAAGCTCGCCACGCGCGTGGCATCGGTGCCCGCGCCCACGGGCAGACCGGCATCGAGCATGTGGCGGATAGGCGGCGTGCGCTTCACGGCTTCCTCGCCGTATCGTGCGATGAAATACTCGCCTTGATACGCCATGCGATGCTGGATTGCGATACCGCCGCCAAGCGCCTTTACACGGTCGATATTTTTCTGCGTGATGGTCTCGCAATGATCGAAAAACCAGCGCAAGCCATCGAAGGGAATGTCGGCATTCACACGTTCGAACACATTGAGGAAGCGTTCGATCGATTCGTTATAAGTGGCATGCAGACGGAACGGCCAGCGGTTTGCAACGAGCAGACGCACTACCGCTTCGAGTTCGGTTTCCAGCGTGTCGGGCAAGTCGGGGCGCGGTTCCAGAAAGTCTTCGAAATCAGCCGCCGAGAACACCAGCATTTCGCCTGCGCCGTTCACGCGCAGGAAGTCGTCGCCTTCGCCGGGCTTCGTCATCTTCACCCACTTTGCGAAGTCTTCAATCTCCTTCTTTGCGTTCTGCGTGAAGAGGTTGTATGCGATACGCACGGTCAATTCGTTGTGCTTCGCCAAGTCCATGATGACAGCGTAATCGTCGGGATAAGCCTGATATCCGCCGCCTGCATCGATCGCGCTCGTCACGCCAAGACGATTCAACTCCCGCATGAAGTGGCGCGTGGAATTGCGCTGCTCGTCGCGCGGCAGCTTCGGACCCTTGGCGAGCGTCGCGTAAAGAAGGCCCGCGTTGGGCCGCGCAATCAGCATGCCGGTCGGATTGCCGCGCTTGTCGCGCTGAATTTCGCCGCCGGGCGGATCGGCTGTTTCCTTCGTATAGCCGACCGCGCGCAAGGCCGCCGCGTTGAGCAATGCGCTGTCATACAGATGCAGGATGAACACCGGCGTGTCCGGTGCAATCGCGTTGATCTCTTCGAGCGTCGGACCACGGCGCTCCGCAAACTGAAATTCGTTCCAGCCGCCGACCACGCGCACCCATTGCGGGGCGGGCGTGCGTGCAACCTGCTTCCTCAGCATGTCGAGCGCGTCCGCAAGCGACGGAACGCCATCCCAACGCAACTCCATGTTGAAGTTGAGGCCGCCGCGTATGACATGCAGATGCGAATCGTTGAGGCCGGGAATCACGGTGCGCCCGTTGAGATCGATGAGGCGCGTCGCGTCGTTCGCATGACGCATCACGACTTCACGCGATCCTGCGTCGATTACCTTGCCATCGGCAACCGCGAGTGCATCCGCGAACGAACGCTTGTCGTCCTGCGTGGCAATCTTGCCGTTGAAGAATACGGTATCGGCGCGCGCGGGCGTGCCTGAACCCGTGCCTGAGCTCGTGCTTGAATTCATGGGCGTTCTCGTGTGAGGCGTGCCGCGACGCGGCGCTTGCTGGAAGCCGGCGCGATGAACTTCGCGCCAGCCTTTTCGATACGACTGCGAGCTGAATCAACCCGCTTCGCTTGCGTGTTCCCCGAGAATCGATTTCGCATAACGCACGCCGATGCCATACGCGCTATGCGACTTGAGAATGTCCATGCAACCTTCGTAAGTCTCGGTGCGGCCCCAGTCGCGTTGCAGTTCGAACATGAACTGAAGCGACGTCATCGGCACCGCGCCGGCCTGGATGATTCGCTGCACGGCGCGTTCGTGCGCTTCGTGCGTGATGTCGCCACAGGCATCGGTCGGGACGTAGATTTGATAGCCTTCCGCGATCATCTGCACGGTCGGAAACGTCACGCATACTTCCGTCCAAAGACCCGCGAGCACGATCTTCTTGCGGCCCGTCGCTTCGATTGCTCGGCGAAAGCCCGCGTCTTCCCACGAGTTCATCGAGGTACGGTCGACCGGCTGCTGCTCCGGAAACACGTCTTGCACTTCGGGCACCATGTCGCCGCTAAAGGTTTTGGCGGCAACGGTAGTGAGAATGGTCGGCACCTTGAACAACTTCGCCGCCTTGGCGATAGCCTGCACGTTATGCAGGATGGTGGTGCGTTCATGCGAGGTCGTGCCAAAAAACATCTGCGGCTGATAGTCGATCAGCGCAACCGCGCAGGTATCCGGGGTCAATAGTTCTTGCGGCATTTGCAGGCTCCGTTGGAAAAGATGCGGCAGTCAGGACGAACATGCCGTGCTCGGGTGAGCGGCTGGAAGGATTGAGATGGATGATAGCCACGCGTCTTCGCCGAGTCCTTGAAAAATCCCTTAATTGTTCTTAACGAATATTCGCTAAGAAAATGCACTTCGATTTTTAGCGCGTGGGATTTTCAGGAAATGAATTTCAGGACTTCGCCTTTCGCTGGCAGGAGCATGCACCGCGATTAAACCGCCTTAAGAACAATTAATCTTTTCTCAAGTTCAGGCGTCTTCCACGCGGCTAAGATTCGGTCCACGCGTCGCGCTCAAGGAATGATTCTTAGCGCACGCGCTCGACCAACATCGCTAAAGGACACGTCATGAGCACCGTAAAGACCAAGGACGGCACGAATATTTTTTATAAGGACTGGGGCAGCGGCAAGCCGGTGGTCTTCTCGCATGGCTGGCCGCTTTGCGCGGATGCATGGGACCCGCAAATGCTGTTTCTGGCGCAGAAGGGATACCGCGTCATTGCGCATGACCGTCGCGGTCATGGCCGCTCCGACCAGACTTCGGAAGGCAACGACATGGACACGTATGCGGACGATCTCGCCGCCGTGCTCGACGCGCTCGATCTGAAGGACGCCATGCTCGTCGGCCATTCGACGGGCGGCGGCGAGGTTGCGCATTACATCGGACGTCATGGCAGCGCGCGCGTCTCGAAGGCCGTGCTGATCGGAGCCGTGCCGCCGATGATGCTCAAGTCCGAGAGTAATCCGCTCGGCTTGCCGATGTCGGTGTTCGACGGCATCCGCGACAATACGGCTTCGAATCGCTCGCAATTCTTCAAGGATCTGGCCGTACCGTTTCTGGGCTACAACCGTGACGGCGCGAAGGTCATACAAGGCAACATCGACGAGTTCTGGCGGCAGGGCATGATGGGTTCGATCAAAGGCCAGTACGAGTGCATCAAGCAATTCTCGGAAGTGAACTACACCGATGATCTGAAGAAAATCGACATTCCCACGCTCGTTTTGCATGGCGACGACGATCAAATCGTGCCGATGGAAGCGTCGGGGCGACGTACGGCGGAGATCGTGAAGAACGCGACGCTAAAGGTTTATGCTGGCGCGCCGCACGGCATGTGCACGACGGAAGCCGATCGCGTGAATGCGGATCTGCTGGCGTTCTTGCAAAGCTGATGCTGCACGTGACATGCTCGCTACGAAGCGAGCATGTCAGCCGACCGAATAGTCAGTACCGCGCTTAATCCCGGATGCTTATCGGCGAATTCGAGTTTGCCGTGATGCAACGTCGCCACCGCCTTGACGAGCGCGAGCCCAAGTCCTACACCGGGCGTGCCACGGCTCGCGTCGCCGCGATAGAACCGCTCGGTGACCTTGTGCTTTTCCGCGTCGGGAATACCGGGGCCATCGTCGGATACGGATAACTCTATGCCGTCATCGCGCGCCAGGAGCGACACTTCAACCTCGCCATTTTCACGCGCGAACTTGATAGCGTTATCGATCAGATTGCCGATAGCCTGCGCCAGCAGCAAGGGATCGACCACAGCGTACAGTTCGTCCGCCTGCGTCATGGAAAGCGTCACGCCACGCAGTTCCGCCACGGGCTGATAGAACTCGACTGCATCCGAGACAATGGCGAGCAAATCGCTGGACTCGAAACCCGAGCGACGCACGCCCGCATCGATTTCGGCGAGCCGCAAGAGCGCATTGAAGATGCCGATCACGCGATCGACATCCGCAAGCGCGGGCTCCAGTTGCGCGAGCGTGGCTTCATTCCCTTCCTTGCGCAAGCCGATCATCAGCACTTCGAGACGCGAACGCAGTTCGGCAAGCGGCGTACGCAAATCATGCGCGATGGCATTCGACACGTTGCGCACGCCGTTGATGACTTCGATCAGCGCTTCCTGCGCCTGCTTGCGCGTGTTGACCTCTTCCTGGAGCCGCACATTCTGCTCGCGCTGCAACTTCTGCAAAGCCCGCAACTTGAGATGCGTATGCACTCTCGCGGCGACTTCCTCCATGTGCAGTGGCTTGGTGACGAAGTCCACGGCGCCAGCGCTGAAGCCCGTGATCTTGTCCTCGGTCTGCGTGAGCGAGGTCATGAAGATGACCGGAATGTCGCGCGTGTTCGGGTTGGCCTTGAGCTGACGGCAGGTCTCAAAACCGTCGAGACCGGGCATCATCACGTCGAGCAGAATCAGATCGGGCTGCACGAGTTCGGCGCGGCCCAGCGCCTCGCGGCCATCGCGCGCAACGGTCACGCGCAGGTTGTTTCCTTCGAGCGCATCGACCACGAGGCCGAGATTCGTTGCGGTATCGTCGACAACGAGAACGACTGGCGTGGCGGTATCGGGTAAGTCTTGCGTACTCACGAGCTTGGGTCCAGATGTTCTTCGATCAGGGACAACAGCGCTTGCGATTCGTACCCGGCGGCAAGACATCGCAGACGCGTTGCGAAAATTTCATAGCGCTTGTCGAGTACCGTCAGATGCTCGGCCCGCTCAATGATGTCGCGCATCGAACCGAGCAGCGCAAAGCGATGCAGCAGCGCCATTTCCTCGGGCGGCGGCACGACGAGCGCTTCGTCGGCCCGAGCATGTCTTCCCGTGCGCGGCGCCCATTGCAACGCCAGAAGGCCGGTGATCTCCTTGAGCAGCACATGCAGATTCAGCGGCTTTTCGATGAACACATTGGCGCCCGCCGCGAGATTGGCCTGCGCATTGCCGCGCGATGCATCGGCCGATACGGCGATCACCGGCACGTCGCGCAACGCTTCCAGCGCGCGCAGACGCTCCAGCATCTCGATGCCACCCATCACCGGCATGAGCGTATCGACGACGATCAGATCGGGCCGGTCCTCGCTCGCCATCGCAAGTCCCTCGCGGCCGTTCTCTCCTTGCGATACGCGAAAGCCGCTACGTTGCAAGGTATCGACGAGCAGGATGCGATTGGCCGCGACATCGTCGAGCACGAGTATGTGACGCTCGCGGCCTTCATAGCGCGTGACACCCACCGGCAGAATCGCGGGCACGGGTTGCGCCGTGGCGCCGGGCGCGTCGAGTTCGAACCAGAACGCGCTGCCTCGGCCAAGCGAACTCGCGACGTGAATATCGCTTCCCATCATGCGCACGAGTTGCCGACTGATGGCAAGACCGAGTCCCGCGCCGCCGCTCCGACGCGTGAGTTCGCCCGCCTGCTCGAAGGGCTGAAAGATCACATCGAGCCGGTCGGGGCTGATACCTATTCCCGTGTCCTTCACTTCGAAGCGCAGACGTCCGGGCCATATTTCCGAAACCGCGAGACTGACTTCGCCCTGATCCGTGAACTTCACTGCATTGACGAGCAGATTGAGCAACACCTGACGCAAGCGCTTTTCATCGACGCTGATCGCGCGCGGCAGATTCGGCGCCGCATGATAGTGGAGTTGCAGGCCCTTTTGCTGGGCGCGCACGCCGACGATCTCCGCGATGACATCGAGAAACGGACCGAGTGGCACATCGCGCACCTGCATTTCGAGCTTGCCCGCACCGATGCGCGCGAAGTCCAGCAAATCGTTGATGAGCATGAGCAGATGCTCGCCACTCTGTTCGATCACGCCAAGACTAGACAACTGTCTGCGGCTCAACGTTTCATCGCGTCGCAAGATTTGCGCATAGCCGAGAATGCCGTTGAGCGGTGTGCGCAATTCGTGGCTGATATTCGCGAGAAACTGATCCTTCGCCTTGTTGGCCGCTTCGGCGGCGTCGCGCGCCACGCGCACCGCATCTTCCAGTGCCTTGCGCGCCGAGATGTCCTGAATGATGGCGATGGTGTGACTCGTGTGCCCAGCAGAGTCGTATTGCAGCGCCACCGATAAATTGACCCACACGCGCTGACCGTCGCGTCTCACGAGCGGTTTCTCTTCCGAGTAATGCGAAACGCCGCCCTCGGTCAACATGAAATAGCGTTGCAGGCTTCCGGTCACGAAGTCGTCGTCGGTGACATCGCGCAGGCGCTTGCCGAGCAACGCATCGCGTTCGTATCCGACGATCTCGCAAGCACGCTGATTCACGCGCAAAAAGCGGCCTTCGAGGTCGCAATGCGCAATACCCACGGCCGCGTTCTCGAAGGTGCCGCGAAAGCGTTCCTCGCTCGCGCGTAGTTCGTTCTCGGCGTGCTTGAGCTCGGTGATGTCCACTAGACTCCCGACGAAGCGCACGGGCTTACCGCTCGCATCGCGCCTTGCCATGCCGCGTACCAGCACCTTGCGATCGCTGCCATCGCTATGCAAGAGGCGGTTCTCCATCTCGAACACGCCATCCGCATGTTCGAGGTAACGCTCGACGGCCGCTTCGGTCGCGGCCCGTTCCTGCGGATGCACCACGCTCATGTACGACTCGTAGTCGAGCAATGGCTCCTTGCCGCCATAGCCGAGCCATTCCCAGATGTTCGAGAAGCGTGCCTTGCCGTGGCGGAAATCGCCATCGGGCATGTCGATTTCCCATACGCCGACATTCGATCCGCACATCGCCGCTTCGAATCGTGCATTGGTCTCACGCAAAATCTCCGCTTCTTCCGCGCGCCGCCGTTGCGTGACATCGCGGAACACGAACACGATGCCGAGCCCTTCGCCGCGTTCATCGACGATAGGCGAACCGCTCGCTTCCACCGGCACTTCCTGGCCGTGACGCGCGATCAGCAGATTGCGGCTCGGCAAGCCGATGTCTTCATCCGCGCGCAAGAACGACGACACCGGCTCGCGCGTGATTTCATCGACGACGCAAAAGACCTCGCCCAGCAAGCGGCCGCGTGCTTCATTGCGTGGCCAGCCCGTCAACCGTTCGGCCACCGCGTTCATGAAGTCGATGCGCCCTTCCGGGTCCGTGGCGATCACGCCATCGCCGATACTCGACAGCGTCACCGCATAGCGCTCGTCGCTTTCGCGCATGCGCCGCTCGGCCGCGTATTTGTAGAGCGCCATTTCGACCACGGTGCGCAATTGCGTGTCGTCGAATGGCTTGAGCACATAACCGAACGGCTCGGCCGTGGTGGCGCGCTGCACGGTTTCCTCGTCGGCATAAGCGGTCAGGAACACGACTGGCAGCCTGAATTGCTCGCGCAGAAGCCGCGCCGCGTCGATACCGTCGAGCTCGCCTTCGAGCCGCACATCCATGAGCACAAGATCGGGACGCACTTCCTTCGCCAGCAGGAGCGCATCTTCGCCGCGCGCGGTCGAGCCGACCACCGTATGACCGTTGCGGATCATTTGCTGGGCGATATCGCGGGCGACCACTCGGTCGTCTTCCACAATCAGGATGCGTGCAGGTGCCATCGTTCGTTGAGGTCAGCTTGCTTCGGCTTCGAAGGCTATGGTGAAGACCGTGCCGCCTGCGCGGTTCACATCGACATTGCCGTGCAATTGATGCGCGAGATCATGCACGAGTTGCAGCCCGAGCGTGTCGGCCTGATCGAGCGAAAACGCGGGCGACAGTCCCACGCCATCGTCGGCGATCACGAGGCGGCAACGGTCCTTGTCCGTGATACGAAGCTCTATACGCAACAGTCCGCCGCGTCCCTCCGGAAACGCATGTTTGAGCGCATTGGACACGAGCTCGTTGATGATGAGCCCGCACGACACCGCGCGATTCATGTCGAGCTGGATATCGTCGACGACCACGTCCATGTCCACGCCGAGGCGCCGCATGTCGTAAGCCTGCGCGAGATGCTTGCACAGGTTCCTCACGTGCGGCGCCATCATGATGCGAGCGAAATTGCCAGCACGATAAAGGTTTTCGTGCACCATCGCCATCGATCGCACACGGTTGCGGCTTTCGGCGAAAAGTTCGGCTACCGCCTTGTCTTCTACACGCGAAGCCTGCAGATTGAGCAGGCTGCTGATGAGTTGCAGATTGTTCTTCACGCGATGATGCACTTCGTGAAGCAACGCTTCCTTCTCTTCGAGCATGGCCTCCTTCTGTTCGAGCGATGCGTTCTCGAGCGAAATAGCCGCCTGCGACGCAAGCAGTGTCAGCACCGTGATACGCGCTGCCGTGAACACGCCGGGCGCGAGATCGTTCTCGAGATACAGCACGCCCTTGAGCTTGGCCTGCTTGATGATGGGCACGACGAGCACCGAGCGCGCGCCGCTCGAACGCAGATACTCGTCGGCGGAGAATTCATTGGGCAACGTGGCGTCGTCGATATGCACGCGCTCCCGCATGCGCATGGCGAAGTGCACGATGGATACCGGCAATTCACGCGGCGTCATCGGAGCGCTTTCCATGCGGACCTGCACACCGTCCCTGCCAGATACGGCCTGCGCCTCGATCCACAGTTTCTCTTCGCGCGGCAAGACGAGCACCGCGCGACGCGCGCCCGCATGTTCGAGCACGATGGTCATGAGCGTGCGCAAGAGCCGTTCGAGCACGATCTCGCCTGAGATTGCTTGCGACGCCTGCACGACGGTTTCCACATCGAAGCGTTCCGCCACGACATTCCTTGCCGTCAGGCTTTCCTCAGGGCTTTCGACGAGTTCCGGATAAAGCCGCTCCAGCGCGTGAACCTTCGCCATCGCGCCCCAGCGCAGATACGCGCGCCGTGCATGGCCCAGATAGACATGAGCGATAGTCGTGAATTCGCGTTCGATGTAAAAGCGCGCGGCCGTTTCATGGGCCAGCGCTTCGATCTGCACAAAGCGATGTTCGCGTGCGAGCGCGATAGCGTCTTCGTAATGACGCATCGCGTCGAACGGCCGGTTCTCGATGCGCGCGACTTCGCCTTCCACGAGCGCCGCCCGGCAGCCGAAATTCGCCGGACCGTGATAGGCCCAGACCTGCAACTTGCCGTGATACTCCGCAAGTGTTGACGACACATCGTGTTTGCGCGGATCGTGCATGCGTGCAAGCACCAGCGCCGCATGAAAATAGTATTCGGCCATTTCGAAGTGGCCGGCGGAGGTCCACAAGAGCGGCCTGGCTTTATCGCCCGCGGCGGCGGCGCCCGCTATGTCATCGGCGAAATGGAGCCATTGCTGCTTGCGAATCCAGTACCAGCATGCGGCAATCGCGAGACTGGCATCGGCTTCGAGGCGGCGCTCGAACTCGGCTTCGTCGAATCCCGCGAGAAGCACGCTGTCGCCACGCAAGTGACCGATCAGCCGCAACTGCGAAGTAATGATATCGACGATAAGCCCGAACTTCGCGCTCTTCACGACCGACAGCCGCTCTTGTGCCTCGCGCTCCACGTCTGCAAGCGGTTCGCCCGCAGCCAGCAGACTCGTGATCAACGTGCAACTGCTGAAGCCCGTATAGGTCAGATCGCCGCTCTCCGTCGCGGCATCGAACGCGCGGCGCAACAAGGGCAGATTCGTGCGAATGTGCCGCGTCCACGGCGTGACGTGATAGGCGAAGCACATGTAGACGCGCGCCTTGAAGCGGTCTAGCGCGCGTTCGTCGACGAGCGCAAGTCCCAGGCGCCCAAAGCCGAACCCAGCCTGATAGTCGCCGAAGATAGGACCCGTCACCATGCCGAGATAGGCATAGCCGAGCGACGATGCATCGCTGTTGCCGTGCGCCACGCTCAGATTCGCCATGCGGCACAGCACCAGGCAGACGAGGTCTTCGTCGCTGAAGAACGCGGGCGGCAGCACGGCCGTGAGCACATCGAGCGTGGCGGCGAGATCGGACGCTTCGAGCAAGGGCAGGTCGATCAGGCGTTCGATCGGCTTCGAGCCGATCTGCCGAAGCAGCGCGTCGTATTCGAGGCGCGCGGCGACGCGTCCCGGATGCGGCTGCCACTCGATACCGACGTGCCGCAAATACTCCAGACACGTTTGCACGGCAAGCTGCATCTGATCGAGCGCGGTGTAGAGCGTGACGCGCAGGAACGTGACAATGGCGCGATCCGGCAGCGTGCTTGCCCGCTCGGCGAGTTCGGTCAATCGCTTGCACGCGGCTTGGGTATCGCCTGTCAGGAACTCGCACTCGGCGCGGTTGCTTTCCAGCGCGAACTTGCGCGCATAGTCGTCGTGCCATCGAGCGGTATCGAGAAGATCGCTTCCCGTCGAGAAGTACGTCAAGGCGGAACCGAACGCCGACGAAGCCTTCGCGCGCTTGCCCGCCTGCAAATTGAGCTCGACGATTCGCTCGCGTTCCGCCGCGTTATCGACCAATGCGACCGCGCGATCGTACTGGTTGACGATCTCGAAGATGTCGGCCTCGGCGTCATGCGCTTCGGTCGCATCGAACATTCGCGCGATTCGCAAGTGCGCGAGCGCGCGCTCGCCCGGCGGAATCATCGCGTAGGCTGCTTCCTGCACGCGGTCGTGAACGAATGCATAACCGTTCTCGCGCCTATACACGAGACCTGCTTCGACCGCATTGCCGAGCGCGGCGTCGATGTCGCCTACGGCATCGGCACACACTTGCGCGAGCGTCGCATCCGTTGCCGCGTTGCCGAGACACGCGAACCACTTCAGCATGTCTTGCGTCGCTTGCGGCGCGCGCGCAATGCGCTCCACCATTAGATCGACGACGCTTTCCGCAAAACGCGCCGCACGAATGCGGTCGATGTCCCAGCGCCAGACGCGTGTATCGCGGTCGAAATGCAACAGCCGTTCTTCTTCGAGAATGCGCAGGAACTGCACCACGAAAAAAGGATTGCCACCGGTCTTGTCGAATAGCAGGCTGGCGAGCGGTTCTGCTTCAGCGGCGTCGGCATGCAGCGTGTCGGTCAGCAGATTCGATACATCGCCGGGCGCAAGGGGCGCCAGCAGAATGAGATGCAGCGGCGTGCTGGTCTCGCGCACCGTCGCGAGCACGCGTGAGAGCGTGTGCGTGGGGCCCACTTCGTTGTCCCGATACGCGCCGATGAAGAGCACGTGACGCGTATCCGCGGACGCCGCCATATATTCGATCCAGCTGCTCGTGCCGGAATCGAGCCATTGGAGATCGTCGAGAAAGAGCACGAGCGTCTCGCCTGGACCACAGAACGTGCCGATGAAACGCGCGAGCACCGCTTGTAGACGCACATGCGCCTCGCGTGGCCCGAGCGCCGGCACAGCGGGTTGCGGACCGATCACACGTTCCAGTTCCGGCACGAGATCGACGATGAGTTGCGCATGCGCGCCAAGCGCATCGGCAAGACGCGCCTGCCATGACGGCAGGTCGAAGGCTTTATCGTCGAGCAGTTGGCGGATCAATTGCTGAAAAGATTGCGCGAGGGTGGCGTAGGGAATGTCGCGCTTGTATTGATCAAACTTGCCTGATGCGAAGCGCCCGTTACCGGCCACGAGCCTCTTTTGCAGGTCGCCAACGAGCGCCGATTTGCCGATACCCGAGTAGCCCGACACCAGCACGAATTCCGAGCGACCTTGCTGCGCCACGCGCTGAAATGCGTTCGCGAGCGCCGCGCTTTCGACTTCGCGTCCGTAAAGGCGTTCGGGAATGAGCAAATGTTCGGGCGCGTCGTGCTCGCCCGGCGTGAACGCTTCGATACGCTCGCTGCGTTGCCATGAATCGAGACAGCGCCGCAAATCGTGTTCGAGCCCGAGCGCGGTCTGATAGCGTTCCTCGGCGGCTTTCGCGAGGAGCCGCGCGACGATGGCGGCCAACTGTCGCGGCACGTGAGGCGCTTGTTCGGCAAGCGGAATCGGCTGACGCGCGATATGACAATGCAGCCATTCGGCGGGCGACGCGGCGCGATACGGCAGCTTGCCCGCGAGCATCTCGTAGAACACGACGCCAAGCGAATACAAGTCACAGCGCGAGTCCACACCGCGATTCGTGAGCCCCGTTTGCTCGGGCGAAAGGTAAGCGAGCGCGTCCATGGTCACGGGCGCGAGTTCCGTTGCGGGACGTTCGCGCGTTGCTCTCGATGCGCGTCCGAAACCCGTGAGCGCCACTTCGCCGCTCGCTACATCGACGAGTATGTTGGCCGGTCGCAAGTCCTTGTGCATGATGCCGCGCGCATGCAGCACCTTGAGCGCCGCTGCAAGATTCACCGCGATGCGCAAGCTCTCATGCACGCCGAGTGTTCCCGCAGATATCGATGCAAGCGAAACACCGCCGCGATCTTCGAGCAGAAGCGTGGCCGCGCCACGCAACTCCACCAGCGCATGCGGCCGCGTGAGAACCGGGCTGTCGAGTAGCGCGCGCAGTTCGAACGCACGCGTGAGCCGCGCCTGACTCTCCACGACTTGCGCCACGTGCGCCACAGGCAGCGCCACGGCAAGCCAGGTCTGCGCGTCTTCGCGACGCCACAGCCGCGACAGGACGAACTCGCCGTCATCGCACAGGGTTCGCCGCTCGAAGTTCCGTAGTTCCAGCATGCTCGCGCCCTCCCGCTACGCTTCTGCGGTCAGCATATAGCCGGCATTGCGGACGGTCAGGAGCAGCGACTTGTCGAAGCCGGTATCGATCTTCTGACGCAGCTTGCTCACGTGCACATCGATCACGTTGGTCTGCGGATCGAAGTGATATTCCCAGATGTTTTCCAGCAGCATGGTGCGCGTCACGACTTGTTCCGCGTGGCGCATGAGATATTCGAGCAGCTTGAATTCGCGCGGCTTGAGCACGATAGCCTTGCCCGCGCGCACGACCTTGCGCGAAAGCAGGTCGATGCTCAGATCGCCTACCTTCAACGCCGTGTCCACGAGGTTTTCTTGCGAGCGTCGCGTCAATGCGTCGAGCCTCGCCGCGACTTCGCCCAGCGCAAAGGGCTTGACGACGTAATCGTCACCGCCGGCCTTGAGGCCGCGAATGCGTTCATCCACTTCGCCAAGCGCGCTCAGAATGAGGATAGGCACCTTGTTGCCGGTCGCGCGCAACGCCGAGATGATGCCGAGGCCGTCGATACCGCCCGGCAGCATGCGGTCCAAGATGATCGAATCGTAGGTCTCGCCGGCCGCGAGAAACATGCCGTCGCGGCCATTGTCCGCGCAATCGATGACATGGCCCATTTCGGCCAAACCCTTGCGCAAGAATCCGGCGACTTGCTCGTTGTCTTCGATGACCAGGATTTTCATTTTATGGCTCGTAACAGGCTCGAAGCGCACTCTGATTTTCGAGTACAGGGCTTCCCGCCGTGCATTATGCGCCCGCATGGTCCGCGCATAAATCCGGTCATTATTAAATTAAGTTAACGTGCGCGCGGAAAATGGCAAGGCATTCACGAATTACAAATGAAGGCGCGGAGTTAACTAAGCTTAATGATTTTCTCATCGGGCGCAAAGGCTGGGAAGCATAGGATCGGTTATGTGATCGGACATCCATCGCAAACGGAACGACACCATGAACGCCATTGCCGAGTTGCCCTTACCCGGATCGCACAGCGGCATTATCGATCTGGGCGGCATACGGATCGACCTCGAAGCGCGTACCTTGCACCGTCAAGGCGAGATCATGTCCGTGGGCTCGCGCGCATTCGATATTCTCGTCGTGCTGGCTAAAGCGGAAGGGCGCCTCGTCACCAAGGACGAATTGATGAGCGCAGTCTGGCCGCGCACCGTCGTCGAAGAAAACAATATCCAGGTTCACTTATCCAGCCTGCGTAAAAACCTGGGCAGCGATCGCGACATTATCGTGACCGTGCCGGGCCGTGGGTACAGACTGACAAGGCGAACTGTCAGACCTTCGTGTCCGCATGCCGAGGCGCGTTTCGCTCGACCGGAACTCATCGGGCGAGAAGACGCGCTTGCCCGTATTTCCACGATGCTCGCCGCGACGCAAGTGCTCACGCTCGTGGGCGCGGGCGGCATCGGCAAATCGGCGCTCGCGCTCGAAGCGGCGCGTCAATGGACAGCGGCGCGCGCAGAGCCGATCTTCTTCGCCGATCTCGCGCGACTCGACCACCCGCGCTCGGTGCAAGAAGCCATCGCGCGCGCATGCGGTTTGCCGGAACACGAGCCGCTCCACTTCTCGTCGCTGCCCGAGCGTGGACTCGTGTTCATCGACAATGCCGAGCATGTGATCGCGCATGCCGCGCAAATAGTCGATGCGCTCGCCGCCGCCAATGACGGCATCCGCGTTCTGGTTACGAGCCGCGAGCCATTGCGCATCATGTCCGAGACGCTCTATCGCGTCGATCCGCTCGACGTGCCGCGCGCCGGATCGACGGATGCGCAAACGCTCGAACATGCTTCCGTGCGGCTCTTTCTCCGCCGTGGCCGCGCCGTGCAGCGCAATCTCGGCGACGACAGCGCGCAGATCGGCCGCATAGGGACGATATGCCGGCGGCTCGACGGCAATCCGCTTGCCATCGAACTGGCGACGGCGCGTCTTGCCGCGCTCGGCCTCGAAGATATTCATCGGCGGCTGGACGACCGTATGTCCATGCTCGCTGGCGGATACCGCACCGCGCTGCCGCGTCATCAGACGTTGCGTGCGAATTTCGACTGGAGCTACGGGCTGCTCGCCGCGCAGGAGAAGACCTTGCTGCGCAGGATGGCCGTTTTCGAAGACTCGTTTTCGTTCGAAGCCCTGTGCGCTGTCGCATGCGATGACGGACTTGCGTTCGAAACCGTGATCGACGCCGCTAGCGAACTCGCCGCGAAATCGCTGTTGATCGTCGAATATGACGGCCCCGTCGTGCGCTACCGGTTATCGGAATCGATGCGTGCGTATGCGCTGGAAAGACTCGCGGCGGAGGACGACAGCACGGCAATCGCCGGGCGTCTCGCGCATTATCTGGAACATTGCGCCGACTTTTCCGGTGCCGACGAAGCGAATGAGCCCTACACCCCGCGAGGTCTCGTTGTCGAGTAAGGTTAGACGTAAGCGAAGCGTGAGAAGATCACGCGGCACCAGGTCAATCCCGCCACGAAAGCCGAGGAACGCATGGACCGCCTGACCGGCATCGAAGTATTCGTCGCGACCGTCGATGGCGGCAGTTTCGCCGCTGCCGCGCGACGTTTCGGGTTATCGCCCGCGATGGCCGGCAAGTACGTGAGCGCAATCGAAGCCGAACTGAACGCGCGGCTTCTGCATCGCACGACGCGCAAGCTGAGTCTGACCGAGGTCGGCCAACACTATTACGAGCGATGCAAACGCATCCTCGAAGCCTACGAAGAGGCCAATCGCGAGGCGAGCGACGCACAGGACACGCCGCGTGGCGTGTTGCGAATCGCGGCGCCCGTCACGTTCGGAGCGATGCATCTCGGCGACGTCCTCGCTGCATATCTTGAGCAGCATCCGCATGTCACGATAGAAGTGTCGTTGAACGACCGCTATGTCGATCTGCTCGAAGCCGGCGTGGACGTGGCGATACGTATCGGTCGCCTCAACGACTCCGGCCTCGTCGCGCGCAGGCTCGCGCCGTGTCGAATGGTCATCTGCGCGTCGCCCGGCTATGTCGAACGACACGGCACGCCGCGCAACCCCAACGACTTGCGGCAAGCGCCGCGACTCGCGTTCAGCGAAGCGGTGTCGGTGGGAGACTGGACGCTCGCCGATACGAAAGGCCGCGCGCATGTCATCGACGGGCCATGCCGCATGGCCGCGAACAACACGCAGATGCTGTTGGCTGCGGCGCTTGCGGGCGCGGGTATCGCGTATGGGCCGACCTTCGTGTTCGGCGAACACATCGCGCGGGGGAATCTCGTCGCGCTGCTGCCGGACTATCGGACGCCGGAGTTGGCGATTCAGGCGGTTTATCCGAGCGCACGACATATGCCGCTGAAAGTGCGGCTTCTGCTCGATAGTTTGGTCGCCGCGTTCGGCGACGAGCCGCCTTGGGACCGCACGTCACGCTGATTCCGTTCAACGCGCTTGCAGTTCGTCGATGAACTTTTCGATAAGCGCAGCGACCGCTGCTGGCGCTTCAAGTGGCGATAAGTGCCCGACGCCGGGCAAGACATGAAGGCGCGCGTCCGCTATGCGAGGCAACAGTTCCTTCCGCAAGGTCTCGACGCGGTCCACCTGGTCGAGTTCGCCTGAGATCACCGTGACGGGAACACTGATCGACCCGACTTCATTCGTGATGTCTTCGAGCATGGCGGCGTTCGGCCACGCCGCCTTGGCTTGCGGCGCGCCACGCAAGCTGTCGGCAATCACTTGCTCGCGCAACTCGGGCGCAAGCGGACTTGCGGTGAGCACGTTATCCATGACCCATTCGACCGATTCGCGCGAGTCGTAGGCTGCGGCCATCGCGGCTCGCTGGGCATCGGGAAGCTGCATCGGCGAGGGCGGCGAGGGCGCGATAAGCACGACGCCCTGCAATCCGCGAGGCCTGCGCGATGCGAGCAATTGCGCGACCTTGCCGCCCATCGAATGGCCGATCAGGATGTAGCGATGCAAGTGCAGTGCTTCGACGACGTCTGCTGCGTCGTTTGCAAGATCGGCTATTGCGTAGGCTTGCTCGGTCGCGCTGGATTCGCCCCATCCACGATGATCGAGCGCGATGGTGTGTCGAGCGTTCGACAATGCGCCGATAACGCCGTCCCATGTCCGTGACGACCCGCCCCAGTAGTGGAGAAACACGAGTGCCGGCTCGCTGCTTCCTTGTTCCTTGACGTGAATCCTCGCGCCGCGTGTTTCGATGTTCATGGCGATGCTCCTTGGGTTTAGTGACGAAAGAGCATCTTAGGTGCGATCGTATGGATTGATAATTCGCTCAACATGATCGGCACTCGATCACGCCGGGATCGAATTCGATGCCTTGGCAAAGCGCCGGACAGCGCGAATCGTGGACGTAAGGGAGGAAAGCAGAGCACCGCGGATGCCGCTCAACACCATGCATCTCACTTAGAATCGCCATCGGGTCTTGTCGACTTGGAGCGTTTTCATGATCAAGAGAGTGCTGACGACCGGTGCAATGCTCGCGAGTATTGTCGTGGCGACGCCCGCTCACGCCGATGCAATCGCCGACAAGGCCGCGATCGCGCAAAGGCTGCAAGCATGGTCAAAGGCTTTCAACGCGCGCGATGCCAAAGGCGTCTGCGATATCTTCGCGCCCGACCTGGTCTCGACCGTCCCGGAAGCGCTCGATGGCAATCGCGACACGATCTGCAAGAAGCTCGCGATGCTGTTCGCGAAGCCCGGACTAAGCTTGCAATACGACAGCCCCGACATTCGCGAGATCATCGTTTCCGGCGATATCGCCATCGTGCGATTGTTCTGGACGCTCACCGCCCGCATGGGTGACAAAGAGAGCGTGACCGAAGAAGCCGGCATGGACATTTTCCAGCGGCAACCGGACGGTCAATGGTCCATCGCCCGCTTCATGTCGTTCAGCGCGACGCCTAACACCGTACTCGAATAAGCGAGAGCAGAACCAAGGGAATATTCCGCGCGCCCGGTTCGTTTAGATGGAGGATGCCGTGTTTTGCGGCCGCCTCGTAGCTATTCGACCTGGAGTGACCCATGAAACTCGTTCGTGCGTTTTCGCTATTGCTTGCCGTGCTTGCCCTATCCCTCGCTGGCTGTCAGACCGACGGCGCCGGTGCAAGCTCGTCGGGCACGTCATCGAGCAGCGGCAGCAGCGGCGGCTATTGACCCGCGCGGTGGCGACGCCGCCTCCGCGCGACTTTGAAAGCGCGCTGACTGCGTTCATCGACATAGTTGGCCGCGCCGCCGTGCTTTCGTCGAATGAGGCGCAGCCTGCTTATCTCGATCCTTTCGCCCCCGGCGATGCCCGCATGTGGCAAGCGTCAGCGGTCGTCATGCCATCGAGCGTGGAGCAGATCCGCGCGGTCCTGCAAGTGGCGAACCGATTCAAAGTGCCGCTGTGGAGCGTATCGACGGGACGCAACTTCGCTTACGGCGGCGCGGCGCCAAGGCTTGCGGGCAGCGTCGTGCTCGATCTGCAACGCATGAACCGCATACTCGAGATCGACGAAAAGCTGGCTTATGCGCTCGTCGAACCCGGCGTGAGTTACTACGACCTGTATCGTGAATTGAAGGCGCGTGGCACGCGTTTATGGCTCGATCCGCCAGCGGCGGGCTGGGGCAGCGTCATCGGCAATACGCTCGAGCGCGGTTACGGCACGACGCCGTATGGCGACCATGCCGCGATGCAATGCGGCATGGAAGTGGTGCTTGCAAACGGCGATGTCGTGCGCACCGGCATGGGCGCCATGAACGCGAGCCGCGACTGGCAAGTGTTCAAGCCCGGTTTCGGTCCTTCTTATGACGCCATGTTCGCGCAGTCGAATCTCGGCATCGTGACCAAGCTCGGCGTGTGGCTCATGCCCGAGCCCGAGGGCTACATGATCGCGCGCTATGCCTTCAAACGCGATACCGACCTCGAACGGATCGTCGAAACGCTGCGGCCATTGAAGCTGGACGACACGATACAGAGCAGCGCTGTCATCGAAAGCGCGGTGCGCTGGGCGGCGGGCGTATCGACACGCAAGCGGTGGTACGACGGCCCCGGTGCGATGCCCGAAGCGGCCATCGACGCAATGGCGCGCGACATCGACATCGGCCGCTGGAACCTGCGCTTCTGTCTTTATGGACCGCGCGAACTGGTCAACGTGCGGCGCGACATCATCCATCGGCGCTTTGCATCGATTGCCGATGCACGCCTCTTCGACATGCCCTATCGCGACGCATCCGATGAACCGACAGGCGGCGGCGATCGCAGTCAGGTCGGCATTCCCGGACTCGATGCGTTCAACATGCTGAACTGGCGTGGCGGTTCGGGCGCGCATGTCGACTTCTCGCCGATATGCCCGCCAACCGGCGCCGATGCAACCAAGCAATACATGATGGTGCGTGACCGCGCCGCACAGTTCGGCTTCGATTACTATGGCGGCTTCACGGCGGAACGGCGTCACATGCATCACATCTTCGCGGCCATTTTCGACCGCGACGACAGCGCTCGAACAAACGCTGCGGGCACGCTGGTGCGCACGCTGATCGAGGATGCGGGCCAGGCCGGCTATGGCCAATATCGCACGCATCTCGCGTATATGGACCTTGCGGCTTCGCAATACGACTTCAACGACCACGCGTTGATGCGGCTCACGAGCACGCTGAAAACCGCGCTCGATCCGAATGGCATTCTGTCGCCCGGCAAGCAGGGTATCTGGCCTGCCGCTTGGTCGAAGGATGCTCGATGAGACGCGCCCGCCGCGAATTCTTGACTGGCGTATCCCTGGCGGCGGCGTATGCGTGGGCCGTCGAAAGCATCGGCGATACGAAGGCGGCACGCATGCGTCTCCTCGTCGTATGCGATGAACGTTGCTCGGATAGCCGCGCTTTTGCGCATCGCGCAAGCTTGAACGGTGCGCGCGTCGTTGCATGGCGAAGCGATGCCGGCTTGCTATGGCACGAACGCTTGCTTCCGGATGCATCGCTCGGCGTACCCCTTGCCGGTCTGACGACATACGCGGATGCCTTCGTTCTCTCGCGTCTCGCATGGACGTGCGGCCTGCGCATGACGAAGCTTGCATGCAATGCCGAGGCGCTCGTCGCATGGCGCATGGAGCGACTGAACCAATCCTCTGTTGATTGAAACACCGTCTATCTGCCGATCGATCGACGCAAACGCTTTCGGTTGTCGACCTGCAACACCGCTCGACGCGCTTGAAAAAACGTATATGCGAATCGTTCGCATTTCACTAAAATCGCAGCACGCATGCATCCGTCCTCTCGCGACGACCGCATCGCATCTTCTCAGCACCACACGTGGCAACGCATAGCACCTCTAACAGCGGTTCTCCTTCGGATTTTCTTCGCTATGTCAGCAACTGCTCTGTCGCGCCCGCGCGTTCGCAAAGTTTATGCGGCGGTTCTTCGACTTTTTGTCTGCGCCGTGTTGCCCGCCTCTTTGAGTATCACCGCACGAGCGCAAACGGAGCCGCAGGCATCGCCGGCCAATGCAGACACCGCGCTGCCCGCCGTGAACGTGCGCGGCGTCGCCGAAACGCTTCCCGGCGATTTCGAACCCGCATACGCGGGCGGACAGGTTGCGCGCGGCGCCCAGTTCGGCGTGCTGGGCAGTCAGAAGCTCATCGATGTTCCGTTCAGCATGACGAGTTATACGGCGAAAGCGATCGAGGATTCGCAAGCGCGCACCATCGGCGATCTGCTGGCGCACGATCCCGCCGTTCGTCCCGCATATGGCTTCGGCAACTTCTCTGAAGTATTCGTGATTCGCGGCTTCCAGCTCAATGGCGACGACATCTCGCTCAACGGCCTGTACGGCATCACGCCGCGTCAGCTCGTCTCGCCTGATGTATTGGAACGCGTCGACGTATTCAAAGGCGCCAACGCGTTTCTGAACGGCGCGTCGCCGACTGGCTCGGCAATCGGCGGCGGCATCAATCTGGAACTCAAGCGCGCCGACGATAAACCGCTCACGCGCGTCACCGTCGATGGCAGCGCGTCCGGTCAGATCGGCACGCACGTCGACGTGGGCCGGCGCTTCGGCAGCGAAGGACAATTCGGCGTTCGCGTGAATGGCTCGATAGACGGCGGCGAAACCAGCATCGACGACGAGTTCCGCCATAACCAGACCACCGCCGTTTCGCTCGACTGGCGCGGCGACAAGCTGCGTTTGTATGGCGATTTCCTTTACCAGCGCAAGAACATCGACCAGGGCCGCTCGACGGTTTCCGTCACGGGCGACGTGGTGCCCGAGCCGCTGTCCGCCACGCACAACTTCGCGCAGCCGTGGACGCATAGCACGCTGGAAGACACGGTAGGCATCGCGCGCGCGGAATACGACTTCTTGCCTGGATGGACCGCATACGCCAGTGGCGGCATCCGGCGCACACACGAGGACGGCACGTATTCGTCACCGACCTTCAACGCGCTCACGGGCACCACGAGCACGCGCGGCGACGTATTGCGCACCACCGACGCGCTGTCCGGCGAAGCCGGCGTGCGCGGCCGCTTCGTGACGGGTCCGGTCTCGCATCTCGTCTCGGCGGGTTTTGCCATCACGAGCGTCGAAGACCGCGAGGCATTCGCCTTCAGCGGGCCCTTCCCGACGACGCTCTATGGCGGCGGCGTCGTGCCGGAACCGGCGGCGACGAGCTTCGTCGCGGGCAGTTTCTCCGATCCGGGTCTCGCGGACCGCATCCTCACGCGCAGTTTCGCAGTATCCGATACGCTCGGCTTTCTCAACGACCGCGTGCTCTTCACCATCGGCGCGCGTCATCAGCAACTGCATCAGAACAACTATACGGTCGGCACGGACGCGATCTCGAACACCTATGATCAGTCGATCAACACGCCGATCTTCGGTCTCGTCGTGAAGCCGACCAACACGATCTCTCTCTTCGCGAATCGCGCCGAGTCGCTCGCGGCAGGACAGACGGCGCCGTTCGGTGCCGCCAATGTCGGGCAGACGCTCTCGCCGAACCGCACGAAGCAATACGAAGTGGGCACGAAGTACGACACGAATCGGTTTGGCGCGGAGCTCGCGCTGTTCCAGATCGAGCAGCCCACGGCGTACACGGACAGCACGAACAACATCTTCGCCACGAACGGAACGCAACGGCATCGCGGAATCGAAATGTCGGTGTATGGCGAACCGCTCAAGGGCGTGCGCGTGCTCGCGGGCGCGACGTTGCTGAACGCGAAGCAACTCGACACGAACGGCGGCGCAACCGATGGTTATCGGCCCATTGGTGTGCCGAGTTATCTCTTCAATTTGGGCGGCGAATACGATCTGCCTTGGGTGCCCGGCCTGACGTTCAACGCGGCGTGGATCCACACGAGCAATCAGTATCTGGACGCGGCCAACCATTTATCGATACCCGCGTGGGACCGCTTCGATCTCGGCGCGCGCTATACGACGACCGTGTTCAAGCACGTAACGACGCTGCGCGCCACGGTTGAAAACGTGACGAACAAATCGTACTGGTCGTCGACGACGGGCGCCTATCTGACAATGGGAAAACCGCGTACGTTGCTGATGTCGGTGACTGCGGACTTTTGATGCCGCGCGCGCGATCTTCATTACGCCGATAATCGCGCGCCGGTTCAGTTAGAGGAAGTCGCGCCTGCGCCCGGCTTCACCGTACCATCGGCCTGTGGAACTTCCACGGGTTTGACTTCGACGGGCGCGGTGCCGTTTTCCTTCAAGCCGAGCTTATCGGCGGTTTTCGGCGATACATCCACGATCCGGTCTTTCACGTAAGGACCGCGATCCCTGATCTCGACTACGTCGCTATTGCCGTTCTCCAGATTCGTCACGCGCGCTTTCGTACCGAGCGGAAGCGTCTTGCTTGCCGCCGAATTGGACTGCGGATTCATCGGCGTACCGTCGGCCATTTTCTTCTTGTAGAAGTTTCGGCCGTAATACGAAGCCTTGCCCTTGCGTTCCTTGCCGGAGCGGTCGAGATTCACGGGTTCCGCGGCTGCCGCTTTTGCTGTCGCATTCACGTTTGCCTGGCTATGACTCGCATGCTTCTGCGCGCGCTTATGCGCGTGTGTGTGCGTTTGCGTTTGCGTTTTTTCCTGCGCCGCCGGGAATGCGGCATTGAGCCAACACGTCAGCGTGACGAAGACAAGCGCTCGAATCTTCGATCCGCTTTGCGCTCGTTCCTTCAGATGTATCGTGCTGAGGGTGTCATTCCCCATCGTACGAAGTCGCATTCGTCTCTTCTCCTTGGGCTTTGTGCAGCCATTGACGCCTCGTATGTTTGATTTTGATTATTCGTACGACGAGCATGCGATGCTCTACGTGCTTTCCATCTATTCGCTACGCGTGCCGTGGATGCACGAATCGCTCCCGAACGACAATTTGACGCTCGATGGGACCACGCTCTAACGTAAGATCTTTGGTGCGCGATACGCGCGACCTTGATAACGACGACGGAGTCCACGCAATGAGCCATGATCTCGACAACAAAATCGCCCTCGTCACGGGAACATCGGGAATAGGTGCGTCTGTCGTCTTGCGAATGGCTGCGGGAGGCGCGCACGTCGCGGCGTTGGGCATCGATGAAACGTTGAACGCCGCCTTGCGTCGACGCGCCGAGGATGCGGGGCTGAAAGTGACCGTGCTCAAGGCGGATGTGTCGGACCCGGCGCAAGTCGAAGCGGCGATGCGCGAGACGGTCGAACTATTTGGCGGGCTCGATATCATCGTCAATTCGGCGGCCATTCATCCTTATGGCGATCTCGTCGAGACATCGCACGAGACGTTTGCGCGCTGCATGAACGTGAACGTAGGCTCGATTCATTTGACCGCGCACTTCGGCGTGCCCGAAATGCGCAAGCGCGGCGGTGGCGCGATCGTCAATATATCGAGCGTTCAGGGCTTTAGTTGTCAGGCAGGCGTTGCGGCCTACGTGGCATCTAAAGGCGCGATCCATGCAATGACGCGAGCGATGGCAATCGACTTCGCACCCGACAAGATTCGCGTCACGTCGGTGAGCCCCGCATCGGTACGCACGCCGATTCTCGAACTCGCCGCGCGAACCTTCGACGGACCGGACGCGAACGTCGAGGAAGCCTTCGCGCGATTCGGCGCAGCGCATCCGCTCGGGCGGATCGGCGAACCCGAAGAAGTGGCCGAACTGGTCGCGTTCCTCGTGTCGGATCGCGCGCTTTTCATCAGCGGCTCGGATCACAAGATCGATGGCGCGTTGCTCGCAGGGCTTGGAGTTCGGTAAATGAATGGCACGTTCGCGGCTTTTTGGAATCGCTGTATCAAGCGGTGGAGGTGTATAGCGGATCGCGTTGCGATGAAGTTTTCGCGAAGCTTCCTCACCGCCTGACAGTGAGGCCGGCAATACGCCGGCTTCCGATGGTCGATCATCATGGCAACCGTCTACCAACTCGACGACAAGTCGCCCGGACGCGCTTTCAGGGCTCCATCGAAAGTACAGGCGTTGCGTCCAGCGCGCTGGCCCATGCAAGCAACTCGTTCGCTGGCAATGCTTGCGAGAAGAGAAAGCCTTGCAGTTCATCGCAACCGATGCCGCGCAGCGTATCCGCCTGATGTTCGCTCTCCACACCTTCCGCAACCACACGCAAGCCCAATTCGTGCCCGAGATCGATGATCGCCTTCACGATAGCGAGATCGGCTGGCGCATCGAGCATGTCGTGCACGAACGCTCGATCTATCTTGAGACGGTCAAGCGGAAAGCGATTGAGGTAACTGAGGCTCGAATAACCGGTGCCGAAGTCATCGAGCGAGAGCTTCACGCCGAGCGCACGAATCGCGCGGATGGCCGCGACGTAGCTCTCGGCGTTATCCATGAGCACCGTTTCGGTGATCTCGAGTTCGAGGAACTGCGGCAACACGCGATACTTCGTGAGACTGCGCGCGAGCACGCCCACGAGTTCGGGATCGCGCAATTGAATCGCCGATACGTTCACGGAAGCGCTTATTTCCAGACCATCGCGCTCGCGCCACGTTGCAATCTGACGACATGCTTCGTCGATGACCCACGCACCCATCGGAATGATGAGCCGCGTCTCTTCGGCCACGGGAATGAACTGCGAAGGCATGACGGAGCCAAGCGTCGGACTATCCCAGCGTAACAGGCCTTCGACGCTCGTCAGCATTCCGGTGCGCGCATCGAGACAAGGCTGCCACGCAATGCGCAATTCGTTGCGTTCTATCGCGGTACGCAGACATGCTTCGAGCGAGAGCCGATAACGCACGTGCTCTGCCATGTCGGCCGAAAAGAACTTCACGAGATTGCGCCCCGCCGATTTGGCCTGATACATTGCGGAGTCGGCGTTTTGCATGAGCGTGTCGATGTCCGCGCCATCTTCCGGATACAGCGCGACGCCCACGCTGCACGATACCTGCAACGTCACGCCGCTCACTTCATGCGGCTCACGCAAGAGCGCGAAGAAACGCTCTTCGACGGTACGCAGCACATCGGCTGCGTTGGTCACTCCGTTGAGAATGACGGTGAACTCGTCGCCGCCAAGACGGCTGACCGTATCGTTGCTGCGCACGGCCTTGAGGAGACGCCGCGACACCGAACGCAGCAGACCATCGCCGATATGATGACCCAGCGAATCGTTGATATTCTTGAAGCGGTCGAGATCGATGAACAGCACCGCTACGCGTTGCCGCGTGCGTTGCGCTTGCGCGATCGCCACTTCGAGACGCGTGCCGAACAACGCGCGATTCGGCAGTTCCGTGAGCACGTCATGCTCCGCCAGAAACTGGATGCGCGCCTCACTCTTCTTGCGGTCCGTGATGTCGATCAACGTGCAGATATAGTGCGACACGCTGCTATGCTTGTCGCGCACGGTGCTGACCATGAGCCACGCTGGATAATCGCCGCCTTGCCTGCGTCGCACCTGCGCTTCGCCGTTCCACGTACCGCTGCGTTCGATTCGATTCGCAAGCCGCGCGATGATGCCGCGCTCATCGCTTGCGTCGTGTGCCGCGATAAACGCGGGCGGCTTGCCGACCACGTCATCGCTGCGATATCCGGTTGCACGATAGAACGAGGGATTCGCGGTGACGAGCCGCGCGTCGGCATCGAGAATGACGATTGCCTCCGACGATGCCTCGAACACCCTGCCCCAAAGCTCAAGACGTTGCTCCATCAGCTTGATCTGGTTGATCGGCGTAAAGGCCGTGAGAATGGCGTCGCGGCCCTGGAAATTGAGGCGGCGCGCGGAGAGCATCGCCCACGTGGGTTGCGCCGTGGCTTTCCAGTGAACCTCGAATTCGTCGATAGCCTCGCGGTCGGACAGTTGCTGGAAAAAGCGTGCACGCGTCGATGAATCGAGACCGAAGGCCCACGGGTCTGTTGCGCAACCGTTGAGCCAGAAGAGGCCGGGCGTATTCGCGTGCAGCACTTCGTGTCCGGGAACGGCGGTGACGACCATCGGCACGGGCGTGGCTTCGACGAGTGCGTATTGCGCGGCGGATGCGCGCGTCGTGGCCGCGAGTTCCTTCTGCACGTCGCGTTCGTGGTCGAGTTGCGCAAGCATCTCGTTGAAGCCACGCACCAGTTGACCGATTTCGTCCTGACTATGCCAGCTTGCACGTTGCGAATGGTCGCCCGTTCGCCGCACGATATCCATCACGCGCGCGAGCTTGCGCAAGGGCGACGAGATCTGCTGCGCGACGCAATACACCATCGCCAGAATGCCGCATAAGAGAAAGAGCGCGGTGCCCAGATGCAGCCACATGCGTGAGAACAGCATATGTACACGCACATGCAGCAGCTCGTCGAGTTGCGTGCCTGTCACGCGCCAGCTCGTGCTTGCGCTTGCGACGAGCGCTTGCTGCGCGGTATCGACGATGGATACGACAGCGGGATCGGGCGCGGCGTTGCCATCCACGACGATGCGCGCCGCGTGACGAAACGCTTCGACCGAGGTACGCATGCGTGCAAACGAAGGCGTGAGCGTTGCATCGAGTTCGTGATTCGCGGCGCCTGCTTCAGCGAAGTCGGAGCGCAGACCTTGCATGACGCCATCGAGTTGTCCTTCGAGCACGAGATAGCGCGTGCGTACTTCCTCGCGCGAGCGTGCCGGATCGAGCCCTTCGTGCAGATGTTTGCCGATGCCATCGACTGCATCGATCAGCGCCGGATAGCGCAGAATCGATTGCGACATTGCGTAGTAGCTGTCGAGGTCGGGATCGAGAATAAGGTTCGATTGATTGCCGATGCGTGTGATGAGTTCGCGGCAGGCATCGAGCGCGGCGCTGGTCGTCGCGGGCTTCGGCGGCGTTTCGTGAGAGAGCGCGTCGAGCGCTTCGCGCAAGGTCCCGTTGAGCTCGGCGCTCTTCATGTGCTCGCCGTATTGCGCTTCCGCGTTCGCGAGATCGTCGATGGACTTGCGCCATGCACCCGATGGCAGACGTTGCCCCGCGCCCGCGAATGCGACTTCGACGAGCGCGTCTTTCACCACATGCACATAGGCGTTGCCGACGATCTCCTTGTTCGAGAAATCGATGGCGAGATACTTCTCGTGGATCAGGATGCCGCTGATGTAGATCACCGCGCTCAGGTCGAGCAGATAGATGAGCAGCAGCTTGTGCCCGACCCGCAGGCGCGCGAGCAGCCGGAAGAAAGGATTGCGCTTCATGGAGCGCTTCGCTTCGCGCGACTCAGCGGGATCAAGTGAACCTCGTGCAATGGTTGGCGCGCCGGCACTCGATGAGCCGGACCGATATCACGCGCTAACGGCCGGAGGTTATTGAACTTTAGTTATTGATCGAAGTTCACTGTTCGGGTGCTGGAGTGGGCGATTGAGGTGCGTAAAATGCGCTAAAGATGCGCGAAAATTTGCGTTTCGAGGTGCTTAGTGTCGGTTCACGAACCTCAATCTAACTCGTGTAAGCCATCCCATCGGCCGCCGGCCACACTCGACGACGCCCTCCTCAATCGCAAGGCTTCCGGCGTTTCGTTCAGCTCTTCGTCGCGCCCTTCTACTCCCGCGAAGACAACATCGACGAATAACGAACGACCTCACCCCGCAATCGACGCCTCCACCGCCGCGAGATACGCCGACAAAGCGCGCCTCACTTCACGCAGATAACGGCCGGCAAGCTGCACATCGCCCATGGCGGGACGCAGCTTGATGGCAAGCGCGCCCGTCGCGAGCGCATGCAGCATGTCCACATACAACGCGCGCTCGGACGCTTTCACGCCAGGAATGCGCGCGTCGAGGACCTTGCGCAACGTGCCCGCCTTGCGCTTGTTCTTGTGATCGTCGTCGTGCGGCATGATCGACATGAGAATCAGGCAGTCGGGATGCTGCTCAAGGTACGTGATATACGGCGTCATGAAGCGGTCGATCACCGCTTCCGCCGAAATACCGCGCCAGTAATCCGTATCGAGTCCGACTAGCTCGGCTTCGATCTCGTCGGTCGCCGCCATGTGGCGGTCCCACAGCGCGTTCAAGAGACTGTCGCGGTCCGGAAAGAAGTGATACATCGAGCCGATCGGCGTGCGTGCCTGCCGCGCGACGCCGTGCATGGTCACGCCAGTCAGCCCCTTTTCGACGATCAGTTCAGCCGCCGCATCGAGCACCGTCTCGATGCGCGCGCGGCCACGCGCCTGCAATGGCGCACGCGCGCTGCTGCCGCGATCGCTCGCTGTCGTGGCTTCTTCCCGTGGCGACGATGGCTTCTTCATTGTCAATCCTCTCCATGATGAAACTGGACGCGTCCGTCTAGTCTGCGTCATACTAGACGATATCGTCTAGTATCAGCGGCCCCGATTGCGTGCCTTACACGCGTAATTATCTCGCGGTCGCGTTAAACGTTGGAGAGAAACATGGCAGCAGAAGCGCCCGCCGATAGCGGCAAGATCAACGACACCACCACGCGCAAGCCTTCGCGCAAGGGCGTGCTTATCGTCGTCGGTATCGTCGCGGTGGTAGTCGGCATCGCATGGGGCGTGCGCTGGTGGACGGTCGGCCGCTTTATCGAAACCACCGACGACGCCTATCTCAAGGCCGACAGCGTGACCGTCGCGCCGAAGGTGAGCGGCTACGTCACCGAAGTGCTCGTCGCGGACAATCAGACGGTCGCCGCCGGCGCGCCGGTCGCGCGGTTGGACACGCGGCAGTATCAGGCGCAACTCGATCAGGCCAAGGCCACGCTCGACGCCCGCGCCGCCGACATCCTCCGTGCCGAGGCCGAAGTCAAACAGCAGCAGGCCAACGCAGAACAGGCGAAGGCGCAAGCGGAGGTATCGCGCGTGAGTTTGCGGCAAGCCGAAGCCGACGTGCGCCGCTACGAGCCACTTGCCGCGAGCGGCGCGGAAACCGCCGAACGTCTTGCCAATCTCGTCAGCACGCGCGATCAGGCGCGCGCCACGCTCGCCGCGAATCTCGCGGCGGCGCGTTCGGCCAGCACGCAGATCGGTGCGACCGAAGCGCAAATCGTGCAGGCGAAGGCACAGATGGAAGCCGCACAGGCGCAACTGGATCAGTCCAGCCTCGACGTGCACGACACCACGCTTTATAGCCCGCTCGCGGGGCGCGTAGGCGACCGCAGCGTGCGCGTCGGTCAGTATGTGCAGCCGGGCACGCGGCTCATGACCATCGTCCCGGTCGAAGCGCTCTATCTCGAAGCGAACTTCAAGGAAACTCAAGTGGGCCGCATGCGCGTAGGCCAGCCGGCCACGCTGCATGTCGACGCCATCAAGGGCGCCGATCTGCATGGCGTGGTCGAGAGTTTCTCGCCGGGCACTGGCGCGCAGTTCGCGCTCTTGCCGCCGGAAAATGCCACCGGCAACTTCACGAAGATCGTGCAGCGCGTGCCGGTGCGTATTCGCGTGGATACGGGTCCGCAAACGCGCAAGGTGCTGTTGCCGGGTCTGTCCGTCACCGTCGATGTCGACACGCGCTCCGCCACCGACGACAGCCGCCATATCGCCGAAGAGAACAGTCATGACTGAGGCCCGTGCCGCGCGCGCGAGCGCCGGCGACTGGATCGCCGTCACGGCAGGCGCGCTCGGCGCGCTGATGGCCACGCTCGACATCTCCATCACCAACTCGGCGTTGCCGCAAATTCAGGGCGAAATCGGTGCGACGGGCACCGAAGGCACGTGGATCTCGACGGGCTATCTGATGTCCGAAATCGTGATGATTCCGCTCGCCGCGTGGCTCACCCGCGTCTTCGGCCTGCGCAACTTCCTCCTGAGCAATGCAACGCTCTTCACCTTGTTCTCGGTGATGTGCGGCTTCTCGCACTCGTTGCCCATGATGATCGCTGGCCGCATCGGCCAAGGCTTCACCGGCGGCGCGATGATCCCCACGGCGCAGACCATCATCCGCACGCGGCTGCCGCGCGAGCAGATGCCCGTGGGCATGACCATCTTCGGGCTGATCGTGCTGCTCGGGCCGCTGCTCGGTCCCGTGCTCGGCGGCTGGCTCGCGGAGAACATCTCGTGGTCGTGGTGCTTCTTTCTCAACATCCCCGTGGGCGTCGCGCTGATCGCGTTGCTGATCACCGGTCTGCCGCAGGAAAAGCCGCAGTGGGACGCCTTCTTCAAGGCGGACTGGCTCGGCATCGCGGGACTCGCCATCGGGCTGAGTTCGCTTACCGTCGTGCTCGAAGAAGGTCAGCGCAATCAGTGGTTCGAGTCGAGCGAGATCGTCTTGCTCACGTGCGTCACGGCATTCGGCTTTTTGCTGATCGCGCTGTCGCAAGTCTTCGCGAAGCGGCCTATCGTGCGGCTGTCTCTGTTGCGCAATCCGCGCTATGCAAGCGTGATTCTCATTGTCTTCGCGGTCGGCGCGGGGCTTTACTGCGTGTCGTTTCTGCTGCCGCAGTTCCTGAGCATCGTCGCGGGATACAACGCGTTGCAATCCGGCTCGATCATGCTGGTGTCAGGCGTGCCGGCGTTTCTCATCATGCCCGTGTTGCCGCGTCTGCTCGGCAAGTTCGACTTCCGCGTGCTCGTCATCACCGGCTTGTTGTTCTTCGCGGCGAGCTGTCTGCTCGACATATCGCTGACGGCGCAAAGCGTCGGACACGACTTCTACGCCTCGCAAATTTTGCGCGGCTTCGGCCAGATGCTCGCAATGATGCCGCTCAATCAAGCCTCCATGGCCGCGGTCTCGCGCGAGGAATCCGGCGATGCCGCGGGCCTCTACAACATGGCGCGCAACCTCGGCGGATCGGTCGGGCTCGCAATCATCGGGACGGTCATCGACCGGCGCAACGACTTTCACGGCGAGGCCATCCGCGAGACGCTCACGGCCAATTCGGTGCTCGGCCAGGACCGGCTCGCGGCCAACGCGGCGGGATTTTTCGCGCAAGGCGGCGACATGGCGCACGCCAAGATGCAGGCGCTCGGGCAATTGTCCGTGCAGATCGGCCAGCAAGCCATCGTCATGACCTACTCCGAAACCTTCTTCATCCTCGCGATCGCGTTGCTGGCCTGCGTGCCGCTCGCCCTTCTGCTCAAAACGCCGCGTCATCAGGCTGGCGAAACGCCATCCGCCGGCCACTAATGTCATGACTGATTCAACGATGTCTCTCAACTCCTTCCGTCGCCGGCGCGCCATGCCGTTCTTGCTTGCGCTCATTTGCTCCGCGTGCACGGTGGGTCCGGATTACCGTGGCGCGCCGGATATCGCGGCGGAATCGCTCAAAAGCGGGACGTTCGTGCGTACGCCGCAGCAGGGCGTCGACGTCTCGCATGCACCCGCCAAGTGGTGGCTCGCGCTGAACGACCCGAAACTGAACGATCTTGTCGATGCGGCGCTTTCCAGCAATCCCGATGTGAAAATCGCGCAGGCGAAACTGCGGCAAGCGCGCTCGCAATTGCGCGGGCAAGAGGCCAACGGCATGCCGAAGGCGTCGGCATCGGCGGCGGCGTTGCGTATGCGCTCGCCCGATCTCGGCAGCTTCGCTGCATCCAATGCGGGAGGTTCGGATCAGGGCACGGCGACATCCAGCGGGCGTGGTCCGCTCGACTTCTACACCGCCGGCTTCGACGCCTCGTGGGAACTCGATCTCTTCGGCGGCACGCGTCGCGCGGTCGAAGCGGCATCCGACGAAGCCGACGCCGTCAAAGCGGATCTCGCCGACACGCAGGTGTCGCTCGCGGCGGAAGTCGCGTCCACCTACGTCGGCTTGCGCGACCAGCAACGACGTCTCGCGCTCGGCCGCAGCACCGCCGAATATCAGCAGCAAATGCTCACGCTCACCGAGCAGCGCCGCGCGCGCGGCACGGCGGCCGACGTGGATGTCGAGCGCCTCACGACGCAAGTGGATACCACGCGCGCGACGCTCGTGCCGTTGCAGGTGCAGATCACCGATTCGCTGGATCAACTCGCCGTGCTCACGGGCCGCGCGCCCGGCGCGCTGGACGCGCAACTCGGTGAGGCCGCGCCCTTGCCCGACCTGCCAGCTTCGGTGGCTATCGGCGAGCCATCGGCGATGCTGCAACAGCGTCCGGACATCCGCGCGGCGGAACGGCGCCTCGCATCGAGCAATGCGCAGATCGGCGAGCATGTCGCGGACTATTTTCCGAAGGTGACGTTGCTCGGCGATATCGGCTTCACGGCGTCGGACCCGGGACATTTGCTGCGCAAGCAGAATTTCTCGTGGCTCGGCGTGCCGTATCTGCAATGGAACGTGCTGGACTTCGGCCGCACGGCGGCGAGCGTGGATACCGCGAAGGCTTCGCGCGACGAAGCCGAGGCGCGTTATGAAAAGACCGTGCTGGCCGCGCTCAAGGACGCCAATTCGGCGCTCGCGCGCTACGGCTATCAGCGCGAGCATCTAGTGCGGCTCGAAGAGGTCAATGCGTCGTCGGAGCGCGCCGCCATCCTCGTGCGTCAGCGCTACAAGGCCGGCGTGTCGACCTTGATCGATCTGCTCGATGCGCAGCGCACGCAGTTCGCCGCGCAGCAGGACGTGGTTGCGGCGCAGGGCGAATTGCTCAAAGACTTCGTGTCGCTACAAAAGAGTCTTGGCCTCGGCTGGCAACAGGGAGATGACGCGAACCAGCTTGCGGCGGCGCATTGAGCCGTTTAGAAGCCGGCGTCTCGTGCGCGAACCGGAATGCGCGCGGTGAATCTCGTGCCGATCTCGGCGCTCGATTCCACTCCGAGCGTTCCGCCGTGCGCCGAGACGATCTGCTTGCAGATATAGAGCCCGAGTCCGAGCCCGCCGCCCGGCGCGCTCGTCGCGGGACGCCAATAAGGCTCGAACACTTTTGAGAGCGTCTCCGGCGCGATAGGCTCGCCGCCATTGGTCACCGACAGCGTGAGGTGATCGCGCTCTACCGCAATCTCCACCGTGACGGGCGTATCGGCGCCGCCGTGAGTCATCGCGTTGCCGAGCAGGTTTGAAAGCAACTGCTGAATGCGGACGAGATCGCAACTGACCGCGGAATCAACCTGTATGGCGCGATTCACCGCGCGCGACGGGTTCGCCACGCAAAGCTCGTCGACGACCGCGCGCAGGTAAGGCGCGATGTCATCCACCGCGACGATGCTAACCGACATGCCCGAGCCGAGACGGCCGCGCGCGAGATCGAGCACGTCGTCGATCAGCCGCGCCATGCGCGCCGCCGTCGCCTTGAGCCGATTGCCGATACCGACGAGATCCGGCTCGCTCTTGCGCCGGCTCAACAATTCGCCATTCGCGCTCACGGCGCTCAACGGATTGCGCAAATCGTGACCCAATACCGCGATGAACTGCTCCCGAAGATGCGCCGTCTCGCGCTCGTCGAACAGTTGCGCTTCAGTGGACCATTGCCGCTTTTCGCTGGCGAGCTGCATGCCGATGAGATTTGCGAACACCTCGAACATGCGCACGACGCGCGGCTCGGATACCTTCGCCGGACGCGGATCGACTGCGCAGAGGTTGCCGAAATACTCGCCGTCCGGCAAAACGATAGGCACGGAAATATAGCTTTCGAGACCGTAAATGGCGGGTGTGTGATGATCGCGATACGTGGTGTCGCTGCTGAACCGATCGACGATGATCGGCGCACGCGAGGCCCGCGATTCCGAGCAGAGCGTGGTGCGCAGTTCGAGTTGTCCGCCCGGCACCAGTCCGAAATTGATGTTGTCCTGAACGGCGCACGCCGTCCAGGTCGAGTCGGTGACGCGCGCGACGGCCGCGAAACCCATTCCGGTTTCGTCGCAGATCATTTTGAGTATCGACGGCACCGCGCCGATTCCAGCCACGGCGCCCATGTCGCGCGCCAATGCCTCTCGCGAATCCGCCGGTAAAAGTGGTCTATTCACGGCTTCCCTCCTCATCCCCGACATTGTGACAGAGCACGCTCATGCGGTACCAAAGTTTTACGGATAACCGTGCGGCAAATAGCCGATCGATCTGCGCTGCCATGCACCGCAAAGGTTTGCGCATCGCGCGTTAAACGTTATTCAGCGGGTTTGAACGTGCAAGCCGTGAATAAATACGCTGTGTGCTGAATAACAGGTGATTACCGCTTATTTAAAGGATGCGACAGACGTGGTGCGCGGCTCACGTGCGAGCTGCGTGATAATGAACCTTATTGCAAAGCACTAAAACGATCTGCGGCCGACGAAAAGTCGGCTGCGGTTATCGATCTCGCAAAGCGCACGGTGAATCCACTCACGGATTTGCAACATTGGACGCGCGGAATTAAATAAGTTTTTCTCGGGAGCCGGCTGCGTAGCATTGCAGCGCGAGCGCGCAAGGCGCTCCTCGGTTCCGCTCGGATCGCTCGGTTTTGTTCGAGCATTGCTCCTTTTGACTTGCACTCTCACTGGCAAAGCTGCTTCCTCCACATGGCCGGCCGGTCACGCGCGTGGCGCCAAGGACATAGGCCATGATGCACAACTTCCTCTCCAATAATCGCTCAGAGCTGGTGGAGCGGTGTCGAGCCAAGGTTGCGAGCCGCCCGACGCGCGCAGCCTCCGATGCGCAGCTCGAAAACGGCGTACCGATGTTTCTCGACCAATTGATCAAGACGCTGCGCATCGAGCAAGGCAGCGATCCGCTCGCGAGTCGCGCGGTATCGGGTGCGGCCGGCGGCATCATGACGGAATCGGAGATGGGCGCAACGGCCGGACAGCATGGTCACGCGCTGCATTTGCTCGGTTATACGATCGCTCAGGTCGTGCACGATTACGGCGATCTTTGTCAGGCCATTACCGATTTGGCGCACGAGCGCGATGTACCATTCCAGATCAATGAATATCGAACGTTAAACCGCTGTCTCGATAACGCCATTGCCAAGGCTGTCACCGAATTCAGTTATCAACGCGCGCAAAGCACAAATCAGGAACAACAGCGCGCCTCTCAGGAACGGGCGGGCGAACTTGCCCACGAACTGAGAAACGCGCTGTCCATCGCGACAACGGCCTTCGAAGCCGCGAGAACCGGAAGTCTGAGCCTGACGGGCGCCACGGGAACGGTACTTCAGCGTGGCCTGGCTTCGCTGCGCACGCTAATCGACGGCTCCATTGCGGACGTCAAGGAATTGGCGGACGGCGGGACGTCGGCGGCGACGTTTTCATTGGCCGACTTCATTACCGAGGTAGCGCACGCGGCTGAACTAGCAGCGCAAGTGCGAGGCGTGAAATTCACGGTGTCTCCCGTCGACAGCATGCTTGCCGTCAGCGCCGACCGCGATGCGCTTTATTCGGCACTTGGCAATCTGCTGCAAAACGCGTTCAAGTTCACGCGCCCGCAAAGCGAAGTGTCGCTCAACGCTTATGCCGTGGCCGGCCGCATTCTAATGGACGTGAAAGACCATTGCGGCGGACTTCCGCCCGACTCCACGCTCACCATGTTCGAACCTTTCACGCAGCAGTCCGCCGACAAGAGCGGTCTGGGCCTGGGCTTGTCGATTTCCAAAAAGATCGTCGAGACGTATGGCGGCGTGTTGAGCGTGGCGAACCTACCGGGCGTCGGGTGTATCTTCACCATCAACCTAGCGCGCCATTCGGTTTGACGACGGCGCTCGAATCAGCGGGCGCTTTTTAGCGAACTGGCGTGAAGCGCCAGCGTTTCGAGTAGCGCGCTCAACCTGAGCGGCTTCGTGAAGTGGTAATTGAAACCGGCGCGTATCGATGCCGCGCGTTCCGCCATCGAAGACAACGCGGTCACGGCGATCAGGAGCGTCAGTTTGTGCTCGTCGGCCTGGCGCAACTGACGCGCAACCTCGCGCCCGTTCATGAGCGGCATTTCGACATCGATCAGGGCAATCTCGGGGCGCCACCGGCGAATCTCGGCCAGCGCGGCGCAACCGTTTTGGGCCGTATGGACATCGTAGCCTTCGAGCGATAGTGCTGAAGCGCAGGCCGCACGAATGGCGGCATCGTCGTCCGCAACAAGGAGACGGGGCAGGTGCTTGCGCATGATGGTGCTCGCTTTTTTAATGGCTAATACATCTATTCGAGCATTGAGCATTCCCGACCATGCAGACTATTCGTGCGGCGCGCCTCTAATAGCCCTGCTCGGGCTCGCAAACCACATGAAAATTGACGAGCGTGGTCTGCCCGAACGTGTTGCTGAGCGCGACATCGGCGGCGTCGCGGCCGTACGCCATCAGCACGCGGCCAACGCGCGGCGCGTTATTGCGCGGGTCGAAGACCTGCCACGTGCCGCCGACATAGGCCTCGAACCACGCCGCGAAATCCATCGGCGCATAAGGCGGCGGCAAGCCGACATCGCTGATATAGCCGGTGCAGTAACGTGCCGGAATATTCAGCGCGCGGCACAGCGTCACCGCGAGATGCGCGAAGTCGCGGCACACGCCCACGCGCTCCTGGTAAGCCTCCCAGGCCGTCTTGGTCGGGCGCGCATGGTGATAGCCGAACGTGATGTGATGATGCGCGAAGTCGCAGATTGCCTGCACGCGGGCCACGCCCGGCGCGGAATTGCCGAAGAGTTGCCAGGCGGCTTCCGATAGCAGATCGGTTTCGCAGTACCGGCTGCCGAGGAGAAAGACGAGGCACTCGTCGGGCAGTTCTTCCACCGCGTGTTGCCGGCCATCCACGGGACGCGTTTCGAACTCGCCCGATACATTGAGCAATGCGGAAGTCGACAGTTCGAAACGCCCCGGCGGCGCCACGATCCGGCTGCACAAATTACCGAAACCATCGCGATACTGAGTAATCGGCACCGGCGGATTGGTGGCAAGCACGTCCGCCACGATCACATCGTTGGCATGCGAGTAATGCGTGTTGAGCATCAGCATCATGGGTGTCGGCTGCGGACACTCATAGGCAAGATCGTAGCCAACGCGGAGTCTCATCGGACGTCCTTTGCTGTGATGATTCGTGTGGGGCGTCTCGAAGGACGCCGCAAGCGAGGCGCTTGCAGCCACACTATACTGCGCCGCCCTGAAGTCATTAAAGCCGGAAAATTAATGTGGAGCGTGCGGTATCGCGCGGTTCAAAAGCGCGCGCCCGGCACGCATCGCACACATCGCACGCTACGCGCCACGCAGCAGGATAGCTTCGAGATCGTCCTCCTCTTCTTCCGCCGTATGCAGCCGCAGAGTAGCTTCGATGTGCGCGAGATGCTCGACCATGAGCTGTTGCGCCAGCTTGACGTTGCCGGCTTCGAGCGCATCGATCAAGCGCGCGTGCTCGTCGTGCGGACACGCCTCCGAGGTCGGCGCGTTGTAGAGCAGGATGGTCAGACACGTGAGCATCTGCAGGCCGCGCATGGTGCGCTCGATGAAGCGATTGCCGCCAAGCTGCGCCAGCAACACATGAAACTCCCCCGAGAGCCGTACAGCGGTGCGCCGGTCATTGCGCTTGCGTGCATCTTCCTCGCGCGCGACATGCGCCCTCAATGACGCAATGTCCTTCTTCGTCGCGGACCGGCAAACCTTCTCGACCACGGGCAGTTCTATCTGCCGCCGCGCCTCGAAAAGTTCGCGCGCTTCTTCCACCGTCGGGCTCGCGATAAACGCGCCCCGGTTCGGCACGATAGTCACCACCAGTTCATGCGAAAGCTGTTGCAGCACCGCGCGCACCACCGTGCGGCTCACGCCGAAGATGGCGGCGAGCCGGTCTTCCGCGAGCTTCGTCCCCGGATGCAGGCGATGTTCGGCGATGGCGTTCATCAACCGTTCGTAGATGGGATTGCGTTGAACGCCATCGAATGACCCTTTGACGTCGAGTTCATTCGATGCGCTTCGTTTCTTGTCTGTGGGCATGAGGTCTTCCTGAGTCCTGCGGTATTCCTGGCGCGATTATCCGCTTAGATTGCATACGATTCAAATCGGGATTGTATGTATCAGCACTGTGAAGCGCCGAACAAACCAAGCAAAAAGCAGCATTGTTGGTGCCAAAAAGCATCGCGAAGGTGCAGCGTTACACGCCGATGGTGCGAAATGGTCCAATTGAACCGCAGCAAGTCTCGTATACAAACGTAGCTGATTTTGTAGTCAATAATCTGCATCGCTAGTAAACAAAGGCAGTCGCGGTTAACGTCAACTTACGTATGCAAAAGTGGCACGGTCTTCGCTAAAGCTCTCGGGCGATGCCTCTAAGCGCTGCGCGACGTCTCACGGAACGAACCCGACCACTGGGAACACGATGCGAAAGTTGTTGCTGGCGCACGGCGGTGCGCTTTCCAATCTGCCGCTCTTCGTCGCCATCGACGCGGGCTTGCTCGAAGCGCGCGGACTTCACGCCGAAGCACCAGAGCTGGCCGAATTCAAATCGACGGCCGCGCTGTTGCGTACCGGTGCGGCGCAACTCGGCACCACGGGCTTCACGCAAGCGTTAGTCGATCACGCGTTGCCCGATCCGCTGCGCATCGTCGGCGGCAGCGGCAAGCTCGGCATGGCGCTGGTCGGGCAAGGCGGTTTGACCGTCGAGGCACTGCGCGGCCAGCGCGTGGGCACCTTCGCCGACGACCCCATGGAAGCCCTGCTCTACGACGCCTTGCGCATTTACGGCGTCGGCATGCGCGAGGTCGAGTGTGTGCACTTCGGCTCGCTGACCGCCGCCGCCGGCGATCTGCTCGCCGGCCGCATTGCCGCGTTGACGCTGGTGGAACCGTATATCTCGCGCTTCGTGGCGCAAGGCTTCGATGTGCTCTGCGACGGCATAGAAGCATGGGGCGGCGACTATCCCGACACACTGCTCGTCGCGCGTGAAAGTTTTCTCGTGGCACAGCCGGACATCGTGCGCGAAGTGCTCGCCGGCATGCTCGAAGCGCAAGCGCTCATCGAGCGCGATCCGCACGCCGCGTTGCGCGCGAGTGCGCATCGATGGCCCGAGTTTTCGCATGACGAGTTGCTCGCGGGCATGGCGCGTCAGCCATCCGATGTCGACATTCGGCCGTTACGCGCCAGCGTGCTCGCGCGGGCATCGGCACTCGAAGCGCTTGGACGCATGCGTATCACGCCGCGCTTGAGCGACATCTTCGCCCTCGATCTGCTCGACGGCTTGCTCAAGTCCGGACCGATTTTCCAATGAAACGCCTTTGTTCAATTTGACGGGGATATCACGATGTTCAGGAAATTCATCGATAAAAACGCGGCATCGCTGCGTCTTAGCGCGGTCAGCCACGAGCGGCGCGACTTTCTTGCGCGCAGTGCCTGCATGGCGGGCGGCGCGATGCTCGGCGGCGCATGGCTCACCAACGCCAGCGCGGCCGGCGGTCTCACGCTCAAGGCGACGCACGGCACGGGCCTCTGTAATTGCCCGTTCTTTCTCGTGAAGGAGCGCAATCTGGCGCAAGGCGTGACGCTCGATTTCGTGACCACGCCGACCAATGCCGACATCGCGGCGCTCTTCGGCGCGGGCGTGGTGGATGTGAGCGTCGTGCCGTACACCAACTTCATGACGCTCTACGATGCGGGCGCGCCCATCAAGGTCGTCGCGGGATCGGGCGTGCAGGGCTGCGTGATCGTCGCGCAGCCGGGCATCACGTCGGCGGAGCAGTTGCGCGGCAAGACCATCGGCACGTTCCAGGCCGATACGCTCGAAATGCTGCCCTACGACTATCTGAAGAAAGCGGGCATGAGCTTCAAGGACGTCAAGGTGCGCTACTTCGGCACGTCGCCGGAACTGGCGCAGGCGTTCATCGCGGGCAATATCGATGCGATGTGCCATATCGAGCCGTACGCCACGCAGGCGCTGAAGTCGCGCGCGGGTTCGGTCATGCTTTCCAATGGCGTCGATGTGTACGGCGCGAACTATTCCGACTGCGTGCTCGCGGTGCGCGAGAAGTTGCTGCACGAGAATCGCGATGCCGTGAAGTCGCTCATCAAGGCCATGATGGTCGCGCAGCATCAGGAAGAACAGGATCGCGCGACCGCCGTGAAGGACACCGTCGGCAAATACTTCAAGACGAGCTACGACGCCACGCTCGACGCCGCCACCAAGCAGCCGCCGATGATCGATCAGCGTGGCAACGAAGCGTTCATCCTCGGCCGCGCGGAAAATCTGAAGGAGCTTCGCTACATCAAGAAGCTGCCAGGCAAGGACATGTTCGACTGGGGGCCGCTCACCGAAGTCATCAAGGAAAACGGCGACCTGTACGCGCAATTGCAGCGAAAGACCGCATGAGCAGCCTCATGGGATACGCCACTTCCCGCTTGAAGCGCGCGAGCGACAAGACCGCCGATGGACGTGCGCGGGCGCGGCGCGCGCCGCTCCTTGCGCGCATCGTGCCGCTTCTGTGGGGCATCGCTTCGCTTGCGTGCTTCATCGCCGTGTGGGAAGCGGCCTGGGCGCTGCACTGGGCCGATCCACTCTTGCTGCCGCCGCCGCATATCTTTTTGCGCAACTTCGGCTCGCAGGCGCAGTACTTTTTGTCGAGCGATGTGATCGGCGAGCAGTCGAGCGGCACGGCGTTCGGCGCGCTGGCGATGACCATCGTCGCGACTACCTTGCGCGTGCTCGCCGGTCTCACGCTCGGCTTCGTTTGCGCGGTGGCGATGGGTGTGGCCATCCGTTACTTTCGTCTCTTCGGCAATCTCACGCTGCCCACCATTACGCTGCTTGCGCCGATCTCGCCCATTGCGTGGCTGCCTGTCGCGATCTTTCTGTTCGGCATCGGCAATGGGCCAGCGGTGTTCATGGTCTTCATCTCGCTCTTTTTCGTGATGACGGTATCGACCATCGGACAAATAGACAGCGTGAGCCGCACGCAGCTGAACGTGGCCGCCGTAATGGGCGCCACGCGCGCGCAGACGTTTCGCCATGTGATCCTGCCCGCGATTCTGCCGTCGCTTTTCATGGTGCTGCGCATGAACCTGTTCGGCGCGTGGATGGTCGTGCTGATTGCGGAGGCGACCGGCGTGGGCAGCGGGCTCGGACAAGTGGTGATGCTCTCGCGCAATACCTTCAACGCGAGCCTTTCGTTCTTCACGATGACGCTGATCGGCGTGCTCGGTTTCGCGTTCGATTACCTGTTGCGCATCGTGCAGCGCAAAGTGCTGTTTTGGGTGCCGGAAAGCGGCCTGAGGAAATGACATGACCGAACAAGCCTTTGCCGACGTTGCACCGAAGCGCCGCGGCCAGCCGCCGCTCGTGACCTGCACGGGCGTCGGCAAGACGTGGGAGACGGACGGCGAACCGTTCGTGGCGTTACGCGACATCGACCTCGAAGTAGCGCGCGGCGAGTTCGTCGTCTTTCTGGGTCCGAGCGGATGCGGCAAGAGCACGCTGCTCTTTCTCATGGCGGGACTCGAACAGGCGACCGAAGGCCGCATTGTGTGCGGCGGCGCGGAAGTGCATGCGCCGGGCACGGATCGCGGGCTCGTGTTTCAGGAGGCGTCGCTTTATCCATGGCTCACGGTTGGCGAGAACGTCACGTTCGGCTTGAAGATGCAGCATGTGCCGAAGGATCGCCGCCGCCAGGTCGCGCAGGAGATTCTAGAACGCGTGGGACTTTCCGAAGCCATCGACAAGCGGCCGGATCAGTTGTCGGGCGGCATGCGGCAGCGCGCGGCCGTGGCGCGCGCGCTTGCGCTCAAGCCGGAAATCCTGCTGCTCGATGAACCCTTCGCCGCACTCGATGTGCAAACGCGCGCCCGCATGCAGGACTTTCTGATTCAGGTGTGGCGGCAAGCGGGCGTATCGATGGTCTTCGTCACGCATCATATCGACGAAGCCATTGCGCTCGCGGATCGTATCGTCGTGTTCACGGCGCGGCCCGGGCGGATCAAGACGATCATTCCCGTCGACATGCCGCGTCCACGCGATTCGCGCAGCCCGGCCTTTCACGCGCTCGCCGATCGATTGACCGACCTGTTGCGCGACGAAGTTGACCGCGCGTTCGCGGAGCAGGAGCGCATCAAGTGACCGACGACGTGCTTCGCGTAGCCGCGATTCAATCGCCGCCCTGCACCACCGATCTCGCGCACAACGCGGCCATCGCTTTCAATGCGGTACGCCGCGCCGCAAACGAAGGCGCGCGTCTCATCGCGCTGCCGGAACTCGCGACGGTGCCGTATTTCGCGGGCTCGCCTGCGGGACGTTATCGCGAATGGGCGAATCCCGCGCAAGGCGCTTTCGCAGATAAGTGGGCCGCGCTCGCAAAGGAATGCGATGCCGCGCTCATCGTGCCGTTCTACGAGCACGATCCCGCGAGCGGTTGCTATCACAACGCTGTGCTTGGCTTCGATGCCAAAGGCTTAACGTTGCGTGCAAATGCAGGCCCGGTTGCCCGCAAGCTGCACTTGCCCGTCGGCGACGATCCCCCGCCCGGCTATGACGAGCCCGCGCATTTCACGCCCGGCTCGGGTCTGCATGTGGTGAACGTCGGTGTCTGGCGCGTGGGCGTGCTGGTTTGCTACGACCGGCGTTTTCCCGAGTGCTGGCGCGCGCTGCGGGCACAAGGCGCGGACCTCGTGATCGTGCCGGTGGCGGGCAGCGGCGGCGACGACATGGACTTCTTCGTCGGCGAAATGCGCACGCATGCCCGCGAAAACGGCCTCGCCGTGCTGTGCGCGAACAAGGCCGGCGACGAGTTTCTCGATGACGCGCGTATCGACAACTTCGGCGAATCGTGTGTGATCGCGGCCGATGGAGCGGTGCTCGCGCGAAGGTCCGGCATGCTCGGCGCAGGCATCGTGAGCGCGACGCTCGTGCACGCGGATATCGCGCGCACGCGGCGTCGGCTCAATTATTACGCGCATCGGCGGACCGATCTATACGGCACGCCGTCGTTCTAATTTTCCCCATTCACTTCGAGAGAGCAGAGAACGCGATGTCCGAATCATTGATCGTGGCAGGATGGATTGTGAAAGGCGCGGCCGACCGGCATGCGGCCGAGGTGGTGCGCGACGCGGCGCTGTATCAACGCGATGGCGTGATCGTCGAGATCGGCCCGCGCGATGCGATGGTGCAGAAGTATCCGCACGCGCTGCGCCTCGGTTCGCCCGACACGGTGCTGATGCCGGGCTTCGTCAACAGCCACCATCATGTCGGTCTCACGCCGGTGCAACTCGGCTCGCCGGACCATGCGCTCGAACTCTGGTTCGCGAGCCGCATGGGGGCACGCGATATCGACTTGTATCTGGACACGCTCTACTCCGCCTTCGAGATGATCGCCTCGGGCATCACGACCGTGCAGCATATTCACGGCTGGCGTCCCGGTCCGCTCGATGCCATCCATCGGGCCGCGTCGCGCGTGCTCGATGCTTATCGCGATCTCGGCATGCGCGCGTCGTACAGCTTCGCGGTGCGCGATCAGAACCTGCTCGTCTACGAAGCCGACGACGACTTTTGCAACCGCCTGCCGTCCGAAACCGGCGATAAGCTGCGGGCGCATCTGCGGCGTTTTCGCATTCCGCTCGCGGATTACCTGCAACTCTTCGATACCCTCACGCGCGAGAACGAAGGCCATGCGCTAACGGCCATTCAGCTCGCGCCGGCCAACCTTCACTGGTGCAGCGACGACACGCTGCTCGCGCTCAAGGAGAAGTCGGCACGGCACGGCGTGCCCATGCACATGCATCTGGTCGAAACCGCGTATCAAAAGGAATATGCGCGGCGTCGCTCGGGCAAGACGGCAGTCGGTCACCTGAACGATCTGGGCCTGCTCGGTCCTTCGCTCACGCTCGGCCACGGTGTCTGGCTCACCGAGGCGGACATCGAGACCATCGCGCATACGGGCACCTGCATCTGCCATAACTGCAGTTCGAACTTCCGGCTGCGCAGCGGCGTCGCGCCGCTAAACGCGTTTGCGCGGCATGGCGTGACGGTCGGCATGGGGCTCGACGAAGCGGGCATCAACGAAGATCGCGACATGCTTCAGGAGATGCGTCTTGCGCTCAACGTTCACCGCACGCCGGGCATGGACGACGACGTGCCGACATGCCCGCAGATTCTCAAGATGGCAAGCGAGGACGGCGCGCGTACGACGCCGTTCGGCGCGCGTATCGGCAGGCTCGAAGAGGGGCGTCTCGCCGATCTCGTGCTGATGAACTACAAGACCGCGACGTGGCCGTATCAGGACGACGACATTCCCATGCTCGACGCGTTGATGATGCGCGCCAAGACCAATGCCGTCGATGCCGTGATGATCGGTGGCGAAGTGGTGTATCGCGAAGGCCGCTTCACGCGTATGGATCGCGATGCGGTGCTCGAAGACATCGCGCGTACGCTCTCGCAGCCGCGCAGCCCTGAAGAGACCGCGCGCCGCGAATTGGGACGCGCCGTGTTTCCGCACGTCAAGGCGTTCTATGATGGCTATCTGACCGGCGAAAGCGAGACGCCGCGCGAGCCTTTTTACGCGCCGTCGTCGCGCATCTGATGCGGAGACCGAACGTGCAGGCGCTTTTACAATCGATCGATACGCGCTTCGAAGCGCAAGTGGAATTTCTCGCGGCGCTCGTGCGCAAGCCTTCCGACAATCCGCCCGGCGACTGCGCGCAGCACGCGCACATGACCGCCGGGCTGCTCGAAGCGCTCGGCTTCGAAGTCGAACGTCACGCGGTGCCGCAAACGCTCGTCGAGGCGGCGGGCATGCAGAGCGTCACGAATCTCGTCGTGCGGCAACGCTTTGGCGTTGGACCTGTCATCGCGCTCAACGCGCATGGCGATGTGGTGCCGCCCGGCGAGGGGTGGTCGAGCGACCCGTACGGCGCGCAGATTCGCGAGGGCGCGTTGTACGGGCGCGGCGCGGCGGTATCGAAGTCGGATTTCGCCACGTATGCGTTCGCGTTGAAGGCGCTGGTCGAAAGCGGCGTTGACCTCAAAGGCACGATCGAGCTGCATCTCACCTACGACGAGGAAACCGGCGGTCTGCTCGGGCCGGGATGGTTGCTTGCCGAAGGCATCGTCAAGCCGGATTACGCCATCTGCGCGGGCTTCAGCTACGCCATCACGGTTGCGCACAACGGCTGCCTGCATCTGGAAGTCACGGTGAGCGGCAAGTCGGCGCATGCGGCGCGGCCCGATACCGGACACGACGCGCTCGAAGCCGCGACAGTCGTGCTGAACGCGCTGTATGCGCATCGGCGCGAGTTGCAGGAGATTCGCTCGGCCACGCCCGGTATCGAGCATCCGACGCTCGTCGTCGGGCTGATCGAAGGCGGCATCAACACCAATGTCGTGCCCGACCGCGTGAAGCTGCGGCTCGACCGGCGCATCGTGCCCGAGGAAGATCCGGCGCGCGCGCGTGAACGCCTGGAAAGCGTCGTGCGCGATGCGGCGCGCGAACTGCCGGGCATCACCATCGCCACGCGCGAAGTGCTGGCCGCGACGCCCATGCGCACGCTGCCGGGCGCGGAACGTCTCACGCACGCGTTGCAGGACGCGGCGCTCACGATCATGGGCATCGACATACCGGCCGAAGGCGTGCCGCTCTATACCGACGCGCGCCTTTATTGCGAAGCGGGCGTGCCGACCGTGATCTATGGCGCGGGGCCGCGCACGCTGCTGGAAGCGAACGGACATCGCGCGGACGAGCACGTCAAGCTCGAAGACATGCGTATTGCGACGAAGACCGTCGCGCTCGCGCTGACCCGGCTTTTGGGCGGCGCTTGAGTTCAGGCCACGAATCGAACGAAAGGAAGTCATGCGCATCAAGCTCATCAATCCCAACACGACGCAAGGCATGACCGACGCGATGGCCCGCTGCGCGCGCGCGGTCGCTTCGCCCGGCACGGAAGTCGTGGCGGTCAGTCCGACAATGGGCCCGCCTTCGATCGAAGGCCATTACGACGATGCGCTCGCCACGCCCGGCCTCCTCATGGAAGTGGCGCGCGGCGAGCAAGAAGGCTGCGACGCGTACGTGATCGCCTGCTTCGGCGACCCCGGCCTCTACGCCGCACGCGAACTCGCGCGCGGACCGGTAATAGGCATCGCGGAAGCGGCGATGCATGCCGCGAGCGTGCTTGCGCCGGGCTTTTCCGTGGTGACGACGCTCGGACGCACGCGCGGACTTGCCTGGCATCTCGCGCAGCGCTACGGCATGGAGCGCTTTTGCCGCAACGTGCGCGCGACCGAACTCGCCGTGCTCGAACTCGAAACGCCCGGTTCGGCCGCGCGCGCCACGATCCTCGAAGAATGCCGGCGCGCACTCGACGAAGACGGCAGCGAGGCGATCGTGCTGGGCTGCGCGGGCATGGCCGATCTGTGCGCGGAGTTGCAGGACACGCTGGGCGTGCCCGTCATCGACGGCGTGACGGCCGCGCTCAAGTGGTGCGAGGCGCTCGTCACGTTGAAGCTCAATACCGCCAAGCGCGGGGAATTCGCACGGCCGCTGGCCAAGCGCTACGTCGGGGAACTCGCGGCATTCAGTCCGCTTTGACCCGGTAAGACTCAACGCCCTCCGCTTCAAACCCTTCCTTCTTCACAAAACCACGCGCGCCCGGACCGTTGAACGTCCCGGCGCGCGCTGCCGCTGATCGGCTGGAAATCTAGTCAACAACGTTGTTGACAACAAAAGTATTTTTGACACGCTATTTTTCGGTGTAGTTTACTTGAACATGTCAACAACGCCCGCTACACCGGAGCATGCATGGACGCAGAATTCGACCTCGTGATTCGCAACGCCCAAGTCGCCACCGCAAGCGATACGTTCCTCTCCGACATCGGTGTGAAGGACGGCCGCATCGTGCAGATGGGTTTGTCGCTCGGCGCGGGCAAGCGTGAAGTGGACGCGCAAGGCCGCATCACCACGCCCGGCGGCATCGACGCGCATTGCCATCTGGATCAGCCCATCGCGCCGCCCGCCCGCATGACCGACGACTTCGAGTCCGGCACGCGCTCGGCGGCCTGCGGCGGCACCACGACGATCATCCCGTTCGCGGCGCAGCAGAAAGGGCAAACGCTGCGCGCGGCCGTAGACGACTATCACCGGCGCGCGGAAGGACGGGCGAGCATCGACTACGGCTTTCATCTGATCGTCTCGGACCCGACGCCGGACGTCATGGCGAATGAGTTGCCGCAGCTCATCGCGGAGGGCTACACGTCGTTCAAGATCTACATGACCTACGACGACATGAAGCTCGACGACGGCCAGATTCTGCGGCTGCTCGCGCTGGCCCGCGCGCACGGCGCCATGGCGATGATCCACGCGGAAAACAGCGAGTGCATTGCGTGGCTCACCGAAAGCCTGCTCGACGCGGGTCTCACCGCGCCGCGCTATCACGCCGCCTCGCGTCCCATGCTCGTGGAGCGCGAAGCCACGCATCGCGCCATCAGCCTGGCCGAACTCGTCAACGTGCCAATGCTCCTCGTGCATGTCTCCGCGCGCGACGCGGTCGAGCAGATTCAATGGGCGCGAAGCCGCGGCCTCAAGGTGCTGTCCGAGACCTGCCCGCAATATCTGTTTCTCACGGCCGAGGACCTCGGCATGGACGACGGCTACGAAGGCGCGCGCTGTGTGTGCAGTCCGCCGCCGCGCGACAGCGATAGTCAGGAAGCGATCTGGAGCGCGCTCGCGGACGGCACGTTCACCGTGTTCTCGTCCGACCACGCACCCTTCTCGTTCGAAAGTCCCACGGGCAAGAAGCCGGGCGGCGAGGAAGTCGCGTTTCCGTATATTCCGAATGGCATTCCGGGCATTGAAACGAGACTGCCGCTGCTCTATTCCGAAGGCGTGATGACCGGGCGCATCTCGATCAACCGCTTCGTCGAACTCACCGCGACCAACCCCGCGAAGACCTACGGGCTGCATCCGCGCAAAGGCACCATCGCGATCGGTTCGGATGCCGATCTCGTGATTTGGGACGAGCATCCCGACGACCCCGTGCGCCTGACCAACGCCATGCTGCATCACGCCGTCGATTACACGCCATACGAAGGCCGCTCGCTCGATTGCTGGCCGGCCTACACCATCGCGGGCGGCGAAGTCGTGTGGGACGGAAGGCGCTACTTCGGCACGCCGGGACGCGGACGCTTCTTGCCGCGCGGCCTGCCCACCATCGTTCCGGGCAAACCTGCCAGCCGCGCGGCGCGATGAAGCGCGACGCGTCTGCTTCGAGTTCGCATCAACGGTTCCATCCGATCCCACCGGTCTCATCTTCACGCAAGGAGCGTGTCATGTCGCAAACCTACGACGCCAAGCCCGCGTCCGCATTGACGCGAGCGGGTTCCATCCAGCTTGCGCGGCTTATCGCGGCGGCCGCCGCGCTCGGCATCGGCGCGCTTGCCATGCCCGTCTTCGCGCAGAACAACAATTCGGTTCTGGTCGTGGCCGGGCCGCGCACGCCGGAGTCGCTGGATCAGGAATATCCGCCGACCGAAGCCAGTCACGAGGCGCGCCGCAACGTGTTCGAACGCTTGCTCACCTATGAGATGAAGCCGGGTGAAAACGGCGTGACCGTCGAGGACTTCAGCAAGCTCAAGGGTGCGCTCGCTGAAAGCTGGGAGACTTCGCCCGACAAGACTTCGATCACCTTCCATCTGCGCCCCGGCGTCAAGAGCTATGCGGGCAACACGCTCACCGCCGACGACGTCATGTGGACCTTCCAGCGCGGCTGGAATCTGAAGGCGACGTTCCGCTGGTACATGACGCAGGTGCTGAAGATCACCGACTTCGACACGGCCTTCAAGAAAATAGACGACCACACGGTGAAGGTCACGCTGCCGGGTTCGTCGCCGCTGATCGAACGGCTGTGGGTGAACAACGATCTCGGCATCATCGATTCGGTCGAGATCAAGAAGCACATCACGCCGGACGACCCGTGGGGATCGCGCTGGCTCGCGAGCCATTCGGCATCGTTCGCGCCGTATCAGGTCACGAAGTATTCGCCCGGCCAGGAAGTGGTCTACGAGAGCAACAAGAACTACTATCGCGGCGCGCCGAAGCTCACGCGTATCGTGTTCCGCGAGATGCCGACGTCGGCCAACCGCCTCGCGGCGTTGCAGGCGGGCGCCGTCGATGTGGCCGAATGGCTCGCGCCGCGCGAACAGGCCACGCTCGAAAAAATGCCCGGCGTGAAAGTGTGGAAGGTCTACGGCAACTACATTCAGCGCGTGGAAATGAACAACGCCGTTGCGCCCTTCAACAACGACAAGGTGCGTCAGGCGCTGAACTACGCGGTGCCGCGCGAGCAGATCCTCAAGTCCGTGTTCTACGGCACGGCGCGGCCCACCAAGAGCCCGGTATCGGAGATCTATCCCGCGTACACGGATCAGTACTACCACTACACCGAGGACCTCGACAAAGCGCGTGCTTTGCTGAAGGAAGCGGGCTACGAGAAGGGCTTCAAAACGCAGTTGGGCTATCCCACCGGCGACCAGACCGAGGAAGAACTGGCGATCATCCTGAAGACGGCTTTCTCGAAGATCGGCGTGGACGTGGAATTGCAGAAGCTGCCTGCATCGACGCTCGTCGAGCGTTATTCGAAGGGCACCATTCCCATGTACTTCTTCCGCGACATGGCTATCGTGCCGGATGCCGCGTACGTGACGAATCTCTGGCTCAACAGCGCGTCGCTCATCAACTATTCGCATTACAAGAATGCGGAAGTCGACAAGCTCATCAACGACAGTCTTTCGATGACCGACGAAGCCAAGCGCAAGACTTCGATGGAGCGCGTGCAGCAACTCGTGATGGGCGAAGCACCGTGGGTGTTCCTCATCAATCCGGGTTATCAGCTTGCCACGCGCGCCAACATCAAGGGCTATAGCTGGAACACGACCAACGGCAATACCTGGTACGACTTTTCCAAGAACTGAGGTCCTTACGCCGTGACGCCGCCGCGCAAGCCGGCGGCGTCTTCGCGGCGCGATCATCCTGAAGGAGTTCGCGATGTCCCTCTTCACCGCGTGGCGTTCGGCGCCGCGACCGCTTCGCATCGTCGTCGCGCGGATCGGCATTCTCATCCCGCAGATGTTCGGCGTGATGTTCGCGACCTTCCTGCTGATCCGCCTCCTGCCGGGCGACCCCGCGTTGCTCATGCTCGGCAACATGGCGACGCCAGACGCCATTGCATCGTTGCGCGAGAAGCTGCATCTCAACGGCACGGTGTGGTCGCAATTCGGCGGCTATCTCGTCGCGTTGATGCACGGCGACCTCGGCACCTCGATGTTCACCTCGAACCCCGTCACCGTGGATCTGCTGCAACGCGTGCCCGCCACGCTCGAACTCATCACCTATTCGATGATCCTCACCGTCGTGCTCGGCGTTGGAATCGCCGTGACCTCGGCAGTGCGACCGGGCGGACTGGTGGATCGCGCGAGCCGCGTCTACGGACTTGCCGCCGGCGCGATACCGGACTTCTGGGTCGGGCTCCTCCTCATCTACGCGCTCTTTCATATGGCGGGCATTGCGCCCGCGCCATTCGGGCGCGTCGATTCATTCGTCACGCCGCCGCCCACCGTCACCGGCTTCTACACCATCGACAGCGTGATTGCCGGGGACTGGGAAGCGTGGCGCTCGGCGGTCGCGCATCTGTGGCTGCCGGTGCTCACGCTCACCATCGTCAACATGGGCGGCCTGATGAAGCTCACGCGTTCGACTTTCGAGGGCATCTATCGCAGCGAGTTCATCCGCCATGCGCGCGCGTCCGGGCTTTCCGAGCCCATGCTCGTGCGAAGCGCGCTGCGCAACAGCCTGCCGCCCATCATCACCATGATCGGTTTTCTGTTTGGCTTCCTGCTTGGCGCGGCCGTGCTCGTGGAGACCATCTTCGCGTGGGGCGGCCTCGGGCAATACGCGGTGCAGGCCGTCATGAACAGCGACTATCCCGCGTTGCAGGGTTTCGTGCTCGTCGCGGCGGCCTTCATTCTGCTCGTCTACACGGCGGTGGACGTGCTCTACGGACTCGCCGATCCGAGGATCGAAATATGAAACCGATGAACGCGCTCTCCGCTTTTCGCCAGCGTCTCGACAAAGCGCTGATCTTCGGGCTTGCGCTGCTCGTGTTGCAGATCGTGCTGATCGTATTCGCGCCGCTCATCGCACCGCATTCGCCAATAGAAGCGGACCCGTCCAACATTCTGAAGGCGCCTTCGTGGCACTACTGGTTCGGCACCGATGTATCGGGCATGGACATTCTCTCGCGCGTGATCTACGCAACGCGCATCAACCTGCTGATCAGCGTGACGGCGGTGGCGATTGCCTTCGTGATCGGCGTGCCGATTGGTCTTTTCATCGGCTACTACCGGAATATGTTGAGCACACTCGTGATGCGCGTGTTCGACTTCATTCAGTCGTTTCCGGTGTTCGTTATCGGCATGGCGCTGGTGTCGGTCATGGGCCAGGAAATCTGGAACGTGGCGATCGTGCTCGCCGTGCTTTTCATTCCGATGTTCGCGCGCCTGATCCGCGCCGAAGTGCTCTCGTTGCGCGACCGCCCGTTCATCAGCGCGGCGCGTTGCAGCGGCGCGACGGACGCGGGCATCATGTTCCGCCACATTCTGCCGAACGCGATCACGCCGGCCATCGTGCAGGTTTCGATCAGCATCGGCATGGCGATTCTTCTGACCGCGGGTCTTTCGTTCGTCGGCGCGGGCGTGCGCATGCCGACGCCCGAATGGGGCTTGATGGTTGCCAACGGCGCGCAGCAAATGATTCTCGGCGTGTGGTGGGCGGCGCTCTTTCCGGGCCTTGCCATCATCGTGTCCGTGCTGACCTTCGCCATTCTCGGCGATGCCGTCAAACGTATTGCGGAACCCGTCTCGCGAGGTGAGCAATGAACGCGTCTTCGCGACCCGTGCTGCTGGAAGTCGAACGGCTCACCGTCTCGTTCGGCGATACTCCCGCCCGCCGCGTTCTCGATGAAGTGAGCTTCACGCTGCGCCAGGGCGAGATTCTCGGCATCGTCGGCGAAACCGGCGCGGGCAAGTCGGTGCTGGCGCGCTCGATCATCGACCTGTTGCCGGAGGGCGGACACATCGACGGCGGGCGGGTCACGCTCGCGGGGCAATCCGTGCTCGACATGCCCGCGCGCGAGAAGCGGCGCTTTCGCGGCGGCGAGGTCGCGCTGATCGGCACCAATGCAAAGATGCTGCTCGATCCGGTGGAGACGGTCGGCGCGCAGATCGTGCGCGTGTTGCGCGTGCATAAACGCATTGGACGTCAGGCGGCGTGGCGCGAGGCGATCGAACTCTTTAAGCAAGTGGGGATCGTGAATCCGGAAGCGCGCGCGCATGCTTATCCGCACGAACTATCGGGCGGCATGGCGCAGCGCGTGGTCATTGCGATGGCGTTGATCGCCCAGCCCAAGGTCTTGCTCGCCGACGACGCCACGCTCGGTCTCGACGCGACAATCCAGTTGCAGGTGCTCGATCTGCTCGCGCAGAAGGGCCGTGATCTGGGCCTCGGCGTCGTGATGGTCACGCACGATCTCGGCGTCGTCGCCAACTATTGCGACCGCGTGGCGATCATGAAAGACGGCCGGCTGATCGAGCTCGCTTCGGTCGGACCTTTTCTGCGCAGCCCGCAAGAACCGTACAGCCGCGAGTTGCTCGATGCCGCGAAAGCGCGCCCCGCGCCGCGCGAACCCGATCTGCGCACGGACGCCGACAAGGCCGCCGCGCGCCGTCCTTTGCTCGAAGTCGAACACCTGGTGAAGACCTTCGTCTCGGACCGCAATCATGCCGTCGTGCGCGCGATCGACGATGTGTCCTTCGCCATCGCGAAGGGCGAGACCCTCGCGCTCGTCGGCGAGAGCGGCTCGGGCAAGACGACGACCGGCCAATGCTTGTTGCGTCTGCTCGATGCGGACTCCGGCGTCATTCGCTTCGATGGCGTGAACACGCTCGATCTGTCGGAACGCGCATTCCGGGCCGTGCGACGGCGCATGCAGATGGTCTTCCAGGAGCCTTATGTATCGCTCAATCCGCGCTGGCAGGTCCGCGATCTGATTGCAGAGCCGTTCGCGCTCGGCGAGAAGCTCACGCGCGCCGACCGCGAGGCGCGCGTGCTGCATCTGCTCGATCTCGTGAATCTGTCGCGACGGCGCGCGACTGCATATCCGCATGAGTTGACGGCGGGCGAACAGAAACGCGTCGGCATTGCGCGGGCGCTCGCGGCCAATCCGGACTTCGTCGTCTTCGATGAATGCACGACCGCGCTCGATATTCGCGTGCGTGCGCAGATCATCGACCTCGTGCGTAATCTGCAGGCAGAGATGGGCTTGTCCGCCTTGTTCATCACGCACGATCTGAACTCCGTGCGCTCGCTCGCGCACTATGTCGCGGTCATGCGCAACGGCAGGATCATCGAAACTGGCGAGGCTGAAACCGTATTCGAGCGGCCGGTCGAAGAGTACACGCGCAAGCTCCTGAAGGCCGAGTTGCCGATAGAGGAAGTCGCAAAGACGGTTCACCATCTCGATGTCGCGGGAGAAAGACAATGAGCGTGCCGCAGAGAATCATCGTAACGGGCGCGGCGGGGCTCGTGGGCCGCGCGGTGGTCCGGCTTTTAAACGCGCGTGGCGATGAAGTCGTCGCGATGGATCGCAGCGGCGGGTTGCGCATAGACGATGTCACCGTCGCCGAATGCGATCTGCGCCACGTGCACGGACTGCATGCGCTGGCGCGCGGCGGCGTGTCGGGCGTCATTCATTGCGGTGCGTTTTCCGGGCCGATGGTCGCGCGCGATAACCCCGCCGCCATGTTCGACGTGAACATCGGCGGCACGGCCAACATGCTGGAAATAGCGCGCATACATGGCGCGCGCCGCTTCGTGTATTGCTCGTCGACGAGCGCTTATGGCGATACGCCGCCTGGTCCCGTCCCCGAAGACGTCGTGCTCGCGCCCGCCAGTCTTTACGGCGCGAGCAAGGTCTGCGGCGAGCAACTTGTCAGCGCCTACGCGCGGCAATACGGCGTGGATGGCGTGAGTCTGCGGCTGTCGTGGGTGTACGGCCCGCATCGCACGACCGACTGCATGATCCGCCGCATGCTTACCGACGCCATGGCGAAGCAGCCGACGCGCGTGCCGTTCGGCCTCGACTTTCATCGCCAGTACATTCATGTCGACGATGCCGCCGCCGCGCTCGTCGCCGCGCTCGATGCGCCGTCGCTGCCGCGCCGCACCTACAACATCACCGGTGGCGTGCGCGCGACGCTCGGCGAAGTGGCGGATATCGTACGCCGCGTGATGCCCGGCGCGGATATCGAACTCGCGCCCGGTCCCGATCCGCTCGACGAGAATCAGGAACGCTTCGACATTTCGGCGGCGGCCACGGACTTGGGTTACAGGCCGCGCCTCGAACTCGAAGCGGGCATTCGCGCTTACGCGCAATGGCTCGCCGAAACATCGGCCGAAACCGCATGATCGAATCAAGGAGGAGCATCAGCATGGAATCGTTCTCGCTGAAGGGCCGCACGGCGTTCGTGACCGGCGGCAACACGGGTATCGGCCGCGCCATCGTGCAACTGTTCGCGGCTCAGGGCGCGAAGGTCGGCATTTCGCATATCGGCGATGCAGCCGGCGCGCAAGCACTCGCCGACGAACTCGCCGCCAGCGGTGCAGAAGCCGCCGTGACCGAATGCGACGTCACCGATGCCAATGCCGTCGCGCGCCTGAACGCATGGAGCCGTGAGCATCTCGGCCCCGTCGATATTCTCGTGAATGCGGCGGGAATCAGCGGCGAGACGCCGTTCGTCGATCTATCCATCGACGAATGGGACCGCATGATGGCCGTGAATCTGCGTGGCACGTTCCTCGTCACCAAGCAGTTTTTCGCGGACATGATCGCGCGGAAGTACGGCCGCGTCATCAACATCGCCTCGCAACTCGCGTACAAGGGCACGTACGACATGAGCCACTATTGCGCGTCGAAGGCGGGCGTGGTCGGCTTCACGCGCGCGCTGTCCTACGAAGGCGCGCCGCACGGCGTGACCGTCAACGCCATTGCGCCGGGCCCCGTCGAAACCGCGATGCTCGCGAGCTTCACAAACGAATGGCGCGCGATGAAGTTCGCGCAGCTTCCCGCCGGCCGCTTCGGTGAAACCGGCGAGATCGCGCCCACCGCGCTCTTGCTCGCATCGGAAACGGGCGGCGCGTATTTCATCGGTCAGACGCTCTCGCCCAATGGCGGCGACGTGATGCTCTGAGCCCGTTCATCCTTTGGAAACACCACGACACGACACAGGAGTGCAGCATGGATCTCGATCGCGATTTCGTCGGTTATGGCGCGCATCCACCCAACGCGCGATGGCCCGGCAACGCGCGTATCGCCATCAACTTCGTGATGAATTACGAGGAAGGCTCGGAGCCTTCCATCGGCGATGGCGAAGCCGCCACCGAGACCTGGTTCACCGAATCGCACGGCTTGAACTCCGGCGTGCGCGGCCGCGATCTTGCAGCCGAAGGTCTCTTCGAATACGGCAGCCGCGTGGGGTTCTGGCGCCTCATGCGGCTCTTTCGGGAGCGCGGCCTGCCGCTCACCGTGTATGGCTGCGCGCTGGCGCTCGAACGCAATCCGCAGGCAGCGGAAGCCATACGCCATTCAGGCTTCGACGTGTGCAGTCACGGCTGGCGCTGGATCAAGCATTACGACCTGAGCGAGGAAGAGGAACGCGAGCATATTCGCCGCGCGATCGAGTCGCTTGAGCGCACGACGGGCGAGCGTCCGTACGGCTGGTATTGCCGCTATTCGCCTTCGGTAAACACGCGAAGGCTGCTCGTCGAGGAAGGCGGCTTTCTCTACGATTCCGACTACTACGGCGATGAATTGCCCTTCTGGAAGGTGGTTCAGGGCCAGCCGCATTTGGTGATACCCTACTCGCTGACCACGAACGACGGTCAGTTCGCCGGGTCGGTAGGCACGGCCAATCAGTGGTTCGAATTCATGCGCGACAGCTTCGACATGTTGTATAGCGAAGGCGCGACACAACCGAAGATGATGTCGGTCGGGCTGCATATGCGGCTCATCGGTCATCCGGCGCGCGCGGCGGGTCTCCAGCGTTTCCTCGATCATGTGATGAAGCACGAGGACGTGTGGGTCACGCGGCGTATCGACATTGCGAACCACTGGATCAAGGAACATCCGTTCGTGCGGTAAGCGGTCGGGCGAAGCGAGCCTGACCATCGGCATGTCTCTTTCGACATGCGCCAATCCATCAGACGCGGCACATGCTAAAAACCGTCGGCGAAACGCAGAAACTCAAGCCTCGCAAGACAGGCGACGGCGACAACACCAGCGAAGAGATTTACGAACAGATCTACGTGGCACTACTGGAGCATCGACTCGTGCCCGGCACGAAGCTCGCCGAAGAACGTCTGGCCAGTATCTTCGGCGTGAACCGGGCACGTGTGCGCGACGCGTTGAGCCGGCTTGCCTATGAACAGATCGTCGAGGTGTATCCGAAGAAAGGCTGGTTCGTCGCGAAGCCTTCGGTGGACCAGGCGCGCGATGTTTTCGAAGCGCGCAGGGTGATCGAACCCGCGGTCATTGCGCGGCTCACGCGCAGCATCACGCCTGACAAGCTCGCGCAAATGCGCGAGCACTTGCGGCTCGAAATGGACGCGCGCGAGCGTTCGGACAAGCGCGCGGTCATCCGGCTCTCGGGCGAATTTCACAATCTCGTGGCGACGCTCGCGGGTAACTCGTCGTTCACGCGCAGCGTGCGCGAACTATCGACACTGACGTGCCTCGTCATCCTGCTCTATAACGCGCCGATAACGTCGAGTTGCCGCGCCGATGAACACACCGCTATCGTCGATGCCATCGCCAAGGGCGACGGCGACAAGGCAGCGGAGTTGATGCTGCATCACCTCGATCACATTCAAAGCGCGCTCAATCTGGATGTGGTCGAGGAGGAAGTGGACTTGGAAGCGATATTCAAGCGCTAGGGTGCTTCTTTGAAGGCATTGAGCCACCCGAGCCCCGCGACCGTCGATTCACGAGGCCGATACTCGCAGCCAATCCAGCCTTCGTAACCCTGCGCCCGGATACTCGCGATCAACTCGTTCCACGGCATGTCGCCGGTGCCGGGTTCGTGGCGGCCGGGTGCGTCGGCAAATTGAATGTGCGCGACGTCGGGCGCGTACAAGGCGAATTGCTCGACGACATCGAGGCCGCTCATGCGGCAATGATAGGCATCGAAAAGCAGGCGCAACTTAGGTTGCGCGATCTCCTTCATCAACGCATGCGTCTCTTCGAGGCTGCGCAGAGCGTAGCCTGGTACGTCGATCTGATTGAGGCATTCGAGCAGCAGCGTGACGCCGCTATCGCGCGCCGCATCCGCAGCCCATGCGAGATTTTCGCGCAACGTATCGCGCGCCTGTTCAACGGGCACGCCGCCTGGCGCAAGTCCAGCCATCACGTGAATGAGCCCGCACTTCAGCGCCGACGCGTAATGCAGCGCACGCAACACGCCATCGCGATACCGCGCCCGTTCGCCGGGAATGCATCCGAACCCGTTACCGCCGATACTTCCAGGCGGCGCGGCGGGCGTGTTGATCAGCACTTGCCGAAGCCCCGTGGCATCGAGCGTCGCCTTGAGAATCGCAGGCTCGAACTCATAAGGCGACGCGTACTCGACCGCGCTAAAGCCCTGCTTTGCGGCCGCCTCGAAGCGTTCGAGAAAGGGCAGCTCCGTGAAGAGCCACTTGAGGTTTGCGCAGAACCTGAGCGAAGTACCGTTCGATGTCTGCATCACTTCAGTCCGACGATCAGCTCGACTTCCACCGGCGCGCCATGCGGAAGCTGCTGCACGCCGATCGCGCTGCGTGCGTGGCCGCCGACTTCGCTGCCCAACGCGTCGATGAGTACGCGCGAGGCCGCGTCGATCACCTTGCCCTGCGCCGTGAAGTCCGGCGAGCAGGCAACGAAGCCGGTCAACTTGAGCACGGCCGCGATCTTCTCGCGCGAGCCGAGCGCGCGCTCCAGCGCCGCGAGACACGCATGCGCGCAAAGCGCGGCCGCGGCTTCGGCGTCGGGCATCGCAATCTCTTCGCCTACCTTGCCGCGATACTTCAGTTCGCCCGCCTCGCGCGGAAGCTGTCCGCTTACGAACGCAAGATTGCCGAATAGCCGTACCGGCGTGAGCAGGGTGGAAGCATTCGATGAATTCATGTCACCGCCCGTTCAATAAACGCTGCGCGAAATGTCGATTCCGAAATACTTCTTCCAGACCGCGTTGAGCTTGCCGTTCTGAAGATTGCTCGCAACCCACGTATCGAGCCAGCCTTGCATGGCGGCATCGTTTCGCTTGAGGCCGATGGCGAGCGGGTCTTCGGCCACTTGGAACTGATACTCGAAGTTGGATGCGGGGCTCGTCTCTTTGACGGCAAGCGCATCGGCGAGCGCAGCCACGAAGATGCTCTGCTGACCCGACGACACCGCCGTACGCTCGGTGGCCTCGTCCAGATAGCGGACGATGTTCACGTCCTTCACGCCCTTGTCCTTGATCGCCGCAACGAGATCCAGATCGGCCGTGGTGCCGCGCGCCGTAGCCACCGTCTTGCCGGCAAGACTCTCGACATCCTTCAGCGTGTTCTTGCCCGGCGCGACGACGAAGATCGGCTCGGTGGCATACGGGCGGCTGAAGCCGATCACCTTCTTGCGTTCATCGGTGACGGAGAACGACGCAACGACGATATCCGCCTTGCCCGTCAGCAAGAACGGAATGCGGTTGGGTCCGTTCACGGGGACGATATTCAGCTTCACGCCGAGGTCGTTCGCAATCAGGCGCGCGATATCGAGGTCGGTGCCGGTCTGCACGGCGTTCGCGTCGATCATGCCGTAAGGAGGATGTGTGAAGTCGATACCCACGTTGATGCTGCCGCGCGACTTGATGTCGGCGAGCGTGTCGGCGCTGGCCGCGCTACTAAGCGCGCATAAGGTCAAGGTCATTGCAAGGAATCGGGTCCAGCCGCGCTTCAGGTTCATTTCGCGTGCCTCTGGTTCAAAGATTGATGAGTAAAAGAGTTACAGCCCGTTGCCTACGAAAATTTGAAGCTCGGCGGTTCTGGGCGCTTCGAGCATCGCGCCGCTACCCGCTTCCCAAACCACGCCGTCGTTCATAAACACCACTTTCTGCGCGACCGAACGCGCAAACGCCATCTCGTGCGTGACGATCAGCATGGTCATGCCATCGCGCGCAAGCCGTTCCATCACGCGCAGCACTTCGCCGGTGAGTTCGGGATCGAGCGCGGATGTCACTTCGTCGAACAGCATCACGGCAGGTTGCATGGCGAGCGAACGCGCAATCGCCACGCGTTGCTGCTGACCGCCCGAGAGTTCATGCGGATACGCCGATGCACGCGCGCCGAGTCCCACCTGATCGAGCACGTGTGCCGCGAGTTCGTCAGCGGCGGCGCGCGCGAGACGGCGCACCTTGAGCGGCGCGAGCGTGATGTTCTGCTTGACGGTCAGATGCGGAAACAGGTTGTAGCTCTGGAACACGATGCCCACGTCGAGCCGCAATGCGCGCAGGTCCACTTCCGTATCGCCGAGCTTGCGCCCGCATACTTCCAGCGTTCCGCCAGTGATGCGTTCGAGGCCGTTCACGCAGCGTAGCGCCGTGCTCTTGCCGGACCCCGAGCGGCCGATGAGCGCGACGACTTCGCCCTTGCGCACATCGAGATCGATACCCTTCAGCACTTCGGTCGAACCGTAAGCCTTGCGCACGCCCTTGAAAGTGACGATGTTGTTCATTGCGTCGAATCCTTGCCGAGTCTCGCACCGAAGCGGCCCATGCGTTCCAGCCGGACACTCATGCGCGCCACGGGATAACAGAGAATGAAATACACGCCAGCCGCGAGCGTGAAGATGACGAACGGCTCGAACGTGGTGTTGTTGACCATGCGCGACGTGTAGGTCAGCTCGCTCATGCCGATGACGACCGCATACGACGTGTTCTTGATGAGCGCGACGACGAAGCCAACTGTCGGTGGCACCGAAATGCGCAGCGCTTGCGGGAGGATCACGTGCACCATGCGCTGCAGATACGAGAGCGCGAGCGACTCTCCCGCTTCCCATTGCGTGGCGGGCACGGCGAGAATCGCGCCTTTCCATATCTCGGCGAGATAGGCGCCGGCGTTGACGGCGAGCGCGACGGATGCGGCAATGACCGGCAACACGTCGAAGCCGAAGAGCCCGATGCCGAAGTACACGACGAACATCGCGACAGGCAGCGGAATGCCCTGCATCACGGTGACGTAGGCGCGGCCGAGCCTCAACGCAATGCCGCGTCCCGACACGAGCAAGAGCGCCACGGGCAAGCCGATGATCGCACCACCCACCGCTCCCGCGACCGACAATTCGACGGTGGCGAGCGTACCCTTGAGCATGTAGGCGAGCTGGGCGTCCGTGAGGTTGAAGATCATGAACGTCCTCCGCGCGCACCCGCAAGACCCAGACGCGGAAACATGAACGCGCCTGCCGCAAGCAACGCCCAGCGCAACGCGCTGGCGAGCGCCAGATAAGCGAGCGCGATCACCATGTACGCCTCGAAACCACGAAACGTGATCGACTGAATCAGATCGGCAATGCCCGTGAGTTCCTCCGCCGATATCTGCGACATGATGGAAGTGGCGAGCATCATCAGGATGAACTGGCTCACGAGTGCGGGATACATCTTCTCCACCGCCTGCGGAATCTCGACATGCCACAACACTTGCCGCCGCGACATCGCGAGACACGACGCCGCTTCGATCTGGCCTTGCGGCACCGCTTCCAGCCCCGCGCGCATGATCTCCGCCGTGTAGGCGCTGACGTTGACCACGAGCGCTGCAATGGCTGCCTCGAACGCGGGTACGTGCAACTTGATCGCCGCGAGCCCGAAGAAAATCCAGAACACTTGCAGCACGAGCGGCGTGTTGCGGATCACCTCGACATACGCGCGAATGGCACGCGAAAGACCGGCGCCGCCATGCAGACGGCCCACGGCGAGCGCCACGCCCAAGGCGAACCCTGGCACGGTCGCGACGATGGTCATGCGTATCGTCAGCCAGATGCCGTAGAGCAGATCGCCCCAGTACTGCTGCAGGAAGCTGAAATCGAATTGATAGTTCATGGCCGGCGGAAGGCTGTGGCTGCTGAATTAATCGAGACACTCGAGGCCGAACTTCTCGTAGGCATCGCGTGCGGCGGGCGAATCGAGTGCGAAGAGCAAGGCTTCGGTTTCAGGCGTTTCGTCGGCACCCGCGAAGGCGGCGATGGAGAAGCACGTGTACGACTGCACTTCCTCGGGCAGCGGACCGGCGATCTTTACGCCCGACACCATCGCAAGTTCGCTGAGTTGTTGAATGGCCACATCCGCATCGCCGCGTGTCACGCATTCGCCCGTGAATCCCTTGGGGATGACGGTCGCGTTCGTGTCGATCTGCTGCGCGATTCCGAGCCGCCCGAGCAAGGTCGCGAAGTAGACGCCGCTCGCGCCGCTGCGCGAATACGCAACGGACTTGGCCGCTAGCAGACAGCGCTTCAACTCGTCGACGGTGCGAAGCGGCGGCACAGACGCATCGCTCGCGACCGCCACGCCTATCCCGGTACGCACGATTGCACGCGCCCCGCGCGGGCTCAGAACACGTTGCGCGATGAGATCGTCGATGGCGGAGGTCACCGCGACCATCACGCTCGCACGCTCGCCACGCACGATGCGTTCGAGCAGCACGTTGGTGGGATCGAACGTCGCGTTCACGGAAAAGCCGTGGTGCCTCTCGAAGGCGGGCAGCACGCTTTCCGTGAGCGCGCCTTTCACGGCCAGCGTGCTCATGAGCGTAAGCGGCCTTGTCTCGTGGATCATCGGTTAGCTCCTTCTCTCAGAGACCAAGGCGGCTTTTGAGCCGCCGCACCGCGCTTTGCGGAGCGGCGAACACGGGAACGCGCACCGCTTCTGTCACGAGCGCCTGCGCACGCGAAGTGGAGAAATGCGCGAGCAGGATCGCGTCGTAGCCATGCAGCTTCGCGGCTTCCTGGGCCACGAGCGCGTTGTGTGCCGATGCATCCCCCGCACGCAGCTTCGTCATGGCTTCGGCGGCCACGAACGTATCGAGCGTCGCTTGCGGATTGATGCGCGCGGCTTCCTCGGCGAACTCGGCTTCCATCGTCGGCACAGCCGGGGCGAAGGTCGCGATCATCGCGAGACGGCTGCCGCAGGCAAGCGCGTCCTGAAACATCGCGTCGTTCGGCTTGCAGACCGGCACCGGCAACTCGCGATCCGCTTTCTCTATGGCCGGACCAAACGCCGAACAGGTCGCGAAAATCGCGTCCGCGCCCGCTTCGTAGCCATAGCGCACGAGATTCACGAAGCGCTGCATCAGCGCCGGCGTGAGTTGCTCGTCCGCTGCGCGCGCGGCCGTGAGACCGTCGTCAAGCAGATTGCTCAAGCGCGCTTCGGGCCAGTCCGCTGCGAACGCGCGATGGATAGGCTCCATCGCGACCGGCGTGGCATGCAGCAATACGATCGAAAGATCCTGTCTCATGGCCCGTGTCCCCTAGCGCGCCACGCCCGGCGAAGACGAACGCGCGACCAGCGCCTGAATGCCGTCAATGATCGCAACGTGGTCTTCCAGCGGCAACCGGTCGATGGTCATCTGCAGCTTGCCGGGACGATCCACGCGGCTGTCGTCGATGGCCTGACCGATCTCCACGGCCGCCGCCAGCACCTCCTTCTCGAACGCGCCGTTGAAATGCGCGAGAAGCGGCTGTGCCAGCTCCGGCTTCAACTCCGCGACCGCGCCGAGCAAGCCATACGCGCCCCAGTTGGCGACGCCAGACACGATCAGATAGTCGGCCGGCGTGCGCGCGGCGATGAGCGGCCCGTTCGGGATGTCTGTTTCGACGATCTCTTTCGGCAACACGCCCATGCCGATCTCGTTGCCGCCGTCGCCGATCCCGATGGTCTTCCACGGCGCCTGCCATCCTTCGTCGGCGAAGAGGTAGTCGAGCGCGGCGGTGTCGTCGGAGATATCCCAGCCATGCTCGCGATGCGCGCGCCCGTCGGAGCCCAGCGAACAACGTTCGATGGCGATCAGATGCGTAATCGGATGCTCCGCCGTTTCGAGGCGCTTGCGCAGATCGCGCACGGCGGTGTCGTCGACATCGACCACTTCGAGCGCGACCTTGCCCGGCAACACGCGCGTCACGGCCCATGCGGCCTTGGCGCAAGGCGCATCGGTAATGACAGTCACGCGCATGCCCGCTTCGACAAAACCCGCTGCCAGTTGCGCCATGCCGTTGAGCCCGTCCGTTTCGGGCGAAGGCGGCTCGGCATGACGCACGAAAAATCCGCAGACGATGCCGATATGCGGCTCACGTTGTCCCGCAATGCTCGCGGCGGCGCGCGCCAGATTGCCCTTCGCGAAGGCGACCAGACGGCTGATGTCGCGCCGTACTTTCTGGCCGACGAGCGTTTCGATTCCTTCTATTGCGTCGCTCAACTCGTTCTCCTTTATTGGTGTGTCGTGCACGAACGGCCTGTTCGCAGGCGTGCCAGGGTCCTTCCGGGTCAGCGCCAGAATGTGTTTGGAACCTGGGTCGTCAGTGAAGAAGCCGGGTGCTTCGAATTGCTCGTCGATGAGCAACGACCCAACCTTAGCATGTGAATATACGTCGCGTATACTTTTCAAAAAAATAGTTGTTCATGCGCGCAAGAGCGTTATTGAGCAAGGCGAAGGCGTAATAGCCGACATCCTATATACTTCGCATATACGAAATTGAACGCCTGCGCCAGGGCGGGAAAACGAGAGACTATGCCGAAGCTGAAAACCGCCGCCGCGAAGACCGCCGGCAGAACCGTGTCGCGCAAGACGTCGGCGAAAGCCGCGCTCGTGTCATCCGACGATCCATCGCAATCGATACTCGATGCAGCCGAACCCGTCGCCGCCGAAAGCTCGATGAGCCAAACCGATTCGGCCGTGAACGCCATTCGCTCGCGCATCATCGATCTGACGATTTCGCCGGGCAGCCGTATAGACGAACCCATGCTGCTGAACGACTTCATGCTCGGACGCACGCCTGCGCGCGAAGCCATCAACAGGCTGGTCGCGGAAGGCTTCGTGAATATCGTGCCCAACCGCGGCGGGACCTTCGTGCGCCGGCTCGACTTCGAGGAGATCGGCGAGATTCTCGTCGCGCATCAGCTAGCCGAGAATATCCTCGCGCAGATGATGCGGTTCGAACCGGGACTGGCGGAAGACCTGACGACGATTCAGACGCAATACGTCACGCAAGTTCAGGCGCGCGCGTTTCTGAACATCACCGCGCTCAACGAGAAGTTCCACATGCGAATGAATCAGGCCGTGGGCAATGGCTTTTTCTATGAGTTTGCGCAATCGACGCACCGCCATGTCCGGCGGCTTTTGGTGCATCTCTACAAGATGGAAGCCGAATCGACGCCCGAAGAGCAGGACCTGCAGTTCGACAGGAACTTGCGTGAGCACGACAAGATCATCGATATCGTCAAGCGCAAGGACCGCGCGGCGCTCGTGAAGTATCTGCCCGCGCATGCGCGAGCGACACAGGACAGGTTCGTGCATCTGCTCAAGAGTCGCAATGCCCCGCCGTTCGATCTCAACGTCAAGCAGTTTCCCTGACGCGCCGGTGCATCTTCAATACGCGTACTCGCCGATCACCCGCCTCACTGTCTCGAGCGAATCGCGCAGCACATCGCGCTCGACGGAACCCAGCGCCAGCCGAATGGCATGCGGCACATGCGGCGAAACCGAATAAGGTTCAGCGGTCGCCACCGAAATGCCCTCGCGCATGAGTGACGCTGCAACCTGATCGGCGCGAACCTCTTCCGCGAGCGGCAGCCACACGAAATACGACGCAGGATGACGGACGCATCGCATGCCCGCGAGGATGTCGGCGGCCATTGCCTGACGATGCTTCGCGTCGCGACGCTTCTCCGCTTCGAGCCGGCGCACGGTGCCATCGGTGAGCCATCCGCAAGCAATTGCCGTCATCACGCCCGGCGTGTTCCAAGTGGTCGCTCTTATAGCGCGTTCGATCGCTTTCATGGCGTCGGCGAATGCCACCACGAAACCCACGCGCAAGCCCGTCGCGACGCTCTTCGAAAGCCCGGAGACATAGACGGTCGACTCGGGTGCGAGCGCGGCCAGCGGTGTGGGAGGATCGTCGACGAGGAAGGCGTATGCGGCGTCCTCGATGATCAAAAGCCCGTGCTTTCTTGCAATCGCCACGAGTTGCTTGCGACGATGCGCGCTCATCACCCAGCCAAGCGGATTGTGCAGCGTGGGCATGGCGTAGACCGCCCGCACGCGGCGCGTTTTGCATAAGTGGTCCAGCGCATCCAGATCAGGCCCGGAGCCGGCCGTTGGAATCGGCGCGAGTTCGAGCCCGTGCGCCTCGGCCAGTACCTTGAAGCCGGGATACGTCAATGCATCGGCCGCGACGACATCGCCGGGACGAAGCAAGCCCACGACGGTCGCCGCGAGCCCCGCTTGCGCGCCGTTGACGATGGACACTTCGTTCGCGCTCACCGCAAGCCCGCGCGCCTTCAAATGTCGCGCCACGATTGCCCGTTCATGCGGACGGCCACCGTGAGGCTGGTAACGAAGCAGACTTTCGAGATCGCCCGAAGCGGCGAGCTGGCGCAAGGCGTTGCGCAGCAACTCGGCCTGACCCGGCAGCGACGGATAATTGAAGTTGAGATCGATCATGTCCGATCCCAACACGTGCTGATCGACACCCAGGCCCGGCGGCAGGGAGATTTCCCGCACGAAAGTGCCGCGCCCGGTTTCGCCGCGCACGAGGCCCATGGCTTCCAGTTCCGCATAGACGCGCGACGCCGTGACGAGCGCGAGGCCCTTCGTGGCCGCAAGCTGGCGATGCGTGGGCAGGCGCGTGCCGGGGCGCAAACGGCCCGCGCGGATATCGGCGGCCAAGGAATCGACGAGCGTCTTGTAGCGGGGCTGGGCCATGCGAAGATGTATCCATGACAATTATTTGATTGTAATGGACTCCGGGTTTAGCATCGGCTCATTCGATCATTCAATCGCTCAACGGTGCGCCATCATGCATATCGCCATTCTCACGTTCGAAGGCTTCAACGAACTCGATTCGTTCATCGCGCTGGGCATTCTCAATCGCATCAAAAAGCCACACTGGCGCGTGTCGATTGCGACACCCGAAACGCGCGTGAAGTCGATGAACGGCGTGGTAATCGAAGGCCACATTTCCCTGCGCGAGGCGAGTGACGCGGATGCGGTCATCGTCGGAAGCGGATTGCTGACGCGCGAAGTCGTCGCCAATGCAGCGCTCATGGCGCAGATGCGGTTCGATCCGGCGCGGCAGTTACTCGGCGCGCAGTGTTCGGGCACGCTCGTGCTGGCAAAGCTCGGGTTGCTTGGGGGTGTTCCCGCTTGTACCGATCTGACGACGAAGCCGTGGGTCGAGGCAGCCGGCGTCGATGTGTTGAATCAGCCGTTTTTCGCCAACGGCAATGTGGCAACCGCTGGCGGCTGTCTTGCTTCGCAGTATCTGGCAGCTTGGGTTATTGCGCGATTCGAAGGCGTGGAAGCAGCCGAAAGCGCGCTGCATTATGTGGCCCCTGTGGCCGAGAAAGAAGACTACGTTGCGCGCGCCATGCGCAATATCACGCCGTACCTGGCGCTCTCGCCTACGCTTTGATGTGCGGCGAGAGCGCTTTGAATCTTCAAGCGCTCTCGGCCACCGCAATCGGCCGCCCTTCTCGCGCCGACCGATAAATCGCCTCCATCAACACCTGATCGCGCAGACCTTCTTCACCCGGTGTGTCGGGCTGGCGATCATCGCGCACGCACTGCGCAAAGTGGTCGATTTCAAGCATGAACTGATCCTTGAATTCGAGCCGCTGCTCTTCGACCACTTCGAAATCGTCCTTGCGTCGCGCAATGCGCATGCGCTGTCCCTTGTACGCAAACGCGTTCTCGATATCGATCCAGCCTCTTTCCATACGGATACGCATATCCTTCGATTCATGCGCGCCATAACTGCTTGCGCACTGCGCAATCGCGCCCGAGGGAAAGCGTAACGTGAACGCGATGGTTTCCTCCACTTCCCGATAGCGTTCGTCATCGGCGGGATTCACGATCTGCGCATAGACCTCGACGGGTTCCTCGCCGAGCACATGACGCACGCCATTCAAACAGTACAAGCCGATATCCGGCAACGCGCCGCCGCCCGCCAGGGCCGACCTCAAACGCCATTGACCGCCGGGACCTTGTACCTGCGCATTGGTCGCCTCGATGATGCGCGCCCTTCCCAGCTCGCCCGATTGCACGAGCTTCATCGCCGCACTGTTGAAGACTTCGAATTGGCAACGGTAAGCCACCATGAGCTTGACGCCCGCCTTCGCGCAGGCGTCGATCATCTGGCGCGCCTCGTCGGCGGTGTTGGCCATCGGCTTTTCGCATAGCACATGCTTGCCGGCCTTCGCTGCTGCAATGACGTGCGGCAGATGCAAGCCGTTAGGCGTGACGACGTATACCGCTTGAATGTCGGGATTGTCGGCGAGACGCGATATGTCATCGTAGCCAAGTACGGCCGCTTCGTTCACACCGTATTGCGCGGCCACCGCCCGCGCCTTGTCTGGACTGCCCGACACCAGCCCTGCAACCCGCGCGTGCTTACTGTTCACGAACGCCGGCAAAATCTGTTCGAGCGCCAAACGTCCTAGACCGACGATTGCAAAGCCAACACGTTTGTCCGGCGATGTCGGTGCTGGCGGCGGAGGCGATGGCTTGTCCGCATCGCCCTTCCAGTTCGGGAACTCGACCTTGCCGTCCTTGACGCTGCCCACGTCGATCTCTGCGGGCGCTTGCCATTCGCCGGATGCGGGCAGCTTCGGGCCATCGGCGGTGCCGGGGCCGGTGACGGAATAGGGAGTCGTATCGTTGCCAGACATGAGTAGTTTCTCCATCGTTGAACGATTGCTGGACGAATCGAACAGCAATCAATGCGCGAGCCGTTCCGCGTGCATGGTGCTGCCATACACGGTCGCAGTGAGTGCGCAGACGAGTGCGGCAAGCGCAATGGCCGCCAGCGCACCAGGGCCGAACAGAATATTCAGCACCGTGCCCGCAGCTGCGCCGACGATCCACGATATCCAGCGCAGCATGCCGAGCGCAGCCGCGCCGAACTTGCGGCTAGCGAGTTGCCTGCCGACGCTGATGAACGTACCCGTAATGAACGTGACGCCCGGCTGATCGGCGAGCGCCTGATTGATCGCGCCCATGCCTGCCGCGACGAGGCACGTCGTGAGCGGCGAGAACTGCTCGCCCGTGAGCGGCACGGCGCAAGCAAGAAGGATTGCGGTGAGCGTGAGGGACAGGGCGGCGCGCCATCGGGGAAAGCGCGTTCCAAGCCACGCGGCAAGCGTCGTGAACGCAAGAAAGCACGCGATGACGCAGATGAGCGGAATCGTCTTTTCGAACGCGCCTTGAACAAGCGACTGACTCAGCTTGGTGGAATTGCCGGTCATATAGACCGCCAGCCATTCCTTGCTGTGAAGCATGACGAGCGCATCCGTGCCGCCAGCGATAGCAACGAGCACGACGACCGGAAGAGGCGAACGAGCGAGCCGTTCGAGTATCGAAGAATTGGGTGAAGGCAAGGCGATGCTCCGTGACTGGCGGCATGGCGAAAGCGGTGCTCCGCGATGCAGGTGCGCGTGACGAACATCGTTCGCCAGGACCCTTTGCCTCGAGCATCGGGCGCAAGATCGATGCCCGACGCTTACCAGTCAGCTTGGCTACTACCTTCGTTGTTACTTCTTCAGACTGGCGCGCCACGCAGCCGCATGACTTGCGTTTCACGCACGGCGATCCATAAAATCAGCATGCCGAGTGCCGACAACGCGCTTGCGAGAATGAAAGCCGACGAGTAACCCGCGCCGTACTGAATCAGAAAGCCGGTAATGCTCGGCGAGAGAATGCCCGCGAGATTCGCGAGCAAATGTACGAAGCCGCCCGTTGCGCCAATGCGATCACGCGGCACGATGTCCTGCAACAGCGACCAGCACGCTTGCGGCGTCATGAAAGCGAAGAGACTCGCCACCGCGATCAACGCGACGGCAGGCGCAAGCGAACTCACGCGCGACACCAGCAACACGCAGATTGCCGCCACGCCAAGTCCCAGAATGATGACCGTCTTGCGCGCGAAGAGCACGTTGCCGGTCTTCTTGTAGAGCGCGTCGGAGATGATGCCGCCGAGCACGAAGCCCGCCGTCGCGCCGAGCCACGGCAGGATGCCGATCACGCTCATGTGCTTGATGTCGAGATGCTGATAGTCCGTGAAGTAGCTCGGCAACCATGACAAGAAGAAGTACAGCACGTAGTTGAACGCGAAGAACGCGGCAGCCACGCCGAGCACCGGCAACGACAGCAAATAGTGCATCACGCCCGCTTGCGAGCCTGCTTCAGCGGAACCTTCCGCGTGATGCGGCACGAGCCTGTCGCTCGCGATATGCGCGGCTTCCTCGCGCGTCACGGCAGGATGATCTTCCGGATGATCGCGAAAGCACCGCAACCAGAACGCAATCCACACGAAGCCGAGCACCGCGATCACGACGAAGGAGATGCGCCAGCCGAACTGCAAAGCGACCAGCCCGACGATCGGTGCGGCAATGGCGGCGCCCAACGGCTGACCGGCGTTCGTGAGACCCACGGCGCGGCCCGCTTCACTGCGCGGGAACCAGTTCGAGATCGACTTGTTGGTCGTCGTGCCCATTGGGCCTTCGGCGACACCGAACGCGACGCGCGCCACCATCAGCGTGGCGAAGTTGCCCGCGAATGCCGTGGCGCCGCAGAACAGTGACCAGAACGCGGCAGCAATGGCGAACACCTTGCGCGGACCAAACTTGTCGGCCGCCCATCCGCCGATAAAGCAGAACACGCAGTATCCGATGAAGAAACTGCTGAACAGCACGCCGAGTTGCGCGTCGTTGATATGCAGTTCGCTCTTGACGAGCGGTGCGACCACGGAGAGCGCCGCGCGGTCCAGATAGTTGAGCATGCCGGCAAAGAACAGCAGCGCGGCGACTATCCAGCGGTAGCGGAATCGCATGTCTTCTCCTTTGGGTGCTATCGAAGCGCGTAGGAATGCGCGCACGCGAGACCTGACGACGAATCTGTAAAGATACGTCATCATACAAGTCCAGTTGCTTGCCTCGCGTCCGTGAAAACCCTACGAACCGCCGGTTTCATGCGGTCCTTCGCACACAGAATGCTTTCCTTACATAGCGCCAAAAGGTGCATTACGATTGACTAGTTGTACGACAACCGGCATCAAGTGACGTCTATCACCACTTTTCCAAAATGGCCACCCGATTCGAGATAGGCATAGGCTTCCTGCGCGGCATCGAAGGGAAAGACGCGATCGATCACCGGTTCGATTCGGGACTGTGCGATCGCCTTGACCGCATCGGCGAGATTGGCCGTCGAGCCAGTCTGATTACCGACAATGCGCAAGGTCTTCACCATGACCTTGAGCAAGGGCATCTTCGTTTCCTCGCCGCCTAACAGCCCGACGACGAAGATCGTTCCACCGATTGCCGCCGCGTTCACCGAGCGCTCGAAAGTCGCCACGCCGACGGTTTCCACGACGAGATCCGCGCCACGCCCTTCCGTGGCTTCGAGCAACGCGACGTCCCACGCGGGCGTGGTCCGGTAGTTGATGGTGACGTCCGCGCCCAGCTTGCGCGCGCGGGCGAGCTTCTCGTCCGATGAAGACGCGATGATCACGCGCGCGCCCGCCGCCTTGGCAAGCGGCAGCGCAAACAGACTCACACCGCCCGTACCCAGCAACGCCACGGTGGACCCCGGCCGCACATTGCCCGCGACGATGGCGTTCCATGCGGTCGTCGCGGCGACCGGCAAACTTGCGGCCTGCACGAACGGCATGGCAGCGGGAATGGCGACGAGCGCGGTAGCGGGCACGACCGCATATTCCGCGAGCGAGCCCGGCATGGTGACGCCGCGAAGACGCTCGCCGTTCGCTACCGTGAGCGGTCCTGCGGCCCAATCCACGATCATTCCGGCGATCACGCGATCGCCCGCCTTCCAGCCTTTCACGCGCGATCCGACCTCGACGATCTCGCCCGCGCCATCCGCACCCGGCACGAAGCTCGCGTCCACGTTGCCGAAGCGCGCGTTCGCCACCATGAGATCGAGATAGTTGAGTCCCGCCGCGCGAATGCGGATGAGCACTTCGTCGCTTTCCGGTACGGGCTCGAGTGCGTTATCGGTCAACGTCAATTCGTAGGGCTTGCCTGCCTTCAGTCGATACGCTTTCACGGTGCGCTCCTTTTTCGTTAAGCACAGAGGTCATGCTAGCGAAGACGCGCCTCTATAATCGACCCATACGGCATAACATTCGTGCGTGGGGTGCATCAATGAACGGCATCGAAACGGATCAGGTTCAGGCGTTTCTCGCGGTGCTCGCGACCGGGAGTTTTACGGCGGCAGGCCGCCAGTTGGGGCGCGACGGCTCGGTCATTTCCCGACGTATCGCGGAACTGGAAACGCGTCTTGGCATTCGTTTGCTCGAACGGTCCACACGCCGCGTATCGGCGACGGAAGCAGGCACGCGTTATCGCGATCGCGTGCGCGAAGCGTGGGACATCATGCGCGATGCGGAAGACGAAGCGCGCTCGCAAGCTGCGACGCCGCGCGGACTCTTGCGCATCAGCTTGCCCGCAGGGTTCGGGCGCATGTGGATTGCGCCGCGCATGCCGGAGTTCCTTGCGCGCTATCCCTCGCTCGATGTCGAATGCACGTACACGGACCGTTATGTCGATCTGATCGAAGAACGTTTCGATGTAGGCGTGCGTATCGGCAAACTGGAAGACAGCCGGCTTGTCGCGCGGCCGCTTGCGACCATGCGGCGCTTACTGTGCGCATCGCCGGATTATCTCGCCGCGCGCGGACGTCCCACGAAGCCCGAAGACCTGATGCGCCATGAATGCATCGGCTTTTCGCGGCTCTCCACGCATCCGGTATGGCATCTGAAACGCGACGACATGCACCGCGCCATTCGCATCAACGCGAGAATGACGACCGATGAGATCGATGCCGTGCTGCATGCGGCGCGCTCAGGCGTCGGCATCATGTATGGGACGGACTGGCTCGTCTGCCGCGAATTGCAGAGCGGAGAGCTGGTGCAAGTGCTGCCCGGCTGGAAGGTGGACGCGGGCGAACAACTCAGCGTGGTGCGCGCGTCTTCCAAGCATGCGGCCGCGAAAACGCGTGCGTTCATCGACTGGGTGGTGCAATCGTTCGAGACGCCGCCGTGGGGGACTACGCGCAGACGTCGAGCGAAGTAAGACGCGCGCGGCGGCAGTATCGATTATTTAAAACGGTCCGCGGAGAAGCGCTCGATTGCGCCGGGACTCTTGCCGTGAATCAATCGCGCGACCATGTCGCCCGTGGTTCCCGCCAGCGTGATGCCGAGATGCTGATGCCCGAACGCGTAGATCACGCGCTTGTCCGCCGAAGATGGTCCGATCACCGGCAAGTAGTCCGGCATGGTCGGCCGGATACCGAGCCAGCTACTGGACACGGGCGCTTTGATATCCACGTTGCGGCGGATGCTTCGTTCGATGAACGCCGTGCGCGAAGGGTTCAACGGTGACTTGATCCCGCTCAACTCGATAGTCCCCGCAGCACGCAGCCGCAGGTCACGCAACGGCGTCATATAGAAGCTCGACTCAACGACGCAAGTCGGCCGCGTGAACATCGGCTTATCCAGCAGGAACTCGACGTGATAACCGCGCTCCGCGCCAAGCTGGATGGAATCGCCCATTTGCGCCGCGAGTTTCGCGGACCATGCGCCGCCCGCAATCACCACTCTGTCGGCGTGTAGCGTTTCGCCGGCAGCGGAACGCAGGCAGATGCCCGCGGTGCTGCTCGAAATATCGCTGACCTCCATGCGTGCGTAACGCTTCTCGTCGATCAGCGGTTTGGCCAGCGCCTGCACGAAGCCTTGCGGATCGACGAGATGGCACGCGGCAGGAAATAGCACGCCGCCCACCGTGCGCTGCTGCATGACGGGTTCCAGTTGCGTGAGTTCGGCCGCGCTTATCACCTCTTGACGAATGCCCAGCAAGCCACGCAGTTTGATATCGCCCGCGGCGCGCTCGAACGCTCCTTGCGTGCGATAAGAGTAGAGACAACCATCGCGCCGAATGAACGACTCAGCGTGTGGATTGTCTTCGAGAAGCGGCGCATATCCCTCGTGCGTACCATGCAGCAACGACGCAAGCGCTTCGCTATTGGCGACATAAGCGCGCCGGTTGCATTGCCCGAGAAACGCAGCGAGCCATCCCGCATAGCTTCCCAGGCGCGACCAGCGAATGGAAAGCGGCGAGTCCGCGCCGAACAGCAAGCCGGGAATGTCGCCCCAGATTTTCGGCTGCGGCACGGGCGTGCATGCGTAGTCCGCAATGGTGGCCGCATTGCCGAACGAAGCGCCGCCCGCTATCTCGCCCTTATCGACGAGCAACACGTCGAGACCCGTTCTTCGCAACCACAGCGCGCACGCAACGCCGACCACGCCCGCACCGATCACGATGACTTCGCGTCTTCCCTCACCCGACATGACTTGCCCTCTTGCATTGACTTGATTATCGCGCTTCGTTTCACCAGAAGCTGCGCGTGAGACTGAACGGCGTGCCGCGCGCATCGCTCCGGCTCGTGATCATCGACGTGATGAGATCCGCCGAGCCGCACGCAAGCGTCCAGCCGAGCGCGCCGTGTCCCGTGTTAACGAAAAGACGCGGCACCGCCGTCGGTGAAATGATCGGCAATCCATCTGCCGCCATGGGCCGTAGCCCGCACCAGGGCCGCACTTCGGCAGGCATCCGGATCTGCGGAAAAAGCCGCGTCAGCGCGCGTTTCAGGTTCTCCACGCGACCGGGCCGCAGCGTCTTGTCGAAGCCATCGAATTCGACGGTGCCCGCCACGCGCAGCATGTCCTTGAGCGGCGTTACGCCGATATGCTCGTAATCGTCGACGATAGGCCGTTGCGGCAGAAATCCCAGTTCGTCGGCACGGAGCGTAAGCGAATAGCCTTTGACGGGCGCCATCGGCAGGCGCACGCCGAGCGGGCCGACGAGCGACGGAGACATCGCGCCCGCGCATATCACGACGCTATCCGCGCTCAGATAATCGTCGGCAAGACGAACGCCGGCAACAGAACCGCGCTGCAGGTCGATACCGCTCACCGCGCTTCCCCACCGAAACGTCACGCCTTCGTGTTCGGCTGCGGCGGCGGTCGCGACACTGAACGCATGCGCGTCGCCCCACGCATCGGATTCGAGCAGGAGCGCCGTGCCAATGCTATGTGCAATGCCTCCAAGCGATGGTTCGAGCGCCACGCTTTGCGCTGCATCGAGTCGCCTGACCTTTGCGCCCATGCGCTCGAGCATGCGCGCGAACGATTCCGCGCGCCGCTCGGCGTCCTTGCCGCGAATCAGTTCAAGCAGGCCGCCACGCTGGATGCCCGCGTCTATGCGCTTCTGGCCGAGCAGACGCTCCATGGCCGCGAGGCTTTGCTGACCGAACGCGGTGAGCGTCGCAGCCGTCTTGTGGTACTTGGCCGCGCGGCAGTTGGCCAGAAAGCGCACGCCCCACATGCCGAGACCGGGGATTGCGCGAGGCCGCAGCAGAAGCGGCGCATCTTCGCGGCCGAGCCATTTAAGCAATTGCATCGGCGTGCCGGGTGAAGACCACGGCAACGCGCTGTTGGCCGCGAGCAAGCCGCCGTTGGCGAAGCTGGTTTCCAGGCCTGCTTCACGGCGGCTGTCTATCACGGTGACGCGGCAGCCCGCGCCCGCAAGCGCGAGCGCGGTCGTCGTCCCGATGATGCCCGCACCGATGACGATCACATGCTTCATCAGGCAACCTTGCTCACATCGGCATGAGCCAGGATTTCGATCTTGCCGCCTTGCACCATGAGATCGGCGATGATGGTCGCGCGGTTCGGATACGGCTTCGTGAAAAAGCGGCGATAGACCTCGTTCATGCCTTCGAAATAGCTCTTGTCCGTGAGAAAGACCTGCACCTGCGTGACGTCGTCCATGGTCGCGCCCGCCGACTCGACGATCTGCTTGAGATTCGCGAACGTCAGTTCGGCTTGCGTGGCGATGTCGCCATCCTCGATCGAACCGTCCGCGCGAATGGGAATGCTCGCCGTGTAGAGCGTGCCGTTCGAGACGGTCGCCCATTCGACCGGCGCGCTTCCGTTGGGCAAGCCGGTTTCGATGACCTTGCGCATACACTTACTCCTTCTGTTCTGTCTTGAGAGACTCTGGTTGGGAAAGACCGCTGTATCAGCCGTGAGCAGGCTGACGTCGCTCGATATGACGCATCAATTGCGACAGCGGATAACACAGCACGAAATAGAACGCCCCTACGGTGACGTAGATTTCGAACGGCATGAAATACTGCGAGCTCAAGTCCTGAGCGCGCAGCATGAGGTCGGGCGCGGCGATGAGCGAGGCCACCGACGTGTCCTTCAGAAGCGAGATGGCGACATTGCCCGAAGGCGCGAGCACCAGCCGAATGGCTTGCGGCAGCACGACCCAGCGCATGGCCGCGCCGCTCGTCATGCCGATGCTCGCGGCTGCTTCGCTTTGTCCGCGTGGCACCGCTTCGATGCCCGCGCGAAAGATCTCCGCGAAATACGCGGCGGCGTTCATGCCGAGACCAAGCACGGCGGCCTGATACGAATCGAAGCGAATGCCAATGGCAACGAAGCCGAAGTACACGAGAAAGAGTTGCACGAGCGCGGGCGTGCCGCGAAACACTTCGATATAGACACGTGCTAAACGCGCGGCCATGCCACGACTGCCCATCCTGACGATGGCGAGCACCATCCCGAGCACGACGCCAATAGCGATGGCGCCAAGCGCCAGACGCAGCGTTGCCCATGCCGCCTGAAACAGCTCGTCGTGCATGGAAGACCAAAGTTCGGAATAGTTCATGACAGCGCCGCCCTCGGTTTGCCGAGTCCGCGCTCGGTCGCTGTCGAAAGACGCGACAACGCCAGACTCAGCAGCAGATAGATGATCGCCACGATGAAGTAGATGAGGTTGGTCTGATATGTCTCGCTCACGAGCATCCTTGCGCGGAACACGAGTTCCGGCACCGCGACGGCGGAAGCGAGCGACGTATCCTTCAATAGCCCGATGGCGAAGTTGGCGAGCGCGGGCAAGGCGAGCCGCATCGATTGCGGCAGCACGACGGTTGCGAGCGCCATTGGCCATGTCATGCCGATGGCAAGCGCCGCCTCGCGTTGGCCTCGGTCGACGCCGTTGATCGACGAACGGAACACCTCGGAGAGAATCGCCGCGCCGTTGAGACCGAAGCCGAGCGTTGCGGCCACGAATGCGGGCAGCGTGACGCCGATCCGTTCGAGCCCGAAGTACAGCACGAACAACTGCGTCAGCAAGGGCACGTTGCGGAACAGTTCGAGATAGACGTTCGCCACCGCCTTCAACACGACACTGCGCGACAACCGCATGAGCGCGATCACGAAGCCCAGCAAGAAGGCCACGCAGAACGCGCTCGCGGTCAGCACCACGGTGGTCACCGCGCTCACGCACAACACGCGCACGAAATACGGCAGAAAATGCAGGCTGTGAGCCCACGCGGTGAGAAGCGCCATGTCAGTGCTCCAGCACCGCGCGCAAGAACGCGCGCGTGCGTTCGACCTTTGCATCGTGAAAGATCTGCCGTGGCGGTCCTTCCTCGACGATCTTGCCATCGGCCATGAACACGACCTTGTCGGACACGCTTTCAGCGAAGCGCATCTCGTGCGTCACGATGATCATCGTCATGCCTTCGTCCGCGAGCTTGCGCATGACGCCGAGCACTTCGCCCACGAGCTCGGGATCGAGCGCGGAAGTCGCTTCGTCGAAAAGCATGAGCCGCGGCTTCATGGCGAGCGCGCGCGCAATGGCCACGCGTTGTTGCTGGCCGCCCGACAATTGATCGGGAAACGCGTTGCGCTTCTCGTCCATGCCCACTTTCGTCAGCAACGCACGCGCTTCGTCGATCAACTCGCGGCCGCTGCGCTTCTGCACCTTGCGCGGTCCGAGCAGGACGTTGTCGATCACACTCAGGTGCGGAAACAGGTTGAAGCGTTGGAACACCATGCCGATATTCGCGCGCATGGCGGCGAGTTCGCGGCCCGACATCGCTTGCCAGCCGTTACCGTGACGACGCTCGCCGATAGCCGCGCCGTCGATGAAGATATGCCCCGCGCTCGGCGTCTCGAGAAAGTTCACGCAGCGCAACAGCGTGGTCTTGCCCGAGCCGCTCGGTCCGATCAGCGACACCTTTTGCCCCGGCATCACATCGAGGTCGATGCCCTTCAACACATGATGCGTGCCGAAGGACTTGTGCAGGCCGTCGATACGCACGAGCATGCGCGTATCGACCGAAGGAGTGGCGCTTAGCGTCGCAGACATATCGCGGTGTCCCATGATGATCTGGCCTTCAGGCGAAGGCTTTGCTGAAGTCCCGCGAATCGTGCGCGAACGGGCCAATCAGCGCGCCCTTCGCGTCGCGGTCCACGCCGGTGCGCGGGTCGGTCGGCAACGGCTGCAAGTAGTCGGGATTATCGATCCCGTACTTCGCGAGAATCGGCTTGATCTGGTTGGTGCGCCAGAGCCAGCGCACGCCTTCGTTGATGCCGTCGAACAGATCCTTCTTGTCCGGACTCACGCCCCAGATCGACGCGAACTTGCCCGTGAGGCTGGGGTACGCTGCGTCGAAACCGATGGGAATCTGTTTCAGTCCCCACGACGGATTCTGCTGGATCATGTAGTCCACGGTCGGCGCGTCGAGCACGGCAAAGTCGAGACGCCCCGCGACGACATCGCGCAAGCACGAGTCGATACCGTCATACAGTTTCACTTCGACGATGCCCGGAACCTTCTTCATGTCGGGCACGACCGAATAACCCGTCGCCGTGCCGATGGTGTGCCCGCTCAAGTCCGCGATGGCGAGCGAACTCTTCTGCGTCTGGTTTTGCCGCATGATGACGTAGGCGCCCGTGTAGAAAACGGGATCGGTGAGCAACAACAGCTTGGCGCGGATCGGCGTCCACGCGAAGTTGCCGCCGAACCAGTCCACGCGGCCCGACTTTACCGCTTCGATCACAGCGGAAAAGGTCATCTGCTGCACGTCGATCTTCAGTTGCAGACGCTCGGCGATCAACTGCAGCATGTCGAAGTCCGTTCCCACGAGCTTGCCGTCGCGCACGGATGCAATCGGCATGTCGCCGAGGCACGCAGCGGTCAGATAGCCGGGACGCACGGTTTTGATCGGCGCGAGCGTCGGTGCGGCGAGTGCCGCGCGACCGAGCGTGCTTGCGCCGAGTCCCGCGACGACCCCGTAGCCCGCCGTCTTGAGAAAGCCTCGCCGGGATGACTTGAGTGCGTCGATGGCGTGGGTGAGAGGATCGTCGAACATGGTGGTCAGCCCTTCCTGAATGGATTGATCGGGTAACGTCGGCGGTTTTTGCGTATATGCAAAACCATGAAAACCATCGTATTGAGCTAAAATTTGATGGTCAAGAAAAACTTTTTCATATACGCAAAAACATGCAAACGCCGGGCGCTTATGTCACCATGTCGTGATGGCGAAGTGGCGGCTCCCCGCATATCGAACGAATACAAGAGACACCATGCAAACAGAAAATCGCCCGCGGAAGGCGGCGCAGAGAACGAGCCCTGCGGCAAAGGCGGCGGTCGTGCGCAAGCCCAAGCGCAAGCCGGAAGCCGAGGCGGCGCCCGCACCCGCGCCTGTTGAAGAAACAAGCGAAGCGAGTCCCGGGGAGACCATCGCGCATCATCGGCACGCGCGGGGCATGACGCTCGCGGCGTTGTCGGAGTTGTCGTCGGTGGCGATCTCGACCATCTCGCGTATCGAGAATGGCCGTATATCGCCGACCTATTCGGTGTTGTCGCGGCTAGCGAAGGCGCTCGATATCCGTTGGCCCGACATGGTCGGCGGCAACGAAAAGTCCTTTGCGCAAGGCTGTCGGGCAGTGAGCCGCGCGGGTCATGGCGTGAAGCATCCGACCTCCACCGGTATCTTTGAATGGCTCGGCGCGGACCTCGTGACGAAGTCGATGGAGCCGACGCTCATCGAAGCCAGTGCCGATACCGGCAAGCATGTGCTCTCGGCGCATGACGGACAGGAGTTCATCTACGTCACCGATGGCTCGTTGATATTCATGATGCGCGACTACGCACCGCTCATGCTCGAAAAAGGCGACAGCGTGTATTTCGATGCAGCCACGCCGCACGCATGCTATGGCGTCAAGATGCCGGCGCGCTATCTGTCGATCGTGGCAAAGCCGTGAGCTCGCGCGGTTGCGGTGTTGAGCGTTTCCGAAGGACGCATGCCGAAAAGCTTGCGATAGTCGAGCGCGAACTGGCTGAGGTGCCAGAAACCCCATGCAGCGGCAGCGTCCTGAACGGTTTGCGTCTTTTGCGCGGCACCGGCATGTCGTAGCTGACGTCGCGCACCGTTGAGGCGTATGGCGCGCAAATAGACATTCGGCGCCATGCCGAATGCTTCCTGAAAACAGTATTGAAGCGTGCGGCGGCTCACATGCAGATGCGTGCACAGTTCGGGCACGTTCACGGCGCGGTCGTGATTTTCGAGCACATAGTGACGCGCTTGCGTTGCGATCGCATGACGACGCGAGGCCACGGGCAGCGCGACCGGCTCGCAGCATTGCAGCGCGCCGCACTCGAAGAGCCACGACAACAAGGACGAGCGCATCGACTCGGTCGGTGTGATTTCGCCTCGCAACATGGTCATGAGCGATGCCGCGAGTCGCGCACGTTCTCCCGCACCCACGACGACGATCTCACCGCGCGACGTGGCGCATTCGAGATCGATATGCTCGACGTCTTCGGCATGACGGCGCAGCGCATCATGCGTTGCAACCACGCCGAGAATTTCGTAGCCGGACGGCGTCAACAGTTCGAACTCGACGCCGCCCGGGCGAACCGCAAGCGCGTTTTCATCGATGGCGCGCGACTGTATGCGCCCGGCGCCATCGCGCAAGAGCGGGATGCCGAACCAGCACGCATCGACCGGCACTTCGCAGCTTTGGCGCAAGGTCTGGCTCGTCGTCTCGCGAAACAACTGCACGTCGTCGAAGTCGATCTCGGCAAGCGTGCCGACGAAGCGTCCGGCGCTCAACTGATCGTAGACCTGCCGCCAGCCGCGCAGATTGCCCGCCTGCTCGTCCGCATCGTGCGAGACGAGCCGATGCACGCACGGACCGCGCGGCGCGTCAGCATTCGGCTTGGATGGTCTCGCTTCGCTTCTCATGGGACGAATATAGATCGCCAAAATGAAGTATGTCGTTCAGGCGTGGCACGCAATCGACGTCAGTGGTTCTTTCGCGGCGATAGCTGCGTCGCTGTCGTCCTTGAGCGCGACGCCAGTAAGGCCCAGACGACGCGCATGCGTCAGCAGATAATGCAGCTTGTACGCGGCCGCGTCGTGGTTCAAACCTTCCGGACGCACGTTGGATATGCAGTTGCGCTCGGCGTCGCTGCGGCCTACCGCTGGCGCGTAAGTCACGTAGATGCCGAGACTGTCCGGCGAGCTCAGGCCCGGCCGTTCGCCGATCAACATCACGACGATACGCGCGCGCATTACTTCGCCGATCTCGTCGGCGAGCGCGACGCGTCCTTGCCGGGCGATCACGACAGGTCCGATGTTCCAGTCGTCGAGTTTCGAAAGAATCGCCTGCAAGAAAGGCACGGCCTGCTTCGATGCGGCGAACGCCGACAAGCCGTCCGCGATCACGAAGAGCACGTCATGGTCTCGTGCACACGTTGCGTCGAGCATTGCGCGGCTTTCATCGGCGAGACGGCGGCCAAGGTCGGGGCGACGCAGATAATGCGCGCGATCCGGCGCCGCGCTATGCACATCGACGACGTTCGCAAAGCCGGCATCGGCAAGACGCGCGCGAAGTGCGTCGACATCGAGGGGATGATGCACGGCGTCGCGCGCCTGCGCATGCGCGAGATTGAACGCAAGCAACGGTTCGGTCGGCATGCCACTGCCCGCGCGGCCGAGCGCAATGCGCGCGTTCGTGAATTGCCGCAACGACTGCCACGGGTTCTTGACGAGCGTATCGCTCATGCGGCCCCCATCCATTCGCGCGATACTTCGAGCAAGGGCTGACGCGTCGCCGAATCGATCAATGCGCCGCGCGCATTGGCTATCTGCATCGTTTCGAGCCAGGTTTCGAACTCGGGCGCGCGGCGCAGGCCGAGCACTTCGCGCGCATAGAGCGCGTCGTGAAACGAGGTGCTTTGATAGTTGAGCATGACATCGTCCGCGCCTGGCACGCCGATGATGAAGTTGATGCCCGCGACACCGAGCAACGTGAGCAGGCTGTCCATGTCGTCCTGGTCCGCTTCGGCGTGATTGGTGTAGCAAATGTCGCAGCCCATCGGCACGCCGAGCAGCTTGCCGCAAAAGTGATCTTCGAGACCGGCGCGCATGATCTGCTTGCCATCGTAAAGATACTCGGGACCGATGAACCCGACCACCGTGTTGACGAGCAGCGGTTCGAACTTGCGCGCGACGGCATACGCGCGCACTTCGCAGGTCTGTTGATCGACGCCATGATGCGCGTTCGCCGACAGCGCGCTGCCTTGTCCCGTCTCGAAGTACATCACATTGTCGCCCACGGTGCCGCGTTTGAGCGAGCGCGCGGCTTCGAACGATTCTTGCAGCAACGCGAGCGAAATGCCGAAGCTCGTATTGGCCTTTTCGGTGCCCGCAATCGACTGAAACACGAGATCAACAGGCGCGCCCTTCTCGATGGCCGTGATCGTGTTGGTCACATGCGTGAGCACGCAGGACTGCGTCGGTACGCCGAAGCGCTCGCGAAATTCGTCGATCATCACGAGCAGGGTCGTGATCGCGGCAAGATTGTCGCTGGCGGGATTGATGCCGATGACGGCATCGCCGCAACCGTACATCAGGCCATCGAGCATGGATGCCGCGACGCCCTTCACGTCATCGGTCGGATGATTCGGTTGCAGACGCACCGACATGCGCCCCGGCAAACCAATGGTATTGCGAAAGCGCGTCACGACCGGCCGCTTGCGTGCAACCGCGATGAGGTCCTGATTGCGCATCAGCTTCGACACGGCCGCGATCATTTCAGGCGTGAGACCAAAGGTGATGCGTTCGAGCGCGGCGGTATCGGTCGTGTGGCTCAAGAGCCAGTTGCGGAAATCGCCGACGGTGAGATGCGCGATGTCCGCGAAGGCCTCGCGCGAGTGTTCATCGACGATCAGCCGCGTGACTTCGTCCTGCTCGTAGGGAATGAGCGGTTCTTCGAGGAACCTTTGCAAGGGCACGTTCGCCAGCGCTAGTTTAGCGGCGACACGTTCTTCCTCGCTCGTTGCGGCCACGCCCGCAAGTTGGTCGCCCGAGCGCAAAGGGCTTGCCTTTGCCAGCAGGGTTTTAAGGTCGGCGAAGCGGTAGGTGCGCACGCCGATCGTTTCGGTAAAGCTCATGGGCGGCTCGCTCTTGGAAGGCCTCGTCGAAGGCAATCCTAGCGGCTCAAAAACCGGGGAGTTATCGAAAATCGGCAAACTTGGGCGATGCGCGCGGCTTCGCCCGAGGTTCATCGCGCGCTTAAGCTTTCAGCTTCTCAACCAGTTCACCGAAGCCCTGCAATACGATATCCGGCTCCATCGCCGTGCAACGCGCCTTGTCGCCGTAGCCATACGCGGCCCAGCAAGCAATGGCGCCGATGTTGCGCGCAAGGCCCAGATCCGCTTGCGTGTCGCCGACGACGGCAATCTCACCTCGGGGAACATGCGGATAGCGAGGCGCGATAAGTTGCTCGTAACACGCCGCATCCGGCTTCTTCGGCAAGCCGGGCGGGTCGCATACGAGCATGTCGAAGAAGTGGGCGATCCCGTAATGATCGATTGCCTTCTTCACCGACGCTTCCGCCTTGTTGCTCGTGATCACCAGGGCAACGCCCAAGGTTTGCAACTCCGTGAGCACGCGTTCGACATCGGCGAAAAGCTGCGTATGTTGCAGTCCACGTTCGACGTAATACGCGCGATACGTGGCCGCCCATTCATCCGCTTGAGCCACGCTCAGACGCGAGCCCATGAGCTGCCGCATGGCCTCGGACATGACCACGCCCGCTTCGATCACGTGCTCGACGCGCGCGGCATCGGGCCGCTCCACACCGTAATGATCGAAGGTCAATTCGATGCAGGTGCGAATTGCGTCATGCGTGGCGCACAACGTTCCGTCGAAATCGAGCAGGCAGAGTTTGATCATGCTTGGGTCATGTGCCTCAGGCCTTCACGATGCCCAATGCGACCAGCGCTTGTGCGACTGCCGCGCGCATTGGCCAGCTCCATTCGGCTTCGTGCTCTTCGGTATAGCCTTCGAGCACGCTGCCAGCCGCCACCGCGCCGGGATCGGCTATGGCATACGTAAAGATGAGCGAGTTGTCGCGCGGACGGCGCGGCAGGTCCACAGGATGCTGCTCGTAAATGAGCTTGCCCAGATTGCCGTATTGCACATTGGCGCCGCGATAGCTGGCATAGCCCGCGGCCTTGGCCAACTGCATGGCGGTGATGGTGCGCGCGGGCGCCTGATAGTGCGCGACGAGCATCTTCCGCTGCCCTTCGCTGACGGGCAAGATAGCCTTGAACGCCGCGATGTAGGCGTCCACTGCCGCATCTCCCGCGCCGGTCGCCGGTCCCATTTCCGCATCGATCGCCGCACGCACGGTGCGTTCGGCGTCGTCGAGCGTCTCTCCGGTTTCCTTGAACGCGGCCTTCTGATCCTTCCACGCCCAACATTGCGCCACACCGTTGGACGCGTTCTTGATAACCAGCTCATAGCCCCGGTACGTGACCGTCGATCGACTCATTCCAGCCCCTGAACAAAGATATCTTTTCGAGCGCGAACGCGGCTTGCTTGCCTGTTCGCATTCGATTCCACGAGGGACAAGTATATCCGGTCGATGCTTCCAGCATGGTTGCAGCGCTGCGCGGCTCACTGGATTCGGTTACGCTTGGCTTTTTTTCGGCACTTCGGGCCTTTGCCTGAAGCCTCTTTATCGAACGCTCATGAACACGCCACAAGCCGATTACGCTCTGAATCTCGACATCATGTCCGCCGACGAAGCGGCCGCGCGCCTGCCCGCATCCGTGCTCGCGTCGCTGAACGGCGCAAACGCCGATGTGTTTCGCGTGCCCGACGACGCCTCCGATACCGCCGCCTGCAGCGCGCGCTTCGGTATCGATCTCGACGACTGCGCGAACACCATCGTCGTGCGCTTCAAGAAGGACGGAGGCGAACAGTTCGCCGCTATCGTCACGCTGGCGACGCGCCGGCTCGACGTGAACGGTGCGGTCAAACGCGAACTCGGCGCGCAACGTATTTCGTTCGCGTCGCGCGAAGCGGCCACGGAGTTGTCGGGCATGGAGTACGGCGGCATCACCGCGTTTGGCTTGCCTGAGTCGATGACCGTGCTCGTGGAAGCGTCCGTGATGGAGCGCGAGCGCATCGTGATGGGCGCAGGCATCCGCGAGGCAAAGCTGCTGCTCGCGCCGCAGCGTTTGCTCGCACTGCCGCAAGTGATCGTGGCGGCGTTGGCCGTGTAGCCTGGGATTGCCGTCAGTTCTTCGCCAGTTCGCAGAACCGAATGCGATTGCCGAACGGATCGGCGACTTCCATCACGCGTCCCCAGTCCACCGTTTCGACGCCGGGCTTCGCATATCGATACGCCTTCGCTTCCAGCTCGCGATGCAACGTATCGATATCTTCCATCGGCACGAAGATGGTCGAACCGGGTGTTGCATCGCCATGATGCTCGCTCAAGTGCAACGTGAGGTCCGAGCGCCTGATCTGCGCGTAGAGGGGAAAGTTCTCGCCGAACGTATGCTCCCATTCGAGCGTGAAGCCGAGGAAGTCGAGATAGAACTCCTTGGCCCGATCGACGGCAAAGATGCGGATGATCGGTATGGCAGGATGAATTCGCATGCTGAGTTCAGTCGAGTATGGGATGCGACTCGCCCGGAATCGGAAAGCCGCGATTATCTGTCGGCACGAGTTGCGTTTGAAACGCCACGAAGAGCGCCTGATACTTGCCATCCACTTCGACGATCACGGCACCATCCTGCGACACACCGTTTTCATTCGAATGATCCTTCACGTGGCTACCCTTCATGGGCTTTGGATTGCCCTGATTCATATGCGTCTCGTGAAGCCCGTCTTCTCCCGGCTGAAAGAGAAAGCCGAAACCATAAACCGTGACGTCCTTCGTTGGTTTCCAGCCGCGCCGTTCATCCTTGTAGCTCGGCGTCGGATAAACATAGTTCACCGGATCGGCTGACATATCGAGCTGCAGCATCTCGTTGACGAGCGCGTTGATGTCGTTGTGCTCGCTTGCCGTGTCGAGCGGAATCGGACGCATGGCGCTTAGATCGACGAGGCCTTCTTCGTGCACGTAGTCGAGTTTCGGAAAGCTCGATGTGGTGACGCCCGCATTCAGTTTCGCGAGGTCTGCCGTGATCGCGTTGTCGAAGTTTTGATTCAGCACATACAACACGAGGTAACCCGCAGGACCCGTCAGCGAGCTATCCGACTTCACGTTCGTGACGATGCGAAACTCGTTGCCCTTCTCGTCGTCGCTTACGATCACATAGTGCGGGTCGCCTTTGTAACCGTCCAGAAAGGGAACGCCAAGCCTTACCTTTCCCTTGAACACCACGTACTCGTTGCTTGCCATTCTTCGCTCCTGTTTTCACCTAAGCCGGTCGTGCAGGCCGTTTGTCATAGCCGGGTCATACCGATAGTAATAATGTCTCCGGACACATCGCGTCCTGATCAAACGAGGAGACGGCCCGTCCATGGTAACGAAGAACCCGCAAGACTCCGCATCTATTGCATCGCGCAGAGGCTTTCTCAAGCTCGCCGGTGCGTCCGGCATAGCCACCGCGGCCAATGTCATGAGCGCGACGGCGAACGCGGCATCGCCCGGCCCGGATGGCACGCCCGAACAAGTGCATCTGACTTGGGGCCAAGACCCGACGCGCGAAGTCGTCGTGAGCTGGGCATCGCTTGCGCAGGCCGTGCATCCGCGTGTTCGCATCAGAACGCACGAAGGTCATGCAAGCGTGATTCACGGCGTACAACGCACTTATACCGATGGTCTGAACGGCGAGATTGTCTGCACGTATCATGCGCGTCTTGGCGACCTTCATCCGGACACGACGTATCACTACGAAGTCACCGCCGATAACGACAGCAACGCGGCCCAGCCTTTCAGCGCGAGCTTTCGCACGGCGCCGCGCGGCCGTCGCAAGTTCCGCTTCACGAGTTATGGCGACCTCGCGACGCCGAACACGGGCTGGGTGTTGTCGTCGCCGCAAAGCCGTTTCGCGGTGCAAGCTGTGGAACGTTTCGACCCGCTCTTTCACTTGCTCAACGGCGATCTCTGCTACGCGAATCTCAACGCCGCTCATCAGCCTGAAGTGTGGCGCGACTTCGGCAATAACGCGCAGGTCTCTGCCGCGAATCGTCCGTGGATGCCTTGTCCGGGCAATCACGAAGTCGAGTTCAACAACGGCCGCCAGGGCTTCGATTCCTATCTCACGCGCTACACGTTGCCCGACAACGGCACGCAGTTTCCGGGGCGCTGGTATAGCTTCCGCGTGAGTTCGGTGCTGTTCGTTTCGCTCGATGCCGACGACGTCGTGTATCAGGATGCCGCCGCATTCGTCGCCGGTCCCGCTCCGCTCGTGCCTGCCGCGAGCACGGGCAATCCGGCCATTGAACCGGGCACGTCGTTCTACATTCGCGGCTACAGTCAGGGGGAGCAGACGCGCTGGCTCGAAAAGACGCTGCGCGATGCGTCGCGCGACGACGACATCGACTGGATCATCGTGCAGATGCATCAGGACGCGCTGAGTTCGTCGAAGACGGGCAATGGCTCCGACAAGGGCATTCGCGAAGCATGGCTGCCCTTGTTCGACCGATACGGCGTGAACCTCGTGCTGTGCGGCCACGATCACGATTACGAGCGCAGCCATCCCGTGCGCGGTTGCAATCATCACGCAGGCCGCGATGCGACGACGGGCGAACGCGTCGACACCTTGCAACCGCGTCCGGTGATGACAGCGCAGCGCGCGAACGATCCTATCGATACTTCGCACGGCACGGTCCATCTGATTCTCGGCGGCGGCGGCACCAGCGCGCCGCTCGACGTCTACGGCACGGATGCGGGCACGGGCAATCCGCAAGCGCAGGTCTTCACGAAACGCAACCGGCCCATTCCGGGCGCGACGGCGGGCACGTTCGTGCGTCCCGTAGCGGATGCGGTGGAAGACGCCATCTGGTCCGCGCAACGCGATACGGGCACGGGCTACGGCATCGCCGTTTTCGATTTCGATCCGGGCGAGCATGGCGGCAAGACATCGATCACGATGAACTACTACCACGCGCCGGGCGCGGACCAGACGCCCACCGCGGACTATGAGTTGTTCGAAACCATCGTTCTCGAAAAAGGATGCCGTCGCTGATTGGCCCGCATTCACGCCCGCAGCGCCGCGCGTTGCGGGCGTTTTGCTTCTTACGCATCTAGTACAGGCACTGTACGCACCCTTACATTCGCCTGACCATTTCGGAAAAAGTTCCCTGGAATTGTGAAATTCTTTCCAAATATTTCGGCCTTTGTGTAATGATAGTGATTCGCATTCACCTGAATTAAGGGCTTATTTCTGATTCGTGGATGCCGAGCCAAGAACAAGTCAATTGCGCATGCGTCAGCGACACGCATGCGGTCGAAAAAATTTGAGGAACGACATGTTGAGGAAAACACCGCTTGCCGCGGCGTTGGCCGCGTTTACCGTTGCGCCGATTGCGGCGCCGCTTTACGCGCAAACCGCCCCGCAAGTGACGCAGACGACCCAGGCCGATGCCCCGGTGAGCAACGCATCCGCACCGGAAACCGCCGCGCTGCCGGCGGTCAAGGTCACGGGACAGGCCGATCAGCAAGCCGACTTCCAGCCGGAAGTCTCGAGCGTCGGCGCCAAGGTTCCGACGGCGCTGCGCGACATTCCGCAGGCCGTCGTGGTCGTGCCGAAAGCAGTGCTGCAATCGCAAGCGGTGAGTTCGTTTTCCGACGCCTTGCGCAATGTGCCGGGCGTAACCCTCGGCGCGGCCGAAGGCGGCCAGATCGGCAACAACATCAACCTGCGCGGCTTCACGGCGCGCACCGACATCTATCTCGACGGCTTTCGCGACCGCGGCCAGTACTATCGCGATACCTTCAATCTCGAATCCATCGACGTGCTGTATGGCCCGTCGTCGCTGTACTTCGGGCGCGGTTCCACGGGCGGCGTCATCAATCAGGTCAGCAAGCAGCCGAACCTGAAGCCTCGCGCCGATGTTTCCGTGCAAGCGGGCACGCACGACCGCTATCGCAGCACGGTCGACATCAACCAGCCGCTCACGGATACCTCCGCGTTCCGTATCAACGCGTTCGGACAGGATCTCGGTTCGACCCGCGATCAGATGAAGAACAAGGATTACGGCGTGGCCCCGGAAGTGAAGTTCGGCATCGGTACGCCTACGCAGGTGACCTTGTCCGCGCTGATCCAGCATAACTACGATCAGCCCGACTATGGCATTCCGCCGCTGAACGGCCATCCCGCGCCGGTCGATAGGAAAACCTTCTACGGCTTCACGGACGACCGCACGATCCAGGACGTGCAGACGGTGAACGCGCGTGTGGAACATCGCTTCAACGACATGTTCACGCTGCGCAACCAGACGCAGTTCAGCCACTACAGCACCGAGGCGCGCGCGACCAACGCAGCGGCCGTGCTGACGGGTCCGCTCGGAACCTCGACCGCGCTTGCGAACGGCAACTACACGGCACTGCCGCTGTCGTCGCTATTCGTGCGGCTGCAGGGCAAGGACCGCAACATCAACGATCACTCGGTCTATAACACGACCGATCTTCAGGGCAAGTTCGCAACCGGCTTCCTGAAGCACGACATGCTCGTCGGCGTCGATCTGAGTCACGAGACCTACAGCAACCAGAGCTTCACGGCGACCACGCCCGGCCTGCCTTCGAATACGCTCGCCATCGTGCCGCTCGTCGATCCGGCATACGTGCCGCGCCCGGCGAATTATCGTGAAGTCGCGACGAATCTGGCCGAATCGAGCGCGAACGGCATTGGTCTTTATTTGAACGATACGGTGTCCATCGGCGAGAACTGGAAGTGGATTGGCGGTGTGCGCTGGGACCGCTACGAAGCGTCGATCAACAATTCGATCAACGCGCCCGGTTACGCCACGCAGACCAACTTCTTCACGAGCGTGCGTACCGGCGTGGTGTGGCAGCCGGCCGACTGGCAATCGTATTACGTGTCGTACGGGACGTCGTTCAACCCGTCGCTCGAAGCACTGACGCTCACCAACAATCAGCAGAACACGCCGCCTGAAAAGAACCGTTCTTACGAGGTCGGCTCGAAGTGGGACTTGCTGAACGGCGGCCTTTCGCTGACGCAGTCGCTCTTCAACATCGAGAAGACCAACGCTCGCACGCAGGTTTCGACCGGCGAATACACGCTCGATGGCGACGTCCGCGTGCGCGGTTATCAGTTGGGCGTCGCGGGCCACATCACGAAGCAGTGGCAGATGTTCGGCGGCTACACCTACATGGACGGCACCGTGCAGAAGGCGCTCGACGGCACGACCGGCAACACGCTCGCCAACACGCCGCATCACATGCTCAACTTCTGGACGACCTACGACTTCACGCCGGCATGGCAGATCGGCGGCGGGCCTTCGTATGTGTCCTCGCGCTATGCAGCGAACAACAATCTCGTTCAGGTGGGCGGATACGTGCGCTGGGACGCGATGGCCGCCTATCATCAGAAGCGTTACGATATCCAGTTCAACGTGCTGAATCTGACGGACAAGCGTTACTACGACGCGCTGATCCCGTCGGATGGCGGACGCGCGGTGCCGGGCTACGGCCGCACCTTCCTCGCGACGTTGAATTACCGCTTCCGTTGATGTGCCTGCGCGCGCCACGCCGAATCAAGGCGCGGCGCGCGCAGTTGAAAAGTCAGAACGATGATCCTCTCCATACCCGGCGTTCTCACGCCCGAAGATGCCGCCGCCATGCGCGCACGGCTTGAAGCCGCCACGGACTCATGGGTCGACGGCCGCGCAACCGCTGGCTATCAGGGCGCGCCGGTCAAACATAACCGGCAGATCGCGGAAGGCTCGCCCATTGCGCATGAAATGGGCGACGCCATCGTCGGCGCGCTCGAACGGCATCCGCTCTTCATCAGCGCGGTGCTGCCCAATCGCGTGTATCCACCGCTCTTCAATCGCTACGAAGGCGGCATGCACTTCGGCAGTCATGTCGATGGCGCAATCCGTATCGTGCCGGGTCATGGCGCACGCGTGCGTACCGACGTCTCCGTCACGCTCTTCCTGTCCCGTCCCGAAGACTACGATGGCGGCGAACTCGTCATAGAAGACACGTATGGCGTGCAGGAAGTGAAATTGCCCGCGGGACATGCGATCGTTTATCCCGCGACGAGCCTGCATCAAGTACGGCCCGTGACGCGCGGCGCACGCGTGTCGAGCTTCTTCTGGGCGCAAAGCCTCGTGCGCGACGACGCTCAACGCGCCCTCCTCTTCGATCTCGACAACTCCATTCAACGCCTGAACGCCACGCAAGGCGATGAAGCCGCAAAGCGAACGCTGGTCGGCTGCTATCACAATCTGCTGCGCATGTGGAGCGAGACCTGAGCGGCCCTGCTTTTGTAGGAGCACGGCCACGAACAAGTTGCCTTGACAATGCCGACTGCCGAAGCGTACGTTTGATGAACACTTACTCGAGGCACCATCATGGCCACCGACGAAAACGGCTTGAGTGACGAGTTCATCGCAAAGCAGCGCGAACGTCTGGAAGCATTGCAGCGCGAATTGCTCGGCAACGAAGAAGACACGATTGCGAGCGAGCGAAATCTACAGGAAGAACAAGGCGCCGAAGCCGAGGAATACGAAGACGACGCACAGCGACGCGAGCAATACATATCGAATCAGGCACTGCGCAACGTGAACGACTTGCGTATCGCCGACATCCAGCGCGCGCTGCAAAAAATCGAGGAAGGCAGCTACGGTCTTTCCGACGAAAGCGGCGACCCCATTCCCAAGGCGCGCCTCGAGGTCATGCCCGAAGCCATTCTCACCGTCGCCGAGCAGAGCAAGCGCGAAACGGGCCATTGAGGCTTTGCGCGTCAGGCACTTGCCGTGAATGCTTCGACCAACGCGCGTACCCGCGCGGGCCGCACACGCGAGCCCGGCAGCACGAGATTCACGGCAAGCGGCGCGGGGCGGCAACTCGCCAGCACTTCGACGAGCGCGCCCGCCGCGAGATACTGACGCGCGAAGAACTCGGGCATCTGCGCAAGGCCGATACCGAGCAACGCCGCCTCCGCCAGCGCCTCGCCGTGACTGATGCGAAACGGCGCTTGCGGTTCCACCGATACCTTTTCTCCGTTCTCGATGAATTCGAGCGGCCGGTCGCGCCCGTTCGTCGGCAGACGAAACGCAATCAACGTGTGATCTTCGAGGTCCCTCACCGCGCGAATTCTTGCGTGCCGCGAGAGGTACGTCGGGCTCGCGCACAACACGAGCGCCTGCTCGTCGATCTTTTGCGCAATCAGCGACGAGTCTTCGAGCTCGCCGAAGCGGATCGACGCATCGAGTCCTTCGTCGGTGAGACTCACGCGTCCGTCGGAAAGACGCAGATCGAATTCGAGTAGCGGATAACGTTCGCGCAGACGCGCGAGCACCGGCAACACGACACGCACGCCATAGCCTATCGGAGCGCCAATGCGCAGCACGCCTGCGGGCTCGTCGTTGTCGCTGACAGAGTCCAGATCGAGCGCTTCGATTTCTTCGAGCAAGCGCGCGCTTTTCGCAAACAGCGCGCGTCCTTCTTCGGTGAGCGTGACAGCGCGCGTGGTCCGGTGAAAAAGCCGCGCCCCGAGATCCTTTTCTAAGCGTGCGACGCTTTTCGCCACGGATGAAGGCGCAAGCCCGAGTTCACGTGCTGCTTGCGCAAAGCTGCCGTGGCGCGCGACAGCAGAAAAATTAACGAACTGGCTGAGATTCTTCATGGCGTCATTCGCGACAGATTAGCGTGAAAGACGTGGCACGGCTGCCTCCAATGCATGGCCGATATTCGCTTAGAGTAGCGCGGTGAGAGCGATTTCGGCTCATGTCTAATTAGTACGTCATACGAACTATATGGAGAATTTTGCATGTTCATGTTGAACGATAACCCGGTCGAATACGATTTCGGCGGTTCCCGCGCTCGCCTGCTCGTGTCCGGCAATCATACGGACGATGCTTACTGCATGCTGGAAATGTTCTCGCCCGCCGGACGCGCCACGCCCATGCATCGTCACGAGAATGAGGAAGAGACGCTGCTGATGCTGGAAGGCGAACTGGATGCCATCGTCGATGGTACGCGGCATCGCTTGCTGGCTGGCTCGACCGTGGTGCTGCCGCGTGGCTCGCAGCATCAGCTCATCAATTCCGGGGCGCAGACAGCCCGTTATCTCGTGATCTGCACGCCCGCAGGCTTCGACCGCTTCGTCGATGCTTGTGCCGATGCGCAAAGCGGCCAGGTCGTCCCGCACGACCCGACCGACGCGGACAAGGCCCGCATGCGCGAGGCCGCGTCGCGCTTCGGCATCACGCTCTATGCGCCGGCCGCGACGGCTTGAAGACGCGCGGCACTTTTTGGTTTCGCTGAAGAATCATTCAAGAGGCAGACCCATTATCAAGCGACATCGATGAACGCAAAATGGCTTTCATGCAAGGCGCATTGCAAGCAATAACCGAGTCCGCGTTGCGCCGCTTAAACCTCATACGAACAGCCATTCACGGAGAACATCATGTCGCTCTTACGTATCGTGTCCGCTGCCCTTGGTGCAGCACTTGTTGCAAGTGCGCTGCCGGCGTCCGCCGCCGACAGCCTCGTCGAGCCGCAGACGCTTATCGTCGACAAAACTCTGTCGAAGCAGCAGGCGGCGCGGCAGATTCACGCGGCCCGCACCTACGACACGTTCTGGACTACCGGCGACGAAGCTCAGGCACGCGCCGCGCTCGCCGACGACTTCACGGACCGCACGCTGCCGCCCGGCCGCCCGCAAGGCATTGCCGGGCCGCTGGCTGCATCGAAAACGTTTCATGCAGCCGTGCCGGACGTCCACGCTTCGGTCGAACAGATGATCGTCGCGGGCGACCGCGTCGTCACGCATCTGCACTTCAAGGGGCATTTCACCGGCACGTTCAACGGCGTGCAGGGCAACGGACAACCGGTGGATTTCATCGCGACCGATATCTACCGTATCCGCGACGGCAAGATTACCGACAATTGGCATCTCGAAGACAACCTCGCTTTCCTGCAGCAACTCGGCGTGGTGAGCAAATAAGGGCGCGGGTATGATACCCACGCGCACCTCGGCGCGATCGTCCCACCTACCAAACCTGGAGCGGCAGCGCGTGGATAACCTGGGTGATATCCGGCTCTTCGTCGAAGCAGCGGCGCTCGGCAGTCTTTCGGCGGCCGGGCGCAAGCTCGATCTATCGCCGGCTGCGGCCAGCGCGCGGCTCGTGCGACTCGAAAGCGCGCTCGGCGTGCAACTCTTCGAGCGCACCACGCGCAGTCTGAGACTGACCGACGAAGGCCGCACATACCTGTCGCACTGCCAGCACGCGCTGCAAACACTCGACGACGCCCACGCCGCGCTGCACGCCGGACGCGCCGTGGTGAGCGGCAAGTTGCGCGTCTCGGCCACGTCGGATTTCGGCCGCCATGTCCTCACGCAATGGCTCGACGCCTTCAACGAGATGCATCCCGAGGTGAGCATTGCGTTGGTGTTGTCGGACTCGCTGTCGCATTTGCTACTCGACGATATCGACCTCGCGATCCGTTTCGGCGTGCCCGCCGACAGCACGATGATCGCCAAGCGCATGGCTCCGAACCGTCGCACGCTATGCGCGTCACCGGCTTATATCGAGGCGCATGGCAGGCCAGAGAACGTCGCGGCGCTCGCTCGGCATCGCTTCATTTTGCTGAGTTCAGCTGCTGGCGTGGCGAACGAATGGCGTTTCATGCGCGACGCCCACAGCGAGAATTTCACCGCGCCGCTCACGCATGCACGCGAGACGAACGATGGCGCACTCGCGCGGCAATGGGCGCTCGAAGGACACGGTGTGGCGATGAAGTCCATATGGGACATCGGCGCGGATCTGCAGGCTGGCAGGCTCGAGGTTCTGCTGCCCGAATGGCGTTGCCCCGACACGCCCGTGCATGCGTTGTTTCAGCGGCGTCAGTACATGGCGCCGCGCGTGCGTGCGCTGCTCGATTATCTGAGCGCCAAATTCGCGGATGCGACGCGAGACCTCGCGCCTTATCTCGACAATTAACCGCACGTGCCGTCTGCCTCAATGGAAGCCGATTCGCGCCCGTAACGAAGCAAGCGTGCGCCACGTGACGGAGATATCGCGGCTGGCTTGCGCATCGCGAATGCGTGACGCAAGCATCGCGACGGCGCCATCGAGCGAGACGAGCGCATCGCTGGTGCGGGTATCGATAGGCAGCGTGTTACGTATCGGCCGTGCATAACGCGCGCGTACGCTTTCCAGCCGCGCCATCACCGAGCCGAAGCTGTGTTCGCTGCCTGCATCCTGTCGCGTATCGGAGCGCTCGCTGAGCATGGCGCGCACGTTGTGGACGCAGCACTGCAAGGCTCCGGCGATCTGCTCGTAACGCGGCTCCCAAACAAAGACGCGCTGCGGACGCAATGCAACGCGGAAGTCGTGCCATTGACGATCCAGCGCTCTGACCGCGGCGGCGGCACGTCCCTGGTTTTCATCCGCATTGGCTGAAGCCGCGCTCACGCCTTCGATCAAGGCATCGACCACGCCGACGAAGCGCGCCTCGATATGGCTCGTGGTATCGAGCGGCTTGACGGTGAACGCGGCGATCAAGGCGGCGAGGCATCCTATGGCCACTTCTTCGATCCGCAGTTCGACGAGCGGTTGCACGGCAAGGCCGAGACCGCCATAGACCAGACCCACGAGCACGGTGATGAAGAACACGCCCGGCCCGTATGCGCTCATGATGAAGTACGCCCAACCGAAAACGCAGAGCAGCATGGCGGCTGCAATCGCGGCGGGCTGATCGTGCAGACTCGTCACCAGAAGCGCGCTGACCAGTCCGCCCGCGAGTGTTCCGGCAATGCGCTGCATGGCGCGATACAGCGTGTCGCCGCGCGAACGCGTACCGAGGAACACGACGAACACCGTGATGACGGCCCAGAACCAGCGCTCCGACGAGAGCACGTGACCCGCGAGCATGGCCATCAGCGCTGCCGCGCCCGTGCGCAAGGCGGGCAGCCACGAAAGGCTCGTGCGTAGCTGGCTCATGTCGATTCTCTTGCGCGGCGGCGGCGCGTTCTTGCGCTTCGAATCCGTCGTCTCGATGCCTTCGAGCTTCGCAATCGCCGAGCGGAAGGCGCTTTCGCGTGCGGGGCGGCTCGTTGCATCGAAGACATATTGGCCTGCGGCGACTTCGAGTTCCACGAGCGCTTCGCGCAGCGCGCCGGCTTCGTCCGGGTCTAGAAGCGCGAGCCGGTCTTCGAAGGCGATGGCCGCTTCGTTCATCGAGGACAACGCCGTGTGCGTGCGCCCCACGCGGTGCGTTTCGCGGAGCACGTCTCTTGCGCGCAAGGCGACGGTGCGAATCGCCAGTTGTATCGCGGCGATCCGGCGTTGCGGCACGATTCCGCGAGCGACGCACACGATCACGCACGGCGCCACCATCGACAGCGCGAGGATCAAAGCAGCCTCGTTCGACGATGGATGCAGATACACGCCAAAGTAAAAAGCCACGATGCCGATCAGCGCGCTGCCAAGCGCTCGAGGTCCGCAAGCCTGCACCAGCATGCCGGCGAAGAGCAGCGCGACGAACACCGCATCGGCGACGAACGGCACGGCATCGAGCGCGGCCGCCGTGGCAAAACTCGACACGGCGACGAGATAGAGGGAAGAGAGGGAGACTAACCAGCCGCGCAGCGTGTGATCGCGCAAGAACAGCGGGGCGATCATGCAGAACAGCACGGCTAGTCCGGCGACCACCGGCGGTGACCCGAATCGCGCGGCCACTTCGATGCAGATGAAGGCGCTAATCAACGTGGCGAGCGTCGCACGAAGCGCCGTGACGAAGCGCGCGAGGCCGGGATCTGCTACGAGCAGGCGGTCAGCCGCTCGTCGAAAGACGATCGCAATCATGGGTCGACATCCGGTCGGAGATCGGACACGGCTTTTGGCCGGCGCCGATGCAAAGGGACAATGCCGATTCGTCGTCGGCCGGGATCGCCGGCACTCGGACAAATACGGGTTTTCCCGGATGATAGCGCGTCAAAATTCTTTTTTGCGTGACTCAGGTCACGGATACGCCGCTGCCTTGCGCTTATCAACTCGATCCGTGATCCACACAGCCGCGACCATCGCCACGATGAGGACGACCGAAGCCGTAAAGCGGCTGAAAGCGAGTCCGCCCTGGTCGACGGGTTTATCGAAGAAATCGCCCAGCGTGGCGCCGAGCGGCCGCGTCAGCACGAACGCGAGCCAGAAGAGCAGCGTGTGGGAAATCTGCGTAAAGAAGTACATCAGGCACACGGCAAGCAGCAGCGTGCCGAAAATCAGCGCGCTCACTTCGTAGCCGAGGCCGAGACCGCCGCGATCGTCGCCTGCGAGCCAGTCGCCGACGGCGGTGCCCAGCGTTTGCGAGAACAGGATCGTGATCCAGTAGAACCATTCGGCGCGCGGTGTGGTCACGCTCGACACCGCGACCGTTCCTTCCACGCGATACCAAAGAAAGATGCACAGCACCAGGCACACGACGATCAACGAGACGCCGCCCGGATAACCGAGCCCAACGGAGCGATCGGCAAAGTCGGCGAGCGTGGTTCCGAGCGTCGTGGTCGCGACGATGGTGATCCAGTAGAACGACGGATGGAAGCCCTTCGCCCGCACCTGCGCCATGACGAAGCCGATGAACAGGATCGCGAAAATCGCGGAGCCCACCAGATAGCCGAGATTCAGCGACATCGTGACCCAATCGCCGCCGGTCTCGCCGAGCGTCGTCGCCGCGATCTTGATGAGCCAGAAGCCGAGCGTGACGGCCGGCACCTTGAGGTCGTGTCGGTCCTGCGTTTCCGTATTGATTTGCATGTCGAAGTATTCCGTGAGAGCCGTGAGTCTCCGCAGAATAACAATCGATTCCTTAGCGGACGCTTAGCGCCGTTGATCAGATTGCATCGAACGGACGCTCCCAGCCAAACGCTCGCACGCGTTCGAACGGTCTTTCGAGCACGACAGCGCCACGCGCTTCGCCCGGCAAGAGCAGCGGAAGCGTATGCCATTTCGTCTCCTGCGCGGCCCGCTCTTGCAGCGATCGCACCTCACCGCGTTCCGCGCGCGCTCGTGCGGCTGCGAACAAATCTTTCGTATCGCGCGGCGCGAACAGATTCGGCGCTATCTTCAGCCCTACTCTGTCAGCCGCCATCGCAATGACGATCCAGATACCGCAATAAGCGATGTCGACGCCGACCGACTGGCCATCGCGCAGATTCGCCACCACGATGCGTTCCTCGGGCCCTTCCTCCAGCTTCACTTCGTGTTGCCGGCACGCGAGCACCCCGGAAAGCAGCAGCCGAAGCGTCGCCCGTCCGACGCCGAAGCGCCGTCCCACCGCCGCGTTTGGATGAATGCGCGCGCGTTTGCGCTCGGCGACCGTGAGCCAAAGACCGACGTTCGATGCGGACACGAAGCGGAATTCGGTAGGCACGAGCCAGAGCGCGAGTTCGCCCGGCGCGGGGAGCCGTTCGAACATGACATTCGATTGCGAGAGATCGTAATGTTCCCACGCCAACGGGCGGGCGAGAACGGCGGACGGCGGCCGTCGCGGGGCTTTTTTCGTGGGCGCGGTGGTGGTCATGTCTGTCTTATGGGCGAACGGGCGGGCGATGATTCCGTGCAGAGCGACACCGTTGCAGCCGAGACTTAGCTCAAACTTAGGATTGGCGGCGATGCGGGTTTTCGCGGATGGCATGGCCCGTCGAGCAAACGATTCGCCTGGTCTTTTATTCCTAAGCACCAGCTAAGTCTACGCTTCGAGACTTCAGACTCAGTCAAGAAGACGCATCCTCCATGCCGATGTCCCCATCCCCCTTCTCACTCGGTGTAAAGTCGCTTTTGCCGCCCTTTTCGCAGATGTTTTGCGCGCGGGGGCGAAGGTGAGCCCACGGAGAAATGGCATGAGGGTGTTGCTGGTCGAGGACGACCGCATGATCGGCGAAGCTGTGCAAGACACCCTTAAGGACGGCAGCTACGCCGTCGACTGGGTGCGTGACGGCCGGCTTGCGTTGACGAGCCTGGAAACGCACAGCTACGACGTTGCCCTGCTCGATCTGGGCTTGCCGGGCAAGGACGGCATCGACGTGTTGCGCGCGGTGCGGGCCGGCGGCAATCTGGTTCCGTTACTTATCATCACCGCGCGCGATGCGGTGGATGAGCGTATTCGTGGCCTCGATGCAGGCGCGGACGATTACATCCTCAAGCCCTTCGAGATGTCCGAACTGCTCGCGCGGATGCGCGCCGTGGTGCGGCGGCGCAGCGGTCAGGCGGCGCCCGTCATGTCGAACGGCATCATCTCGCTCGATCCCGCCACGCGCGAAGTCACGGCCGCGGGCAACGTCACGCGTCTGTCGAGCCGCGAGTTTGCGTTGCTTCAGGCGCTCATGCTGCGCCCCGGCGCCATTCTCTCGCGCACGGAACTCGAAGACCGCATCTACGGCTGGAATGAGGAAGTCGAAAGCAACGCCGTCGAATTCCTGATTCATTCGCTGCGCAAGAAGCTCGGCGCGCAGGCGATCAAGAATGTGCGCGGCGTGGGCTGGATGGTCTCGAAGCAGACATGAACCGTTCGCTCCAGTTTCGTTTGTCAGCATGGCTGTCGGTGCTGATCGTGGCGATTGCGCTCATCAGCGGCTTCATCGCGTTCAAGACGGCTTTTCACGAGGCGAACGAGTTGCAGGACGGGCAGCTCAAGCAGATCACCGCGCTCGTGACGCCGCGCAGTCTCGCCGTCATGCGGCGCGAAACGCTTGCCGATGTGCCGGGTGTGGACTTCGCATCGAAGATCGTGATTCAGACACTCGATGAACGCGCGCCGCTCGCGCTCTCCGCCGACCTGCGGGACGGCCTTCAGTATGCGAACGTGGCTGGCCTGCGCTGGCGGATCATCGTGAAGACACTAGACGACGGCGTGCGTGTCGTGGTCGGACAGAAGACCATGGGGCGCGACGAGATTGCGCGCAACAGTGCGCTTGCCACCGTCATTCCGTTCGGCACGCTCGCGGTGGTTTTGCTCATCACGCTTCATTGGCTCGTGCGCCGCATGTTTCGTCCGCTCGCGCTTTTGGCGGGCGATCTCGATCAGCGTCCCGAGCACGATCTCTCGGCGCTCACGGAAGATACGGTTCCTTCCGAGATCACGCCGTTCGTCGTGGCGATCAATCGCCTGCTGATCCGCGTGGACATTTCGCTGGCGATGCAACGCCGCTTCGTCGCCGATGCCGCGCATGAACTGCGCTCGCCGCTAACGGCGCTTTCGCTGCAAGCCGAGCGCCTCGACGCCTCGGAGATGCCCGCCGCCGCGCGCGAACGATTGTTCTCGTTGCGGCGAGGTCTCGCGCGCACGCGTGCGCTGCTCAATCAGTTGCTCACGCTTGCGCGCGTGCAGGACAAGACCGTGGGCAAGCCGAGCAGGCTGCGTGTACAGGAAGTTTTTCGCAACGTGCTCGAGGATTTAATGCCGCTTGCCGAGGCGAAGCGTCTGGACATCGGCGTGTCGAGTACGGAGGATGACGTGGTGATCGACGTGCCCGAGGCCGAGCTTTCGATCTTGCTGAAGAACCTCGTCGATAACGCCATCCGCTATACGCCGGAAGATGGGCGCGTGGATTTATCGGCCGGCGTGATCGATGGCCGCGCGTTCATTCGCGTGGAGGACTCCGGCGCCGGCATTGCGGCGGAAGAAAGGGAGCGTGTGTTCGATCCGTTCTATCGCGTGCTCGGCACGGATACCGAAGGCTCGGGTCTTGGTTTGTCGATCGTCGCCACGGTGGCGGCGCGGATCGGCGCGGAGGTTGTGTTAAGGGATGCGGAACCGCATGGGCTGGTTGTGGTGGTCAGGTTCGCGGCGGAAAAGGAAGTGCGGAGAGCGGCTTGAAGCGGTCTCTCACGCGAGTACGGACAGTGTGCGACGAAGCCGTCGTCTACCGGCAGCGCCACGCCACAATTCCAGACAACACAGGTATTGCGCAAGCCGCCGGCAGACGTCGCGGGCGACGACCGTAGTGATTGACGCGCTGCGGTAACGCCCGTGACGATCGATGAGCGGGTCTCATGAGCGTATGCGGTCGAACGGGTTTATCGATAAGATTGAAGTTTCATCGCACCTGGCGTCGACATGCTTCGCCTTCGAAACGCACAACGTAAAGGAGCCGGCCCGGCAGCTCAAAACAGGGCCAAGCAGGGCAAGCTCCATCACGCGAATCAGAATGGCGCCCCCTCGAACTCCATCACCGGATACACGGTCTGCTTACCCTCGACGTCCAGCACCAACCGCATCGCATGATGAAAACTTGCATAGCGGCCCACGAACCGGCTTAGCACATCACCGAACAGCGCTGCGTTACCCGGCCCGTCGAATGCCCTAGCGTCGAGGCGCACGTACACGCGAACCTCGCGTCGCATATGTCCTCTGCCCACCGACTCATGCTCGGCCAACCACACATCTTCGATAGCATCGATGCGCCGCTGAGTACTGTCGTCAGGCGACCAGTCGTAAAGCTCCAGCGCCTCGCGAAATGCCGGTGCGCCCACCATCCCGATCATGTTCAATTCATTCGCGCCGCCCGCCGTGAAATGGCCGAGCAAGCGCCAGTCGTACTCCGGGTGATGGCGCGGCGGATACAACGGCAGCGTCGGCGCGCTCAGGTTGCGCACCGACGCGATACCGGTAAAGCCCGACACTGTCTCAGTGATCGTCGCTTCGGAAAGCGCCATGCGCGGCAAGCGTCCATTGTTCGCCAGTGCCCTCACCGTCAGATGGCGATCCGGTTGCGGACGGTTCTCATCGTGCGCAGCGTCCGCGTGGAGACGCTCCCACAACTGCCCGGATAGCGTCAGCCAAAGCTCCCGGCCCGTCACGCCCAAACGCATCGCGGTATGGAAATAGCGCTCTGGCTTCTCGTACTGCAGCGTCCAGCCGCGATGGCGAAAGCTCGTGAAGGCGCTATATGCGTGACGTGCGCTGTCCTCCGGATCTGCGGCGGTCACTGCGAGCACGTGATACGGCTCGACGTGCCCCGCCGCGCCGGGTTGAACGCGATGTTCGCGATCATGCCAGTCCGTAGGTCGCAGCGGCAGCACATCCACTTCGAACAGGTTGATCACTGGTGTGCAGAACAGACGGAAGCTCTCGCGGCACACCGGATAATCGCCCGGTACGCGCCCGCTCAGTCGCCGAAGCCCGACCATTGCGAGCCAAGGCTTGCGGCAGTGAGCGCGGCATCGTCGCGTGCCTGCGTGAGTTCCGAGAGCTTGCCCTGAAACACCGCTTGCGCCATTTGACGCGCCATGGCCTGGGCGTCGGTGCTGGTGGCGATTTGCTGCAGCTTCAGGCGCATGGTCGTGGCCATCGTCAGGAAGTGCGCGAGGCTCACGCCGCTGAAGTCGGCGACGCTTTTCGTGGGCTTGCCGTTCGACTTGCTGGCCGTGCCTGTCACCACGTCATCGCCCATCAACGCGAGCAGCGGGCCGAAAGATTTGTCCAGCGGATCGACTTCCTGAGCACTCGCGATGCCTGTCTTGTTGCCGATCAGGTCCTGTGCTTTGCGCACTAGCGTGTCCGAGAGCGCTTGCGAGGGACGTCCCGCCTGTGCCTGATACTGAACCGATTTCATCAGCGCAATCAGCGGCGAGGTCTGCGCATCGGTCAAGCGCGTGAGCTGCGTGATCGCGCTGCCTAGATTGGTCGCATTCTGCCATTGCAGGCTGTTCAGCATCGCCTGCCACGCGGCGGTATAGCTTGCGAAATAGCGCGCGCGCAGGCGCTGCCTCACTTCCTCGATGTCCTGATGCGCTTCGAGCGCCGCGCCCGGCACGCGCGCGGCGCGTTCGTCGGCGAGCACCCAGTCGGCCGCCACGCGCCCTTCCTTGGCGGCCTTGTCGAATGCCTCGCCGATCATGCCGTCCCATGCGGCGCGCGTGTAGATGCCCGGTACGGTTTGCGTCGTCTTGAATAAGCCGCGTGCGTCCGCTCCGTTGATCAGCGTCACGAGCGACATATCGGCGTATTTGCCCTTCGCCCGCTCCAGCACGGATTGGTAGAGCGTGTCGTCGGAGTTCTGCAGGCCGATCTGATTGACGAGCATGTTGCGCGCGGCTTGGGTCAGATCATCCGATGCATGGAGTCGCCATTCAGGATGCGCGCGCAAGTGCGACGCGTAGAACGACGCGAGCCGTTGCGAGGTGTCGAGCCATTCGCCCGTGCTCATGCCGGCGATTGCGGGCCACGTGGTCGGCAACTGCTTGGCGAGGTAGGCAGCGTCTGCATGTTGAGGCTGCGCCAGCATTAGATACGTCTTGAGCGCGTCGTAGTCGCGCTGTTGCTCCTCGGTGCTGGGCAGTGCGTCGGCGCGAGACTGAGCGAGTTGCGTGAGCGTGGCTTCGAGTTGATGGGCGGACGGATCGCGCAGGTTGCGCGCCGCGATGCTTGCATAGGTCGGCCAGAGCGCAGCGAGTATCCGATCGTTGTGATCAGGCCTGCACGCATGTACCACGGTGCGCCATGTTGCTGGCGATATTCCAGTGTGTCGATTTGTTGTTGTAGGGCGAGTTGAGCGCGTATTGCTGCCGGCGTGCCTAGCTTCGTGGCAAGGGCCGTGTCGACCGCGGCCCGTACATCGGCCATGACGGAGCGATTGCCGATGAACGAGACGGTCAGCGCCGCGCACCAGCCTATCGCTCCAACCATTACCAGGGCCGCGAGCGCGTTGGGCCAGTAGAACCCCACCCGACGTCCATAGGGTGCTCCACTATGTTCTGCAACGGTCTGCCAAATGAGGCGCCGCTCGAGCTGTCGCGGCACCACGCCGTCTTGCGTTTCGCCGCGCTGAAATGCGATTAGCTCCCGCTCCTTAAAGAGCGGAGCAAAGAGCAGCCCGTGCACCGGGTGACGCCAGAGGCGAGACTTAGCGGTTTGTAAAACGAGGTTGAGCAGCCCGACATGCAACTCGCTGATGTGTTGCGATACCTGCGCCGCATACCGATCGTGGGCATCTTGAGCGAGGCGTCTTACACCACTGTCCGCAAGACGATGAGCAAGCGCGCTGAGCAAGGGTTCGACCGCATCGGCTTTCAGACGCCTATCGGACCAAAGAATGCCAATGGCCTCCTCCGAGACAGGGAGCTTGTCCTCGAAATCCGTTGCATTCACAAGATACACAGGCGCCGCCCAGCCCAGCGTCCGAGCCTGACGCGTGAGCCGCTGTGCGAGTTCTTCCGAATCAAATGGAGCGTCCTTGTAATGCCGATTGCACATCACGGCTACGATCGCATCTACGGGCCGTCGGCGACGGAACCGACGGATCTGGTCGAGCCAGTCGGCATCGATAAAATCAATTGTCTGCGCCGCATAAATCAGAACCGCACCACTGGTGATCTCATAGCCGTTCTTGGCAAGCCCTGGCGCAAGGCGTTTGACGATCGACTCGTCGCCACTCACAAGAATCCAGCGATCGCGGTACCGCCAGCACCTGCCATGGCGGTCGCGAAGCGCTAATTTCAGTGCTTCCCGTTTGATCGGCACAGACTCTTTGCGCACCGTCTCGGCCGCACTCAGCCGGGCGAGCGGATCGCGTTCGAATTGCTCCTGCTTGCGCTGCAGGGCAAAACGCGCTGTCAAGCGCCATGTGCTTGACAGCGCGCCCCGTGCACTGAGTACGATCGCGCCCATCATGCACACAAAAATCACCCTTCGGGCAGCAGATGGATCGAGTTCCGAGCCATGGGACCAAGCGTAAAGTGAAGCGAGCGCGGTCAGCGCTCCCACAAAAATCCAATAACGAGATTTAGGCAATTTCTATTCCGTCGCGTGTCGATGTCTGGCCTCCCGGCTGCGCGACTGCAACGCGAAACCTGCCTTCTCTCCATGCCATTAGTTGTGGGCGCTTGGTATCCGCCGCGTGCTCGATACCGAGCGTGAGCGTGAGCCATCCGGTCGCGCCGTCGAGGCGATCGAATGTCTTGTCAACGTCGTGAATACCGGACAATTTCTCAGTCTTTGACACGCCGGCCACCAAGCTTGAAATGTCTCGGGAAATGGTTGATTTCTCGTCAGACTCCAGAGCAGCTTCCCACAGATCACTAATTTGATCGCCTGTCGCGTGCCCAAACCGCAAAGGGGCTGTCAGTACAGCCCTGCACTCCTCCGACTCACCTTCGATCGGCCGGTGCAGTATTGCAAGCGGACAAAGCTCATAACGATAGGCGAGCGGCGCCCATGACAGCAGCAAGGCGACCGCAGCTTCGGTGCTGTCGTCGAATGGCGCTTCACGAAGCTGTACAGCAGCAAAAAGGACGAACCGTTCCAACTTTGGCCCACCTCGGACATCGAGCCATTCATCCAGCGCCATCACGCCTTGTTCGGGTTCGATCAGAATGGCAGTGGTCGGTCGAAGTTTCGCGGCGGTCCAACAAGCTTGCCATGCCGCAAGCGAGGTGTCGCGATCCGCCTCCTTGGGCAACTGCAGACGAACGGCAAATGGCGCGTCATGGGGAATCTTCCGGACTACATCGACCATCGCCGCGATCAGATCTCCGAAGCAGGCGCGATAGCGTGATGGATCATCGTCGTCACCGACCAGCGGCAGTTCCTTGTAGTTGCTAACCGAGACTGCGATTTCCCCTGTCGGCAGTTCGGCGGTGTTCGCAGGCTCCGCAATGAGCCTCGCCATGTTCGACGTGCCGGCGCCAGTTAGATAGGCATAGCCGAGCACCGCGAGCGGATCGCGGGCAAACTCCACTGCTTTTTCTCGGTCTGCGCGCAGTGTTTCGTTCACTGCGTCGATCCGATCACATTCCTGTTCGTGATAGAGCCAGCGCAATCCGTAGGCAAGCGCCCAAAGCAGAAAAGGAATGCCTAACAGCTGGATCCAGAACCATGCTGTGCGCGTCGATTCGTTCTCGAAGGTATAGACGGCGCCTCCCGCCATGACAACAGCAAGAAGCACCAGCCAAATAATTATCCGTGGCGGCTCGGGACGGGTCTCGGATGACTCTGCCGGGGGTAAAACGACGGGCATCCGTCTACCGCAAGCTAGAAATAAGGCGACAGCCGCACATAGCACGAAAGCCGTGCCGGGCGACTGGAACTCCGCCGTCGGTCGTGCCATCGTCACCGTCGATGACGAGGTTAGGCTTGATGTCGTGCAAAGGGCAACTTACCTCGTCTCCTTTGCGCGCGACATAGCTACCGCCGAAGCGCATGGTCTTCGAGGCGGTAATGACTTTGCCACCGTGATCGGTGTCGTCGCCAAGACGGATGAGATCAATCATTTCGTGCTCCTTTTACTTGTCTTCGAACCAATTTATGCAATTGCCTCAGTGTTATCCGAACGCTCACGCGCTGAGGCAATGCTCCAGTCGTTTTCGGGCATGTAGGAAACGTCGCCGAAGTACATCATTCGCCAATTCTGAAGCTTTGAAAAATCGTTTCCAAAGCCGGCTACAGAATCGTGTACCAAGTAGTCAAAAAAATCGAGTTCAGCTTGCGCGTCGCTTGGTTCGCCGATGATTAAAGACACGTCTTCATAAGCACGGGCCAACGTCAATTCCCTCAGGGTCAAGGTCTTCCCATTCAGTTTCTTAGTCTCTGCTTCCGCCGTCGCACTATTGATCGCAAGACCGCCTTTGGTAATAAGACGTAGTTGCTCGTCCTGCTTTGGCACCAAGTCGCCGTTATTTGTCTTTGCAAGTATTTGTTTTGCCTTAGGCAGACGTGCGCGTGCGGCGGAATCGTTGGTCAGCTTGGAGAGGTGACTACGTGCGACGTAAAGCGGGAAAAGATGATCGGAGACAGCTTTCTCAAGTGGTCCGGCGGCTCGAGCGCGCCGTTGATATCGATTAAACAGAGCCGCGGTCTTGGGAGAAAGACTAAACGACGCTTGGACCTTTGCACCAAGCGTGCTTAACGATCGCAGCGGTACTGACCTGCCCGTTTTTCTAAGACCACTGCGTTCTAGCAATAACGGCTTGGGTTGAATTGGTTTCTAAGCGCTGGCGATACGCCAGCGGCGTGTCGTAGTTCAAGCTCGAATGCGGTCGAACCTCGTTGTAATGCCGTCGCCAGTCGTCAATCACGATCTTGGCTTCAATCCGATTGCGAAACCATTCCATAGCAAGACATTCGTCACGGAATTTACCGTTGAAGCTTTCGTTCGTGCCGTTCTGCCATGGCTTGCCGGGATCGATTAACGCCGATTCGATCTTCTCCGATACCACCCACTTGAGCAACGCTGCGCTGACGAATTCGGGGCCGTTGTCGCTTCGCATATAGCGTGGCGCGCCGTGAACGCTGATTAGCTTGCTCAGCACCTCAATGACTCTGGCCGATCGGATCGAGCCAGACACATCTATGGCCAAACATTCACGCGTGTACTCGTCGACGACCGTCAGACACTTCAGTTGCTGGCCGTTGGCACACGCGTCAAAGACGAAATCGTAACTCCATACGGCGTTGCGAGCGCTCGGAGCAAGCGGTCGAGGACGCGAACCGGCAACGCGGCGTCGGCGTCGTTTGCGAGGCACTTGAAGACCGGCTTGCGCCCACAACCGGCTGCACCGCTCCTTGCCGATGACGATCCCTTCGCGGCCCAGCATGATGCGGATGCGCCGCGAGCCGAAGCGGGGATAATCACCCGAGAGGCGTCGCATCATCTCCACGATCGGGCCGTTCTTGCCCGGCATGAGGCTGATGTAACCGAGATTGGCGCGACTGACGTGAATCAGCGCACACGCACGTCGTTGGCTCAGCCCGCGCGAAATGGCATAGCGGGCTTGCTCGCGGCGTGCCTGTGCGCTTACCATTTTTTTGCGGAAATCTCCCTCATGACCTCGATTTCCAGGTCACGCTCCGCCACGAGCTTCTTCAGTCGATTGTTCTCGAGCTCTAACGCCTTCAATCGCTTGACGTCGTAACTGACCATTTCGCCAAATCGCTTGCGCCACGCGTAAATCGACGCGTCGCTGACACCGTGTCGCTTTGCCACCTCGGCAATCGGCGCACTGTCCGCCTCCCGCAAGATCCGAACAATCTGCTCATCGCTGTATCGACTCTTCTTCATGACGCGCTCCGTATGGATGCGCCGTTATCCTAGATCAATTCGGTCTCAAGTTACCGGGGCAGGTCAGTACGCCGGCAGTTCGAGCCGCACGATACATGTGTAGCAACGGCACCTGACTTAGCTTTTCCGCGTCTTCCAGCGCTTTGGTCTGTTCTGCGGGCGCATAGCCCCCACCCACATCTGAGTGCACTCCGGGATAGACGATCTCAGAACAATTCGGAGGGTAGTGCTTTCCGTCACGCACGGAATCCAAGGGAAAAGAATCGCGGACCTCATGCGCGGCGACGTAGTGAATGCACTGCTCTACCATTGCCGGAATCTTTAGGCTTTTCGCCCAATCGTAGTGACCATCTTTCGGTGCAATACTAAGTCCGACGCTCAGAGCCGGCGATATGGCGTACGTGGCGAATTTTAGGATTGGACTATGATCGACGGATTTGGCACTAGCGGGTAACCCTGCGGAGGCAACCGTATCGAACAAGCCCATGAAGTACACCCGGATCGGGTAACCTTGATAGCGCCATCCGGCGGAGTCCTGTCGGCAATCCTTGGACAGGCGAACAGCAAAAGCACGCGCCAGGGCTGCGCCTCGTGAAAAGCCGAACAGCGCGACGTTGATCATTCGAATCGGTTGCTTAGGGTTCGTTGCGCGAGCTTTCGCTTTGGAGATTCTCTGATCGAACTGAGTCCTTGCCCACCGCAAACGCTTGTCTCCACCGCTAGCGAACGCAAGTCCCGGCGTGCTCGCTGTCATCTCGCCGACTTCAGGGAAAGGTGTGCCGAGCCCGTTGATATAGATTCGATATGTGCCTGTCCTTTCTTCATCTTCAGCATGTGCCGCATGAAGGCGTGCAACGTTACTATGTGCCGACTTTTCTGTGTCAATGTAAAGATTGTTTCCTGTACCGTCGAAGAAGACAGAAATCCAAAGCGATTGCGAACAGTCTGAAGTACCAGGCCGCTTTTTCTCATCGAAGCAAGCCATAGATTCCGCACGCTTTTCACGCTCACTCGAAGTTAACGGCCGCAGACCAGCCGAGGAAGGAACCTGAGTAATGTCCAACATGGCTATTTATTCTCTTATCGTACAAAGGGCATGCGTCGCTCAAGCTTCAATCGCGGCGGCGAGGGTCCATCCGAACCAGATATGGCGGCCTCAATATGACCGTCCGGGTAGAAGTGAATCTCAAGATATTTCGGATTAGGAGGAATAGAGCCTCTTACTTCGACTCGTACTTTTTTGGCTGGCTTGGGCGGATCGACGATTTTCCTTGAAGGATAGGATTCGAGAGCGTCCATTGAGTATCCAACCTCGACCCAAAAGGGCATTTTTGTCTTGCGACTCATAATGACGCAGCAGGAAACACTTCCACCGCCAGAAGTCGGCGTGCTTAGCTCAACACTGCCTCCCCCCTGACCATTCACTCCGAAGTTCCAGAAGGCGCGATCGGTGTAGTTGTATCCAATTATTCCGAGCATGTATGGATCTTGTGTGCACCCCCCGAGACTCGTAAGCGCCAGCAAGCTTGCCAATGCAATACGTTTAAATCGCCTTTTCAGCATGATTTCGGCTCCTCTTGTTCCTCTTGTTTATGTGCTGCGAGCAAAGCCGATCTCACCCGGTTAGTCAGCAACATATGACTGAGCAACTCCTCGGTTGTTGCCTGCGCGACAATCCCCTCGCAGACCCGGTAGCGAGTCTGTGCATCGAACTCAGCGAGGAGATCGTCATCGCTCAGCTGCAGCGAATGCAACACGGAATCAGGCAAACTGGCGTCCACAAAGACCTCAGTCTGTTGCTCGCTTAGCCGAAGGGGACCGCAGTATGAGTCTTCAGTCTCGTCCGCCAAGATCAATTTCTGCGTCTCACCATACCTATCGAGATACCACCATTGTTTTGCGAGTCCGAGATACGCCCGACGCTGCTCGGCAGACAAAGCGCGGTCAAGCACGGCGAGCGAGCGCGTATCGAAAAATTTCATCTGCCATTCACTGCCGTCCTCGCACAATGCATCTAGCCGCTCGCTCAGGCCGCAGATCAGATCGTCGGTTGGCAGGCGAGAGAACAGGAACGACACGCCGCGGTAATCATCTACGCAGGCGTGCGCCAGCCGCGTCAGGAGCTTCGATGGCTTCTCGGCCCCTCGCGCGATACGAACCAGGTACGGACCATACTGACTGCGTCCATCCTCCGACTGCGCATTGAAAATTAACGACAGCCGCTGATTGCTGATGTCCTGCCCCAGCCACTGACGCAGCTCGCGATAGAGCGGCGGAAAAGCCACGCCATATACCAACGCGTAGGTCTGAATATCTTGATTGGCTTGCTGAAATTCATGAATCGCCGTACTTAGCGCCTGTGCTTCGAGTTCTGGGTTGTTCTGTGTCATTTCGTACCCAACAGTGCGCCTTGCGAGAATTCCGAAAGCAGACATGGAATGCAGATGGACTTGGGCAGCAACGGGAGTTCCGGCTGCATTGACGCGGGGCCGGGTCGGTCCCAGGAGGCACCTCGCTCCAAGATGGCGCCCATGGTTCCGTTCTCGATCTGGCTAGCGTTGAGCTTGATGTACGAGCCGCCCGCGCCAATCCACACTTCCTTTTTCGCGGCGAGGACCAATCGGCCCTCCGTGCTCGTGACGGTGACGTCCTTTAGGGCCGTCAACGCCATCTCGTCGCTGTGCGCCTCGATCCTGACCTTCCCTTTGGCGGCGATTAACTCGATCCCAAGCTTATGCGCGCATAGCGAAATGAGTTCGCCCGCCGCCATGCGCAGCCGCCGCATGATGCTCACGTCCATGTGCTCCCCTGCGGTGACAATCACGTTCTCGCCCGCCGAATGCTGGACCGATTTCGGCGTAACGAAGGCCATGCCACCCGGTGTGCTCGCGAGTAACCCGGCATCATGAAGCTGGCTCAACCCGTCCACGAGCGCCGCCTGCGTGTCCTTGTCAGCCGCGTCAGCGTTGGCCTGCTTATTCGCGTCTACGAGAGCCGTCACGCGCTCGAACGCCACCTTTAATTGCTGGATCGCAGCAGGCATCTCCAAGTGCGGCGTATCAGCGCCAGCCGCCGCATCGGCCGAAAAGAACAGTCCTTTCGCTGCGCGCACGGTCCCCCAAGCCTGGGTGGTCGCTTCAAAGCCCTCGCCTCGCGCAAGCTTTTTACTGTTGAGCAGATAGCCCTGATTGAACGCCGTCTGGCTGTAGACCGTGGCGATACGCGCGCTTTCCTTGCCTCGCAGATCATTGAAGACGACCTCGGCGCCGAGCAGCGGCGCGCGCCAGATCGCGTAACTGAACATCGCATCGGCGCCGTGCACCACGTCCGGATGCGAGTAGTCATGGAGCGCTCCGACGATATGCATGCGATCTACATCAGCATGCGCCGCACCAAGCAAAACCTCCGTGGACGGCAGCAAAGGCGAATGGAAGCCACCTTGATACGACGAAGACGGACGCAGCAGCCGCAGCTTCAGCAACTGCTTGTCAGTGTTAGCCGTTCCCTGCAGGAACTTCGGCAACACAGGATATCGGCCATGCTCGTCCATGCAGCCATAAGGCGACGAGTCAAACGTCGTGACGACGCCAACGACCGGTCCCTTCAGAAATCTCCAGTCACGTTCATAAACGAAGTCAGGGCGGTAGGCCAGATGCGCGGGCATCGCCTTGAAGCGGACATGCGCCGGTTTCGATCGGCTGCCCTTCATCGTCATCGACTCGACCACGAATCCATACGGAGCGCTCGTCAGCTTCGTATTGGTCAGCTTGACCACCACGCCTGGCGCCATGCCCTTCGCGTTGCTCTTGCCCGAAAGCTTTACCTGCTTTGCAATCTGCTCGTCGCGCCGCGTCTGTGCTCGCGACTCACCCTGCTGAGGCGTCAGATGAAATTCCGCGCTGCCGCTGATCCGCCCGAACACCGATTGGTCATTGGCCTCATCGGAAACGCTCGCGCTCGCCCGCAGCGGATCTTCCGGCGTGCGGTAATTGCGCTCCCACAACTCGATGGCGGCCGGCACCAGCGTACGCGTCTCGCTGACCGAGAGTGCAGCCTCATGCCAGTTGCTGTTCATGCCCGAGTCAGAGAGTAGGGGTACGTCGATCGAGCGCACGTACCCGCGCGGATTGTCCGTGAACACGAGCGTGTCCAGTTGACCATCCTTGCCTCGACCCTGCTTGTAAAACCAGCATATGCCTTGACGTTTTGCATGACGTGTCACGAAGGCCCACACGGACTCCTCGTACATCACAACCTGCTCCATCTTCTCTTGCGCGCCTTCCAGATGGAACTCGATATCGAAGGCATCGATGTTCTTCCGGTCGACGAGCAGTCGCGTCACCATCTCCTGAAAGGTGATGTCTTTGAATACATCCGAGCCATGCACGCGCTTGCAGAGCGCGGCGAACCGAGGTTCGATCCGGAGTTTGTAGGTCGCCTCGTCGCGGCTCGCTTTGATGCGTTCGAAGCGCGTGACGATGCCATTGAAAGTGGCCGCCTCGTGATCGACAGGCGCGACATAATTCACCGACGGGACGGCTACTCGCTCGTCGATCTGCAAGCCCGCGCGCCGACCCACGCAGAGCTTGCCATCGATATCGAGACGCGGCGAGGTAACGGTGACCTCCGCCTTGTAGTCATCGCATAATCCTGCTTTGACCTTGAACTTGAGCACGTCGAGTTCGAGCTCGAGCGTACCGATCCATATGCTCAAACGCTGGGTGAGTCGCGCGCTTGGATGCTGCAGCGCGTCCGTCAGTTTTTTCGTTACAGCATTCATTCGCATCCCGTTCAGTTGAACGCAACGTATGGAACCGTCGCGCCTGGAGCTTTTTAGCGCAGGAATTTAGGGCTGCAACAAAAGAACGTCAATCGATCGGCTGACAAACAGGAATAGTCTCAAGTAGCCAAGGTCACGCGTCATCGTCTGAACGCGAACTTGCCCCCCACAAGCCGGTATGATTACCCCCATCGAATCATCACCGCGCAACGCCCCGGCATGACATCAGTCAACGATCCCACATCACCCACCGCCGCCCCCGTGCGCATGGCCGATGTCGCGCGTATCGCCGGGGTGTCGAAGATGTCGGTGTCGCGCGTTTTGACAGGCCAGCACGTCAGCGAAGAAACGCGCGCGCGAGTCATGAATGCCGTGCTGAAAACCGGCTATGTCGCCGATGCCATCGCGGGTGCGTTCTCTTCCGGCCGAACGAATGTCGTCGCGGTCATCGTGCCGTCGTTATCGAGTTCGAATTTCGCGGAGACCGTGCGCGGCATCAACGATGTCGTCGAGGCGCGCAGTCTGCGTCTCTTGCTCGCCAACACGGACTATCTGCTCGAAAGGGAAGAAGCGCTCATCCGCGCGCTCCTGAGTCATCAGCCGCGTGCCGTTGTCATCACGGGAGGTCAGCACACGTCCAAGGCGCGCGCCATGCTCAAACAGGCGCGCATTCCAGTGGTCGAAATTTGGGAGATTCCCGCGAAACCCGTGGATCGCGTCGTCGGCTTCTCCAACGCGGACGCGGCCGCCGCGATGATGCGCTATCTCTATGCGCGCGGCTATCGGCGCATTGGCTTCGTGAGCAGCGCATCGCATCTGGATTTGCGCGGCGTCGCGCGGCGCAATGGCTATCTCGGCGCCGTGAAGGAAGCGGGCCTGCACGACATCCGCGAAATCGCGCACACGGACTGGACCACGGACATGGCGCATGGCGCGGCCATGGGTCACGGCGGCGCGGCGCTCGAACAGATCCTCGACCGATGGCCCGATACCGACGCCATCATGTGCACGAGCGACATCCACGCGTTCGGCGTCATCATGGCGTGTCATCGGCGCGGTATGTCGGTGCCGCGCGATATTGCGGTGGCGGGCTTCGGCGACTTCGAAGTGTCGCGCCATTGCTATCCGACCATCACCACCGTATCCGTCGATGCCTACGGGATCGGTCACGCCACCGGCGAATCGCTGCTCGCCGCGCTCGACGAGTCCGAGACACCCAACGCGTCGCGGCGCGAAATCGCGCAGGCGCGTCCCGACCGGCAGGACGTGCCCACGTTCATGCGCGTGCCTTACGAAGTCATCCCGCGAGAAAGCGCGTAAAGACCTCGTTACGGCTCAGTGGTTGTGCCGCGACTCGCCGCGCGTCTCGATGATGTCCTGATAGCCGAGCGCCGGCTCAAGACACGCGCCGCTGCCCTGCTGCCCGACCATGCTGCGATAAATCTCTTCCCACGGCGTCTTGTTCTGCAACTCGATAGGCACGTACGCTTCGCGGCGCTGCGCCATTTCATCATCGCCGATCAGCACGTTGACCTTGTAGTTCTGCAAGTCGATTCTCAAGCGGTCGCCCGTCTTCAGCAGCGCGAGGTTGCCGCCCACCGCCGCTTCCGGCGATACGTTGAGAATCGAAGGCGTCGCGCAGGTTCCGCTTTGGCGGCCATCGCCCAGTGTCGGCAACTGCGTGATGCCTTGCTTGATGAGCGCGGCGGGCGGCTGCATGTTCACCACTTCCGCGCCGCCCGGATAACCCACCGGCCCGCAATTGCGAATCACCAGCACGGAACGTTCGTCGATCTCGAGCGCGGGGTCGTCGATACGCGCGTGATAATCCTCCGGTCCCTCGAAGACGATCGCCTTGCCTTCGAACACGTTCGGATGCTCGGGATCGGAGAGAAAGCGCTTGCGGAAGGCGTCGTCGATCACGCTGATCTTCATCACCGCGCTGTCGAACAGATTGCCGGAGAGCACGACGTAGCCCGCCGCCGGCTTAAGCGGATCGTCATAGGCGCGAATCACTTCGCGATCCACGTCTGCGACGGCGGCCAGGTCTTCGCCGAGCGTCTTGCCCGTGACCGTACGCACGCTCGTGTCGAGCTTGCCTGCCGCCTGCAGTTCGCGCATGACGGCCGGCACGCCGCCCGCGCGATGGAACGCCTCACCGAGAAAGCGGCCAGCGGGCTGACAGTCCACCAGCAAGGGAATCTCGGGACCGAGGCGCTGCCAGTCATCCAGCGTGTGATCCACGCCCATGTGCCGCGCAATCGCGATCATGTGAATCGGACAATTCGACGATGCCCCGAGCGCCGCCGCCGCGACCACGGCGTTTTCGAAAGCGCCCTTGGTCATGATGTCCGAAGGCCGCAGATTCTCGTGCACCATGCCGACAATGCGCTGCCCCGTGCGATACGCCACCCAGCCGCGTTCGCGATGCGGCCCGGGAATCGCGGCGCAACCGGGCAAGGACATGCCGAGCGCTTCGGCGAGCGAATTCATCGACAACGCCGTGCCCATGGTGTTGCAATGCCCGACCGAAGGCGCGGACGACGACACTTCGTCCATGAACGTCTCATAGTCGATCTCGCCGATGGCGTGACGCTTGCGCGCGTCCCAGATGATGGTGCCCGAGCCCGCGAGCTTGCCCTTCCACCAGCCGTCGAGCATGGGACCGCCCGACAGCACGATAGCCGGAATGTTGACGGTCGCCGCAGCCATCAGACACGCGGGCGTGGTCTTGTCGCAACCGGTGGTGAGCACCACGCCATCGAGCGGATAGCCGTGCAGGATTTCGACGAGCCCGAGATACGCGAGATTGCGGTCGAGCGCGGCGGTCGGGCGCTTGCCGGTTTCCTGGATCGGATGCACGGGGAATTCGAGTGGAATGCCGCCTGCATCGCGGATGCCGTCGCGCACGCGCGTCGCCAGTTCCAGATGATGCCGGTTGCAGGGCGCGAGATCGGAGCCCGTCTGCGCAATGCCGATGATCGGCTTACCCGACTGCAATTCCTCGCGCGTGATGCCGTAGTTCATATAGCGCTCGAGATAGAGCGCGGTCATGCCGGGGTTCGAGGGATCGTCGAACCAGCGGCGGCTGCGCAGGCGCTTCTTGTTCTGCGCGTCTTCGGATTGGGGAGCTGAGTTATTCGTTGGTGTCATGACAGTACTCGCGATACGTTGACGACGGGGTTACAGCCTACGCGCATCCGGGCAAATGCCCATTAGCGCTTTCTTGTAGATCGGCATCCCTCCATGTTAGATTTTGTTGACGGTTACCGATAACCGGGTTTATCCGAAGGCGGCGGTTTTCGTCCGGCTTTCAGATCGAGTGTCGTCAGAGAGACACCGCGCAGGAATCAGGAGACACGAGAAGATGACGTCCCACCACGATGCGTTGGCGCATGCCGGCGCGCTTCCGCTCGATCGTCCTTCCGACGGCGCTTCCGCGCCCGTTTCCGCGAGGCAGCTTCGGCGCGCGATTCTCACGAGCGCCGTCGGCAGCGCGCTCGAATACTACGACTTCGCTATCTTCGGGCTGGCCACGGCATTGATCTTCAGCCGCGTGTTCTTTTCCACGCTCGACGCGAGCGCAGGTCTGCTCGCGAGCTTCGCGACCTACGGCGTGGGCTTTCTCGCGCGTCCGCTCGGCGGCTTGTTCTTCGGCTCGCTCGGGGATAGGAAAGGCCGAAAGTTCGTCCTGTTGCTGACCATCGCGATCATGGGCGTATCCACGACGCTTGTCGGCTTGCTGCCCGCCGGTCCGCTCGGCGCGGTCGGGCTCGTCTTGCTGCGCCTCACGCAAGGATTCGGCGCGGGCGCGGAACAGGCGGGCGCATCCACCTTGATGGCCGAAGTCGCGCCCGTGAAGACGCGTGGCTTCTTCGCGGCGCTTCCGTTCGTCGGCATCTTCGCGGGCTTCGGCATTGCGACGGCGACGTTCAGCATCATGCAGCACTCGATGGATCAGGCCACGCTCCTCGCCTGGGGCTGGCGCATTCCGTTCCTCGCGAGCGTCGTGCTGATCGGCGTCGCCATCTGGATACGCTTGCGTCTGCGCGAAAGCCCGACCTTCGCCGCGCTCGAAGGCGGACACAAGGTCGCGCGTTCGCCGATGCGGCTCGTCATCAAGGACGCGCGCCGCACCGTCGTCGCGGCCGTGCTGATGCGGCTTGCGGAACAAGGCGGCTCGACCATCTATACGACCATCGTGATCGCGTTCCTCAGCGGCACCGTGGCGGCGCGGCACGGCGTGCCGCCAGCGGAACTGGCGCGCGTGGGCACGAGCGGCGCGCTCATCGCTACTTTGTCGAGCGTGATTACCACACCGCTTTTCGGGGCGTTGTCGGATCGGCTCGGGCGCAAGACGGTGTATCGCGGCGGCGCGATCTTCATGCTGCTCTGGGCGTTCCCCGCGTGGTGGATGGTGAGCACCGGCAGCTTCTGGTGGGTCGCGCTCGCGATGTTCGGAGGGCTCGCCATCGGCGCAAACAGCATGCTCGGGGCGCAGTGCGCGCATTTCGCGGAACTCTTCGGCAATCGCTATCGGTACTCGGGCGTGGCCTTGTCGCGCGAGATCGGCGCGGTGTTGTCGGGCGGACTCGCGCCAATTCTCGGCATCTATCTGATTGGCCGCGCGGGCGGCGGCTTCTGGGTCATGGGCGCATACACCGCCGTGTTGTCGGCGCTCACGCTCGTCGGCGTCGCCATGTCCACCGAGACCCGTGGCCGCGATCTCACCGACTTGCGCGACGCCGTTCGTTGAGCGTTGGCATCGGGAGTATGATCGGCGTCTTCCTTCGAGCGGACGCCAGTCAATGGAAATTTTCGTCGATGCCGACGCCTGCCCTGCCATCGTCAAGGACATTCTGTTCCGCGCCGGGCCGCGCGTGGAAGTACGCGTGACGCTCGTCGCCAATCAATTTTTGCGCACGCCCGCGTCGCCGTGGCTGCGCGCGATTCAGGTTCCAGCGGGCTTCGATGTCGCGGATAAGCGCATCGTCGAAATGGCGCAAGCCGGCGATCTCGTCATCACCGCGGACATTCCGCTTGCGGCCGCCGTGCTCGCGAAAGGCGCGCATGTGCTCGACCCGCGCGGAGAATGGATGAACGCGGAAAATATCGAGGAGCGACTCTCCATTCGCGCGATGATGGATCAGTTGCGCAGTTCCGGCGTGCAGACCGGCGGCCCGCCGCCCTACGCTCCGCGCGATGGCAAGAAGTTCGCGGGCGAACTGGACAGATTTCTCGCGAAGCGGTCCGCCACAAAGTAATCTTGTTGCGCAAAACGCATCACATAACGTAATCGTAAAGTTCGGTTGATACGATGGCGCCTCCTCTCAATCCCCTGATAATCGACGTCATGAAGAAAGCTGTTTTCGCCGCACTGCTGGCCGCCACCACGTTCCTTTCCGTTACCACCGCTTTCGCGGCCCCCCACCATCATGCCGAGTGCCACAAGGTGCGCGTGCATCATCATTGGGAACGCCACTGCAAGTAACGGCTGCCTCGTGCGGTCTTTGAAAAGCCTCGCTTCATGCGAGGCTTTTTGTTTTTTGGGGCCGAGGCTCGCGCCCTTTTCTTCATCGAACAGGCGTCAGCGGATAATCCAGCAAATCCGCCTTGCCGCCCGCCAGCCGGCTGCGCGTTCTCTCCGCGTTCACCACGTCATGCGGAAAACCGAGCGGCGTGGCGCTTGCCGCATCCAGACGCGCGAGCTGCTCCGCACTAAGCGAGACCGCGAGCGCACCGAGGTTGTCGTCCAGCTGCTTCAAGGTACGCGGTCCGATGATCGGCAACACGCCCTTCGCGAGCACCCACGCGATCGCCACCTGCGCCGCCGATACACCCAGCTCATTGGCGATGGCGAGAACCGCGTCGACCGTGGCGGTCTTGCGCGCGTCGCTTTCGTCGTGGATCACGACACCGAGTCCTTGCTTGCGCCCCGTCTCGCCTTGCCGATACTTACCGCTCAGAAGCCCGCCTCCGAGCGGCGACCAGGCCACCGTGCCAAGACCGAAAGCCGCGGCCATTGGCAGCAACTCGCGTTCGACGGTGCGCTCGACCAGGCTGTACTCGATCTGCAACGCGCTGATCGGCGCCCAACCGCGCATCTCGGCGATCGTCGCCGCCGTCGCGACGCGCCAGGCGGGAAAGTCCGATAGCCCCGCATAGAGGATCTTGCCGGCGCGCACGAGGTCGTCGAGCCCGCGCGCGATCTCCTCGCTTGGCGTCACGCCGTCGGGCATGTGCACCCAGAGAAGATCGATGCGATCGGTATCGAGCCGTTTCAGGCTTGCATCGACCGCCTGCGCCATCGCCTTGCGGCTGTTGCCGGTGCGCTGCAGACCCGCGTCCGGCGACGCCCCGAGCGAGAATTTGCTAGCGAGCACGATGTCCTCGCGCTCCGCCTTGATGAACTCGGCGAGGATGGTTTCGCTATCGCCGAACTGATAGCTGTCGGCGGTATCGATGAAATTGCCGCCTGCCGCACGATACGTATCGAAGACCGTCTTCGCTTCGTCGCGCTCCGAGCCGTATCCCCAACCCGTGCCGAAGTTGCCCGTGCCCAGAGCCAGCGACGATACCTTCAGCCCCGTACTTCCGAAAATGCGATAACGCATGTCGATCTGCTCCTCTCCGTTTCCGGCGATCAGGCGCGATAGCGCGGCGCGGCGGTGCCGTTCTGCGATGCGCGGAATAGCGTTTGACGCGCTTCTTCGAAGCTGTGCAACAACTGCGCGTCGTGTACCGACGGCATGGTGATGGCTTCACCCTGATCGAAACCTTCGAGCGCGGCATCGACCATGTCTTCCGTGCGCATGACGGTGCCCGCCGCCAGCGAGTCGAGCGGCACGCCCGATTCGTCCCAGATTTCCGTGGCCGTCGCTGCGGGCAGCACCGCTTGCACCTTCACGCCGGTGTTCGCGAGTTCCAATTGCAAGCCGCGCGTGTAGTTCAGAACGAAGCCCTTTGTGCCGCTATAGACCGCGCTGACGGGCAAGGTGTCGAGCGCCAGCACCGAAGCAATGTTGATGATCGCGCCTTCGTTGCGCGCGACGAAACCGGGCACCACGGCTTGCGTCAGACGAACGAGCGCGGTGATATTGAGCGCGATCTGCGTGGCCGTATCCGCCACCGATGACTGCGCCACCGGCCGCAGCCGCGCGAGTCCCGCGTTATTGACGAGCACGTGGATGTTCGCTTCGGCCGCGATGCGCTGCTCGACGCGTTGCAGATCCGCCTCGCTGGTCAGGTCTGCGACGACCGTCTCGACGTTCACGCCATGCGCGCCGCCAATCTCGCTCGCCAGTTCGCGCAGACGGTCGGCGCGACGCGCGACCAGCCACAGATCGTAGCCGCGCGCGGCCAGACGTTGCGCATACACCGCGCCGATACCCGACGACGCGCCCGTGACAACCGCAATCTTGCGGGATGCTTGATTCACCATGACTTCTCCCTGACGAAGGAATAAACTGGAGTTAGTTGAGGGCTCAAGTATATGTGTATTTGCCCGAAGCTTGTCAAGCGCGAGGCAATCAACCATCCTATGCGTATGGAAAAGAAAGCTACATCTAAGGCACGAACGAAGCGTGCCGAGTCCGTTCCGACTATCGAGTCCGATGCCGCGGACGTGTTTGCACCGCTCGCCTGCACGAACACGGCGCTGCGCCGGGCATCGCGTCGACTGAGCCAGCTTTATGACGAGGCGCTCGCGCCGCTCGACATGAAGGCGACGCAAATGGCGCTGCTCTCGCAGATCGATCGATACTGCAAGGAGCACGCAAGCGAAGGACCGTCCCTGCAGGAACTGGCGTCGCGGCTCGGCATACAGGTATCGGCGGTGACGCATGCCATGCGTCCGCTCGTGCGTGACGAACTGGTGGAACTACGCGCGGATGCCGAGGACAAGCGCTCGAAGCGCTGTGTGCTTACGGCGTTGGGCAGAAAGCAATTGAAGGCCGCGCTCGCGTATTGGGTGGCTGCGAACCGGCGCGTGGATCGCGTGCTCGGAGCGGGCGCTGCGGCGACGTTGCGGACGCTTGCGGACAAGGTCGCATCGGATGATTTCTTCGAGGCTTATCAGGCCGACAGCGCGCGGTAGCTTCACCGCGCGCCTGGGGCTTGGCGTCAGCTCACCTTGCGGCCCACGATAGGCGCGGTGGGCGACAACGACCCGGACATCGCTGGATAGATCAGGCCCGCGAATACCGCGCCCACTATCGGCGCCACCCAGAACATCCAAAGTTGCTGGATTGCCCACATGCCCGCGAAAAGCGCGGGACCGGTCGAGCGCGCCGGGTTGACCGAGGTGTTGGTCACCGGAATGCTTACCAGATGAATGAGCGTAAGGCAGAGTCCGATGGCGATCGGCGCGAAGCCGACCGGCGCGCGCTCATGCGTGGCCGCGAGAATGACGAACACGAACATGAACGTCATCACGACTTCGGACACGAGTCCCGCGCCTAGCGTGTACTTGCCGGGTGAATGATCGCCGTATCCGTTGGCGGCGAATCCCGCGAAGCGGTCGAAGTCCGGCGCACCCGCGGCGACATATGCGAGCACGGCCGCGCCCGCTATAGCGCCAAGCACCTGAGCGACGATATAAGGACCGACATCGCGCGCGGGAAAACGGCCCGCAACCGTCAGGCCGATTGTGACAGCGGGATTAACATGGCATCCGGAGATGGGACCGACGGCGTAGGCCATCGTGAGAAGGCTCAGTCCGAACGCGAGCGACACACCAAGGAGCCCGATTCCGACAGTCGAGAATTTTGCCGCGATAATCGCGCTGCCGCATCCGCCCACCACCAGCCAGAACGTTCCGACGAACTCCGCCAACATTCGATTCTGTAGAGGCATGGCCTTTCTCCGCAGGTTAGTCGCAGTTTAGTAAGTAATACCAATCTATCTGAAGTATGTGGAGCCGCTGTTGAATAAGCAGCCGCCGAGATCGCACCTTCTGTGCTCCTTAAGAGTATGCGAAAGTACGCCGATTGCCAGCCGGATGTTTCAGAATCGGTAATGCTCGCCATTGGGCCCTTTCACCTCTGAAGAATGCGCAAGCCGCGTGGTAATTCATCGTTCAATGAATAACCAGCGTTCGATTGTTCGTTAAATCCCGCAAATCAATTCGTCATATCGGGCTTTTTCAAGATGTCGCTCACGGATACATTGCTTCTCAACGCAAGCCGGCCTGAACCTGATTCAACGCCGGCTTAACTTTCAGCGAATCATCGATAAAGGAAGACAGACATGGGCAAGCTCACCGGCAAGGTTGCAGTCGTAACGGGTGCATCGAAGGGAATTGGCGCGGCAATCGCCAAGGCGCTCGCAGCAGAAGGCGCTTCCGTCGTCGTGAATTACGCAAGCAGCAAGGCGGGCGCGGATGAAGTGGTCGCGGCCATCACCGCGGCAAACGGCAAGGCGACCGCAGTGGGCGGCGATGTGTCGAAGTCGGCGGATGCGCAAGGAATCGTCAATGCCGCCGTCGAAACCTACGGGCGGCTGGATATCCTCGTGAACAACTCGGGCGTGTACGAGTTCGCACCGGTCGAGGAAATCACCGAGGAGCATTACCATAAGCAGTTCAACGTGAACGTGCTCGGTGTGCTGCTGACGACCAAGTTCGCTGCGGCGCACCTCGGCGAAGGCGGAAGCATCATCAACGTGAGTTCGGTCGTGTCGCGTATCACGCCGCCGCAAAGCGCGGTTTATAGCGGCACGAAAGGCGCGGTCGATGCCATCACCGGTTCCCTCGCCCGTGAACTCGGCCCGAAGAAGATCCGCGTGAACTCCATCAACCCCGGCATGATCGTGACAGAAGGCACGCAGAGCAACGGCATCATCGGCTCCGACTTCGAGACTCAGATCGTCGCTCAAACGCCGCTTGGCCGCGTTGGCCGCCCGGACGATATCGCGACGATCGCGGTATTCCTGGCCTCGGATGATTCGAAGTGGATCACCGGCGAGCAACTGATCGCCAGCGGCGGTATGCGCTAAGTTGAGCGGTAACGGGTCCTCGCGAGAGGACCTTCGATCACGCCGCCGTTAGCGGGTTGTCTGCTGCGGCGGCGTGGCGCTTTTCCGATCGTCCAGCCAATATTCTGTCTTCACGCCAATGTTCGCCGAGACGAACCTCCCGCCGCTTCCCTTCCGATAATCCGCCAGCGCGCGATACACGAGCCGTTGCCCGGCCAGCACGATCGGAACGTTGAGCAGCACCATGACGATATTCATCAGGTCCGACAACGCCCACAGGTTCGGCAATTCGAGGCCCGCGAGCACCGTCAACGCGCCGAACGGCACGAACACGAGCGAGCCGACGACTCTTATTCCCACGATGAACGCGCGCCCACGCGAGATGAAATTCGCGGAAATCTCCGCGAACGAGATCATGCCGAGCAACGTGGTGAACGCAAAAAGGCCGTAGCACAGACACATCACGATGCGGATCACGTGGCCCACCGACTCAGGCACCAGCGCCTGCACGGAAGCCAGATAAACCGTGATCTTCGATGCCCTCACCGATTCCCACGCCTGACCATCGACCGTGCCGGTCCACACGTGCGCCATCACGACGATGAAGCCCGTCATCGTGCAGATGACCATGGTGTCGAAGAACACGCCCAGGCTTTGCACGAAACCCTGTTCGCACGGGTGATCGTTATCGGCAATAGCGGCCGCCATCGTAATGGTGCCCTGTCCTGCTTCGTTCGACATCAGCCCGCGCTTCACGCCCTGCGCGAGCGCCGTGCCAATAGCGCCGCCGAACAATGCATGCGGCGCGAACGCCCCGACCACCACTTCGCGAAAGAAGTACGGAATGAGCGGCAGATTAATGAGGATGATGACGAGCGACATCAGGCAGAAGAGCGCGGCCTTGATCGGCACGAGTACATCGGTATAAGCCGTGACTCGCCGAATGCCGCCCATGATGATGAACGAACACGCGACGATCAATCCGCCCGCAATGAAGTAATACACCGCCGATTGCCGCGCGAGATGCGTGCTGGCGACGGTATCGGCAATCGTGCCTATCGCGGTGAACACGTTGAACGTTTGCGGCGGCACGTTGAAAAGCGCATAGACGATAAACACGAGCGACAGAAACGTGCCGACAATTCGCCGGTCGCCGAGAATGCGGCGTCCATAAAACGGCAAGCCGCCGACGAACTCGTTCTGCTTTCTCTCCTTGAAGAGTTGCGCCAGTGTGGATTCCATGAATGCGGTCGCCATGCCGAAGAACGCCGCGACCCACATCCAGAATAATGCGCCTGGTCCGCCGACGGAAATCGCGCCCGTGATGCCGACAATATTTCCCGGTCCCGCGCGCATCGCGAGTCCCAGCATGAACGATGCAAGCGCGCTTACGCCCGTGCTCGATGTCTGCCGGCGCAACATGATACGCACGATCTTGCGCATATTCATGGTCTGGACGAAGCGCGTGCGAATGGAGAAGTAAATGCCGACGCCAACCAGCAGCAGTATTGCGAAGGGGAACTGTCCGAGAACCGGAATCTGTGAATAAGCTTTGAAGTTGGTGGGAAAGTCCCAGAGAAAATCGGAAATGGGCGCGATGAATGCGAAGAACGCATTCACGGATTGGAAAAGATTTTCCACGCAGGCTTATCCTTTGTTGCTGCGACCTGTCCTGTAGGACGGTCGAATTGCAAAAATCTGGCTGATTGCGAGAGCATTGATGCGACCGGCTACGGGCGCGGGCGCTAATTATACTGTCACGCCGCGTCTCAAATAGTCCTGCATTCACGCGCGATTATTTACAAAGCTGTCCCCATCGCATAACTAATCAAGCCGCGCGCTCAATAGCGAATCACCTTTCGATGTTTGTTCGCGCACCTGCATGCCAGCAGAATGCCCTTCTCCATCGAATGCAAGGAAAGGTGACTGCAATGGCCGAAGCGGACAGCGCGACGCTCGTGGATATCGCGGAAATCGCGGAAATCGAACGATTCGAACAGACAGGACGCATCGATCTTGCGGCCGCGCATCGCGCAGCGGTCATGCACGATCTGCACGAAGGCATCGCCAATCATTTCTCGCTGTCGCTGCCCGATCCGCGCGGGCGCTTTCTCGTCGCGCCATTCGGTTTGCATTGGTCAGAAGTCAAGGCCAGCGATTTCCTCACGCTCGATTACGACGCCAACCGCATTGCCGGAGAAGGCGTGGTGGAGCAATCGGCGCTATGCATTCACCTGCCGATCCATCAGGCAGATCCAGTTCGTCATGCCGCCGTGCTGCATACGCATATGCCCTACACGACCGCGCTCACGCGTCTTGCGGATCAGCGGCTGTTGCCTATCGGCCAGGCGGAATTGCTGCTGCTCAAGCACATTGCCTACGACGACGAATACACCGGGCTAGCCTACGACATCGAGGAAGGGCGGCGTCTTGCCGACCGTCTCGGCGACAAGAGCATCTTGTTCCTGGCGAATCATGGCGTGATCGTCACGGGGCGCAGCGTGTCGCAGGCGTATGACCGTCTTTATCTGCTCGAACGCGCGGCGCGCTTTCAGGTGCTCGCGTATTCAACCGGCAAACCGCTGCGGCTTTTATCGCAAGAGCAGCAGGACAAGGTGCATCGCCAATACACGGAAGCGGCAAAGGAAGGCGCGGCTTGGTCCGGCAAGCCCTACCACGTGCTGCATTTCGAAGCGCTCAAGCGTCTGCTCGATCAGCGCAATCCCGGTTACGCCCTCTGACTTCCCGCCACTCTTCTGCCGACATACCCACGTGACCGACCAATCGACCAACACCGTTCTATCCGACGACACTCCCGGCTCTTCGACTCGCCGCAAGCTGATTCTCGGCGGCCTCGCCACGGCGGCGGGCTTCATGATAGGCACGTCCGCGCGCGCGGCTCCGGTGCTGCGCGTGGGCGACATGAATTCCATCGGCTGGAAAGCCTTCCTCGAAGCCTCCGGCGAAGCGAAGAATCTGCCGTACGAAATCGAGTGGAGCAAGTTTCCCGCAGGCCAGCCGGAATTGCAGGCCTTCAACGCCGACGCACTCGATGTCGGTCAGACCGGCGACAGCGTGTTCCTCTTTGCATATGCGGCGGGTTGCCCAGCGCGCGCGGTCAGCGCGATTACCTTCGCGCCGAGCTTCATTCCGCTGCTCGCGCAACGCGACTCGGGCATCCGCAAGGTCGCGGACCTGAAGGGCAAGAAACTCGCGGTCAATGCAGGCGGCGGGCCGCAACTGATGGCTTACGGTCTCATCGAAAAGGCGGGGTTGAAGCGGGAAGACGTGAACCTCGTGTTCCTCGATCCCGGTGCCGCGAAGCCCGCATTTGCCGCCGGCGCCGTCGATGCGTGGCTCACCTGGGCGCCATATTCGACGCTTGCGATCCAGCAGAACGGCGCGTATCCCATCGCCGATCTGCGCGACGTCGACTATCTCTATAGCGGCAACAACTTTCTGCTCGTGCATGAGAAAGCGGCGCGCGACAAGCGCGATGCGATCCGCGACTTCCTCGCTCGCAGCGAGCGCGCGCAACGTTGGGCGCTCGCCAATGTCGATGCCGCCGCCGCCGCGCTCGTGAAGGACACGCATCTCGATCCCGCCACCGCGAAGTCCTTGCTCGCCGAGTACAAGCCGACGCCCGCGCCGCTCGATTCCAACGTGCGCAACGCGCTTCAGCACGCCGCTGACGGTTTCTATCGCTACGGCATGATCAAGCAGTCGATCGGCAACGTGAGCACGGCCTTCGATGGCCAGCTCGCGACGCGGGCATGAACACTTTCCGGAGGATTCGTCTCATGTCGCATCCAACACTTGCCGTCGAAGGCCAAGCCGCGCCCGCGCCGCGACGCGCCGCCGTATTGCGCTGGCGGCGGCTAGTCGTGCCGGTGGCGTTGTTGTCGGCATGGCAACTGGCGTCGTCAACCGGGTTCGTCAACGAACGGCGCTTCTCGTCGCCCGCGCAGATTGCCACGACGCTCTGGGAACTCGCAGCCAGCGGCGAACTCGGCACGCATCTGCTCGCGTCGCTGGCGCGTGCGGGAAGCGGGCTTGCCATCGGCCTCACGCTCGGTGTCGCGCTTGCGCTCGTTAGCGGTCTCTCGCGCCGTGGCGAGGATTCCGTCGATGCCCTTTTGCAAATGACGCGCACCTTGCCGCATCTGGCGCTCGTGCCGCTGTTCATCCTGTGGTTCGGTATCGGCGAGACACCGAAGATCGCGCTCGTCGCGCTGGGCTGTCTGATACCGGTCTACCTCAATCTGTTCGCGGGTATCCGCAGCGTCGATGCCAAGATCGTCGAGATGGCGAGCACGCTCGGCCTCACACGTGCCGAGCAGATTCGCCATATCGTGCTGCCGGGCGCATTGCCTTCGTTTCTCGTCGGCTTGCGCTATTCGCTGAGCATTGCGTGGCTCTCGCTCGTGGTGGGCGAGCAGATCAACGCGTCGAGCGGGATCGGCTATCTCGCGATCACGGCGCAGAACTACATGCGTACCGACATCATTATGGCGTGTCTCCTGATCTATGCACTGCTCGGACTCGTCACCGATGCCCTCGTGCGCGGCGCCGAAAAACGTCTGCTTGCATGGCGGCCATCCACGATCAAGGACTGAGCGATGACCACACGCGATCCTATCATCCGTATCCGGCAACTGACGCGGCGCTTCGGCGCGCACACCGTACTCGACCGGCTCGATCTCGACATCGAACGCGGCTCTTTCGTGGCGTTGCTCGGCCGTTCGGGTTCGGGGAAGTCCACCTTGTTGCGCACGCTGTCGGGCCTCGATGAAGCACCCGCCGGCACGGTCGACGTGCCGGACAAGCGCGCGGTCGTGTTTCAGGAGCCGCGTCTCGTACCGTGGAAAACCGTCGAGGAAAATCTTTCGCTCGGTTTGCGCAAGCCCGACGCGCGCGCCGTGATCGCCGCGGCACTCAACGAAGTGGGCGTCGGGCATCGGCTGCATGCATGGCCGCTGACGCTGTCGGGCGGCGAAGCGCAACGCGTGGCGCTCGCGCGTGCGTTGGTCCGCGATCCGAAAGTCTGGCTACTCGACGAACCGTTCGCCGCGCTCGATGCCCTCACGCGCATCCAGATGCAGCGGCTCATTGCGCACGTGTGGAAAGCGCATGCGGCGACGGTGCTGCTCGTCACGCATGACGTCGATGAAGCGCTGCTGCTCGCCGACCGCGTGCTCGTCCTGGAGCATGGCCGCATTGGCAGCGATATCGACATCGCGTTGCCGCGCCCGCGCGTGTCCACCGATCCTGCGTTTGCGGCGCTACGCGACCGCTTGCTCGCGACGCTCGGTGTGCCCGCCGAAGCGCACGCGTAATCCGACATCTTTCCCTCTCATCGTTCAAGGAAGATCAACGTGACCAACACCGCACCATCTGCACTCGATGTCCGCGACTTGCGCGCGCTTTTGCCCTGGGTCGCCGATCAGGAAGCGCAACCCGGCCGCGACACGGCCGCCTTCAAGGCCACGATGCAGCGCCTGAAAGACGCGCGCATCGGCGCATTGCGTTTGCCGCGCGAACGTGGCGGCGCCGCGTTGACGCTCACGCAGTTATTCGACTTCGTGATCGATCTTGCAGCAGCCGATCCGAATGTCGCGCACGCGTTCCGCAACCATCTGAATCTGGTGGAAAGCCTGCTGATCGACCATAAACGCCTTCCCGCATTCGATACCTATCTCGACCGCGTCGCGCGTGGCGAGACTTATGGCGCATCGGCGACGGAACTCGGCAAGCGCAACGTAGGCAACTTCGACTACGACACAGCGGTCACGTCCGGCCCTGACGGCCTGCGTCTGAACGGCAAGAAGTTCTACAGCACGGGCAACCTGTATGCGGACCACATCTATGTCTATGCAGTCGATGAAGCCGGCAAGCAGATCAAGGTCGTCGTGCCCGCCACGCGCGAAGGCGTGGATATAGCGGACGATTGGGACGGCTTCGGTCAGCAGTTCACGGCAAGCGGCTCGACCAACTACACGAACGTGAAGGTGTTGCCCGACGAGATCGTCGATAACAGCCGCGTCACCGCGCTGCCGTATGTCGCGACCTTCGCGCAGTTGTATCTCTCGGCGGTGGTGGCGGGCATTTTGCAGCGCGTTGTTTCCGATGCCGCGCACTTGCTGAAGTCGCGCGAACGCAACTTCTATCACGGTGTTGATGAAGTACCCGCCAACGACCCGCTTCTGCAAGCAGTGCTCGGCCGCATCGAAAGCGTGGCGCATCTGGCGCGTGTGAGTGTGCTTGAAGCGGCGCAATGGCTCGAACGCGGCTTCGACAGCGCCGCATCGGGCGATGTCTCCTCCCATGCGTTCGAGCGCGCCGCCAACAGCACGGCGAAGTCGAAAGTGGTGATCGACGAACTCGCCTTGCGCGCAGCGGGAGAACTGTTCGAACTCGGTGGCGCTTCGAGCACGCGCGTGAGCCAGCGGCTCGACCGGCATTGGCGCGCGTTGCGTACGGTGACGGCGCACAATCCGCTCATCTTCAAGGCGCTTGCAATCGGCAGGCAGGCGGCGCATGGCACGCCGCTGCCCAATCTCTCCTACTTCTGAATCATGCTCGCGTGCCGTGCAAGTCAACCCGCCTTCACGCGTTCGCGCAACGTCGCATGTTCATACGACGCGGGCCGCAAGCCGCGTCGCCGCAACTCGGGGACCACGAGATCGACGAACTCGTCCATGCAGGCAGGCAACGCGTGCGTGATGCAGATAAAGCCATCGCCGCCGCCTTCATCGAGCAAGGTCTGCAACTGATCCGCGACTTCCGACGCCGTACCCACGACATGCGGTCCCTGTCCCGCAGCGAAATGACGCGCGATCTCGCCGAGCGGCGTATGCGGCGCAAAGTCTTCGGTGATGGTGGAAAGATGCCCGCGAATGCCGCTCGTTTCGCCGATATCGGGAAACGGCGCGTTGGCGTCGAAGCGCGAGAGGTCGGTGTTGAGAAACGCGGACAACATGGTGAGGCCCGCTTCGACCGTCACGTTGTCGCGAATGGCCTTCTGCTTCTGCAAGGCTTCTTCGCGAGTCTGCCCAACGATAGGCACGACACCCCACAAAATACGCACATCGCCCGCGCTACGTCCGGCTTTCGAGGCTTCGCCCTGCACCTTGTCGACGAACTCGCGCATGCCGCGCGCCGAATGCCGCAAGCCGAACACGAGTTCCGCATGCCGTCCCGCGAATGCCGCGCCCGCGCTCGATGAACCCGCCTGCGCAATCAACGGCCTGCCCTGCGGCGAGCGCGGCACCGTGAAGCGCCCCTGGCTCGCGAAGAAGTCGCCGTGAAAGTCGATCCTCGCGACTTTCGATGGATCGGCGAACACGCCCGACGCGCGGTCCGCGACGATCGCGTCCGGCTCCCAGCTATCCCATAGCGTCTGGCACAGCTTGAGATACTCCTCCGCGCGCCGATACCGCGTGTCGTGTTCATCGAGCTTCTGCCCGAACTGACGTGCTTCGGGTTCGCCCGCCGTGGTCACGAGATTCCACCCCACGCGCCCTTCGGTCAGATGATCGAGCGTCGCGAACTGCCGCGCGACCCAGTACGGCGGCAGAAACGCGGTACTCAGCGTCGTGATGATGCCAACCGACTGCGTCACACGCGCCATGATCGGAATGAGCGGCAGCGGGTCATGTCGCGGACATTGCACGGCCCAGCGCAAGGTGTCGTCACTGTCGCCGCGATACGTCTCGTAGATCGAATACGAATCCGACAAGAAGATGGTGTCGATGCCGCCGCGCTCCGCCGTGCGCGCAACGTGCTCCCAATACGCCGGACGGTCGTAGCGCAAGCCCTGGAACGAGCGCGGCAAACGCCATTGCCCGACCGTGTGCGGCGAAGCCGAATGCGACAGAAAGAATGCAAGCAGCACGATATGTGTCCTTGTTTAGCGCGTAGAAACGTTCGGACGCTCGACGCCGAGAACGTGTCGCGCAACCACGCCTTTTTGCTTGTCGATCGAATCGTGCAGCGTCAGCGTGCGCGCGTTGCGCCAGTGCCTGTCCGCCGCGGCGCGCCTCGTAGCCGAACGCGCGCCGCCGATCTGAAAGAGCCGCGAACCCGCCTCGATGGAACTGCCGCTCGCATGCACCTTCGCCTGATAAACGGCGACCAGCACCTCGGCAATATCCGCTTCGCCGCGCGTGAAGGCGTCCATCGAACGGGCTGCTTCGTTGATCAGCGCGCGGCTCGCACTCAGCGCGATGCGGATATCGGCGACATGCGCCTGAATCGCGGGCTCCTCGGCGGCGCGTGCGTAACCGTTGGTCGGCTTCTGCACGTTATTCACGAAGTGCAAGGTATCGTCGAGCGCCGCTTCGCCGATGCCCGCGAGAATCGCCGCAAAGCCGAGTTGATAGAGCGGCGCGAAGATAGCCGCAGCAGGCACGCTGGCCGGATTGCCCGCAACCCAGCGGCCATCGATCACGCTTTCGTTCACGACGAGCCGACCGCTCGATGTGGCCCGCTGACCGATGCCGTCCCACGTATCGAGCACGTTCACCGCTTCGTGACTGCGCGGCAGCAGCACGAGAACGGACTCGGGCGGACGGCCTTCGTCATCGGTCACGGTCGCGCACTGGAAGAGCGCATAAGTGCAGCCGACCGAGCCTGTCGCGAAGGCTTTTTCCGCCTTGACGCGCCAGCGGCCGTCGTCGAGACGCTCGGCATACGACTTGAGGTTCGTGCGCTTGTTGTCGTACGTGAAGCGCTCGTCGGGTTCGGCGGCGGTGAAGCAGAAGGTCGCGCCATCCTCGCGCACGGCGGCGGCGAGTTCATCCACAAGTGCGGAATCGGCCAGCATTTCCAGCGTGAAAAGCGCGCCTGTCTGCACCGTATAGAGCTGCGCGGTGTTGCTGCAGGCGCGCGCGATCGATGTCACCGCATCGAAGAAATGCGTGAAGCTCGTGCCGCGTCCGAAGCCCGCTCCGCCGCGTTCCAGCGACAGACCCGCTGCGAGCAGACCCGCATCGTGCAAGGTGCGGATGTTGTCATAGGGAAACGTCGCGGCTTCGTCGGTTTGCGCACTGCGTTGCTTGAGCACCGGCGTGGCTTCGGCAACTCCACGATGCAGGCGCGCGATGGCATCGGAGAAAATGGTTCGATCGATCTGGTTCATGTCGGCTGTCTCAAAGGTCGCGATATTGCGCGCCCGGATGCGTCGCTCGCAGATGAGGTCCGCGCCCGGCAAAGAGCTTCTCGCGCAGCGTGCCCTCGGCATACTCGGTGCGATAACGCCCGCGATTCTGCAGTTCCGGCACGACGAGATCCACGAACGCATGCAGGCTTTCGGGCATCACGAGACGCCGCAGATTGAAGCCATCGACGCCGGTTTCATCAATCCATGCAATCAACTGATCCGCCACCTCGCGCGGATCGCCGACGATGAACGGCCCGCGTCCGCCGATCTGATCGAAGCGGCTCATGTCGCGCGGCGTGATGGGCCGGCCTGCACGCTTCGTGAGATTCTCGACGGTCGACTGCAGCGCGTTGCTCTTCACATAGCGAATCGGTTCGTCCAGATCCAGTTCCCCGAAGTCGATGCCGGTCCAGCCCGACACCAGCGCAAGTTGTCCCAACGTATCGACGTATTCGGCATACTCGGCCTGCAATTCGCGCGCTTCCTTCGACGTGCGCGCAACCACGACGGTCGCGCCGAGATAGAGCAGCACATCGTCGGCAGCGCGGCCTGCATCGACTGCATGCTGGCGGATGTCGCGCGCCGCCGCCGCGACGATGGCAGGCGTCTGTCCTTCGAGAAACACGCATTCCGCATGCTTGCCTGCGAACGCCTTGCCGCGTCCCGACGCACCGGCCTGATACAACACCGGCGTGCGCTGCGGCGAAGGCTCGGTGAGATTGAAGCCATCGACACGGTAATACGGGCCTTCATGCTTCACGCGCCGCACGCGCGACGGGTCGGTATAAGGGTGTCCCGCACGCTTGTCGCGCACCGCCGCGCCTTCGGCCCAGCTTCCTTCCCACAGCTTGTAGACGGCTTCGAGGAAGTCCTCGCCGGCCGCGTATCGCTCGTCGTGCTCGCGCGCTTTCGCGAGACCCATGCCACGCGCCGCGCTTTCCAGATAACCCGTCACGACGTTCCAGCCCGCACGGCCGCTCGTCAGATGATCGAGCGTGGAAAAGCGCCGCGCGAACTGATACGGATGCTCGTACGTGAGGTTCGCCGTCACGCCGAAGCCGATGTGCTTCGTCGCATAAGCCATGGCGGGCACGGTCAGCAACGGATCGTGCGAAGGCGCTTGCGCAGCCGCGAAGAGCGTGGCGTCGGTGCCGCCGCCGTAGACATCGTAGATGCCGAAGACATCGGCGAGAAACACGCCGTCGAAGAGACCGCGCTCGGCCGTCTGCGCGAGTTCGACCCAGTAGCCGAGCGTGTTGTGTTCGAGCGAGCGGTCGCGCGGATGCCGCCAGAAGCCCGCCCACGAATGCGCGGGTGCGTTCATGTGGAACGCGTTGAAGTGGATGTGCTGGGTCATTTTCTGGAGACGATGGTCCGGTTCCACGAGTCCTGCGCGCGATCGAACGCGCCCCAGAACTTGTTCCAGTCCGGGTGATAGAGCGCCTGGGCTTGCTCCGGCTTGTAGATGAGCTTGGCCGCGAGTTGCGGGTCGGCTTCGATCACGGGCGCAAGCAGGCGGTTGGTCGGGCCGTAGTAGAAGTCCGTTGCGTTGCCGAGCTGATAAAGCGCGCCGTAGATCTCGTTTAGGAACTGCGCCGCGAGGTCGGGATGCGGCGTGCCCTTGACGATATCCGCCGTCGATGCGAACGCGATGGAGCCTTCCTTCGGACGCACCGCGCGCGCGGGCTTGTAGGCATCCTGAAGCGCGTAGGCACGGCCATCGGCAATGACGGTAAGCCAGATATCGCCGGACTTGATGAGTTGCTCCGCCTGTTGCGAGGTCTGCCAGAACGTGCGCGCATTGACCTTCGCAATCTCCGCAACGGCCTTGTCGAGATTGCCTTCATCGCCGCCATTCAGACGCGACGTTTCGATCAGCAGCGCGCGGCCCGCGCCATTGGCGAGATCGGGCAACGCAACGTGACCCGCGAGCTTCGGGTTCCACAAGTCCTTCCACGATGACGGCGCGGGAATGCCTGCTTGCTGAAACTTGTCCGCGTTGTAGACGAAGATCGCCGAGACGAAATCGAAGTCAGGCGCATAGCCCTGCGCGTTCTTCGCGAGATCGAGCGCGAAATTCACGTTCGGCACTTTCGCCGGATCGAGCTTTTGCAGCACGCCTGCCTTGATGGCTTGCGCGCGCACGTCGCCGTCGAGCAACACGACGTCATAGGGCACGTTGCGGCCGTTCGCGGCGACGAGCTTGGCGACGTGATCGATCGACGCGCCATCGATGAATTGCACCTTCACGCCCGTTTTATTGGTGAAGATGTCGCCCGCGTATTTGATCTGCGTCTGCGTGGACTTGCCGCCCCACGACGACACGCGCAGCACGATGTCTTTGGGGTCTGCGCTCTGCGCATGCGCGAGCCCGGCAACGAGGGATGCGGTCAGTGCGAAGAGCCCGAGCGCGAGCCTGGCGATAACTTTCAAGAATGGCCTCGTGAGGAAAGAAGGAGAAGGCTCAACGCCGCGAAAAGAGACGTTCGAGACGGAAGAAACGATTGAGCAGCAACGCGAGCGCGGCCCAGAACGCAACGATCAGCGTGGACAGCGCGGTGACTGCGTTATCGAACTCCACTTCCATCGCGTTGAAGAGCTTGACGGGCAAGGTCGGACGGCTCGGGTTGCCCATGAACCATGCGACCACCACGTCGTCGAACGAAAGCACGAAGGCGAACAGCATTCCCGCGATCACGCCGGGCAAAACGAGTGGCACGGTCACGCGCCAAAACACTTGCCAAGGCGTGGCGCCAAGGTTCTGCGCGGCTTCATCGAGCGCATTGTCGTAGTGCGCGAAGCTCGCGACCACCGAGCGCACGACGAGCGGCAAGGTGAACACGGCCTGCATCAGCACGATGGCCGCGCTCGTTCCGTTGAGTCCGATGTCGTGCCAGTCGGCGGCGAGCATGAAGAACTTGAAGCCCGCCACCGCAATGACGATAGTCGGCACGCCCAGCGGCGCAACGCATAGCGCATTCACGATGCCGCGCCCCGCATAACGTCCGCGCACGATCGACAACGAAAGCGGCACACCGACGAGCGTGGCGAGCGCGGTCGTCGCCGTGCCCAGCGCGACGCTGTAGCGAAGCGCAGCGTAATAGTCCGGCGAGATCGAGCGATACCAGTGGAGCGTCCAGTCGCTCGGCGGAAACGCGAGCGCGCCGCTCTTCGAAAACGAAGCACTGACGATGCCGATAAACGGCAGCAGCAAAAACACGGGCACCGCGAAGGTCGCGATACGCAGCAGCCATTTCAACGCGCTCGATGCGGCATCGCGATGCCAGACGACGGCCGACGTACTCGCTTGGGTACTCATGTCCGCGCTCCGCTCATGCGCACGGCAAGCAGCATCGATGCGAGCGCGGCGATCATCGTCAGGATGGCCGCGGTCGAGCCGACCGTGTAGTTCAGCACGCCGTGCATCTGCTGATCGATGTAGAGCGCCATGAACATCACCCGATGCCCGCCGAGAATGCCCGGCGTGACGAGCGCGCTGATCGCGGCCATGAAGACCATCGACGCGCCCGCCGCCAGTCCCGGCCGGCACAGCGGCAAGACCACGCGCACGAACGCCAGAAAAGGCGTCGCGCCGAGATTGATGGCGGCTTCCTCGAGCGCGGGATCGATCTTGCGGATGGCGCTCGTCAGCATCAGCACCATGAAGGGAAACTCCACGTGCACCATGCCGATGAGCGCGCCGGTGTAGTTGAAGATCCACTGCACGGGTTCCTTCACCACACCGGAACCCAGCAAGAGCGTATTGAGCATGCCGTGTTCGGTAAGCACCGGAATCCAGCCGAGATTGCGGATCACGGCGCTGATGAGCAACGGCAACACCGTCACGAACAAAAGCGGCGTGCGCCAGCGCGAACGCGTGCGCGCAAGGTAATAGCTGAACGGAAAGCCGAACACCGCGCAGATGATCGCCGTCAATGCGCCGAAGACGAGCGTGTCGAGCAGGATCTGGAGGTAGTACGCATCAGAGAGAAAGCGCGCGTAGTTGGAAAGCGTCCATGTGTCGTCGACACGGCCCATCGAGCCGCCGCCGTGCAGCGACAAGATCAGCAGATAGCCAATAGGCGCGACGAAGAACACGCCAAGAAACGCCAGTCCCGGCAAGGCGAGCGCGCCGTAGGCGGCGCCCCTGCGCTTCGTCGCCGAAAGCGGCGAAGGCGTCGCGGCGAGATCGCCGCCTGTCAGCAAGGCATCGTTGCTCATGTGGCGGCCTCGTCGCGCAAGAGGACGGCATCGCCGTGGTGCCAGCCGAGCGTGACGGTATCGCCAGCGGCGGGTGCCGCGCGGCCCGACGTGCGCACGATGAGCGGCTCGCTTGCCTGCGTGCGGACTTCGAGATACCAGCCGTCGCCCGCATACGTGGCGAGTTCCACGCGGCCCTGCACGCGGTTCGGCAAACCCGCGCCGATCTGAATGCGCTCCGGCCGCAACGCGAGCAACAGCGGTTCGCCGGGCGCGGGCGTTGCGCCGCCGGCGAGATCGACATCGAATGGTTCGGCCGTCTCGCGGCTTTGCACGCGTAGGCGGCCATCGGCGCCGAGCGCGCCCGCCGTCACCGCGACGAGATTGATCTTGCCGATGAAACTCGCGACGTAGCGATCCACCGGCCGGTCGTACAGTTCCTGCGGCGAGCCGATCTGACTGATACCGCCCTGCCGCATCACGACGATGCGATCCGAAAGACTCAGCGCCTCGCTCTGATCGTGCGTGACGAAGATGGTCGTGATGCCCACTTCGCGCTGAATGCGCTTGATCTCCGCCTGCAATTCCTCGCGCAGTTTCTGATCGAGCGCGCCGAGCGGTTCGTCGAGCAACAGCACGCGCGGATTGATGACGAGCGCTCGTGCCAGCGCGACACGCTGCTTCTGCCCGCCCGATAGCTGGTCCGGGTAACGATCCGCATAACCCGAAAGGCGCACGCGGTCGAGCGCTTCGGTGGCGCGCCGTTTGATCTCCTTGCCCGGCAGCTTGCGCACGCGTAGACCGAAGGCGAGATTCTGCGCGACCGTCAGATGCGGAAACAGCGCGTACTGTTGAAACACCATGCCCGTATTGCGCCGATGAGCCGGAACCTGCGTCACATCCTCGCCGCCGATATGGACCGAGCCCGCATCCGGCGTGACGAAGCCCGCGACCATGCGGAGACACGTCGTCTTGCCGCATCCGCTCGGGCCGAGCAAGGTGAGGAATTCGCCGTCGCGCACGGAAAGCGAGACCGCATCGACGACCGGTGCGCCGTCGTAGCGCTTGATGACGCTATGCAATTGAACCGTTGCCATGGACGCTCTGAGATGCAGCGCGTGGCCGCGCCGGTTGAATGGAACGAGCACTGGAGAGACGCGTCGTCGCAGAGCAAAAAGAATAAGAGCCGGCATGCCGAGGCCAAACCAATTTTCCTGGCTTAGAAAAGTGATGGCGCGGTGATAAACGAATTCACCGATGGGTGATTAACTAAGGAGACGATCTGATACATTGCGCATCACCCAGACGCTCGAACTCCGCTCATGCGCCTTTCAGCCCTTGTGTTTGTCGCGCTTGCCGCCGTCTCCGTCGCGCGCGCGGACGAACCCGAAAGCCTCGCCGCCGATTTGCATGAAACCGTCGTGCAGGTTCCGATGATCGAGAAAGGCTTGTTCGGCGACTCGCGCCGTGAGCTGGTCGCGACGCTCTATCAGCCGGATGGCGCGGGGCCGTTTCCGCTCATCGTGCTGAGTCACGGCAGTCCGCCCGATCCGCTCAATCGCGTGAAGACCGGGCGTTATCGGCTGATTCCGCAGATTCGTACTTTCGTGGAGATGGGTTTCGCCGTGATCGTGCCGATTCGCCGAGGCTATGGCGCGACGGGCGGCACGTATGCCGAGAGCACCGGCAAGTGCGTCAATGCCGACTACGAAGCATCCGGCAATGCAGCCGCACAGGACATTCTCGCGACCATCGCGTATGCGAAGACCCTGCCGCAAGTGGACGGCAACCGGATCGTGCTGGCGGGGCAATCTGCGGGCGGGTTTTCTTCGCTGGCCGCGGCGAGCTTCGATCCGCCCGGCGTGATAGCGGTGCTCAACTTCTCGGGCGGACGCGGCGGCGATCCGGCGAGGCATCCAACCGTGCCGTGCGCCCCGGACAACATGCTGAGCGCGATCACGCACTTCGCGGGCACCGTGCGCGTGCCGGTGCTTTGGCACTATGTCGAGAACGATCAGTACTTCGGCCCGGACTACACACGAAGCTGGTTCAACGCATTCCAGCAAGCAGGCGGCCAAGGTCAGTTCGTGATGGAGCCGCCCTACGGTGAAAACGGTCACGGAATGTTCGCGTCCCGCGCGGCCATTCCGATCTGGCTGCCTTACGTGCGCAATTTTCTCGCGCCTGTCATTCAGATGCGTTGACTCTCAAGCTCGCAAGCGATGCGCGTTGCTTGCCGTCGGCGTCGAAGTTGTCGTCGGCGAGCCAGCGTTCGAATGCGGCGCGCACCGTGGGCCAGTCTTTATCGATGATCGAATACCACGCGGTATCGCGGTTACGCCCCTTGTACACGATAGCTTGCCTGAAGATGCCTTCGAACTCGAAGCCGAGTCGCAGCGCCGTCTTGCGCGATGGCGCGTTCAGGCTGTCGCATTTCCATTCGTAGCGCCGGTATTGCAGGGCTTCGAACACGTAGCGCATCAGCAGATACTGCGCTTCGGTCGAGATGCGCGTTTGCTTGAGCAGCGGCGAAAACGTCACGCTGCCCACTTCGATCACGCCATGAACCGGCTCGATGCGCATCAGCGCGAACGTCCCGACTGCCTTGCCGCTGGATTTATCGATGACGGCGTAGTGCAACGGATCGGCCGATGCCGCCGCTTGTGTCAAATACGTGCGGAACGCCGCAAACTCCTTGAACGGACCGGTGAACAGATAGGTCCAGTCGCTCGGCTCGCTGTACGCGTGGAAAAGATCCTGCGCATGTGCGCCGACATCGAGCGGCACGATCTTGCAGTGCGTGCCTTCGATGACGATTCGCGCGGGCCGCTCGCGCGTTTTCCAGTCGGTCACGGCATCGCCGATAGCTTGTTGGTACTCGTTGGTTCTTGCCATACGCCGGAAGTCTCCTCTTTCAGTTGAATTTGCAGTGTAGTGTGGCACGAACAAAAACGACCGATCGTTCGCAGGGCAGGCCCGTGTTTTGCGATAAGGATATTTGTGGAGGCAAACCGTCCCACGCAACCATTCAAGGAGGTTCACCATGAACAAGGATCAAGTTAAGGGTACCGCCGAAAAGGTGAAGGGCAAGGCGAATGAGGCGGTCGGCAAGATGACTGGCGACACTGCCCAGCAAGTGAAGGGTCAGGTCCAGCAAGGCGCCGGCGAAGCTCGCAAGCAATACGGCGACGTCAAGGAAGAAGTGAAGAAGGACCAGCGCTAAGTCGCTAAATGCCTCCAGGAGTGAGCCTTGAGCCGCTCCCTGCAAGTCGAGGTTTGATGCCGGCACGAGAGCTTCGCGCTCACTTGCCGGCATCGTTTCATTTCGCAGTTTGCGTTTGATATATTGGCCGCTTCCGTCCCTCGACTTATTCAACAATGCGAGTCGGCCGCCCGGTCAAACCTCTGCCTCATCCCAATTGCGACTATTGCGGCGCGCCCGCGACGCTTGTTCGCTCGGACGATGAAATCTACCCGTATCGCGACGATCACGGCCCGCTCTGGGTCTGTGCGCCTTGTCAGGCGTGGATCGGTGTTTTCCCGCGCAGCACGCGCCAGGTTCCGCTCGGGCGTCTGGCCGATGCCGCTTTACGCGATCTGAAGACAAAACTACACGCTGCCCTCGAACCGCTCGCCCAGGCAAAAGTGCGCCGCGACGCGTGCAATATTTTCGAAGCCCGCGCAAAGGGCCTGAAGTGGCTCGCGCAGCAAATCGGCGCCGATACGGTAAAACCGTCCATCCACTCGCTGGATGCGGCGCAGTGCGAGCGCGCCATTGCGATCCTCGAAGAATTTGCACGCACACGCCAAAACAACCCTTCAGAAAACGCGTGGGACGAACGTTAACGAGAGAAGTCAACCACGACGGCGCTTCTTTCGCTTATACGCATGTCACGCACCCTTCCTTTTCAGCGTTCGCCGCAGGCTTCGCGCGCGCGGCTGTCCAAAGCGCAACTGCTGCCGATTCCTCGCGCGGTAGCCAACGAACTCGCGTTGCAAGTGCATCTGTCATTGCAAGCGCTGCGTGCCGGCGCCACCGACATCGCACCCGCCCAGCAGATCACTGAAGCAATGCTGCTCGCGCGCTTCCTGTCCGAAGCGGGTCACGGCGACTTCTCCCACGACGCGCTGATGGCCGCGGACCGCATCATGGCCGAAGTATTCGATGGCGGCCGCGAATCCGGCACGTGGACCCTTGCGCCGGAAGCATTCGAGCAGATCGCGGCAATCGTCTCCTTGTACGATCATCAGTTGCAGCGCGCCACGCTCGCCGCCCTGACGACGGCAAGCGAGCGCCTCGACCGCTTCAAGGCCGGCGAAGCGTATCAACCGATGCAGCAACGCCGCGCCTTGAGTTAGCTTCAAGGCGTTTGCAGGCTGCCGTCCATGAGGCGCGTTTGCGTCCATACGGTAACGTCGGCCTCGCAGGGATATTTCGCGGCTTCCTTCTCGTCGATATCGACGCCCAAGCCTGGCTTGTCGTTCGCATGAACGTAGCCGTCGCGAAACTCCGGCAGGCCGGGGAACACATCGAGCAAGGCGGCACGCGGCCCTTTCAGACTCTGGATCACGAAGTTGGGCGGCTCCGTGCCCGACCATTCCTGCACGCCAAAATTACGCGATGCCAGATCGATATGAATATTCGCCGCATGCGCGAGCGGCGACATATCGCCTGGACCGTGCCATGCCGTGCGCACGCCGAACTGCTCCGCGAAAATCTGCAGCTTGCGTCCCGCCGTGATGCCGCCTATCTGACTCAGATGCACACGCACGAAATCGATCAACCGTTCAGTGATCAGAAAACGCCATTCATAAGGGTTGTTGAACAACTCGCCTTGCGCGAGCGGCGTCGTGGTCTTCGCGCGTAGCTGGCGCATCCATTCGCCTTCTTCCAGCGCGATCGCATCTTCGAGAAAAAAAAGTTCATACGGTTCCAGCTCGCGTGCGAAGCGAATTGCTTCCACTGGCTTCAGGCGCTCGTGCACGTCGTGGCACAGCGCGACATCGAAACCGATCTTGCTGCGAATTCCATCGAAAAGCTTCAGCGTATCGCGAATATATTTGCGGCTGTCGAGATAGATGCCATCGGGCGCGCCGCGCGGTGCGCTCTGCGGTGCCTTGCCGAAACCGCCACCGCCATAACCACCGCTTTGACAGCGAATATGCGTGATGCCCTGCTCGCGATATCGCTGAATGTTCTCGCAGAGTTCGTTGAGATCGCGACCATCCGCATGACGATAGATCGGCACGCCTTCGCGCACCTTGCCACCGAAAAGCTGATAGAGCGGCATGTTCGCAAGCTTGCCCTTGATGTCCCACAAGGCCATGTCGATGCCGGAGATCGCGTTGTTCTCTATCGGCCCGTTACGCCAGTAAGCGTTTTGATGCATGAGCTGCCATTGCTCTTCGATAGCTTGCGCATCGCGCCCGATGAGCAGCGGCCGCAAGTACTCTTCGATCAGACATTTGACCGCGAGATGCCGGTAGGCGAAGGTCGCGCAGCCGAGCCCATGGAGACCGTCCTGATTCGTCTCGACCTTCACGACGAGCAGATTGATGCCTTCCGGCGCGGTCAGTATGACTTTGACATCGGTGATGAGGATGGCCATGACGTTACTTCGCAAGAACGGAAGGCGTGGACTTGCCCGCGCCTCCCTTGGGCGTGGAACGTTCACCGGTGGTGGCGGGCACGAGCATCATCAGCACGACCGAAGCGAAGAGCGCCGCAGCCATGAACACATACGATGCGGACGGACTGCCCGTCGCGCCATTCAGATAGCCGACGACCCACGAACCGCAGAACGCGCCGAGTGCGCCGCATGCATTGATGAGTCCGATCGCCCCGCCAAGCACGTTGCTCGGAATGAGTTCCGGCACGAGCGCGAAGAACGGTCCGTAGGGCGCGTACATGGTGCCGCCCGCGATCACGAGCAAGCCGAACGAGAGCCAGAAGTTGGAGCTGCCGACGAGATAGGAGCCGACGAACGCGATCGTTCCAATCAGCAGCAGCGGCCACACGAAGAGCTTGCGATTACGCGTCTTGTCGGAGAGCCACGATGCCAGCAGCATCAGGATGATGGCCGCGAGATAAGGCACCGCCGCGAGCCAGCCGACCGACACGATGTCGATGGTCGAGGCCGCCTTCAGGATGGACGGCAGCCACATGATGAAGCCGTACACGCCGATACTCCACAGCGCGTGGATAGCGCAGCACTTGAGCACGATGGACGACCGAAACGCCGACTTGTAATCGCGCACGGGTGCGATGTGCGCCTGTTCCGAGACGAGACGCGCTTGCAGTTCGGCTTTCTCGGCGTCGCTCATCCAGGTGACTTCGGAGGGACGGTCCTTCACCGTGAACCACCACACCACGGCCCATGCAATAGCCGGCACGCCTTCGATGATGAACATCTCGCGCCAGCCGAAGCTTTTCACGAGATAGCCCGAAACCACCGACATCCACAGCACCGTCACGGGGTTGCCGAGAATGAGGAACGTGTTCGCGCGCGAGCGTTCGGTGCGCGTGAACCAGCGGCTGATGTACATGAGCATGGAAGGCATCACCGCCGCCTCGACGATGCCGAGCACGAAGCGCAGCACCATCAGCATCGGGATATTGCTCACCATGCCCGTCAACGCGGCGCACACGCCCCAGAGCACGAGGCTGATGAAGATGAGTTTCTTGACGCTGTTCTTTTGCGCGTAGATCGCGCCGGGCACTTGAAACAAGCAGTATCCGAGAAAGAACAGCGAGCCGATGAGCGACGACGTCGCATGCGTGATGCCGAGATCGCGGTCGATGCCCGCCGCAGCCGCGAAGCCGTAATTCGCGCGATCCAGATACGCAAGACTGTATGTGATGAAGATGATGGGCATGAGATACCACCATCTTTGCGGTGCCACCGTTTTGACGCTATCCATGTTGTCTCCAAGATTCATGGTGATACTTCAAAGCACGGCGAGCCAACCGCCATCGACATAAATGATCTGGCCGTTCACATAGCTCGATGCAGGCGACGCGAGATACACCGCCGTGCCGACGAGTTCCTCGGGCTTGCCCCAGCGTTGCGACGGATTGCTTGCCTTGACCCATGCGTCGAACTGCACGTTATCGACGAGCGCCTGATTCATGTCGGTGAGGATGTAGCCAGGGCCGATGGCGTTCGCCTGAATATCGAACGCGGCCCATTCGGCGCTCATGGCGCGCGTGAGCATCTTCACGCCGCCCTTGGCCGCCGTATAAGGCGCGACGGTGGCGCGCGCGCCTTCGCTCGTCAGCGACCCGATGTTGATGACCTTGCCACCCTTGCCGCGCGCGATCATGCGCCGCGCCGCTTCCTTCGCGACGATGAACGCGCTCGTGAGATTGGTGTCGATCACGCGTTGCCAGTCCGCGAGCGCGAGTTCGACGAGCGGCTTGCGAAACTGGATGCCCGCGTTATTCACGAGGATATCGACCTCGACGCGTTCGGCGTCCCATGCCTCGAAGGCGGCGGCGACCGCGGTTTCGTCGGTGACATCGAATGCACGGCCTTGCGCCGTGGCGCCCCGTTCGCGCAGACGGCGCACGGCTTCATCGACGGTATCGGCCCGCGTGCCGTTCACGATGATGCCCGCGCCCGCTTGCGCCAGGCCTTCCGCCAGCGCAAAGCCGATGCCGCGCGCCGATCCCGTTACGAGCGCGGTGCGGCCGCTCAAGTCGAACAACTGTGTCATGCGTAAGTCCTCGGTTGAATCGTTTCGCGTTGCAGGTTCAAAGCGGTTTGTCGTTGAGCGTGCGCGTCATCGCGGCGCGATCGTCGAAGTCCTTCTCCGCCCGCTCGATGAGCGTAAGCACCGCGCGCTCGGCGGCGGCGGTATCGCCCTGTTCGATTGCGACGCAGAGCGCTTCGTGCATCGGCAACGAACGCGCGGGACCGCCCGCGATCTCCGAGCTCAATTCGAAGCTCGTGCGCAGGATGGCCGACAGCGCGTTCTGCATCTGCTGGATGAACTGGTTATGGCAAGCGGTGAGAATCGCGCCGTGAAAAGCAAGGTCGGCGGGAACGTATTCGCCCTGGCCCGCGACAGCCCGCTCCATTGCCTTGAATGCGCGTCGAATGTCCTTGCGGTCCTGCGCGGTCGCCCGTTTCGCGGCGAGCTTCGCGGCATTCGGTTCAATGATGAGCCGCAACTCCATCAGGTCCTGAATGAGCGCGTCGTCGATTGCGCCTGCGCGTGCGCGCCACGTGATGACGTCGGGATCGAAAAGCTGCCACTGCGCGCGCGGCAGCACGATGGTGCCGTGGCGGCGGCGCACCTGAAGCATGCCCTTCGCCGACAACGACTTCATCGTCTCGCGGATAGTGATGCGGCTCACCTGCATCTGCTCCGCGAGTTCTGTCTCGGCAGGCAGGATGTCGCCGGGCGCGAATTTGCCGGAGCAAATCTGCTCGCCCATCTCGTTGAGCACTTGACTATGCAAAGTCGGCATTTTTATGTCTCTAGATCATACGTATGATTTGGAAGGTAACAATCAAGTGGCCGTCAGAACAATGCGGGTTGTCCCTAGGATGGCGCCAGCGAAGGCCGGGGCGCCAGGATTCGGCGGTTAGTTGCGCAGCGTCGATCAGACGGCGGTATCTCGCTGGACTTGAGTGCCGCATATGCGCCGAACAGAAAGTCGAAAAGGCATCACCTTCACCGATTGAAAAGTGAGCACGCGCATTAAACTTTGTTCCGTGGTGCTGATCAACGCACCGCACGAAAGCGGACCCAGCGAGTGCTGAACACACGGCCTCACCTACCTACCTTGACCGAAGCGCAGCCAAGCAAGGTTCGCTTGAAGCAGTTGCAAACAGAAGTTGTCTGAAACCAACGCGTCATCTTTATCGCAACAAAGCGCAGCACGTTTTCCCGCTGTAGCCGTAATGCAGGCCTGAGCGCAATGGTCAGGAAGTGAGCAATGAGCAAGTGCAACGACGAAACCCCGTTCGGCCGATGGCCCAGCGGGGTTTGGTTTTTTTGGAGTTTGAAACCGGCGTGATGGACTTCGTTGTCATCGTTCCCTGAATGCCTAAAGTTCGCCACTGCCGCGCCGATAACGTACTTGTTGCAGCGATGCTTATAGGACGATCGGTCGTTCTTGCAACATCGGTTCAAGCGACTTTTCAAGCTTTTCTCAAATGCGAGCTTCGAGGCAAACGATTGTCCGACGCTCGCCGCCCAGGGCCGCGCGTCGTTGAAGACGCAGGCTGACGTGATACCGCTTTAGTGGTCCAGCACCGATCTTCGTGTCGGACGGTTTCGTTCGTCCTCGATTTGAGTTTATACGGATGACTAACTTCCGTTGCGTCTGGTCCGTGCGGATGATCACGCCTTCTTTAAGGGATTCTGTATCGTTATGACGAACGCGCCTCTTTTCTCTGCAACCCGTTTTACCGCGCCAAGCGCGATCAAGCTTGCAGCAGCGGTCGCCGCGAGCCTCGTTCTCGCGGCATGTGGCGGCGGCGGTGGCGGAGGCGATGCGAAGGAAGCGTCGAGCACCTCGGCGGCAGGCACTAATTCGTCCGGCTCCGCAGCGACGACTACAACCACGACCACGACCCAAAGCGGCGCTGCATCGGCTTCGGCCGCGACCACCACGACGACGACGGCATCCACGAGCGACACGACGTCGTCCGCGCATACGGTCAGCGGCAGCAACTCGACCAGCAGCAACGACACGACCGTCATCGCGCCCACGGCGCCCGCAGCGCCCGTAACGCCTATAACGCCCGTAACGCCCATTGTCCCGCCCGCTGCAAACAACCCTCCGGCGTCATCAGGCTCCCCTGCTTCCGGCACGATCGTCACGCCCGTCACACCCGTGACCGTGCACTCGATCTTCTATGGCGCGAACGGCCACAACAACGAAGGCGGCGCCTACGACATATCGAGCCCCGCGCTGCAACTCTCGCAGTTGCAGGATCTAGGCGTGAAGATGTATCGCAACGAAGTGTTCAGCGCGTATGGTGCGACCAAGCTCGCCGGCATCGCAACGACGATGGCCGCAGGCGGCGTGACCGTTTACCCCGTCATGCTGATGGACCTAAACTACCGCAGCGAAGCCGATGCCTATAACGCGGCCTTCACGCTCGGTCAGCAGACGGCGGCCGCATATCGCTATCCGTACTATGAAGTCAGCAACGAGCTCGAAGCGCTATGCCTCACCGGAAACGTGGACGGCATCTATCCGCAGCACTACGACAACGCGAAGTTTCAGATTGCACGCGGCGTGATCCGCGGCATGATCGCGGGCGTGAAGTCCGTCGATACGGCGGGCAAGATCGTCATGGGCGGCGGCGCATGGATGCACTACGGCTTCGATCAGATGCTCGCCAACGGCACGCAACCCGACGGCACCACGAATCACCCCATCGTGAGCTGGGACATTACCGCATGGCACTGGTATTCGGATCAGGGCGACATCGTGAACGCTTGCGGCGGCACCGGATGCCACAACGTGCTCGCGGCGCTCGCGCAGTTCAATAAGCCCATCTGGATCAACGAATTCGGTGTGCGCCCGAGCTATGGCACGGACACGCAAACCGCGAACTATCTGGTCGGCAACCTGATGATGGCGGAGTTCGTGCTGCTCGCGAGGCAATACAACATCCAGTCCATCCAGACTTACGAGCTCTATGACGACCCGGTGGGCGGCGAAGGTCCTTACGGTCTGATGCAGAACGACGGCAGGACCATCAAGCCGAAGTACACGGCGTTCAAGAACTTCGTCGCCGCGAACCCGATGTAAGGGCCGCTGTGCCGCTCAAAGCTGCACGCCGCGAGTGAGCGCGCCATCGACGACAAAGTTGGCGCCGCTCACGAAACTCGCCGCCGGACTCGCGATGAACGCAACGGCGTTCGCGATCTCCTGCGGCTTTGCCATACGTCCTGTCGGGTTCAACGCGAGCGCCTTGGCGAAGAGCTCGGGATCGTTATGCTCGATCCAGTCCCACACGCCGCCTTCGAAGTACACATTGCCGGGCGACACCGTGTTCGCGCGAATGCCCTTCGCGGCAAGCTGATTCGCAAGCCCCTGCATGTAGTGAACGAGCGCCGCCTTGAAAACACCATACGGTCCCGCCGCGAAATCGATCTCGCGTCCCGACACGCTGGAAATGGCCACGATAGATGCAGCCGCGCTCTTTTCGAGGTAGGGCATGGCGGAATCGACGAGATGAACTGTGCCGAGCAAGTCGGTCTCGAACTCCTTGCGCCACGATTCGATGTCGTTGCCGATGGCGAGCGCGCTCACATTGGCGACGATGATATCGATACCGCCCCAGTCCTCTCCAACGCTTTGCACCCAGGTCTCGAGCGCCGCGCCGTCGGCGACATCGACGGCTGCGCCCAGCGAACGCGCGCCGCTCAGTTCCGCGAGCGCATCCGCCGTGCTTGCCACGCTTGCCGCATCGCGCGCACAGATGGCGACATCCGCGCCCTCCTTCGCCAACGTCTGTGCAATGGCCAGGCCAATGCCCTTGGTCCCGCCCGTGACGATCGCTTTCAATCCCTTGAGTTGCAAGTCCATGTCCGTGGCTCCTGTGCCTAACTTTCCTCTCCGGGCGCGGCGCAGCGTTTGAGCTGCAGCACTTCGCCCGCTTGAATGACCGAGTGACAGATATCGTCGATAGTCACGCGCTTTTCCATCGCCTGCGCCCTGAGCATGTCGTAAGCCTGACTCTCGCTGATCTGATGCATGAGCATGAGGATGCTCTTCGCCTCGCTCAAATGCCGACTGTCGAGCAGCTTCTGTTCGAGCTTCGCAATACGCTGCGTATGTTGACGCGCGCGTCGTGCGTGATAGAGCGCCATGACGATGGCCGACAACAAGCCTGACGCGCGTATGGGCGTGGTGATGATGCCGTCCGATCCCATCTTGATGGCCTGATCGATAAACGTCGGGTTCTCGTAGCCGATGACGCAGATGAGCGGCGGCGCGTCGGGACCGAGCCATTCGTCCTGCGGCGCGCGTTCGTCGGGCCGCAACGCCCGAAACACGAGATCCACGTGATCGGGCAGCACATCCGTGGGCGGCCATACGCGTTCGACCTCGAAGCCAATGCGTCGCAAATGGCTCGTCAACGTGAGGCCGTCGTCATCGTCCGGATGCACGACGATCACGCGCGGACTGCGCTCCAGAATGGAGCCAGTCAGACTGCGCTGTCCTCTGTCGCCTCGCGTGCTCACGTCAGTAGTCCCGCAAGCTCAGCTTGGTCACCCAATCGCCGAGCGTCTGGTGCGTCATATAAGGATCGGGCGCGACCGCGATCTTCGACTCGCGCAACACGCTGAAGTGACCGTCTTCATTCGCGCGGCCAATACGCGGATACAACGCCATATGATGATTCACCGGGTCGATACGCACGCGTCCCTGCGGCGCCGCATACTCCGCGCCGAGCAGATGCGGCATGATCGTGCCGATCTCGTCCGAGCCCGCGCGCGCGCAGGCTTCGGCGAACATGTGCATCTGATAGTACGCAGCCTCCCAGTTCATGTCGGTGGGTGTATCGGCGCCAAAGCGCGTCTGATGATGACGCACGGCGGCGTGATTCTCCGGCGTATCGATGCTTTGAAAATAAGGCGCGGCCGTGTAGTGTCCTTGTGCGATTCCTCGTTCCATTGCATGAATCTCGGTCTCGGACGTGTTGAGGCTGGCAATGGGCATCACCGCGGGATCGAGGCCGGCGCGCGCATAGGCTTCGTAGAGATACGGCACCGTGGCGCCGATCAGCGTGCAAAAAATCCAGTCGGGCGATTTGCGTTTGATGTCCGCGATGACTTCGGCGAACGGCTCGCGCGATACATCGAGCGGAAGATAACGTTCACCGAGAATCGCGCCTTCCGGATGCTGCAACAGCAATTCCTGCATCGTGCGGTTGCACTCATACGGATAGACATAGCGCGAGCCGACCATATACACACGCGCACCGAACGTCTCCGTCATGAAGTCGGCCAACTGCACGCCATTCTGATTCGGCGATGCCCCGCTATAAATGATGTTGTCCGAATACTCGAAGCCTTCATACTGCTGCGAATAAATGAGCAGACGATTGTGCTTCTCGACCACCGGCAACATGGCCTTGCGGCTCGTGGACGTATAACCGCCGAAGATCACGTTCACGCCGTCTTTCATGATGAGCCGTTCCGCCCGCTCTCTGAATGCCGCCGGGTCGGACGCGGGATCGTAATGAACCGCCACGAGTTCGCGCCCGCCAATGCCACCACACGCGTTGATCTCGGCCATTGCAAGCGCGGCCCCGCGCCATTGCGAACGTTCGAGCAGTGCAGTCGCGCCGCTCGTGGAAGAAAGCAGGCCCACTTTGATGGGATCGGACAAAGCCATAGCGTGACACGCTCACCGGAAATGTACGGACGCGCAACGCGTGAACTCGAGCGTCGCACGCCTTTATTTGAGTGTTATTTCAGGTAGCGCTTCGCGACCATGGCGCCCACCGTGTATTTCGGATCGACGAAGTTGCCGAGCCGAACCTTGCCTACCTGACTCAGCATCATATATGCATCCCACTTGTCGAAACCATATTCGGCGGCCATCCACAACACGAGCTCACGGTACGCAATGCGTGTGGCGTCTTCCAACGGACGCGCACTACCGATACTCATCAGCGCGTCTTCGTTTTCGAGTCGCGGCCAATCGATCTTCCAGCCCTTGATGAGATCGACGCGCACCGTCGTCGTGCTTTGATACTCCACCGCCGTGCCGCACACTTCGCCATCGCCCTGGCAGGCGTGCGCATCGCCGATAAAAAGCCGTCCGCCTGGCGAGCGCACCGGCAAGTAGGTGATGCTGCCTGGCCCCATGTCGGGCACATCCATGTTGCCGCCGTGCGAATCCGGCGTGAGCGAGTTGATGGAGTCGATCTCCGGCGAAAGACTCAAGGTGCCGATATGCGGCTTGTACGGCAACGTATTGCGCTTGCTCCAATAGACGTTCTCTTCGTCGATCTTGATCTTGCGCACGATCTCGGGCAGCGGCTCGTTGAGAAGCGCCGTGTAGTCCGTGCCCGTGAGGCCGCCGAAGTTGGGGATCATGCAGCAGAAGCCGTGCGGGTCGTCACCGCGCGGCGACATCTTTTCGATGTACACGGCCACCACGTCGCCCTTCTCCGCGCCTTCTATCATGACGGGTCCGTTCTGCGGATTGAGAAACGGCACGGTCAGCAGTTCGGATGGCTTGTCGGTCTCTTCCTTGATCTTGCCTTCGAAGGCATCGCGCGTTTCAACCACGATACGGTCGCCCGGTTTCACATGCAGCACCGGTTGCGAATAAGGACCGATGGTGTAGTGGAACGTCTGCTGCAACTCTTCCGTGAGATGGTGCTCAACCGGCTCGCGGCTCGCGCCGACGCCACGTTTCATCATGATCGAATCTTCAAGCCATTTCATGTCCGATGCTCCTTCACAGTGCCAGATACTGGCGAATCAGTTGTTCGTCTCCGAGTTGCGCCGGGCTCAGGGTATCGACTATGCGGCCCTTGTCCATCACGCAGCAGCGCGACGCAATGCGCTCCACCATGCCCATGTCCTGCTCGACCAGCAATACGCCGATACGCGCCTCCCGCGCAATCCGTTGAATGGTGTCGCCAATGAGCGTGACGATCGACGGTTGAATGCCCTCGGACGGCTCATCGAGCAACAACACCTTGGGCGCGCTGATCAACGCGCGCGCAATCGCCAGTTGCTGTTGTTCGCCGCCGCTCATGGTGCCCGCCTTTTGCCGGTAACGCGCCTTGAGAATCGGAAAGTACTCGACGACTTTTGCCTTCATTTCGGCAGCCTGCGCGCGATTGGCCTGTGCACCGACCTGCAGGTTCTCGGCCACGGTCAACATGCCGAATATCTCGCGCCCTTGCGGCACATAACCGATGCCTTGCTGCGCTCGCACGTAAGGCTTCGCATGCCCGAGCTCGACGCCATCGAGCGCAATGCTTCCCGCGCTCAACGGCACGAGTCCGATCAACGCGCGCATCAACGTGGTCTTGCCCACGCCGTTGCGGCCGATCATTGCGAGCACTTCGCCGCGTTCTATGCCGAAGGACACGCTATTCAACACGCGTCCGCCGCCATAGCCGCCTTCCACGCCCGATACCTCGAAGAAGGCGCTCATTGCTTCTTCCCCAGATAAACCTCGGCAACATCGTCGCGCGCGAGGATTTCATCGAGCGGACCATCGGCGAGAAGGCGTCCGCCGTGCAGCACGCTCACGCGCGTTGCGATCTGCTTCACGAAGGTCATGTCGTGTTCGACGACCATCATCGTGAGACCATCGTCGCGTAGTTGCTTGATGAGTTCGCCGGTCGCGTGCGTCTCTTCCACCGACATGCCGGCCACGGGTTCATCGAGAAAGAGTAGCTTCGGGCGCAGCGATACGGCCATCGCTATTTCAAGCCATTGCTTCTTGCCGTGCGAAAGATTGCGCGCCGGTACATGCTCTTCCTGCGCCAGCAAGAAGCGTTGCAAGAGTTCGTCGATGCTCTCGGGCCTGTCATCTTTCGCGCGATGCAGCGACAGTTGCAGATGCTGGCGCACGGTGAGGTCAGGGAACACGCCGGGTATCTGAAACTTGATGCTCATGCCCATGCGTATGCGCTCATGCGGCAACACATGGTTCATGTCGCGGCCGAGAAAATACACGCTGCCGTCCGATGGTTTATGTTCACCGGTAATGAGCTTGAAGAACGTGCTCTTGCCCGCGCCATTGGGACCGATCACGCAACGTATCTCGCCCGCATCGATCTGAAAGTCGATACCGTTGATCACATGCGCGCCGCCGAAGTGCTTCTTGAGCGCGCGCGTTTCGAGTAAGGCCGTCAAGATTTGCTCTCCTTGTGCGCATTGATCGCGCCATGCGAATGCGTCCGGTCGCGTTCGAAGAGTCGTCGCAGCAACTTCGCCGACGATGGCAGCAAGCCTTCGGGCGCCGCGAGCACGACGATCAGCAGGATCGCACCCATCAGAATGAGCGCGTACTGGCTGCCGTACACCGCGAGGTTCTGCGAGAGCCACACGAGGAATGCAGTGCCGATGATCGCGCCGCCGATGCTCTGCCTGCCCGCGGTTGCCACCCAGATGACGGGCATTGCGGCTGCGGTGAGTCCCATCGTCGATGGCGTGATATAGGACCCCCAGATCGTATAGAGCGCACCGGACAGGCCGCCGAGCGTGGAGCCGAATACGAAGATCATCCACTGATGCCGGCGGATATCCACGCCCAGCATTTCCGCGCGCTGCGGGTTCTCGCGGATCGCGACGAGCGTGAGTCCGAAGGTTCCGTCGAGCAGGCGTTTAGTGATCGCATACACGATCAGCAGCAATACCAGCACGAGGTAATAGAAGCTCGCGTTCTCCAGCGTGAGCGTGCCGCCGGGCCACGGAATGGTGAGCTGCGGCATGCCGCCCATGCCGTTGTAGCCGTTGAGCGGCGCCTGTCCGATGGTCCATTGCGGCCCCGCCGTCTGCGCCATGAACGTTTCGAGCACGAGCGTGACCGACAAGGTCACGATGCCGATGAACACACCCTTGATGCGCCCGTAGAAGATCATGTAGCCGATCAACGCGGCCACCACGACGCTCACCAGCAAGCCGACGATCACGCCGAGCCACGACTGATACCAGTAGTCGCCGAAGTTGAGCGTAAAGACGCCATACGTATAGCCTGAAAGCCCGAAGAACGCGGTCTGTCCGAACGAGAGAATGCCGCCGTGGCCCCACATCGCCGCAAGTCCGACGGCGCTGAAAGCCCACACGAGACAGTAGGCGAGATTGCCGCTTGCGGTGGCGTCGATCACCATCGGCAAGCAAAATGCGACGAGCCACGGCAGACACTTCAATGCGATTGATTTGTTCACACGAGGCTCCTAACGCAAGCGGGTGAACAGATTGCCGAGGCCTTGCGGCATCAGCCGGATGACGACGATCACCGTCACCAGCAAGCCGATCTGCCCGAACAACTGACCATACGATGCAGTGAGCGCCGTCTGTATCACCGCGAGCACGGCAGCGGCAGGCGTGGTGCCCGCAATGACGTTGGCGCCGCCGACCACCACCGAGACGAACGCCTGCACGATGAAGTTGCTGCCCATCGTGGGCACGGCGGTCATGGTCGGTGCATAGAGCGCGCCGGTCAGCCCCGCGAGCCCCGCACCGAGCGCAAAGGTCAGCGTGTAGAGCCGGTCCGTGCGCAAGCCGAGACATTGCGCGATGTTCGCGTTCTGTATGGTGGCCCGTGCGCAGACGCCATAGTTGGTCTTGAAGAACAGGAGGTACAACGCGAACAAAATCACGAGCGCGATCACCGGCAAGACGGCGCGATACACCGAGAACGAGTATTCGCCGACATAGAACGATCCGAACGGCGTGCCGATGCCTTCTATCGACGGCCCGGCGACCAGCAGCATGGTCTGTTGCACGATAAGGCTGATGGCCCACGTCGCGACCACCGAATCGAAGAGACGGTCGTAGAGATGACGTATCACCAGACGTTCGATGACGACGCCCGCTATCGCAGCGGCGATCGCGCCGAGCAGCATCGCGAGCGGTAAGGGTACGCCGCGCTTCGCCGCGATGATCGTCACATACGCGCCGCACATGATGAACTCGCCATGCGCAAGATTGATCACCCCCATCATGCCGAAGATCACGGCAAGACCGAGCGCTGCGAGCACGAGATAAGCGAAGCTGTCGCCGAACTGATAAACGAGCGAATAAAGTACGGACACCGTGGCCATGATGCGTCACCCAGGTTGCCGGCGCGTTTCGCTCGTGACGAGCGGCGCGCCGTTTCCTCAACTTACGACTTCTTCGGCAGATTCGTCGGCGTGTACTGACGATGATCCGGCTTGTTCGGCAGATCGCAGCCGACCTTGCCGAGCCAGTAAGGCTGCACGTCGTCCCATACTTTCGGAATGTCGACCGAGTGATCGTCCTTCACATGCACGAGGTAGATCGTGTGGCTCACGTGGTGGCTCTTCGGATCGATACACACCTTGCCCTGCGCGCCTTCCGTGCAAATGCCGCTTTCCAGCGCCTTCTGCACCGCCGCCTGATCAGTGGTCTTGGCCTTTTCAGCCGCCGCCTTGTACAGATAGATGGCGTCGTAAGCGTTGGCCGCTTCCTGGTTGATATACGGCTCGTTCGGGAACTTGGCGTGGAAGCGCTTCTTGAAGTCGTTGCTCGCGGGGGTATCGACTTCCTCGACATAATTCGCCGTCACGTACATGTCCTTGAGCGCGGGCGGTTTGAAGCGCTTGTGCTCGTAGGCCTGGCCCACGTTGACCGAACTCGCCATCGGCAAGTTCAGATGCGCGGACGCTTGCTGCTCGTAATAAGAAGCCTGATTGGCGCCCACCAGCAAGGTCACGACGAAGTCGGGCTTGGCCTTCTGAATGTTCTGAATGGTCTGGCCGAACTGCGAAACAGAAAGCGGAATGAATTCCTCGCCGACCATCGTGCCGCCATTTTCCTTGACGATATTGCGCACCCATTCCGCCGAGATCTGGCCGAAGTTATAGTCGGCCGCGATGGTGTACACCTTCTTGCCGAACTTCTGCATCATCCACGGCAGCAAGGTCGAGAACTGCTGTTCGGGCACGGCGCCCGTGACGAATGTGGTGCTGTCGCAGACGCCGCCTTCGTACTGGTTATCGTAGAAATAAAGTTGCTTGGCGCGGTCCATGATCGGACGAATGGCCTCGCGCGACGCGCTGGAGAACGCGCCGAAAATCACGTCGGGTTTGTCGGTCTGAACGAGCCGCCGGGCAAGCTCCTGGAACTTCGTATTGTCGGACTGCGTGTCATACGCGATCAACGTGATGGGGCGCCCGAGAATGCCGCCCTTTGCGTTGATTTCATCGACGGCGAGTTGCGTCGCGTGGATCTTCGGGATGGTCGCAAGCGCAAAGTTGCCCGAAGCATCTTCGAGCAAGCCGATTTTCACGGGGTCTGCCGCGCTGGCAGCAAGCGACGAGAGACCAAGTCCTGCAAGCAGGGCCAGACGCATCCAGCCAGACGGCTTTGGCAACATTGAGGTTCTCCAGGAAAACAGACAAAAAAAAGCCCCCTGACGAACGCACGGTTCGTCAGGGGGCTTCTGCGCCGGGTCCTCAGGCGGACATCGTTGTCGGGCCGTAAGGAATGGAGTCGATACTAGTGCGCCGAAATTCGCGTTGTCAACGAGAAATCAAAATAGTTCGGTGCGCTTCGTGTCTAGTGCGAGTGACGCGGCACCTCCGCGCCCCGGCAGCCCACGAGAAAGTCGAAGTCACAGCCTTCGTCGGCTTGCAGCACATGATCGACATAGAGCTTGCGATAACCGCTCTGGTCCGCGGGCGTCTCGGTCTTCGCCGCCTTCCATGCTGCGAGCCGAGTGTTGATCTCCGCTTCGTCGATATCGATACGCAGCACGCCTTGCATGGCATCGAGCTCGATCCAGTCGCCGTTGCGCACGATAGCCAGCGGACCGCCCGCGCGCGCTTCCGGCGCAACGTGCAGCACGACGGTGCCATAAGCGGTGCCGCTCATGCGAGCATCGGATACGCGCACCATGTCGGTCACGCCTTGCGCGAGAATCTTGGGCGGCAAACCCATGTTGCCGACTTCAGCCATGCCCGGATAACCCTTCGGTCCACAGTTCTTCATCACGAGCACAGAGTCTTTCGTGACCTCGAGTTCGGGATCGGCAATTCTCTGCTTGTAGTCGTCGAAGTTTTCGAACACGACCGCGCGCCCGCGATGCTTGAGTAACGACGCCGTCGCCGCCGACGGCTTCAGCACCGCGCCATTCGGCGCGAGATTGCCGCGCAGCACGCACAGGCCGCCGTCTTCCACGAGCGGTTTGTCGAGCGGCCGGATGACTTCGTCGTTATAGAGCGGCGCTTCCCTGCAATTCTCCCAGATCGTGTGGCCATTCGCGGTGAGCGCGTTTGGATGCGGCAGCAAATTCGCTTCGCCAAGGCGCCGCAGCACCGCAGGCAAGCCGCCCGCGTAATAGAACTCCTCCATCAGAAAGCGGCCCGATGGCTGAAGGTCGACGAGCGTGGGCGTGCCGCGTCCGACGCGCGTCCAGTCGTCGAGTTGTAAATCGACGCCAATGCGTCCCGCAATCGCCTTCAAGTGAATGGCCGCATTGGTCGAACCGCCAATGGCCGCGTTCGCGCGGATGGCGTTCTCGAATGCTTCACGCGTGAGGAGCTTCGACAGTCGCAAGTCTTCGAGCGCCATGGTGACGATACGCATGCCGGACAAATGCGCGAGCACATAGCGGCGTGCATCGACGGCAGGAATCGCGGCGTTGTGCGGCAAGGTCACGCCGAGCGCTTCGGCCATGCACGCCATGGTCGATGCGGTGCCCATGGTGTTGCAGGTGCCCGCCGAACGCGACATGCCCGCTTCCGCCGACATGAATTCGTGAATCGATATCTTGCCCGCCTTCACTTGCTCGCTCAGTTGCCACACGACCGTGCCCGAGCCGATGTCGCGCCCGTGATGCTTGCCGTTCAACATCGGCCCGCCCGACACGACGATGGCCGGCACGTCGCAACTCGCCGCGCCCATCAGAAGCGCGGGCGTGGTCTTGTCGCAACCGACGAGCAGCACGACCGCATCGACTGGATTGCCGCGAATGGCTTCCTCGACATCCATGCTCGCGAGATTGCGTGTGAACATGGCCGTGGGACGCAGGTTCGATTCGCCATTCGAAAACACCGGAAACTCGACGGGAAAACCGCCCGCCTCGAATACGCCGCGCTTCACGTGCTCGGCGAGCTTGCGGAAGTGCGCATTGCACGGCGTTAGTTCGGACCACGTATTACATATGCCGATGATCGGCTTGCCTTCGAACTCGTGATCGGGAATGCCCTGGTTCTTCATCCAGCTTCGATACATGAAGCCGTTCTTGTCCGCGGTGCCGAACCAGGCGGCCGATCGAAGCTTACGTTTTGGCTCATCCATGTCTTTTACCCACTCTTTGAGAGATGCTGGAAATAGCATGACTATTGCGCTTCATCTTACCGGGAAAACGCTAATCGAAACGTGCGTGAACGCTGCATATAGTTTGGCTAATTCAGCGAGAGGCGATGCTGCAGCGAAGCAAACCGAGTGCTTCGAGCTTCACCACGCCGAACCTGAGAGCGCGATGAATCGAAGAAATAGAACAACGTCGGAGCTGCACGAGCATCCCATCATTTGACGCAAACCCGCACCACTCACTATCTGAACATGATCGACGATCAGTCGACCCATCGACCAACGAGAAAGGGCTAGGAGGAAGACATGGCGCATGATTCAAAAGACGCGGAAGACAACAAGAGCACGATCAACAACGGCCGTCGCGGCCTCATGCAGGGTGCGGGTCTGGGAGCAGCGCTGTCGCTTCTCGGCGCGGCCGGCGGCGCGGGCGGATTGATCTCGTCGGCGCAGGCCGCGGAAACCGCATTTCCGCAGCACAAGAAATGGAAGATCGTGTTCGTCAATCACGTGACCACGAATCCTTTCTTCGTGCCAACGCAATACGGCATTCAGGACGCCTGTTCGCTGCTCGGCATGGATTATCAGTGGACGGGCTCCGCCACTTCGGATGCGGGCGAAATGGTGCGCGCGGTGAATTCCGCCATCGCGGCCAAGGCGGATGCCATCGCCGTTCCTATCGTCGATCCGACCGCCTTCGACAAGCCCATCCAGGCCGCGCTCGATGCGGGCATCGCCGTGTTCGCCTATAACGCCGATGCGCCGCGCGGCAAGACGAGCCCGCGCCTCGCGTACATCGGGCAGGACTTGTATCTCTCTGGCTATCAGATGGGCGAGCGTATTGCGAGTCTCGTCGACAGCGGCCTGGTGGCGCTTTTCATCGCGACGCCGGGACAGTTGAACATCCAGCCGCGCCTCGATGGCGCGAGCGACGCGATCAAGAAGTCCGGCAAGAAAATCGACGTTCAGACGGTCGCCACGGGCGCCACGGTCAACGAAGAGCTTTCGAAGATCAAGGCGTTCTATCTCGGCCATCAGGATCTGAAAGGCATGTTCGCGGTCGATGCAGGCAGCACGCAAGGCGTGGCGCAAGTGATGAAGGAGTCCAACCTGCCGTCGAAGGGCGTGCACGGCGGCGGCTTCGATCTGTTGCCCCAGACCGTCCAGCTGATTCACGAAGGCTTCCTCGATTTCACCATCGACCAGCAGCCTTATGTGCAGGGCTTTTATACGGTCGTGGAAGCGTTCACGTTCCTGGCTTCCGGTGGACTCGTCGGGCCTGCCAACATCAACACGGGCCTGAAGTTCGTCACCAAGGGCACGGTCGAGCCGTATCTCAACACGTCGACGCGCTATGAAGGCAAGTCGACCAAGCCGCAGATCGTGCCGATGAACGGCGCGATCAAATCATGATGAACGCGGTCAACGAACCGCAGAAGACACAAGCTCCCGCGCGCGTTCCACGGCCGCGCGGGGCCTTGTTGTCGAACTGGGCGGCGGAGTTGCGCATCCTGCTCGTGGCCGTGCTGTTGTGCGCGTACTTTCAGGTCATCAATCACGACTTCCTGTTGAGCAACGCGAGTCTCGTCAACCTCTCGCAGTTCATCGCGCCGGTGGCGATCATCGCGTTCGGCGAAGTGATGCTGATGATCGGCGGCGACATCGATCTGTCGGCGGGCATGGTGTTCGCCTTCGCGCCTTTCATGATGGTGTTCGCCAACGACGCGGGCGCGCCCATGTGGCTCGCGGTGATCGCGGGACTCGTCGCGGCGGCGATCATCGGCTTCGTGAATGGCGCGGTGACGGTATGGCTGCGCCTGCCTTCATTCGTCACCACGCTCGGCACGCTGTTTCTCATCAACGGCATCACCTTGACGCTTTCACGCGGCACGCCGGTGGCCACGCCGGGCGAACCGGGCTTCGCTGCCGTGATGGGCGGATGGGGCTATAGCGAGATCATCTGGACGGTGGCGATAGGCTTCGTCATGCACGTGCTGTTACGTCATACGCGATGGGGACTGCATACGCAGGCGGCCGGCGCGAACGCCATTGGCGCGAGCGAGGCCGGAATTCAGGTGAACCGCCTGCGGCTCGGAAACTTCGTTCTCGCCGCAGTGCTCGCGGGCTTCACGGGTATTCTCGAGGGCTACCGCATTACGTCCATCGACCCGCAAGCAGGCGGCAACCAGATCATGTTTCTGGCCGTCGCGGCGGCCGTGATCGGCGGCACCCCACTGACCGGCGGCTCGGGCACCATCGTGGGCGGGCTCATCGGCGCGGCCGTGCTGGGCATTCTGAACGATGGCTTTACGCTCATCGGCATCAACGCGTTCACGTTCAACATCATTCTGGGCGCCGCCATTCTCGCCGCGATGATCTTCAACATCCATATCGGCCGCGTTCGCCGCAAGGGAGGCCGGGTATGAGCGATGTTTTGCAAACCGCCCCGGCGAGCTATGCGCTGCGTGGCGACAACCTCGTCAAGCGCTTCGGCGCGGTGACGGCGCTCGATGGCGTGTCGTTCTCGCTCGGCTCCGGCGAAATTCTTGGCGTGCTGGGCGACAACGGCGCGGGCAAGTCCACGCTCGTCAAGATACTCACGGGCTACCATCAGCAGACCGATGGCAAGCTCGAGATACACGGTGAAGAAACCTTGCTGCGCTCGGTCGATCATGCGCGTTCGCTCGGTATCGAATGTGTGTATCAGGATCTCGCGCTCGCGAATTCGCTGAGCATCTATCACAACATGTTCCTGAATCGCGAGATCGTGAAGCCGGGCCCGTTTCGTCTGCTCGATCACAAGCAGATGCGCGAGCGCGCCGCGCAATGTCTCGACGATATCGGCGTGCATGTGCCTTCCGTCGATCTGCCTGTGGAGCGTCTTTCGGGCGGCCAACGTCAGGCTATCGCGGTGGCGCGCGCCGTCAATTCGAACGCGAAGATTCTGTTGCTCGACGAACCGCTCGCCGCCATGGGCGCACGCGAGGCTGCGCTCATCATCGATCTCGTCTTGCGTCTGAAGGAGAAAGGCGGCCTGTCGATCATCATGATCATGCACAACTACGCGCAGACGCTCGATATCGCCGATCGCATCATCCTGATGCAACGCGGACGCGTGACGTATGAGCAGCGCAGCGCGAATACGTCGGTGGCGGAGCTGATGGAAATCGTGCGGCGGGAATATCGCGCGATGCGTGCGACCACCGCGTAGCGGACGCAACGGGCGCAACGGGCGCGACTTCAGGACATCGGCCGGATCGATATGGACTACCGGAACCCGGCGAAACGCAAGAGCATGCACGGACGGATCGTGCAGGAACTCGGCATGCAGATCGTGAGCGGCGTGTTCGCGCCGGGACAACGTCTGCCTGCCGAGCCCGCGCTCTGCGAAACCTATGGCGTGAGCCGTCCCGTGCTGCGTGAGGCCACGCGCGTGCTGGTGGCGAAGGGACTCGTCGTCTCCAAGCCGCGCGTGGGCAGCGTGGTGCGTGCGCGCGACGAATGGCACATGCTCGATCCCGATGTGCTCGTCTGGACCGTCGGCAATCTCCGTGAAGGCGAGTTCTTTCGTTCGCTGATGACGGTGCGGCAGATCATCGAGCCTGCCGCTGCCGCGCTCGCCGCCATCTCTGCAACGAACGAGGATATCGAGCGTATCGGCGCGGCATATAAGAGCATGGAAGCCGCGCAGACCGCCGAAGAGCTGCTCGAACCGGATCTGTATTTTCATCGCGCGATCATGTCCGCGACGCACAACGATATGCTCGCGTATATCGGCAATATGCTGTCGCTCGCGCTGTCGGAATCGATCAAGCTGACGAGCCGGCATCCGAACACGCATGCGCTGTCGCTGCCGCGGCACAAAGCCATTCTCACGGCAATAGCGCATCGCGATGCGCTCGCCGCGCGTCAGGCGAGCCTCGTGCAACTCAACCACGCGCGCGCCGATGCAACGTCCATTCTGGGCGGCGCAGCCCTGGAGCCCGAGCGGCCGCTGTCGGGTTAAGTCAGGATGTCGGTCGCTTTGTGATCCCTATCCACGCCATCGATGAAGAACACCGCGCTGCTCGCGTGCTTCGTGCGTAGCGGCAGGATGCGTTGATAAGCGTCGGATTCGTACCAGGCGCGCACTTGCGCGAGATCGGGAAAGGCGATCACGATGAGATCGCCCTTCCACGCTCCCTCGCGCATTTCCGGGCGTTCACCGTGAATGATGAAGTGACCGTCGAAAGGCGCGAGCGTCGCATCGATCGCTTCCAGGTATTGAACGATATCCGCGCACATCTCGACTTCGTGCAGTTGGCCCACGGCGTATGCGGTCATTCGAATGTCTCCCGTTTGATGAGGTGAAGACATCTTCGCGTGCGCCGTGCCGTGCGTCGATTACCTGAGAGGTAAGGCGTGGCCCGCGCTTTAAGCCGTTGCAGCGACCACCGCCACCGACGCCTCGCTCGTCAGCATCAGGAAGGTCAGCGTTTCGCGCAGATAGAGTTGCACGGTCGTGTCCGTATGGCTCGTATAGCCTATGGAGAGGTCCTGCCCGAGATGCAGTTCGTAGTCGCCACCGCGCGTGGAAAGCACGCAGCCGCCCTTGATGGCAGGCGCCCAGATGAGATCGCCAGCCACTATGCGCTTGATATGCTGGATCACCGGATAGCCCTGATCGCTGGCTTCGGCGAGCGCCGTGTAGGCATCCGCGCCTAGCAGCACCGTGTACGGACCGTCCACGCCCGCAAGCCGCAATTTTTCGAGCGACTCACTAATGGCACGCGGATAGTCGCTTACGTCGGCAGGCAGTGTCGTCGCGTCGTTGGACGATCCTTCGCGGATGCCCGTGATGTCCGCCGCGCCGAAACCATCGAAAATGGCGCTGTCTTCGGCGATAGCCAGTTCGCTCGCCGCCGTCTTCGCGGGCTGCCAGTCGCCGTCGTTCGAACCGCGCTCGACGCTGTCGATCGATTCGCGCTGCAACGTGAAAGGCACCGTCAGTTCGATGAGCGTCCTCACGTCGTAACGCTTCGCGCTCACGCCCTTGGCAGGCGATGCAATCGCCGTCTGATGTCCCGTTCCCACGCCCGAAAGATCGACACCGCCGGGACCTTTCACATCCACCACGCGCCGGCCGGCAAGCGAGCGCTTGAAGGTGCGCGCCACTTCCGCTTCGATTTGCGACCATGCCGCGCTCGAAATGGGCGCGAGCTCGCGATGCAGGTTATTCATGTCAGGACTGTCCTTTGAGTGAACCGATGTTCAGTGAGCCGTCCGCACGGCTCGGCGTTGCATCGGATGAAGACGACGATGACGATGCGGGCGCGGGTTGTGCGGCGGGATCGCGGTCGGCGAGTGCTTTGAGCAAGTCGGCCGACGGTACGAAGAACAAGCCGCCCGTGACGGCGTGACTGAAGTCGAGCAGCCGGTCGTAGTTGCCGGGCGGCCTGCCGACGAACATGTTCTCCATCATCTGCTCGGTGGGCGCGGGCGAACGCGCATAGCCGATGAAATACGTGCCGAATTCGCCCGCGCCGGGCCGTCCGAAGGCCATGTTGTGACGCAGGATTTTTACTTCCTGGCCGTTTTCATCGAGCGTGGTGAGCGAACTGTGCGAGCACGAGGGTTTCACGGCTGCGTCGAGTTCGATATCGGACAGCTTCTTGCGGCCGATGATCTTCTCCTGCTGCTCTACCGTCAGCGCGTTCCAAGCGGCCATCTTGTGCAGATACTTTTGCACGATCACATAGCTGCCGCCCGCAAATTCCGCATCTTCCTCACCGATGATCGCGAAGTGCTGCGCCGCGCGGCCCGATGGATTTTCGGTGCCATCCACGAAGCCGACCATATCGCGCAGATCGAAGTAACGAAAGCCGTGCACTTCATCGACGACGGTAACGGCATCGCCGAGTGCCTCGAGCATTTGCGCGGCAAGCTCGAAGCACAGGTCCATGTGGTCCGCGCGGATATGCAGCAGAATGTCGCCGGGCGTGGAAATGGCGCGCCGCTCGCCCGAACCGAACTCGCGGAACGGATGCAGCGCGGCCGGGCGTGGCGAGCCGAACAGCGAGTCCCAAATGTCGGAGCCGAAGCCGCACACGCAAGAGAGATTCGCGGTTGGAGCCCGCGTGCCGACTGCGCGGACCAGCGCGGCGATATCGCCGCACCAGGAGCGCACGGTGTCGCCGTGCTCGCGTCCGTGCGCCACCGTGGCGACGATAAAGATCGCGCTGCGCGAAATGGGGTTACAGACAGCTTGCGATTCCGGAATCTCGTTGGGCATCTGTTCTATTCGATTGCAAGGAATGATGTTGTCGTAGGCGAAGCGGCTTCAACCGACGCGCACCACGACCGCTCCGGGCCGATGCTCGAGTTCGTCGTTGAACCAGGTTTGCGCGCGCTCGCGCTCGGCTACGTCGGAGTGGGAAGGATCGTTGAGAAAGCGATGCCGGATGGTGCGACGCGCCCACTCTATGCCGTCGCGTAGCGCTTCTTCGACGGTGCGCCATTCCGGCTGCGTGGTCTGCGGCCATTCGTCGATGACGGACGCGCCATCGCGACGAACGTCGATATCCGCGACCCACGCTTCGCGCTCGTTGCGCTTGGCGCGCACGGAAATCTCGAACCCTGCATAAACGTCAACGGCTGACTCCATGGCTTCCTCCACTCGGCATACATGGACATGGTTTCGAAGTGCGTCGTGCCGCCGTCTTTTTCCTGTTGATGACGAAGCGGTGAACGAAATTCTAGATTACAACAAGTTCGTGAAAATGACGTTGAAACGTGCACTCGGTTTGTTGCCGCAGCCTTGAGGAAAACCGATGTACCGATGGACGCATGATTTATTATTTCGTCATCCGAATCAGTTTTGGCGGGAAGGAAGCCGCCTTCGATTCACGCTTTCATTGCGCGACCGGAATCCATCGCGCGTCACTTCGCGCTTGAAAGAGCCCTTCGTGTATCTCGACGATGAATGCGAACGTCAGTCTATTCGTCGTGTTCGTTGGCGGTGCGCGTCTCGTTGCGCAAGTGCCGCCCGAATGAAATCGGGGCGACAAAACGATGAAGCGTTTTGTCATTCCCCTCATTGTGCTCGCGGTGTTGATTGCGTTGCTTTCGGCGAACGCGCGGCGCTTGCCGTCAGCGCTCATCGACTGGGCTTCGAGAGCGATTGAAGTGGTCATCGACGAAGTCGTGTGCTGAAACGACTCCGTCTCGACTGAGGTTGCTTACTGCTCGTCGGTTGGCGTGGTGGCTTTGCGCGACCGGCTCGTGCGTGACGTCGTTTTGCGCGCTTTTTTTACGGGCTTCGGAATGTCGGTTGCATCGCCAGGCTGCACGAACACGCCTGTATCCGAGGACGCGGCAGCGCTTTCGGCAGCGGCCTTCTTTGCAGCGGTCTTTCGCCCGCCGCGTCGGCTCGCTGAGGGCTTCTTCTCGGTGTGAGATGCAACGGTGGGTTCCTGGTTGATCGGGGCAGCGGGTTCGTCGGTGACTTCAGACGCGTCGTTATCACTCGATGCGCGACGCTGCGCGTCTCTTCGGCCATTTCGCTTGCCCCGCCCGCGTGGATAGCCCGTGGGTTCGTCGGCCAGTGCGGACGCGTCGTTGTCAGGCGACGCTTGCAAGCGCTCCGACGCGTCTTCGCGACTATCGTGATCGCCGGGTACGACTGCGTGGCCCGCGACTTCTAACGTGTCGTCGTCAGCCAAAGCGCGTGCGAATTCGGGCGCAGGACGCTGCGACCCTCGGCGATCATTCCGCCTGCCACGTCCACGCAAATGGTGGCCCGAGGGTTCGTCGGCAATTGCGAGCGCGTCGTTGTCGGCCGACTCTTGCGCGGGATATTGCGCGTCTTCGCGGGTATGCTCCGTGAATTCATCCACGATTTCGAATGCGTCGTCATCGGCCGAAGTTTGCACGGCCTCCGCAACGGCATGCTGCTTGTCCTTACGGCCGCTACGCTTATCGCGTCGGCGCTGATTGCCCTGAGGCTCCGCCACCGATGCCGCTACCGCTTCTCCCTGCCCCGCATCCGTGCTCACCGTCTGGGCCGCACGAAAGACAAAAGAGCCGGACTTGTCATCGCGACCGACTTCCAGCAGACCGCGCGAACGCGCCTCGTCGAGCAGATTCCCAAACGCGCGAAAGCCATAGTGCGATTCGCTGAACCCCGGCTTGCGACGCTTGATCGCGCTCTTGAGCACCGACGCCCAAATCTTTTCGCCCTCCCCTCGCTCGGACACCAGCGCCTCGAACGTCTCCACGGCGATCGCGACCGCCTGGGACTTGCGCGCGTCGGGCTCCTGCTTGGGCTGCCGGTCGGCATCGGCGGGACGCTTGGTTGCGACGTTCGCCTCGCGTTTGGCGAGTGCGCGCTGCTGTTCGCGCACGAGGTCGTCGTAGAAAATGAATTCGTCGCAATTGGCGACGAGCAAGTCGGAGGTCGAGTTTTTCACCCCCACGCCGATCACCTTCTTCGCGTTCTCGCGCAACTTCGAGACGAGGGGCGAGAAGTCCGAGTCGCCGCTGATGATGACGAACGTATCGACGTGCGACTTCGTGTAGCAAAGGTCGAGCGCATCGACGACGAGCCGGATATCGGCTGAATTCTTGCCCGACTGCCGCACGTGCGGAATCTCGATCAGCTCGAAACTTGCCTCGTGCATCGCGGACTTGAAGCCCTTGTAGCGATCCCAGTCGCAGTAAGCCTTCTTCACGACGATGCTGCCTTTGAGGAGCAATCGTTCGAGCACGGGCTTGATGTCGAACTTTTCGTACTTCGCGTCGCGCACGCCGAGCGCGACGTTTTCGAAGTCGCAAAAGAGCGCCATGCTGACGCTATCCTGATTCGCGGGCATACAGCTTCCTGTTGAGACGCGGGAGCGCTGTCCCGCTGGCATCGGTCACGCAGGCTTCAAGCCCGCTCTGACCTTCTTCATCTTGTTGAAAACGTGCGAGCAGAATGCATCCGCGACCACGCGATTGACGGTGAGGATATTGTCGGCGCTCAGGGTTTCACGCGAGACGCCCTGTTTCTCGATGAGACGCTGCGGAATCAGTTGACTCACGAACGACTGACACAGTTCCCGCCGCAGCGGCGCATCGGCGGCTTCGAAAAACTCGCGGCCCGCCTTCGTCTCTTCGCCCATCTTCGCGCGGGCCGTGTCGTTCTGAGCCTGGATGCTGGCTTCGAGCTGCGCTTGCGCGTCGGTGTGATCGCGGCGCGTCTTCTTGTCGTCTTCGAGTTGCTTCGCCTTGATCGACGCCATCTTGCGATCCGCCTCGCCGATCCGGTAGTTGCCCTCGAGCGCCTTGAACAGATAGCCGCGCGGACTGACCGTGACCTTGCCTTCGTTCAGCTTGAAACGCGTGTATTCGATAGCCTGCTGAAGACGCTCGTCTGTCCAGAGGTCGCGGCGGCTCGCGAGGCGCTCGAAGTCGGGGGTGTCGAAGGCGAATTCGTTGTGGAGCACGAGATACATCGAGTCCTGAATGCCGGCTCGGGCTGCATCGGCGCCCTGCTTCTTCGTGAAGCGAAAACGAATCTTCAGCTTGTCGCCCGATACGCGTTCCGCATTGGGTTCCCAGCTGACATCGAAATCAGATACTTCATTGAGCTGATCGATGGCGGGTTCGAGAAAGCGCTTCTTGAACTCCTTCACCTCTTTTCGCGATTCGCCGACCTTGCCGGGCCACTCGATCACTTCCGAGAACGGAAACCATTCGGTCACGCCGTGCCCTTCGCAGGGAATCAGACGGTCGTAGATGGCGCGCGCAAGCGACAATGAAAATGCCGTCGATGCGCGCAAGCTCAGCCAATGCGCTTTGTACGGGCTGATCAGGTACTTGATGACGCGCCCCGCCAGCAGAATGCAAACGACGTTGCGCTCGATATAGCAGTCGCCGAGCAGACTGATGGTGCCCCACGAATCCTTCTCGGTGAGTTCTTCGATAGACGGCGCCGTCATGATTTCGACCCGCGCCCGTGCCGCCGAGCGCATTTGCGCGATCAGGTGGCTATGGTTGCGGCTGTCGTAGCGCATCAGCCACTTGAAGTAGTTGATGTCGGCTGTGAAGGTGTAGACCTTGTCGTCGATCAGTTCATCAGGCGCCTTGGTGGCCACGATGAAGTAGGCGGCGTCCAGCACGCGGCGTGCGGCGATGCCGAGGCCACCGACCCGCGTGAAAATGTTGTTGCGCAGAAAGCCTATGTCCCTCGTGGACTCGCAAATAGCCGAGCCTTGCGAGGACATGTCTTCGTAGATGTCCAAGGCGAGTTGCTGCGGCGTAGCGGTGAGGTCCTGAGCTTGCATGCGTTTGGTTCGGTTCGATTCCCCGGCACTCTATCAGGCAACAAAGGCGTGTCAACACAAAAACCACCCCGGTTGCGTGCGACGCGATCCGCACAAAAAGCGCCCCGGCAGTCGGACGGCTTGCCCAATTTCCGCCCCGCCGCCCACAATTTCCGCCCTGTCGTTCACATTTTCCGGCCTATCGCGCACAAAAACCGCCCTGTACAGCACAAAAAGCGTCCCTATCCACAGGGGTGATCTCTGATTCGAAACGGTTTTTCGGTCTCTGTTTGTAGGTTTGCGGGTTAGAGTTTACAAAAGAACATAACAAACCGGACTTCGAGGAAAATAGGAATCTTCGAATTTTGGTATTTAAGTCCTTGAAATTATTGATTAATTCGTGTCGCACAAAAAGCGACCCCGGGGTGGTTTTTGTGCAGCCGTTTTAAGGTGGACGATGTGTGCAGGCTTCATTGGTCAAGATTAGGCATTGGCGACAAAGTTTGACGCGTCTTCGGCCGCAATAAGTCGCTAATAAACAAGGAGTTAGTCCGTGCGTGTGTTTGTGTGCGACAGGCTCCGATTTTCGCTACAACCTTGTTTACGCGTTATCGTGTATTCTGCGCTTCGACATCAAAACAAGGAGGAAGCGCAGAATGGCAAACGTAGGCACCCTACCGATGGAAGACCGCAGGGTCACGCTTCGCGAAGTCGCGGAGTTCGCCGATAACCTCGAACCCTTCTCGGACAATCTTCGCGAACAGATCCTAGCGCCTCGTCCGCGTAAACTTGCGCCGTATTACACGATCGGCGAGCTTGCGGAGATGTGCAATCTAACGCGGCAGCAAATTCAGTATCTAGTGACCAAGGGCGAAGGCGGCTTGCCGCAAGGCACGCTCAACGGCAACGGCCGCAGCCGCACATTCACGCTGCCCGAGGTTCGTCTGTGGGTGAAGATGGCGTCCGATATCTATCAGACTCGTCTCGCGGATGGCGAAAGCGATTTCCGAGGGAAAGTGCTGACGACTGCACAGCTCAAAGGCGGCTCTGCGAAGACGACGACGACTGTATGTCTCGCGCAGGCATTGACGCTGTTAGGACGTAAGGTACTGCTCGTTGACTTGGATCCGCAAGCATCGGCTTCCGAGCTTTGCGGACTCTACGCCGAGAAAGAAATCTCCGGAGACGACACCGTGCTCCCCTACATATATGACCAGAATGTCGAAGGCGGTCTGGGCGCGAGCGTTCAGTCGACCTATTGGGATGGACTCGACATCATTCCAGGACACACGTTCCTCTATGGCGCGGAGTTCTTGCTGCCCGCGCGTCAGAAAACGATTCAGGGATATCGCTTTTGGGCGGTCCTCCGTGAAGGTCTTGAGCCTTTGAAGGCGCAGTATGACTACATACTGATCGATACGTCGCCGTCGCTCTCGTATATGAATCTGAACGCGTTGCTCGCAGCGGATGCGCTTGTCATGCCGATGATTCCCGAGAACCTCGACTTCATCAGTTCGCTCGCGTTTTGGCGTCTGTTCTCGGATGTCGCGGAAGACTTTCTGCCCTATGAGGAAGACAAGGTCTATGACTTCATTTCGATCTTGTTGTCCAAGGTCGATTACGGGAAGACGTCTTCAGCTCCGGTCGTTCGTCAGTGGGCACAGAGTGCGTATGGACGGTGGCTCGATCCGTTCGAAATCCCGGCAAGTTCTGTCATGAGTGGAGGAGCTTTGTCCTTTTCGACTGCGCTCGATGTAGTGAGCACGCACTCGATCGCCAAGTCGCTTCAGCGTGTTCGTCAGCCGATGATGCAGTATGCCAAGTGGCTAGATGACATGTTCGTCAAATCCTGGAAGGAGTCGGCATGAGCAATAACATCAGAGAACAACTCATGGCCAAGACGGCCAACTTGCCGAAGCCGGCAGACTTCAAAGGCGAGACGAAGAAGGACAAGTCGGCGCGCGGTCCGCAAACCATGCCGGGAATTACGAGTGCCTTGGCGGCGGCCCAACTTCGGATTCAGGAGTTGGAGGGGAAGGGCGTCGAGACTGAGATTCCGGTGAGTGAGATCGTACCGAATCCCTGGCAGCCTCGTCGGCAGTTCAACGAAGCCAAGCTCTCGGAGCTAGCACGTTCGATTGATGAGGTCGGCTTGCTGCAAGCCGTTACCGTCCGCCGTTTGGGTGATGGGTTTCAGTTGGTTGCGGGCGAGCGGCGGCTTCGCGCTCATAAGCTGATCAATCGCGAGAACATCAGGGCGGTGGTGATCGAGTGTTCGGATCAAGACATGGCGGCGCTTGCGCTGATGGAAAATGTCACGCGAGATGATCTTTCCGATTATGAGATCGCAATTTCGATTCGACGGGCCGAAGCCGAGTTTCCTAATCGAACCCGACTCGCGCAAGCGATGGGTATCTCGCGTAGCGACCTATATCGTTTTTTGGCCTATGACGATCTGCCGGACTTTGTGAAGCGTGACCTTGATTTGAATCCGGCGGTATTGGGTGCTTCATCGGCACAAGATACGGTTAATGCGCTCAAGAAGACCGGTGAATCTGGAGTGCGGGCCCTCGAAGAGTTGTGGCCGCAGGTCGTGTCGGGTGATCTAGTTCAAACAAAGCTCGCGGCTAGTTTGAGCGCGCAGGCGGGACAGCGTGGTTCTTCTACGGATGCCGGCGGAAGAAGCATTTTAAAGATTTTCGCGGGGAAGGTTCAGGCTGGGAGCATTACCAAAGACGTGAAGGGACTTACGTTTAAGTTTAAGTCTGGTGTGATGACCGAGGAACAGGAAAGTCAGCTTAGGGAACATATTGGGAAAATGTTTTCGATTCGGTCGGAGTGATAATTGAGTCTCTTTGGCCCGCCGCTGGCGGGTTTTTTTTCGCACGAAGCTTTTACTTTACCGGGAGCCATTCCAAAGTCGCATCGAAGTGTCCGAATTCGGACAGTGTTCGGATTACGCGTGCGCACTTCAGCGTACGAAGACATTTTTTGCAAGCGGGTCACACTCGGTCGGGTGCGGCGATTTTCGCTTCGCAGTCTTATGTGCTTCTTGCGCATTGTCGACGCGTTAGAGCACGGAGGTTCTAACAATTTCTCGCGATGAGTGCGGAAAGGTTACTCGCCGTTGTGAGATGAATGTACACGCGAAATAGATCGTCTGTTTCCGCGAGGCAAAATGTTTCGACAGACGCTGCCGGCTTAGCGAGCATTAGCGTGGCGCCTGCCGGTGGTCCCCCTCCGCTACCCTGCCGGCGTCAATGTGGACGCTCGCAAACACTCTGCTGTCCAACAATACTTTAAGCAAATTCGAGTTGAAGAGACCTCCGCACCACCGGTACGAGGCGCCGTTTCGCTGGTTCGAAGCAACAACTAATGAGCAATTCTAGCGAGCGCTTTAGTTAACGTGCAGCGCACTCCTCTCACCTTGCCCGCGCTTCTCATGACTGTCCGAATTCGGACAGTTTCGTCCGCGAACGAAGTTTGCAGATCGAGACACACGTGCCAGTCCACGATCGCGCGCCATCGCGAAGACACAATTTACGGTGCAGGACGGATGACGCCACGCTCGCAAAATCTCGAAGCATTGACATTGCGTGTATGCATAACTTTAGGCGATCGCGCTCCGACCGTTATGGGGCGCAGCTGCACGCCGATGATTCCGCACCACGGGCGAGGATCGAACGAGCGCTCTTGAGGCGCCCGACCTTGGGTGTCCGAATTCGGACAGGCAGCGAGAGAAGCTGATAAGCCTGATCTTGAGGCTTCTGCAACGCATGAGCGGACGCAGCAAAATGGCGCGATACGCGGATCAATTCGGGGTGAATTAGTGTCCGAATTCGGACACGCGAACATGGGCGGGTAGGGTTCTTTCGTCCAAGAGGCATGCATGGTCATTCTCTTGCGCGGCTTTGACGGTGGCTTTCCTGATGCTCGCAGATTCTTCCCCGAGTTTCGACGGCTATTAATCACCGGATCGCGCACGCGAAACAACAGGTGACTCACGCAATCCAGTGCATGTCACGGCATGTGAAATCACGGCGCTGCTCAGGGTTCGTTGAGTAAGGCTGGTGGGCATGCGTCGGCCTGGCTTTCATCTCGCGCAAGCGTCCCGGCATCGCCGGGCGATAACAGATATGGCAGCGAAACCTTCTGTGATCGGATTTTGTTCATTCGCGCGGCGGTAATTTCCCATCCGCGTTTAAAATCGCATTCCTTACGCGCCGCTGCTTTTTTTGAGTACATGAGGCAGTGAGGTCGGATACCTGTCGCTGACGAATGCTGCCTAAGTGCCTTGGACTCCCAGTTGCCGTCTGATTGCGTCCACCTCCCTAACTGTCGGTCGTCCTGCCCGCAGAGACTTAACAATCGATCACAACGAAGCCGACACTGCCGTGTACTCGGTGAATTTGCCAAAACTGGACGCGGTCCTCCCACGGGACAACAACGACTCCGGAACTCGAGAGCAGGCTTTCGAGATGACGTTTGCATGGTCGTGTAGCCGAGACGTTAATGCAGAGAGCGCATTTAAAAGTCGATGATGATATGTGTCGAATGACGTTGGGGATGAATGCTCATCCAAAGGGAGTACGTATATTCAGGCGAGTGGACTGCTCGGACTTACTTCGGCGCTGTGTAAGTGACTGGACAATTAAACTCAAGCGCTGCGTTGGAGACCAATTTCCTCGGCGCTGATTGAGTCGAAGCGTGTCCGAACGCAAGCCCCAGGCGCATTCAATCTGCGCTCTGTCCGCTCCAACTGGCCAAAAGCGAAGGAAGTCCAAGCGTGCAATCGCAACTATGTGCATAACAGCAATATCGACGCTATCTCCGTAAAACTAAGTTAATGACGCAATACGCCGCGCAACTTGAGTTGCGCTCGAGAAGAGGGGAGGGGCGGCAAAGAGCAGCCGCATTTGGTTGGCTGGGTTCGAGTGTCTTTAACCTCCACGCCCCTCGCCGAATAAGGCAGCTAAGAAACACTATGAATCGACTCGCCTGTATGCGCACCGAATTTGACACGCACGGCTACTTCCATGGCGCGAGCTTAGACGGCACCTCAGGTATGCCGCAGCATCACGGCGGGGACCATGAATGCTTCACCGCATCAGAGAGACCAAATACCGCCGCACCTTCGTGAAACAGCAAGGCAGAAAGCGACTGGCAGATTTAGCATTCGATGACAGATGGCATCCAGCGGCTTTGCGCCGAGTCGCCAACTACCTTTGCACAGCTTTCGCATATCGTTGTAACGCTGCTGGGGGAAGCGCGAGACGCATGCCACATTCGCTGAGTCTGTAATGGCCAGTCGATGGTTAAAAGGAACGAAGCTAGGCAGCGGCTAGTCGGCGACTAAGGCATGATCCTGCAGAGGAAGAAAGGCCTCTTAACAAAGGCCTGGCTAGCCGTCGATCGACGAACAACACCAGACCGAGACTCGCATCGCGGAATGCTTTTGCACGCGTAGTCGGGTTAAACGATGATCACGATCAGGCGTCATGAGCTCCACGCAGCAGAGAGTGCCGCGAAAGCCTCCAAACCGGTTTAACTCTCGACCATTAAACAGCTTTGCAGTCCAAAATCGCTTGAAGAAATGCTGAGATATCGATGCTATCTGCAAGCGCGCACAGTCGCGACCGTGAAACAATGTCGTCTCCCTGTGAATTCAAATTATTCGTTTTAAATCAGTTAGTTAAGCGTATGAATGCAAGTTGTTTCACGCAGCTATGCAGCTTTTGGCCGATCAGAACTAGCCGACTTGGCAAAACCTGAACGGAAAACAACATGCAAGCGCTTGATTACAGTTCGACGTATCAAACAATACGCTTTTCGTACTTAAATTTGAGAATGCGCAAGACGCCTCATATGAGCCTCGACCCGAATTTGCAACCGCTGATCGGCAAACCACCACATCTTCGGTTCGGCGAAAACAACCAAAACTCTCGCCGACTCGCGCCTCGGTCCTTCGGAAAGTTGGACACCAACAGCGACACACGCATCGGGTTTATTCAAAAAGTTCGTCGCAATACAAAGCCCTCGCGCGACGCTGATAAACCGCCGCTCATACCCAAGCACCCGCCGAACCCAATTTGACCCACGAAGAATCAAAGTCCCTAACCGAAGCGTCAACCATATCCACGAACAGCAACAACGCACTCACCCCGTCGCTAGATCGCCACCCGCGCATACGCCATCAACCAACACGACATCAAACACGACAAACAACGAACCCATCAAAACCGATACCCCACCGAAAGAAACGTCACGATTGGATCGAGCTTGATCTTCGATTCACTCCGCACCGTCCCCACCGCTGAATTCGTCGTCAACGTCGCTCGTGCCGACAGCCACATATAAGACACCGAAAACGCCGCCGACCAATGCTGCGTGAAGTTATAGGCAAAGCCCGCATTCACCACCGGCGCAACCGAACTGCTGATATGCGCCGTCGTCGGTCCCGTCAGCGCGGTTCCAAATTGCGGCGAGTAAAGAAACGCGCCATTTGACATCGCCGAACTGAGCTTTACATCCGAGAACCACACATAAGACGCGCCCGCGCCGACATAAGGCCGGAATTTGCTCTGCGAGCTCATGAAGTAGTACTTCAGCAAGAGGGTAGGACTCCACTCGCGCGCCGTGCCGAGTTCGCCCAGGCGTCCGAGGGTGCCCTTGCCATCGAGATGAAATTTCGGCGCCACGCCGGCGATTCCCTCGACCGCAATGTGATCGGTGAAGAAGTAAGCCGCCGTGAGTCCGAGCGTGTCGGAGTTACTGACAGAAGCGCCCGCGCCCGGCGATGTCATCGATTGTCCGAGCGCCGAGATGTTGAACGGATCGCTCGAATCCTGCGGCGCGAAATGCATCCAGCCGGCATTAAGCTGAATATCCCCAGCGGCCTGTGCGTGTGCACCCGTCGCGCAAAGCGCCGCCATTGCCGCACATGCCATCAATTTGATCTTCATTCTGCTGTTCCAGATTCGGTTCGGATTACGGCCGAGCGCATCCGAACCGCTCAGGCAACGCCTGCGGAACCGGAGCACCACAAAGGAAAGCAAGCCTCAAAAACAGCAGTCGAGGCTCACCTTGAAATACTCGTAACTCATCTCGATGCTGCGCTTGACCGCATGCACTTCATCGACGCCCGGCGCATTGCCGAGCAACGTCGCCACGATCTCCAGCGCTTCCCACGGATGCGCATCGTCGTAATGGGCGTGCAGGCTGAGCCAGCGCATCGCCTTGCGACGCATCGACGGCGCAAAGCTCATTGCGTAGGTATCGGTGCTGCAAACCAGCGTGGACCATTCGCCCGTGACGCCTTCGATAGCGAAATTCGTCGCGGCGATGCTCGCAGCCAGCGCATCCGTGCTGCTGCTTTTCCAGCACCAGTGGCTGAGCGCATAAGCGAGCGACGGGCCATTGCCCTTCATCAACGCGCGCTTGCTGACATCGTGAGCCGCGGCCCAATCGACCCAATAATCCGCATGGTTTTGCTCGACGCGAATGTTGCGCGTCAGATAGCGACGCGCCAGATCTTCGCCGCGCGAATGTCCATAGCGCAGCTTCTGCAGATTCATCGCCATGTATTGCGGAAACTGCTCGACGACCGGCCAGCCGTTCACGAGGAACGCTTCGGCCTGACGCGGTTCCAGACGCGCTTCACGCATCGCCGCGAAAATGGGATGGTCGACGACCCGTTGCTTGGCCGCATGTGTTTCAGCCAGAACATCCGCGAGCCATGCCGGATAGCTGGCAATGTCCTTGAGGTCACCAACCCGCTGAAAAGTGGGATCCAAAACTCCTCCTAGTTGATCGCAAGGAACTCGACGTTCTGCGCCCAGAGAGCCGGGCGGCCGACGTGAAAGCCCTGAACGAAATCGACGCCCATCGCGGCGAGTGCGCGCAAGATCGCTTCGCTCTCGACGTATTCCGCAATGGTCAAGCGTCCCATCGAATGCCCGATATCGTTGATTGCCGCCACCATGTCTCGGTTAACGGCATCCTTCAACATGTCCTTAATGAATCCTCCGTCGATCTTGATGTAGTCGACCGGAAGATGCTTCAAATAACCGAACGAGGACATGCCCGCGCCGAAGTCGTCGAGCGAGAACTTGCAGCCGCGGCTCTTGAGTTCGCGGATAAAACGCGCGGCCGTCGCGAGGTTGGCCACGGCCGTCGTTTCCGTCACTTCGAAGCAGATCGACGAAGGCGCGATATGGCTGACCGCGAACTGATCGTTCAAGAACTGCAGGAAGCGCTCGTCGCCAATGGAGGCGCCCGAAAGATTGATCGCGTACTGCACGCCCTCGTGATTTCCGGTCTTCGCGAGCACCGCGAACACGGCGCGCACGACCCATCGATCGATGGCGGACATGAGGCCATAGCGCTCGGCCGCTGGCATGAAGAAGTTCGGCGGAATGATCTTGCCGCCTTCGCCCACCATGCGCAGCAGCACTTCCACATGCCGTGGATGCGACTCGCAGTGCTCGGGCGCAATCGCCCGAATCTCTTGCGCGTAGAGGCAAAAGCGATTGTTGGCGAGCGCGTCCTTGATGCGCCCGCACCACGACATCGCGCTTGCATGGCGCGTGAGTTCCGCGTCGCCGCGCAGCGCGAGATGAACGCGATCGCGTCCGCGTTCCTTCGCGAGATAGCAGGCAATATCGCCGAAGCGCATGGCGGTTTCGACATCGAGTCCCTTGAGATCGACGAGGCCGATGCTCACGCTCGTCGATAACGTGTGCGTCTCGCACGACCACTCGAAAGCGGCTATTTCGCTGCGCAGACGTTCGGCGATCTGCAAGGCGTGGTTTTCGTGGCAGTCGAACATGAGCGCCGCGAATTCGTCGCCGCCCAGACGCGCGAGCGAATCTTCGTCGCGCAGACATTTTTTGATGAGCGCGGCCACTTCGCGCAGCATGGTGTCGCCGGCTGCGTGACCGTAGGTGTCGTTGACGACTTTGAACTGATCGAGATCGAGCATCATCAGCATGCAGGCGCGTTCGGTTGCGCTGTCCGCTTGCGGATCGAGCGATGCCGCGAGACGCCGTTCGAATTCCGTGCGGTTGAGCAGCCCCGTCAAGCCATCGTGCGATGCCTGCCATGAAAGGCTCGACACGTACTCGCGCTCGCGCGTCATGTTGCGCAAGAGCAGCACGACGCCGGTGATCGTTTCGGACGTATCGTGCACGAGCGACGTAATGGCCTGCACGACGGTTTCGACGCCATGCACGTTAGTCAGAATGAGATCGCCGCCCGGTTCTTCGCGATCCGCGCCGCGCAGCGCCTTCTCGATGAGATCGACAGGCCGTCTGTCCCATTCCCTGACGATGGTTACGAGATCCGTGAGCGGGCGCTTCACGCAAGCGGCGGCCTCGCGGCAAAGCAGGCGTTCGGCGGCGGGATTGATGAACTCGACCAGTCCCATCGGGCCGACTGAAATGACCGCTTCGCCAATCGACCCGAGTGTCGCTTTTGCGCGCGCCTCGCTTCGACGCAAGGCGTTTTCGGTGGCGATGCGTCCGGTGATGAAGCGCCGCGCGTACCACACCGACAGCGACACCAGAATGACGGCGACGAGCAAATTCAAGACGAACAAAAGCAGCGCGGTTTGCCGAAACGCGGCGCCGAGAACATCGGCGAAAGCGCGCGAGATTGGCGCGATGGACGCGTTGATGTTCCACACTTCGCCCGTCAGATAGTCCACTTCATTGCGCGCCGAAACGCCCGCCGCCTTCGCCGTGCGCAACTCGCGCGCGGCGACGGTCAACCGTTCGACGTAAAGATCGCCGCTCGTCCAGTAGCCGACGGCCTGCTCGAAGTAACTCGCGCGGCGAAACGTGCGAAAGACCCAGATCACCGAACCAACATCCGCGGGATAGACGCCGCTTTCAAGCAGCGCGGCGCGCGCCGTTTCGACATCGGGATGAGCACGGTCGAGCGCGAGCCGCGCGCGCTTCAAATTGAGCGGGATTGCAATCGAGCTTTCATATTGCCGATACGCCTCTTCGTCGCCCGTTTGCGCGTAGCGGATGAGATAGAACACGGCGTCTTTCTGGCCTTTCGACCAAGTGCTTTCGCCGCCGATATACGCGCGCACCGACGACATGATCGAAAGGCTCGTCGCCACGAGCGTGAGCAACGAGACCACCACGGCCACGAAGGGCCATGTCGTTCTGAACAACTGTCGATTGGTTCGGGAGGCCGCAGGCATATCGAGCCTTTCTTTTCCGTTTTATTCCGGGGTGGGGCGATGCAGGTCGTGCCGCATGGCAGCCTTCTTGACCTCCGGCTAAGACTTTCTGCGCAGGAAAAGTCCTGTCGCTCCGAGTACTAACGGCACTTTCGGCGCAGAGTTGAGGCTCTATTTCGCAAGAAGCATGAATGGGAATAATAGCCGCGAAGCTAGCGGTTTTTTAATTCGTCAGAAGAAATAGTGGCAATCGTTTTATCATGCGGTAAGCCTTGCGAGGCGCGTCGTCCACGAGTGCGCGCTAAAAAATGCTTCGTCCTCTTTAGCGAAAACACGCTTTGGTTCGCGTAGTGTTCACGTAAGCGAATCTTTATATGCGTGACGGGCAAGCTTAAAGTCCGGCGCCGCGTCATGGACTTTATGAAGCAAGCTTTTATGCGTCCCGATTTGATGGCATAGTTCAGCACAAACATTCCAAAGGAACTGCGCCATGACGACCATCAAGCAGATTCAATCGAGAATACAAAAGCTGCAAAAGCAGGCCGATGCCATCATCGCAAAGCAGGCGCAGAAGGTGGTCGACCAGATTCGCAATCTCATGCTCGAGCATGGGCTCACTACATCCGACATTGAAAACGCCGCGCGCAAACGCAGACAGGGCACGGCGCTCGCATCGAAGGACACGAGCGATCAATCCGGGTCGGCTGGCAATAGCAAAGTCGCGGTCAAATATCGCAATCCGAAAACCGGCGAAACATGGAGCGGCCGCGCAAGACCGCCGAAATGGATTGCGAGCGTGAAGAATCGCAGCAAATTTCTGATCGATAAAAGCGAGGCTTTAGCGAGCAGTGTCGTCAAGACGGGCGCCAAAAAGCGCGCTTCCAGCAAAAACGCAGGCGTCGCGCAATATAAAGATCCCGAGAGCGGCGCGACTTGGACCGGACATGGCCGCGCACCTGGCTGGATCGCAAGCGCAAGCGATCGTTCTGTTTATCTAATCGGCAAAGCGGCTAAGACTGCTAAAAAAGCCGTGGAAAAGAAAGCGGCCGTCAAGAAAACGGCAGCAAAGAAAGCGGCTGTTAAAAAAACCGCCGTAAAGAAAACAGCGGCAAAGAAAACCAAAGCCAACGCGGCAAGCAAGACGGCACGCAAGGCGCCGACCGCGACAAAGCGCGTCGCGGTACCGCGAAAGAAATCGGCCGCGAGCAAAACGGCTGGCGCGCTCGATCCGCAGAACGGCGCCGCATCGTCCACGCCCGCGAGCAACCAGGCGTCCGCGGCCTGATGTCAACGAGCATCGCTGTCGCGCAATAGCGGCGCGTAGTCACTAAAGAACTGAAATTGTTTGCCGATAAGCAGTGCTGGTGCTGCATCGGCAAATTGCGTCGCAGCACCGCAGCCGATCCGGTCCAACAACAACACAAACACAACGAGCGAAGCGCAAGTGCGACGAATCGGGCTTGCTTCCCTGCTGGCGGGTTTCTTGAGCCTGATACTGCTGTCCTTCGCGGGCTGCCGTCAGGACGACCGCGCCACGTCCGCTGATCCCGCGAATGACGCGGCGGCCGCGCACGAGGTCACGACTATCTCCGCGCTCGTCTGGGCGCCCGACTGGACGGAAGAAATGCTCCAGATCGCGGCGCAATTCAACAAGTTGAATCCCGATATCCGCGTGAACGTGCAGTTCATGATCGGCAATTCGGTCGAAGAAAATATCAAGCCGCGCGTGGCATCGGGCAATCTGCCGGATTTCGTGAGCGTCAATCCAAACGCTTACGCCGCCGAATTGGCCGATCAAGGCATTCTCGCGGATGTCGGGAATACGGCGGCTTGGAAAGCCATGCTCACGCCGCTCAAGAGCGATTGGACAAGCCGTCAAGGCCGGCACTTCGGCATATCCGGCGGCGTGGCGACGACGCTCATCTATTACAACGAGGCGATGTTCGCACTCGCCGGCATAAAACAGCCGCCGACAAATTTCCGCGAGTTTCTCGCCGCCTGCGCGCAACTCAAGCGCGCGGGATTCACACCGATCATGTGGAACGGCGGTTTTCCGAACATGCTCGGTAATGGTCCTTTCGGCTCCGGCTTCGCGGATAACGTCGTAGCCCGCGATCCGGCATGGAAAGCGAGAATCGCGGACGGTACGCTCGATCTGAATACGCCCGAAGTCGCCGATATCTTCTCGAAGATTCTTTTATTGCCCGCGCGTCACTACGTGCAGGACGGTTATATGGCAACCGATTACGACGAAGGCATCCGTCTATTCAAGGACGGCGAAGTCGCGATGGCGTTTCATGGAAGCTGGGCCGCCGGTCTTTTGCTGCACGGCAATCCTTTTGAAGTCGGCGTTTTCGTGCCGCCGTGGAATGCGCCGGGCAAGGAAGCGGTGCCGGTCGTCGGCAGCGAGACGGGCTTCGCGGTTTGCGAAACGGCGAATAAAGCGGCTGCCACGCGTTTCCTGGATTTCATCGCGGGCAAGGGCTTTTCGGTAATGCAGAGAAAACGCCGCAATATCGCGCCATTCACGCAGGCGTCGGACGCCAGTCTGAGCGATCCGAAAATTGCCGAGTACACCGTCATGGTCAGTCATTACCCCGTGACATCCAGCCCGTATTATTCGGTGCTGCCGTCCAATTCGATCGAGCGGCTGCATCGTCTGATGCAGGATGTGCTGCTTGGAAAGATCACGCCCCGGCAGGCCGCGCGCCTCCTGGATGAGTCAGTCAAGAACGAAGCAAAGATGCATTACAAATGAGCTCAATCCTTGGTTCGCTACGACGCGCGTTCGAATTGCTGTCTCTAGATCTTCTGAGACGCGTCGAGATTCGCTATCGCCTGATCGCGGCATTCATTCTGGTTGCGCTGCTGCCCATTCTGATTTCGGGCTATATCTCCTACGTGGAATCGACGGCCGCGATCAAACAGAATGCGGAGATGTTTTCGAAGGAAGTGGTGAAGCAGGTATCGCGCAATATCGCGCTGCGCATGGAGCAACTGGAAACGGAAAGTGCATTGCTCGTGTTGTCGGATCGCGTGCAGGGTGCATTGACCAAGGCTGCGAATGGCAGCGCAAAGGAACGCAGCGAAGCGCGGCAGGACATGACGCGCCTCTTGCTGGATCACTATGGTTCGCTCGGTTATATCAACCAGAAGTATTTGCTGGATCAGCATAACCGCATCATGGATACACAGGCGTTCGCGCAATTGTCGCGCGGCGTCACGCGTCTCGTCGCTCAGGTGCCCGATCGTAACGGACGCCCTTATTGGGGCAGTTATGACGACGGCGTCGGCCAGCAAAATCTCGGCATGGTGCGCGCGATCTTTGGCAAGAACAACAATCGGCAAATCGGGAATCTCGTGCTGGTGATTCGCCCCGAGCATTTCTCGACGATCTTCTCCGACGTCGCGCTCGGCAACAAGACCGAAATCTATGTACTCGATGCCGGCAACAACAAGGTGATCGTGCGCGCGGAAGGCGGCGCGAGCACCGATGCATCCGCCGCGAAAGACCTCGTCGAGAAGATCGCGCACACGCGGGATGGCGCGCAGCCGAACGGCTTCGTGCCCTTCGAAGGCACGCGGCAGGACCGCTATTTCGCGGCTTACACGCGCATTCCCGGCACCAACTGGTTCGTGGTCAGCACCATTCCCGAGGAGAAACTGACCGCGCAAGTGCAGTCCGTGCGCAACCAGATCATGCTGGTCGGTATCTCGGGCTTTCTGCTTTCGATCATCCTCGCGTACTTCATCTCTTACAGCATCTCGGCGCCGCTCAAGGACCTCGTGCGCAAGATGAACGATGCCGGCACCGACGCAGGCGCGCCTTCGCAAGACCATACGGACGACGCGAAAGACGAACTCGGCCGGCTCGCGCAACGCTTCGAGAAAATGCGCGAAGCGATCAAGCAGAAGATCCAGAAGATCAACGAGATCAACACGACGCTCGAACAGGCTGTCATCGAACGCACGGCGGAACTGGTGACGCGCGAACAGGAATCGCGCACGCTCATCACGAACTCGCCCGACACGATCACGCGATACGACCGCAATCTGAGGCGTATCTATGCCAATCCGGCGTTCTGTGCGTGGACCGGGCGCAATCCTGGCGAACTGCTCGGCAGGCGGCCTTCCGAAATTCCGGGCGGTCCGAACGCGCAACTCTACGAGGAACGCGTACGCGAAGTGATTGCGAGCGCACGAAGCGCGCAATTCGAACTGCGCGCGGTGACGAGCGACGGCGAGGAGCAGTGCACGCACTTTCGCCTGACGCCGGAAATCGACTGGTCGGGCAAGGTAATCTCCGTGCTCGTGGTGGGCCGCGATATCTCCGAGCGCGTGGCTTTCGAAGCGACCATCTGGAAGCAGGCCAACTTCGATGCGCTCACGCATCTTCCAAACCGGCAGATGTTCCTGAGCCGGCTGGAATACGAAGCGCGCATGTCGCGTCTGTCGGGGCGGCGCATGGCGCTGATGTTGATCGACCTCGACCGCTTCAAGGAAGTGAACGACTCGCTTGGTCACGACACGGGCGATGTCCTGCTGATCGAAGCCGCGCGCCGCATCACGTCCTGCGTGCGCGGCACCGATACGGTCGCCCGTCTGGGCGGCGACGAATTCACGGTGATCGTGCCGAACGTGGATGACGACAGCAAAAGCATCGAAGAGATGGCGCGCACGATCATCGACACCTTGGCGGAGCCGTTCACGCTCGGTCCCGACGAGGCGTTCATTTCCGCAAGCGTGGGTGTGACGTTTTATCCGGACGACGCGGGCGAACTCGACGTGCTCTTCAAGAATGCCGATCAGGCGATGTACGCGGCCAAGAACGCCGGGCGCAATCGCTTCAGCTACTTCACGCCCGACCTGCAAGTGGCAGCGGAAAAGCGCCTGCGGCTTACGAGCGATCTGCGCACCGCCTTGGCCGAAGAGCAATTCCGCGTCTACTATCAACCGATCGTCGATCTCGCGACCGGGGAAATTCATAAGGCCGAGGCGCTGATTCGCTGGCTGCATCCGGAACGCGGCACCATCAGCCCGCTGGAGTTCATTCCGCTTGCCGAGGATACGGGGCTGATCGTGCCCATCGGCGACTGGGTGTTCAGGCAGGCGGCGCATCAGGCGCGCGACTGGCGCGAGCGCTTTCATCAAGACTTCCAGATCAGTATCAACATGTCGCCGGTGCAGATTCGGCACGACAGCCAGATTTGCACGGAGTGGTCCGACTATCTCGCCCGCCACGGCATGTCCGCGCAAAGCGTCGCGGTGGAGATCACCGAAGGTCTGTTGCTGCATGCCGAAGCAAACATCGACGAAAAGCTGCTGGCTTTCCGCGATGCGGGCATCCGCATTTCCATCGACGACTTCGGCACCGGCTATTCATCGCTGGCTTATCTGACGCGCTTCGACATCGATTATCTGAAGATCGACCGCTCGTTCGTGCACAACCTCGATTCCGACCGCGACAACCAGGCGCTTTGCGAAGCGATGGTCGGACTCGCGCACAAGCTCGGCCTGAAGGTGATTGCCGAAGGCGTGGAGACGATCAAGCAACGCGATTTCCTCGCGGCCGTGGGCTGCGATTTCGCGCAAGGTTTCCTGTATTCGGAGCCCGTGCCGCCCACGCAATTCGAGCTGCTGATGTGGCCCGACGCGGTGATCGTCGACGTTTGAACTCCACGAAGCGCCGGATAAACGGCGTGAAAAAGCCCCTAATCGGCGAATTGGTTTTCATTCGAGAACGTTAGAGTGCGATGCAAGAAACCCCCGTTGCGTCGCCAGACAGCGCAACGGTTTATCGCAACCGTAACGAGCATTCGACCGATCGTGAATACATGGCATGTAGCGCCGCTGCCCGCGAACGAAAAAAAGAGGCTGCGATTATTGCGGAGTATCGACGTGCTCGATACGCCGCCAGAAGAAGTATTCGACCGCATTACGCGCGTCGTCGCGGAGCTGTTGCAGGTGCCTATCGTGCTGGTGTCGCTCGTCGATGGACACCGGCAGTGGTTCAAGTCGCGAGTAGGGCTCGACGTGTGCGAAACCGCGCGCGACGTATCGTTCTGTTCGCATGCGGTGCATTCCGAGGCGCTTCTCGTCGTCGATGATGCCCTCGCGGATGAACGCTTCGCGAGCAATCCGCTCGTCACGGGCGAGCCCTTCGTGCGCTTTTATGCGGGCGTGCCGCTGCGTTCGGCCGAAGGTCTCGTGCTCGGCACACTCTGCGCTATCGATACGAAGCCGCGCACGTTGTCCGCCAATCTGCGTGCCGCGCTGTGCGATCTGGCGGCGACAGTCGAGCGCGAACTCGTGCAACGCGAAGCGGCCCGCGATACGCGCGAAGTCCAGGAGAACGACCGCCGCCGTTTGAGGCTTTCGGAAACGCGCTTCCATACGATCTTCCAGCAGACGCCGACGGGCAAGGCTATCGTCGATCTCGACGGGCGCTTCATCGAAGTGAATCCGAAGCTGTGCGAGATCACCGGCTACAGCGCGAGCGAACTCGTGCACATGACCTTCCAGGAGATCACGGAAGAAGCGGATCTTGCCGCCGACTTGCAACTCGTCGCGGAACTGCTGAGTGGTGCGCGTCAAACTTATTCGCTTGAAAAACGCTATCGCAAACGAGACGGCGGCACCGTGTGGATTCACCTGAGCGTCGCGCTATTGCGCGATCACGACGGCACGCCGAGCCACTTCGTGAGTGTCATGCAGGACATCACGAGCCGCAAACATAGCGAGCAGCTTTTGCGCGACTATCAGCAGGAACTCGAACGCCGCGTACTCGAACGCACCTGCGAACTGACGAGCAGCCGCATGGCGTTGCAGACGATCACGGACAACCTGCCGATTCTGATCGCTCACGTCGATGCAAATCTCTGCTACCGCTTCAACAACGAGGTGTATCGCGATGTATTCGGCTTCGATCCCATGGCGCTGCGCGGCAAGTCTGTTCGCGAGACCGTGGGCGATGAAGTTTTCGAGCGCAGTTATCCGCTGTTCCAGCGCGTGCTGGCAGGCGAGCGCGTGACGCATGAGGATATCGTCTACAACGTGGAATCCGGACGTGTGTGGAGCGCGACTTATATTCCCGACATGGAGCGCGGCAAGGTGGTCGGCTTCTATGTGATGTCGCAGGACATCACGGAGCGCAAGCAGCGCGAGAATCAAATGCATTCGGAAATCATGCTCGATGCATTGACCGGCCTGCCGAACCGCCGCGCGTTACAAGAGCAGCTGTCGCTGGCGGTGCACTCCGCGCGCGATGAAGAAATTCCGTTCGCGCTCTTCTTCATGGACCTCGACGGTTTCAAAGCCATCAACGACCAGTACGGTCACGACGCGGGCGATGCCTTGCTGAGACAAGTCGCGCACCGCCTGAAGAAAGCGACGCGCGCGACCGATCTGGTCTGCCGCCTCGCGGGCGACGAGTTTGTCTTGCTGGCGCGCGACATTGCATCGGCGAGTGCTTGCAGCCGTATCGCGCAGGATATCTGCCGCGCTATCGGCAAGACGTTCGATCTGGGTCAGCGCGAGGCGCAGCTCGGCACGAGCGTGGGTATCGCGATGTGCGCGGCAGGTTATGCGACATCCACGGAAACGATGCTCGCGGAAGCCGACCGCGCCATGTACGAAGCCAAGCGCAAGGGCCGCAACGGCTTTCGCTTCGCGCCCATATCGGCCGAAGCCGAACTCGCGGCGCGGCGCATGGCGGCCGTCAGCGCCGCGGCGTAGTTCCTCACAGCGCTGCGCTCGCCATGCTTGCCGGGCGATGCGAGCGCGCCGCATCCGCGACGCGCTTTGCATCGTCGGCAATGGCCTGCTGCGCGTTCGGCGAGAATTTCTGCTGCGTCATCAGGCTCTGCGCATTCGCCGCCTGACCGCTCGCGAGCAGATACAACGCCACATTGCTCATGGTCTTCGTGCTGTTCGGCGCGAGTTCGGACGCCTTCATCAGCGGCACGCGCGCGCCTTCCACGTCGCCTGCACGCAGCAGTGCATAACCAAGATCGGAAAGAATCGGCGCATCGGTCGGGGCGAGATCGGAGGCGTGCGCGAATTGCGCGGCGGCCGCGTCGAAATCGCCTGACTGACCCGACAGCAAGCCCAGTCCGCGATAGCCACGCGCGGCGAGCGGCGTCGACAAAAGCGCTTCGTACGCGGTGCGGCTCGCGGCCGCTTGTCCCGTCTGCCGCAATGCATCGGCGCGGCGCAAGGTGGAATCGGCGGAGCGGTTGAAGCGCTTCTCGTAAGCGTCGATATGCGCGAGCGATGCATAGAACATCCCTTCGCTCTGCATCTTGTCGATCAACGCCAGATACATGCCGGGCGTGTCGGGCAACGCGCTCTCACGGTTCGTGCGTTCGAGCGTTGCTTCGTGCTCGGCCTGCGCGCCGAGACCATAGCCGCGATCCTGCTTCGAGGCGCATGCGCCAAGCAAGGCACAGAGAAGAATGGCGCCGATGCGCGCGTGGGTCGTGAAGTTCATGTCTGATCTCGTTGAAAAGGTTGGCCGCGTTACCTGTGCAAGCCGGCCAGCGAATGGAATACGGCGATGAAGCCCGGCCCCGCCGTCATGATGAGAAGCGCGGGCAAGAGCGTCAGCACCATCACGCCCGTCATCTTCACGGTCAATTTGCCGATGCGTTCGCGCAGGCCCGTGCGGCGCATTTCGCGCAGCCGGTCGCCGAATTGCCGCAGCGGTTCCTGCACCGCGCCGCCATGCTGTTCGATTTGAATCATGAGGCGCAGCACGGCGGCGAGATCGTCGCTTTCGTAGCTCGTGGCAAGGCGTTTCATGGCCTGCTCACGCGTGCGGCCTGTCGCGTATTGCCGTTGCGCGAGCGCGAGTTCCTGCGTGAGAATCGGCATCACCTTGGCAAAGTCGCTGACGATGACCGAGATGCTCTGATCGAGCGAAAGCCCCACGCCCTGAAGAATGCGCAACAGGTCGACGAACATTGGCAATTCACCGATGATCGACCGTTGCCGCTTCGTTGCCTTGCGCTTCACATACCACTTCGGCGCCATGAAGCCTACGAGGAGCGCGGCGAAGCACGTCAGCATGAAGCGCGAGCCGTGCACATTGCCGTGCGATGCGAACACCACGAAGGCCGGTAGCACGAACGATGCAACGAGCCGCGCGGCGAGAAAGCGGGCGCGGGAGCTTGCATCGGTATGGCCGCAGCGGTCGAGCAGGCGGCGGTCTTCGTCGGCGACGATCATCCGTCCGAGCCGCGATTCGAGCCACTTCGAGCCGACGACATGAGCCATTCCCGTGAGCGAGAAAAAGCGCGGAAATGGTCGCCGGTTTGCGTCGTCTTTTTGCACGGGCGCACTCTGACGGTCGAGCGCGCGTTCGAGCACGCCGGACGCGCGGCGCGAGCGTAAGGTCCGCGAGAACGCGTTCACGCCGATAAGCACGCAACCGAGTGCGGCGGCGACGGCGGCAAGCGCGATAACGAATTGAGCGGGCACGATGCTGTTGTCCATGTGTTGTTTCAATCGCGCAGACGCGCGAGGCGATACAGCAGGAACGCGCCGAGCGTCTGCAGAGCGAACGCGCCGTAGACGAGCTTCTTGCCGAGCACGTCCGTCCACATTGCATCGAAATAGGCGGGGTTCAGCAGGATGATCGCGGCGCCGAGTCCGACCGGCAGCGAGCCGAGTACCCACGACGAAAGCCGCGTCTCGGTGGATAGCGCGACGAGTTCACGATCCGCCTGTTCGAGATCGCGCATGAACGCGGCCATGCGTTCGAGCATTACGTCCGAGCGGCCACCGAATTTGACCGAGATGCGCAACACCGAGCCGATCAGTTCGAACTGCTCCACGCGATACATGCGCGCGACGGCCGTCAACGCCTGATCGATATCCGCGCCGCCCTTCAGACGCGGCATGACCTGTTCGAGGCACTCGCGCAATGGATCGTCGGCGGATGCGGCCGCGCCCTGAAAGGCCGCCGGAACGCTATTGCCGATGGTCACGAGCCGCACGATGCCTTCGAGAAACGAAGGCAACTGGCGCACGATGCGCTGATTGCGTTTCTGCGCGCGCCACGTGAGGATCGCGTAGAAGCCGACCGCCGACATCGCGATGGCAACGAGCGCCATCACCATGCCGATACGCGTCCAGCATACGAGCGCCGCCACGCCAGTGAACGCCGCCCACATGGTGAGCGCCGCGCGCGGCTTGCGCACGCTTGCGCGGTGAAAGAGCGCGCCGAGTTCGCCCATGACGCGCTCTATCGCGCGATGAACGTCGCTGCGCGGCGCGACGGCTTCACCCGCTTGCCGATGCTGCGCTTGCGCCACGCGCGCGGAAAGCGGCGGCAACGGTGTCTGCGTACCTGCCGTTTGCATCTGACGCGTGAAGAAATGCTGCGCGAGGCGTGCGTCGCGTTTTTGCAAGCCGCGCATCCACAGCAGCATGCCGCTTGCGGCGCACAGCACGGCGATCATGCAGACGAGTGCGATTCCGCTAGACACCGAAGCCTCCGCTGAAATTGAAGCGGCCTTCTTGCGGCGGGAAGTCTTCGGCGCGCGTCAAGGCGGCAAGCGACTGACGGAACTTCGCGAGCTTCGGTGAATGCGGTTGCAGTCCGAGCGAGGCCCAGTTGTCCGTATCGACGCCATCCGCCGACGTGACCGCTTCATAGTGATAAAGCTCTTGCGTCGCGATGATGTCGTCTGACAGGCCGGTCACTTCCGTCACCGAGAGAATGCGCCGCTTGCCGTTCGAGAGCCGCCCGATTTGCACGATGAAGTCGATGGCATTGGCGATCTGCCGGCGCAAGCTGGCTTCGGTGCCCTGAAAGCCGGCAAAACCCGCAAGCATCTCCAGTCGATAAAGACACTCGCGCGGCGAACTCGCGTGCACGGTTCCCATCGAGCCATCGTGGCCGGTGTTCATCGCCTGAAGCATTTCGAGCACTTCGCCGCCGCGCACTTCGCCCACGATGATGCGGTCCGGCCGCATCCGCAACGTATTGCGCAAGAGATCGCGGATAGCGACGACGCCCGCGCCATCGAAGCCGCCCGGACGGCTTTCGAGCCGCACCACATGCGGATGATTGAGCGACAACTCGGCCGTGTCCTCGATAGTCACGACGCGTTCGTGCTTCGGAATGAAGAACGCGAGCGCGTTGAGCAGCGATGTCTTGCCCGAACTCGTGCCGCCCGAGACCAAAATATTGCAGCGCGCTTCGACGGCAGCCGTCAGCACCGCCGAGATGTTTTCATCGAACGTGCCGTTGGCTAGCAGATCGTCGGGACGCAAAGGGTCGCGGCGAAACTTGCGGATGGAGATTACTGGTCCGTCTATCGACAACGGTTCGATGATCACGTTCAGGCGGCCGCCATCGGGCAGGCGCGCATCGACCATCGGGTTCGACTCGTCGAGCCGTCGGCCGATGGGCGCGAGAATCCGCCGCACGATGCGCAAGAGGTGCGCGTTGTCCGCAAAGCGCACGGGAATCTTTTCGAGCATGCCGTGACGCGACACGTAGACATCGCTATAGCCGTTGATGAGGATGTCTTCCACGGCGGCATCGGCGAGCAAGTCTTCTATCGGACCGAAACCTGCGAGCTCTTTAGTCAACGCGGCGGCGACCAGGCGCACTTCGCTTTCGTTGAGCGGTATGCGCCGTTGCCGCACGAAGCTGTCCATTTCCGTATCGACGAACTGTTGAATCGCCTGACGCGACCAGCGGCCGAACTCGGCGCCCAATTCCTCGATGCGCGTAAGCAGATGCTCGTGCGCGGCGCTCGCCACATCCTGGAACTGTTGCGAGTGAGCGAAGGCCACGGTTTCGGGGCCTGCTTCGCTCGCGAAGGCAACATCCTGATCGAAGGAAGAGATCATCGCTTAGGCTCGCTTGAAAAGTCTGGCCGACAAACGGGCGAGGCTTGCGGGCGCGACATCGTTCGACGCGCGCACGGGCTCTCCCGCGAGTTGCGCGGCGAGGGCATCGACGGCGCGGACGTAGGGATCGGCGGGCGCGGTATCGCCGAGCAATTGACCTTGATTCACCGCGCGCACGAGTGCTTGCGCACGCGCGGGCAACGTCGCCACGAGCGGCAGCCCAAGACGCGCGGCGAGCGCCTCGGGTCCGAGATTGCAGGCCGGATCGTGCTTGTTGACGATGAGTTCCGGCTTGCGATGACTCGTGCTTTCGGCATCGCGCGCGCTTTCGAGCGCCGTGCAAAGACTCGCCGCCGATACCGCCGACGCGATGTTGGCATCGCAGACGAGCCAGAGCGTGTCGGCGGCTTCGATCAGATGGCTCACGAATTCGAGATTCGAAAAGCCACCGAGATCGACGACCTGATGATCGAAGAACGCGCGCAAGCGTTCGAGCGTTTTGACCGCGGCCGCGTAAGAGACGGTGCGCATCTCGGCGAGATCGGCGGGCAGCGTCATCAACGCAAGGCCGCTCGCGTGACGCGCGAATGCGGTATGCACGAAGGTTTCATCGAAGCGGCGCAGGTTGTGCACCGCGTCGTGAAAATGCAGTTCGCTGCGCGTGTCGAGCAGCAGCGTGCTGTCGGCGGCGGGCAGGCCGAGGTCGAGCAGCGCCGCGCCCTGGTTGCGTTTGCCAAGGCGTTTTTGCAGCAGCACCGAAAGGTTCGCCGCAAGCGTGCTGACGCCCGCGCCCGTGCGTGCGCCGAGCAGTACCGTGAGCTTGCCGCGCCTTGCAGGCGCGCTCATTGCCGATGCTTGCGCCATGATGCGGCTCACCATGTCGAGCGCGCGCAAGGCGGCGATCTGCATGGCTTCGGGCGTCGCGTGGCGGGGTTCGATGTCGAGCAGATCGCGTGCGCCCGCGCGCATTGCGGCAAGCGCGATTTCACCGACGGCTTCCGAACCGAGCGCGATCACGGGCAGCAATGGAAACGCGCGATGAACCTCGGCGACGAGCATCGTGGCTTCCACGGGCGTATCGAAGTCGATGAACACGAGCGCGGGCGCGGCCGATGCAATCTCTTGCACGAGTTGCGCCGCAACGGTCGAGGCGAGCATGACTTCGCCTACCGTGGCGAGCGCGGCGGCGAGACGCGCGATGCGTCCGGGTTGCGCGCTTGCACACAGAAGTCGAGGGCGTGCGCGCTCATCCGCCGATACGGCTTCAGGCGCGAAGCTTTGCGTGGCTGCGGTCATTTGGAGAATCCCGGTGCTTCGTCATCGGATGCCGCGCCTGCCGCGAAGCTGCGCCACACGTTGCCGTCGCGTTGCTCGGACGCGCCCGGCAACGGCGGCACGGCTGCGCCCTTCGCGATAGGCGTGACGAGATGCGGCGTGACGAGAATCACGAGTTCGCGATCCGTCTGCGAGTACTGCAAAGTCTTGAAAAACGTGCCGATGATCGGCAGATCGCCGAGCAGCGGCACCTTGCTCACGTTCGATGCGGTCTCGCGATCCACGAGTCCGCCGATCACGAAGCTCTCGCCATCGCCGAGTTCGACGGTGGTTTCGGCGCGGCGCGTGGTGAGCGCCGGCACCGAGACGCCATCCAGCGTGATGGCGTGTGCGAAGTCGAGCTGGCTTGCTTCGGGCGCGACCTTGAGCGCAATGCGATGCGGTCCGAGCACGGTCGGTGTCAACGTGAGACCCACGCCATACGGCTTGTACGTGATGGTCGTGGTGCCGAGCGACTGCGGCACCGGCACGGGAATTTCACCGCCTGCGAGGAAGTTGGCGCTTTGTCCGGAGAGCGCGACGAGCGTCGGTTGCGCGAGAACGCGCGCGAGATTATTGCTTTCCAGAAGGCTCAGATTGGCGAACAGACCACGCGAACTCGAATTGAGCAGCAGGTTGAACGCGGCGCCGATGGGCGAGGCGGACGTGACATCGAGTGTGCCGCCCGCATTGCGCGACGCGCTGCCGAGTGAACTCGGCGCGAACGTACCGAACGCGAAGCCGGCGTTGTTCTGCGAGAACAGGTTGAAGCCCGCTTCCTTCAACACCGACTTGCTGAACTCGACCACTTTGACATCGACCTGAACGACGCTCTTGGTGGCAACGATGGAGGTATCGACGACCGCGCCGTCCTTGCCCACCGACGCCTTCGCCGCCGCGACCGCGCGTTCATGCGTTTCCATCGTCGCGGCCGAGCCTTGCACGAGCGCCGTGTTGCCGAGCACGTTGACGGTGGGCGTCGCGCCATCGACGAGTGCCGCGCTTGCTTGAGACTCGACTTGCACATGCCAGGTGAGCGGCGTCTTGCGGCCTGGTTCCCACAGCATGACGTCGGTGTTGCCGGGCGCTTTGCCGACCAGCATCACGCCGTCGTTGCCCTTCAGCACGAGCACGTCCGCGACGGCTGGATCGCCCACGGCGACGCGTTGCAACGCGCGTCCCAGCATGAGCGGCTTCTGTGCGCCGCTGGTCAGTTTGATGGCTTCGGCTTGCGCGGGCGACTGGTTTGGCGTCGTCTGCGGCTTCTGTGCGTTCGGCTTCTTCGAGGACGCGTGCGAATGACGCGCTTCGGCGGGCGTTGCCGCAAGCATCGAGAGTGCGCAGGTGAATGCGATACGACGCGCGGCGCGGGAAAGAGGAAGTTGATACATGATCTCGATGGCCAATCAGGGGTTCGACACGGTTTCGCTATGCGAGCCGCGAATGACTTCGATGCCGCTCGCCGACGCGACCTTGCGCGACGCAACTGCACCGCCGGTTGCGAGCGCGGCGGGAAGCGGCGGGAGCATCGGCGCGGCGGCGAGCATCGCGGAAGCTGGTGGCGCAGGGCGCGATGTGCCGCCCGAAAGTGTCGCGAGCGAGACGCCCGCCGCAGCGCGCGCTATCGGCGACTGAGCGGATGCATTGCGTGCCTGCGAGTCCGTGCTGGCCGTATCGGCGGGGTTACGCAGCGCGAGCAAGAGACGGCCGCTGTTTTCTGCAAGCGTGAGCGTGTCGATGTCGTCGACGCGCACGCCGAGCACGGCGGTACGCGCGGCCGTTGCATGGTTCGTTGCGTTGGTGGCGTTAGCGGCATTAGTGGCCGCATCGCCCGCGATGACGCTGTCGCCAAAGCCGAGCACGCGCACTTTCGAAAGCAGCAAGCGTGCGTGGCTCGCGGGGATTTCTCCGTCCGTCACGGAATCGCGCTTGAGCACGACGAAGACATCGACGGCATCGCCCGGCTTCACGAGATTGTTCACCGCGTTCGATTCGTCGACGCGAATCGCGATTGCGCGCTCGCCCGGTTCTATAGCCGCCGTGAGTCCGCCCGCGAGCACACCATCGGTCAACGCGCTGCCAGCCGGGACGCGTACAACCGGCACACGGCCAAGCAATATGGATGCCGAACTAAATGCATCCCTGGGCAGAACGGCTTGCGCCTGCATGGTGAGATCGTCGGCGGTGAGCGCCTTGCCGGGCAAGAGATCGTGCGCCGCGACGATCACCGTCACCGCGGGCGAACCGGCCGGCATGACGAGTGGCGCGCGTGACGCGGGCGCGGCGCGCGTCAACGTGACGGCATAGAGGCCGAGCAGTGCAGCCAGCGCGAACAGCGCGATTGCAATGATGCGGGAAACGTTGGCCATGACATCGGTTCTTCAAAAAAAGTCAGCGTTCAAAGCACGCTGTCGGGATTGAGTTGCACGCTCGCGTTCGCCGTGAGTTTCGCCGGCAACGCTAGCGATAAAAGCGGCAGCGTCGGTACGAGCGGATTCGATGCGTAGTCGTAAGACAGCGCGACGGCGACGCATTGCATCGTCGTGTCGTAGGTACACGGCGCGCGGCTTGCCGTACACGTCGATGCAGAGCCGAGCCAGTTCTTCAGGCCGTTAGCCGTGGTGCAGGTTGCAGCTGTGCGTAGATCGAGCGCTTGCGCCGCGGTGGTCGCGCCACGCTGATAACGCAACGCGGCGCGCGCACCTTCTTCCGCCGAGAGCGTGAGCGACTGCTGCGCGACGAAGATGAGGCTATAGGTGACGATCGCGTAGAAGATGAGAAAGAAGAGCGGAAACACGATCGCGAATTCGAGGGCCGTGGCGCCTTCTTCATCACGCGCGAAACGCGGCACGAAGCGACTTGCGGTCGATTCGTCGTGCGTGTTTCGGATCGTGGTGTCGTTCATGGTTCTCTGCTCGCCAATGCTCTGTTATGTTCGACTGCTAATAACTACTTAACGGTACTGAGTACCTGTCCTTGAGCGCGATAAACGCCGTAGAAACAGGCCTTATCGCTCAATTCAACTGGTACGAGAATGTCGCGTTGACACGCGGACTACGCGATGAACTTTCGATGGGCGCATCGCCTATGGCACGCGCCACCGAGAGGTCGATGTTGTAGTGCTTCGCATCCGAAATGCGGAAGCCGATGCCCACCGAAGACAAGCGACGCGGCGTCGGCGTACCTCCATGCAGGAAGATGCGCGCCATGTCGACGGATGCATACGGCGTGAGCGATTTCAAATACGCCCATTCGAGTGGCAGCGGCCGGTTCACTTCGAAGGACGCGCCCCAGCCCGAATCGCCCGACACTTCGCCCGGTTGATAACCCAGCGCGAAGCGCTGTGCACCGAACGAAATCTGTTCGGAGGTCGGCAAGGTATCTGGCGAGAACTGCCCCGTCATGGCGACCACCGTGCCGATCTTGAACGGCCAGTCGTTGGTCTGCGTGTAGGTGGCGCCCGTGCGCAGGAAGGTCAGCGAAACCGGGTTCTGCAGTTGCAGGCCGACGATGTTGCTTTCCGCCGTCTTCGATGCGCCGAGCACATCGAATGCCTTCGCTATCTGAACATTCACACGACGCGTGACGCCTGTCTGAATGCCGGTGTAGTCGAGCGACAACTGCGCGACGCGAATTTGCGAACGTTGCGTAAGTTGCGGATTGCCCGCGACAATCATGTTCTTCAAGCGGTCTTCGTCATGCGTGGCGTACACGGTCGCCGTGCCGAGCAGACTCTTCGAGTTGCTCAAAATGAACGGATAGATCGCCGACAGCGCGAGCTTGTCGTTCACCACCGTGCGTTCGATATACGAAGGCAGGCCGGGGTTATCGACTGGATGGCCGTAGTAGTGCGAGGCATCGACTTTCATTGCGAAGCCATCGGAACCGACGGGCGCCATCGCATTGATGCCGTAGTAAGTCGAATCGTTGCGGCCCTTCGGTGCGAGCGCGGATGCCGTGATCGATTCGCCGAGTCCCAGCAGCCCGTTCTCCGTCGCACTGAAAATGCCCTGCAGCCCCGGATGATTCACGTCGATACCCGTGCTCACGTTGAAGCGCTTGCGCGTGACGTTGAGCTCCATCGTCGTGGCGCCGTTGGTGTTCTGCGGCGGCGCGACGGTGGCATCGATCTTCGCGCCGGGAATCATGCCGAGCACGTTGATATAGCGCTCGAAAGTGGCTTGACGCAAGGGACGGTCGGCGGCAATGCGCTCTGCGATCGCACGAATGCGCTTCTCGAGATTGCCGGGCTCGCCCTTGATCTTGATGTCCGATACGTAGCCCTCGACGATCGTCACGCGCACGACGCCTTTCTCGAAGGTCTGCGCTGGCACGAACGCGAACGAGAGTGCGTAGCCGCGTTCCTTGTAGAGCGCGGTCACGCCGTTCGCGGTTTCCACCAGTTGCCCGATGGTGATGTCGGTGCCCACGAACGACGTGAAACGTTTGGCGACTTCATCGAAGGGAATCGACTTCACGCCTTCGATCTGAATCGACGATGGCGTGATGTGCCGCGCGAGCAGCTCCTGAAGCTGTTGTTGCGGCGCCTTGACTTCGACTTCGACCGAGGGCGGTCGCGCCGGAGCGTTCACTTGCGGTAAAGCGTCGAGCGGGTTGCTGCCGACGCTCGAGCGCGGCGCGGCGGCCGGTGTCTGGGCGTGCGCAATCTGCGTCATTGCGAGTGCGGCCACGAGTGCGGTCGTTTTCCAGGTACCCATTTCAGTTCCGATTCTCTTCGTATGTCGTCTGACTGTTGATCGCGCGACGCACGCCTCGCGAAGTTGCGGTGATTTGCAGGATCGCGAGGCTGCGTGTCTTGCTTCGTGCTTCGTTGCTTCGACTTAGCGACGCAGGCCGCCGAGCGCGCCGCCGAGCGTCGTGGTGACGCCCGTCAGCAGGCCGCCCACGACGCCGCCGTTGGTCGAACCCGTGCTCGCCGTTGCGCCCACGCCAGCAGTGACAGTTGCCGTCGTGGTCGTGGCGGCGGCTGCGGGCGCGGTCGTCGTCGCGGGCGCGGTTCTTACGCCGCTCGTGACCGGCGCGAGCACCGTGCTGACCACGGTCGTGACCGGAGCCAGCAGCGAGGTCGCCGCAGGCGATGACGTCACGGTGTTGACGGTGCCCGCCACGGTGGATACGACACCGCTCACGACGCCCGCGACCGGTGTGGTGCCGGTTGCAGTCGTCACGCCGGTGACGGTGTTGCCAAGCGAAGTGCCGAGCGTCGTTGCCGGTTTGCCGCCGACGAGCGTGCCCGTGGTCGCGACCGTCGTACCGACAGCCGAAACCAGCGTGCCCGTGCCGGACGTGACCGGATTCGAGCTCGCGGTCAGCTTCTGGCCGCCCGCGGCGAGGTTCGAACCGAGCGCAGTCAAAAGACCAGCGGCAGGTGCGCCGACACCGGTTGCCGTGCCAACGGTCTGCGTCGCGGTGCCGATCATCGAGGTGATCGGAGCGATGGCGGTCGTCGCTTGCGTCGTCAGTTGCTGGACAGGTGCGCTGGACAACACGGCCGTCAGATTGCCGCCGGTTTGCGAGACCACGCCGCCGACACCGCTCGTGAGCGCGCCAACGGGCGTCGTAATGGCGGCGAGCGGAGCAAGCGGGCCGCTGCCGAGGCTCGTGACCGCGTTTCCGCCGCTCGTGACGGCATCGCCGAGTTTTTGCACCACGCTGCCGACGCTCGTCACGGTCGTGCCGACTGCGTTCGGGTTGGAGCCAAGCGAGCCGATGCCATTGCCCACGCCGTCGCCGAGCGTCGAGACCGCCGCGCCCACGTTTTGAACGACGCCGCCGAGGTTCTTGGTGGTGCCGTCGGAGAGGCCGGGCACTTTCGCACCGCCAACAGCCGTGCCGAGACCGGTGACGGTTTCGCCTGCGGCGGTCACGATGTTGCTAGCCTTGTCGACCACTTGCGCGACCGGCTGCGGCGTGACGGTGGGCGTGCCGCCGTTGCCACCATTGCCGCCGCCACCGCCTCCGCCGCCGTTACCACCACCGCCATTACCGTTACCGCCACCGCCGTTACCGCCGCCCGTACCGGTCTTGACCGTCGCGCCGACAGTACCGCCTGCGCTGGCTTCGATTGTCGTGGCGTTTGCGTCGGTGTTCGACGCGGTGCTGGTATCGCGTGCGCCGGTGGTGGGATGCTCCTGCTGCGTGCCGTCGGTCGAAGCGGTGGCAGCCGGATGGCTGGCTGCTCCGCCCGTCGATTTGTTGACCGAGCCCGAGCCCCCGCAGGCGCTCAACGCCAGAAGCAGGGCCACGGCCGCGGCTGCCCCGGTCATGCGAATGGTTTCGCCTTTGAGACTGGATGTCTTCATTTTTCTCTCAGATATATATTTTTGATTCGACGGCTATCCGTGGTAATTGCATCGAGCAAATACCGGTTTGAATGCCGCTTTTTAAAAGCACGTCATTTGCGCGCGGATGAAATCGGAGATTCGATTGCGCGTAAATAAAACGCGCGCCGGCCTGCGGAATGGCTACAGGCGTGCACGGACCACCGCGACTTGTGATCGCGGTTCATCGACGGCAAGGCGCTTCCCGACGGAAATGGCGGGAGTACGACGTCCGGACTTAATGGACGGTCGCTAGCTTGGCCGTGATGCTGTTGAAAGTGGTCTCGAGTTGACCGGCAAGGCCGCCGACAGCGGTCATGATGCCAAGCGCAAGTACGCCGGCGATCAGGCCGTATTCGATGGCGGTAATGCCGCGCGTATCCTTGAGATAGCGCTTGAAGAAGTGCGTCATGATGATCCTCGGGTTCTACGTTTTGCTGTCTTCTGCCCGGTGCACGGGAGTCTTCGTCTGCATCGGTAGCCGCCTCTCTCAGTTGACGGATCCGAAGTTTGTGTGTGCGCAGACGCTTCGTCTAATGCCCAAGCCTCTCTACTAAAGCTCTGGTATTACTCTCGCCCGTTATGTCGGACGACTAGAAGTAACGGTTATCGAGTTCGGCATGCTGCTGGCGGAACCGCAACCGGACTTCATATTTTTGATTACGGCCGTCAAGTTGAGGACATTAGGTTTTTTGTGGAAATTTTTGGACCGCATGGTTAACACTTACTTCGTTTTTACCGATTTCCGTTTTTAAAGACTTGTCTCGTTGTAAATCCTGTCTTTTCGCTTGAAATAGCCGATAAAACATATATTGGCGCGCGTTGATTTGGCACGTGCGTCCGGATTTATGTTTAACGCGGATATTCAAAAATGAAACGGCTTATATTCAGCTTGATGGGCGCTGCGCTGGTAACGAACGCGGGCGCTGTCTTTTCGGAAGAGCAAGAAGCGAGAATAGGCGATGCCGCCAGCGCGTGGTTTGCCATGCAGGCGCAGGGAAGCGCGTCGGCACCATATGAACCGATGCTCGGTGTCGAGGCGAGCGCCGCCCGTGCGCGCTACCTCAAAACCTTCGAAAAAGAGATTCCAGATCGGTTCGGATCGACGGTGAAAGACAGCGGCGCGTCGAACGGCGGAGGTTGAGCCTTATGGTTCGCGGCGGGGCGAACCGGGCGGCGTCTCGTTGAGCACGGCCCAGAACATCCCCAGATCGCTAATCGCGCGGAAGAACTCGGCAAGCTCGACCGGCTTTACGACGTAGGCGTTCACGCCGAGTTCATAGCTGCGGATGAGATCGCGTTCTTCGCGCGACGAAGTCAGCATGACGACGGGGATGGTTTTCAGCGACGCGTTCGCGCGGATCAGCTGCAGCAATTCGAGTCCGTCGATTTTCGGCAGCTTCAGATCGAGCAGGATGACGGCGGGATTGCCCGGCACGCGTTCGCGCCACTCGCCATCGCCAAGAAGATAGTCGATGCCTTCCTGGCCGTCACGCGCCACCACGATGTCGTTGGCGAGATGGGTCTTTGCAAGCGCAAGCAGCGTGAGTTCGAGGTCATTCGGGTTGTCCTCGACGAGCAGGATCGGCTTAAACATCATGGTCTCTGCGGCGGCGGCTCGTGAGGGTGCGCGCATTATGGCGCAACTGGCGCGTGCTTCAAACTGTTGTGCAACGTTCCGTCCGCCGTGTTTGCATAACAAGCCGCAAGACCCGGCAAATACGCCTCATATCAAGTTACTTTCGGTCAATATGACGGCCATAGCGGCGTCACGGATTGCATCGCATGCACGTTCTGCGTTAAAAGAAACGATGCCCGCCGAATCTGGAATCATTCTCAGACGAGCGCGGCCAAAGCAAGCATGCAAATCACGACTGGGAGACGGGGACAATGAGGGTTCGCGCAACTGTGCTGGTGGTTCGCCATGACGCGGTGTTGCTCGTCAGGCAACGCGGTGGCCCGTGGTATCTGCCGGGCGGTGAAGTAAGGCATAACGAGTTGGTGATGGCCGCGGCGATCCGCGAACTGCACGAGGGAACCGGCGCCGAGGCGAGCGCGGCGGCCTTTATGTGGCAGCACGTATCCGCGCAGCATCTGCATCATGTTTTTCGCGTCGCCATTCCAGCGGATGCTCGGCTGTTCACGAATCCGGGGCAGGGCGTCGACGAGGTGCGCTGGGTCAACATCCCCCTGCTGCACACCATGCCGGTTACGCCCGGCACCAAGGCGATCCTTGCACGCGCCGCCGGTATCAACGGCAGCGTGGGCCGTGCACCGCCGTGGGCGAACAAGGGTTTCGGCGCGGGCAGACCGGCCGACTTCTGAAGCCGGCATGGTCCGCCCGCTCTCTGCATCACCTCGGGTTGCTCTGCACGAAGCTCCGGTAGGCCCAGTACGCGTCCTTCTGCGTCTTGCCGTCCGCTTGCAGCATGCCGTAGTTGCCTTCGCTGTCGTCGTATAGCTCGTACGCCTGGATCGACTGGATGTTGTACTTCGACGCCACGCTCACGAACTGCGCCATCATGTCGTTGCCCGTCAGATACGACGCGATCTGCTGATCCGAGCCATAGTTCGGACGCACGCCAAACTCGTTGATCCAGATCGGTTTGCCCATGTTGTGAAGCACGGCGAGCACATCGTGACAGCCCGTGCCGCCGCATGCGTTCGTGATGTCGCCTTCGTTCGAATACCAGTGCCATGCGGTGATGTCCCAGCTGACTGTCGGATGGCCCCATGTGCCGTCAGGTTGCGAGCCGTCCGCGAGCATCTGGTAGAACGAGTAGTGCAGCCACGTTCCGCCAAGCACGATCTGTCCGCCGCTATCCACCGAGCGCACGCCCGCAATCAGGCCGCGAATGACACCGCGTGCAACCTGATACTGGTGGTTGTTGTACTGCTGCCAGAAAACGCCGTCGACGTTGCCATTCAGCGTATTGGCTTCGAGTTCGTTGGAGATCTCGTAGTACGGGTAGTGATACGCGTTGGCCGTTTGCTGGCCGAGCGTGAACGCGGCGTTGTAGGCGTCGTCTTCGCTGTTGAAGTCGATACCCATCATCATCACGGGATACACCGTCACGCCGCCGTCGGCCATCGTCTTTGCAATGCCGGCGAGCTTCGTCGCGGATGCCTGGTTGTATACCTCGTTGCGATAAATCTTCGCGCCCAAATCCTGCAATTGCGACAACTGTTGCTGCGGGCTGGATGCGTCGTAGGCGCCGCCGCCGTTGTTGTGGCCGTTCATGCCGTAGAAAATAGAGCCATTGTTCGCGGCTTTCGACGTGGCTTTGAGCTCGGACGCGCTCTTGCCCGTGGCGGCATCCACCGCGCTGTCGCTGCTGCCGCCGCATGCCGCGAGCAACAGGCTCGTCGCGACGGCTGCAGCGATTACCGTGGCCTTAGGCGTGGCGAAGTAAGGAAAAACCGGAAGCGATGTAAGTTTCTTCATAAGATTTCGGCGTACTAATGAAAGTATGGGCGTCCATGCGCGAAAAGGCGCTTGCCGATGCTGCATGCGGCAGGATGGATGCCTCGACGACCGCCAACCACATGTCCCATTACTACGGGATGCGAACGGTCGTTAGCAGAACGAACGATTCGTTTCTGCAGTTGAAAAGGGGCTGACCTGCGCCAGACGGATAAACGTTGGCGGGCAACCGCGGCGGCAATACGTATGTGCTGATGCGGCTCATGCCTGCCGCTGCCCGACGGATGACAGCCTGTGAAGCGCATGTCTTCAAAGGCTCGTCGAAGGTCGTGCAAAACGATCGAGGAGATACGCGCGAAGTCCGCCAGTCATGGCAGCCCGCCCGTGTACCGCACTGCGAACAGCAATGTTGCTGTTGAAGATTTACCGATTTTCCCGCTGCTTCGGCAAGGCTTGCCGAAACTCCTGCAGCGGTCGAAAGAGTACTGCCTCCAGAACTCGATGTAAACCGATGTCACATTTTTTACGCATTATTCCGTCACCGACCAGCCATTTTTGCTTGGTCATATCATCAGTGGGAACATTTCTAATCCGGTAATTAATAAATCGGAAAACTAAGCAATCTACCAAATGGCCGAGATGTATCGACCTCGTTACATTTGAGATTGAATGATGCGGGAAAGAATCGTCATATTGCTTACATAAGCGACCGATAAGCTTCCCGGCGCTGTGAGACCTTCACGCGCTTTGCGGGAGCCAGATCATGTCGACTTCATCACGTCGCTACTTCAGCGTGGCGCGCTTCGCTATTTGCGCCTGCGCAATCGTTGGCCTGAGTGCCTGCGGCGATTCGAACTCGACCGACATCAAGCCGCCGGCATCCGTCTCAGCAGCCAGCAGCGAAGCGCCCACGACAAACGCAACGAGCGATCTCGAGGACTGGGCGAAACAAGCCACGTCCGGTGCTCCGGTGCAAGCCGAGCAAAGAGGTATTGCGCGGGCTTCATCGGAAGTGCTCGCAACCCCGGTGATCCATACGGTCGACTAGCATCCCTTCTACTTCCCCACTACTCAAATGACGAAGAACCGACGTGAATTTCTGCGCACGGCGATGGAGGCCGCAGGCGCAGCGGCAGCGCTCAACGTAATGCCGCTCGGCATTCGCCAGGCGCTTGCCATTCCAGCGAATCAGCGACATGGCTCGATCGAGGATATCGAGCATATCGTCGTGTTGATGCAGGAGAACCGCTCGTTCGATCATTACTTCGGAACCTTGCGCGGCGTGCGCGGATTCGGCGATAAAGCCGCCGTCACGCTGCCGAACGGCAAGCCGGTTTATCACCAGCCTATCGCGGCGGGTGCGGGCGAAGTACTGCCGTTTCATCCGGGCGCATCGAATCTCGGCTTGCAGTTTCTGCAGGACTTGCCGCATGACTGGGTAAGCGGACAGGGCGCGTTCCATAACGGTCTTTACGATCAGTGGGTGCCGTACAAGGGCACGACGACGATGGCGCATCTGCGTCGCGACGACATTCCGTTCCACTATCAACTCGCCGACGCCTTCACGATCTGCGACGCGTATCACTGCTCGACAAATACATCCACCGATCCGAATCGCTATTACATGTGGACCGGTTATGTGGGCAACGACGGCACGGGCGGCGGGCCGGTGGTCGATAACGCAGAAGCGGGCTACGGCTGGTCCACATTTCCCGAAGTGCTGGAACGTGCGGGCATTTCGTGGAAGGTCTATCAGGATCAGGGCACGGGACTGGATTCGAAAGGTTCGTGGGGCTGGACCGACGACGCCTATATCGGCAACTACGGCGACAACTCGCTTCTCTACTTCACGCAATATCAGAACGCGCAGCCCGGCAATCCGCTCTATGAAAAGGCGCGGCGCGGCACGAATGCCGCCGCGGGCGACGACTATTTCTCCATTCTGAAAAACGACGTGCAGAGCGGCTCGCTGCCGCAAGTCTCGTGGATCGTCGCGCCCGAAGCCTTCTCCGAGCATCCGAATTGGCCCGCGAACTATGGTGCGTGGTACATCGATCAAGTGCTGCAAGTGCTGACGTCGAATCCGGAGGTGTGGAGCAAGACGGCGCTGCTCATCAACTACGACGAGAACGATGGTTTCTTCGACCATATCGTCCCGCCGTTCCCGCCTTCATCGAACGCGAACGGTCTTTCCACTGTCGATACGAGTCTCGAGATTTTCCCCGGCAGCGCGAAGTATGCGAGCGGCCCGTATGGCCTCGGCGCACGCGTGCCGATGCTCGTCGTCTCGCCGTGGTCCAGAGGCGGCTGGGTGTGTTCGGAGACGTTCGACCATACGTCGGTGATCCGCTTCATTCAGAAGCGCTTCGGCCGCGCGCATGGACTGGCCGAGCCGAATATCTCGCCGTGGCGTCGCGCGATTTGCGGCGATCTGACCTCCGCGTTCGACTTCCGTAATCCCAACAGCAAGCTGCCGACGCTGCCTGCCACGACCTCTTACGTTCCGCCCGACAAGGCGCGTCATCCGGATTACGTGCCGCTGCCGCCCGTCGATCAGAGACTGCCCGTGCAAGAGCCCGGCGTGCGTCCGTCGCGTGCATTGCCTTACGAATTGTTCGTGCGCTCGAAGCCGGATGCATCGAAGGGCGCGGTGTCGTTCGACTTCATCAACACGGGCGATGCAGGCGCGGTCTTTTTGCTGTATCGCAATGCCAGTACTGCTGTTCCGCACACTTACACGGTCGAAGCGCACAAGCGCCTGTCGGATCGTATCGATGCAAACGCGGATGGCAGCTTCGACTTCGTCGTGCATGGGCCGAACGGTTTCTTGCGCCGTGTCGCGGGCAAGGCGAAGGCGCAACATGGCGGCTGGTGGTCGCACGATGACGCCGCGCCGGAAGTCGCGGAAGGCTACGACGTCGCTAACGGCAACCTGCAATTGAGGCTGGAAAACAAGGGCTCGGGCGCGTGCACCTTCAGTATCGTGAATGCCTACGATGCCGCGAAGACCATCACCAAGCGTGTGCGAGGCGGCGACACCGCGCAGCTGTACCTCGACTTGCGCAGCGCGCACGGCTGGTACGACATCGAGGTCAAGGTGGACACGGACAGCGCCTTTCTGCGCCGCTTTGCGGGCCACGTCGAAACGGGCAAGGACAGCCTGAGCGATCCGGCACTGGGCGGCTGATCGCGCCGACGCGCCGCGCGAACAGTCTCGCGCGGCGTTTTTCACCTTCGGGCATATCATTGCGTATCGTCTCCGCGATGCCGCAACCATGAACCGACGCACCGCTCCACAGAATTCCGACTGGGTCCGCCATGCCGAATCATCGGCGGGCATCGAACGGATCGAAGCCTTTTTCGGCGGCAAGGCATACGGCTGGCATCGGCACGACACCTATGCCATCGGCCGCACCATGACGGGCGTGCAGAGCTTCAATTACCGGCGCGAATTGCGTCACAGCTTGCCCGGCCAGACGATGGTGCTTCATCCCGACGAAGCACATGACGGCCACGCCGGCACCGGCGATGGCTTTCGGTATCGCATGCTCTATGTCGAACCCGCGATGATCCAGGCCGCGCTCGGCGGTCGCGCGTTGCCGTTCATCGCCGGTGGAACGACGATGGATGCGCGCGTCAGCGCCGCCACCGAAGCGCTGCTCGCACAGACGCTGCGCGAACCGCTCGCACAAAACGATGCGCTCGCCGAACTCGCATTCGCGCTGGCGCAAGCAGCGGGCGTGACCACCTCGCGCGACACGGGCGACTACGCAAGCGCCGTGCTGGCGAAAGACTTTCTGCTCGCCAATTGCGATCGTATCGTCACGATGGAGGAACTCGAACGCGCGACGGGACGCGACCGCTACAGCTTGTCGCGCGATTTCAGGCTCTTTTTCGGCACGAGCCCTTACCGCTATCTGACAATGCGCCGTCTCGATGTCGCGCGCCGTCTCGTGCTCACGGGCGCATCGTTGGCGGATGTCGCCGCGAGCGCCGGTTTCGCCGATCAAAGCCATATGACGCGGCAATTCACACGCACCTTCGGCATGCCGCCCGCGCGTTGGCGGGCCTGTGTTAGTACGCGTTAGAGCTTGCACGATCGTTCAAGACTCTTTAGGTGTGACAGCGGTAGCCTTGAACGAATTCATCGTCAGGGAGCCGCATCATGCAAACACACGCAGCGACAGCCGAAGCTACACGTGGCCAGCGCGCCGCCATCGATCCATTAAAAAAAGCGCGTTTGATCGACGGCTTCTGGCAGCAACGCGTTATCGCTGAAATGAACGACTATCAGTTCAAGGTCGCGCGTCTGGAAGGCGAGTTCCTGTGGCACGCGCACGCCGATACCGACGAGACGTTCATCGTGCTGGAAGGCGAATTGCGCATCGACTTTCGCGATGGCGAGATGGTGCTGAGAGCAGGGGAGATGGGAATCGTGCCGAAGGGCGTCGAGCACAAACCCCATGCCGCGCGCGAAGTCAAGATCATGCTGATCGAGCCGCGCGGCGTCGTCAACACCGGCGACTCGCGAAACGAGCGCACGGTGCCGAACGACTTGTGGATCTGAAGCGAAAGCCGCTTAGAAGCGATACGTCACGCCGACCTTGACGATCGGATAAAAGCGCAACTTGTCGGCCTTGTCCTGCAAGTCCTGCTTTTCCTGATCGACGAAAGCCTGACCAGTGATCGCGACGACTTCGGCGGGCACGTCGTAATCGACATGCGGACGGCCAAAAGCCACGCCTGCATCGAAGAACGCGGAGAAGCCTTTCTGCGCCACCGGCGTGTGACCGAAGCCGATGCCGACATACGGGCGCACGGTCGGGAATCGCGCCTTCGCGTGGATCTGCTCGCCGGCCACGTTGTAGGTTGTGCCGTGATACGTGTAGGTGTCGGTCGGGCTCGTCGCGACGGCGTCCACGTTGTCGCCGCCGATCAGCGCGCCAGCGGTCAGGCGGAAGGCCACCGTGTTCGGTGCGGGAAAGAAGTCGAGATAAAGACCGCCGTGATAGATGTGCGCGGTGCCGTCGTAATGCAGCCCGCCCGCATTGAAGTTGTGCGAGAAGGCGATGCCGTTGAATTCGGCGCGCACGTTATCGCGCGTGCCAAGCGGTTCCGAATAGCCGATACCCACGCCTTCGGTGCCGACTTGTCCATAGATTTCGCGTGCGTGCGCGAGAGGGGCGGAAAGCGCGGCGATACCCGCCGCAAGCGCGACCAACGTTTTCATCATTGCAAGAATTCCTTGAGGATAAGACCCGAGCGCGTCTGTGCGATATGGCAGGAATTGCCGCCGGAGAGGCGGACGCCATGATTCACGCGGTCATGTCAGGAGACATCCGAGTTAACGGAGCGGTACAAGGAAACTTTAGAGAACGTTTGCTAACCTTATTCCTGACGTGTCGGCGAGGCCGGTTCCGCAGGCGCGGGAAGTATCGGCGGCAATGTGTCGAAGACGGGCGGCTGCGCTTTTTCTTCCGTGACTTCAGCAGCGGGCGCGGTACGCGTGGCGGGTGAACGACGCGCGCGCGGTGCGTGCTGAGGCGTCTGCGCGGGTTTCGGCGCTTTCGAAAACGTCTCGGCAAACCACGTCTTCACACGCGTCGCCATGATGTCCCACATGCCCGGCACTTCCTGCGTATCGAAGCGTGCACGGGCATCGATCAGATGCGAACGCATCGCCCGTTGCGTGAAGTCGCCGATCATCGGCAATGCGCTGTGTGCGCCTTGTCCCCAGTAATCGCTACGCAAGGTCACGCGGCTGTCGTTGAAGCCGACCCAAGCGCCCGCCACGAGTTGCGGCTGCATCAGGATGAACCAGCCGTCCGCGTTGTCTTGCGTCGTGCCGGTCTTTCCCGCGACGTCGCCGCGAATGCCAAAGCGCGTGCGGATCAGCGTGCCCGTGCCGCGATTGATGACATCGCGCATGACGTCGACGAGCTTGCGCGTGGCATCGACCGACAGCGCGCGTTCCGGCTTGCTTTCGAATTGCGCGAGCACCTCGCCATCCTTGTTCTCGATGCGCGTCACGAGCAGCGGCTCCATGTAGTTGCCGTCGTTGGCGATGGTGCCGTAAGCCGCCACCATCTCCTTGAGCGTCACCGGACTCGTGCCGAGCGCAAGCGAAGGCACCACGTCGAGATGACTTTCGCGCACGCCCATGTCGCGCGCGAGTCGCGCCACGCGCGCCGGACCCACTTGCTGCATCAGTTGCGCGGTGATGCGGTTCTTCGAATACGCGATGCCGTCGCGCAGACTCACCGGCCGGCCGCTTGGCGGCGAATCGTCGGTGGGACGCCAGGTTTCCTCGCCCTTGATGGGAATCTCCACCGCCTGATCGATGATCGTATCCGTGGGCTTCGAGCCGCGCGCGAAGGCCGCGCCGTACACGAACGGCTTGAATGTCGAGCCCGGCTGACGGCGCGCCTGTTGCACATGATCGAACGGGTCTTGCGTGAAGTCGCGGCTGCCGACCCACGCCTTGATCTGCCCGTTGCGCGGATCTAGCGCTAAAAAGCCGGCCTGCACGCGCGTCTTGTTCTCGCATAACGCCTGCATGAACGTGCGATTCGCGCTAAGGCTCTTGATGACGTCGGCGTCGTTCGCTCCGCCATCGCGCGCCACGCGATACTCGCTCGTCTCGCGGATGAACGCATGTGCAAGGTCCGCGTTCGCATTCGCGCAGCCACCGCGCCCGCCCCAAGCCGCATTGGCGATGGACTGCAACTGATTGCCTTGCCACGTAAGCGAATGCGTGGCCATCGTCTGCAAACGCGAGTCGAGCGTCGTGCGCACGACGAGACCATCGGAATAGATGTTGAAGTCGTTGTCGTCGGCCCACGCGATCAGCCACTTGCGTAACTGTTGCGCGAAATGCGGCGCGCGTCCCGGCTCCTCGGTCTGACGTTCGAAGTCGATGCGCAACGGCTTCTTCTGCAACGCTTCGAGCTTCGCAGGCGCGAGATGGCCGAAGCGCACCATCTGCCCGAGCACGATATTGCGTCTGTCGAGCGCGCGTTCAGGGTTGATCACAGGGTTGTAGTAGCTGTTGCCCTTCAGCATGCCGATAAGCGTCGCGCTTTCGAGCACGTCGAGTTCGCTCGCGGATTTATCGAAGTAAGTGCGTGCGGCCATCTCGATGCCATACGCGTTATACAAGAACGGCACCGTGTTCAGATACGTTTCGAGAATCTCTTCCTTCGAATAGACCGCTTCGATCTTGAACGCGGTGATGGCCTCCTTCACTTTGCGCGTGAGCGTCTGCGAGCGGCCGATGTCATCGGGATAAAGATTGCGCGCGAGCTGCTGCGTAAGCGTGGAACCGCCTTGTTTCTGGCCTTTGAACGTATGCAGCGCGGCCGATGCCGTGCGTCGCCAGTCAATACCATGATGCTCATGAAATCGCCTGTCTTCAGTGGCGATGAGCGCGTCGATCACCTGCGGCGAGACGTCCTTGAGGCTCACCCATTCGCGATGCGTTGGCTTGAATTCGGCGAGCAGCTTGCCATCGGCGGAATAGATTTGCGCGGGTTGATCCACCTTCGCGCGGCGCAGATCGCGAATGCCGGGCGTGAAGGGAATCAGCACCAGCACATAGAGCACGAAAAGCGCGGGCAATAGCAGCAGCGTGCGCACACGCGCATGCGGGCGAAGCTCGACGGCAAGGCGAACGAGGAATGCGCGCGCCAGGGCTTTGAATTCAGAAGCGGTCACGAAGATACGGCGGGCTTGCGCGAAGAAAACGTGCATCGTAGCGTATTCTTTCTACACCCTTGCACAAGCGCTTTTTCCGCGACTTTCCAAAGGAGCCGCATCATGCCGAAAATCGATCTTGCCAATGTGCCCGAGCACCAAGGCTCTGGCTATCCACCGCCTTACGATCAACCATGCGCCGCGCGCATCCGTCGGCGTCTTGGCGATGCTGGAGGCTTGACGGACTTCGGCGTGAATTTGATGCACTTGCCGCCGGGAAGCTGGTCGAGTCAGCGTCACTGGCATTCGCACGAGGACGAGTTCGTATATGTGCTGCAGGGCGAACTCGTGCTGATCGAAGACGAAGGCGAAACCATGTTGCGTGCGGGCGATTGCGCCGCGTTCGCCAAGGGCACGGGCAACGGGCATCACATGATCAACCGGTCGCGGGAAATGGCCGTGTATCTCGAAGTCGGCTCGCGCGCGTGGCCCGATCTCACCACGTGTTCCGACATCGACATGATGAGTGCCAACGCCGATGGCCGGTTCGTGCGCAAGGACGGCTCGCCGATCGAAGCATAGTCGTATCTGCTTAAACGGTCGTAGAATGAATCACCGTCCGCGATGACGTGATCACTCGAATATAACGATCCGGAGACAGCATCATGCGACGTTGCACTGCAGCAGGCTTGACTCTTTCCCTTTGTGTCGTCGCGGTGCTTGCCGCTTGCGGCGGCTCATCCGACGACCACAACGCATACACGAACGCGCCGAAGATCGTGATCGACTCCGACTTCAACACCATGGGCGACGACGGCCAGCTCTTCGCCATGACCACGCAGTTGATGGGACAGGGCAAGGTGAATCTGCTCGGCCTGTGCGTGGTGACGGGCAACGACTGGTTGCTGCAAGAAGAAGCCGATGCGTTGAAGGCCGTCGAACGCATGGGCGTGCAGAACAAGGTCGGCGTGTACGGCGGCGCGGATTATCCGCTGCAATACGATGTGACGAGCATCCGCGCGCAGCAGGCCGCGAATCCGAACGGATACTTCGGCGCGTGGTCGCGTCCCGAGCCGACTTCGCAAGCGCAGCTCACCGCGCCGCCGGACGGCTTCGCAACCTCGACCAAGCTACAGACGCAAGCAGCCGCCGACTTTCTCATCGACACGATCAAACGTTATCCGCATGAAGTGACGATTCTCGAAGTCGGGCCGCCCACCAATCTCGCGACGGCGGTGCAGAAGGCGCCGGAGATCGTGCCGCTCATCAAGCAGATCGTCTACATGGGCGGCGCGATGAACGTGCCGGGCAACGCCAATGCAGTCGGCGAGCTCAACTGGTGGTTCGATCCGCTCGCGGTGCGCACGCTCTTGCAGACGTCGATTCCGCAAACCGTCATTCCGCTCGATGTGACCAACACCGTGCCGTTGACCGAGAGCATCTACAACCAGATCGTCAACCCGCCGACCGGGCAGACGGCCGTGACGAAGGCGTATGCAACCGTGAATGCGGGTGCGTTCGCATCGAGCACGGATCTCTACGACACGCTGACCATCGCTTACTTCAGCGATGCAACTTACGCGACGCAAACGCAGAGCGCGTACCTGGATATCGACACGACGCCCGGCGAGGATCAGGGTCATGTGCGGGTGTATCCGGACACGCCTGCTGCGGGGGCATCGCCGCAAAAGATCACGTATGTCACGAAGTTCGATAATGATCGATTCTTCAAGCTGTACGTGGACTTGCTGACGAGGCCGGTGCCAGTGGTGTTTCAGTGAGCGGTGTGGCTTCGAAGCTCGCCTGAACACGGCGACAAGCAAGCGCAAATTTTTGTAAGGCTCGCGCGTCCTGACTTTTCAAGTGCGGGTCGCGCGTGTATTGTCTGCTGCCCGAATTAAACGCGTTCTAAACGTCGTTCGCATTCGGCAATTCAAGTCCGCTTCCATGCGGACAGATGCAACAGCAACTAAAGCAAGACATGGAATTCGATAACAACGAAGGCATCAAGGGAACGGTTACGACTGCGGCAGCGGCTGGCTTGGATAAGGATATGGCCGCTTTTGTCGGAAAGAACGTGGAGTATTACGCGGGCAAGTGGTCAGCCAAGGACAAAAATGGAAACATTAAGCCGACGTGGAATGTCGCGGCGTTCTTTGGCGGTCCCGTATGGTTTGCGTATCGCAAGATGTACTGGCAGGCGGTCGCGGTCTTCGTTGGCGGCACGTTTCTGAACCTGCTGCTCGGCTTGATCAGCGATTCGCTTGGCGAGGTGTCGAGTTATGCATTGATGTTCGCGTGGGCTTTTTCAGGCAACTTGATTTATCGCGCGCATGTCGAGAAAGCAGTCGAACGGATCAAGGCTGAGGTGTTGCTGCCGGGCGAGCGCGCAGAGCAACTGAAGCTGCGCGGCGGAACGAGCGCGATGGCCGGCTGGATAGCGTCGGCAGTCTCTCTCGCGATACTCATCTTCAGCGTCTGGTCGATGATCGGCGCTGTCTGACCGCAGCCGCCGAAAAAGAACGGCCAATCACGCCGGATCAGCCGCTTCGCCCCTAGCCTCTAAACCAGGTTAAAGATAACTGCAAACATAATCCAGCGTCTCGACCACTTCTATATCGAAGCGGCTCTTTCCCGGCACCGAGAAAGACTCGCCAGCGCCGTAGGTTTTCCATTCATCGCTACCTTGAAGACGGATACGGCATTGGCCCGCCTGCACTTCCATCAGTTCCGGCGCATCGGTGCCGAAGTCGAGCGTGCCGGGCAGAATCACGCCAAGCGTCTTCTTCGAGCCGTCGGCGAAAAGCACCGTATGCGAGACGCACTTGCCATCGAAATAAACGTTCGCGCGCTTGATGACGGAAACCTGATCGAATTGCGATGCTGCGCTCATGGCGATGAATCCTCGAATGATGGTGGTCCGCCATCATACAGAAGCGCCGCCTGTGTGTGCGTCAGCGATCGCTCCACGGCGCCATTGCCTGAAACACGCCGTCGCGCCGGACGAGCGCATGAAACAGCGCCGCCGCGAGATGCACGACGATCAGCGCGAAGAAGCAAAGCGCCAGGTACTTGTGTGCGTCCCAAAGCAGCGAATGCAGCGAGTTGCTATGCGGAAGAATGGAGGGCAATCGCACGCCGAACACCACGACCGGATAATCCGCCGCCGACAACATGCCATAGCCGATGAGCGGCAAGCCGATCATCAGCGCATAAAACGCGAGATGCGAGAGGTGGGCGGCGAGCTTCATCGGCTCCGGCATATTGGCGGGCAACGGTGGCGCGCCGCGCACGAGCCGCACGACCAGCCGGATCAGCGCGAGCACGAGAATCGTCACGCCGAGCGGCTTGTGGATCGACACCAGCGTGAGATAGTCGGGCCGCACGGTGGACACCATGCCGACGCCGATGAACAGCATTGCCAGAATGCAAATCGCCATGAGCCAGTGCAGCGCGCGTTGCAGGGGCGAGAAGCGTGTGTGGATCGTGCTCATTGATTCGCTCCTTGCGCCGGTTGATGCGGATAGTCCTTGTCCTCGGCGGTTCTCCGGTTGAACGACACCGAATAGGCAGCCGAACGCGCGGCAGGGAACGGATCGTCGGAAACGTGCATGCCGGGCGGAAGCACCACCGGATCGAAATTCAGATCGCGGCATGGGCCATCCGGCTCGGCCTCGATCGCGGTGACGACCAGCGTGCCCGCTTCGACCTTCTGGCGATCGTCCGGCCACGCCTTGCTCGGGTCCGCCGTGGGGTCGCCGGGATTGGCCACCGTCACGACCATGGTCCAGCGTTGCGGCCCGCTCTGCACGCGCTGCGTGATGTCGGCATCGAGAAAGTTCGCGCCTTTCTGCTTCAGCTGATCGCCCGTCAAGGTCTCGGGCTTGGCCACCGGCACGAACGACCAGCGCACGACGCGGTCTTGCCCGGAGGCGTCCGTGAAGACGAAGCTATTGAGGCTGTTGTACTGATCGTCCGCGAAGGAGCCGGTGAACGGGGCGCTCGACGCCCATTTGCCGAATGCGCCGATCTCCGGATGCGCGGCGGCGAACTGCTTCATCGCGTCGGGATCGTCCTTGCGGGCGGATGCGCGCTGCAGTTCATAGAACGCTTCCGGCGTGGCGACGGGGAAGAAGGGCGCGTCGATCATCGCGGAGCGCCACTCGCTGTGGTCCGGCATGACGATTCGCAAGCTCAGTCCGCGCACGCGCGCCGATGAATCGGCGGTCTTCGGGTCGGGCGTCGCAAGGTTGAATCGGCCGGTCACGGGGTAATTGCCAGGCGCGAAAAGCTGCGCCTTGGATAGCGAAGCCGCGCCGCCATTCGACTCGAAGTTGCCAGTGAAGCAGACGCCCTTCGCATGGTTGCGTCTGAAGCCGAGCGCGGGTCCGCCCGGTGGCGCGAGGCTATTGACGATCTTCGCAGGCGTGAGTCGCGTAGGCGACAGCCAGCCGGCGGTGTACGCGAACGCGGCGACCACGACGGCCACGACGATAGCGATAAGAATGAGCGGGCGTATTGGGGATGCGGGTTGTTCAGCCATCGGATTCTCTCGATCGGTGGTTTGGCTGGCCCCTAATTTAACAGCAGAAGAAAAACCGCGCCTGAATCCTGCACAGTCGCGGCTCGAGCGCCATGCAAAAGACATCGGCACCTTTGAAGTGTCGATGTCTCGTCTATCCAAGGTCGCGTTATTGCAGGTTATTGCGCGTGCTTTGCGGCGTCCTCGATCACTGCGGCCACCTTAACCGGCTGCGATTCGTACACCGAGTGGCTCGCGCCCGGAATCACGGTCATGTGGCTATGCGCGCGCTCGTAGTACCAGCGCTCCAGATCCGGATTGATGATCTTGTCCGCGCCCGCGACGATGCCCCAGCTCGGCTTCGTGGTCCACGCAGCGGACGTGAGCGGCTCCGAAAAGACTTTCGCTGCGGTCAGCATTTGCGAATGCGCTTCGAAGGTCGCTTCCTTTGGAGAAAGATCGGCGGCAAAGTCCTTGGGGAACGCGGAAGGATTCAGGAACGTATAACCGTCGCTCGTCTTCTCGATCGCGCCGGCCTGCTTCGAGGTGAAGCTCGGCTTGCCCTTGCCGAGCGTGCTTTCGTCCTCGCCGACATTTGGCGCATGCGCGGCCACGTACACGAGTCCGACCACATCCGGATGCTCGCCTGCCTCGGTGATCACCGAACCGCCATAACTGTGTCCGACGAGGATCGTCGGTCCGTGCTGCAAGTCGAGCACGCGCTTGGTGGCGGCGACGTCGTCATCGAGCGAAGTCAGCGGCTCCTGCACGATACTGACGTGGTAGCCGTCCTTCTTGAGAATGTCGTAGACCGGCTGCCAGCCGGAACCGTCGACCCAGGCGCCGTGCACGAGCACGATGTTCTTCACGGGCTTTTCGCCTTGCGCCATGACGGGCGCCGAGGTGAGAAAAGCGGCGGATACCGCGAACATCGCGGCAGAGAGCAACAGGTTTTTCATGTGGAACTCCGAGTGGCATTCAGTACGCGTGTGCGGTCCGGCATGCCGCAGTGACCGGCGCCGGACCGCTTGGCTTTAGCTGCCGAAATACGGCACGCAGTAGTCCGCAGGGCCGACGCAGTTTCTGGAAGCGGCGGACACCTTCGAGCCGCTGGCGGACGCACCGGTCAATGCCACGCCGCCTACATCGCTCGTGCCATGCGTGGCCGCGTAGCTCGCCGCGACCTTGGCTTCGGCTGCCTGGATGTCTGCGGGGTAGGTTGCGTCGTCGTTCACTGCGGGCTTGTACCCGGCCTTCTCCAGGCGCACGAGATCGGCGCGCACTTCGGCGCGCGTCACCGGCTGATTCGACTGCGCATACGACATGGCGGGAGCGGCAACGGCGCTGACTGCGAAAGCGAGACTGACGAGAAACTTGTTCATGGTGATACTCCTTTAAAGGCTCGGCGTTTCCGTGTGGAGCCGAATGACGTAATGGATAGATGGCATTACTTAGGAAGCCGATTCACTGGCTTCGCATACGATGAGGTCGTCTGCTTGAGCGGTGAGGCTTTCGTTGCTGCGACCTTGGAGTAACTTTATGTCCGGATGCGCGGTGAGCCTATCCCTACGTGCGTTCGCTCATGCGGCCGTTAGAGATGACGCGCCTAAACCTTTGCATGAGTAGTCGGCACGGCGTCGTTGCCTGCGCCGAATGGTTAGGCCGCGCGTATGAAGCGGTATGAGACGCAAGGTTAAGCGGCTCATACGAAGGTATTAGACCGGCTTCGTCTCATACATAAATATGATTTTCACGTCCGATGCTTTTACTTAACATGGCATCACGGTCGACGGCCCGCCGCCTGGTTTATCGCCGCCACCGCACACTAGGCCCGAGGACTTTGTTGCGTGTTCAATAACCCAGTCGTTTCGATCATCGACGATGACGAATCCGTCCGCATCGCGACCTCAAGCCTGGTTCGCTCGCTTGGCTGGGAGGTTCGGCTCTACGACTCCGGCGAAGCGTTCCTGAATTCGGGTTCGATCGCGGATGTCGCGTGTATCATTTCGGATGTCCAGATGCCAGGCATCTCGGGCGTGGAGATGTACCGTAGACTCGTCGATCGCGGCGTCGCGCCACCTATCATCTTCATCTCCGCGTTCGCTTCGGACGCCATGCGCAAACAGGCGCTGGACGTCGGCGCGCTGTGCGTGCTCGGCAAGCCTGTCGACGGCGCACAGGTAATGCACTGTCTCGACGACATCCGGGCCAGCGGCGCTGGCGCTCATCCTTGAAGTGGCCCGCTTTCCGGGCTCAGGCTCTCTCGTCCTATGAAAGATCCGCGCAATGTGAATCTGGGCAGTCCGTTACTCGGGCCATCGGGCATGAATGAGCGGCCGCTTTCCGCAATGAGGCCGCGATGAAGCTCGACCAAGCAGCCGAGCAGTCTTTCCTCGGCAATCCCACCACCCTCAAGGCGATGGCCACGGTAGTCGGCCTCGCGGTGTTTCTCATCGACGCATTCACGCCGCTCGATATCGCCATTGCCGTGCTGTATGTCGTAGTGGTGCTGCTCGTGGCTTCGGTCGCATCGCGGCCTGTCACGATTGCAGTCGCGTGGGCCTGCGTCGCGGCGACGGTGCTCGGCTTCATGCTCTCGCACAACGCGCAGGACCCAGGCAGTTCCATCGCGCGTTGCGGTGTGAGTCTCATCGCCATTCTGACCGTGTCGTTTCTCGCGCTGCGCAATCAGACGAGCACCGCCACCTTGCGCAAGCAGGTCGAACTCCTCAATCTCACGCACGACGCGGTGGTCGTGTACGACATGGACGACCGCATCACGTTCTGGAATCAGGGCGCGGAACGGCTGTACGGATGGACTTCCGAGCAGGCTATCGGCCAGCCCATTCACGGACTCACGCAGACGGATGCGGCCATGCCCGTGGACGACATTCGCCGCGAAACGCTTACGCGTGGGAACTGGCAAGGCGAACTCAAGCGCGTGAAGAAGAGCGGCGAGACGGTGGTCGTGTCGAGCCGCTGGACGCTTTCGCGCGACAAATGGGGCAAGCCGCTCGCCATTCTCGCGACGAACAACGACATCACCGACGCCAAGCGCATGGAAGGCGAGCTATTGCGCCAGAAGAACGAACTGCGCGCGACCATCGACGCCATTCCCGGCATGGTGTGGAGTTCATCGAACGATGGCCGCCTCATTTATCTCAACCGCCGCTGGAACGAGTACGGCGTGAAGCTCGCGGACGACGGCCACGACATCTGGCAGGAGATCGTGCATGCGGAAGACTTCGCCGCGTTGCAGGCCGCGTGGCGCGAGGCGCTCGCCACCAGCAGCGGCTTCGAAGTGACGGCGCGCATCCGGCGCGGCGACGGCGTGTTTCGCTGGATGCACATCGGTGCCGCGCCGCTGCGCGATTCCGAAGGCAATCTCGTGCGCTGGTATGGCGTGAACACCGACATCGAGGAACGCAAGCGCGCGGAACAGGCGCTCGACCGCTCGCGCTCGGAACTCGCGCATGTCACGCGCGTGACGACGCTCGGTGAGATGGCCGCGTCAATTGCGCACGAAGTCACGCAGCCGCTCGCCGCCATCGTAACCGCGGGCGACGCCGCGTTTCGCTGGCTCAACCGTCAGCCGCCGAATGTACACGAGGCGGTGCAGTCGATCAGTCAGATGACGAGCGACGCCAAGCGCGCGACGGACATCATTCGCCAGATTCGTTCCATGGCGCAAAAGCGCGATCCGCAACCCGCGCTGGTCGATCTGAATATGATCGTGAGAGAATCGGTCGAACTCGTGCGGCGCGAATTGCAAAGCCAGCGCGTCGAGCTTTCCGCTACTTTTGCCGAGCCCGCGCCAGTGGTTTGCGGCGACCGCGTGCAGCTTCAGCAAGTCGTCATCAATCTGCTGATGAACGGCGTACAGGCCATGTCCGGCGTGAGCGGACGCAAGCGCGTCATGCGCGTCGCCACCCGGCTCGCGGACGAGCGTCACGCGCAGCTTTCGGTCGAAGATTCGGGCATTGGCATCAGCGAGAAAGATGCGGGCTCGCTCTTCAACCCGTTTTTCACCACCAAGAAAGATGGCATGGGCATGGGGCTGTCGATCTGCCGATCCATCGTCGAGGCACACGGCGGCCGCATCTGGGCCGAATCGCAGGAAGGTCAGGGCGCGTCGATGCAGTTCGTCTTGCCGCTCGAAGAGGAGACATGCAGTGAGCCACGAAACTGAGGAAGGCGCGAGCCAGTCGATCGCCTACGTGGTCGACGACGACGACTCCATGCGCACCGCGCTCACCATGCTGCTGCGCTCGGTCGGCCTGCAGGTGCAGGCGTTCGCGTCCGCGCAGGAGTTCATGGCCTTCGACATGCCGGACGTTCCGAGCTGCCTCATTCTCGACGTGCGCCTCAAAGGACAGAGCGGGCTTGCCGTGCAGGAGCAGATTGCGGCGGGCGACCTGTCCGTGCCGATCATCTTCATCACGGCGCACGGCGATATCGCCATGTCGGTGAAGGCGATGAAAGGCGGCGCCATCGACTTTCTCGCCAAGCCGTTCCGCGACCAGGACATGCTCGACGCCGTGGCGAACGCGCTCGCGAAAGACGAAGTGCGGCGCAACGAAGACCGCTCCGTGGCGGACTTGCGCCGCTGCTACGCTCGCCTTACGCCGCGTGAACGCGAGGTGATGGCATTCGTCGCGAGTGGTCTGATGAACAAGCAGATCGCCGCCGAGATGAACCTTAGCGAGATCACGGTGAAGATTCATCGCGGCGCGGCGATGAAGAAGATGGAGTCGCGCTCGCTCGCCGACTTCGTGCTCAAGGCCGAAGCGCTCGGCGTGAAGCCATCCGCGTCCGCGACCACGCCGTCGCGCGTGCAGCGCACCTGAGCATCAACCACACTAAACCTTGATATAGGTTGTCCAAACCTTTCAGCGACGCCGGCAACCCAAGGTACGGCTAGTCGCAGCGGGTTCGTTTGATTAACTTTGATGCATGGGTTCCGGTCTTCCGACCGAGCCGGCAAGCCTCAAGGAAACGAACGGATTCGCCATGATTCTCTTCCAGGAAACTTCAGGCAGCGGCGATGCGCGTCACCGCATCGCGAAGCGCGCACGTCATTCGGTGCGGTGCATCGAACAGGCGCGAGAACTGCTCTTCTTATCGCAGCACATCATCGATATCGCGCTTTCGTGCGGTATTCGTTTTCAGCCTCGTCACACCTCGGCATTCAAGCGAACGAACGGTCAGCGCCACGTCATCAGCGGGCGCGTGAAGACGCGCGCTCTGGTCTGACGTTTCATACGCCATTTGCAAATTCTTAATCGAGCAGGTTCATCCATTTTTGAGGAGTCAGACCATGCAGGCAAGCGCGAAGATCATGGACCCGTGGGCACGGACCATTTTCATGCTGGGCGTGAAGACAGAAGACGCGAGTTTGAGCGGCATCTTGAAGAAGCCGCCCGAGCGTCTGACCAAAAGCGATCTGCTGGAAAAGCGCGGGTTGTCGATCAGCCTGATCGAACGTCCTTCGTCGACGACGGCGATCATCGCGTGGCGCGATTCCACGCACTGCTGTTATGGCGATCAAATGTGGCGCGTCTCGCATGCACGCACCACCGGCGTCTGCGCAATGAGCGGTCAGCCGGTACTGATCGGCGACGCGGTGTATCGGCCGAGTCGGCGCACCGCGCCACGCAACGCCCACGCGATGATTCTGGCATCGGTTCTCGAAGGCGAACTGGTGGAGTGAGCAACATGGACGCGCGATGCCGGTTGGACCTTCGCGCTTCGACAAAAACTTGCTCTCTCCAAAAGTGGTTCAGTCTTGAACACTTTTTGCCGATATCCCCGAAGAGCCGCAGCGCTCTTGTGCGCGATGCAACACTTTCAGCAATTTCGCTTGCGGGCCGCCTGGCATCGTTCACAACCCGCCAGGCAAACGGTCGAAGTCGCGCCGAGCGCGCCTCACCGGGCTACTGGCCACATTCTTGCTCGTGCTCCGCGACTCGCGCCTTCGCGGAATGAACAGGTTTGCAACATTTTTGGCCGTTCCCGCTGACGCCTGCTTCCAGGCACGTTTGCATAGCGCGCAATCTACGTTTGATAAGGTGAAACGCGCCGGAAACCTAAGCCCGGCAAGGCATCCCACAGACGAAAGCCGCTTCGGCCGGTGGTGCCCCGCCATTTGCGCCCCTTCAGCAAATGTTCAGAATTGAATCAAAAATGCATCGCGCGCTTGGCCGCCGGCCGCGCATCTTCCGTGCATCGCCGTCTATGCCTTATCGGACATAGATCGGACACTTCCTGGCACGTCTCTCGCTTATGTACGACAAAGCACGAACATCACTGTAGCCGGTGACGGCACGAAGCGGCGATGCAAGGCTCACGGGGCTGGCCCCACATGTTTCGATGTACGCCACCAGATGCGCTCACGAAACCTGCGAGCGGACCAGATAAAAGTACGGCGCGAAAGCGCTCTTATAAAGCGAATAAAAAATGTTGACCCTTCAATCCGATCTGCATGGCAACCATCTGCTGGCCGCACTTCCGACTCAGGAATGGCAGGCTCTCGCTCCCCATCTGGAACTCGTCCAGTTGCGCACGGAGCAGTTGCTTTGCGATTCCGGACAACGCATTCACCACGTGTACTTCCCGACCACGGCTATCGTCTCGCTTCTGCATACGATGGAAGACGGCGGCTCGGTGGAAGTCGCGGCAGTGGGCCGCGAAGGCATGACGGGCGTTCCGGTGCTCACGGGCGGCGACACCATGCCGACGCGCGTTCAAGTGCAGTGCGCGGGTTTTGCGTATCGCATGAGCGCGGGCGCATTGCGTGAACACTTCGGCAAGTCGGACTTTCTGCGTCGTGTGATGCTGCTGTATATGCAAGCCCTGCTGACGCAAGTCGCGCAAACGGCCGCTTGCAATCGTCACCATTCGCTCTCGAAGCAACTGTGCCGCTGGCTGCTGATTCAAACGGACCGCACCCCGTCGGCTCAGTTGCGCGTGACGCAGCAAATGATCGCGGACATGCTCGGCGTGCGTCGCGAAGGCGTGACGGAAGCCGCAGGCAAGCTGCACGACGCAGGTCTGATCCATCACAGCCGCGGCTGCATCAAGGTGCTCGACCGCGCCGGTCTGGAAGAGCGTGCGTGCGAATGCTACGGCATCGTCAAGCGCGAATTCGACCGGATGCTGCCGCGCGCCGCTCGCCAGAACGAAGCGACGTTTGCCTGAACGACGCGTCTCACGCGGTCAGTCGCGCGCCACGATCTTCACGTTGGCTTCGGCGGCGACCGCGTCCAGCCCGGCGATGGTATCAGCGGGCAGCCACAATCCTTCTTCGAGTTGAGTCTGCTGGGCGCGCGTTTCTTTCTCGCCCGGATAGAACACTTCGTCGACACCCTCGGCGAGCGGCGCGGCCTTGAGCGCTTCCACATAGCGCTCCATACGCGCGTTGAACTCGGCGAGCGGCTGAAATGCGGCGACATTCAGCGCGATCATCAGATGCCCCGCGCGGCTGCGATTCACCGGATCGTACGGACCGTGCACGTCCGTCAGACACCCGCTGCCCGAGAGGACGCCGGAAAGCACGTCGACCATCGTACCGATGGCATACCCTTTGTGCTCTGCCATCGGCAGGATGAAACCCTTGAGGCCTTCCACAGGGTCGGTCGTCGGGCGGCCGCGTGAATCCACGGCCCAGCCGAGTGGAATCGGTTCGTGACGCATCTGCGCGAGAAAGATCTTGCCGCGCGCGACGCCCGAGTTCGCCACGTCCATCACCATCGGTTCATAACGTCCGGCGGGCGCGGCCACGGACCACGGATTGGTGCCGATCATCTTCTTGAGCCCGCCCCACGGCGCCATGTTCGGGCCGCCGTTGGTCATGCACAGCATGATGCAGCCGTCGTTCGCCGCCATCCGCGTGAAATACATGCACGTGCCGAAATGATTCGAGTTGCGCACCGATACCGCGCCGATGCCATGCGCCTTCGCGCGGCGGATTGCGTCGAGCGTCGCCGCGCGTCCCACCACCGGACCTATGCTGTCGCCGCCGTCCATGACCGCGACGGCGCCTGCATCGACGGGAAAACTCAGGCTGGTCGACGCCTTCATGGCGCCCGAACGCAACCGCGCGTAGTACCAGCCGAGCCGCAACACCCCATGCGACTGATGACCCCAGAGGTCGGCCTGCACCATTGCATCGGCGGCGATGTGCGCGTCCTCGGCGTTCGCGCCCACGCTTCTATAAACCTCGGCGACGAACGCGCGCAAGGCGTCCGGATTCACGCGATAACGCGTGGCGTCGTTCATGTGGTGTCTCCTTGAGTGAGCAAGCGTGCTGGTCTTATCTCTACCAGCTTCAGCTTTCGCGCGCCCTGATGCCTTCGTCGGCGAAATGAAGGGTTGCCGTAGTCCGTTCGCTCGACATCATGTCAAAAAATAGTAACGCTACGTTTGCAACGGACACTTTATTTGCGCTAAAAATTCGCCGAAAGGCCCGCTGTATATAGTATTGCAGCGCGTCAGCTAGTAAACCCTATCTTGTCGCCCGCCTACAGCGTTTTGTATATTTTGTTTGTATTACTACGGTCAAAAAGAAATTTACTACCTGACCCAAGGCGCAAGTCCCGTGGCGAATGTCGCTGCCATATCGGTGTTGAGGAGACAACAACTATGGAAGAAGCACTGGAAGTCGCATCGCGTAGAAAGTTCCTGGCGGGACTTGCCGCCACGGCCGGTTCGGTCGCGCTTTCGTCGGTCTCAGGCAAGGCTTTCGCCCAGCAGAAAGTGTTCGTTCCTTATAGCAACAAGAGTCTGGATTACTACTTCTTCGCCACGCAGCAGGAAGCGGTGAAGCGCGCCGTCGAAGCGAAGGGCTGGACGTTTCAGGCCGTCAACGCCAACTTCAGCAACACGACGCAGCTCGAACAGTGGAACAGCCTGATGCTGAAGAACCCGTCGGCGATCATCGCGGACCCGATCGACAGCCAGGCTATCGTCAGCGTCATCAAGAAGTACAACATGAAAAAGATCCCCGTCGGCATTATCGATACCCCCGCGCTCGGCGGCGATGTCGCGGTGACGGTGGACTTCGACAATCATCAGGGCGGCATCATGGCGGCGGAAGCCATTGTCGGTCTGCTCAAGAAGAAGCACGGGTCGGCGAAAGGCTCGGTGCTCAACTGCTACGGCGCGCTGCAATCGGTGGCGTGGCGGCTGCGCAAGGAAGGCTTCGAGGAGACGATGAAGAAGTATCCGGACGTCAAGCTCATCAGCCGTCCGACCGAAGGGCTTCTGAAGAACATGTTGTCCGTCACGCTCTCGACGCTCTCCGAGTATCCCGATCTCGACGCCGTCCACGCGCCGAGCGATTCGCCCGCGCGCGGCATCGTCACGGCCTTGCAGCAAAAGGGCAAGTGGAAGAAGGTCGGCGAGCAGGGACACGTGATCTTCGTGAATATCGACGGCGAGCCGGCCGCGCTGCAATGGATCGCGGACGGCTACATGGATGCGGTGGTTTCGCAAGACCCGATCGCCTACGCGCAGATCACCGTCGACATGCTCGACAAGTATTCGCTGAAGGGCCAGCCGGTGCCGCTCGGGCCGTATCAGAACAGCCAGTACTTTTGGGAGAAAGCGCAGATCACCAAATCGGAGACCGGCCCGAGTCTCGTGATCCAGCCGTTTATCGTCGATGCCTCCTCGGTGAAGGACAAACGCCAGTGGGGCAACATCGCCTATAACGAATGGGGACTGCGTTACTCCTGATGCACCGGTGATTCACGTTGAGCAGGGCGGCGCGCGAGCTTCGCGCGCCATCGCCAAACGGAGGTTCGCTTCATGGCGGATATGAGCAGCAACGAGTACATCCTGAGAACGCACGATGTCGTCAAGCGCTACAAGGCGGTAGTCGCGCTGGATCGCGTGTCGGTCAACATCCGGCGCGGCACCATTCACGGTCTGCTCGGCGAAAACGGCGCGGGCAAATCGACGCTCGTGCGGCTCATTTCCGGCCAGACGGCGCCGACCGAAGGCAGCATCACCTTCGACGGCGAGGACATGCAAGGCTCGGACGTCAAGCAGATGGAAGCGCGCGGCGTGTTCCTCGTGACGCAGGAACCGATGATCGTCGACTCCATGTCGGTCGCTGACAATCTCATGCTGGGCCGCTGGCCGGTCAAGCGCGGCCTCTTGAAACAGGTGGACCAGCGCGCGCAGATGCAAAGCGTCGAGATCGCGCTCGAAGGAACGGGTTTCGATCCACGCATGCCCGCGCGTTTGCTGTCGGCGGTCGCCAAGCGCAAGCTCAACATCCTGCGTGCGCTGCATAGCGGCGGCAAGCTGCTGATTCTCGACGAACCCACGACCGCGCTGACGCTCGCCGACCGCGAACATCTGTTCGACTTCATGCGCAGCCTGAAGGCGCGCGGCGTGACCTTCGTCTTCATCTCGCATTACAACGAAGAGATTCTCGATATCTGCGACGGCGTCTCCGTGCTGCGCAACGGCAAACTCGCGGGCGAGCACGACGACCTCTCGCAGATCGACTCCGACGGCCTGTCCGAACTCGTGATCGGCCGCGACGTGCCGCTTTTCTATCGCGACCGTGAAGCCACCCGTGCACGCGGCGCAGGCGACGCGGCGGGCGCCGCGTGGCTCGTCGAAGACCTGGTCGCGCCGGGCGTGGACGTGGAGCGTTTCTCGATTGCGCCGGGGGAGATCGTCGGCTTCGCGGGCTTGCCGGGATCGGGCGCGAAGGAGTTCGCGCTGGCGCTCTTCGGCCTGAATCGCGCAAAAAGCGGTCGCGTCTCGCACGACGGCCGCACAAGCGTCATGCCGAATCATCCGGGTCCGGCGTTCGAGCGCGGCATCGCGTATTTGTCGGACGACCGGCATCGCGATGGCCTCGTCGGTCTGCAGAGCATCGCGCACAACATCACGCTGTCGAGTCTTGCGGATGTCTCGCACGGCGGCGTGATCGACGCGGGCGCGGAACGTCACGTCGTCAAACGCTATTTCGAACACTTTCGCGTGAAGGCGGCCACGCCCGAAGTGCTGCTCGGCACGCTCTCGGGCGGCAATCAGCAAAAGGTGTGTCTCGGCCGCGTGCTCGCCACGTCGCCGCGCCTTCTGATTCTCGATGAACCCACGCGCGGCATCGACGTCGGCGTGAAGGAAGAAGTCCACCGAATCATCGATACGCTGACGCGCGAAGGCCTCTCGGTGATCGTCATCACGAGCGATCTCGACGAGATGGTGCGCATGGTGGACCGCGTCTGCGTGTTCGTGGGCGGGCGCATCGAGCGTGAATACACGGGCGCGCAGATCGAGAAGGACGCGATCCTGCAATCGGCGTTCAACGTCGAAACCGCGTCGGTACAAACCGAGCCGGAACCGCTCGCGAGCCAAACATGAGGAGAGAGTCCATGCAATCAGGTAGCGATATCACGCCGGCGCCGGCCACGTTGTCGAAGGCGGGCGCGGCGCCGGGCACGAAGCGCAGCAGAGCGGGCGTGCAGTGGGTCTTTCAGAACGTCGTGTGGCTCTGGCTCGCGGCGCTCGTGATCGTGTTCGGCGTACTCAATCCGTTCTTCTTCACGCTCTCGAATCTGCAGAACGTGCTCGTGCAGGCAACCGTGCTTGGCTTGCTCGCGCTCGCGGTTTCGTTGCCGCTGATGGTCGCGGAAATCGACCTCTCGATCGCCAGCAACATGGGCTTTTCGGCGGCCATCGGCGCGATCGTTTCGACGCGGCTCGGCTTGTCGCCCGCTGTCGGCGTGCCGGTGGGCATCGCGGCGGCGACGGCTATCGGTTTTTTCAACGGCATGTGCGTGACGCGCCTCAAGATGGTCTCGCTGATCCAGACGCTCGCCGTGATGATCGTGCTGCAAGGCTCGCTGCTTGCGGTCACGCAGGGCAACACCATCTCCGATATGTCCGCCGGCTATATTTGGATCGGGCAGTACACCATCAACAACTGGCCGGTCATGCCTATCGTGTTTCTCGTCGTGCTGCTGGGCATGGGCTTTTTGCTGCGCAAGACCGTGCTCGGACGTTATCTGTATGCGACCGGCGGCAACGCGCTCGCGGCCAACTCGGCGGGCATTCGCGTGAATCGCGTGAAGGTGATCGCCTTTACGTTGTCGGGCTTTCTTTCGGGCGTCGCGGGCTATCTGCTTGCCGCGTGGCAAATGGCCATTACCTCGGATCAGGGCGAAGGCTTCCTGCTGTATGCGATTGCCGCGCCGATCATCGGTGGCGTGAGCGTGTTCGGCGGACGCGGCGGCGCGCTCGGCATTCTCGGCGGCGTGCTGCTGCTCACGGTGATCCACGTTGGTCTCGCGATCACCGAAGTGCCGTCGTTCTACGTGCAGATGATCGGCGGCATTTTGATTTTCGTCGCGGTGGCCGTCGACGCGATCCGCGTCAACTTCGTCTCGCAATAAACGCATTCACCACTTTTTCGCCATGACAGAACCACGACACTGCGAGATGTATATCGATGGACGCTTCACGAAAGAAAGCGTGAGCGAATGGATCGACGTAACGAATCCGAGCACGGAGCAAGTCGTTTCCCGCGCGCCGGATGCGAGCCAGGACGTGATCGATTCCGCAATCGAAGCCGCCTCGCGCGCGTTCAAAACATGGCGGCGCGTGAATCCGTTCGAACGCTCGCGCCTGCTGCACGCCATCGCCGACGAAATCGCGAAGGACGAACGCGCCATTGCCATGTCGATCACGGTGGAAATGGGCAAGCCATTGGCCGAAGCACAAGGCGAAGCGCGCAAACTCGCGAAGGCGTTTCACTATTACGCGGAAGAGGCGGTGCGTATCTATGGCGAAACCATTCCGAACGAAGAGGATGGCTTCGTCAGTTTCGTGGAGAAGGAACCGGTCGGCGTGGTCGCGGCCATTGCGCCGTGGAATTATCCGGTCGAACTGATCGGCTGGAAGCTCGCGGCTTCGCTGGCGGCGGGTTGCACGATCGTCGTGAAGCCTTCCGAGTACACGCCTTCGAGCGCGGAAGCCGTGTTTCGCTGCGTGGATCGCGCGGGCTTGCCAGCGGGCGTCGCCAATCTGGTGATGGGCGCGCGCGAGGCGGGCAAGCGGCTCGTCGGGCATCCGCGTATCGATAAGGTGGCGTTCACGGGTTCGGGCACGGCGGGCGAGGACATCTATCGCACGGTGCGCGGCATCACAGGTCTGTCGCTGGAACTCGGCGGCAGTTGTCCGCTCATCGTGACCGCGCATGCCGATATCGATCTCGCCGTCGCGGGCACGTTGCGGCGCGCGTTTCGCAATGCCGGGCAAATCTGCATCTCGATCAATCGCGCGTATGTGCAAGAGTCGGTCTACGACGCGTTTCTCGCGCGGCTAACCGAAGGCGCGAACAAACTCGTCGTCGCCGATGGCGTGGCCAACGAACGCGCGGATATCGGACCAATGGCCACGCGCGCGGGCGTCGTCAAGGTAGAGCGGCATCTGGACGATGCACGCGAGCGCGGCGCGCGCATTCTCTGCGGCGGCGGGCGTCCTTCCGCGCTCGGTTCCGGCGCGGGCCTGTTTCTCGCGCCGACCGTCATCGCCGATGGCACGCCCGAGATGCTCGTCATGCACGAGGAAACCTTCGGCCCGGTGATCGGCGTTGCGCCCTACAAGACGCTCGACGAAGCCATCGATGCAGCCAACGGCACGCCCGCCGGACTCGCGGCCTATGCGTACACGGAGCACGTCAAGGAGAGCTTCACGCTTTCGCGCGAACTCGACTTCGGCAACGTCGCCATCAATCACGTCGATGCGGGCATCATGAACGCGCCCTACGGCGGCCGCAAACAGAGCGGCACGGGCTACGAGCACGGCCGCGAAGGCATGGAAGGGTATCTGCATCTGAAGCACGTGCGTTTGCGACACGGCGCCTGAGCGGAGAGCGACGATGGAACGCTATCTTCTCGGCATCGACGTGGGGACGTCCGCGTGCAAGGTCATCGCGGTGGATGGCAATGGGCGCGTGGCGGCGAAGGCGCTCGCGTCTTATCCGCTCGTCTCGCCGCGTCCGGGCTGGGCGGAACAGGACCCGGAGCACTGGTGGCAGGCCACGCAAAGCGCGCTGGCCGAAGTGCTCGCCGCGCTGCCGGATCGCCGTGCGGTGGCGGGTATCGGCCTGTCGGGTCAGATGCATGGTCTCGCCGCGCTCGACGAAGCCGACCACGTCCTGCGCCCCGCGATTCTCTGGTGCGACCAACGCGCGGCGCCCCATTGCGATGAGATCACCGCGCGCGCGGGCGGTCTCGACGGCTTGCTTGCGATGGTTCAGAACCGCATGCTGCCGGGTTTCACTGCGGGCAAGCTCTTGTGGATGCGCGAGCACGAGCCCGAACTCTTCGCGCGCATGAGGCGCATGCTGAACCCGAAGGATTATCTGCGCCTGCGTCTGACGGGCGAACATATCACCGATGTTTCCGATGCATCCGGTACCGGCCTCTTCGATGTAAAGCGCCGCGCCTGGTCGCAAGCGCTGCTCTCGCTGCTCGACCTGCCCGGGAGCCTCGTGCCGGAGGTCGTGGAATCGACCGAACGCGCGGGCGTCTTGCGGCTTGAGCTTGCGCAAGCGTGGGGCCTGTCCGCCGATACACCCGTCTTCGGCGGCGGCGGCGATTCGGTGATCCAGACCACGTCGATGGGCGCGATCGATACCGGACCGCTCGGCGTGACCATCGGCACGGCGGGTATCGTCGCGGGCGGCATGCGGGAGTGCCCGGTGGCGACAGGCCAGTTGCAGATTTCGTGCGGCAACGCGCCGGGCCGCTGGCATGTGATGGGCGTGACGCTGTCGGCGGGCGGCGCGTTCGAATGGCTGCGCGGTGCGCTAAGACGCATGACGCCCGCGCTGTCGTTCTCGGAGATGACCGATCTCGCCAAAGCCGCCGCGCCCGGATCGGACGGCTTGCTGTTCCTGCCTTATCTGCTCGGCGAACGCTGTCCGCACGTTGCCGCCGACGGCCGTGCCGCGTGGATCGGCCTCACCTCGATGCACGACGCCTCGCACCTCGTGCGCAGCGTCATGGAAGGCGTGTTGTTGAACATTCGCGCCATCGCGGCGCTGGGGTCAAGCGCAGGCCTCGCCTGCGACGAAGTGCGGGTGTCCGGTGGCGCGACCGCCGAACCCTTCTGGCTGCGCCTGCTTGCCGACGTGCTGCAACGCGAAGTCACCACCGTCACGGGCGCGTCGGAAGGCGGCGCATACGGCGCGGTGCTCGCGGCCGGCGTGGGCGCGGGCTGGTGGACCACGCTCGACGAAGCCGTCAGCACCTTGCGCGTGACGGAGCGCATCAGTCCCGACGCGCGGCTCGGGCCGCTCTACGACGCACGTTTCGAAACCTTCCGCACGCTGTACGACACGTTGCGCCCGGTCTATGAGCGTATCGCAGCCGAACCCGCCTACTCGGAGAGCACCAACCGATGACCGTCAATCTCGCGGAAGTTCCTGTCGGTGCCATCGTGTTCGACCTCGATGGCACGCTCGTCGACACGGCGCCCGATATCGCCAACGCGGTGAATCGTCTGCTCGCGACGCATGGCCTGCCGCCGCAGACGGTGAGCTTCGTGGCGCAGTACATCGGCGAAGGCTCGTTCGGGCTGATCGACAAGTTGTACAAGGGCTTGGGTCTCACGCTCGATCATGATCGCGTGAGCGCCGACGTCGAAGCGTATTTGTCCATTTACAAGCAGCACCCGGTTGGCGAAGCGACCGTGTACGCCGACGCGCTCACCGCGATTCCCGCGCTGCATGCGGCGGGCATCAAGCTCGGCGTATGCACGAACAAGGCACAGCATCTGGCGCAGGCGGTGCTCGCGCATTTCGGCATCGAGCAGTACTTCAGCTCGGTGATCGGAGGCGATATGCTTGCACAGAGAAAGCCGCATCCCCGGCATCTGCTCGCGACGCTCGAAGCGCTCGACGTCGCGCCCGAGCATGCGCTCTATATCGGCGATACGCGCATCGACGCCGAATGCGCCGAACGTGCGCAGGTGCGTTGCCTGATCGTCAACTGGGGCACGGGACCCGACGTTCCCGTTGCCGAGGATGCCCGGCTCGACTCGTTCGCCGATCTAGTAACAAGGTGCGCCGCGCTCAATGCGTCGCGCCTGCCGGGAGCCTGATGAGAAACGACCTGTTGCGGCGCATTGCGCTCGAACACCCTGCGCTGACGGGCGCGACCTTGCGTATCGCCGATGTCTTGCTGGGCGCGCCCGAAGCCGCGCTCAAGATGAGCATGGCCGAGTTGTCCGAAGCGGCGCAGACGAGCGACCCGACCGTGGTGCGCTTTTTCCGGCGCTTCGAGTGCGCGGACTATCAGGACTTCAAGGTGCGTCTGGGCCAGGGTCTGATTCCGCAAGCGCCCTTCGATTACGAAGCGATCACCAACGCCGACGCGCCCGAGAACGTCTGCAACAAGATCATCAACAACTCGCTGCACGCCATTCAGCGCTTCGCCAAGGATGTCGATGCGAGCGCCATCGAGCGCGCGGCCAAGTATCTGATCGAGGCGAAGGGCATCTTTCTGTTCGGCCTCGGCATCTCCGAAACCATTGCCTTCGATGCCGAGCACAAGTTCTTTCGCTTGGGGCTGCATTGCCGCGTAGTGCTCGAAAGCCAGCGTCAGTTGCTGCTCGCGCCAACCTTGCGCAACGACGAAGTGGCCGTGTTCTTCTCGCATTCCGGCTCGACCAAGTCGCTCGTGATGGCCGCCGCCATGGCCAAGGGCAAGGGTGCAATCACCATCGCCATTTGCGCGCCCGGCTCGCGGCTCGCGCAGACGTGCGATCTGACCATTGCCGTGCCCGCCTATGAGAACACCGAGCTGTACACGCCGCTCACGGCGCGGATCAACCATCTGCTCGTGGTGAACATGCTCGTGGCGATGCTCGGCCTCGCTCAAGGCCGCGAGTTGCCCGACAATCTCGCCGCGCTCGACCCGTGGTTCACCGACAAATTCATGGACTAAGCAAGTCAACGGAGACGCAATTGGCTACGTATATCGAACCGGGCTATGCCCAGCTCAAACCCGCATCGAAACAGGACGAAGCGAAACTCGTGTCTGGCAACAAGGCGGTCGATCACTATCTGAAGCCGGGCATGAAGGTGGGTCTCGGTTCGGGCACGACCTCGCACTGGTTCGTGCGTGCGCTCGCGCCGCGCGTGAAGGACGGGCTGGATATCGTCGGCGTGCCGACGTCGAACGCCACGCGTGAGCTTGCGCTCGAACTCGGTGTGCCGTTGACCGATCTAGGGCAGATCGACCGGCTCGACGTGACTATCGACGGCGCGGACGAGATCGATCATCAGGGCAGCATGATCAAGGGCGGCGGCGCGTGTCTTCTGTGGGAAAAGATCGTGGCGGCGGCATCGCGCAAGATGGTCGCTGTCGTCGACGATAAGAAAGTCTTCGATACGCTCGGGCGCTTTCCCTTGCCTATCGAGATCATCCAGTTCGGCTGGCAGAGCACGGAGCGTTTGCTGCGCGATCTGTTCGTCTCGGCGGGCTTCGACGAAAGCGTCCGTATCGAGCGGCGCGTGAAGAACGGCGAACTCGTCGTCACCGACAGCGGCAACTGGATTCTCGACTGTCATCTCGAAGCCATTCCCGAGCCGCTCGCGCTGTCGCCGCGCTTCAACGCCATTCCGGGCGTGGTCGAACACGGCCTCTTCACTGGCATTGCAAGCGAGATGATCGTCGGTCACGCGGATGGCACGGCGGATATCGTCGTCTTCGAAGGAGCGCGCACATGAGTTCGACACTGGATGCCTTCCGTCTGGATGGCGATGTCTGCGTGGTGACGGGCGCGGCGCAAGGCATCGGCTTCGCGATTGCGACAGGCTTGAAGAGCGCGGGCGCGACGGTCGTCGTCGCGGATCGCGATGAAGCGCTCGGACGAAAGGCCGCGCAGGAAATCGGCGGCACGTTCGTCGCACTGGACGTGACGGATTCATCGTCTGTCGATCAAGCCTTCGATACCGTCGTCGCGCGTCACGGCAAGCTCGACGTGCTCGTGAACAACGCGGGCATCGTAAAGAACGCCTCCGCGCTCGAAACCGACGATACCGCCTGGCGCGCGGTGCTCGCGGTCAACCTCGACGGCGTGTTCTATTGCTGCCGAAGCGCCGCGCGGCACATGACGCGGCAGAAGTCCGGGCGCATTGTGAACATCGCGAGCATGAGCGGGTCGATCGCCAACAAGCCGCAGCCGCAGGCGTCGTACAACGCATCGAAGGCGGGCGTGATTCATTTGACGCGCTCGCTCGCGGCGGAATGGGCCGCGGATGGCGTGCGCGTCAATTCGATATCGCCGGGATATGTCGGCACCGAACTCACGAAACGCGGTTTCGAAAACGAAACGTGGCGCAAGGTGTGGATCGACGGCACGCCGCTCGCCCGCATGGCGACGCCCGATGAAATCGCGCCCGGCGTGGTGTTCCTCGCTTCGCGCGCGAGCGCCTTCGTGACCGGTTCGGACCTCGTCATGGACGGTGGCTACACTGTCTGGTGATCCGCAAAAACAGCATGGAGACGAGCATCAAATGACCGCACGCGAAGCAGTGAGCGCCTTGCGCGAAACCCTTGGCGCGGAAGTCGTCGCGTTGCCCGAAGAGTTCGGCGACCGGCGCGTCGTGGACTGGAGCGGGTTGCCGGGCGCGACGCCTTCGGCCATCGTCCGGCCGCGCAACACGGAGGAAGCCGCCAAGGCGCTCGCTCTCTGCACGAAATACAAGCAGGCGGTCGTCACGCAAGGCGGGCTCACCGGGCTCGTGGGCGGCGCGAACGTGCTGACGGACGAAGTCGTGCTCAGTCTCGACCGCATGAACCGCATCCTCGAGATCGATGAAGTCTCCGCGACCATGACCGTGGAAGCGGGCACGCCGTTGCAAGTGGTGCAGGAAGCGGCGAGCGCGGCGGGCTTTTACTTTCCCCTGGATCTCGGTGCTCGCGGCAGTTGTTCCATTGGCGGCAATCTTGCCACCAACGCGGGCGGCAACCGCGTCATCAAGTACGGGATGATGCGAGATCAGGTACTCGGCGTCGAAGCAGTGCTGGCGAGCGGCAAGGTCATCGGCGACTTGAACAAGATGATCAAGAACAACAGCGGCTATGACTTGCGGCATTTGTTGATCGGCAGCGAAGGCACGCTCGCGATCATCACACGTGTCGTGCTGCGATTGCGGCCGAAGCCAACGGCGACCGCCACCGCGTGGTGCGGCTTGCCGGACTTTCGCGCGGTGACCACGCTGCTGACGCGTGCGCAGGCGGGGCTGGCCGCGGGGGTATCCGCGTTCGAAGTGATGTGGGCGGGTTATCACGATGCTGTTATCGGCAACCTCAAGAACCTGCGCGCGCCGCTCGCGGATGCGCATCCGTTCTACGTGCTGTTGGAGAGCGTCGGCACCGATCCGGTCCGTCACGGCGATGCCTTCGAAGAGTTTCTCGGCGCGATGCTGGAAGACGGCGTGGTGACGGACGCCGCGATTGCGTCGTCGGAAGCGCACGCGCGCGACTTCTGGTCGATTCGCGATGCGCCCGGCGAGTATCAGCGCTTCATTCCGAATCACGCGGCGTACGACGTGAGCTTTTCGATCGCGCAAGTGGGCGATGCCGCGCAAAAGTGCGAGGCGCGTCTTCGCGAACGCTGGCCGCAAGCGCTCGTCCTGACGTATGGGCATCTTGGCGATGGCAACATTCATATCGTCGTGGACGTGCCGGGCATGGGCAAGCACGATCACGACGAGATCGACAGTGTGATCTACGACGTGACGCGCGAGTTCGCGGGATCGATTTCGGCCGAGCATGGAATCGGCGTGAAGAAGCGGCACTTCTTGCCGCAGAGCCGTCGCGAGACCGATCTCGAAGCCATGCGCGCGATCAAGGCGGCGCTCGATCCGGATGGGATTCTCAATCCGGGGAAGGTGATTTAGGGCTTTGTTTGGCAGTTCAGGCGGTGGTTTGGGCAGATCCGGCGAATCGGTTATCTTGCCCCGATCGCAATTAATACGTTCGAAGTGATTCCGCCGTTTAGCATGAGCGTGAAGAATGGCTACTCGGTGCCATGAAGTCGCTCGGGTCTCTCGGTCGTGGATGCAGACTTATCGGCTTCCAGCAGTTTTGGCAGTCGTGAGTCGTAGTGGCAATCTTCTGGGGCCTGCTTGCCGACCTTGCGAGCACTGAGCGTTCCTTTGGGTCGCGCTCGTAGCGTGTCTCGACACCAGCTTCCGTTGATGCCGCCAGCCGGCCGGCATCGTCCCGCAGAAATAGTTGATGTTGCGCACGTAAAATCCGGTCTGCTCGTACCTGCCCGAGCGCGTGATCTCACGATCAGAGCTAGTCAATCAATCGAGCCATGATCGCCCAAGGCAATTATTCGACTACCGCACGCTGTGAGATGGCCATCCAGCGCAACGTGTTTGCCGTTGGTGTCGGTTAGCATGTCCGAGCCTTGAATGATCGGATTCGATTGTAGTGCAGCCCCGTCTCTTCATCGACATATTGCCCCTGAAACCGGATCGCGTTATCCGTCTCAGCCGGGTCTTCCTTACCATAGGGCGCGTCCTTTCGCCCGCCCCACGCCTTATAGCGCGCAAGCCAAACCACCTTGCCAGACTCATCGAGCAACTCCTGCGGCGTACCCAGATGATCGTTCTGATAGAACACCGTCGCATGCTTCGACTTCGCGGGCACCTGCACAAAACGCCCGTCCGTGCCGGTGGCGAGGAACGCCGGTTCAACCAGTTTCTCATCGAGCCGCGCCAGCGGCACGAACGTCCCCGGCTCATGCAGATAGAGCGAGGCGCGCGTCCACTGGTACTCCGCGTCGAGCGTGTGCATGCGCTGCGCGACCGGTAGCGAGTACGCGTCCTGCGCATCCTCACGCACCATCGCGTACCGCGCATTCTCCGATCTGCGCTCGAAGCCGCGTTCACGCGGCAACGCCTCGAAGCGCTCTTCCATCAGGAGCGCGTCGCCATCCCACGTGAAGACCGTCAGTTCGGCGGGGCCGCTTGCGCGCTGGACGTCCTTGGCAATGCGCCGGCCAAACGCGTCGTAGGAGAACCGAACCACGAGTTCGGGCTTGAGCGGGCTGTCGTCCCGTGGCGCATGGTGGCTGCGTTCCCACGGCGCGGGCGGTCGCGCATAGCGGCTGGCCTCTATTAGCCGGTTCTGTTCGTCATATCGGTATCGCCACGGCGCGTGAGCGCCGCCCGATTTCGTGATCAGATTGCCGCGCTCGTCGTAGTCGTAGCTCGTCGAGTCTAATTCCCTTAGTACGTTGCCGATGCACTTGGGCAGCGACCTCCACCACGCCCCGAAGTTGCTCGTGTCCTCCGAGCTGCGCCAGCGCATTGGCACGCTTCGGCCGGCGCGTGTCAATGCCGCGTCTTCTTCATCCTCCCGGGCATGGCGCGCGGCACGCGCCTCGGCCGTCTTGATCGCTGGGCGCGGTGGAACCTTGTCGGCATCGACCGGATTGCCCGCCGGATCGAACGCAAAGATTTCGGTCAGGTCGGGCGTCGCCGACTTGAGCAGCCGGCCTACCGGATCGTAGGTGTAATCGGTCACCCCGCGCACATGGTCCTCGATGCGCGTCAGGTTGCCCGCCGTGCTGTACCCATAGGTGCGCTCGGCCAGCACATCGAGCAAATTCACCGAACTCACATGACGCACCGACATCTGTGCGAGCCGTCCGACCGGATCGTACTGGCGCGCCTGCGTGAAGCTGCGGTGCGTGCGCTTGATTTCCCGATGCAGCTTGTCGCGCTCGAAATCCATCAGCGGCTTGCCGTCGAGCATGACGCCATGGACGTGGCCCGAGCCATAACGCAGCCAGTCGATGGAGCGTGTATTCGGCAGGATGGTCTTCGTGCGATTGCCGAGCACGTCGTATTGGTGGCGCGTGACGGTCGAATACTGGCCCCGGTAATACGGGCGAACGTGCTGCTCTTCGGCGATCAGGTTGTCCGCATCGTCGTAGTGCAGGCGGGTCGTGCTGCCAGCGGCCGTGGCGGTCGCGAGCCGCCCGCGCGCGTCGTAGTAAAAACTCTCGGTCGCTTGCTTGCCGATCGTGCGCGCGGTGAGCCGTCCGATCGGGTCGCGCTCGTAGCGCGTCTCGACGCCGGCTTCAGTCGATGCCACCAGCCGCCCGGCATCGTCCCACGCATAGGCGACGCTGCGCCCGTCGAACCCCGTCTGCTCGATGACCTGACCGAGCGCGTCATAACGAAACTCGGTAGATTCGTGGTTCTCGTTGTTCAGCGTGGTTAGCCGCCCCTGCTTGTCGTAGCGGTACGCGACGCGGCCCCAATCGTCGCCTTTCACGTCGGTTTGGCGCACGCTCAACTGATTTAGCGCGTCGTACCAATACAGCGTTTCAACGCCCGCGCCATCGCGGTAAGCAACGAGGTTGCCGTTGCCGTCCCAGCGAAACTGTTCCTCGACACCATCGGCGCGTGTGATGGTCTTGATCTGCCCGCGCGCGTCACGCCGGTAGCGGGTTTCATGGCCTTCGGCGTCGGTTATGTGTGAGAGATAGCCGCGTTCGTCGTAGCCGTAATGCGTCGCGTTGTTCGAACAGTCCGTCGCTTGGGTCAGCCGTCCCGCAGCGTCATAGCTGAACTGCTTCACGCCGCCCTTGGGGTCGGTCAGCGCGGTCAGGCGCCCCTTGCTGTTCCAAGCGTATTGCGTGGTGCGGCCGGCCGGATCGGTGACGGACACGGGCCGCCCGAGCGCGTCATAATCGGTCGTCGTCACGTCGCCGATGGCGTCGGTTACTTTGACCGGCAGACCAGCGGCGTTGTACTCGGTGCGCGTGGTCATCGAGAGCGCGTCGGTCACGGCCGTGACGCGCCCCTGACCGTCATACTCGAAGCGCTGAATTTGCCCCAGCGCGTTCTTCATGCTGACGAGCTGGTTGTTCTCGCTCCAGTTAAACGATTCACTCGTGCCATCGGGATGCTCGACCAGCACGATACGGTTATGTTGGTCGTAGCGGTGAATCGTGCTGTTGCCCTCGCCGTCCGTGACCTTGGTGTACCAGTGCTCGCGGTGGTACTCGAAACGCGTGTCTTGCTTCGGCGCGAGCTCATGGATATTTATCTCCCGGTCGATCACCTCGTCCTTGGCAATCCATGTGCGCACGCAGCGTGCTTGCGCGGACGTGTGCGCGTCTGCGCCACGGGCGTCCCATTCGAGGTTGGCCGGGTTGCCGTTGAAGTCGGTATAGCGCGTGAGCAGGTGATGCTGATAGACGTACTTGCGCGCGTAGCCGAGCACGTCGCGGTGCTCGGTCAGGTCGCCCTCGGGACTATAGGCATAGCGGGCGATTGCTTCGTCCGCGCTCCCAAGCAACCCGATCCGGTAGATAACCGCGACGCGCCCGTTCTCGTAGTCGATGCGGATCGTGTTCTCCGCGCCGTCCGTCATGCCCGTCAGTTCGTCCTTAGAGTTGTAGGACAAGGTCAGACCGAGGCCATCGCGGCCTATGCGAGAGATAAGCCGATAACGTGAACCGGCAAGGGTGCGGCTCTGTTCGTAACGTTCGCGCGATCCGTCCGCATAGGCAAGCTCCACGCTGCGCGCATCTGGACGGCTCACCGTCAACTGTTCCGTCGGCACCTCGACCGAATCGCCGATCGCAACTTTCGGCAAGGGCACGGCGCGCGCGTCCGGGTCGAAGAACGTAAGCACGCCGTCGCGCTGTTCGAGCGAGAGGTGATACGGACTCGTCCAGCGTGCGCCGAGCGCGCTGTCATCGTAAGCGGCAAGGCTTGACCGATAGCGCCGCGTCCACACGATCGGCGCGACGCCGTCGAGCGCAAAGTCGGTTTGTTCGAGGTTCTCGTCACCCATCACGAGGTCGACGGGTTTGCCGGTCTTGGTAACGGGGCAGCCGCAGCCGTCCTTAGCGGGCACGTCGCTCGCCTTCGCTCCTTTCTGCGTGTGCTCGGTATGCGTGCCGGGCTTGACGTGCGGTTCGTGCATCGTGCCGGGGGCGGCGTGCGCGACATGCGAGGGCGTGCTGCGTGCCTTGCGGAACTTGATCTCCTCGACAATCTGCGCGGCCATGAAGATCAACGAACCCGCCGTCGCCGCATCGCCGAACGCGCGCCTGAGCATGGCGTCGCGATTGCGGTCGAACTCATCGAGCCACTTAAGAATGGTCGTGCGCTGGCCGGATACCTTCAGCAACTGATCGATGCCGTGCAGCGCGATCGTCTCCCCGGACGGGACCCACGACAAAAAGCCCTCGTTGTGCTTGATGCGGCCCATTTGTTCAGCCGCCGAGACCGGATTCTCGACAAAGCGGCGCACCATGCGCGATGCGTCGGAGATGCCGCGCGAGATTTCTTCGCGCCACTGCGTGAGCTTCTGATCGAGTTTCTCCATGAACGCGACCGCGTCGCCGCCCGCCGTCGCCCAGAACAGGTCAACCAGCACGGAGGCCGCCGCGCCCTTGGCAAAGGCAAGGAGGACTTCCTTGACGACCGCGCGCATCGGCCGGCTGGCATTGCCCGCCGCCGGAATCACGCCGATAGCGTCAATGGCGAGAATGCCCCAGCTCGTCAGGCTACTGGCCTTCTCGGCGCTGCTGCAAATGCCATAGATGTCGGTCCCGACGTCGTACAGCGACATCGCGTTGCCGACCACCGGCAACATGTAGAGGCACTGAACGAATATCTCGTGGCTGTGATTCTCGACCGATTCGATGCCCAACTGCGTCAGGTTCGGCGTCGTCTTCGGCGCGGGATTCGCGGGCGTGATGTCGTAACTGATGCGCCGCCGTTCTTCAGCGTTCTGTTTAATGCCTTGCGGTATTTGATGCGGGGCGGGTGCTGCGGGTGTGTCCGTTGCTGCCATGTTTCTGTTCGTTGTTGTTGTGTTGACTATGAGGTTGGGCGGCGGGTCAGGTCGAAGTCAGCGACTTGGCAAGACTCGGCATCGGCGCGTGCTCTGCCGAACTCGCCGCGGTGCGAACGGCCGTCTGCGCCGCCGCGCTTGCGCCGCCCGAGACGGCGGCACGCGCCAAGGCGGGCACCTGCGAGGCGAGCGCTTGAAGCGCTGGCGGAGCTGCTGCCTGAGTGAGCGCCTGCGCGGCGCTCGCCATGGCCGCGCCCGTCAAGCTTGGCGGTGCGGCTTCGGTCTCACCAGGCGTGCTCGGGTCCGTTGGTGTTTGCGGCGCGTTCTTCGGCTGCGCCCACTTGCGCTTGTCGCTTTGCAAGCCGTAACCATCCTCGAAGTACTGGATATGACCGCCCCCGCGCGGGACGTCAGTCAGCATCCCACGCCCGTTTTCATCGAGCTTTCCTGTGCGCGACGAGCCGTCCGGGAAGCCAATCCGATACCATGCGTTCTTCACTGGCTGGCCGTTGGGGTAGGCGTGCCATAACTGCATGCCGACCGGCTCCTGCTTGGGCATCAACGGCAACGCGTTCTGTTTGGTTGCCGACTTGCCGATACGCATCGGCCCCTTCAGCAGGATGTCGTGGGGGCTGCCTATCTCCACGCCCGTATTGGTCAGCTTGACGTATGAGCCACCGCAGTAGAGCGTCAGTGCGGTCTTGGCGGTGAGCGTGATGGCGTCCTCGGTGCTTGCGATCGTCACGCCCTTGAGCGCGGCGAGATTGAGTGCATCGCCTTGCGCCTGTACGTCCACCTTGCCTTCCGCGGCGGTGACTTTGACGCCCTGCGTGTTCGCGAAGAGCGACACCGCATGGCCCGCCGCGACCGTGTAATTGCCGCCGATCGCCGCGTCTGCATTACCGCCCGTGGTGGTGAACAAATGCCCGGCCGCCGAGAACTGCATGTGCTCGCCGCTCGTGAGCGCCACACCATGCGGAGCCGACGCCAGCAGGACCGCCTGCTGCAAGTCCTTGAGTTGCGTTTCAAGAAGCGTCTTCTGTGCCTCGCAGTCGGCGACCACGGCTTGTGCCTTCTTGACCGCTTCGGAAAGACTTTGCATGCGCGCTTGTGCTGACTGCAATTGCGCGAGCGCGGCCGACATATCGAGCGCCTGAGCGCCTGCACGCGGCTGTTTGTCAGCGCTCAGGAACAGACCCTTGCCGCCGCGCAACGAACCCCAATCGTCCGAGCGCAGTTCGAATCCTTCGCCGCGCTTCTTTCTCTCGGAATCGACCAGATAGCCCATGTTCAACTGGGTCTTGCCGCCGTACTCGGTCGAGAGCTTGATGCCTTCCTTGCCGCGTTCGTCTTCCAGCCTGAGCTTGTTATTGCTGCTTGTGCGCATGACGTTGCGCGTGTCCCAGCCGTCGCGCCCGATCACGAGGTCGGTTGCCTGACTGTGATGATGGACATGGGCGATGTAGGGGAACCGGGGGTCGCCTCCGATAAAGGCGACACCGGCCTCCGTCTCGCGCAACAGCGGAAAGTGAAAGCCCGTCTGGTTCGCCCCGGCGAACGGCTTGGCCAAGCGTAGCGGTACGCTTTCGCCACCTTGCGGCCAGTCATCGAAGTCGAAGTCAAAGCGCACCGTGTAATGGCCTTGCGCATTGGGCTGGGCGTACTCGGTTTCACTGCGCGTGGTAATGCGCGCCGAGAGCGTGCCGGCGATCTTGGGCCAGTTCGCTTCGTCAAGCGGTAGACGGTAAGGCCGGTCGCACGGAATCGCCTTGAACGAGTTGAAGTAATCCCGCTCGCGGCTTGCTTCGTGAATGACCTCGGTCATCAGCAAGCCATGCGGCGCGTCCGGCAACGTCTCGTCAACCCGCACCACGAGCCCGGCATGCAGGTCGTGATTGGTGCTTTTGCCGTCGAACCTGATTTGCTGCGAGAGCGCCGCCTCATGGCGCAAACGCGCTTCCCACTGTGCGCTTGCCGCATCGAGGTGGTGAGTGCCGTAGGTATAGGTTTCGCCGTAAGTGGTCTGATCGCCGAGCGCGAGGTTGATATCGGCGGCGAGCCGTTCCCACGCGAGCGCGGGGTTGTAATTCGCGACCCGTACCGATGCCGGTATCTGCTGGCTATGCGCCTCGAGCTGATAGATCGCCTCTTGAGCCGACAGAAGCCCCGAGATCTCACGGTAAGGGACAGTGACGTCTGGGCGATAAACGTAGCCATCCACGTCATCGGCAAACTGCACCACCTCGCCAAACTTGCTGGTGCGCGTGTAGCAAAACAGTCCGGCCTGCTGCATGACCAGATGCAGGAATGCCCAGTCGGACATCTGATACTGCATGTGAAACGCGAGCTTGGGGAACGACTTGCGCAGCTTGAGCGAGTATTGGTGCGGCAGAAACTGGTGACGCTCGAGTATTGCAATGACGATCTCGGGCGCGGACATGTCCTGATAGATGCGCGTCGCCTGGGTGAGATTCAGACGCGCCAGCGTCGATTCGACAATGAGGCGGTAAGCAGTGAAATCGCGAGTCTTGCGGGTCCGCGTAAAGCGCGTTACACAGCCGTCGAAGATGCGCGGCTCGCCGCTATCGGCGGGCGGCTCGATCGTGAACTTGGCGCGCTTGCCGAGATAGTCCGCGCGCGCGAGTTCGGTCTTGGCGGTGAGTTCGAGCGTAATGCGGTAGGGCTCGCCGAGCCGCTCGACGGCATGGACTGAGAAAATGGATAAGTTATCCGTCTCGGGCGCGCCGCCGACTTTGAGAAAGTACGATTGACGCCCGGTGATCCAGCGCGCGAGTGCGCCGGTGGGCTTGGCTTGTGCTTCCATTCAAGTCTTCCGTGCGACGCAGGACGATGACTGGCCGTAACGCCTGACGATCTCCTACGCCATGAGGGTTGAAGAGCCGAACAGGCTACGACACGCGCAGTTGTTCCGAAAGCACGACAACAGAATGTGACAATCGATTAGATGAGTCGATCATCAGGAATTTGGAAGCGTCGATTGCTCACACACAACCGGTGCGAGTACGTATCTTCTTGGGGCTTCGTGAATGCGTCGTCGCCAGCAGCTTCTGCAAGAGACACCGGTCAAACCCCTCGCCCAGGCGTTCGCCCATTGACGAACGCCCTTTGCACCGCTTTCACTTAACCGCTTCAATCTTCGGAAATGGACGTGGTTTGTAAGGCTTATCGGCCATTTGCCGTTGACGGCCTTCACCTACGCTAGTGACATGCCGTAAAGGCATCAGTCACGCGCCAGTCTTCGTGGTGCCCAGTTCCCTTTCTGCAAGGTTATCGTGAAGCCCGTTCTTCTTACTGTCGCGGCAAGCGCCGCGCTCTCGCTTGCTCTCGCCGCATGCGGCGGCGGCAGCTCGTCGCCGTCCACTTCAGGTGGCGTGTACATGGGTCCCGTTGCGAACGCAGCGGTGGCGGTGTATCAACTCGCCGCCGACGGCACCGTCTCCGACAAGCCGCTCGCCACTGCCACGACCAACAACGACGGCACCTTCGCGCTCAAGGGCAGCCTGCACTATCCGCTCCTCGTGCGCGTAACGGGGGGCAGCTATCAGGAAGAAGCGACCGGCACCAACACGAGCCTTTCCACCGAAATCGACGCCGTGTATCTCAACGCGCCTTCGCAGATGGTCGTCTCGGCGTATTCGAACGCAATCGTCGCCGATGCACGCGCGGCCGGCGGCCTCAGCGCCGACAACATCAACGCCGCAGTCGCGCGCGTGAACGCGTTCGCGGGCGACATCGACGTCCAGCAGACCACACCGACGCTCGTCACCGCAGGCACGACCGGAACGGTCACGGATGGCGCGAAGATGAGTCTTGCGCTCGGCGCCGAATCGCAGAGCCGCACGACGGATGGTTCTTCCATCGATACCAGCACGCAGAACATCGTCGCACAGGCAGCCAATGGCGATACGCTCGCGTCCTGTCACGCAGGCTCGGGCGATATCGCCGATGACGGCACCGTCGCCGCGCCCTCGGGCGGCAACTGCACGATCACGCAAGGCGCCGCGACCTATGCGGGCAGCGCGGGCAACCGCTCGGGCATTACGTCGATGGCGCAGTTCGCGCCGGTCGTGCCAGGCGCGGCGCAAACGGCTATTGGCAGCGCGGCCACTTGCGGCGACCGCATCGCCTTGCTCAGGGACAACGCCGCGATCTTCGCGGGCCGTCAGAACGACGTTCAGGCAAAGCTCACCGGCGGTCTTACCAAGACCAATTGGGCGACCTATCTGACCGCCAGCAGCTGGGGGCCGCTCGCCGCTCAGTACGGCGCGATCAAGGCGCCTTCAGGATGCACCGACACCGACACGTTTTATCGCGAACTCGTGATGGCGGTGGAAAACTTCTGGGTCGATCAGGACATCAACTATTGCCATCATCATGTGCCGGGCTGGCTGCCGCCGGACGATTCGGGCGGAACCGATCCGAAGTACCGCAATTCGTCGGCGGGCAGCACGTCGGGTGCGGCCGCGAGCGCGAGCGGCGCCAAGACGCCAAAGTACGGCATGACCTGCACCGGTCAACGCAGCGCTACCGGTTCGCAGCAGATCCAGGCGAGCGGTGTCACCGCCACGAACACGCCGGCTTACAAGCCTGCCGAGGTCATGTGGCATGGCGTGGATTGCTCGGACTTCACGTCTTGGGTCTACAACTTCGCGGGGCTCACGGGCAGTACGGAAGTCGAAACCGGCGTGACCACGCAAGCGTGCATGACGCCCGCGGGCGCAACCAGCACGCCTGATTGGGCGGGACCGAAGCAAGCGGGCGTTCTGCTCGATATCAACAGCGGCAACTTCGACACCGCGTCGCAGTATCTGCTGCCGGGCGACTTGCTCTATATCACCGCGTCGCCGATCGTCAAAGGCAAGATGGTTCCCTTTACGCCGACGAGCACCATTGGCCTCACGCACGTCGTGACCTGGACCGGCAAGAAGTGGTCCGATTTGCGCAATGGACCGGATGCCTGGCGCTACGATCCGGCGCATATCGGCGAGCCGGGTTCGCGTCTTGGCGGCGATCTCGCGTCCATCCTCCAGAACGACAACGTGCTGGAGGCGCTCGACAAACTCGATCCGTGGATGATCATCGATAGCCACTATGCGGGGCCTTCGTATCGCCCGTTCATTGGCTGGTATCGGTCGAGCGTGTCGGATGTCCGGCGGATCATCGGTCAGGACGCGGCGCGCGCGAATCCCGATCTCAAGAATCTGATCATCGAACAGCAGCCGACTAAGGCCACGCTGGCCTCGAAGACTCAGTTGGGACAGATCGTGCTCGCCTCGAAGCAAGGGCTCGCGAACGGCTACGTCATGCACTACACCCAGGTGCCGAAAAACGGCTTGCCGACGTGCGAGCGCGTGGGTATTCCGAAGTAAAAGCGCCGAAAAAAAAACGCATGATGCGATGCGCCACTCCGGCGCTTCGCATCAAGGCAGATGCCGCCCGATGGCAATCGCCACTGGCGCGGGCGGCGTCTCGCCCTGATTGACCGCGATAAAAATCGCCGCGTCTTTGTGCGGATTCACGAGAATCACCGAGCTGAATCCCGCCGTTCCACCGTTCTTCAGAATTTCCGGATGCAAGCCGGGCGAGCCGTTGCCGTTGTTCGTGACCCACGCCATGCCTTGCTGCGCGATGCCGTTCGGCAACGTGTAGCGCGGCGCTTGAGCCGCGTGCATCGCCGAGATCAGTTCGGCGGGCACCGGACGTCCGTCTATTTCACCGTGTCCGAGATTGGCCTCGCCGAAGCGCAACATGTCTGCGGCGGTGGAGCGCATGGCGCCTGCCGCGTACCACGCGTAGAGCGGCCATTGCGGCGCGCGCTGCCCGTCTCGAAGATGCCCTTCGGCCGTGCGCCCTGGCACGTCGACTGGTCCCGAGAACGAACTCGTCATGCCAAGCGGTTGCAGGATATCCGTCGATAGCTGATCGGCCCACGCGCGCCCCGTTGCCTGCACGAGCGTCACGCCGAGCACGCCGACGCCTGCGTTCGAATACATGTAGGGACGTGGCAGGGGACCGTCCGGCGACCACGACGATACCCAGCGAAAGAAGTCCGCCGACGTGTAGTGGTCGATACCGCGATAACGCAGATTGCGCGGTGCGTCGGGCGGATTGTCGGGCATGCCGGAAGTGAAGTCGGCGAGCTGCATCGGCGTGACGTTCTGCGCGGCGCTTTGCAGCGTGACGCCGTTGGGCATGTAGCGCTGTATCGACGAATCCGGCGCGATCTGATGCCGGCCGATGGCGAGCGCGAAGAGCGTGGTCGTGAAGACTTTCGTGCACGAGCCGATCTCGACGATGCTATCGGCCGTGAAGGGCGCGCCGTTGTCGTTGGCCGAGCCGTATGCGTAGTAGTAACGCTTGCCGTGCAGCGACACGCCGACGATTGCCCCCGCCGCCTGATGCGACGAGAGCAGCGGCTGCAAGTAGGTATCGACGACTTGCCGGATGGCGGCGCTGTCGTCGGCGGGTTGCTGGGCCGCGGCGGGAAGCGTGGCGCAGGCGGTGAGGAGAAGGGCGAGGGCGGTGTGGCGCATGGTCGTTGTTGTGGTTGCTTGAGGCGGTGTGGCTCGTGGGGTCAGCTCATGATCATCACGGTAGGCTGGCTCGGCACCAGCACGACGCCGATGGCGTTACTTTGATTTTGCGTCGTCGGCGAAGTAAGCCGAACGGCGGGATTGCCGGCCACCATTACCTTCATGCTGCCCTCGGTGAAGCGCGCCGGGCCCATGATCGTGCCCGAGGCCACGCCGCCTGCCACGCCGGCCTGATCGCCATTGGTCAACGGAATCTCTGAGCCGAGATTGAGTGCGGGCGCTCCGCAGATCAGCACGGTCTCGGCCGGCGGCGTGCCCATCATGGGCATGGCGATATTCGGAAACGGCGTCGGTACCGGTCCAGCGGGCGTCGGCACTTGGCAGACATCGGGTTCGGCGATCATCTCGCCAGCAGCTATGGTTACTGCAAACACGGCATACCTCCGTTTGTGCGATTGTCTCGTCGCGTCTTGTCGACTGGGGCCGGGCCTCAGCCCAGTTCTATCTTCGAGCCGTCGATGCGCGTCATCTCGTCGGAGACGAGGGTCGTGTGGCGAGTGTGCAAGTGCGCGTCGCCGCTTACGCGCCAGCGAGCCGTGCCCGCACGCAATTCGTCGTTACCCTCAATCCATCGCGAACTGTCGTTTGCACGGAAGATGGCACGTCCGACGGTCGAGAGAAAATGGCGCGCGACTAGCGTAAGACGTTCGATACCCGCGTCGAGCGACGCTATGCGCGCGCTGGCCTGGTGGCTCGTGACCGCTGTCGAAACCGCGTCGAGCGAGAACGCGCGCGTGCTGGCATCGACGGCCTCCTCGCCGTTCAGCGCGATACGCGTGGCACAAAGCCGCAAGTCGCCGTCGGCGGATTCGATCCTTGCGCCGCCCGGCAGCATCATGGTGCCGGCGTCGGGTTGGGCACGGGTCAGCACCGCGAGGAGATACGGCACCGTGGTCGTTGCCGTCACGCCGTCGGCTGCAGCCTGTGCGGGCAACGCGCCGCAGACGAGGACGAGATCGCCCGCTTGCGGTTCGAGCAGACAGCTTTGAGCCTGCAAGGCACGCTCGGCGTGACTGTCGAGCAAAAACCATGGTCCTGCGCGACCGGTCACCGTGGCGGCACGCAGGGTCGTGCTGACTGCTGGCGCGCAGCCGGCGGGAATGTCGTTAGGGGTAAGTGGCAGCGTATCCATGTCGTGCTCCAAGACAGTAGAAGTCAAACACCCCAGGTTTCGGCGCGCAGCCGAACCGGATCGGTGGGACGTGTGTGGTTGCGCGACGCGCCCGCCCAATGCGTACGCGAGTCGATCAGCGCATGGAAGTCGGCATTGCCGAAATCCGCGCGTGCGCAATCGGATTCCGTCAGATCGACGTGTGACAGATCGCAGTCCGTGAAGCGTGCCGCCGTCAACGTCGAACGTTGCCAGATGGCGCGCGTGAAGACCGCCTGCGTCCAACTCGCGCCGTCGCAGCGCGACCCGGTCAGCGTCGCGCCGCTGAAATCGGCCACGACGAATTCGGCATCGGTCAGATCGGCACCGGACAAGTCGGCTTGCGCAAAGCGCGCGTATCGGCCGGATGCGCCCGCAAAGCGCGCCGCGTTGAGCTTCGCGCGATCAAAACGCGTCTGCACGAGCTCTGCACCGGTGAAATCGGAGCCGGAAAGGTTCGCATTCGTGAACTGGCACTGATGGAGGTTGCATTGGTCGAAGCGCTGGCCGGCAAGATCGCCGTTCAGAAAGAAAGCTTGTACGAGTTCAGTGCGCAAGAACGTTACCCGCGCGAGCGCGGCGTCGCGGGCCGTAAAGCGCGTGAGATCGGCGTCGGTGAAGTCGGCGCCGTCGAACTTGCAGGCAAGCGCATCGCTGCGATAGACGCGAGCGCCGGCGAAGGTCGCGGCGCTCAAATCGCAGCCGTCGAACATCGCGCGCTCGATCTGCGCGCTCGTAAAGTCGGTGCGTCCGAAGCCGACACGCGTAAAGAACACCCGTGTGGCTTGCGTCTCACGCAGACTCGCACCGGCAACTTGCGTGTTGTGCCATTGGGAACCATCGAGAACGCTGGCATTCAGATTCGCACCCGAAAGATCGCATTGGCGGATGCGCGCCCCATTCAGCTTCGTGCGCGAAAGGTCGGCGCCGCGCAAATCGACGCCCTCCAGAAGACAGCCGCTTAGGTCGCGCCCGGCGAGGTCCGCGCCCGCCAGGCTGGTTCTGGACAGCGCCGCGCCCGGCACGAGTTCGGGAAGCGCGCTCATAAGCGCACCTCACCTTCCACGCGGCCGGGAATCTGCAGCAGCGTGCGATCGACGTTGGCGCCGTCGAGCACGCTGTTGCCGACCGTTGATCCGTAGCATTGCGCACCGTAAAGATTGCTCGAGACGAAGCGCACGCCGTCGAGGCGGGCGCGTCGCAAGTTGGCGTTCATCAGGTTGGCGCGGCTGAAATCGGCACCGCTCAAATCGGCCTTGGACAGACGGATAGACACCGCGCGCGCGTTGACGAAGCGCGCGCCACGGGCTATGACGCCGCTGAAATTCACGTGATCGAGCGCGCTTTGGTCGAAGTTTGCCTGAGATATGTCAATGTCAAGCCATACGGCCGCGTTCAGCCGCGCGCCCACGAAACTCGCGCCGCTGAGGTTTGCGGCGAGGCCCGCGCGCGATTGCGAGAGGTTGGCGTTGTCGAAACGCGCGCCCGCGCCCTGGGTGCCGAACAGACGGAGAACGGAGCAGTCCGCATCGACGAAACTGGCGCCCGCGATTGACGCATGATCGAATACCGCGTTCGCGAGATTTGCCCCGGTGAAGTCGGCGCCCGCAAGGACCGCGCGCGAAAAACTAGCTTTCGCCGCGCCGCATCTGGACGCCTTCACGCCCATCATCTTCGCGTTGCTGAAGATGGCGCGGGCGAGTTGCGCGCCCTCCAGATTCGCCGCCGAAAAGTCCGCGTCCGCGAAGTCACTCGCACTTAGAGACGCGCGTTGCAACTGCGCACCGCCGAAGTTGGCGTTGCGGGCGCTGACGTTGTCGAGCTTCGCGTCGTGCAGTTGCGCCCCGACGAGATCGGCGCCAGCGAGCATCGCGCCCGACAGATCGGTGCCGGAGAGCCGCGCGCCAGTGAGACGGACGTCGTTGAGCACGGCGAGGCGCAAGTCGGCGCGCTCGAGCATCGCGCCTGACAAATCGAGGCCGCTCAGATTCAGGCTGGCAAGCGAATGACCAGCCGCGGCGCGCGCTATCACATCGTCGCGATTCAGCCGTAGCGGTAGAGACGGCTGCGGCGCTCCGAGCACGGCGCTCGCAGGCGGTTGCGTCGCGGGCGCAGCAGCGGTCGGAGATGCGCCAAGGGTCGAAAGCGCGCCCACGATGCTCTCGAAGTCGATGCTCGCCGCTTCGTTCAGTGCGGCGACCGTCTCAGGGTCGGTGACCTGTGCGGCAAGACCGGTGATCGAACTGCCGCGCGCCGCGAGCGCCTGTTGAGTCTGCGCGAACGCTGCGCGCAACTGCCCGGCGAGCGTCGCCGCGTCGGCGGGAGCGCTGGCGCCGTTCGCGCCGAGCACGGGCGCGGTTAGTTTCTCGACATCGGCTGGCGTGAGTTCGTAGCGCTTCATCAGATCAGCGGCGCTGCTTTCTAGCGTTTGCGTCAGCGATTGAAGGTCACGCTGCATGGATGCCGCATCGCCACCCGACTTGATGTCGAACGGCGGCATGCCCGCTTGCGGTAAGTGTGCTTCGAGCTCGCTTGCTTGCATGCCGTGCTTCGACAACAGATTCTGAGTCGTCGATTCGATCTGCGCGGTGAGCGATTCGAGTTCGGCGAACGCAGCCGGATCGCTCGGTCCCGCTACGGCGGGTGCATCAGGTGCATCGGGTGCTTTCAGGGCAGGCGGGGTGGCGACGGCCGCCGCAGGGGCGGGCGACGCACTTGCGGCGGCTGGCACGGGAGGCGTCAGACTGAGCCGCGCTTGCAGGCGATCTCGATAGTATTCGGCGGGTAACGGCGCGCTTGTCATGCTCTCGAAGTCGACCATCAACTGCGCGATGTCGTCCGCGTCTTCATCGCCGAGCGCTGCAACCGCGCGATATAACACGATGCCCTGTCCGATCTCCGGCAGGATCCAGACGGTTTCCGGGCGCGCGGCGCACTCCTCGAAGCGCATATCGCCAGCAATACGACGGGTCACGAAGCAGCGCGCCCTGAGTGCCGGAAGGCGCGCCGCCAGATGCGGCTGATCGGGATGCATGTAATCGACAACAATGCGCTCGTCGCCTTGCCAGAATCCCGCGATACGCTGGTCGTGCGGCGCCGTGCAAAAGTAATCGGTCCGGGTGTCAGCCGGAAGATGCGGCCATTGCTTTGCGAGCCAGTCGTCATCGAAGGCGCCGAGCAACGCGGTCCGTTGCGGCGACGTGGCGGGCAATGCCCAATATCCGGCGGGTTCGCGGACATCGCTGGGCGAGGCGATCAGCGCGTCCGGCGTCTCGACGTTAGGTAACATGCGGTCCGAGTCGCCGGCGAACACCGCGCCGCGCCCGGCGGGATTGGCGGCGTGTTCAGGACCGCCGAACGCGCGCGTGGCATCGAGCGGCATGCGGTGGAAAGGCTCGGGGGCCGAGATCGTTCCGAGCGGGCCGAAGCGGCGATCGCCATACACAAAGAGCGATTTTCGCGAAGCGCCTACTTGCACGGTCGTTTCGACGAGTGTCGCGGTCGCGCCTGCCGGCGCGTGGGCTGCGCCATAAGCGAGCCATTCGCCGCATGGCTTCGGGAAGCCGGCGTCGAGCGGGCCGTCTCCCGTCGCGCTGGCGCCTGCCTTCCACAAGTCCGGTTCGGAGCCGAGACGTGGCGGTCCATCGTGCGGCGCATCGAGAGCGAACATCACGAGCACGCCCATGGAAAGTAGATCGCGCTCGTTGAAACGCAACGTGCGATAGACGAGTCCGGCGGTATCTGGTTTGAGGATTTTCATGATCGTTCGTCGCCTAGCCGAGCTTGATGAATGCGGAATCGGCCTCGATCGCCTCGGGGCTGATTAGCATCATGGCGCCGGGCGCGGACGCGACGAACACTTCCTGAGCCATGTTGAGTGTGCAACCCGACGACTCGACGAGAAAATCTTCGGGTGTCATGTTCAGAGCGCTCGCGCCGACCTGCGCCGTCAACGTAGCGGGCGTAACGAGCACGCTGCTGTCGCCGCCGCGCAGGGTTGCCTGGTCCGGGCCCATCAGCAACGAAGATGCGCCTGCTGGTCCGGTGAAGTCGAGCGACGAAGCGCCGTCGCTGAAATTCAGCGAGCCTGTGTCGATGCCTACGCGCTTGAACCCCGCAGTGGCATTCGTCAATGAGATGGAACTCTGGCCGGCCGGCGTGATTCGTGTCAGCGTGGTTTCTGCAAGCGACATTTCGAGCGTGCTCTGGGAAGCTGGCAGAAAGTCCGTTCCGAGCGACACGCCGGTCTGTCCCAAGGTCAGGGTCGATGTCTGGCGCAGCGCCTCGCACAGTGTCGAGAGTCGCTTGACGACGACGACCAGGAGCGCGGTGAGCAGCGCATTGCTCGCGCCTATGGACGCGGCCTCGGCCGCTTGCTGTTTCACCTTGTCCTTGCTGACGTCGGTGGCGTCGAGCACACCGAGCGCGGTGCCGTACACGAGATTAATCGCGACAGTCACGCCGATCAGCGCCTTGGTCGCCGTCATCGCGGCCTTGAGGATGGCGAGTGCGGACATGCCGAGAGGATGAATGCCGCCCTTGAGGGCTACGGTTCCTTGTGCCTGCGTGGAGGTGGAGTCGCTAAAATCGACCGTTGCACCGTCCTGCATGCCCAGCGTGGTCCCATAAGTCCATGTGACGTTGTTGCCGAGCACTGCAGCCAGATATGTGCCGAGCGTCACCGAATTGTTGGTCGTTGCTGTGAGTGCGGTTTGGCCGGTACAAAACGCGGAGTTGACTTCCCCGACCGCGAGGTTGTTGGTGGTTCCGACCGTCATCGTGTTGACGTCTTCCAGTGTGAACTGAGTGAAGCTCATGACTGTTATCTCCTGAAAGCGCAGATGCGTGGCTGTCGATGCAATGAAAGGAACATGGAAACGCGTGCCTATCGCGCCTTAGTCGCGCGCGCCGATAAAAATATGTGTCGCGCCGTTCGGCGAGAAAAGATGGATCGTCTGGCCACCATCCTTATCCGACATCTCCAGGATGTTTCCACCCTTCGTCACCATTCGATTCATCGCCGGGTTCCCCTGATTCACCACACTCGAATTCACCGAATTCGGCACCGTTCCGACAATCACCGGCTGATCCGGATCGCCGTCGCTGAATGCAAGCAACACCTCCGCGCCCTTCAGCAGCGGAAAATGCATGCCGTGTCCATCGCCGGAATAAGGCGTCGCCATGCGAACGCGCGCCGAGCCTTTCGCCGCCGCCTTGTCCGTGCGGTCGAACGGCAACTGCACCGTGTACTGTCCGTATTCGTCGAGCTCGGCATATTCGCCGCTGCCCTCCGCATCGACGGTCGCGTTCAGCGTGCCCGCGATAGTCGGCCGCGCCGTGTCGCGCGGCGCGCGATACTGAACGTCCGCCTTGATCGCCGAAAACGTGTTGCGGTAGATGATCTCTTCACGCGCCGCGCCGTTTTCGCTAAACGGCGTCTTGATGCCCGCGAGCAGCGCGCCCGCCTGCGATCCTTCATGCGTGATCTCGGTCACGAGATAGCGGCCGTTGAAGTCGTCGCGATAATGATGCGACATCTGCATGAAATAGCCGCTGCGCAAGCCCACCGCCGTGGCCTGACCATGAAAACGGACGCCGCCGCAAAGAATCCCCTCTGCGCGCAGCTTCGCGTAACGCGTGCCTTCGTCGGCGTCGCGAAAGTTGTCGCCGTAGAACATCGCTTCGCCGAAACCTTGCGCGGATACATCCGCATGCGCAACGAGCGGCAACGACGCCTTGCGATAGTTGTAGTCCTGCAGCACCACCTTCGCGGGCAGCGGCTTCGTGCGGCACACGAAGCTCTGCACCGAGTCCGGCGCGACGCCCGTATCCAGTTCGTCGGCGGGGCGGTAGTTGACCGGCAGCGCATCGGCGGCGTGCATGGCGCGGTCATCGACGATGGTCAACGTGTCCGCCTCGCCGCTCTGCGCGAAGTAGTAGTACATGCCTTCCTTTTCCATCCAGCGCGACACGAAGTCGAAGTGGCTTTCCTGGAACTGGCACACATAGCTGCGCGGACGATACTCGCCCGTCAGCTTCAGATCGACGGCGTTGCCCGTGAGTTGCGCGTCGCGCAACACGCCGCCCAGAATCTGCGGGATGGTCTGCTCGTTCAAATAGACCTCGCAGGTGCGCGTAAGCGTAAGCCGCCACGCACGCGGCACGAGCACCGCGCGATAAAACGTGTAGCCGCCCGCATGATGCAACTGGTCGAATTCGGCGAGCATGCCGGAATATGGCGTGGTGCGCGAACTGTCATCGGGTGCGCCGATACTGAAGGTCGCGTTGTTCTGCAACATCTTCGTCAGATCGATGGCGGCGTCGTCGGCGACGAGCGTCACTTCGAAGCGAAAGAGTTGCGAGATCGCCTCGCGCCCGTGCATGCGCACCACCGAGAACGTGTCGGCCGCGTAAGCATCGGAGACGAAGCTGAAGCGCTGATTGTTGGCGAGTCGTGCGGAGAGCGAAGTCATGGCGTTTTATCTGCCGTTCAAGCGAGGAGCGCGCCGCGGTCAGGCCGCGGCGCGACGCGTTACATCAAGCCTTGGGAGCAAGCCAAGAATCTTCGGCTTCGATGCCGTCCGGCTCGTACGTCCACGTGATTTTTTCGTAGGTGAACGCGAGGTCTTCCATGTGGCCCATCTGACGGTTGTTCGGGTCCAGGCAATTGGGCGTCCACGACTGCATGTGCGTAAGGATCGCGTTTTCGAGCTTGGCCGTGTAGTACTTTTCTTCCGTGCCCTTGGGCGAAATGCGGTAGAACTCGAGCGTCACCGACTTCAACTGTTCGCCCGACGTCAGCGCCTGATACAGCTTCGGGCTCGACTTGTCGATTTCCTTCGTCACTGTCATTGCGCCATGCACGCGCTTGCCGGTCGGCAGACCAGTTTGCGGGCTCTTCGGAATTTCGATGGTGTGATCCACGGCTTGCACGAGGATCTTGCCTTCGTGGCCTTGAACCTTGGTGGAGCCTTCGATCTTTCCTTGGTTCTGGCCTTCGAGGGTGAGGTAGCAGGGCATCGGCATGATTAATCTCCAGTTAGTTTGGGTTGGCGGCGCGCTGTGTGTTTGCCTGGCCGCTTGCGCCTTCGATCTCGTTCAGCGCATGAGTACAGATTAAGGTCGCCGCGTTGCGGCTTCGTTTCGAGTGGGGCGCGGGTTTGTTACATCCGAAACATGGCGGTGTTATCCGAGCCGAACGATCGTCGCTTCGACGTCGTCGCCTTCGGGATAAGGCATGAGCAGCAGCGTGGCCGGGCAGCCGCGCACGCGCACGAAGTACGAATCGTCCGGGCCGATCGCATTCCTCACCGCCCAGCTCACGTAATCCGTGCCGCCAATCTGCATGCGCAAACCCTCCTGTGCGTATTCGAGCGTGGTCTTTGCCGGCAGCGCGCCGCGTGCGCCGACCGCCTGAAAGTCGATCGATACTTCGTCGCTGCGCGGCACGCCGAACGCGAAGCCCGCCAGCGGCCCTTCGAGCGAGCCGATCTCGAACCACTGACCGATGTTCTCGTCGCCCCACAGCGTCAGGCGATAGCCGCCGAGCGTCGCCAACGGCGCCTGCTTCGGCGCGCGTGCGAGCGCGGCGACGAGCTTCGCGGGCCACGCGGCGTTCCGATCGGCGAAGGTGAGCGCACCGGCGAACAACGGTGGCGGCACGGTATCGCCCGAAGCGGTGAGGAACAACACCGGCGGCGCCGCGCCGCGCGATGCCTGCAGGCTCGCGTACAAAAGCGACAAGCCATAGCGCACGGATGGTTTGGCGAGCGCCGCTTCATCGACGAGGACGATCCACGCGTCGGCCGCCTGCATCGCGTCGAGCACGACACGCGCGACGGCCTTGTCCGGTTCGTCGAGCCATACGTGGCCTTGCGCCGCGATCCCGTAGCGCTTGAGCGTCGCCGCCACTTGCGCGATGCGCGCTTCGTCTTTGGCGAGCGCCGTGACCCATACCTGCTTCATTGCGCTTCTTCCTCGATGACAGCGGCTTTCGCCTCGGCAGGCTCGAAACCGAACGACACGACGAACACGCCTTCGTCGTTCACGTCGAGCTCGGCGTGCGTCGGCTGCTCGGCTTCGCTCATGCGGATAAGGATCTCGTGCGAGAGCATCGGCATGACGGTGCCGCGCAGAATGAAGTCGATGTTGCGCGCGCCCGTTTCCACTTCCGTGCAGCGCGCGGCGATGGTGTCCACGACCTCGTCCGTGTACGCGAGACGAATCTTGTTGGCGCCCAGAAGACGCTTCACGATCTTGTCGAGCTTCAGGCGCACGATGCCCGCGAGCGCATCCGTCGGCAGCGTGTAGTACGGAATCACGGTCATGCGCGCGAGCAGCGCGGGCTTGAAGTGCGCGGAGAGGATCGGCCGCACGGCGGCGAGAATGGTCTCGTCGTCGGGACGCTCGCCGTTCGCCGTGAGTTCGGTGATGACATCGGTGGCGAGGTTCGAAGTCAGGAACACGACCGTGTTGGAGAAGTCGATTTCCTTGCCTTCGCCGTCCGAGAGCATGCCCTTGTCGAACACCTGGTAAAACAGGTTCATCACGTCGAGATGCGCCTTCTCGGTTTCGTCGAGCAACACGACCGAGTAAGGACGCTGACGCACGGCTTCGGTCAGAAGACCGCCTTCGCCATAGCCGACATAACCCGGCGGCGAGCCGATCAGACGGCTCACGTTATGGCGCTCCTGGAACTCGCTCATGTTGACGGTGACGGTGGACTTCTCGTCGCCGAAGAGAATGTCGGCGACAGTCAGCGCCGTTTCCGTCTTGCCGACGCCCGACGGTCCCGCGAGCAGGAACACGCCCATCGGTTGCTCGGGGTCCTTCAACCCCGCCGCCGACGACTTCAGCACTTCGGCGATCTGATGCATCGCGTGATCCTGACCGCGCACGCGTCTGGCGAGCGTCGTTTCCATGTTCAGGATGGTCTGCGCCTGATCGCGCTGCACCTTGCCGAGCGGAATGCCGGTCCAGTCGCTGACGACCTTCGCGACCACGTCAGGATCGACGTCCACGCGCACCATCGGCTGATCGCCCTGGGCTTCGCGCAAATCGGCTTCGGCGCGCTTGGCGGCGTCGCGCAGGGCGTCGATCTGCGCTTCGGGTTGCGCGGCGGCGCGTGCGGCGGCCACGGCTCCCCGTGCCGCGACGAGCGCCTCGCCCGCTTCCTTCTGCGCGAGCCAGCGCACGCGCAAATCCGCCGCGCGGGCTTCGAGCGAAGGCAGGGCATCGGCGATGGCGGCGAGGCGTTCGTCGTCCACCGGCTGCATGTTGTCGCGATCGCGTTCGAGTCCGCGCCGTTCGCGCTCCAACGCCTGAATGCGGCGCTCGGTGTCTTCGAGCACATCGGGTTTCGCGCTTTGCAGCACCTTGACGCGGGCGCACGCGGTATCGAGCAGATCGACGGCCTTGTCCGGCAACTGGCGCCCGGTGATATAGCGGCTCGACAATTCGGCGGCGGCCACGATGGCGTCGTCGCGCATCACGACTTTGTGCACGTCTTCGTAACGTTCCTTCAGGCCGCGCAGGATCAGCACCGCGGTCGGCAAGTCGGGTTCGTCGAGCTTCACGAGCTGGAAGCGCCGCGCGAGCGCCGCGTCTTTCTCGAAGTACTTCTTGTACTCGGCCCAGGTGGTCGCCGCGATGGTGCGCAACTCGCCGCGCGCGAGCGCCGGCTTGAAGAGGTTCGCGGCGTCCGACGTGCCCGCCTGACCGCCCGCGCCGATCAGTGTATGCGCCTCGTCGATGAACAGGATCACCGGCTTCACCGATGCCTTGATCTCATTGATGATGCCCTTCAGCCGGTTTTCGAATTCGCCCTTGACGCTCGCGCCCGCCTGCAACATGCCCATGTCCAGACCGAGGATGGTCACGTCGCGCAACGACTCGGGCACGTCGCCATCGACGATACGCAGCGCCAGTCCTTCGACCACCGCCGTCTTGCCGACGCCCGGATCGCCCACGCAGATCGGGTTGTTCTTGCGCCGCCGCGCGAGGATATCGACCATCTGGCGGATTTCGGCGTCGCGTCCGAAAACCGGATCGATCTTGCCCTCGCGCGCCTTCTCGGTGAAGTTCTCGCAGTACTTGGCGATTGCGCTGCCGTCCGAACTGGCCGCCGCGCTCGCGCCGCCTTCCGATGCCGACGAAGTGCCCGCCGCCGTCTGCTCTAACGACGCCGCCGACGCCGCGCCGAATCGCGCGAGCAAGCTCTCGCGGTTGATCGGCCGCAGCATGTCGGCATAGCCGCCGGTTGCATAGAAAGTGGCGCGAGCAAGGAGCGCGAGCAGGATCGCGCCGGAACGCACGCGCGTTTCGAGCAAGTCCACCGAGGCGATCAGCCACGCATCCTGAAGCAGTTCGAGCAGCACCGGCGAGAACACCGGCCGGCCCGTATTGCCGCCGCGCAAATCTTCTATCGACTGATCGAGCGCGCGGCGAAAGAGCGCGGCATCGATGTTCTGTTCGCGCAGCAAAAGCGGGATATCGCTTTGCGGATCGTCGAGCAGCTTGACGAGCATGTGCTCGACGGAAATCTCGTATTGGCCGCGCGAGATGCACAGACCGGCGCTGTTTTCGAGCGCTTGCCGGCAGTAGCCGTTGAGCCGGCTCACCAGCGGTTTCAGATCGACCAGCAACATGGCTTGGGCTCCTCTCGTGTCTCTTGATATCGGTGGTTCAGATCGCGAAGCTGACCGGACGCGGCACGGCATTCGCGCGCGGCGCGAGCCACGTGTCGCGGCCCAGCGCGTTCCATTGCATGCCGCCCGTGCGGGCGTTCTCGGCGAGACCCGCGCGCAGTTCGAGAAGCACCGTCACGTCGAACGGTTCGGTCAGGTAATAGCGCGTGAAAAAACGCAGACGCTCGTACTCGCGCCGGCCTGGCTGCAACGCTTCGAACAGAGCCAGCGGCAGGCCGCGCAACTCGATTCGCACATGATTGTTGGCATCGCGGCTCTCTTGTCCGAGATAGCATTCGACGCCGAGCGCATGACGGCCATCGCCGAGCGTGAGACGCTGATCGTCGGGAATCGGCAGCCAGCTTTCCACGCAATTGACGATATGCACGTCGGCGGGCGCGAAGGCATCGGCGAGCAGCGTTTTCAGGCCAAGCGCCGAATGCGGGCGCTGCGAGAAGAGGCCCGCGTAGCGCAGCATGTCGGAGACGCCGGGCGTGTCGTCGCGGCGCATGGAGCGCTCGTGCAGGCCGACGAACGCATACAGGCGTTCGAGCATCGCCGTGTCGCCTTCCTCGACCACGCGCACGTGCGGCCGGTACTTGACCCAGCTTTCGAACAACAGCGGATACAGCGTGTAATGCAGGATGTCGAGAAACTCGCGCATCCCGCTGCGGCCTTCGCGTTCTTCCTCGATCAGGTCTTCGGTATAGAAGCTCGGCAGCGGCGAGGACACACCGTATAGCCCGAAGAAGTTCGCGGTAATTCGCGGCGTCGGCGCGGGCTCGGGCGCGTCGTCGTCGAGATCGGCATGACGGCGCGGCAGATCGCGCTCGATCTGGTCGATATCGCTTTCGGGAAAGCCGAGCGCAAGACGCGGACGCACGCGCAGGCGTTCCGGATCGTCGCCCGCAAGACGCGCGCGGCGGCGCAGCAGCCGCACCGCCTGAAAATACGCAAAGCGTTCGCCTTGCTCAAATAGCGCGTCGTCTAGAGCAGAGCTTGTTGACCGAGCCGCGGCGTCCATCTGAATACCTCTCCGGAGAAAATGTCTTCCAGCTCGAATCGCGTGTACGTGTTCATGCTTGCGTAGGCGCCGAGAAAACGGTCCAGCACGCTGCCGAACACGTAGAGATCGCCCGCGCCCGCGAAGTGATCCATCTCGCAGCGCACGCGGATCAGCTGACCGCGCAGCATGTTGCGCCCGAAGAGCCGCACTTCGGGCGTGACGCTCATCTCCTTCAGGCCCGCGATGCGTCTGCGGTTCGCCGCCTCGTGGCCTTGCTCCTGACGCTCAGAGAACACGTAGAGCGAGAGGAGGGCGCGCAGGTTGGCGGCATCCGCGAGCGAGAGGAAGTTGAGCGCGGCGTGACCGAGCAGCCGCCAACGCAACGCCTCGCCGACGGGCGGATTGACCACCGGTGTCATCGGCCGGATATTGCGGAACTTGAGGCGCTCGGGCGAACTGCTGGTTGGCTCGCTGAGATCACCGTAACGCAGGCTCTCGGGCAGATAGCGGTTGGTGCAGGTCAGCTCGATGGAAAGCGTTTCGGTCTGCGGCGTGGCCTCGGGCGGATACGCCACCGAGAGATACAGCTCAGTCTCGTTGCCGACGGCGGCGGGGCGCAACGACGTGTGATAGACGAGATCGCCCGGCGCGCGCTGGTCTTCGCTCGCCGTCGCGGCGGATGCCGCGTGCCCGAGCACGCCGAATGGCCGGTACACGCGCTGCTGCGCCACGCCTTGCCGATACGACGTGACCTTGTCGACCGAATGAATCTGGTAATGCTGACGGTTCGCGCCTTCCGGGCTCACGCGATAGTCCATCTGCCGATGATCCAGCGTGATCGGATTGGCGTGATGCTCGAACAGATTGATGACGGGCGTCACGTTGAGCATGAAGGCGTCGGCGCTCAATTCGGTGAGCCATACGGGCAAACGTTTGAGGCACAGCGTGACCGAGAACGTCGTGCCGGTGGCGCCGCGCAGCTTGTCGATCCCGTTCAGGTCGAGGAACAGGAATTTCTCCGGCTGCACGAAGAACTCTTGCAGACTGCGATACCCCGGAAACGCGTGACTCGGATACGGCACGAGCTCGCTGTCGAAGCCCGACGGGACGAGCGAACGCGCGCCCAGTTCCGTCGATACCCCGCTAGCCGTCAGCCGCACCGACGTCACTTCGGTCATGAGCAGCATCAGGAGTTTGGAGGCATCGCTGTAGCCGCCCGCCAGAAAGAGCCGCAGCGACTTCGTCTGCCAGCGCGCGAGATCGAGCCCGCGCAAGCTGAAGTCGAGATCGATGGAAGGCGTGCGTCCTTCGCCCGCTGAAAGCCGCGCGGCGAGCGTGAGCGGATGCACGTCCACGGCCTGGGTCGTGCGGAAACGGCAGGGCGTGCCGTCCACCGGCGCCGATGCCAGCTCCACGCCCGCCGCCACGCTCGCGGTTTCCGTGAGCGCGCCGCGCGGCTCGAACAGCACCATCGTCGTCGCGGGAACCGGACGCAGATAGTGCGGAAACAGCAGCGTGGAGAGTTCCTGGATGAACTCCGGGAACTCGTCGTCGAGCTTCTGGCGCGCAAGACCCGTGAGGAAGGCCACGCCTTCGAGCAGGCGTTCGACGTCCGGGTCGGTCGAGCGGCCTGCGAGCATCGGCGCGAGCGCCGGATTGGCCTCGGCAAACTCGACGGCAAGCGTCTTCAGCTTGGTGAGTTCGTTTTCGTAATAGCGATTGAGCATCGTCGGGATCGGTCGCGGGCCGTCAAGGCGTCAAAGCACGGTGACGCGGCCATCGGAATTCACGGTGGTGGACAGGCGCAGTGGAATCTCGCGATCGTTCACGGCGAGCGTGCCGTCGAGACTGAAGCGGATCGACATCACGTCGCTGCGGTCGCTCAAGAGATGCACTTTCGGGTTGAGCACGCGCGGTTCGTAACGCGACACCATGCGTTGAATCTCTTCCTCGATTTCGCCCGTCGATCCGCCTTCCAGCCCGCCCGCGATATTCGTGAAATCGGGCACGCCGAATTGCGGATCGAGCTGCACGCTGCCCTGTCTCGTATTGAGGATGCGCGACAGATGCTCCATCACGGATCTCACGAGCACCTCGGTGCTGGTCTCGTTGGTGCGCACCGCGCCCTGTTCCCAGCCGGATATGCGTTCCAGCAGCCTGCGCTCTCTCATCGACGGTCCCGATCGACGCAGCGGCGTAAGTCCGCCGCCGCGTCATGCGTGATTTGGAATGCGTCAGGCCTTCGGCGCGAGCCACGAGTCTTCGGCTTCGATGCCGTCCGGCTCGTAGGTCCACGTGATCTTTTCGTAGGTGAACGCGAGATCTTCCATGTGACCCATCTGTTTGTTGTTCGGGTCGAGGCAGTTCGGCGTCCAGGACTGCATGTGCGTGAGGATCGCGTTCTCGAGTTTGGCGGTGTAGTACTTCTCTTCCGTGCCCTTCGGCGAAATGCGATAGAACTCCAGCGTCACGGTCTTCATTTGCTCGCCGGAGGTGAGCGCCTGATAGAGCTTCGGGCTGGACTTGTCGATTTCCTTGGTCACCGACATCGCGCCATGCACGCGCTTGCCCGTGGGCAGACCCGTTTGCGGGCTCTTCGGGATCTCGATGGTGTGATCCACGGCCTGCACGAGGATCTTGCCTTCGTGGCCCTGAACCTTCGTGGAACCTTCGATCTTTCCTTGATTCTGACCTTCGAGGGTCAGGTAGCATGGCATCGGCATGGTGGCCTCCAGTTGCCGTTATGGTTTGTCCGCGTGTCGCTTCTTGACTTGATGCATCGACTCGATGCGCTCATTTACGTGTAGGTGTCGGAGCGCATGAACACAGTGTGAGCGCGGGCGGTTACCGCCTCGTTGCAGGTGACCGCCCGCGTGTTACGGATGAAACCTGGCCGAAGCGCCGCTTATGTTCGCGGCTGCCTCGAACCCGATGCGCGCATCAGGCAGTTTCCAGCTTGCCGACGAGCGACAGCGTGAACGACGCGCCCATGTACTTGAAATGCGGGCGCACCTTCATGTCGACCTTGTACCAGCCCGGTTCGCCTTCCACGTCGAGCACGTTGATTTCGGCCTGACGCAACGGGCGGCGGCTGCGCACGCCCGGACTCGGGTTGTCCATGTCGGCGACGTACTGGCGAATCCAGTTGTTGAGTTCCTTCTCCAGATCGCCGCGCTCCTTCCACGTGCCGATGTTCTCGCGCTGCATTACCTTGATGTAGTGCGCCATGCGGCTCATGACGAACATGTACGGCAATTGCGTGCTGAGCTTGTAATTGAGCTCGGCTTCCTTGCCTTCTTTCGACTGGCCGAAGAACTTCGGTTTCTGCGCCGAGTTGGCGGAGAAGAACGCGGCGTTGTCGCTGTCCTTGCGCATGGTGAGCGCCATGAAACCTTGCTCGGCCAGCTCGAACTCGCGTCGTTCGGAAATCAGGATTTCGGTCGGAATCTTGTTCTGGATCTCGCCCATGGATTCGAACGAATACACCGGCAAGTCCTGCACCGTGCCGCCGCCTTGCGGGCCGATCACGTTGGCGCACCAGCGGTAGTCCGCGAAGCTTTCGGTGAGACGCGTGGCAAACGCGAAGGCCGCGTTGCCCCACAGGAACTGGTCGTTACCGCTCGAGACGTCTTCCTTGTAGTTGAATTTCTTCGAAGGCGCCGTTTCCGGGCCGTACGGCACGCGCAGGAGGAAATGCGGCGCGGTCAGGCCGACGTAGCGCGCATCTTCGCTTTCGCGGAAGGCGTTCCACTTGACGTACTTCGGACCTTCGAAGATGGACGACAGATCTTTCAGGTTCGGCAACTGATCGAACGAGTCGATGCCGAAGAAATCCGCGCCGGCGGCGGCGACGAAAGGCGTGTGACCCATCGCGGCGACGCTTGCCGAATATTGCAGCAGCTTGACATCGGGCGCGCTTGCATTGAACTCGTAGTTAGCGATGATCGCGCCGAACGGCTGGCCGCCGAACTGGCCGTATTCGGCCGTATAGACGTTCTTGTACAGCCCTGACTTGGTGATCTCGGGCGCGTCCTGGAAGTCGTCGAGCAGCTTCTGCTTGCTCACGCTCATCAACTGAATCTTGATGTTCTCGCGGAAGTTGGTGCGGTCCACCAGAAACTTGAGCGAGCGCCACGACGATTCCAGCTTCTGGAAGTCATCGTGATGCAGGATGGCATCGACCTGCGCGCACAGCTTGCGGTCGAGGCTCGCGATCATGTCGTCGACGGTCGCGGCGGTGACACGCTCCACCGAACGCTGCGGTTCGAGCAGTTGCGCGACGAACGCCTGAATACCCTGGCGCGTGATCGAGTACGCTTCGTCGCCCGGCTTGATGCGGGCCGACTCCACCAGTTGATCGAGCAGCGAGACTTCGCCCGCCGCGGCCTCTGCCGGCGCCGCTGCGCCGGATTGCTGTTGTTCGTCGCTCAATTCAATCTCCTTCATCTACGAAGTGCTGGTTCCGCGTTACTTGTCTTGTGCGCCGAGTTCGCCGAGCAGCCGCGCGCGCACGCCTTCGTCCTGGATCAGCTCTTGCAGACGCTTGCGGAAGTCGGGCAGATTGCCGATCGGGCTTTTCAGCGCCTTCAGGGCGTCGCGCAGTTCGAGCATCTGACGCAGCTCGGGAATGCGTTCCGCGAGCGCATCGGGCGTGAAGTCGTTGATCGAGTCGAACTTCAGGTCGAGCGAGAGCACGTCGTCGGGACCGGCTTTCTCGTCGAGCTTGTTCGGCACCGAGAGTTGCAGGCCGAGCTTTTGGCCTTTCAGCACTTCGTTGAAGTTGTCCTTGTCGACGTTGATCGGCTTCATGTCTTCGATCGGTACGTCGTCCTGACGCAACGTGAAGTCGCCGAGCACGAGCAACTTGAGCGGCAGTTCCACTTCTGCCTGCGCGTCTCCCGTGGCCGGGCGATAGACGATATTGACGCGTTCCTTCGGAGCAACCGAACCATCATTTGCCATTTCCATCTCCAGATTCACGGCGCCGCGCTGGCAGTGCGGACATCGATGAAAACGCGTCTCGCGCACCGTGCGACTGACGCGGGCCGCCGCCACTGCATACGCTCGGGCGGGCAGCCATCGCCTGAGCACGGGATAACTAACGAAATTGCGTGATACGGAATGCGGGGTGCGGCGCGGGGCGGATGTGAGCCGCTTCAGACTGTCGGATGCTCTGCCCGCGATTGAGCGAAAGGATCGGCGAGTCCGGATGGGAAACGGTCCTTGAGGCTTGAGTGCCTGTCCCGGAATTGAGTGCGAGCCATTATAAACAGACGTATCTCAAAAACCCAACGCATTTTTATCAGTTCATATGCTCTAAAGATCGTCCTCGACAAGCCGTATACGGCGGCCTCCGAAGACGCGGCTTCAGCGCTCGAAAACCCTTGTGCGACAAGGCTTTCGAGCGTATGTCCAGCGGCTGTCCAGGTGGCTCAGGCCTTCGGCGCGAGCCATGAATCCTCGGCTTCGATACCGTCCGGCTCGTAGGTCCAGGTAATCTTTTCGTAGGTGAACGCGAGGTCCTCCATGTGTCCGATCTGCCGGTTGTTCGGATCGAGGCAGTTCGGTGTCCATGACTTCATGTTGGTCAGGATCGCGTTCTCGAGCTTGGCGGTGTAGTACTTTTCCTCCGTGCCTTTCGGCGAGATGCGATAGAACTCGAGCGTGACGGTCTTCAACTGTTCGCCGGACGTCAACGCCTGATAAAGCTTCGGGCTCGACTTGTCGATCTCCTTGCTCACCGTCATCGCGCCATGCACGCGCTTGCCGGTGGGCAGTCCGGTCTGCGGGCTTTTCGGAATTTCGATGGTGTGATCCACGGCTTGCACGAGGATCTTGCCTTCGTGACCTTGCACCTTCGTGGCGCCTTCGATTTTTCCCTGGTTTTGACCTTCGACGGTCAGATAGCACGGCATCGGCATGATTCACCTCTTCTAGGTTGTTCGGGTTGGAGCGCCGTTCTCTTCAGGTCCGGCGCATGTTTGTAGTGTCGGCGGGCGCCGTTGCAGCCGTGTTGCGCCAAGGGCGCCGCATGTTTCATCCGTAACGAACGCGCAACTGCCTGGGTTCGCGAACGTTCGGTCACCTGTTGCGCGATTTGTGCGCTGCGTTGTGCGTTGCTTTAGCCCGCATTACACTTGCGACCATTTCTAAGATAAATCTCAGGTCGTATCGGAATGCTTATCGCCGATGCGCTCGCTCAACCGGGGGCCACTGTGACCAATGACGTTCGTGCGGCCGCCGCCGCGCCGCACGGTCTGCCCGCTACCGGCGCGCGTCACCATGTGGCGGGCTTGCGGCGCGCCCTGTCTTTGGGCGTGCTTTACGGCGTCCTTTCGACACCGCTCGACACGCTCGGCACCGGTTCGGCGTTGGCGGCGGTGGTGTGGCCCGCCCCGGCGATGGCGGTGGCCTATCTCTGGCGTCGGCCGCTCGGCGAATGGCCGGCCGCGCTCGTCGCGATCTTCATCGCGATGGTCATCGTCGGTCAGTTCGACGTGTTCCCGCTTTGGGTCGATGCGTCCTTCGCGCTCGTCAACGTGCTCGGCGTGGGCGTGGGCGTCGGGCTTGCTTGGCGCTTTGTGAGCCGCCGCGCGCGTCTCGATACCACCGCGCGCTTCACACGCTTCCTGTTATTGCTGCCGTTTGGCACCGTTTTCGCGATGGCGCTCGCGGGTAGCGCGCTATCGCATGCGATCGGCGGTCGCGATCTCATCGATGTCTGGCGCACCATCATGGGCAGCAACGGTCTGGCGATGCTCGTCCTCGTGCCCGGTCTGCTCGCGTGGACTACGCCGCCCGATCCGGATGCGCGGCCGGTGCGCGCGTGGGTCGTCGTCGTGCCGGCGCTGTGCGGCGCGGCGCTGATGATCGAGGCGTTCCGCATCCAGCTTCCTGACGAGACCGAGCATTTGCTGCTGATTCTGCTGCTCGTCTGGGCGGCGGTCGCCGGGTCGATCCGCGCGGCGACGCTCGCGGCTTTCGTCATCGTGACGGCGGGCGTGGCGCTCACGGTGACGGGCAATGGTTCGTACCATCAAAACGGCATCGTCGGCGTGCGGCAGTTGCAGATCGACCTTGCCGTGCTGTGCACGCTGGTGTTTTACGTGGCGGTCGCGCTGCTCGAACGGCGTGGTTACGAGGCGCGTCTGCAACGCGTGCAGAAGCTCGAATCGCTCGGCCTTTTGGTGAGCGGCATTGCACACGATTTCAACAATGTGCTGGGCGCCGTGCGCGGCCACGCCGAATACGCCGATGAACTTCTTCCCGCCGATGCCGATGCGCGCCGTCCGCTGCAACACGTGCTGGCGGCAGTCAGAAGCGGCACCGCGATGACCGAGCAGATGCTGCTCGCGGTCGGACGCGGCAGTCCGCGACGTAGCGAACCGGTGTCGATGCGCGTGGTCATCGACGAGGCGGTGGGTTTGGCGACGGCGGATCATCGCGGGCCGGTGACGATTGCCGTGGAATACGACGACGTTCGCCTGGGCGCCAGCGGCATCGATGCGTGGCCTGTCGCGGGCGATCATGCGCAGCTCGTGCGGGTGCTTTTGAACCTGCTGCGCAACGCGGCGCAGGCGGCGCGCAGCTGGGTGATCCTGCGCGTGTCGACGGGCGTGCCGCGCGAGGAAATCGCGGATGTCGGGCGCGTGCCGGAGCGCACCGCGGTGATTCTGGAAGTGCACGACGATGGGCCCGGAATTGCGCCGGATATCGCGTCGCGGATTTTCGACCCGTTCTTTTCGACCAAGCGCAAGCAGAGCGGGCATGGGTTGGGGTTGTCGATCGCGGCGGGAATCGTCGCGGATCACGACGGCGGGATTACGGTCGGAAACGGGCCGCTGGGTGGGGCGATGTTTCGGGTGTTGTTGCCGGCGAAGCGCGTGAAGGGTGTGGCGACGGGGCCGCGCGGTGGCCTGGGCGACGGGGGAATGCGTGAGGCTAGTGGTGCGGATGCGGTTTATGTGACGCCGCCGCGGTCGACTATCGGAACCGATGCGTCGCCGTCGGATGGAGAAAAGGCTAACGCGGATTATTTGGCGACAGCGCCGAGCATTGCGTCCATGTCGCGAGCGATGGATGCGGCTCACGCGCCGGGCACGCCCTGCACCGAGCCCAACGCTCCCATCGGCCAAGGCGAGCCCGTCCTCCTTGTCGAAGACGACGACACCCTCCGCGCGCTCCTCGAAGACTGGCTCGCCGAATCCGGCTTCGAGCCTGCGAGCTACGCGTCGCCCGCCACCGCGCTCGACGCATTGCAAGCCGATCCGCACGGCTTCGCGTTCCTCGTCAGCGACATCGAAATGGATGACCTGCGCGGCGACGAACTCATCGTCGCCGCGCGCGAACGCAGTCCCGCGCTGCCCGCGCTCTTGATCAGCGGGGCGCGGCAGGGCGCGCATATCGCCGCGGGCGTGAGCGTGCCGTTTCTCGCCAAACCGTTTGGCCGCGCCGATTTTTCGCGCGCGGTGCAGGCGCTTTATCACTCACACGAAGCCACGCGCTAACACCATGCCGAGTTCACCCCGCATATTGATCGTCGACGATGACCATTCCTTGCGTGTTCTGCTCGTCGAATATCTAGCCGGACACGGCATGACGACCGAAGGCGCGGCATCCGCCGCCGAAGCGCGCGAATGCCTCGCCGCCGATACCTTCGATCTCGTGTTGCTCGACCTCGGCCTGCCCGACGGCGACGGCCTCGAACTCGCGCGCGAATGGCGCGCGGGCGGCGAGGGCGGCGCCATGCCGATCATCTGCCTCACGGGCCGCACCGAGGAAGCCGACCGCGTGATGGGCCTCGAACTCGGCGCGGACGATTACGTCACCAAGCCGTTTTCGCCGCGCGAAGTGCTCGCCCGCGTGCGCGCCGTGTTGCGGCGCACGGGCGCGGGCGCGGCGCAGGGCGCGCCGATCACGCGCGGAAAGCTGCCGCGCGCGTATCGCTTCGGCGGCTGGACGCTGAATCTGAACACGCGCCGCCTCAAGTCGCAGGACGACGAGACCGTTACCCTCACCAACGCCGAGTTCAATTTGCTGGTCGTGCTGCTCGGCGCGCCTAATCGCGTGGTGTCGCGCGAACACATGATCGAGCGCACGCGCGCGTTCGACGATGTCTATGACCGCGCCATCGACGTCCAGATTTTGCGGCTGCGTCGCAAGATCGAGGAAGATGCGCGCGCGCCCAAGCTGCTGTGCACGGAACGCGGCGCGGGCTACTACCTGAATGCGGAAATCGAGGAAGTGTGGTGATCGACCTTTGCGTGTTTCCCGATTTATCCTCGACGAATAAGCCATGAGTCCTCCTTTCGATACGCTCGGTTCCGCGCCCATTACGCCGGACAACCCCGCTGGCGACGATGTCCGCGACGATCCCGACTTCGATCGCCTGCAGACCGAGATCGACAAACTCAACAGCCCGAGCGCGGCGGCCGGCACGGACTGGGACGTGGTGCAGCGCGCTGCCACCGTGCTGCTCACCGAACGCGGCAAGGACTTGCTCGTCGCGTGTTATCTCGCGGGCGCACTCATGCGCCGTTCCGGCCTCGAAGGCCTTGCGAGCGGCTTGACGGTCATCGACGATCTGCTCGCCAATTACTGGGAAACGCTGCATCCGGGTCTCTCGCGCTTGCGGGCGCGGCGCAACGCGTTGTCGTGGATTTTCGAGCGGGCGGTTCAGTTCGTCGTGGACAAGGTGGACCGCGATACGCAGCAGGAGCGCGCATTGATCGATGCGTTGCAGACGCGCCTCGAAGCCATCGATACGCGTCTTGCCGAGAAAGACCCGGACGCGCCGAGCGTGCGGCCGTTGCTCAATCAGATTCGCACGTTGCCGGTTCGGGAAGTTGTGCCCGAGCCCGTGCCTGCTTTAGACGCGCCTGTCGCGTCGGCGGAGACACGACCAGCACAAATCTCGCGTCCTTCTGCGCCGGCCGCTGCCGCATCGCTTGCAGTCGCGCCGCTTTCGAGCGCGGCCATTGTGTCCGATGCCGATGCCGACCGCGCCTTCGAGCAGATCGCCGAGCGGCTGGTGACGCTGGCGGGCTTCCGGCGTGGCAATCGGGCGAGCGATGCGCAGGCGTATCGGCTGAATCGGCTTGCGGCGTGGGGCGCGATTGAAACCGCGCCGCTTGCCGAGCGTGGCCAGACGCGCATTCCGGGGCCGATCGCGGAACTGGCGATTGCGCTGGACCGCTTGCAATCCGGCGATGCGCCCGAGGACACGCTCACGTTCGCAGAGGCGAACTTGCCGGCGTTTCCGTTCTGGATGGATTTGAATCGCGCGAGCGCGCAGGCGCTTGCGAATCTTGGCGAGCCGTTCGCGGACGCGCTCGCCGAAGTGAACGCGGCGACGCTGCAACTGTTGCGCCGCGCCCCGGAGTTGCCGAATCTGACTTTCGCGGATGGCAAACCTTTCGCGGATGGCGCGACGCTCGAATGGATCACGAGCCTGCAACGCAATGCGGCGACGGGTTCGGGCGGCGGCGCGGCGCCGGATGCGCTCGCGGTCGCGCTCGGCACGGCGCGCTCGCTCGCCGCGGCGGGCGACCTCGAAGCGGCGGCAGTGGCGCTCCAGGGCGCGACGTTGGGCACGAATCCGGAACAACGCCTGCGCGCGACCATCCACTTGAGCGAATTGATGCTGGCGCATCGGCCGAACGCGCCGCTGCGGCCGTTCGCGCAGATGATCGTCGGCGAAGTGGATCGGCATGAGCTCGACCGCTGGACGCCGCAACTCGCGCTGGAAGCGTTGAGCGCGGCGCACGCGCTGTATCAGCAAAACGATGCGCATGCCGAAGCGATTGCACTGGTGGCGCGCATTGCGAAGATCGATGCGGCTGCGGCGGTGAAGTTGGCGTTGGGGGGCGTGTAGGGGAAGGCGGTCGCGCGCGACGCGTGACGACGGCCGCCGGACAACGCCTCGTTCGCTTGCTCAACGCGCGCCACCCACGGTTCCAGTAGCCCGCCTATTCAAGCCATCGTCCAGTGAGGCAAATCCAGAGAACATAGGTTGGAAACTTGGGCGCAGGCCGCCGTTCGAAGCTGCTGTGATACTGCTTGTGCCAGTTGGTTGTGCTCGCAGGAGAACTGCTGCACTGTCAGCACCCGTTCCGCGACAGGCGAATGTGCTTTAGAATCGGCGTTAGCCATATTCAGGCCTTCAAGTGAACTGGTCAACGGGCCGCGAGTGCTAACTCCCAGCCGCGCTCCATTTACCGCTGTGGTCCCTACCCCTTTTTACTGTCTTTACGCGCTTTACGCGCGAGCTGCTTCTCACTCTCGGCCACGCGCGTCATTGCGCCCGCCTGATTCTTGAAGATCAACGCATCGAGCACGTCGCGCACGAGTTGCTGATCCTGCTCGGCATGCGCGCAATGGTTTCGAACTGACAACGCACGACATCATCGGGGCCGCGCTCGCCTTCATCAGAAATTAGCGCATCTAAATTAACGCCGAGCCCGATAGCGAGGCATGGCACTTCATGGCGATACCGCCGCTTCGCTCTTAGCGACGAAGAATGCCGAAGCGGACAAGGACGCGCATTAAAAATATTCAGAAAATACTGGCATTGAAAAAATCAGCGGACAGCCTGATGTCTATGCGGCAGTAAGAACTTAGTTTCCGTTAATTTAGTCGAGGAATTTATTGTGAAAAAGCACGCTTATGTTGCGCATAGGCCGTTATCAAATGAAAAGGGTAAGGGCACGACGCATCACGTGGTAATCGTTGACCGAAAAGAGGTAAAGGAAACTAAAACGCAGAAAGAGGCAGCGGATTGGGCACTGTCAATGAACTACTCGGTACACGTTGCACGAGAGCGGCATTTGCAGGATCAGGATAAGCCCGCGCATTGGCGGCAGTATCCTTGAGAAGATGTAGCAGAGCGGAAATATCTAGATAAGGCGGCACGGAAGTTTACTCCGTGCCGCTTGAATGGCGAGAGCGCGAGACGATGCGCGAGCAAGAAGGGAAGAACGAAGAACCAGCGTCGTTGCCGGTGTCATAGTGTATTCAGCAATAAAGAATAGCCGGCCCGTTGCCTCATCCCAAGCCCCGCCCAGATACCAAACACCGAACTCAAGACCCCGCCCCCGACAACCCCGGCACTGTCGGCAAAACCGGCAAAACCGGCAACGGCGGCACGTCCGGCGCCGTCATCGGTCCTGACTGAATCGGTGCAAACGAAGGCGCCGCCGCCGTCACCAACGGGCCGCGCGCTTCCAGCAGACTATCGAAACGCGCCTGCAGCGTCTGCGTTCCAGCCGGAGAAGCCGGCGCATTCCAGCACATCCCGATCTGCTGCGGCAACGACACGCGTAGCGGCTGCGGCGTCGTCCCGCCACCATTACCCGCCAGCTTGATCAGCAACAACTGCTGCGTCTGCGCCGCAAGCGTATCGATCGCTTGCTGGCGCAGCTGCGTCTCTTTCTGCTGCGCGTCCTGCAATTGCGCCAGTTGCGTCGCGCCATCGATGATCGCGTCCTCGCCACGGAACTCGTAACGCACCGTGATCTGGTCGATGCCGCGCTGCGCGAGCGCCGCCGCCGACGACGGAAAATCCTGCGGCGTGAACAATCGGTGCCCATCGCGGAAGTCGCGCAGGAAACTGACCACGCCCGCATCGCCGCGATAACGCTTGGAGAGCGTCAGGCCATCGAAACGAATCAGCAAACTCACCTCGCCACACTGGCCGAGTGTCCAGTTGAAAGTGTCGCTCACCGGGAAGTTGAAGTTGGTCAACGTGCGCGCGCCCGCCGCACACTGCACCGTCAGCACAGTCGCGAATGGCCGCATGCGCGCTGAAGGATTCACGTCGATAGGCTGCGCCGTGATCGTCAACGGATACGCCTTCGCCTGCGCCGCCGCAATCTGCTGCTTCACACTCGCAATGGCCTGCTCCGCATTGGCCTGCTGCTGCTTGGCCTGTTCTTGCGCCGCCTGCGCCTGCGCTGCGTCGGCTTCGGCGCGGGACTTGGCGCGCTGTGCTTCCATCAGCTGCGCGGTGCGCTTGCCGACCGCCGAATTGAGCGTCGGCAGGAACGCGGTGGTGAAGGGCACGCTGTAATCGGCCGTCTGCACTTCAGAAATCGCGCTCGCCGAATGCGTCAGGAACGGCTTGGCCGGCCCATCGACAAAACTCCACACCGAACCCTGCGGACCGTACAACTGATCGACGACCTGCGTCATGCTGGTCGCCGCCTGCAACGGCCAATACACCTTGCTGTCCCAATCCGATTGCAACGCGCACGAAGTCTCTTCTTCCGTATAAGCCAGCACGAAATGCAGCGGCCCGCCGATCAGATGCCAGATGGCCTGATCAGCCGCGCCGTTGGAATCGACTTCGTCACGCAGGCGCAGGAGGGCGCGCGCGGCATCGTGTACAGGCGATGTCTTCACCGCCGGATCGACGCCAAAGCCATGAAACGCAGCCGATACGCCATATGCCTTCGCGGTGCCATCGGTGACGGTGGCCGCGATCTGATCGATGTCCTGAAAATAGTCGCGCATGGCGGATGCCGCCCGCGCATTGACGCGCACCGCCGCCGCGCCCGCCAGCGGACTGCTCGCGATGCTGTCGCGGATCGCCTGGCCGCCGAACGAGTTGATGCTTTGCACGATGCCACCCGCACGGCTCGCGATCAGCGCGCCGGTGGCATCGCGCCGCAGGCGGCCCATGCGTCGAGCGGTCTGCAGCCAGTCGGGCAACTGGGCGTCGGCCACGCCTTCGAACTCGTCGTTGACGCGATCGAGCGCGCGCAGATAAGGGCTCGCGTTCTGCGTGATGGTCGCGAGCCGTCCGCGCCAGGCGTCGCGGCCCGGTAGCATGCGTTCGCCCTGCGGCACGGTTTGCACGAAGCTCTGCCACGCCTGAAAGCGCTCGATCTGATAGTCGTGGTCGAAGAACGCCTGTTGCTGCACGAGTTGCGCATCGTCGACGACCGCCTGGTGAATCTCCTTCAGATAGCCGTCGATATCCACCCGTCCCGCGCGTGTGTACGCGGCCGGCACCTTGATCTCCGCGAGCCGGTTGGCTTCGGCGAGTTGCGCGTCGGTGCGCGCGGCTTCCACGGCCTTCGAATCCGGCGCCGTTGCACGGCTCGACGCCGCCGTGATGCGCCCGCCCGCGACATTGCCCGCAACCGGAGCATCCACGTTTGCCAGACGCAGGGATTGCGCGCGCGCCGAGTTCGCGTCGAGCCAGAAGTCGGCGAGCGAGACATCGTGCAGATGCGGGTCGATCGGCGCAAGCTGCGTGAGCCAGTGCATGCGGTTCTGGTACAGCGCCTGGGCAAGCGTCGCCTGCTGTTGCGCCACGCGCGTCACGATGTCGCGCGCATTCGTCGCCGACCACGCGATATAGGAAATGCGCAAGTCGTTGATCTGGTCGAAGAGTTGCGACGACCACGGCGCCATGTCGCTATAAAGCGGCTGAGGCATCGCGGCAAGTTCCGGACGATCCGCGCCCGCCACTTTCGCGCGCAGCAGATTCGTCACGCGCACTTCGTTGAGGATGCTAAGCGGCAGCGTGCCGTCGGTATCGTTGACGAGATCGCGCCGCAAATCCAGATCGAAATCGCGTTCGACGGCTGGTCGGATGTACTGCAGATATTGCTGCGTGTATTGCTGGCGCAGCCGTTCCTGCAAGCGGTCGATATGGCCGGAGATCATCCAGCGCGAACGCCAGTTGCGGTTGCGGCGATCGATCTCGCGCAGCGCGGTGTTGCTGCGCGTGAGGGTAGCGGCGTCATCGACGAGCAAGCCGTCGAAGCGCTGATGAAATGGATAGCTGCGCTCGATCTGCGTCAGCGTGTTGACGTTGCGGATGAACGACATCGTGATCAGCAAGCCGAACGCAACGGCCAACATCACCCACGCGAGCATGCCTAGATGCTGGGTCGCGGCGAACCAGCGATTGACGAGCGCGGCAGGTTTGCCGACGTTGCGGTCTTGCGGCAGGATGCGGCCGAAGAGATCGTGCAGGAACACGCCGGTCGTCGAGGGTTCGTGCGGCGGCATCGGGCGCAGCGTCTCCGGCAGCACCGCCGAGCGCGCGCCGCCGGCCTGCAGGCCGCTCGAAAAGAACAGTCCGCGCAAGAACGGCGATTCCAGATACGGGCTGTTACCAAGGCACGCCTTCACGAAGAGTTCGGTGCCCGCGCGCAGGCGGTCGAGTTCGTTCGGAAACAGCAGCAGTTCCACCGCCGATTGCGGATGCCGCGCAACCAGCGCAACCCGCATCGCGCGTAGTCGTTCGACGATGGCATCGAAGGCCAGTGAGAGGAAGCGCTCGGTCGGCGGATCGTCGGCGGTGGCGGGCGCGAGATGACCCATCGCCTGATTCAACGCGGTCTCGGGCAAGAGCGTGCTCCAGCTTTCGAAGCCATAGAGCTGATCGCACTTGGTGACGAGCACGTACACCGGAAAGCGCCGCCCGAAAAGGCGGATCAACTGTTCTATGCGCGCACGGATCACGCGCGCTTCCTGATCGATCGCCTCGCGGTCCGGCGTGACGAGCCGGTCGGCGGAGATGGCGAGCACGAGTCCGTTGATGCCTTCGCGTCCGCGATAGCGCGACAGCAGGTCCAGCACCAGATTCCACTCGCGGCGGTCGGCGTCTTCGTTGTCGGCATCGACATAACGGCCCGCGCAGTCGAGCACGATGGAGCGGTCGAAGTACCACCAGTCGCAATTTTCGGTTTGCGGGACCGGCGCGCCTTGTTGCGTGTGATCCTGCAGCGAAGTGGACAGCCGCGAGCGCGCGAGCGCCGTGGTCTTGCCCGCGCCCGGTCTGCCGATCACCATGTACCAGGGCAGCACGTAGAGCGGATTGCCGAGACGCTTCAGGCTCGAACCGCGCAGGAGCGCCGCGGCATCGCGGAACTTGCGGCGCAAGGCGCCCGTGCGCGACCCGCGCTGCGCGGCTTCCTGTTCGGCACGCCGCTGCCGCGCGATGATGCTGCGGGAACGATACGCAAGCGTCAGGCGCCGCAGGAAGATCAACATGAAGAACATGCCGAGCGCGCCGAAGAAAATCGCGGCGGACGCCCACAACGGCCATTCGAGATACAGCGTCAGCCCCCAGCTGACGAGCGCCAGCACGACGAGCGCAAGGAGCCACAGCAGAACGGTGCGCAGGACTTTCATTGGATGAGCGGAAGAAGAGCGTTCACCATCTGCACGATGATCAGGTGATAGGTGCCGTAGAGCACGGCGAGCACGACCACGGGCAAGCCGAAGCCGATGAGCGTCTGCCGGCGAAGCCGCCAGCGCACCCGGCGCGCCGCCGGTTCGACGCCGGTTTGCGCCGCGCGCGCCGATTCTTCGCTGACATACGCTTGCGGAAAGAGCACCGCGCCGGTGGCGGCCGGAACGCCGCCTTCGTCGAGCACTTTCTGAAGCGTGACGCGGCGGCGTTCGTCGAGCTGACGCGAGCTGCGCTCTTGCGCATAGCGACCCTTGAAGCCGAGCGCGAGACACAGCGCAAAGACTTCGCGCACATCGGCCTGATCGTCGCGCAGATCGTCGAGACGCGCGTAGAACGAGACGCCGGCGGTCGTCGTGTTGAAGTGGCGGCGCTGCATCAGATGGCGCTGCCAGTGCGGCGCGCCAGCCCATTCGGATGAGATCAGCACTTCGTCGGCCCAGGCGAGCACGGCGAAAAGCGCGTTGTCGAAATCCGATGGTACGAAATTGTGGATGCGCGCTTCGTGCCGTGCCTGGTCGATGGCTTCGTCGATCGCTTCGGCGAGTGCGCGTGCGCGCGCGGCGTCCTCGGCGGGCGTGCCGCTCGATGCGTTCGATACACTCGCCCGTGGCGCGAGCGAAGGAAGCGGCGCGGGCGCCGGCGGGGCATCGGCGATGGCGACGGCGTTGGCGTTAGCGTTAGCGTTAGCGTTAGCGCTTGCATTGCCATTGGCGGCCATCTCGCCGATAGGCTGCGGCGCAAACGGCGAACCGCCAGCGGAAGCAGGCTGCGATGCAACCGGACGTGGCGCGGCGGGCAAGGGCCTTGGAACGGCAGGCGCCGCCGTCGACGGCCGCAAGAAGGCCGGGGCGGCGGCCGTATCGATCGTCTGCCGCACCAGCGCGATGACGGGGATCAAAGTGTCGGTCAGATGCACGTCATCTCCGCAGGATCACGATCTCGGCGCGCAGATCGGCGGGGGCATCGAGCCAGTGAAGAGCGATATCGCCTTCGCGCTCGACGAGTTCCCACTGCTCGCTCACCTGTTCGATACGGAAGTAGAACGAATGCGCGCGACGCGGCAAACCCTGCGGCGCGTGCGGCATATGAATCAGTTCGAGGCCGGGCAGGGCATGGCGCACGAGCGTCGGAATCTCGCCGAGCGCGGACAAACGCGCGCCGTTGACGATGCCATCCACCACCCATTGCGGATCTTCCTGCGTCCGCACGACGAGATAAAAGCGGTTGCGGTTGCCGAACACGCTGCGCGGCACTTGTCCGTGATAGACGCCGTCGCGTGGCTCCAGCACGACCAGAAACTCCGGCCCGACCGTGATCTCGTTGAGCAGATGCCCGATGGTCACGCGCGCGCGCCCGAAGCAGCCGTCGAGGTCGAGGTGATCGTAAGCGGGCAGACCGGCGCCGCCGTCCATCTCACCGAGCATGGTGAAGCGCTCCGAGAACGAGCTCAGTTCGCCGACGAGTTGCCGCAACACGCCATATGCGAGCCACGGATGCACCTGTTCGCTCTCGATCAGATGGAACAGGCTCGGCGAAAAGCGATTGAGCGATCGCAACGCGAGCAGGAACAGCATGTACGACGCGTCGAACTCGGCCTTCTGCATCTCGCGCGGATTCTTGTACTCCTGCAACTGGCGGGCGCGTCCTGCAAGCTCGTCGCGGATCTCGCGCAGCATCGTGCGCAGCGCATCGGAACCGGCGAGCGCGTAACTCGGCGGGATGAAGCGGTCGGCGAGCACGACGGTGTCGCCATCGCGCACCAGCCGCGCAATGGGAATCAGCTCGTACTGATCCAGATGATCCAGCTCCGATTCGAAGAACACCTTCAGCACATAGCGCAGCGTTTGCAGCGGCGCGTCGGGGCCTTCGGAATAGAGGTCGGGCGTCTCGGGAACGGACATCACCGTGGCGAAGCGTGTGGCGACGTTCGCGGCGTCGGCGAGCGTGCTGACTTCGGTGACGTTCTTTTCCTGCTCGCTCGCGCGGCGCACGCCGAGATAGACGTTGAGCGGACGGTCGCCCTGCACCCAGCTTGCCTCGAAGGTGCGCGGCGCGATCACCGCGTTCTCGGGATACTCGGCATAGTGATGATCGCGGAACAGAAGACGCGCGCGCTGCACGTCGATGGTGCGATTCGCGATGGCGCTTCTCGACAGTTCGAGCGCGCCGACGCCCCAGAAATGCGGCACGCCGGCTTCGTAAAGCGGCGTCTGCGTGAAACGGCTGTGCTGATCCGCGAGCTGAAAATGCTGCGGCTGCAGAAACATTCCCTGATGCCAGTAGACGGCTTGCTTGTCTTCCACGTCGGGCTCGTCAGTTGGGGAGTTTGATGGTGGCGGTATCGGCTGCGCCGTTCGATGGCGTGAGCGGCACTTCCTTGCCGCCGCCGTCGAGCGGCACGATCTGCTGCTTCGCCTGTGCGCGTTTTTGCGCGGCGACGATCTGCGGCGGTTCCGGATTCAGACGCGCGGCGTCGCTGATCGCATCACGTCCGAGCGACAGGCGCAACGCAAGCGTTTGCGGTTGCGCCGCATAATCGTGGCCGACGAACGCCTGATTCGATATGGCGAGCGGAATCTCGAAGAGACGCGCGCTGGACGCCGGGTCCATCGTGTAGAAGCCCGCGATCAGCCCGACCATCTTCGCTTTCGCGGCGCGATCGATCGAGAGGATCGTGTGACCGCCCGGCTGCACGACGTAGCGCGTGAGCTGAAGGATCGCGGGATTCGGCGCCGCTTCGCCGAGCGTCGAGGCGAGCGTGCCGGCATCGGCCGACAGTTTGCGAAACGAATCGGCGTCGGCGGTCTGCACCACGCCGAGCAGGAGCGTATGCGGCTCGTTGTTGTATTCGTTGAGTAGATCGTCGGCGTCGAGCTGCACGAGGATGGCGTCGCCCGCCGCACTCCAGTCGACGGCCGCGACGGCCTGCTTCGCGCTCGTGCCGCTGAACATGGAGCAGCCCGCGAGTACCAAGCCGAAGGCGAGCGCGCAGACGGTGAGTACGCGTTGCGCCGCGCGTCGCAACGTGGGGGCGACGCGAATCGTCTGCTCTGCTACGCTTGCGGCAAATTCGGCTTGCCTGAGAGTCGGTCTACTCATGTCCCTCGATCTTTCCCGTCGTAATCATAGTCGTAGTCATGGTCTGGCCAAGCGATCCTTGCCGCCGAAGCCGGGCTTGCGCCGTCTTGCCGTCGCGAGCGCATGCTTGATGACTTTCGCGATGCTTTCGGCCACCGCGCCCGGATGCAGGGCCGCCGATATGGCTAACACGGATAACGGCAGCGACACCGCTCAACCTGAGGTGCAATCGACCGAAGTTGCGCACACGGGCCTGCCCGTCACCGTGCCGGTCGTTTCCGTCAGCACGCTCACCACGACCACGCTCGCCAGTCAGCACGAGTGCCGCCCGACGCTCACCACCGTGCGCGAGTTCGAGGTGGCGCAGGCGAATGCGCGCCCGTGGTTCGTGCGGCATATCGAAGGTCTGACTGGCGCTCCGCTCGGGGCGGCGGGCGCGGCGTGGCTCGCGGCGCATTTTCTGGCGGAGCGCATTTGGATTTTGCCGGCCGCGCTCGCGGGCGGCGCCGTGGGCTGGGTGGTCGGACCGTTCGGCATCCTGCTGGGTACGGGCGGCGGCGTGCTTGGGCACGCGCTGACGCACAAGATATCGGTGACGGTCGCCGGCGGCGTGGCGGGCGGCCTTATCGGCATGGCGCTCTGGCATTTCCTGATTCCCCCGCCGAAGCCGGCCACGCCCGATTCGCCCGTCGACGTGCCGGTGGAGCACTTCGTGACGAACGACCAATGCGGCGATGTCCAGCACGCCCGCTTTCGCGGCGGCGATCTCTACAAGGTTGATTTCATGCTCGACGGCAAGCCGATGTCCGCCGATCTGCCATACGACCCGGGCAACACGCTCGCGGTGTATCCCGATGGCCAGCCGGTCGTGCGCAACTTGCCAATTCCTTGATTCCCTGATTCCGTGACCGGATGCCAGTACTCCCTAAAGACGATTTGGCGGATCGGGCAAGAGGAATTGTCTTAAAAAAGCGAACCGAGTGTAACACGCGTTTCGCTTGATTTTTGGCGGAAATCGGCGTGACGTTGCGGCGTTGCAGCCTTGATGGGCGTGTAACGGAGCTATGTTTCAGATGAAACCCCCGTGCTTCCTTTTGCTAACGCTCGTGTAACTCTGCTGGCGCAAAGTGCGCTTCATGGAGTCATTCGAGAAGCATGAGCGGGGAACATCATGAAAAAGCGTCTGGGATGGGTGGCGGGTGTGGTGCTGACGGCGTTGCTAATAGCGGGCTTCGCGACGGTCGGCAATGACGATTTACCGTCGGCGGGGTTCTGCGTGGTGTCGTCGGATGGAGAGGTGTTGCAGGCGCTGGATTCCATGCGCGCGGTGAAACCAGGGGATTCCGCAAGTTGAGTGGATCGCGGCGTAACGCAAAGTGCGCCGTGTTGCTGGTTCCGTCCGTGATTGCGCGCACGGAGTTCAATGCCGTCGTGAAATCCGCTCATCCCGATGCCGCGCGGATCGTGGTTTCGGAACCGATATCCGTGGTGTGGGATCGACGGCTGTTCGCGGTCGGCGATCAAAGCACGTCGCTTTGCGATTGAAGCGGGCCTTCGTCGAAAGGCCCGCTCATCTGCTTCAAATGCTCAACCCGCCACCGGCAACGCACTCAACTTGGCGATCGTATCCGCGCAAGCATGCGCCGCTTCCGCACCCTTTACGAGAAAGTGCTCCTTGAAGAAGCCGATATGCTCTTCGCCATGATGAAAATGATGCGGCGTAAGCACGGCCGAAAAAACCGGCGTGCCGGTTTCGAGTTGCACCTGCATCAAGCCGTTGATGACAGCCGTCGCGACGAACTCGTGCCGATAAATTCCGCCATCGACCACCAGTCCCGCCGCGACAATGCCCGCGTATTGGCCGCTTAGTGCAAGACGTTTGGCGTGCAGCGGAATCTCGAATGCGCCAGCGACTTCGTAGAGATCGATATCGTCCGCTGTGTAACCGCGCTTCTGCATGGCTTCGATGAACGAGGTCTTGCATTGATCGACGATATCGCGATGCCAGCAAGCCTGCACGAAAGCGACGCGCGCACGAGTGGAGCCTGCAGCCGATACTGCCTGGGTTTCGTTCGAATTGGAAAAGTTCATGGACATCAGCCTGTTTGGTGTGAACAGGGCGAAGGACGGCCAATGGCCTTCGCACGCGACAAAATAAGCGCGAACGAAGCGTGACGAAGCACACTGACTGTCCTGTTCTCTTTCATCCGGACTATACCGTCGGCCCCGGAATCAAACCGGGTCTGCTGACCTCTCCGACCGTGAAAGCCGGAGAGCGCTCGCGGGCTACGTCCCTTTCGTGAAAACATCGGGAAACGATTACCGCCGGTGGGGAATCTCACCCCGCCCCGAGAACTCGCTCATCGCAACCGTGCGATGAACAGGCTGGAAGTTACCATGAAACGTGGCTTTTTGTGCGGTGCGTTTCGCACATTCAAATCACGAAAAGCGATAAGCGGCAGCAGCCCGTTCACGCCAACGCCACCACCGCGATCTCCACCAGCAACTCGGGCGTTGCCAATTGCGCTTGCACCGTCGCGCGGGTCGGCGCATGCCCTTGCGGCACCCACGCATCCCACACTTCGTTCATGCCGCTGAAATCGCGGGAGATATCCGCAAGCCACACTTGTGCCGACACGAGACGCGTCTTGTCGATGCCCGCTTTCTCCAGAAAGCCGTCGATCTTTTCGAGCACCTTGGCGGTTTGCAGTTTGATATCCGGCGAATGATCGGCGGAAGTCTGGCCGCCGATAAACACGAGACCCGCTGCCTTGACGACGCGGCTCATCCGCTGATTGGTGTCGATGCGAACGATATCGCCCATGATTTTTTTCCTTGAACGTTGAGATTGAAACGAAGTCGCCGCGCGAAAACGCGCGGCATTCAATGCGCGACGAGACGCGCGGTATTCGCATCCGAAGAAGACGCGGCCGCGCGCCCGAAGCGATCGATGGCGAATGCATCGAGTGAAATGGACGGCGCGCCATCGAGCATGAGTTCGGAGACGAGCTTGCCGCAGCCGGGTCCGAGCTGAAAACCGCTGCCGCAATAGCCAAACGAGTAATAGAGATTCGATGCCTTGCGGCTTGCCGAGATCACTGGAAGCTCATCCTCGGTGAATGCCTCGACACCGGCCCACGCGCGATTGACGCCCAGATGGCGCAGATGCGGGAACAGATCGGTGACGGTTTTAGCGCTGCGCACGAGGCGCACGAAATCCACTTCGCCATGACGCGCAAGCAGGTCCGCAATGCCGATCAGCTTGCCGCCGATCACCACCGTGCCGTTATCGAACTGCTTGAAGGACAGCGGCCGTCCCGTTGCGCCGAGTGTCGCGCGACAGAAGGGCGCGACGCGATGCGTGACCATCAGCATCAGACCTTCGGGATGCACCGGCACCGGCTCGCCCACCTGTTTCGCGAGTTCGCCGGACCACGCGCCCGCCGTGACGAGCAGCTTTTCCGCACTGAACGTGCCGTGCGGCGTGTAGGCGAACCAGCGCGCGCCGCGTTGCTCGATACGACGCACCGGCGTGCCTTCCAGAAAGCGCGCGCCGAGTTTTTGCGCGGCGAGCCGGAAGGCCGTGGTCGTGCGATACGGCAGCGCGAAGCCATCGCGCTCGACCCAGATGCCGCCCGTGACATGCCGAGCCAGCGCGGGTTCGAGTTCGAGCACGGCCTCTCGGTCTATCACTTTCTCGTGCGTGAAGCCATGCGATTCGAGCAGGGCGACGCGCTCGCGGCATGCTTCGAGTTCATCGTCCGTCTCGGCTATCTTGAGCTGGCCCGATGGCACGAAGCCGCCATCCTCGCCAATCAGATCGCGCATGCCATGCCAGATTTCACGCGACATCAGCGCGAGCGGAATCTCGGGCAGCGCGCGTCCGAGCGTGCGTACGCCGCCCGCATTCACGCCGGACGAATGACGCGCGACGTAATCGGCTTCGAGCACGATCACCTTCGCGCCGCGCCGCGTCATGTGGAACGCGCTGCTCGTGCCGTGCAGTCCGCCGCCAACCACGAGCACATCGGCTTCCTGAACGTCGGTTGCGTCATTCACCGGCGAGTTCTCCGAGCGTGAGCGGCTTGATCGGCGGACGAATGCGGTAGTAGCCGACTTCGGCGGGCGAGACACGCCGCGCATCCGCGATGACTTCGGTCACCGTGAGGCCGCACATGCGGCCCTGACACGGACCCATGCCGCAACGTCCGAACGACTTCGCCTGATTCGGTCCGACGCAACCCATCTCGACGAATTTGCGCAATTCGCCCGCCGTGACTTCCTCGCAGCGGCACACGATAGTCTCGTTGCGCGGAATGCGGTTGATATCGCGCGGACGATAAAGGCTGTCGAGAAATGGCCGGATGCGCAGCACGCCCGCCAGCGCGCGGCGCTGCCCGGCCGCTTCGGCGTCGCGCGTGGCGGCGTTCAGCGCGCCGAGTTGCGCCGCGACCGCGAGGCCCGCGAGCGAGCCCTGCAAGGCCGCCGCCTGCGCGCCGCCGATACCCGCGCCGTCGCCCGCGACGAAGATGCCGGGCACATCCAGCTCGCCCCACGCATCGACTTTGGGCGTGAAGCAAAGCTGCGCGTCGTCCCAGCGATGCGACGCCCGCAAAGCCTGCGTGAACTGCGTATTCGGCACGACGCCCTGATGCAGCAGGATCACGTCCGCTTCAAGGCGGTGCGCCGCGCCTTGCGTCGTGAAGTGAAGCGCGGCCGCATGCTCGACGTTATCCGCGCCGATGCGCCCTTCCACGCGCAGATCGTCGGCCGCTTCGAAGATCGGCACGCCGGCGTCGCGCAAGGTGCGGATCAGTTGCAGGCCCTTGCTCAGGAAGGGCCACGCGCGCAACGCGGACAGCATGTGACGCTTCGCGCGCCAGCGGTCTTCGTGACGCGTGGTATCGACGAGCGCGCGAATCGGCACGCCGGCGCGCACATATTGCCAGCCGAGCAGATACAGCAACGGCCCGCAGCCCGCGAGAACCGGTGGCGCGGCAGGCACTTCGCCCGCGCTCTTCAGGAGAATCTGCGCGGCACCCGCCGTCAGCACGCCGGGCAGCGTCCAGCCGGGAATCGGGAAGGGCCGCTCCAGCGCGCCGCTTGCGAGAACCACGCGTTGCGCGTCGAAGCTGCCGATCTTGCCGTCCTTCAGATAGTTGATGCCGCGCTCGCGCGTGACTTGCCAGACGCTCGCATTGGTCACGTGACGCGCGCCCGATGCCGCGAACGCACGGGCGATCTCCGCGCCCGCCGCGTAGTCGGGGCCAAGTATTTCCTTGCGACGCGCATCGGCGTGAGCGATGCCACGATAAATCTGGCCGCCCACGGCGTCCTGTTCATCGATCAACACGGTTTTGAGGCCCGCGCGGGCGGTGCGCGTGGCCGCGCTCATGCCGGCCGGTCCAGCGCCGATCACGACCACATCGACGGCTTCGGAGGCGAAATCAGCGGCCATGCGCGTTCTCCAGCGGGGTATCGGCGAGTGTCATGGGCGGCAGATCGCGCGCGCCTTCCTGCGAGCGGATACGCATGCCCGCCTGCACTTCGACCATGCAACTCTGACGGCTCGGAATGCCGTCGATTTCGACGAGGCATTCGAAGCACGCGCCCATCATGCAATACGGCGCGCGCGGCGCACCCGACACCGGCGTCGCACGAAAGCGCGAGACGCCCGCCGCGAGCAGCGCGGCCGCGACGGAACGGCCGCCCGGCACGGACAAAGGCTGGTCGTTGAAGAAGATCTCGATGGCCGCGGCGGATTCCCCCGGCAGCGGCTTGAACAGCGTGTGAGTCGATTGGAAAGTCATGTCGAATTCAGTGTGCGGGAATCGGTTCTTGAGCGTTCTCGAAGCGGCGTGCGGAGAAGGTCGGCAATTCCTCGGGCACGGGTGCACCGGTGATCCACGGCGCCACGCGCATGGCATGTGCGGCGGCGAGCGTCACGCCGCTATGACAAGTGACGACGAACGCGCCGGGATGCGCTTCCGACCGGTCGTAGATCGGAAAGCCGTCCGCGCTGTAGACGCGCAGCGCGGCCCACATCCGCACGAGCCGCACGTGCTGCAACATCGGGAACGCGCGCACGCCGCGCCGCGCGATATCGGCGAGCACATGCGTGGTCGTGAAATCGTTGAAGCCGACTTCTTCCATCGAATCGCCGAATTGCACGCTGCCTTCGTCGGTCTGGCGCACGTTGAGCGTCGGATAGTCGAGAAACGGCGCGACGCGTTCGCTCACCAGCACCTGCCCGCGATTCGGCGCGACCGGCGCGTTCAATCCGACGAACGGCGCGAGCATGCGGTTTCCGAGGCCAGCCGCAAGCACGACACGCCCCGCGCGATACGTTCCGCGCTTGCCATGCACGACGAAGCCTTGGCCGTTCGCGTCCGGTTCGATGCGTTCCGCGCGTTCGCCCGAGACGAGCTTCACGCCGCGCGCCTGCATCGCCGAATGAAGCGCGCGCAAGAGCTTGAGCGGGTTCACATGGCCGTCCATCGGCGTGTAGCTCGCGCCGATCACTTGCGGGCCGATCTGCGGAATGCGCTCGCGAATCTCGGCGGCATCGAGCATCTGATACGGGTAGTCGCCGATCTCGGCCTTGAGCGTCGAGAGACGTTTCTCGCGGTCGGCGAGTTCGTCGTCGTTAAAGCAAAAGTGGAAGCCGCCCGGCTGGCGCAAGGCCACGTCGATGCCCGTTTCGTTCAAGAGGCTCTCGGCGAGTCCGGGCCAGCGCGTGGCCGAACTGCGCGACCAGCGTGCGTAAGGCGAGAGGCCATAGCCCTTGCCTTGAATCCATACGAGGCCGAAGTTGCCGCGCGAGGCGCGAAAGCCGCCGTCGTCTTCGTCGAGCACGGTCACGCGCGCGCCTTCGCGGGCAAGACCGTAAGCCACGGCGGAACCGACCAGGCCGCCGCCGAGCACGAGCACGTCGGGGCTGGCGGAGGTTGAAAGTGTCATCGCGCTTCTCCGATCAGAATGCGGTCCAGTCCGACCATGCGGTCGAGCAGGATCATCAGCAACACCGTGCCGACGATCAGCACCGCCGAGACCGAGGCGACCAGCGGATCGATCGTCTGCGCGATCTGGTTGTACATGGCGACGGGCAGCGTGGTCGTGCCGGGCGTCGCGACGAAAATGGTCATCGTGAGTTCGTCGAAACTCTGGATGAACGAGAGCACCCAGCCGCCTGCCACGCCGGTGCGGATCATCGGCAGGACCACGCGGCGAAATGCGGTGAAGCGGCTCGCGCCACATGAAAGCGCGGCGCGTTCGGCATCGCGATCCAGGCCGACGGCGGACGAAAGCGCAAGCCGCAATGCATACGGCAAGACGATGATGACGTGCGCGCATACCAGCGACCAGAACGATCCCGACAGATGCAGCAGCGACAGAAAGCGCAGGAACGCGATGCCGAGCACTACGGCGGGGATCATCATCGGCGAGAGGAAAAAGCTCGTGAGCGCGGCGCGGCCGGGAAAGCGATAGCGCGCGATGGCCAGCGCCGCGGGCACCGCGAGCAGCACGCCGATGGTCGCCGCCGCGAACGCGAGGCGGATCGACAGCCAGAACGCCGAAACGATGTCGCCGTTCTCGACGATCGCGCGGAACCAGCGCAGCGACGCGCCATCGAAAGGCATCGAGATGAAGCCTTTGTCGGTGAAGGCGACGAGCATCACGACCACGAGCGGCGCCATGATGAAGGTCAGGAAAAACGCGTTGTAGACGAGCCCGAGAATGCCGTTCTGTTTCATGATCGTCGTCCGCGTTAGTCGAAGATATGCCGGAACCGGCGTTCGGCGAGGCGGCTGCAACCCATGACGATTGCCACGTTCGCGATCAGCAACAACACGGCGATACTCGCGCCGAGCGGCCAGTTGAGCGTGCCGAGAAACTCGTCGTAGGCAGCGGTGGCGACGACCTTCAGACGCCGTCCGCCGATCAGCGCGGGCGTGGCGAACGCGGATGCCGACAGCGCGAACACGATGATCGATCCCGACAGCACGCCCGGCATGATCTGCGGCAGCACCACGCGGCGGAACACCGCGAACGACGAGCCGCCGAGCGAGTGTCCGGCCCATTCCACTTGCGGGTCGAGCTTTTGCATAGTGGCCCACACGGACATCACCATGAAGGGCACCAGAACGTGCGTGAGCGCGATGATCATGCCGGTCATCGTGAAGACGAGGCGGATGGGTTCATCGGTGATTTTCAGCGCTTGCAGCACGTTGTTGAGCACGCCGTTGTTGCCGAGCAGGATCTGCCAGCCGAGCGTGCGCACCACGACCGAGATCAGGAGCGGGCCGAGCACGACGAGAAGACACAGCGACTGCCACGGCTTCTTCATGCGCGCGAGCACGATAGTTTCCGGCACGCCAAGCACGATGGAGAGCAGCGTGACCGCGAAGGCGAGGCCGGCAGTGCGCAGAAAGATGGTGTGGTAGTACGGGTCGCTCACTACTTCCCAATAGTTCGTGAGCGTGTAGGCGGCGGTGACGCCGGCCGTGTCGCTGAAAACGCGAAACGACAGCACGAGCGTGAGCGCGAGCGGCGCCAGCAGCAAGCCGACAAAAAGCAGCAGCGCGGGGCCGGACAGGAGCCACGGCGCGGCGCCGGGACGGTCGTCGTCAAGCGTGGCCATGAGCGCCCTCCGGAGCATCTTGCGTGAGCACGCGCAGATCGTCGTCGGTCCAGGCAAGGCCGACTTCGTGACCTTCCTCGGGCGGCGGAGCACCGTGATTCGGCTGCGCGACACGCAGCTTGCCGAGTTCCGTTTCCACTTCGAGCAGCCACTGATTGCCGACGAACACGCGCGTTGCAATACGTCCGCGCACGCGCGCTGCGCCATTGGCGATATGCACCTTCTCCGGGCGGATATAAACGTTGACCGCGCCGTTCACATGACGGCCTTCGTGCGGCACGTGCAGCGTGGTGCCGAGTACATCGACTTCGGCGCAACGCGGATTGCGCCGCAGGACTTCGCCGGAAAACGTATTGGTGCGCCCGAGAAAGGTCGATGCGAACGGCGTGGCGGGACGCTCGTAGGCGTCGTATGGCGTGCTCAATTGAGCGATGGTTCCGCGATGCATCACCGCAATGCGATCGCTCATGGTCATGGCTTCGACCTGATCGTGCGTGACGAGGATCGTCGTTATGCCGAGGCGCTTTTGAATCGCCCGCAATTCGATATGCATTTCCTCGCGCAACTTGGCGTCGAGATTGGACATCGGTTCGTCGAGCAAGAGCAGTTCGGGCTGCATGGCGATGGCGCGTGCAATGGCCACGCGCTGCCGCTGGCCGCCCGACAATTCCTTCGGATAGCGATGCCCGAGTCCCTTTAGACGCACGAGCGCGAGTGCTTCTTCTACGCGCTCTTCGCGTTCGCGGCGCTTGACCTTGCGCATTTCCAGACCGAAGCCGACGTTGCCCGCCACCGTCATGTGCGGAAAGAGCGCATAGCTTTGAAACACCACGCCGATGCCGCGTTTCTCCGGACGTTCGTGCGTGATGTCGCGGCCATCGAGCAGAATGCGGCCCGTGGTCGGCGTGACGAACCCCGCCACCATTTGCAGCGTGGTCGTCTTGCCGCAACCCGAAGGTCCGAGCAGCGCGAGAAGTTCGCCGCGTTCGACATCGAGATCGAGTTGTTCGATCGCCGTGAAATCGCCGTAGCGTTTCGAGATACCTTGCAGAGTCAGGAAGGCCATGCGCCTCGCTCCTTCATGCCGGTGTGGGGTTCAACGCTCGACCGAACGGTTCCAGCGCTCCGTCCACTCGGTGCGATGCTGGTTGATCGTGGTCCAGTCCATCGCGGTCAGTTTCGCGATCTGGTCGGGACCGTAAGGCACGCGCGCGGCGATTTCCGGCGTCAGCTTGACCGTCTTGTTGACCGGACCGAGACCGATGCCTTGCGCCTGCAACGCCTGCACTTCCGGGCTCAACAGATACTGGACGAACTGCTGCGACAACTGCGGCTGTGCGTTCTCGGCGATGGCGCATGCCGCCACCTGCAACGCGACCGCGCCTTCCTTCGGGTAGACGAACTTGAGCGGAAAGCCCGTGTTCTGCAGCGCAACCGCGCGACCGCTGCCGTAGGGCGCAAGCACCACGTCGCCGGATTGCATCTGACCGTCCATTTCGCCGGGCGTGGGCGCCCAGGACAGCACGTTCGGCGCGACATCCTTGGTCATCGCCGCGAAGCCCGGCTCGATATTCTTCTCGCCGCCGCCGTTCAGACGCGCGAGCATGACGAGCGTATGCAGACCATACGTGTTGGTGATCGGCGGCACGCCGAGCTTGCCCTTGATGCGTTTGTCGGTGAGCACCTTCCACGAATCGGGCGGCGGCAGACCGGCCTTCTTGAACGCTTCCTCGTTGTAGCCGATGCCTGTCGCCACCATGCCGACGCCGATCGACGTGGCGCCGAGACGCGCGAGCGGATAGACGTCCTTCATCACGGGCGCTTCGTCGAGCTTGGCGCAGAGATTGAGCTGCATTGCCTGATACATCGGGCCGTCGTCCATCACGGCGACGTTGATCTGCTGATGGCCTTTTTGCGCTTGCAACTTGGCGAGGGTATCGCTGGAATTGCCCGCGACGTAGACGATCTTGACGTCATGCGTCTTTTCGAACGGCGGGATGATTTTCTGGCGATACAACTGCTCGTTCGAGCCGCCCACATTGGCGACATAGAGCGTGGTTTCGGCGTGAGCGAGAAGCGGAGCGGCGAAAGAAAGAGCCGCGAAGGCGGTACAAGCGGGGACGGACAGACGGCGATGCAACGCTCTTTTCATGACGACGATCTCCAGATCCGGGGTGTGGGGGCGGGCTTCATGACCCGTCGTTGAAATGCAGTTTCGCGCCGCCGGACCATATCGTCCAATACGAATAAAATACCTACCTATGCATGGATGATATGGATCGGGGTTCACCCGGAGAGGGAGATCACGCATGAATCTGAAGCACATCGAGGCGTTTCGGGCGGTCATGGTCTCGGGGTCGATGACCGCGGCGGCCAAGGCGCTCTTTACCTCGCAGCCGAACGTGAGCCGGCTGATTTCGCAGCTCGAACGCGAAACCGGCTTGCAGCTTTTTCAGCGCAGCGGCGTGCGGTTGATACCCACGAGCGAGGGCACCGCGTTCTTCCGCGAGGTCGAACGTGCGTTCGTCGGCTTGCAGGGACTGGCGAACGCGGCGGCGCAGATACGCAATCTCGGCAGCGGACGTTTGCGCATAGCGGCGATGCCATCGGCGGGCATGACTCTCGTGCCGCATGCGATCAAGCGCTTCGTCGAGTTATTTCCGACGGTGACCGTGTCGTTGCACGTGAACACATCTGGTACGGTCAATCACTGGACGGCGTCGCAGTTCTGCGATCTCGGCGTGGCCGTGTATGTGAGCGAGGCGTCGGATTGCGAGGTCGAGCAGTTGTCGAACGTGGCGGCGGTGTGTGTTATGCCGGAGGGGCATCGGCTGGCGTCGAAACGCAGTATCAAGCCGCAGGATCTCGAAGGCGAGTCGTTCATCTCGCTGTGTCACGGCGACGGCACGCGCACGCTGATGGACGAGGTGTTTCAGCGTGCGGGCGTGGAGCGCGTGCTTGCGATCGAGGCGCAGTACACGGCAATGTGCTGCGAGATGGTGCGTCATGGGATGGGCGTGACGCTTGCGCATCCGATCGTCGCGCGGGATTTCGCGGGTCCTGGAATTGTCATCAAGCCATTTTTGCCGGCTACGTTGTTTCCGACTTACTTGCTGTTTCCGCCGCATCGGCCGAGGGAGAGATTGGCATCGGAGTTCGTGAAGGTGCTGAAGGGGCTGCATGCGGAGTTGCTGGGGGAGGTGGTGAAGGGGACGAAGGTGGCTTGAGTCTTTCAACCAACGATCAACCGATTCACTCATGCCGCCGTACCGTGCTCGTGACCGCTCGAAGCGGCTGCGTCGTTCAAGACGCATCGACGAATGCGCGCGCTCATCGGCTCATAACGAATTGCCAGAGCGCGGCGCACTGTGCGTCAGCGATCTTGTAACGCGGCATCGCCCGACGAAGCACGATGTCCGCTGGATCGACGCCATCCTTGATCGCGCGGCAAAAAGCGATGGGATCGTAATGGCTCATCGGCCCTCCGCGACGACGCGTTTCGCCAAGCAAGGACTCGCGAGTCAGCGGCGGCGCAAAGGCCGCCGCTTTCGATGTGCCCACATGGCAATTGACGCAACGAGTCGTCCACGCAGGCAACGTGTGATCGTCATCACGCAAATGCGCCGACAGCGGATGCTCTCCGTCGAAAATCGCGCAGCCCAGGTCGCGCGGTTCACATGCGGCATGGGCAACCGTTACCATCGCAACGAGCGCGAGGCCGACCCAGCGATGCGCCATCAATGCACGCGCATGGTACGCGAGAGGCTCGGCACGCCCTTCGCGTTCAGCGCAAAAAGCATGTAATAGCCGGGCACGACGATGCCCGGATCGGACGGAATCTTCAACTTGTACTCGCCAGCGGTGCCCACCGTGAACGTCAGCGGCACGCGTCGCTGTTCGTTGTTCACCGAGTGCGTGGCCGACGATGAGCGCATCAGCGCAAATGCTGTCATGCCCTTGGTCGCCGATACGACGATGGTCGTGCCGAGCAACGCATCGGTCGGCGCGGAACTCATGGTCGGTCTGGTTGCGGCGGACCCGTCCGCGTTGAGAAGATAAGGCGGCGTCAATATCTCGACATTCGTGTGATTCGTGGCGCACGAGCCGCACAATCCGCCGCCGCCGCTGAGCACGCGTCCATCGTTCAGCAGCAGTGCCATGCTGTGATAAGTGCGCGGTACAGCCTGTGGCGCGAGCCGCGAAAACGCATTCGTGGTCGGGTCCCACAACTCGGGCGTGAGGATCGCGTTGTCGTCCGAAAACGGCACGGCGAAGGTCTGACCGCCGATCACGACGACCTGCCCATTCGGCAACACGACGCTGTTGTTGAACGCGCGCTGATAGCTCATCGGTGCGATGGTGCGCGTGATCGCCGTTCCGCTGCTGATGTCGATCAGCGTCGCATTGGAGGTGGCCGTTGATTGGTCGTAGCTCGGCGCGCCGCCCACAGCAAGTATCTTGCCGACGTCGTACATGACCGCGTTGCCGTTCATCGCGTCATTGTCGCTGCCCCGGTTGCCGGCTGCGGTGACGCTGCCGTTGCCCGCCGTGTCGAACCAGTGCATGGCGCGGCTCGGGCCCGCATGAAACACGCGTCCGTTGGCGACCGCGAAGAGCCACGCGTGGTTGTCGGCGCGGAACACGCCCGCAGCGTCGTTCGTCAGGATGTAGTCGTCGAGAATGGCGCCGTTGACTTGCCAGCCCGAGCCCGAGGTCCACGTCTCGCCCGTCTTTCCACCGAGCCCGCCATTCCATGAGCCGCCCACGAGAAACACGTTACCGTTGCTCAAGGTCACGCTGCCCTGATAGCCGCGCGAAATGTTCATCTGATTGCTCGACGTCCATGTGCCGGTCGTAGGCGAATAGATGCTGGTCTTTTTCGTGCTCGATCCGCCCGTCACGAAGATGCGGCCATCCGGAAGATTGGCGATACCCGGACAGAACATGTCGTGCCCGGTGTTGGTCACGATCATTTGTTTGCTCGTGCCGGTCGATGGATTGAAGATCGCCGTGTACGTCTTGCCCGGCGTGACTTCGCCAGAGGTGAAGTTGAGGGCGCTGTCGGCCGACCAGACCAGCACGGTTCCATCGGGAAGATTCGCGGCTTGGAGCGGCACGAGCGGCAACGTGATGGGCGCCGTCCATTTCGAAGGCAATGCAGCTTGCGGCGCGGGCAAGCCGCTGACTTTCCATGTCTGCGTGGCGCTTGCGTTACACACCTGCTGCGTCAGTTGCACGCCTTGTGAGGTCGTACTCGACGCGGTCACGCACAAGCCGCTGTGTCCCGCGACGATCGCGTAACCTCCGCCTTGCGGGATCAACGAAAACGCCTGATTCGTGCCGCCACTACAGGTCCATTGAATGATAGGACCGCCGGGATCGGGACTTTGACCCGACACGTCCATGCATAGACCGCTATTGAGATTGATGAGGTTGTAGCGCGTACCTGTAGCAACCGGCTTCCATTGCTGATTCGCGCCGCCGGTGCAGGGCCATGTAATGACTGGCGCGTTCGGTGTTTTGGATTCGCCGCTCACGTCGGCGCACATGCTGGTGCCGCTTAGCGTGATGGGCGCCGATGTCTGCGCGCGGACTTGGTGCGACACACTCGCTAACGTTAGCGCCAACGCCAGCAGCAAGACGACGCGCGCATGGCGGGCAACGTCAAGCAACACGCTCCCGGCCGAAAGGATTCGTGGCATGGTCCTGCTCCCCGTGGATAAGTCGAATAGCTATGTCAGTGCAAGCGCGCCGAGCACATCGCAGACATCGTTCACGCGTGGAAGGTCGGCGCTTCTCCAGCGCAACATCGCATTGGCATCGAAGCAATAGACCTGCGTCGAATGGTCTGCGATTTCACTTGCCGATGCCTTGCTGCCCGACAACGCCACGCGCATCTTGTCGACATCCGCAAGCGTCGGAGTCGCTGCGATCCACGAAGGACCCGCCTCGAACTGGGCGAGCCATGCGTGCAATGCCTGAGGTGAATCGGAAAGCGGATTGATTCCAATCGATAGCAACTGCACCGCATGACGAGTACGGATGCCCGTTATGCGTTTCTGTACCGCGCTGAATAGCGCGCCCTGCAAAGGACATACCGTGCCGCAACCGGTGTAGACCGTCTGCAACGCAGTCACGCCGTGACGCAACACTTCGTTCAAGCGACGCGTCTTGCCGGTCTGATCGACGAGCACGATATCGTCGAGGCGAAGCGGCGGCGTGACGAGTCCCACCGCATCATGTTGAGCGAAGGCGAAGGGGGACGCTGCACCGAGAGCGAGCGCCGCGATGTCACCGAGCAGGGCGCGACGAGTCAACGACGGGGTGCATGCACGAATGCCGGAACGCACACGATCGGGCATCGTTTCGTGACCTGCCGAACTTGACCTTGTCCACACTTTGATGATCCCCGTATCGAGCTCTATGGCTCTGACCCGCCGTTCGAATGGCCAATGACGTACGTGCCGGGAAGCGTGATCGAGCCGCTTCGCGTTCGCGTATTGGTCATGCCATTGAAACAAAGCTTAGCAGGTCAAATCAGCGTCGAACGTTCATCGCACGAATGGAAATACTCGCGTATGTGTACTCGGACACATTGCGTTTGAGCGCTTAAATAAAGGGTCGAAATTGCGGGAAGTTCTACTCGGTCGGAATTGCTGATGTTGCGATGTGGGGCATTTAGCGGGGGCGAGTTCAGGGGCCTTTTTAGTGCACGCTAGGTACGCGCTTGGGAGATTTATCGAAAGCCCGAAATGAGAGGACGGCCAACTTGTCGTGTCGGCCGGAAAGAAGCTCAAGCTTTCAACGCGTCATCCTCTTGACGCCATCGAACACCAACCCAAAAAACTCCCCGGCAAACGCCGAATCCAGCCACCTCACGATAACCGCCAGCCGCGTGGAAGGTTCGATCCACATGAACGAACTTCCCGCGCCCACGCCAAAATAGCTCGACTCCGGCACCGAGGGAAACATCTTCCGCCCCGTATTGAGCCAGACAAGAAACCCATAAAACGGCGCGATATCACAAGGCGTGCGCATTTTCTCGATCCACTCGCGGGACAGCACCCGCCGCCCGGAAACCAGACCTTCGTCCAGCAACATCCGCGCGATCTTCAACTGGTCGTTCGCGCTGACCGACATGCCGCCGCCCCAATGCGTCCCACCGGGAACGGACTGCATGCTCCGTCCATCGATCTCGGTCCACGCATGGTCGTAACCCACCCATTGCCAACCATCGCTCATGCCGCAGGGCTCGGCAATCGCTTCACGAAACACTTCGGGGAGTGGCCGACGAAACAGATGCATCAACGCAAGCGATAACTGGTTGATCCGCACGTCGTTGTATTCCCAGAAGGTGCCAGGCGTCTGCAACGGCCGCAAGTCGCCTTTCTTGCCTGCGGGCGGCTCGCCAAATGTCACCGCGCGATAATGATCCGCCTGATCCGAAAGCCCGAAGCAATCGCCTTGCCATTCGCTCGTCTGCTGCAGCAGTTGCGCCCACGTAACCGGGGCGTTATGCGCGTCGTCGAAGCCGATACCGGGCACGCGCTCGCGCACGGGTTCATCGACATCGGGCAGCAAGCCGCGGTCGTGCGCCACGCCCGCAAGCAAGGCGAGGTACGTCTTCGCAATGCTGAAGGTAAGGTCCGCGCGATCCGGCTCGCCCCACGTGGTGATCACGTGGCCATCGAGCGCAATCGCGCCCGACACCGGACCACGATCATGTACCGGTCCAAGCAGCTTGTTCCACGGCGCGGGATCGTTGATATGCACGCCCCAGTTGCCATCGACGTTCCGGTCCCACTTCGATTCATGATCGATGGAAAACTGAATCGCACGTTTCAATGTCTCGTTCATTTTCAAAGTTCCTGGCAAAGGCTTTAGCGCAACTTGATCCGCATGCGCGCCCACACGAGCGTAAAGAGGCTCACGACCGCAGCGATCATCAGATACAGTCCCGGCGCAAGGTTGTTTCCCGTGACCGCGATCAACGAAGCCACCGCGAGCGGCGTGAAGCCGCCGAAAATGGTCGTGCCGATGTTGTAGCCGAAGGCCATGCCCGTGGTGCGCGTGGCGGTCGGAAAGAGTTCGGCCATCAATGCCGGAATCGGCGCGAAGTAGGTGGCCTTGAGTAACGCGACCCAGATCACCGCGGCGAGCAAGGTCGGCAGCGAAGGATGGGCATTCATGAGCATGAACGCCGGATAAACGGTCAGAAAGAACACGACGCCCGTCACCTGCATGATGCGAATGCGCCCGAATTTGTCCGACAGGTGTCCCACCACCGGCACGAGCACCATCATGATGAAGCCCGCCGTCAACGTGGCGATGAAGCCCGACGACGGCGACAAGCCCAACTGCCGCGTCGCGTACGTCGGCATATAAAGCAGCATGTAGTTGGCCGTGGTCGTGAGCACGAGCGAGCCAATGGAGATGAGCAAGCGTTCCTTCTGCGTCTTGAGCAACTCGCGCACGGGCGACGCCACTTTCTCGGCCTGCTCGAACTCCGGCGTTTCGTCCATGCGTCGGCGAATATACAGCCCGATCGGTCCGATCAACACGCCGAAGAGAAACGGAATGCGCCATCCCCAGCCTTCGAGCTGCGCAGGCGTGAGCGTGCTCGTCAGCACGGCACCAAAGAGCGACGCGAGCAGCGTGCTCGCGCCTTGACTCGAAAACTGCCAGCTCGACATGAAGCCGCTGCGCTCGGGCGCATGTTCGACGAGAAATGCCGTCGAACTGCCGAACTCGCCGCCCGCCGAAAAGCCCTGCAACAAACGCGACAAGAAGATCAGAATGGGCGCCGCAATGCCGATGCTTGCATACGAAGGCATGAGCGCGACCATGGCCGTGCCGACGGTCATCATCGCGATGGACAGCGTAAGCGATGCCTTGCGGCCATGCCGGTCGCTATACGAGCCGAGCACGAGCGCACCGACGGGCCGCGCGAGATACGACAGCGCGAAGGTGCCGAGGGTGAGCAGCAGCGAGACGGTGTGATCCTGCGTGGGAAAAAACAGCTTCGACAATACGCCTGCGAAGTAGCCATAGACGACGAGATCGTAGAACTCGAGCGCATTGCCTATAGACGTGGCGACGATCAGACGCGCCACGTTGCGATGCTTCGCCGGCTCATCGCGCGCGGGGGATATCGTGACGGAATCAGTGCTCATGGCGTGCTTCTCCGTTCGATCGAGGCGCTACGTTGCCATCGCGCGCGCCGAGGTCCCAGTAAAGACCCGCCATGATGCGCAAGCCTTCGCGCACCACCGGCGCGAGCATGTGTTCGTCCGGCGCATGCTGCGAGCATCCGGGATACGAATGCGGCACCCAGATGGTCGGCATGCCGAGCACATCGGCGAATACATCGTTGGGGAGCGTGCCGCCGAGGTTCGGCAAGAGCACGGGCGCGCTGCCAGTCGTCTGCGTCAGCGAACGGATCGACCACTGCACCCACGCGTTGTCAGGATCGACGCGCGTGGCGGGCATGCCGCGTTCCACTTCGATATCGACCATGGTGAAACCGTGCGCATCGAGATGGTCACGCACGATCCTGGCAAGCTCGCGCCAGTTCGTGCCGACGACGAAGCGAATCTGCATGTGCGCGAACGCATGCGGCGGAATGGCGTTGACGGGCTTCTCGGGATTGCCCGCGCGAAACGCCAGCACTTCGATATTGTTCCAGCCGAACACGCGCTCGGCGGGCGTGAGACCCGGCTCGCCATAGTCGGCATCGACTTCCGGTTCGCCGGGATTGCCGCCCACGACGATCCCCTCCAGCGCGCGCCGCACCGATTCCGGCACCGGCGGCGGCCGCAATCCTTCGATGACGATCTTGCCGTTCTCATCGACCATGGATGCAATGGCGTTTGCCAGCACCACGGCCGGATTGCGCAAGAGGCCGCCCCAGTTGCCCGAATGATGCGCGCCATCGCGCAGCTTCACATCGAGACGGAAATTGATGACGCCGCGCGATCCGAGAAAGAGCGTCGGGCGGTGGGCGGCGAGGCGCGGTCCGTCGGATGCAATCAACACGTCCGCCGCCAGTTCATCGCGCAACTTGAGACACACCGCATGCAGGCCGGGTGAACCGACTTCCTCGCCGGTCTCGAACAGCAGCTTCAGATTGAAGCCGAGCTTGCCCTCGCGCGCGTCGAGCACGGCCTTCAGCGCCGCGAGATTGATGCTGTGCTGGCCCTTGTTGTCGGCGGTGCCGCGGCCATACCAGCGTTCGCCTTCCACCGTCACGCGCCACGGCGACCGGCCTTCGGACCATTGCGCGTCGTAGCCGCGTACGACATCGCCGTGACCGTAGCCAAGCACCGTCGGCAAGTCCGCGGCTTCATGGCGATGCGCGATGAGGAATGGCCCCGCGCCCGCCACCGGATTCTCGACGATGCGGCACGCGAAGCCCCATTCCTCGAGCGTGGGCGAAAGTTCTTCTTCGAGGTAAGCGAAGAGGCGCGCGCCGCTGTCGGCTTCCTGACTATCGGTGCGCCGACCGACGCGTCGCTGCAGGTCTTCGAGGAACGCGCCGGACTCATAACGCTGAGTGGCAAGCTGGATGGCGGTATCGCGGGTCACGTCGTTCTCCCTTTAATCGTGACTCATGCTGCCGCCGCCGATATTTCTGGACAATTACAATATTTCTCAAGAACCCTTGCCCAAAAGGCAAATCGAGGGTTATCCCGGAGCGGAACGAGAAGGCGGAAATGGACGAGACGGCGTTGCGTTACTTCCTCGAAATCGCGCGAAGCGGCTCGCTTAGCAAGGCATCGGAGCGGCTGTTCGTGGCGGTGTCGGCATTGAGCAGGCAGATGGCGAAGCTCGAAGAGCAGATGGGCACACCGCTATTCGAACGGCGTCCGCGCGGCATGGTCTTGACCGATGCCGGGCGCTTGCTCGCCAATCATGCGCGCCGCAGTCATCTGGAAAACGAGCGCGTGATCGATGAAATACGCGATTTGAGCGCGGGCGGCCGCGTGACGATACGCGTCGCCGCGTCCGAAGGCGTGGCGCCGGATTTCTTGCCGCAAGCCTTTGCGCGGTTTCTGGAGACGCATCCGCGTGCGCAGTTTCAACTCGATGTCTCGCCGCCATCGGTCGCCACACAGCGCGTGCGAGAAGGCACGCACGATGTCGCGGTGTGCTTCAGCGTCGCGCCCGAGAAGGACGTGCACGTGCATTATGCGCAGCGCGCGCCGGTGTTCGCATTGATGCGCGGTGGTCATCCGCTGGCGAAACGCGAGTCGGTTTCGCTCGCCGATCTCCACGAATGGCCGATGGCCATGCATAACCAGGGCGTGACGCTGCGTCAGTTATTCGATATCTCGTGCAGTCTCGAAGGGCTCGTCTTCGAGCCGGTGTTCATCGCGAACTATCACATGGCCTTGCAGAGTTTCGTGCAACGCACCGACGCCATCACGCTGACCGGCTACCTCACCGTGCGCAGCCGTTTGCAGCGTGACGATATGGCGGCCGTGCCCATCAGCAATCCCGAACTGCATCAGCGCACCTTGCAGATTCAGACGATGGCGGGACGCACCTTGCCGCAAGCGGTGGTGGCGTTCGTCGAATTGTTGACGCGGGCGATCGAGGAGCCCGAGGCAGTTCAGTAACGATGGCGCTCCATATATAAGCGCTAATCCGTGAAAAGCGCCTTGCGGATGATCGCGTGCACGCCCCAGTTGCCATCGACCACTTGCGTCACGCCGAAGTCCACGGCCACCGACATCAACGAGATGGCTTCGTCTTCGCTCAGTCCCTTGGTCGACATGAGAAAGCGGCGCGTCTTGATGAAGGCGTCGCGCATGGCCTGATCGAGCGTGGACTTCTGATAGACCTCGCTCTGCGCGCTGGTGCCGAATTCCGCGAGATAGTCGGCGTGGCTGAAGCCGTGCAACACCCATTCGTCGGCGGTTTCGACGAGCGGATACGTGAGGTCCGCAAAGGGCTGTGAGGCGAGCGTGTGCTTCTTGTGCAGGATCAGTTCGAAGTCGCCCGTAAGCGAGCATTCGATAGCCGTGCCGCACAACTCGGAGTCTCCTTGCGACGCATGCGGGTCGCCGATGGAAAGCAGCGCGCCCGCCACGCCCACTGGCAGAAACACGCTTGCACCCGGTCCCACGCGCCAGTTGTCGAGATTGCCGCCGAAGGCCGAAGGCGGGATCGAATCGATCAGACCGTTCTGTCGAGGCGCGACGCCGATCACGCCGAAATGCGGCCGCACCGGAATGGTGACGTTCTTCAGCACGTTGTGATTTTCGACGACGGTCGAATGATCGACAGGCACGCCGGGATAATCGATGATCGGATGCATCACGCCGAACGGATCGCGTTGCGGCGTCCAGCGATAGTTGTAGACGGCGCGCGCATAGGCGCTCTCGTCGACGCGTTCGGTATCCGTATGAAGCTCGTAGATGGTCACGACTTCGCGAGGCTTGGGCTCGGTCAAGAGCTCGCGATAGTGAAAGCCCCACCACGCGGCGGCGTTGCTGCCAAATGCGCGGCCATGATATTTCGGGTTCGCGCAGCGGCGCGGATGAATATCGACGATCCGCACTTCGAGCACGTCGCCCGGCTCCGCGCCCGTGACGGCAATCGGTCCCGTGCAGATATGCACGCCGAAGCCTTCGCCCGCGCCGCGTCCGTAGATCGATGCGTTCATCGGTCCCGCGCCGCGCCGGTCCACGTTCTTGCGCTCGGCGGTCCAGTGGAACACGCTCTCGGCGCCGGGATCGCCCGCGATCATACGATCCCAATCATCCGCGGCATGTTGCGTGAGCGCTTCCACGGTCACGGTGTCGCCGCTCTGTACTTCGAGCACGGGCTTCAGATCGTGGCTGAAATAGCCCCAATGCACGGTATTTGCCGTTGCGCGCAGCAGATGATGGCGCGGCTTGTCGCGTCCGAGCCGAGGTTCGATATGCACGGCATCGAGTTCTTCACGCACGGCGACGAGCGTATCGCCCGCATGATCCTGACGCGCCTGCGCGATCAGGCTCGCCGCATTGACCGGCAAGCCGCGCGAGAGACTTCGCACCAGGTGACGCGCTATTTCAAGGCTCGCCTCGTGCCTGAAGGTGCGCGGCGACGCGCCGTAACGTTCGCGAAACACGCGGCTGAAATGCGCGGGATCGTTGAAGCCCCAGCGAAAACAGATGTCCGAAATCGATACTTTCTCGGAGAGCGGATCGGCCAGTTCCGCGCGGCATCGTTCAAGACGGCGTGAGCGCACATAGGTCGAAAAGCTCTGTCCGGCGAGTTCGAAAAGCTTCTGCACATAGCGTGGCGACACGCGCTCGTCCTTTGCAAGCGTGGCGACGCTCAAGGTCGATTCGGCGAGATTTGCTTCGATGAAGCGGCATAGCCGCGAGAATAGCGCCGCCTGCGACGGCGTGAGTCCGTTGAACGAGCCCTTGCGTTCCTGTCCCGCAAGACACGCGACGAGCATTTCCGCGAGCGCGAGTTCGGTGGGACGCAATTCATCGGCGCTCAAGGTCTCGAGGCTCTCGACCACCGAGCGCAAGAAGCCCGAAAAGATATGGCCCATGCCTGTTGCGCCCGGCAGCAGCGCCACGCGCAACGAAAGCGGCGAGAGCAAGCGCGCGTTGATCGCGCTCTTCGGCGCACGCACGATAAAGGCGCGAAAGCGCCCAGCGAAGATCAGCGACGCGCTTTGTCCCGATGCCGCATACACGATGTCATGCGGGCTAACGCGTTCGCGCAGGCCGTCGGCGACGAGCGTGGCGTCGCCATCGATCAGCAATACGAGCATGAGACTGCCGCTTTGATCGGCGCTCAGTTCGAGCGTCTGCGCGGCCGAGGCGATCGTCGTGAACTCGATGCCGCCCGCCGATACACGCGATGTCAGCGTGCCTTGCAGACCGCGTTCGCCGCCTTCTATCTTGCCGTGCCACCCCAGGCGCGCGAGCGCCGCTTTCCATTCATGTCGACGTTCGAACTCGGGATACGACTCGGTGGTGAAGCGCGACAGGTTCAAGCGAAAACTCCACGAATAGCAGCAAAGACGCGCTTTGGAAAAGCAACTCCCGCGCCATCGCGGCCATGCGGCGACGCGATGCAAGGCGTGCCGAACCACAGTGCATGCATGCGCCATCGCGGCGCATGCATGCACTCGCGCGCGACACGGCGGTACCGGCGAAAGCGGTTCTTGGACGAGCGTGCACGTGAGGACCAGCAGTTGTGCGCAGCCAGACAAGTTAGCGGGATTTCGGTCGCCTACGCTCAGGGCATCGCAAGTCAATCGTCATCAGCGGTCAAGAGCCGCCAGGAGCGTATCGATGCAAAGGAATCTCATGGGCCGTTTAGCTCGCGTGTGGCTCGGCGCTTTGTGCGCGTCGCTGTTCGCGTTCACGGGGCAAGCACACGCCGCTTCGCCCGCCGAATGCAGCGCGTTGCAGGCGAAGTATCCACAGTTCAAGGGCAAGACGCTCACCAACGCGATCAATCCGCACACGCCGGGCTATGAAGCGCTCGATCCGAACGATCCGAGCAAGTACGTCGGCTTCGATATCGACTTGGGCGAGATGATCGCGCAGTGTCTCGGCTTCACGATGGCGTACAAGCCCGTCACCTTCGCCGCGTTGCTCACGACGCTGCAGAGCGGTCAGGCCGACATCGTCATCTCCGACATCTACGCAACCGAGGAACGCGCCAAAGCCGCCGATTTCATCACGTATTCGAAGGTGTTCGACGGCGTGCTCGTCGCGAAGGGCAACCCCAAGAAAATTACCGGCATCAACACGTCGATGTGCGGCACGACCGCCGCTGAAAACACCGGCTACGTGGAAGTGCCGCTGGTTCAGGCGCTCGCGCCGCAATGCAAGGCGGCAGGCAAGCCGGAAGCCACCGTGCAGCTTTACGACAACAACGCCAACTGCATCCAGGCCATTCTCGCCGGCCGCGCAGATACGTATATCAACGACGTGAACACGGTCGATCAGGCCGTCAAGGCGTATCCGGACAAGCTCGAAAAAGCGACGGCGGTGACCTTGCCGTATTTCGTGGGTATCGGCGTGCCGAAAGACAAGCTTGATTTCCGCGATGCTGTGATGGCCGCGCTCGTCGCCATTCAGAAGAGCGGCGCGCAGTCGGACTTGCTCAAGAAGTGGGGCCTCGGCGTGGAGAACCTAGCCGCGCCGCAATTGATCGTCGCGAAGTAAGCACGGGAAGCATCGGCTCATGGACCTGTTCCTTCACTATCTCGGCCTGCCGTATCTTCTCGACGGCATCCGCTTCACGATCGCCGTGACCTTGCTGGGACTCGCGGGCGGCCTCGTGCTGGGACTCGTGCTCGCGGCCATGCAACTGAGCCGTATCGGGCCGCTCGCGGCGATCGCGCGCGGCTACACGGTGATCTTTCGCGGCACGCCGCTGATTCTGCAACTGGTGTTCGCCTACGATGCCTTGCCGCATATCGGCATCAAACTGAGCGCGATCGGCGCGGCGGGCCTCGCGCTCGCCGCGAACGAAGCGCCGTTCATCGCCGAGATATTCCGCTCGGGCGTGCTCGGCGTGGATCGCGGACAAACACTCGCGGGGCAGGCGCTCGGCATGACGCCGGGCGTGCTGATGCGCAGAATCATCGCGCCACAGGCGATTCGTTCGATGATCCCCGCGCTTGGCAACGAAACGGTCAGCGCACTGAAGAACTCGTCGCTGGCGTCGGTGATCTCGGTCGGCGAACTGACCTTGCGTAGCACGCAGCTTGCATCGTCCACGTTCGACTTCTTTTCGATCTTCTTCGCGTCGGGGCTTTTGTATCTGTGTCTCACGGGCGCTATTGCAGCCATTCAGTTGATGATCGAACGAGCGCTCGATCTGGATCGCGCGAGCACGGGCGGCGGTTTCTGGGGACGACGCAAACCCGCGCCCGCGCCGAAACCCGCGAGTCCCGGCGACTTGCCACCCGTCTTCGCGCCGATTACGCCCGCCGAACGCGCGTGCCGCTACGACGCGCTGGCCCGCAACGGCGTGGCCGTGCAGATCAGTGGCGTTCACAAGCGTTACGGCGAACAGGCCGTGCTGAATGGCTTCGACCTCGACATCCGCTCCGGCGAAGTCGTCGCGTTGCTCGGGCCGAGCGGTTCGGGCAAGAGCACGCTGCTTCGCTGCATCAACCATCTGGAACAATGGAGCGAAGGCGAGATACGCGTGGGGGGCCGCCGTCTCGGCTTTCGCGATGACGGGCGGCGAATGAATCCGCGCGAGCTGGCGCGAGAACGTGCGAGTCTCGGCGTCGCCATGGTGTTTCAGCAATTCAATCTGTTCAGTCATCTGACGGCGCGCGAGAACATTGCCTTGCCGCTCGTATGGGTGCACGGCGCAACGCTCGCCGATGCCAACCGTCGCGCCGATGCCTTGCTCGAACGCGTGGGCCTCGTGCATCGCGCGGATGCCTTGCCGCGTCATCTGTCGGGTGGCCAGCAACAGCGTGTGGCCATAGCGCGTGCGCTTGCGCCGAACCCGCGCGTGCTGCTGCTCGACGAGCCGACATCCGCGCTCGATCCCGAACTGGTCGGCGAAGTGCTCGAGGTGATCCGCCGTCTCGCGCTCGACGACGGCCTCACCATGATCATCTCGACGCATCAGTTGCGCTTCGCCGATGAAGTGGCCGACCGCGTGGTGTTCTTGAGCGGCGGAACGGTGGTCGAGGAAGGGCCGGCGCATCAGGTGTTGACGCATCCGCATCATCCGCTGACTGCGCGCTTTCTCAACGTGATGGGCGCGGGCAGCACGCTCGAAACGGTGCATTAAAACCCTAAAGCCGAGGACGATTCAATGAAGCATTACACGCTGCCCGTTTCATCATCCACCGTGCATTGGGGATACTTCAGCAAACGGGTAGAGCCGCGTCTCACGCTCAAGTCGGGCGACCGCGCCACCATCGAAACGCTGACGCATCATGCCAACGACGACCACGAGCGCATGGTCGCGGGCGACCCCGGCGCGCAGAGCGTGTTCGAATGGACGCGCGAGCACAAGGGCGTATCGCGGCGCGGCGCTGGCCCGACAGAAGGTCCGTTCAAACTGGGCGATGGCGAAGGCGTCGGCGTGCATCTGCTGACCGGGCCTGTCGAGATAGAAGGCGCCGAACCCGGCGATGTACTCGAAGTGCGCATCCTCGATGTACGGCCGCGCCCGAGTTGCAACGCGTGTCATGCGGGCAAATGCTTCGGCTCGAACGTGGCGGCGTCGTGGGGCTTTCAGTATCACGATCTGATCGAGGAGCCGAAGCCGCGCGAAGTCGTGACGATCTTCGAACTCGATACTTCCGGCGAGCCGTATGCGCGCGCCGTCTACAACTATGTGTGGACGCCGCAGACCGACCCGGACGGCATCGTGCATGCGACCATCGATTATCCTGGCGTGCAGGTGGATCATCGGCTGGTGAAGAAGCGCGAGAACATCCTGCCCGACATACGCGTGCCGGCGCGGCTACATTTCGGCACCATGGGCGTGGCGCCCGCCGAAGCGGACTATGTCAGCTCGATTCCTCCGAGCTATACCGGCGGCAATATCGACGACTGGCGTATCGGCAAGGGTTCGAAGATGTATTACCCGGTGGCCGTTGCGGGCGCGCTGTTTTCAGTCGGCGATCCGCACGCGGCGCAAGGCGACAGCGAACTCGGCGGCACGGCCATTGAAACGTCGCTCACGGGTGACTTCGAATTCATCCTGCACAAGCAGGCGGATCTCGAAGGCACGTTGCTCGAAGGACTGACGCATCCGCTGCTCGAAACGGATCAGCAATGGTCCGTGTATGGCTTTACGTTTCCGAACTATCTCGCCGAACTCGGCGCCAACGCGCAACTCGAAGTCGCGCAACACGCGAGCCTCGACCGTGCCATGCGCGATGCCTTTCGCAAACTGCGGCGCTTCCTGATGACGGTTCATGGACTGAGCGAAGACGAGGCCATCGCGCTCATGTCCGTGGCGGCGGATTTCGGCGTGACGCAGGTTGTCGATGCGAACTGGGGCGTGCATGGCTCCATCCGCAAAGAGGTGTTTGCAAACTACAAAAAGCGCTGAGTATTCCGCGCTTTTGAATCGCGATGTGTAGATTGAATGGACGGATACACTGAGATACATCGCTCCTGATCGGCTGGGATATAAAACCGTCGAGGCCACTCTTCAAGTGGACCCACGAAAATCCCCGAACCAATCGATAAGGAGGTCTGGTATGTCAGAACCCGTCAATCAACGGCGTCGTCTTATGCTTGGGACGACGCTTGCAAGCGTCGCCCTTGCGGACTTCGGCTTCAGCACGTTCGCGAAGGCGCAATCGTCCACTGTTAGAGCGACGAGCGCGGGCGCGTCGTTTGGCCCGATCAGGCAGATCGATGCGGGCAAGCTCAACGTCGGCTATGCGGAACTCGGGCCCGCCAATGGCACGGTCGTGTTTCTGCTGCATGGCTGGCCTTACGACATCCACAGCTATGCCGAGGTTGCGCCTATTCTGGCCGCGGCCGGTTATCGCGTGATCGTGCCGTATCTGCGTGGCTATGGCTCCACGCGCTTCCTTTCCGCCGATACCGTGCGCAACGGTCAACAGGTCGTGACAGCGGTGGATATCGTCGCGCTCATGGATGCGCTCAAGATCGAGCAGGCCATCTTCGGTGGTTACGACTGGGGTGCGCGCACGGCAGATTGCATCGCTGCATTGTGGCCGGAGCGCGTGAAGGCGCTGGTGTCGGTGAGCGGGTATCTCATCGGCAGTCAGGAGGCGAACAAAAAGCCGCTGCCGCCCAAGGCGGAGTTCCAGTGGTGGTATCAGTACTATTTCTCGACGGAGCGTGGCGCGCTGGGTTATGCGGCCAATCGCGATGCCTTCAACAAGCTGATCTGGCAGCTTGCGTCACCGAAGTGGAATTTCGACGATGCCACGTACGAACGCTCGGCCGCATCGTTCCAGAACCCGGACCATGTCGCGGTGGTCATTCATAACTATCGCTGGCGGCTCGGGCTTGTACAGGGCGAAGCGCAATACGACGCGCTCGAACAGCGTCTTGCGGCAGGCCCGACCATCTCCGTGCCCACCATCACGCTGGAAGGCGATGCCAACGGCGCGCCGCATCCCGAACCTGCTGCGTATGCGAAGAAGTTTACGGGCAAGTATGTGCATCGCACGCTGGGCGGGGGTGTCGGACACAACTTTCCGCAGGAAGCGCCGAGGGAGTTTGCTGATGCGATGTTGCAGGTGACGAAGTTGTGAGACGAGTGTTGCCTGTTATGGCGCGCGTGCGAGGATCGCGTTAGGAAGTCACATGACCGCCGTCGGTGGAAGCTCTGACGGCGGCCTTCTTTGGGCGCGTGACTGACTGCAGCCTCGGTAAAGATGTGGCCGATGTATCAGCGAGAAAGCCCTTTGGGTCATCAGAAAACTCCTAAAAATAGAATACTGCATCGATATCCAAATGGCTTGTTAAGTCGATGAATCTGCAGAAATTCTTATAGTCGAGCATCGCATTGCGGAGAGATTGGCTGCGCACGAGCAGCGATTTTTTCGGCAACAATTCCTTACTGGCCTGAATTGAGTTCGACTAGCGATTCGTCGATCTCAGGGCAAAGAACTACGCAGTGCGATCAGGATGCCGAAACGCTGGATCGAAATGTCGTGCGCATCAAAAGAGATTCATAGGAGATGTATTTAGATGTCGATGGTATTGCCAAGTCAGGCCTATACGCTACAACTCAAGCCGCAGTCCTTTCCCGTCTCCGTGCTTAGATTTTCCGGCAAAGCGAGCGTCAGTGAGCTCTATGAATATCAAATAGATTTCACGAGCCCGGTCGCCGATATTCCAATGGACCAAGGCGTCGGCCGACCAGCGACATTTACCATCGATCCTGTTGATCCCGATCAAGGGTATCTGCAAAGAATGTTCGGTGAGCGCTGGAAGGACTTTAGCAAGATGCCGAAGTCGTACGTCACGCACGGGATGATCTGCCGCTTTGAGCAACTCGGAATGTCCGCCGACGAGACGCGTTACCGCGTCGTGCTCGTCCCCAGGATCGCGGATCTCGCCCGCGCCCGCAAAAGCAGGCTGTTCCAGATGCAATCCGTCGTGGAAATCATCACCGATACATTGCGCCACTACGGCTATCGCCTTGGCGTGGATTTCGATTTTATGAAGCTTCGCGGCAAATACAAGCGCCGCGAGTACGTGACTCAATATCACGAGACGACGTTCGCCTTCATTCAGCGACTTTGCGCAGAGGAAGGGCTGTGGTTTCGCTTCGAGCAGAAGTCCAATGGTACCGCCATGATTTTCGGCGACGATCTCGATGCCTACGCGCGCAAACAGCGCGTCGTTCCTTATCGTCTTCATTCCGGTTTGGAAAGCGCGGGTGCGGAATCGCTTCGTTCGCTCAAAACGATCACCCGGCGCGTGCCCGAAGCAATTCAGCTCGACGATTACAACCATCGGCAAGCGGATGTCTCATTGCTAGTCGAGTCCAATGCCGCGCCTGCCGATAAAACCACTGATGGCGTGGACAACCATTGGGGCGAACACTATGAGACGCAAGAAGAAGGCAAGACGATTGCGCTGATTCGTCATGAGGCGCATCTGGCGGAGCAGATCAGCTATTCAGGTCGAGGCAATCCGTTCTCCCTCGAGGCAGGTGAGGTAATGCGTCTGGACGTGAATCCGAAGGACGCGCCGCATGGTCTCTTTGTCACGTCGGTACGCTGCGGAGGTGGACGCGGTACGTCGTATTGGTGCGCTTTCCGGGCGATTCCCGCAGATCGGAGATGGCGCACGAGCATCGACAAGATCGAGCGACCGAAGATCGCAGGAACTCTTCCCGCGCGGATAGATTCTCCAGGCAAGTACAAGTACAGCTATCTCACGGAGAAGGGCCTGTACGTCACGAAGATGCCGTTCGATTTGGACGAGTGGAGTCCGGGTGGACGCAGTCGCCCTATCCGGATGGCACGGCCGTATGCGGGACCTAACTACGGTCATCACATGCCGCTGATCGACGGAACCGAGGTGGCGCTGGTTTTTACGGCACAAGATCCAAACAGACCAATCATCGTAGGCGCGTTGCATGACAGCCTCAATCCGGACCTCGTCAATAACCTCAATCACACGCGAAATATTATCCGCTCGGCTGCGGAGAATGAGTTGCGCATGGAGGACAAGGCGGGGGTCGAGCATATCCACCTGACCACGCCGTATCAGACCAGCGAGCTCAATCTCGGGCATATGGTCGACGAAGGGCGCAAGGAGCGCGGTCGCGGCGCAGAGTTACGCTCGGATGAGCATATAGCGGTGAGAGGCGGAAAGGGTCTGCTGCTGACGGCCGAAGTGCAAAGGAAAGCTACGGGCGCGCAACTCGACATGGCTGCGGCGCAAGAGCAGTTGAAGCGCGCGATCGAGCGCATCGAGTTGCTGAACCAGGCTGTGCAGTCGGCCGAAGCCGTAGTCGCTGACCTGCAGAAGCAGAAAGCGCTCTTTAGCGACGCACTCGACGGGCTCAAACAGTCCGTCGTGCTCATGAGCGGCCCTTCGGGCATCGGGATCACGTCGGGTGAACACCTGCAGTTGAATGCAGACCAAAACTTGATTGCTACTGCCGGTGGCAACGCCGATATCGGCGTAATGCGCAATTTCACGGTGGCAGCAGGTCGCCAGGTGTCACTCTTTGCGCAGTCTCAGGGCATGCGGCTGACCGCTGCCAAGCAGGATATCGTGGTTCATGCACGCACAGGCGGCATGGAGCTGTCCGCGTCGAAGGACATGCACTTCAACAGCATCGACGGCGCTGTTACGGCACAGTCGAAAGGCGCGCTCACGCTCACGAGCGGCGGAGCTTATATCAAGATTGAAGGCGGCAACATCGAACTGGGCGCACCAGGCAGCATTCTGCTCAAGTGCGGCAGCTTCAACTGGTCAGGCCCCGGCAATCTGTCGCTCCCCATGCCCGAAATGCCGATTGGCCCGTGCAAGCAGTGTCTGATGGATGCGCACCGCGGCGTCGAAGCAATGACCGAGGTGGCGTGATGGAAAACATGATCGCGACACCTTCCGCGCAAGATGCCGATATGGATTGGGAGCAATGGCGACATCGGCTGCTGGCTCAATTCGATTCGTTCATGCACGAGCAATCCGTCAATCTATATCTGCTCGTGGATACTCGTGGCAGCCCGGGAATCGACAAGCTATTTCCGAAAGTAAAAGGCCTCGCTTGGACTTCGCTTTGGCATGGTTCCGTGCTCGACTCCTATACGGATATCGCACCGTATTTGATTCATGTCGAACGCCTGGCGCTTGACGACCCGCAAGAGCTGGCGGGCCGACTTGCTCGACGCATCTGGATGGAAGGCGCCTCGGGATTCATGCTCACCTGGATCTGGTCACCTCTTTCGTTGACAGAGCTGGATGAGCATTTGAAACACTACACGCGTTACGCGATACCCGACAAGCGCGAGTACTTTCTGCACTTTTACGACAACCGCATTCTTGCGCGTATTCGAAGCGTCTGGACCGACGAGCAGGCATATTGTTTTATCGCGCCCTGCAGGGAAATCTGGTTTCGAAATCGCGATCAAGGCGAGATCGTCTGGCGGAGCGATGGGGCTTCGAAGCCAGCGCGAGCGGATGCGCCATTACTTCTGTCGTCGGATCAGCACGCGCGATTATTTGCGCTTGGCCATGCGGACAAACTCGCGATGCAATTGCGCGAAATGTATGGCGTGAGGCTCGACGAGAAGAGCGATTTTGCGCTGTACCTGCTTGTCACCGAGCAACTCGAACGAGCCAGCCGCTATCGTCTAAGAGAGAAAGACGACTTCCTGAATTACGTCTCGAAGGGCATCGTGCTTTCGCCTCGTTTCGACGAGCATCCGGTGATTCAGGAGCGTCTGCAACGAGCGCGAAACGGCGAGATATCGCATCGGGAGGCTTTGAGCGGACTTACTCCTGACGTGATTAAACAGGTGGCGGAGAGTTGAGCGGTTACGGGTTTGCCGTATGGATTCCGTGACTTGTGTTCTTGATACGTGCTTGCCCTCGCGACGCACACTGAATTGATGAGATAAGCCAATGGGCTACAAACGAATGAACCTATCAAGGTTGTTCTGGCATTTCCTTTTTTCGGCCCTGGCAACCGTCTTTCTTGCGGGCTGCGATTTCTTTTCTTCTGAGCCAGTGTATGGCGGGTTGAGCGCGGAGGGTATGAACTACACGCCGTACAACCTGACGGAGTTTGTGGTCCGTGACAAATATGGGAATCGAGCCAGTGGAGGCGGCGATCTGCCGCCAGGGTCAGGCGAAGGAAGTTTGAGTTGTTGTTACAAGCTAAAGGGAACGGAGTTCACGGTCGAGTGGGAAGTCTATGACATGGAAGAATTCTCTAAAGACATCTATGCGCCCATAAAAAAGATCAAAAAAGTGACCACGGTTCATCTTGATCCTGTGAAGAGGTCTGACCGAGCCGGCAACGACGTCTTGGCTGTGCACTTCTATCCAGACGACCATGTTGAATTCGAGTTTCGCAATGACTTTAGCGGCTCTCGATTTGACTATGGAGAGGTCGATGAGTGGTTTCAGACGAAATACGGCAAGGCTGCAAATCCAGACGATCTTGACTGGGCTGCCGCCTACCGTCGAACCACGCGTGTGGCTGTTCAAGGCTGGCTGAAATACCGCTTCACCGACTCCGTCGATCTTGAGCAGTACGTGTACTACACGTTGCTCGTCAATCCGAAATTTGACGAACACCCGGCGGTGCAGCGCATCGTCATGGAGTCGAAGGGCAAGCCCGGAGCGTTTGGTCTTGCAATGCAGAAGATGCCTGCAGATGTTGTGCGCGAGATTAAGAGCAACAAATTCGATCATTTGGCAAACGGAAGCAAAGTTGGCCAAGCCGATTCAATTTGATCTTGCTAACCGCGTGCGGCGTCGCTGGTTGAACGCGGTTGTTGCAAGCAAAAGTGCTTGCCCTATCTATCTGGTGGAATGGTGAACTAACGCAATCATGCACATACGAATGAACATTTCAAGTTTGATGAAACACATCTTTTTTTTGCTTGTGGCAACCGTCTTTCTTGCGGGCTGCGACTTCTTTTCTTCTGAGCCAGTGTGACCTGCCCCGGTAACTTGAGACCGAATTGATCTAGGATAACGGCGCATCCATACGGAGCGCGTCATGAAGAAGAGTCGATACAGCGATGAGCAGATTGTTCGGATCTTGCGGGAGGCGGACAGTGCGCCGATTGCCGAGGTGGCAAAGCGACACGGTGTCAGCGACGCGTCGATTTACGCGTGGCGCAAGCGATTTGGCGAAATGGTCAGTTACGACGTCAAGCGATTGAAGGCGTTAGAGCTCGAGAACAATCGACTGAAGAAGCTCGTGGCGGAGCGTGACCTGGAAATCGAGGTCATGAGGGAGATTTCCGCAAAAAAATGGTAAGCGCACAGGCACGCCGCGAGCAAGCCCGCTATGCCATTTCGCGCGGGCTGAGCCAACGACGTGCGTGTGCGCTGATTCACGTCAGTCGCGCCAATCTCGGTTACATCAGCCTCATGCCGGGCAAGAACGGCCCGATCGTGGAGATGATGCGACGCCTCTCGGGTGATTATCCCCGCTTCGGCTCGCGGCGCATCCGCATCATGCTGGGCCGCGAAGGGATCGTCATCGGCAAGGAGCGGTGCAGCCGGTTGTGGGCGCAAGCCGGTCTTCAAGTGCCTCGCAAACGACGCCGACGCCGCGTTGCCGGTTCGCGTCCTCGACCGCTTGCTCCGAGCGCTCGCAACGCCGTATGGAGTTACGATTTCGTCTTTGACGCGTGTGCCAACGGCCAGCAACTGAAGTGTCTGACGGTCGTCGACGAGTACACGCGTGAATGTTTGGCCATAGATGTGTCTGGCTCGATCCGATCGGCCAGAGTCATTGAGGTGCTGAGCAAGCTAATCAGCGTTCACGGCGCGCCACGCTATATGCGAAGCGACAACGGCCCCGAATTCGTCAGCGCAGCGTTGCTCAAGTGGGTGGTATCGGAGAAGATCGAATCGGCGTTAATCGATCCCGGCAAGCCATGGCAGAACGGCACGAACGAAAGCTTCAACGGTAAATTCCGTGACGAATGTCTTGCTATGGAATGGTTTCGCAATCGGATTGAAGCCAAGATCGTGATTGACGACTGGCGACGGCATTACAACGAGGTTCGACCGCATTCGAGCTTGAACTACGACACGCCGCTGGCGTATCGCCAGCGCTTAGAAACCAATTCAACCCAAGCCGTTATTGCTAGAACGCAGTGGTCTTAGAAAAACGGGCAGGTCAAGTGTATGGCGGGTTGAGCGCGGAGGGTATGAACTACACGCCGTACAACCTGACGCAGTTTGTGGTCCGTGACAAATATGGGAATCGAGCCAGTGGAGGCGGCGATCTGCCGCCAGGGTCAGGCGAAGGAAGAATAAGCTGCTGCTACAAGCTAAAGGGAACGGAGTTCACGGTCGAGTGGCAGGTCTATGACATGGAAGAATTCTCTAAAGACATCTATGCACCCATAAAAGAGATCAAGAAAGTAACCACGGTTCATCTTGATCCTGTGAAGAGGTCTGACCGAGCCGGCAACGACGTCTTGGCTGTGCACTTCTATCCAGACGACCATGTCGAATTCGAGTTTCGCAATGACTTTAGCGGCTCTCGATTCGAATATGGAAAGGTCGATGAGTGGTTTCAAACGAAATACGGCAAGGCTGCAAATCCAGACGATCTTGACTGGGCTGCCGCCTACCGTCGAACCACGCGTGTGGCTGTTCAAGGCTGGCTGAAATACCGCTTCACCGACACTGTCGATCTTGAGCAGTACGTGTACTACACGTTGCTCGTCAATCCGAAATTTGACGAACACCCGGCGGTGCAGCGCATCGTCATGGAGTCGAAGGGCAAGCCCGGAGCGTTTGGTCTTGCGATGCAGAAGCTGCCTGTAGATGTTGTGCGCGAGATTAAGAGCAACAAATTCGATCATGTGGCAAACGGAAGCAAAGTTGGCCAAGCCGATTCAATTTGATCTTGCTAACCGCGTGCGGCGTCGCTGGTTGAACGCGGTTGTTGCAACCAAAAGTATTGCCCTATCTATCTGGTGGAATGGTGAACTAACGCAATCATGCGCATACGAATGAACCTTTCAAGTTTGATGAAACACATCTTTTTTTTGCTTGTGGCAACCGTCTTTCTTGCGGGCTGCGACTTCTTTTCTTCTGAGCCAGTGTATGGCGGGTTGAGCGCGGAGGGTATGAATTACACGCCGTACAACCTGACGGAGTTTGTGGTCCGTGACAAATACGGGAATCGAGCCAGTGGAGGCGGGGATCTGCCGCCAGGGTCAGGCGAAGGAAGAATAAGCTGCTGCTACAAGCTAAAGGGAACGGAGTTCACGGTCGAGTGGCAAGTCTATGACGCGGACGAGGCCGTAAAGGACCTGTACGCACCCATAAAGGAGATCAAAAAAGTAACCACGGTTCATCTTGATCCTGTGAAGAGGTCTGACCGGGCCGGCAACGACGTCTTGGCTGTGCACTTCTATCCAGACGACCATGTCGAATTCGAGTTTCGCAATGACTTTAGCGGCTCTCGATTTGACTATGCTGAAGTACATCATTGGTTTAAAACGAAATACGGCAAGGCTGCAAATCCAGACGATCTTGACTGGGCTGCCGCCTACCGTCGAACCACGCGTGTGGCTGTTCAAGGCTGGCTGAAATACCGCTTCACCGACTCGGTCGATCTTGAGCAGTACGTGTACTACACGTTGCTCGTCAATCCGAAGTTTGACGAACACCCGGCGGTGCAGCGCATCGTCATGGAGTCGAAGGGCAAGCCCGGAGCGTTTGGTCTTGCAATGCAGAGGCTGCCTGCAGATGTTGTGCGCGAGATTAAGAGCAACAAGTTTATCCATGCCGCAGGTGGAAGTAAGAATGGCTAATACGAACAAAACCGATCCCGCAGATCGCACGCCTCTTGAAGTGCTGGACGCAATTGGCGCCAACACGAAGGCTTATCCTTCCGATGACTGCATCCCATGCGGTGCGGTAATTCATATCGGCTTCTTTTTTGATGGATTCGGTCGACACCGTGACCATGATGACCCATCGACGTCCCGATATTCCAATATCTGCCGACTTTGGGAGGCGTACCGCGATAACAAAGATGAACGCAAAAAAGACCTGCCGAATCAGTTCTGGTATCCGCTCTACTACTCCGGCCTGGGCACGGACCTCAACAAAGAGGCCAGAGATGGCGAAATCGTATCCGCGCTGACGAGCAAGGTCTTGAGTGCGGCTCAAGGTCAGGTATCGAACGCAAAGAAGATTGGCGAGAAAATCACCGGTATCGACCGTCTCAAGCTCGATCCGAAGAGCGCCATTATCGACGGATTCAAAAAAGGTTTGGAGGAGCATTCCTATCGCCCTGTCGTGGATGCATACGATGGACTCGTCAAAGAGGCGAAGGCGTTGCGTACCAATGCCGGACGCGTCTTGCGCTTCTTCAGGACCGGCGCCGTGCTCGACCGTGGCCGCGCGGCCGGGCGCATCCTCGCCAAGGACGCGATGAAAAGCGGCCGTCAAATCCTTTTCGATCTCAGGAAGAATCCGTTGAAGGTTGGCTGGGCAGTGGCGGGCGAGCTGTTCAAATGTTCGTTCGACGTGGTTCCTGTTCTCAGGGACAACTCAGTGGTCGCGCGGCTTTTGGGCACCGGGGTCGAGCCGCGCCTTCAGGCGGCCAAGACCCAGTTTGAGAAAGCGATTGAGGACGCGAGGGCAAGGATGCCCAAGGTCCAGCACGTCAAGGTGTCTGTGTTCGGCGCGGATCGCGGTTGCGTCCTTGCGAGGGCCTTGCTGAATGACCTGAGCGCGACATACAAACATCCGAGCGAAGCCATACTGGAATACAAGATTCCAAAAGACCCGAACGGCGCGACGATTCCTATCGAGATCGTGTTCGTCGGTTTGCTCGACGCGGTGTCGTCGTTGGTCCAGGAGAATGCGCTGATCAGCATGGTGCCCTTGATCGGGGCAATCAAACAGAATTACGGCGACCAAATGCTTGGCGTGCCGCAGGCAGTTCAGCGCTGCGTTCACTTTGCCGCCGCGCACGAACTACGCTTCTATCAACGGCTCGACAGCCTGGAAAATACACGCGGCCTGCAATATCTTTATCCCGGCACCAGCGAAGACATAACTGGCGGCGCACCGCCAGGATCGCTCGGCGCGCGCGCGGAGCTTCAGCGCGTCGTCCTGCGCGACATGCTGAACGAGGCAATTTCTTATGGCGGGGCATTGGACTGCATGGAGGATTTGGCAAAGTTTAAACCTAAGACATTCCAAAAATTCACCTTGGCAAATCCCATCACTGACGGCCAGAACACGTACAAGATCTGGGAATTGATGAAGGCCTACCGTGAGATGGTGCCCTACGTCGCGCGTCTGAATTTTGTCGATCACATGCAGGTCTTTTTACGCTGGATGGCGGTTCGCTATACATCGTCCGAATTTCGCGCCACCGTGACCAACCAGTTCGACGCGCTGGCTGCAAAGCATGAAGCCATTCTGAAGGAACGCAACGACGCGACTGCTGCTTATCTCGCCTTGCGCAAGCAATTTCCGGTGCCGGATTCGATCACCTTAGGCAAGGCGCAGAACCGCATGGAGGCGGCAAGGAGCGCTGAAATGGAGGCGTTGCGCGACGCCAGCGCCGAGAAAGCGAGACCGTCGGTCGGCGTGTGGGAGCGTATCCAGGCGGAGTCGACGGACATGATCCAACGCGACACCGTTTTGGCCGGCATGCGCCGCGCGGTGAATCAAGCGCGCACCGGTGTACAGATCGGCGAACAGCCTTATGACGCGGACCCGGAGTTTGGCGCATCGATCATCGAGGAACACATGGACGCGATGATCAGCGCCGAGCAGCAAAGCCTGGTTCAGGCGTGGAAGATGGGGCTGTCGGGCAAGAACCCGCTTCCGCCCAAGGTCATGGCGCTGTTCGATCTTCTCGTGCACGACACCATGCTCACGAGCTGGCAGGACCATGTGCTGTCTTCCTCGCTTTATTTCCGGTTGCGCGGAGTCGATGCGTTCGGCTCGACCGACTACGAGGCCGAGGAGAAAGCGCGCAAGCGTACGGAAGAGAACGCGAGCCGCGCGTCGCAGATCAACCGTGGCATGAACCCCGCGCCGCGACCTCCCGCCCGTGTTTGAACGTGGCGGTCATGGCCATGTGTTGCGTAAGCCATGACCACTTGATTATTTCCTCCTCGGACCAGACATGCCAGGAATTATTCGCATAGGCGACAGCCATACCGGCGACGGCGCCGTCACGCAAGGTTCAGCAACCTGCGTTTTCATGGGACGCGCGGTTGCGCGCCTGCACGATCGTGTCACATGTCCCCGCCACGGTGACAACCGTATTGCTTCGGCAACCTCAGGGGCTTTCGATAACGGTTTGGAGATCGCGCAACACAACGACCGCTGCGAATGCGGTTGTCGTCTGATCTCGTCACTTCCAAATAGCGGCAAAAGCTAAGCATGGCGCTGGACCTGGATAACCTTCCACCGGAACGCGCCGAACCTGACGAGCCGCCATCGAGGTTCGTCTGGACGGTGGTCTTCTTCGTCCTGGCTATCGCCGGAATCTTCGGCGTGATGGCGTTGTGGCCGCGCGCGGAACCAATGCAGACGCCCTTGTTCTGGACTTGCCTTTTGCTATATCCAACGGGCCTCGCCGCGTTTGTCGTTTCACGTCGGTTCAGCATTCACGAGAGGCAGTGTCTCGATGCGCGGGACTGGAATGAGGCACGAAAGCGGTACAACGAAAAGTTGTTCGCACGCGAAAGCATTCCGATGGCCGTGCTCGCCACGGCCATCCGCGTAACGGATGACGAGACAGCGAAACTCGTGACAAAGATAGAAGAAAACGCGTTGACACTCGAGGCTCAGCCATCGGAGCTCATGGAGGACGCATCGGTAACGGCGCGGTGGCTCCAACCAGACGACGCGCTCTTCGCCGTCGACGACAAGGAGCGCCACGGCCTGCTGCTGTCCTGGCTCTTCGACCAACTTATCGGCGAACTTGCGGACCGTCTCGGGTCGCTTCCGGATGATTTTCCGCTGCGCGTCTTTCTCGATATCGGGGGCTATATCGGGGAGGCAGACGCAAAAACGACCTGGGAAGGCATATGGGCGCGTCATGAGTTGCGTCAGGCGGAAACGACGTACACGCTAGTGCCCGTTGATCTGATGACGGTCGATCAATGGCTCGACGATACGAGTGGCGCCTTGCATCTCTACGCGGTCCTGCTGATTTCGGTATCGCTTCAGAGCATGTTGGATGGAGCGCCCAACGCAGGCGAGGCCGAGGCGGGCGTCGCGCTTCTCGTGGCCTCGCATGGATTAGCGGCCGAGCATCGACTCATGCCCGTCGCGCACATGCATCGCCCGTTGAATTCGGCGCGGACCCATCTCGACAGCGCGCTCACACATGCGCTGCAATGGGCAAGAGCCGACGCGCCGTCGTTGGAGTCGGTCTGGATGACCGGATTCGACGGCGAATCGGTCGGGCCTTTGCACTCATCCCTGAGCCACGTTGGCGTGCGTGAGGCAGGCGAAGATCCGCTGACGGAATTCAATCTCGACGGCACGGTGGGACGAGCGGGGAGATCGGCCGACTGGCTCGCCGTAGCGTGCGGGGCGAACAGAGCGGACCGGTTGAGCGCGCCGCAACTCGTCGCCCGTAGCGCCGGCGAACACTTTCACATGGCTGTGGTGCAAAACAGCCGTAATAAGCAGAAAGACGAATGACTCGTAAATTCAAGCTAGACTTTTTAGCCACGCTATCCCTCGTGATCTTGCCCGGCATGCTGGTCTGGGTACGGCCTCAGTGGGTCGGGATCTCAGCTGACAGTCGTGGAGCTGTCATAGCAGCACTGTGCGCTATTTTCATCGTGCTATGGCTCGTGCTCAGTTATAGCGAAGCGTCGCGTGCGGCCGTGGCTTATCGCGCGGTGAAAGACTGGATGCTCAAACACGGCGGTGCGTCCGATGACGCCGCGCAGGGGGCCACGAAGCCAGGCGTTGGTGATTTCAGCGATCTCAGGCAATGGCTAGTCGAGCAGCACGGCTGGCGCTGGCGTTGGCGCGAGCGTTGGATCCTGGTTGTCGGCGACGGGGAAGTAGTTCGGCGCGTGGCGCCTACGCTCTTCAAGTTCGGGTATGCCAGCGCGGGAGGCGCGGTTCTTCTTTACGCGAAGCAGACAGACAGTGCCCCGGATGTGCAGCATCTCGCCGCGTTGCGCCGATTGCGCCGCCGCCGTCCAGTGGACGCGGTCGTTGCACTGACCGTCGCCCGTGCGACGGGCCACGATATGTTCGATGTTCAAAGCGTCTCGCAAGCGCTGGCACGTGTCGCGCGCGTGCTTCGCTGGTCTGCTCCGGTGTATTTGCTGAATGCGGAGCCATTGCAGGCGAGTCCGTCTCATACAGATGAGCCGCCGGTCGGGCTTACCTGGTCGCACTCGCGTATGGTTTCCGATTTCGTCGGCTCGGCACTACATGACCTCAGCGGCGAATTGGCAAACGCCGGGGTGATGCGTCTGTCGAAGAACCCTGCAGATCGATATCTGGCGGAATTGTCGCAGCACATAAGCAAAGCACGGGAATCGCTGAAGCATCTCGTGACAGGCGCTTCACGGTCGCACGATGCTATTCGCGGGCTTTTCTTCACACCGCTGGACATACCCGCGGGACCGACAGAGTATCCGCGCGAGGCCGCGCGCCACCACGCCGGTGTGCCCGAAGCGTCGAATCGAACGCTATGGCAAACCATCGCGAACCACAGTCGCAAAGCTTACGGCAGGCGCGTGGGCCTCTCGTCGTCGAGTGTTGCCGCATATCTCGTCAGCGCTGTCGCCGTACTATGGTTTATCGGCTCGATAATTTCCGGCATGTCGAACCGCGCAACCATGCGGGACGTTGCGTCGACGTTGAGCAAGGTTTCTTCGCCGCGCGACCAGACGCAAGCCTTGCTCGCCCTGGATGCTCTTGACAAACAACTCGACACGCTTGAAATACACCGCCAGCTCGGCGCTCCGTGGCTCGCTCGTTTCGGCCTGAACCGTGACGCCGCTCTTTATGAAGCGCTTTCCCCGGTTTATCAAAGCGTCGCCTCGCGCGTACTGATCGATCCGATCAAGGCAAGACTCGAATCTCGCCTTCAGCAACTCGCTTCCCTGTCCGATGCCGAAATCGCCAGCGGTGGCAACACACAGGTCCAGGCCGCGTACGACACGCTCAAGGCGTATTTGATGCTCGCCCATCCCGAGCATGCCGACGCGTCGTTTATCGCCACACAGTTGCTGACGACGAATGCGCCAGCGCGTCCGCAGAATGCGTCAGTGACGGCGGGCACTTGGGAAGACTTGCGCCAACAGGCCGTCTGGTTTTACGCGAGGCACCTTAAGCGCGGATCGGCGTCAGCCATCGCGCCTGAGATCACGCTTGTCGCGGCGACGCGGCAGACGATCATCGGCGTGCGCGGCATCCAGAATTCGACAGACGCGATCTATCAGCAGATCATCGACGAGACGAAACCGAAATATCCGCCGATGACGTTGGCAACCTTGCTCGGCGATCACCCAAGCCGAGGCTTGTTCAACACGAGCGCGACTGTTCCGGGCGTTTTTACGCGTGCCGCGTGGGACGAACGCATCCCAAAGGCGATCGATGAGGCGAGCGAACAGCGCGCGGTGACGGGCGACTGGGTGCTGTCTGACGCGAAACTTGATAACACCGCGCCGTCAACGCTCAAAACCGAACTCCGTCAACGTTACTTCGATGACTACGCGCGCGCGTGGCAGCAGTTTTTGAACAGCATTCGCTGGCAAAACGCTTCGTCGTTATCTGGCACGGTCGATCAATTGACGCTGCTCGGCGACCCGCAACGCTCGCCGCTGGTCGCACTAATGAACGCTCTCGTTTTTCAGGCAAGTGCGGACGCATCGACGCAATCAATATCGGACGCTCTGATTTCGAAGGCGCAACATCTTGTAGGCAAGGACGAAAAGGACCCGTCCAAGCAGATGCAGCCATCACTTTTGCCGCTGGCAAGCGCGTTCGGTCCTATTCTGCGTCTGACTGGCAGCGAGTTCGCAAGCAACGCACCCGCCAACACCAGAACCACGCTGCAACTCGTGAGCGATCTGAGCTTGGCTCGCTATCTTGAGCGTGTCACCGCAATGCGTTTGAAGACGCAACAAATGATGGCCAGTCCCGACCCCGACGGCATGTCGCGCGTCGCCGCTCAAGCCGTGCTACAGGGTAGAACGTCCGATATCGCCGATAGTCGCGATTATGCGAGCCGTCTCTCTGCGAGCTTGGGCGAACAATGGTCGGGTTTCGGCCGGCTTTTCGAAGCCCCGCTTGACCAGACGTGGCAAGTGGTCGTGCAACCGGCATCGTCCAGTCTGAACGAAGTCTGGCGCACATCCATCCTTGCTGACTGGAATCACAGCTTCGGCGGCCGCTATCCGTTTGCGGACTCCGACAACGATGCATCGCTGCCCGATATGGCGCACTTCATGCGCATGGACAACGGCGTGATAGCGCAGTTCGTCACGACGCAGCTTGCGGGCGTGATCGAACGTCAGGGCGACCGCTGGGTCGCCACGCAAGGCGTGAATCAAGGCACGCTCATGCTTGATCCGGCGTTTCTCGTCGCGCTCAACAAGCTCTCGCGCGTAGCAAGGGTCGTGTTTCCCTCTGGCGATGCGCGGGCGCGGTATGAACTACGCGGCGTGCCGACGCCGGGCATCACTGATTTGACGCTGGTGACATCGGGTCAACAGTTGCACTACTTCAATCAGATGGAGCAATGGGAGCCGTTCGAATGGCCGGGGCAAGTCCTGGACAACACCGCACAACTTCAATGGCAAACGGAGGCAGGCGGCGTACGCTCGACCATGTACGCACAAGGGCGTTTCGCGCTGATTCGTCTGCTCGAACGTGCGAAGGTCTCGCAACAAGATAACGCGCGTTATCTGCTCTCGTGGACGCCGGATCAGAGTCTTACGCCGCCGCTGTCGGTTCAACTTCGCGCGGAGACGGGCGCTGGACCGCTGGATGTGCTTGTGCTACGGCACTTCGCCCTGCCTGAGCGCATCTTCATGTCAGGCGCGGCCAAGCAAGCATCTGTATCGCCGGGGCGGACGCCACCACCGTTGCCGCCCCGCGCGCTTGCCGCCGCGCAGAAGATCGGCGTCGCGTTGCCGGACAAAGAATGACGACTTCGCTGGGATCAGGTCACGAAGCGTAAGAAGACTTCAACATGCATGGATCATACGGCGATCACGACTTCGGCGCGTTACCCGCTGCCTCTTGCTTACGCATCGGCATGCCGTCGATGGTCGTGAACAATTCGCGCGATGCAATCGGCTCGCGCGATTCGAGCTTCACGCCGCCGTCCTTGCCAACGAGCACCGCGCGAAACGCGCCGGGTTTGACGCCGTATCGTCGACGCAATGCATCGGCGGAATCGCTTGCGCCTTGCACGTCGTTGCCGATTACTTCGATCACTTGCAGGTCGCGTTGCGTGTAGCCATCGCTCGCATCCTGAACCGATGCGCGTTGCTTCGCGAGTGCGGCGGAACTGACGTCATCGGCGAAAACGACGAGCAGACGCTTGTGCCATGTGTACTGTTCGATGGAAGATATTGCCGCGCTTCCGGCTGCTTGCGAGGTATTGGTCACGCCCAAGAGCAGGCTTGCAGCGACGGTTGCGGGAATGAGATAGCGGTTCATTGGCGGCTTCCTGTGCGGTTTATTTTCGTGCACGCAGGAAGCGCGCCAACGACGTTACAGCCTTCGTGCGCAAGCACTTGACCAAAAATCTACTTAACCGCGAGCTTGTCCTGCGTCTTCGTTTCAAAGTCGCCAGCATCATGCCGCTCATGCAACTGGGTCGAAAGCTCGCCGAAGGTCCGGTTCACCATGCGGCCGCGTTGCACGGCGGGACGCGCACCGATCGCATCGGCCCAACGTCGCACATGCTCGTATTCATGCACGGCGAGAAACTCGGCGGCACTGTAAATCCAGCCATTCACGAGACCGCCGTACCACGGAAAGATGGCGATATCGGCGATGGTGTATTCGTCGCCCGCAATGTACCGGCTTTCCGCAAGCCTCCGGTCGAGCACGTCGAGCTGACGCTTCACCTCCATGGCGAAGCGGTTGATCGGATACTCCATCTTGCTCGGCGCATAAGCATAGAAGTGACCGAAGCCGCCGCCAAGATACGGCGCGCTGCCCATCTGCCAGAAAAGCCACGAGAGACACTCGGCGCGTTCCGCCGCGCTGGTCGGCACGAATGCGCCAAACTTGTCCGCGAGATACAGGAGGATGGCGCCGGATTCGAACACGCGCACGGGCTTGGGGCCGCTGTGGTCGATCAGCGCGGGTATCTTCGAATTGGGATTGGCTTGGACGAAGCCGCTGCCGAACTGGTCGCCGTCGCCGATCTTGATGAGCCAGGCATCGTATTCCGCGCCACTGTGACCCGCGGCGAGCAGTTCTTCCAGCATCGCCGTGACCTTGACGCCGTTGGGCGTGGCAAGCGAATAAAGCTGCAGCGGATGCTTGCCGACCGGTAGATCCTTGTCATGCGTCGGCCCCGCGATTGGACGGTTGATGCTTGCAAACTGCCCGCCGCTTTCCTTGTCCCAGGTCCAGACCTTGGGCGGTACGTATTCGGGTGAATCGCTCATGCTGCAGCCTCCTTCGCGTCAGGTTTTCAATGTCGCCCGAGGTTAGCAGGTCGGGTAAAAACCTGCTCGACACGAAGGAGGCTCGGCCGTTCAAGCGTGCAAGAAGCGGTGCGCCTGCAGCGCTTTCCAGTACGTGATGAAGCGTCCCGCGAACATCCCGGCGACGACGCCAGACACGAGTGCGTCGATGGACGCATAGGTTCCGAGGAGCGCCGCATCCGTCACCGTTGCCATCTCGAAGCCGAGCCAGAACTTGGCGGCGAAGATGGCGAGGATCAGCAAGAGCGGCACGACCGAACCCGGCAGCGTGACGGTGCGCGCCACCATATCGACGGAAAAGCGCGTGCGCGTCGCGTTGAACACGCCAGCCGCGATGCCCGCAAAAATCCCGACGATCCACGCGCTCACCGCAAAGAGGCTCGCGTGCGGATTGTGAGCCAAATGCACGAGGCCGAAGCCCGCGAAGATCAGCGGGATGATCGCCAGCTTGGACAGCGGCGTGGTACCGCCTTTCATTGCCTTCACGCCGCGCGAAATCAGATAAGCCAGCAGCAGCCAGACCCAGACCGGCGTGCCATGAACGATCATTTGCAGTGTCATTTTCGTTTCTCCTTCAGTCGGATGATTCGTTGTCGAGCAGATGAAGGCATCGTAGAGCGGCTGAATTAAAGAAGAATGAGAGCGCGCGAGCGTTCGCGGCGCGGTCGTTTAACATGGTCGCCATCGCTCGAACGCGTCAAGGAGACTGCCATGAAGAAGCTCATCAACAATCCCGCCGATGTCGTGCGCGAGATGCTCGAAGGCGTCGCGCGGCAGTCGCCGCATTTAGCCATCCTCGGCAATGAAAACGTGCTCGTACAGCGCGCGCAGCACGAGGCGAAGGACCGGCAGGTCGCCGTCATCTCGGGCGGCGGCAGCGGTCACGAACCCGCGCACGGCGGCTATGTCGGCGCGGGCATGCTGAGCGCGGCGGTATGCGGTGAAGTCTTCACCTCGCCGCCCACGGATGCCGTGCTCGCCGCGATCCGCGCTTGTGCCGGTCCGCGCGGCGCGGTGCTGATCGTGAAGAACTACACGGGCGACCGCCTTAACTTCGGTCTCGCGGCGGAACTGGCGCGCGCGGAAGGCATTCCGGTCGAAGTGGTCATCGTGGCCGACGATGTCTCGCTGCGCAAACAGGCCGCGCGCAATCAGCGGCGCGGTATCGCGGGAACCGTGCTCATCCACAAGGTCACGGGCGCGGCCGCCTCGCGCGGATCGTCGCTCGAAGAGGTCGCGGCGATCGCGCGCCATGCGGCGGCCAATCTCGGCACCATGGGCGTCGCGCTCGATGGCTGCACGCTGCCGGGCGTCGAAAAGTCCAGCTTCACGCTCGCCGACGACGAGATCGAACTCGGTCTCGGCATCCACGGAGAAAAGGGCGTGGAGCGCACCGCGCCGCTTCCCGCCGACCAACTGACCGACGTTCTGCTCACGAATATCGTCGACGATCTCGCGCTCGAAAGCGGCGAGCGCGTCGCACTGCTCGTGAACGGCCTTGGCGCGACGCCGCAAATGGAACTGGATGTCGTGTTGCGCGCCGCCTTCGACAATCTGTCGCGGCGCGAGATTCACGTCGAGCGTGCATGGTCGGGCACGCTGCTGTCGGCGCTCAATATGCCGGGCTGCTCCGTTTCGCTGTTGCGTGTCGATGACGCGACGCTCGGTCTGCTCGATGCCGCGACTGAATCGCGCGCATGGCCGGGCGGCGGCGCGGTCGGACGGGAAATCCGTATCGCTATGGCGGCCGATACCGTCGCGGAGCGGCCCGGAATCGCGCGGGAAAGCGACGGCGGCTGGGCGCGGGTCATCGAGCCGGCGCTTCAGTCGGTGGCGCGTGCGCTGATCGACAACGAACCGCGCCTGACCGAACTCGATTCCCTCGCCGGCGACGGCGATCTCGGTGCGAGCATGAAACGCGCGGCGGACGCGATCCTCGGCGTGCCGGGATCGGCGCTCGGCACGCCGGACGGCGCGCTTGCCGCGCTCGGCGCGTCCTTGCGCCGGGCGATAGCGGGAAGCTCCGGCCCGTTCTACGCGACGGCGCTCTTGCGCGCGTCGCGCCATCTCGCGGGAGTCGCGCAACCGAAGCCGGCCGATTGGGCCGCCGCGTTCAGGGAAGCGGTGCAGGCCATCAGCGACCTGGGCGGCGCGAAGGCGGGCGACCGCACCATGCTCGACGCGCTGTTCCCCGCATCGGCGACATTCGAAGCGGTATTGAACGAAGGAAAGTCCGCGCGAGACGCCTGGGAAGCGGCTTTATCGGCCGCTGAAGAGGGCGCGCAGGCCACGGCGAGCATGACGCCTCGGGCGGGTCGCGCAAGCTATCTGGGCGAGCGCGCCGTGGGTTCGCCCGATGGCGGCGCGGTCGCGGTGACGTTCTGGCTCCGCGCGCTCGCGCCGCATATCGGCGTGCGGTGATCCGCCGCGCGCGGCCGTAACGCGAGGTCCGCGTAACGTAGCAAGCGCCCATCGCTTTGGTTTCCTCATGCCGCCCGAGCCTTGCCCGGCGCGGCTTGCAGGCGATCGGCGACCGTGCGCCGCAATTGGCACGGTCTCTGCATTGTCTGGTGTGCACCGTAGCGCTAGCAACCTGAGAGGCTTGGCGCTAATAAAAACCAGACAACGCACGGATAACAAGATGATTGCCGCCACCCTCCCGAGTCTCGACGCCGACCGTACCGCGACCCTTATCGACGAATGCTATGCGCAGCGCCATCCGTTGCAGATTGCGCTTTGCCTGCGCAGCCTTCTGTCGCGCGGCGACTTTCTCACCGTGGAATTCGAAGGCGGGCAGATCGTGACGCAGGTCCTTGACGTCGATTCGCGCAGCGCGCGCTTTGTCTTCGATCTCGGCTGCTCGGATTCCAGCAATGCCGCGCTTGCCCGCGCGGATGCCCTGACGTTGCGCAGCCAGCCATCGGGCATCCAGACGGAATTCACGACCGGGCCGGCCGTAAAAGTGCTTTTCGATGGCCGTCCCGCGTTCGAAGCGCCGATGCCCACGCTGCTGTATTACGTGCAGCGGCGGCAGTATTACCGGGTCGAGACGCCGCTCGTTAATCCGTTCGTCGCGCACGGGCGTGACGAAGCCGGCAATGCCTTCCACTTCGACGTAAAGAACCTTTCGCTCGGCGGCGTGGCCTTGCGTGTCTCCGATGACCGCATCGAAACCGCCGAACGTGGCGGAGTCTGGCGAGGCGTCACCTTGCGGATGGGCGCATTCGGCGAAGTGAGCGTCGACCTCGAGATCGCCGCGCCGCGTTACGAACTCATGCAGACCGGCGAGCGCCGCGCGATTCTCGGTTGCCGCTTCATCGACCTGAGCGGCTGCGCTGAGCGCGCCTTGCAGCGAACCATTACGCAGCTCGAACTGAAGCATCTCGGGCGCGGCGTCTGAACCCGTGACACACCGATAGCCGACTGTCACCTGACGGCACGCTTGCAAAGTGGCGAGCGTGCACGTTGTCTAATCGATCATGTAAGCGTTCCCCAAAATCGGGCATGTGATGTGCTGTTCATACGGAGTCAGAAGGCAATGCACGCCGCCTTCCGCAACCGATGCACGGCCCACTGCCTAATCTTTTTTGGGGTACTCACTCATGAGCACGACCAGCCTGAGATATCGATCGCGGACGGCGACAGCCCTCTTCGATCTACTCAATCCCATTCCCTACGGACTCTTCGTCGGGACGCTGATTTTCGACATCATCTTCGTCATCACCGCCAACGTGTTCTGGGCGAAGGGCGCCGCGTGGCTCGTCACGACGGGGCTCATCCTCGCGATCATTCCGCGCTTCATCAATCTCGGGCATGTGTGGTTCGGCTCACGCCACGTCGTCACGCGCACCGAGAAGCTCGACTTCTGGCTCAACCTGCTCGGCATCATCGCGGCGGTCGTCAACGCGTTCGTGCATAGCCGCGACGGTTATGGAATCGTGCCGCTCGGCGTGATTCTTTCGGTTATCACCGTGGTGCTGTTGAGCGTTGGACATATCGCGCTTGCCTTCGACAAATTCGGCTTCCAGGAGGCGGCTCGTGACTAAGCGAACCACTTTGACGAGCGTTATCGCGCTCTCTATTGCTGCACTCTTTGCGGGATGCAACGAGCACGCCGAATACGACAGCGCGCATCAGGCTGGCGCGAATCCGCCACTGCCTACCGCCAAGAGCTTCTTTACTCCGCCGATGCAAGTCCCGAAGTTCGCGGGCTGGAAAGACAACGAAACGCCCAAGGTCGCGGACGGACTGAAGATCGAGAAGATCGCGTCTGGCCTCGAGCATCCGCGGCAGGTGTATGCGCTTCCGAATGGCGACATTCTCGTGGCCGAATCGGGCAGCCCGAACGCGGAGCCGGTCACCACGCCGAAGCAGTTGATCGCGGGCATGGTCCAGAGCCGCTCAGGCAAGGAATCGAAGGGCGCGAACCGCATCACGTTGCTCAGAAAGCGTGGCGATGGCAGCGGGGAATGGGAAAAGCACGTGTTCATCGACCATCTGCATTCGCCCTTCGGCATGCAGTTGATAGGCGACACGCTCTATGTCGCCGATACGGACGCGCTGCTCAAGTTCCCGTACACGACGGGCGAAACGAGCATCTCGGCGGAAGGCGTCGAGCTCGCCGATCTGCCTGATCGCGTGAACCATCACTGGACCAAGGCGCTGCTCGCGAGCCGCGATGGCAAGAAACTTTATGTGGGCGTCGGGTCGAACAGCAACGTCGGCGAGAACGGACTCGACGTGGAGTATCGGCGCGCGAACGTGCTTGAAGTGGATGTCGCGACCGGCGCGAGCCGTATCTTTGCGGCAGGCATTCGCAACCCGACCGGCTTGCAATGGGAACCGAAGACGGGGCAACTCTGGACCGTGGCCAACGAACGCGATGAGATTGGCGCGGACCTCGTGCCGGACTATCTGACTTCGGTAAAGGATGGCGCTTTCTATGGCTGGCCTTATAGCTACTACGGCCAGCATGTCGATACGCGCGTCAAGGAGCAGCGTCCCGATCTCGTCGCAAAGGCTATTCCGCCGGATTACGCAATCGGTTCGCACGTCGCGCCGCTCGGGCTGATGTTCTATACGGGCAGCAATTTGCCGGCGCAGTATCGCGGTGGCGTGTTTATCGGCGAGCATGGCAGTTGGGATCGCTCGCCGCTGTCGGGGTATGCGGTGACGTATATCGCGTTCGAGAACGGCAAGCCTGTAGGCACGCCCAAGCCCGTGGTAACAGGCTTCGTTTCCGATGATGAGAAGGAACTGCGCGGCGCGCCTGTCGGCCTAACTCAGGACAAGGACGGCGGACTCGTCTTTGCGGACGATGCCGGCAATACCGTGTGGCGCGTGACGGGCGCGGGCGGCTAGCCTGCGAGCTTGTTGCAGAGACGCCGCATGCCGTTGAAAATCGCTTCGGCAATGTCCATCGGGAAGTCGCGGGGCAGCACGCTCGCGACTTCATCGACGACTTGTTCGGTGCGCGCCGTGACTTCGGCGATCAGCGCTTCGACTTCCGGCGCGGCGAGTCCGACTGTGCGCCCTTGCGCGATCCAGTGACGCGGCAAAATCTCGGCGATGACGTAATGAATGTTCTTGCCATGCACGGCCATGGCGAGTTTCGCGCGCTGCGCGGCAAGCTGATTGCGTCCCCGTCCGATGATCGGATGCGCGGACAGCACGTCATAAAGCGGCGTCGATTCATAACGATTGCCGGGCAGATGCGCGATGCTGAAGTTCTTCGCGTGACCATCGGTGGCGGCGAGCAGCCAGAAAACCAACTGCGCCATGAAGAAGTCGCGCCGGTCGTCGGCCGCGCGCCCCGAGCCCGACAGCACTTCCATGACATGGCCGATTCCCGGTCCGCCATCCGCTTCGTACTTTTGTAGCGCGGGCGTGCCGGTGGCCTGACACATATCCTCTTGCGGGAGCCGCAAAATCCAGCGCTTGTCGCTCGACAGACGGCGATCGAACCGTTCGACGACGAGCACTTTCTGTTCTTCGAAGACTTCGATCTCGCACCGCGCGATAGCCAGCCCGAATGCCGCGACGATCTTCGAGCAAAGCCATTCGTTCTCCACCGATGTCCGCATGTCCGCTCGCATGTTGCCGACGAGCCCAAGCGGCAATTTGAAAATGTGCGTGGTCGGCGTGCTGCCCTCGGGCAATAGCCACTGCTTGCCGCGCCGAAGCAGGGCGGTCTTTTCTTGCGCGCCTGCTATCGAGAGACGCAGGTCGTCGAGCGGTTCGTGTTGTCCGAGTTGCGGCGTGGCGGTCGTTTCGCGCAGCAGCCGGGCGATCTGCGATTCGCTCATCGCGCGTCCCGTTATGCTTTCGAGATCGACCGGCGTCTCTCCGGGCGGCAGCATTTGAAGGGCGCCGACGCAGTCGCGACCCAACTGTGCGAGCAGCTGAAACGGCGCCGTGCCGCCCGTTCGATAACGCATGGCAATGCGACGGCGGATTGGCTCGCTGTCGGGCAGAAGGTTGTCGAAAAAGTTCGCGACGACTTGCCCGCGATACGGCTGATTGCCCGGCGTGAACGGCAGCGACAGCGAGAGAGGACGGCCTTGCGGGTCGGCAATCCACTCATCGCGATAGACGAGGCGCTCGCCACCGGTGCTGGATTCCCAGTGGCCGACGGGCAGTCCGTTCATCCAAAGGTCGAGCCGGTTCGGGTCGGTGCGGCGCGCCATGCTTACCAGTTCTCCCGCTTTTTCGCGGCTCTGGCCCGCGCCGACGTTGCCTTCGCCGCGATTTTCTTCGTGATGGGCGGGGCTTCGTCCGCTATGACGCCATCCGTCAGCATCATCTCGACGCCCAGCACGCGCAAGACTTTGAACATGCGCTCCATGCTTGCCGCAGCGGGATTGGCTTCCAGTTGCGCATAGGTCTGCTGCGTCACGCCCAATTGCGCGGCCATGCTTGCCTGAGTCAGCCCGGCGGCTTTGCGAAAGCCTTTGAGAATGGGCCGCAATTGGCTGAGCGTCTTTACCGGATAGTCCACGAAGATCCCTACAGTCTTAAGACTGTTAAGCGTTTCTACAGTCTATGACCTGTTAAAGCAAAAAACAAGTTTTAGACTGTAAATAGTAAAAACAGCCTAAAACCTGTTTTTCGAAAAAGTCTGGCCCAATTAAGCATTTTCAGAAGACCTTAGCCCGTGCCGGTTAAAATTCGACGTTTTTCGCCCGCATCGACAGACCACGACACGCCACGACATTCAAGGACCGCCTTTCATGCTTGCCCGCATCACCCGCCTGTTTCCGCTCTGGGCCGTTCTGGTCTCCGTTGCCGCCTACTATTCGCCTTCGTCCGTCACGGGCATTGCGCCGCATGTCACCACGCTCCTGACCATCATCATGCTGTCGATGGGCGTAACGCTCTCCGTCGACGACTTCCGGCGCGTCTTCACGCGCCCCGCGCCGGTAATCGCGGGCATCGTGCTGCATTACCTCGTCATGCCGCTTGCCGCGTGGGTTATTGCAAAGGCGTTGCACATGCCGCCCGATCTGACGGCGGGCATGGTGCTGGTTGGCAGCGTGGCGAGCGGCACGGCGTCCAACGTCATGATTTATCTGGCGCGCGGCGACGTCGCCTTGTCGGTGACCATCAGCGCGCTCTCGACACTCGTCGGCGTGTTCGCGACGCCGCTGCTCACGCGCCTTTATGTCGATGCGTCGATCTCGGTCGATGTCCACGGCATGTTGATTAGCATCCTGCAGATTGTCGCGCTGCCTATCGTGGTCGGACTTATCGTGAATCATCTGTTCGAGAAGTTCGTGCGCAAGATCGAATGGCTGCTGCCGCTCGTGTCGATGGTGTCCATTTTGCTCATCATTGCCGCCGTGGTTGGCGGGACGCAAAAGAGTATTGCGTCGGTCGGGCTCGTGGTCGCGTTCGGCGTGGTGATGCATAACGGCATCGGGCTCCTGAGCGGCTATTGGGGCGGCCGCTTGCTCGGCTTCGACGAGGCCGTGTGCCGCACGCTCGCTATCGAAGTGGGCATGCAGAATTCAGGGCTCGCGGCCACGCTCGGCAAGCTCTATTTCACGCCGATAGCGGCCTTGCCCGGCGCCTTGTTCTCCGTGTGGCACAACCTCTCGGGCTCGATGCTCGCGGGTTATTGGGCTGGCCGTCCGGCGAAGGGTTCGACACGCGATACGGATACGGCCGCGGTCGTCGCTGCAAAACGAAACTGACTTGCACGTTGCGTGGTGCGCTTCGAGGCGCGCTAGTTTTTGGCGCCCCGACCTTTCCACGTCGCGATGGCCACACCGAGAACGGCGACGCCCATCGCCCACCAGGCCATTGTCGGCAACACTTCGCCGAGAATGAAGTAGGACATGATTGCCGCGCCGGGCGGCACGAAGAAGAACAGCGCCGCTACTTGCGACACCTTTCCGGCGCGTGTCAATGCGAGCAGCAGCGTGATCGCGATCAGCGAGTTGCCGATCACGAGATAAGCGAGCGTGACGGCGAGCGTCGGGTTCCACTGCACTTCCGTGCGCTCGAAGAAGAATGCCATCGGCGCACAGCACGCGAAGCCCACTGAATATTGAACGAGGTTCGACGTGAGCGGGTCCTGCGCGGTGCCCGCGCGTTTCTCGTACAACATCGCGGCCGTGATGCCGATTAGCGCGCCCACCGCGAGCAATACCGGCCCGAGTGCCGATGCGTGCAGCGTGCCGCGCGACAGGATCACGCCGGCCGAGCCGCCGAGCGCGAGTATCAAGCCCAGCCATTGCCGCACGCCAATACGCTCACCGGTCAGCGATGGCGCAAGCACGCTCACGAGTATCGGCTGCAACGAAACGATCAGCGCAAGCCATGACGTTGCAATGCCCGCTGTCATCGACAGATAGCTGAGGCCGAAGTACATCACCTGCACGAGCAGACCCATGACGACCAGGTAACGCCAGCTTCGCATGTCGCTTGGCCAGAGCGGCCGTCTGAACACGCATACGCCGATGAGCACCGCGATGCTGAGCGCAAAGCGTATCGAGAGAAACGTGAGCGGCGAGGCGTAGTGCAGGCCGGTCTTGGCGACGGGAAAGCCCGCGGACCACAAAAGCAAAAAGACAATCGGACCGCCGATGGCAAGCCAGCGTCCGCCATCTTGTGCTGCTTCCTGCGTGACGCGATGCGCGTTCGGCCCCTGTGCCATGTCTCGCTTCCCTTTAGGTTTTGATCGTCTTGCGACCGGAGCAAACGCGCGTTCGACAAGACGTGGACGGTTCAATGCCTTCCACGTATGGCTTTGCCGGGAACAACGTCTGCTCTTGCTTACGAGCTAAGGCACTGTTGAAAGCCTTCGCATGACGAGCACTTTCTCTCACAAAAATAGCATTAACCGCGTCTTGCACATTCGCGAAAACATTCTCGCGAAGCCACGCGCGGACTGCCTACGGAGCCCACCTATGCGTGACCTCGACCTCGATCATAACGTCCGACCCACCCTTCGAACGCCCGTCCCGAAACTCATGCGTCGTGCCGCATTCGGTGTGGCTGCTTGCTTGTCGTTCTCTCTTGCAGCATGCAACAGCGCACCGGACAAGCCGTCACCCGTGGCGAACGCGGTCGCCAATGCAACCGCGGCCGTGCGCGCGGATGACGACATGAAGACCGTGCTCGACGCTTATGCGGCACTCGATCCGAAGGCCATCGAGAAGGTCGATGTGCCGACGGCGCGCGCTCAACCTACTATCGCCGATGCCGTCAACTCCGTGCTGAAGACGCAGGGTCGCAGCACTTCGCCGCAAGCGTTGGTGCCGGGCGTCACGAGCCGCGACATTACCGTGCAGGGCGCGGCCGGCAGCTTGCCCGCGACGGTGTACAAGCCCGCAGGCAATGGCCCGTTTCCCGTCGTGACGTATTTTCATGGGGGCGGCTGGGTAATCGCGGACCGCAAGGTTTATGACGGCGGCGCGCGTGGGCTTGCGAAGGCGGCCAATGCAATCGTCGTATCGGTCGATTACCGGCGTGCGCCCGAGGCGCGGTTTCCCGCCGCGTGGGATGACGCCTTCGCGTCGTACAAGTGGGTGGCAAGCCACGCCGCTTCGCTTGGCGGCGACCCGAAGAGGCTTGCGCTCGCGGGCGAAAGCGCGGGCGGCAATCTCGCGGTCGCGACGGCCATCGCCGCACGCGATGCGAATGCGCCGAAGCCGCTTGCCGTGATCGCCGTGTATCCGGTGGCGCAAACGGGCAGCATGAACACGGAGTCGTATATCGAGAACGCAGTGGCCAAGCCGCTCAACAAGCCGATGATCGCGTGGTTCCTCGACAAGCTCTTGCGCACGCCGGCCGACAAGCAGGACACGCGTCTCGACCTCGTTCACGCCAATCTCGCGGGCTTGCCGCCGGTCACCATCATCAACGCGCGTATCGATCCTTTGCGTGACGATGGCGCGCAGTTGCAGAAGGCGATTGCAGCGGTGAACGGGCCGGTCGATCGTCGCGTCTATGACGGCGTGACGCACGAGTTCTTCGGCACGGCGGCTGTGGTGCAGAAGGCGAAAGATGCGCAGCAGTATGCGGGGACGCGCTTGCAGCAGGCTTTTGGCACAGGTCAGTAAGCGCGGGTGATGTGATTCGCACGCGGGACGGCTTCGATGTTTCCCGCGTGCGCCTCGTGGCTCATGGGTTGAATGTCATTCCTCGCACGGCACGTTGCAAGCCGCGGCAACAGGCCGTGCCTCCGAGCCGATGCCTGCAAGCGTCGCAAGTCCCAGCAACGCCAGCGCACCGCCCACCATGAAGTCCGTCGGAATGCTCGCGCGATCGACGACCGCGCCGCCGACGAACGAGCCCATCGCAATCGCCACTTGGATGATGCTCACGAAAAGCGCCGATCCCGCCTCCGGATGCTCGGGCGTCGCGCGCTGAATCCACATGCTGAAGCAAAGCGGCAGCGCGCCGAATGCAATACCCCACGCCAGCACAACCGCGCTGACCGCGAGCGACGAATGCCGCAGGATCGGCATTAGCAGCAGCGCGAACATGAGGAGCGACACCATCGTGAGTAGCGTGCCCTTGAGATTGCGCTGCACGGCGGACGACGCCGCGAAATTCGAGAAGAACCCGATGATGCCGAAGCCGAGCAGAAGCCACGTGACCGTCGCCATGTCGAGGTGTGCATCGCCGAGCAAGAAGGGCGTTACGTACGTGTAGGAAGAAAAGTGCGCGCCGAAGACGAGCGCCACCATCAAAAGACTTCTGCGCGGATGCGAGTGCTTGAGAAGCGCCGTGAGATCGCCGAAGCGCAAAGCCGCAGCCGATGGCAACGAAGGCACGAGCAACCACTGCGCGACGAGCGCGACGGCAACGAGCCCTCCCGTCGCCAGAAACGACACGCGCCAAGACGCCACGCTCGCGATGAACGTACCGAGCGGCACGCCAATGACCGTCGCGCACGTCACGCCGGTGAGAATGGCGGCCATTGCGCGTGCACTGTCTTTCGCCTCGACGAGCCTTCCCGCCGCCGATGTCGCGAGCGTCCAGAAGCCGCCGAGCGCGGCGCCCAGAAGCGCGCGGCCAAGCAGCATGACAACGAGATTCGGTGCGAACGCCGACAGCAGGTTCGAGCACAAGAGCAACGCGGTGAGCAACAGGAACACATGCCGCCGGTCCATGCGTCCCGCGCCGAGCATCAAAGCGGGTGCGGAAATGGCCGCGACGATGCCGGGAATGGTCACCATCAATCCCGCCACGCCGGGGAGAATGTTCAAGTCGTGCGCGACGTGAGGAAGCAATCCAACGGGTAAAAATTCAGTGGTGACGAACGCGAACGCGCCAATCGTCACGGCGGCGACCGCGAGCCACTGACGCAGCGACGAGTTTTTGTCGTCGGTCAGGGGCGTGGCGCGTTCGAGCGTCGAGTCTTCCATCAGCATGGCGTTTTTCGATCCGGGTAAGGAGTGAGTGCGGGCTTATCTTCGAGCATCTTTGCCGGCAACATAACACTGCCTTTCATCTTCTGCACAAGTGACCCAACCGCGGCTTATGGGGCCGGGTTAGCAATGCCATGCATGTTCTTAGCAGAAGTGCTTGGTTCTATTTTTGGCGGCGCTGCGCTACTTTCGAGGCTTTGGCTTTTATCCGCGTCTCATGCCCAGCAACTCCACTTCTCCGCTTCTTCAAGTGCGTCACCTCGATGTCGACTACGGCGCGCATCGCGCGGTGCGCAAGCTGTCGTTCGACATCGCGGCGGGGCAGGCGGTGGCGCTCGTCGGCGAATCGGGCTGCGGCAAGTCCACTACGGCGATGTCGCTCATGCGCCTTCTGCCGAAGCATGCGAAGACCGGCGGCGCGGCGCTCTTCGATGGCATCGATCTTTTATCGGCGCCGGAACGCAAGCTCGCGGACCTGCGTGGCCGCCGCATGTCGATGATCTTTCAGGAGCCGATGACTTCGCTCAATCCCGTGCTGACTATTGGTGCACAAGTCGCCGAGGCGCTGATTCTTCATACATCGATGTCGCGTGCCGCTGCGCGCAAGCGTGCCGTCGAACTGCTCGATCTTGTGCGCATTCCCGAACCCGCGCGTCGGGCGGACGACTATCCGCATCATCTTTCCGGCGGACAACGCCAGCGCGCGATGATCGCCGCAGCCATCGCTTGCGAGCCCGCGCTTCTTATCGCCGATGAACCCACCACGGCGCTCGATGTCACCGTGCAGGCCGGCATCCTGCGTCTGCTCGATAACTTGCGGCGCGATCTTTCGATGGCATTGCTGCTCATCACGCACGATCTGGGTATCGTGTCCGACTGGGCGGATCGCGTAGTCGTGATGCATGGCGGCGAGGCGCTCGAACAGGGTTCGGCGCGCGACGTGCTCGATCATCCGCGTCATGCCTATTCACGTGGACTGCGCGGCGCGGCGCTGCATCTCTCGGCCGACAAGCATTATCGCGAGGCGCGCTTGCCGGAGATTCGCGCGCTCGCTTCGGCCACGGGCACGACGGATTTCACGCTACATGTGCCGACGCGCGCGGCGCATTCGGCACGGCCCATCGACCACGATGCAAGACCGCTGCTCTCGCTCGACAAGGTCGACACGGCTTACACGACAGCGCGTGGCACGCGTCATGTGCTGCACGATATTTCCTTCGATATCGCGCGTGGCGAGACGGTGGGTCTGGTCGGCGAATCGGGTTGCGGCAAGTCCACGCTCTCGCGCACCATCATGCGGCTTTTGACGCCGGATGCCGGACGCATCGTGCTCGATGGCGTCGATATCGCGCGGCTGACGCGGCGTGAGCTGGCGCCGCATCGGCATAAGATGCAGATGGTGTTTCAGGACCCTTATGCATCGTTGAACCCGCGCAAGACGGTAGGGCAGATTCTGCATTTCGCGCTCGATGTTCAGGGCACCGTTCCTACCCGCGATCGCGACGCAAGGATCATGAAGATGCTCGATGCAGTCGGTTTGCCTTCGGGCGCGGCGCGTCGTTATGCGCACGAGTTTTCGGGCGGGCAGCGGCAACGCATCGGCATTGCGCGGGCGTTGATACTCGAACCGGCGCTTCTGATCTGCGACGAGCCGGTATCCGCGCTCGATGTTTCCATTCAGGCGCAGATACTGAATTTGCTCAGCGATCTGAAGGATGAATTCGGTCTGTCGATGCTCTTCATCTCGCACGATCTCGCTGTCGTTCGCTACATGGCGGATCGCGTGCTGGTGATGAAAGATGGACGCATCGTCGAAAGCGGCAGGCACGACGAGATCTGGGACGCGCCCAAGCACGCTTACACGCGCACGCTCATTGCATCGGTGGCGGGGCAGCGACAGATTGCGGGCAGCGATTCCATCGCCGCATAAGCAGTTGAGCGGTCAACGCTCCGCATGCAAGCCGAACAAGGAAGCAAGACCATCGCCAAGCAGATTGAGCGCAAGCACCGTGACGACGATAGCAAGACCCGGCAAGGTCGCGATATACCAGTCCGTGCGCAGCACTTCGCGGCCCGCGCCGACCATGTTGCCCCAGCTCGCCACGTTTGGGTCGCCAAGCCCGAGAAACGCCAGCGCGGACTCCGTGAGAATGGCGGTGGCAACCAGCAATGTCGATGACACGAGCACGGGCGTCATCGTATTGGGCAAGACATCCGACACGATGATGCGCAGGTCGCTCGCCCCAAGCGCGATGCTTGCCTGCACCATCTCGCCGTGCCGCAGCTTTTGCGTTTCCGCGCGCACCAGCCGCGCGAGGTTCGGCCACGAAGTCACGCCGATAGCGAGCGCAATCGTCATCACCGAAGGCTGCACGATGGCGACGATGGCGAGCGCGAACAGAAACGGCGGCACCGTCTGAAAGAACACGGTGACGCGATTGATTTCACGATCGAGCCAGCCGCCGAAGTATCCGGCGAAAAGGCCCGCCACCACGCCGATGACGACGCTGATGAACGTCGAAGCCGCGGCGATCACGAGCGAGGCGCGTGCGCCATACAACAATCCCGAGAGGATATCGCGGCCCAGCATGTCGGTGCCGAGCGGAAACGCCGCATCTTGCCCCGGACGCAGAAATGGTTCGGCGACGAGTTCTAGTGGATCTCCGGGACGCAGCCACTGCGCACAGAGCGCGACCGCGATGATCGCCACGAGCAGCACGCCGCCGATCAACGCGGAAGGCGCGCGCAGAAAGCGCAGAGCGGCATGCCAGCGGCGAGGCTTTTGCAGCGCGGAGAGTTGGGACATGGTGCGGTTCTCAGGAAATGCGCGGGTCGAGCCAGCGGTTGATGGCGTCGGTGGCCCAGTTGACGAGGACGACGAGAATCGAGCTGCACAGCAGCACGCCGAGCAGCACGTTGAGATCGCGCCGCACGAGCGCATCGAAAGCGAGCCGCCCAAGCCCCGGCCACGAGAACACCGTTTCGACCACCACCGCGCCGCCGATCACCGAGCCGATCTGCATGCCGAGCATCGTCACGAACGGAATGAGCGCATTGCGCAGCACGTGCACGCGAAAGAGCCGCAACGGCCGCACGCCGCGCGCAATAGCGGTGCGCACATAATCTTCGCGACGTACTTCGATGACGGTCGCGCGAATCAAACGCGCATACGTGGCGACGTAGAAAAGCGCGAGCGTGACAGCGGGAAGAATAAGATGATGTGCGACATCCAGCACATGCGCCCAGCCTGTGAGCTCAGATGAAATGGTCTGCATACCTCCGACCGGCAGCCAGTCGAGCCACACCGAGAACACGACCACCAGCATGAGCCCGGTCCAGAAAAGCGGCGTGGCGAAACAAAGCAGCGAAAGCGTGGAGATGACGACATCGACGAAACGTCCCGCGTACCATGCAGCGAGCGCGCCGAGCAGCAGTCCGACGATGGCCGCTATCAGCACTGCGCTGCCCATCAGCAAAAGCGTGGCGGGCACGCGGTTCCAGATGAGCTGCGCGACGGGCATGCCTTCGCGGAACGAGTAGCCGAGATCGAAGCGCGCAAGATGTCCGAGGTACTTTGCAAACTGCACCCAGAGCGGTTGATCGAGCCCGAACTGCTGACGCAACGCGGCGACGTATTGCGCCGACGCGCCGCCGGATTCGCCCGCGATGACCTGCACGGCATCGCCGGGGGCGAGCCGAAGCAGGAAGAAGTTGACGACCGCGATGCCGAGCACGACGCCCACGAGTTGCCCGAGCCGACTCAACGCGATGGAGAGCCATCGCGCGGTGCGCTTCGTATCGGTCGCGATGAGCTCACTCATGCTTCGAAGGGTCGGTGTACCACACGTTCTTGAACGAGCCATAGACCTGATCGACGCCGCTTACCGTATCGTTGAGGTCGGCCGATTGCACCGTGAAGAAGTGCAGTTCGAGCAGCGGCAGCGACGGCAGATCGGTCTGCACCTGACGCTGGAACGCTTTGAAAAGCGTTACGCGTTCGGCTTGATCGCCGGAGGCTTGCGCATCGCGAATCAGTTGATCGACCTTGGCGTTGCGATACCCCGAGCCATTCGTGAACGGAATGTTCTTGCCGATACTGTCCGACTGATACTCGCGCGTCACGCCCACCTGCGGGTCCGAGAAGCCTGCGTACCACTGGATCGTCACGTCGAAATCGCGGTCGCCGTAAATGCGGCGCGTGTAGGTCGGCGTGTCCTGATTGCGGATATCCGCGTCGATACCGATTTTCTTGAACGCTTGCTTGATGAACTCCGCGCTGCGAAGAAACTCGTCACCGTACGGCAGATAATCGATAGTCAGCTTGAAGCGTGTACCGTTGGGGCCTGCCTTGTAACCGGCCGTATCGAGCAGCGAGTTGGCCTTTGCAATGTCGTAGGGATACTGCGGCACGTCGGGCTCGAAGAATTCCTTGAGCGTCGATACGACAGGGCTCACCGCTGGTTTGCCGAAGCCTGACCACACCACGCGGTTATATGCATTGCGATCGATGGCCAGATAAAGCGCCTGCCGCACGCGCGCATCCTTCAACTGAGGACGATCGTTGTTGATGTCGAGAAAGAGCCACGGCGAGAGCCATTCATAACCCTTCGTTTCCACCTTGAGGTTCGGCAGTTTCGCGAGACGTTGCGCGTCGCGAGCGGGTACGGGGCTCAGCGGCGCGTATTGCACTTCGCCCTTTTCGAGCGCGGCGGTGCGTGCGCCGCCATCGGGAATCACACGATAGATCACCTTGTCGAGATACGGCTTGCCCTTGTCCCAGTAGTCCGGATTGCGTTCGAGCAGAATGTAGTCGCCTTTCACCCATTTGCGGAAAATGAACGGACCCGTGCCCACTGGCTTGTTGTTATACGGATTGTTGAGGACGTCCGTGCCTTCATAAAGATGCTTCGGCAACACTTGCGCGCCGTTGCTGTTGAGCGAACTCAGCACGGCAAGCGATGGCTTCGAAAAATGGATGATGACGGTGTAATCGTCCGGCGTATCCACGCGGTCCGCGTTGGCGAAAAGAGCCTGATTGCGCGGATGATATTTTTTCCACACGTTTTCGAGCGTCCACTTCACGTCGGCGGAAGTGAAGGGTTTGCCGTCGTGCCACTTCACGCCCTGACGCAGATTCAACGTGAGCGTCTTGCCGTCGGTCGAAAGCGCCCACTTGACCGCGAGTCCCGGCTTGAGATGAAAGTCGTTGTCGTATTCGATGAGGCCGTCGAAGACATTGGTGCTGAAGGTTCCCGTCGGCGAAGACGTGCTCAGTGCTGCCGTCAGAATGACAGGCTCGGGCTGCGAGATGACGGTGAGCGTGCCGCCGCGTTTGGGCGTTTCTGCGTGAGCCAGGCTCGATCCCGCGATGAGCGCCACGAATGCGAGCGGGCGCGCCCAACGCTGCCAGAGCCTGAGTGTTGTGCTGGTCGACACGTGCGATTCCTCTTGTTGTGATGTTGCGCGATATTTGCGTAGTGTTGATTCGATGTTGCGGTAGATGGCCGCTGCAAGACAGGGCGAGCACCTTGCGGGATCGCGAACGATAGCAACGACTCGCCACGTGAGGAACCAATAAAAAGTGCTGTGCATATGACGTAGCATGCTTCGCATCGGTGCGGCGGATGAGCGCTGCGCGGCCACGAAGAATGGTGTACGTTTCGTGTCTCGCCTGGCTTTCATATCGAACGGATCGCACATGACTCATCAAGCCGATGTCCGCGCGCTCGCCGCGCTCGAATCACGTAACGCGCATGCTGGGGCGTTTCGCCGTCTCTCGCAGGCGCATTGGAGCGACGGTCGTCTGTCGAGCCGCGACAAACATTTGGTCGCTGTGGCGGTGGGACAGGTGACGCGCTGCGAGTACTGTATCGAGCATCACGCGGAGATCGCGAAGCGCCTGGGTGCGTCGCTCGATGAGTTGCTTGCCGCTTCGTATATCGCTGCGGCGCTAGAGACTTTCGGGCGCGGTGAAGTGAAGATCGATGCCGCCTTCACGTTCGAACAACGCGAGTCGGTGATCAACGGCACGGCTATCGGCGCGGGCCGCGATACGTTCGCAAGCACCGTCTTTCGCGACGATACCTTGCCGCGTGAATTACGCCTCGTGACCGCCGCCGCTGTCGCGCAAGCGCAAAATCACGAGCCGTTGCGGCGGTCGCTGCACGCGCTTGCCATCGAAGCAGGCGTCACATCCGAGGCGCTCGAAGAAGCCTACGCGGTCGCGATCATTCTGCGTGCGGGCGCGGTCTACGCGCATACCTTGCCTATCGCGAGATTGTTCGAAGCGAAGTGATGCAAGCCGGGTCCATTCATCGTGGCCCGGCTTTTCTTCATCCCAAAATAGCTACTAACGGTCTCTCGCCAACACGTCAGTGAATCGCGCAAAGCCGTGCGAATAGAAAAACAACGCGCTTGGTTCGGAGAGCCTGCAAGTCAGGCGCGATACTCTATGGTTTTTGCGCTCAACGTGACCGAGATGACACCGACTTCGCCTGGCAACGGCTTGGCTTCGGCCAGCAGGTTTATCGTCGTGACCGTGCTCGTGGGTGTGGGCGCGGGCATCGGCGGCATGTTGCTCGCGTTGTTGCTGCACGCCATCCAGCACATCGCGTTCGGCTATAGCCTCGATGCGGTCATCAGCCGGGAGAGCTTTCTCGAAGGCGTGACGGCCGCGCCACCCGAGCGCCGGCTCGTCGTGCTTACGTTGTGCGGTCTCGTGGCGGGAATCGGCTGGTGGTGCGTGTATCGCTTCGGCAAGCCGCTCGTGAGTATCCGCAAGGCCGTCAAATCGGACGATCCGCGTATGCCGGTGATCAGCACGCTCGCGCATACGGTGTTGCAGATCGTCACGGTAGCCATGGGTTCGCCGCTCGGCCGTGAAGTCGCGCCGCGCGAGATCGGTTCGCTATGGGCGGGATGGCTCGCGCATTACGCGGGACTCACGCCCGCGCAGTCGCGCATCATGGTGGCGTGCGGCGCGGGTGCGGGGCTCGCGGCGGTCTATAACGTGCCGCTCGGCGGCGCGGTGTTCGTGCTCGAAGTGCTGCTCGGCACCTTCGAATGGTCCATCGTCGCGGCGGCGTTCGCGACCTCGGCAATCGGCGCGCTGGTAGCGTGGGTCGGTCTCGGCGATGAACATCAGTATCGGTTGCCCGCGCTCGCCTTCAATGCGCAGATCGTCGTGTGGGCCGTGGTCACGGGGCCGCTTTTCGGCGTCGCTGCCTGGGTGTTCGTGCGGCTGACATCGGCGGCGCGCAATGCCGCACCGCGCGGCAATGCATTGCCGGTGCTTGCACTCATCAACTTCGCGATGATCGGTGCGCTCGCCATGTATTTCCCGCAACTCGTCGGCAACGGCAAGGGGCCGGCGGGCCTGTCGTTCGACAATCAGATGACGCTCGGGCTCGCCGCCGTGCTGCTCGTGCTCAAGGTGATGGTCGAAGTGATTACGTTGCGCGCGGGCGCGGAGGGCGGTCTGCTCACGCCGGGGCTTACGAATGGCGCGCTGCTGGCCGTGATTCTCGGTAGCGTGTGGAATGTGCTCTGGCCGGGAACGTCGCTTGGCGCGTTCGCTGTGGTGGGGGCGGCAGCGTTCCTGGGGGCATCGATGCAGATGCCGTTGACGGCCATCGTGCTGATGATCGAATTCACGCGTTTCAGCCAGGACTTTCTGATTCCGGCTGCGCTCGGCATTGCGGGTTCGACGGTGGCGTACCGGGCGGTCGAATCCTACGCGGCCCGCGCGGTCGCACGGCCGGAGCAACCGGCCAATGGCGTCGACGGGATCACGCCTTGATACATCGCGGGCTTTGCGCGGCAGCACCGCACGCCGCCGCCGAAGCCCGCGACGACCTCAATCGTCCAGCAGCGAAGCGTCCCGCACCGCGCCCTTATCCGCCGACATCACGAGCTTGGCGTAAGCCTTGAGCGCGGTCGATACCTTGCGCGGACGCGGCGCGGCCGGCTTCCAGCCTCGGGCGTTCTGCTCTTCGCGGCGGCGCGCGAGCTCGTCATCCGACAGCAGCACGTCGATAGTGCGATTCGGAATGTCGATGCGAATCTTGTCGCCATTGCGCACGAGGCCGATAGCGCCGCCCGCCGCCGCTTCGGGCGAGCAATGACCGATTGACAGGCCCGACGTGCCGCCCGAAAAACGCCCGTCCGTGAGAAGCGCGCACGACTTGCCGAGCCCCTTGGATTTGATGTAGCTCGTCGGATAAAGCATCTCCTGCATGCCGGGTCCGCCCTTCGGACCTTCGTAGCGCACGATCACCACGTCGCCCGCCTTGACCTTGTCGTTCAGAATGTTTTCGACCGCCTCGTCCTGCGATTCGGTGACATGAGCCGTGCCTTCGAACACCAGAATGCTCTCGTCCACGCCAGCCGTTTTCACCACGCAGCCGTCCAGCGCGATATTGCCCGTGAGCACCGCCAGTCCGCCTTCGCGCGAGAACGCGTGTTCATACGAGCGGATGCAGCCTTCGGCGCGATCCGTATCGAGACTCGGCCAACGCGTGTTCTGGCTGAACGCCACTTGCGTCGGCACGCCTGCGGGACCGGCCATGTAGAAGGTCTTCACGGCATCGTCGGGATTGCGCTTGATGTCCCACTCGTCGAGCGCGTCCTTGAGCGTGTGCGCGTGGACCGTCGGCACGTCGGTATGCAGCTTGCCCGCGCGATCCAGTTCGCCGAGGATAGCCATGATGCCGCCCGCGCGATGCACGTCCTCGATGTGATACTTGTTCGTGTTCGGCGCGACCTTGCACAGTTGCGGCACGACGCGCGAAAGGCGGTCGATGTCCGCCATGGTGAAGTCGATTTCCGCCTCGCGTGCAATGGCCAGCAAGTGCAGGATCGTGTTGGTCGAGCCGCCCATGGCGATGTCGAGCGTCATCGCGTTTTCGAACGCCTTGAAGCCGACCGAGCGTGGCAGCACGCGGTCTTCCTCGTGCTCGTAATACTGCCGCGCCAGACCGACGATACGGCGCCCCGCGCGCTTGAAAAGCTGCTCGCGATCCGCGTGCGTGGCGACCACCGTGCCGTTGCCCGGCAGCGACAGACCGAGCGCTTCGGTCAGGCAGTTCATCGAGTTGGCCGTGAACATGCCCGAGCACGAACCGCACGTCGGGCACGCGGAGCGTTCGACCTCAGCGACATCGGCGTCGGAGTAGGAGGCGTCGGCGGCGATCACCATGGCATCGACCAGATCGAGCTTCTTGAACTCGATTGCCTTGGTCTTCGGATTGGCAAGATGCGTCTTGCCGGCTTCCATCGGTCCGCCGGACACGAAGACAACCGGAATGTTGAGGCGCATGGCGGCCATCAACATGCCCGGCGTGATCTTGTCGCAATTGGAAATGCAGACCATGGCGTCGGCGCAGTGCGCGTTGACCATGTACTCGACCGAATCCGCGATGATCTCGCGGCTCGGCAGCGAATACAGCATGCCGTCGTGACCCATGGCGATGCCGTCATCGACCGCAATGGTGTTGAATTCCTTGGCGACGCCGCCCGCCGCCTCGATCTCGCGCGCGACGAGCTGACCGAGATCTTTCAGGTGAACATGTCCGGGAACGAACTGCGTGAACGAATTGACGACGGCGATGATCGGCTTCGAAAAGTCTTCGTCTTTCATGCCGGTGGCGCGCCACAGCGAGCGCGCTCCCGCCATGTTGCGGCCGGCGGTGGAGGTTTTGGAACGGTATGCGGGCATTGTGATTTCGAGGAGTCGCGGGGAAGAATGTGGGCCAGGGGATGGGCGGCCGGACATGCGCCCGTGCGAACGACCTTTTGAGCTTCGCCGCGGGCAATCCCAATAGTATCCCACAGGCCCTGAAACGACCGCTGGATGCGGCTTTGGCGGTTTTATCGCGATACGGGCGGCTGGAGCGGCTGGGGTGGCCGGGGTGGCCGGGGTGGCGTTACCCACATGGCGCTCGGCACGATGAAATACTGCGGCGCATTGCGCGTGGAGAGCGTGCCAGTAACGGCGATAGGAACCCGCACCGGAGGCGGCGGCACGCCAATGAGCTGTATGCGCGGGACCATGAGCCGTCCCAGCGCGTCCTGCGAAAACCGCCTGTCCACGACGCACAGGGGCGGGTCCATTGCGAGCATCCAGGCGGTCCTGACGGAGCCATCGCTCGATTCCACGTCTTCACGCACGGCGGTGCCGAAAAGCGTGATTGCCGTGCCGACGGGATAGCACGCCACGTCGGCCCGGACCGCGCCGGCCCACAACCACAGTGCAACAAACAGGGAGCCGGTCTTCACGGATAAAGTGCGCAACGCGTTGTTCGTTACGCGCGTCGCGGACGCTGCACGCGCGCCATCGGCGTACGTTCGTCCGTCCTTCTCGGCGGCAGCGTATGCGGCTCGCACACCGTGGAGATCGCGTTCTTGTAAATGGCCTGCGAGCCTACCGGCGACTGCACGGCAATGACGTACTGATCGAAAGACTCGATGACGCCGGTGAGTTTTATACCGTTCACGAGAAAAACCCAGACGGTTTTTCGTTCGGCTATCAGGGCATCCAGGAATGCGGATTGAATTTCATGTTCGACTTGTGACATAGCGGCCATCCTCGACTTGCGTTATTCGCCTAAAAATTGTTATCACAGGGGCGTATCTGTGTAGTAAAGCATATGTGCCGGCGCTCATTCCGGGTAAGTCATCGGTACTCCGGTAAGGAGCGCCCTGAGGTCGTCGGTATTAAACGGTTTCGCCAGAACGGTTACACCCAGGCGACGCGCCTCGGCGAGATGATCAGCGTAACCTGTCATAAGCACGACCGCTTGCCGGGGCAAATGTTTTCTTATCCATTCGGCCAGGCAAATTCCGTCGCAGCCCGGCATCTGAATGTCGGACAGTACCAGAGTGAATCGGTTTCCCTCCTTTAATACGCCCATGGCCGCGTCTCCGTCCGACTCGTGGCGCGCGTGCCAGCCGAGCACGTCCAGCACCGCGACGAGTCCCGCAGCCACTTCCTCGTTGTCCTCGACCAGCAGCACGGACGTCTCATTGTCGATCAAAGGCACGCTGACCGGTTCCGCTTCGTCTGCTTCGAGCGGCGCGGCGCCCGTCCAGCGTGGAAGGTAGATGAAAACGGTCGTGCCTTTTCCCCATGTCGTCTCCAGTCGCGCCGTGCCTCCGGCTTGCTCGGCCATGGCCAGTACCTGAGCGAGTCCGAGGCCCGTGCCCGCGCCCGCTGCCTTCGTGGTGAAGAGCGGCTCGAAAGCCTGGTGCGCCACTTCGTCGCTCATGCCGGTTCCGGTGTCGCGGCTTTCGATCACCACGTAATCGCCGGGCGGAACGCTGTAGCGCCGGCTGCTGAACGAGGTATTGCGCGCGGTGACGATGAAATGGCCGCCGCCACGCATCGCGTCTTTCGCATTGACGGCAAGATTGACGAGCGCGGACGTGAGCTCGACAGGATCGACCTTGACCATCCAGAGCGCGTCCGGCGCATTGATTTGCACCGTGATCTTGCTGCTCATGGCCGAATGGAGCAGCGGCTCCGCCTGTTCGAGCCAGCGGTTCAGATTGAGCACGCGCTGTTGCAACGGCTGCTTGCGTGCGACGCTCATCAGCCGGCGAGCCAAGACTCGCGCATTGATGGACGCGCGCTCGACCGCGTTCACCTCGTTCCTGACGCCGATATAGTTCTTGCGCCGCACGAGCTCCATGTTGGCCGTGACGACCATCAGCAGGTTGTTGAAGTCGTGTGCCACGCTCGCCACGAGATTACCGAGCGCGCCCATGCGTTGCAGATGCCGCGTCGCGTCTTCGGCGCGCTGGCGCATCGCCAGTTCGCGGCGCCAGTTGAGCCAAGCCGCCTCTTCCGCTTTGAGGCGGCGCAGCGAGAATACGACGAGAAACCACAAGCAGACGCATGGCACGAGCGCGAGTCCGGCCACCAGCATGTCGTCGTGCCACCAGTCGTGTATCACGTCGCTCATCGCATAACTCGCCGATACATAGACCGGGTAATTCGATGCCTCGCGAAACGCCATCATGCTCTGGCCGCCATCGAGCGGTGAGTCGCCTCGCATGGAGCCGATGGACACCCTGCGCGCGAACGCGTTGGCGAGCGGCACATGATGCGTCGGCGCATTCATGAGCTTCGGCGCCGGCAGACGCACGAGAATGCCGCCGTCCTGTCGATACAGACCGAGCGTAAGTCGAGGATTGTCCACGAGAAGCTGGCGATAGAAGTCGAGCAGATAATTCCGGTCGAGCGAAACGACCACCGCGCCAATAAAGCGCCCGTCGCTCGCGGTCCGCGCAACGAGTTCGTTCACGATATCAAGGCCTGCCATCCGGCCGCGCACCGGCATCGACACATACAGCGGTGCGTGCGCGGCGCGCGTGGCCAGAAAGTCGTCCCGGTCGCCTATCGATACGGCAGGCGCGGGCATCTGCTTACTTGTCGCGAGTATTTGGCCGGTTCGTCCAACCACGGAAAGCGCCGCCACGTGCGGCAGCTTGGTGACGAGCGCACTCAGCGTGTCGTGCAACTGCACCTGTTGGGTGCGCAGCGTTACCTCGTCGGTCGAGCCGATTGCCTCTCCGACACGTGCAAAAAGTTCGCGATTCAGATCGAGAAGGTTGACGAGCTTGCACTCGGCGATCCACGCAAGACGGTCGAGCGCAATTTGCTTTTCGTGAATGGCGCGATCGTACGTAACGTAGCCGTACAATGCCGCGCACAGCAGGGGAACCGTAACGGAGGTGACGAGCGCGGCCATGAGTCGCCGGCGCGCGGTCTGGAAGTCGGGGGTATGTCTCGAAACTTCGTCGGATGCGTCTTTGGAGGACGTGGCGGCGCCGGTCATTGAAGACCTCCGGACGAGCGCACCCGATTAGCCATGTCGGATGGCGGGCCGATATTGGTACGCATGTCACTGTCCTCGGAATAGGCGAAAACTTCGCATTCCAATGCGGCTTTCGCTCTTTGTCTGACATCCCGAGCCGGTCTCTCAGGTCGGCTCTTGAGCTTCGCCTTTATTTCGCGGCGAGGCTTATTCGTAATCCGTAGCAATTGTCATACCGCGCAAATAGGCACCAGCAGGTCGCATTTGCGCACGCGGCAGTACTTCCTGATAAGAGTAGAGGAACAAGTTGAGCGTTGTCGATCAAAAATTCGTGGCCGGTATCGATGTCGGCGGGACGAAGAAGGGGTTTCATCTGGTCATCGTGAGGGGCCGCGGCATCGAATGCGTTTTGACCAGCACGCATCCGCTCGAATTACACGAGCAGTGCCTGCGCTTCGGCGTCGCTGTCGTCGCCATCGATGCCCCTTGTCGTTGGGGAGCGGAAGGCGTTGGGCGCACGGCCGAGCGGCAACTGGCGCGCGAACGCATCTCCTGTTTCTCGACGCCAACGCTCCAACGCGCAGAATCGAATCCGAGCGGGTTCTTCGACTGGATGATCAACGGCGCGCGTGTGTACGATGCATTCGCGAACACTCATCCCATTCTCGAAACGAATCGATACTCGGGCAAGGCAGTCGCCATCGAGACGTTTCCGCACGCGACGACATGTGCGCTCCTTGGGCGCGAAGTCGCGTCGGCGAAGCTGAAGCGCGTGCAGCGCCGACGCCTTCTCGAAGACCTGGGCTTTGAAACGACGCGGCTGAAATCGATCGACTTCGTGGATGCAGCGCTCTGCGCGGTCACGGCGCAGCGCTTTGTCGAAGGCAACACGCGCGCCTTCGGCGACGAGGCCGGAGGCTTTATCGTCGTGCCGGATAAGACGCTCTAGATGGCCACATCCGTCCAGCGTCCGGCGTTCGCGCTTTGCACCGCCGCCGCGACGAAAGCGAGGCCCTTCACGCCGTCGATGACACCCGGGTAGAGCGTCGCTTCGCCGGAGACATCGCGCCCGGCCAATCGGTTGGCGACGCGCTTCGCGAACTCGGTGTACAGATTCGCAAACGCCTCGAAGTAACCTTCGGGATGCCCTATCGCAATGCGTGTCGATTGCTGCGCGCCTTGGCTCGTGGCGGGCCCGAGTCTGCGCGTGATGATCTGTTCGAAGCCATCCTTGCGCCGATGGATCAACCGGTTCGGCTCTTCCTGATGCCATTCCAGGCCGCCCGCGTCGCCATGAATTCGAAAGCTCAGGCCATGCTCGGAACCCGCGGCCGCATTGGTCACGTATAACGAGCCACGCGCGCCGTTGCCGTAGTGCGTCAACGCGCCGACATAGTCGTCCACCTGGCGGCCGGGAATGGCCGAGCCGAGGTCCGCGCAGATTTGCGTGACGTCGAGTCCCGTGACGAAGCCGCCAAGATGAAACGCGTGCGTGCCGATATCCATGAGGACGAGCGACTCGCCACCGCGTTTGCCCTCGGTGCGCCATCCCGAGGGCAAGTCGTGGTCCGCGAAATAGCCCTGGATGTATTGCAGATGCACTTGCCGGATCTCGCCCAGTTCGCCCGCCGCGACCATGTCGCGCGCTTGTCGCACCATCGGGTAACCGGTATAGCAGTAGGTCACGCAGAATTCGGCGTGTGTCTCGGCGACTTTGCGCGCAATGTCCCGCGCGGCGGCGAGCCCGTGCGCGAGCGGCTTGTCGCAGATGATATGAAATCCGCGATCCAGCGCCTGCATGCAGATGTCGTAGTGCGAGTCGTTGGGCGTCATGACGGCGACCACGTCCATCCGGTCGGGACGTTGAGCTTCGGCTTGCAGCATCTCCTGCCACGAGCCATACGCGCGTTCTGCAACGATGCCAAGCGCAATGCCCGCCTCGCGCGAGCGCACGGCGTCCGAAGTCAGCGCACACGCGACAACCTCGTATTGACCATCGAGCCGCGCCGCGATCCGATGCGTCTCGCCGATTATCGAGCCCGGTCCGCCGCCTACGAGTCCAAGACGGATGCGCCGTCCGATTATGTCGATCGTCATTGTCGAGTCCCGTTGGAAGGTCAAGCGGTGCGCCCGAGCGACGCGTAGTGGGTGAGCGCGTCATCGAACCGTTGCGCGGACCAGGCGTCTTCGATTGCCTGGTTGAACAGATCCTGCTGTGTGGCTGGCGCAAGACCGTTGAGCGGCGGATTGATGTCGAGGTTCGTCGGGAACGCGTAGCCTTCCGCGCAGGAAGCGATGATCGTCCGCGTTTCCGTATTCGTGATGCGTCCTTCGGCACGCATCTCGCGCAGCACGGAATAAAGCGCGGCGCACATGCGGTTGCGGTCGAGCGACTCCATCGCACGTCCATACGCCGACGACACCTGTAGCAGATTCGCCATGCGCTGAACGTCCGTGGTCCGGTTCGAGCCGGCCGCATGAAATAGCGCGGGGCTGAAGAAGATTGCATCGCCCTTTTTCAGCGGCAACTGCACGAAGTTCGCTTCGAAGTAGTCGCGGAAGTCTTGCCGCCGCCACGCGACGTAGCCTTCGGCATAGCGCTGCGAACAGGGCAGCAGCTTGGTGGGACCGCTTTCAACCGGCATGTCGCCATGCGCGACCGCGCCTTGCAAAGTGAGAAACGGCGACATTGCGTGAACGTGCGCGGGAACGCGCTGCGCCTCGTCGACCGTGAGGAAACCGAGGTGGAAGTCGCGATGCGCTTGCTGCGCCGCACCGCCCGGCCGCACGACATTGACTTGCGATGTCATCTGATAACCCGGCCCCAGCCACGCTTCCGATGCAGCCGCGATGACGGGGTTGGCGAAGTATCGAGCGAAGACGGCTGGCGCTTTCAGGCAGAGCTTTTCCTGCGCGTTCCAGATGCGGTCGTTCGCTCCGGCCTTGGCGAAGTGGTCCGCCTTGCCGCCGCCCGCAGCGCGTTCCTCGCGAATGATTGCTTCGAAGACTTCGGTAGCTTCGTCGATGGGCGCGGTATCCGCATACGCTTCCTGAAGCACGAAAACACCGGCGCCCTTCGACAGCACGTGCGCCCATTCCGCGAGCAAGGACCGGCGACGCGCGGCATCGCCGAGCACGTTCTCGAGTTCGGGGCACGCATAAACAGGGATGCGCTCGCGCACTTCGGCGCAGTACTCGAGCGCTTCAATGTCATCCGCGGCTTCGACCTGCGCCACGAAGTCGCTCACCGAACAATCCTCTTCCCGATACCAGCCCGACCGCTGCGCCGACGTCATGGTGTCTCCTCCACTCTGGCGACAAGCTTAGTCTTATCGACGCGGGCTGCGTTATCATCGAAACATCAAAAACACATCAAAACGCCGGGACGCGAAGCCATGTCTCACCCGTTTCTGATCAAGGAAATCGCGCTTCAGGCGGGTGTCGGCACCGCCACCGTGGACCGCGCGCTGAACGGGCGGGCGCACGTGCGCGAACATACGCGGCGGCGTATCGAACAGGCGATCAGGGAACTGGAACAGCAGCAATTCCAGCTGGCGACGACGGGCCGCAAGATCGTCGTCGATGTCGTCGTGGAAGCGCCGCGCCGATTCGCCGACGAGATTCGCGAGGCGCTGGAAGCCGAAGTGCCGGGCCTGCATCCGGCCGTGTTCCGTATGCGCTATCTCATGCGCGAAAGCATGGTTGCGTCCGAGGTGGTTCAGGCGCTGCGCGACATCGCGCGCCGGGGCAGTCACGGCGTCTTTCTGAAAGCGCGCGATGTGCCGGAGATTTCGAGCGCGATTGCCGAGCTTCAATCGTGTGGCATTCCGGTGGTGACGGTTTTCACCGACATCCCGTCGTCTGGCCGAATCACCTACGCGGGCCTCGATAACCGCGCGGCAGGCGCCACGGCGGCGTATCTCATCGGACAGTGGCTGGGTCGGCGGCCGGGCAATGTGCTCGTCACGTTGAGCCACGAACGTTTTCGCGGCGAAGAGGAACGCGAACTGAGCTTCCGGCAGGCACTACGCGCGCGCAACCCGCGGCTCGCCTTGATCGATGCCAGCGGTGGCCACGGTCTCGACGCGGCGACGGAAGAACGCGTGAGGCAGGCTGTCGGCGGTGGCCAAAAAATCGCGGCGGTCTATTCGATCGGCGGCGGCAATGTCGCGATACTCCGAGCGCTCGAAGCATTGAGGCTTCGGCCGAAGTGTTTCGTCGCGCACGATCTGGACCGGGAGAACACGCATCTGCTGCGCGAGGGCGCGATCTCCGCTGTGCTGCACCACGATCTTCGTCAAGACATGCGTTCGGCCTGTCAGCACGTGATGCAGTTTCACAAGCTGCTTCCTGCTTCGGGCGTGGCGCTGTCGTCGTCGGTCGTGGTGGTCACGCCCGAAAACATCCCGGCCTTCGTGGCGTCGCGCTTTTCTGCAAACACGGGCACGCGGCCTAGCGTGTGACCGGGTGAACGCGGTCCTGTCGTGCCGACCTTCTCCTCGATGCCTGACGCGCCTTTTCGCGCGGCGAGTTCGACAGACGCATCATCAAGCGCAGCGCCATCATCGCGCCGACGGTTTCCAGTACGGCGGCTGGCACCCACATGATGAGTCCGCCGAGGCTCTGATCGAGCGCGGGCGGAACGGACGTGAACGCGCGACCGCAAACTTCGAACACTGGGTAGAGATCGCGCGAGCTGAAGGTGATCAACGCACCCGCCAGAATTTGCGGCGTCATGGTGATGACGGGCGACAGCACGCGCAAGCCAGGCCGCGCGCGGCTCGGCGGGCTCGGGCGATGATCGAGGATCATCCACCAGTACATGAGTCCGCTGATCGCGACGGACCAGTTCATGAAGCGATAAATGCGCCAGTCGAGCATCGACACGAATTGGATTGAAGGCAGCAGCCACACGAGCACCGACACGATGAACGCCATGCCGATGACCGTCGGATTCAGCAGTACCGCTCCGAGCAGACGCGCACCGCGACTGCGTTGCCAGTTCCGTAGCAGGGGCCGCCAGGCGAACGGCAGGCCCGCACGCAGCGCGGCGCCCGGATACGAAGCCATGAGAACGAGCGGCGCCAGATGATGCAGCACGAGATGCTGCAAACGATGCACGAAGAACTGATGCTCGGCGTAGTAGTCCACTTTCGTGTGCAGCGCGACGTAGAAGAGGACGATTCCGGTCCAGAACGCGATGCGCCGCGCCACGCTCATGCGCGCCTTTCGCGCGCCGCGCGCCAACAGCCCGGCCACGACGATAAACACGGCAACCAGCGCGTACGACGGCTCCCACGGTTCGAGCAAACTGATGAGCGACATAAGAAGACAGGCGAGAGTGCGAGTGTGCAATGGCGTGCATGGTATCAACCGCGCCTTGAATTCTGCTGACCGCCGCCGCGTATTCGACGCGAACGCGCCGTATGACATCGATTGCATGCGACGGTAAGTCGCGCCACGCGCCGGCCGAATCCCGCGCGAAAACCCATATCCGCTTAAACTCGTCGGTTGCCGCGACGCACGCCTTCACGTTGCCGACAAAACGGTATTATCGTCGGCGAATCGCTTGCATTCGGCACGCAGAGTTTCTTTTGAAAGCCTTTAGCCTTTAGCCTTTAGTCGATGACAGACGAATCTTCCTCGCATCAGGACGTTGCGGCGCTTCAGGCCGAAATCGAGTCCTTGCGTGCGCAACTGAATTCACGCGACGACGCGCACGAACAAGTGCTGTGGCAACTCAGTCGCGATCTGCTGGCCGTCGCCGACGAACAAGGCTCGCTCGCGAACGTCAATCCCGCGTGGACGCGCAATCTCGGCTGGTCGCTCGACGAAATCATCGGCCAGAATCTCGGCGAGTTCGTGCATGAGGAAGATCGCGAGGAAACGCTGGATGCACTGCAAAAGCTCGATCGCGACGGTTCCACCGCTGAATTCAAAAGTCGCATGCGCACGGCTTCGGGCAGTTATCGTCTGCTGGACGGTCGAGTGGATCGCATGCGCGGACGCATTTTCATCGTGGCGCGCGACATCACGGAACTGCGCGAGCGCGAGATCGCACTGAACGATTCTCGAGACTTCGCGCGGCTTGCGCTGTCGGCGGTCAGCGGCGTGGGCGCGTGGACGTATGAGGTCGCAAGCGACTGCTTCTTCTGCGATGCAGCCGTGTCGGAGCTCTACGGCATCGACGCCAAGGAAGCCGCGCGCGGCATCAGGCGCGAGGGATTTCTCGCGAATGTCCATCCGGACGACCGCGCCGCGTTGCAGTCCACGATGTCGGGCGGCCTCGTGCGCAGCGGCGATCTCGAACTCGAGTACCGCATTCGTCATCCCGACGGTTCTACCCGTTGGGTCTTGTCGCGCGGCAATACGCATTTCAACGACGCAGGCGTGCCGGTGCGGCGCACGGGCGTCGGCATCGACATGACTTCGCAGCGGGACCTCGAACAGCAGCTGCGCCAGAGTCAGAAAATGGAAGCGGTCGGGCATCTGACCGGCGGCATCGCGCACGACTTCAACAACATGCTGCAAGGCGTGATCGGACCGCTCGAACTCATCCGGCATCTCGTCACGAAAGGCAATACCGCTGGCCTCGATCGCTTCATCGAGATGGCGATCTCTTCGGCCAAGCGCGCGGCGGGGCTCACGCATCGTCTGCTGGCGTTTTCGCGCAGGCAGCCGCTCGCGCCGAAGTCGGTGGATATTTGCGAGCTCGTCGTATCGCTAGAAGACCTGATTCAGCAGATGGCGAAGGAGACCATTTCGCTTTCCGTCGTCGCGGATGCCGAGCCGTGCTTCGTGCTCTGCGATACGAACCAGCTCGAAAGCGCCTTGCTCAATCTCGCGATCAACGCGTGCGACGCCATGCCCGACGGCGGGTCGTTGTCCATCGAGACATCGCGCAAGACGATCAGCGAGAAAGAGGCACGCATGCACAAGGATGCGCGCCCTGGACAGTACGTTTGCATCGCGGTCAAGGACACCGGCTCCGGCATGCCGCAATACGTCGTCAATCAGGCGTTCGAGCCGTTCTTTACGACCAAGCCGCTAGGGCAGGGCACGGGCCTCGGACTGTCGATGGTCTATGGCTTCGTCGGCCAGTCCGGCGGCTTCGTGACCATCGATAGCAGCGTCGGCGTCGGCACCGTGGTGCGACTGTTTCTTCCTGAAGAGATGGAACAGGCTGACGCGGCACCGGACGCGTCGGTCCACCGCAAGGAAATCGGCACGGGCGCGGGCGAAACCATCCTCATCGTCGATGACGACGAAACCGTTCGCCAGGTGCTCCAGGAATTATTCGAGCGCCTGGGCTACAAGACGATGACCGCGCACGACGGTCCCTCGGGGCTCGCTGTCTTGCAGAGCAAGACGCCGGTCGACTTGCTGATTACGGACGTGGGCCTGCCTGGCCTAAACGGCAGACAGATGGCCGATGCCGCCCGTATGCATCATCCCGCGCTGCCGGTGTTGTTCATCACGGGCTATGCGCAAGCGGCGACCGCGAACAACTCGCTGGATACAGGCATGCAGATGCTCACCAAGCCGTTTTCGACGGAGGCGCTGCTTGATCGCGTACGCGCCATGCTCGGCGCCTGAACTTGCGAGAAGGCGCGCGAATCGGCTAAAAGCCGCCTCGCAACAAGTGCAGCGACGCCAAGCATTGCAACAGCGCACCGCCAGCGAGAAAACACGCGACGACGCTGAGCCGCACGCGCATTCTCCAGTCTTCGACCGATGTGTCACCCATGATTCGGCGCTCCTTTGAGCGGTAAAAGCAATTCCGCGCGACTCCCATGCAAGCGAGCCGCGCGATGAACCTACCCGTGATGCGAAGACTTACACGAAGGCACTGCTCATGTTCAGACTGCCATTGACGCCTGCCGGGAAAAAGCCGCCTTTGTTCACTGCCGCCTTGCTCAGATAAACGATGTTGAGCACATCGTCATACGAGCGGCTGAACGCGATGCCGTTGCTATCGAGCGGGACGATGTTCGAGATTTGCGACGACGCGCCCGCAATACCCTGATCGACATCGCTGGATGAATCGAGCGAATCGCGCGCATCGGAAATGGCTTGCGTCGCGGTTACGAGGCTCGGTGTCTGAATTCCCTTCGTATAGAGCACCGTTCGAACGAGACCCGCGTGATAGGCCTCGGCCGCGAGAATGCCCGCTGCCGCTTCCAGATAGGTCTTGTTCGTAATGAGCGGCGACGCGCCCTTATAAGCGGTCACGCCCACGTCCTCGAAAATATAGGCGCCGAGGAGGAAGTTGTTGTCGTTCAGATAAGGGTTGAACGCCGTGCCAGCCGGAGCCAGGCCCGCCGCTTGGGCCGCGAGCGAGAAGGCCCCGTTCGGATCGACACCGCCGACATCGAGCGCGGGCATCGCCACGGCGGATGCGCCTAACGCCGTGCGAAGGAACGCCACGTGCTCCAGTTCATCCTTGGCAATCTCGCGTGCATAAGCGGCGACGACGGGATCGGAGAACTGGACTTGTTGTCCGGCCACGACCTTGCCTGGCGTGCCCACGCCGCTCATGAGATTGGCGGGGAGTCCTGCGCCGGTCGTTGCGTAGGCATAGAACGTTGCTTCGAGATATTCGAGATTCAATGCGAAGTTGAGAATCTCGGCATCGGTTGGGCCGGTTGCGGCATTGGCGTTATCGCCCGAGCCGCCCCCGCAGGCGCCGAGAATCGTGCCGCCGACGAGCCCTAGTCCCAGGCCGCCAGCACTCCGAAAGAACTGGCGCCGCTTTTCACGTCGTTCCACTCGACGGTCGAGCACCGATGTCACCGCAATATCTTCGAGCATGTCAGTCTCCTTTATCTCAGGTAGATGGGCGTACATGTTTTCCGCATGGACGAAGGGGCATGCGCCGCGCTTCTCCAACGGATGTTTCGATGGTGAGCAGACTCGACCGATACGTCTGGCAGCCACGTCGACGGATACGTTGAAGATCGTGCGAAGAGATTCGCGCTGTAACACATGCTTGCATCTATTCGGTGGTTGACGAGTTCTTTACTCGATGCGGGACGAGCATCGGGAAACATGACGGTGCTCGAATAAAGATGTTTTTGCATCCGCAAGACACGCACTCGCGTATAGCGTAAGTGGCGTCAATCGCTCTCTTCAACTTCTTCATCCGACATGCCGTATCTACAGTCTCGCCGCTTATCGCTCAAGCTCGTTTCCTGCTTTGCCGTGTTGTCGGCGCTGACCGCATGCAGTCCCGTCAGGCTCCTGAATGCACTCGTGCCAAGCAATGATTTCGATGTACAACGCGCCGTTCCTTATGCAGAAGGCGACAGGCACGAAGCCGATGTCTATGTGCCGCGCGCATCCGCGGATAACCCACGCGGCCGGCCGATGGTCGTGTTCTTCTATGGCGGAAGCTGGCAATCGGGAAGCCGTCGTGACTACCTCTTCGTGGGCGAGGCGCTGGCGTCGCGCGGCATCGTCACGGTCATTCCCGATTACCGCTTATATCCGTCCACCCTTTTTCCAGGTTTCGTCGAGGACGCCGCTGCTGCCGTTGCATGGGCGAAGGCGCATGCGAAAGACTACGGCGCAGACCCTGAGCGCATCTTCTTGATGGGACACTCGGCGGGCGCGCATATCGTCATGCTGCTCGTCACGGACAAGCACTATCTGGCCGCCGATGGCTTGGAGACGAGTTCGCTTGCTGGCGCGATAGGGTTGTCCGGTCCGTATGACTTCCTGCCCTTGAAGGACGATGCGCTCAGGAGCATCTTTCCCGCGAGTCTCAGAGCGGCGAGCCAGCCGATCAATCATGTAAGCGGCCACGAGCCGCCGCTCTTTCTGGGCGTCGGTTTGTCGGATGTAACGGTCGATCCCGGCAACACGTTCCGGTTCGCGGCGCGTGCCAACGAAGCAGGCGACAGCGTCGAGGTGAAGCAGTACGCGGGCATCAATCACGCGATGATCGTCGGGAGCGTGGGGCGACCGGTGCGCGCGCTGTCGCCGCTCATCAAGGTTGCACCGGTGCTCGACGACGTCACCGCGTTCATCGATCAGACGTCACTCAACGCGAGCCGTGCTGCGTCGGCGAAATGACGCGCGTCATGTCCTTATGATGCGATGCGGCGAAACGCGCGATCGAACATCAGCCGGTCCATCAGCCAGACGGCGAGCATGGTGAGTCCCATCAACGGGAATACGATGCCAAGCAGCGCGAGTCCGGTTTTCCATGCGCGCATGGGCGGCGCCAGTCGCTCACGCGCCGGTGCGCCGAGCGTGCGTTGCGGACGACGCTTCCACCACATGACGAAGCCGGTGACGGCCATTGCCGCGAGGCCGAGCGAAATCGACGCGCACGCAAGTTGATTCCAGAAGCCGAAGTATCGGCCCATGTGCAGCGACGTGCCGTACGAAACCGCCTGCGCAACTGCGCCATAGTCCCGATAGCGGATGTCCTTGAGCACCGCGCCGCTGTATTGATCCACGTAGAGGGTGCGTTCGAGTTTCGGATCGGCGGGGAACCAGGAGACGGTGTAGACGCCCGTTGCTGTCGATGGCACCACGATGTCATAGCCGCTTCCCACGCCAAGCGATGCCGCGATATCCATCACGCGCTGCAACGGCAGGCGTGCGCCTTCCGCTGCGTGCGACTCGGGAACAGCGGCGTTCGTGACGGCCCACGGTGTTTGCGTCAAGGGTAGATCGCTCATCACCATGCCGGGCATGGAATCGCCGTTGCCGGCGTCGTGACGATGTTCGCCGGCATTGTTCGAAGCGGTCGCGACGCTGGCCTTGCCCGGCACGGATGATTGCAGGGGCAAGCCGCCCCAAGCGCCCGCCGGCGTACCGATATTCGCGCTCGTCGCAAGCGCATTGAAGTTTTTGCCCCACGAGCCCGACCACGGCAAACCCGTCACCACGAAGAACAGCGCGCCGAGCGCAAGCCAAATGCCCATTACCGCATGCACGTTCTTCCACAAGGGCCGGCCTTTAAGCGAGAGCCGCGGCAGCAGCGCATCGCGCGCGGTGGTCTTCGTGCGTGGCCACCATAACGCAACCCCAGTGCCGATCATCACGAGCGTCCAGCATGCGGCGAGTTCCATCAACAGCTCGCCAGCCTTGCCGAGTAACAGTTTGCGATGCACCATGCGATCGAGCTGGATGAACCGGTTCTCGACGCTTAGCGTGCCGAGCACCGCGCCGGTGTACGGATTGAGGTAGACACTTTCCTTTTCGCCGCTCGGCAGCTTGAAGACGAATTCGGCGCTGCGAGAAGGATCGTCGAGAACGTGCACTGTCGATATGACCGCGCCATGCGGCACCGCCGCGCGTGCATCGTGCATCAGTTGATCGGGAGGCAAACGTGGCGTGGTTCGCGGTGCAACCACCATTTGTTGTCTGTATAACAACGGCTCGATTTGCGGCTGAAAACAATAGATCGTTCCCGTGATGGCGAGGACGATCAGAAAGGGCATTACGAAGAGCCCCGCGTAAAAGTGCCAGCGCCATAGCGTTCGATAACTGCCCTGGGATGCGCTGGCCGCCTGGGCCGCACTCGAGGCGGCGCTGCTGGTCTTCGCGTGCATTGTGTTTCTCCATGCCACTTTCGGTGGCGTACCGTGGGATCGGGACATCACGATGCGAGTGCGCGCGCATGCCTGCGCGACGTTCGGCATCGATCAAGCGGATATCGGCTTCAGGAGAAAGCGGGCGGGGCGCGCGCATGGCGCGAGGTGCGCGGCTCGATGCGTAACGTGCTGACAAAACGCGTGGCGACGAGTTGCGCGATGGCGCGAGCGGTGACCGCAAAGCTCACCGGCAAGCCCGGAATGAAGGGCACATGCGCAAGCAGGCTGCAATAACCGCATGCTTGTCCATCCGGCATCGTGGTGTGCGAGTGAGACGCGTGGTCTGCGTCGTCGCTCATCGATTGCATTCGTTCCATCGGGCAATCCGCGTTCATCGTCATGGCCGGCATGCGCGCGGCGACGACGAGTTGCGAAACCGTAGGCGCGAGCGTTGCCATGAGGATCGCAAGCAATCCCAGCAAGCTGCACCATGTCCGAAAGAAACGGCTCTGCATGTCGCGGTGGGTCAATGAAGATGCCTTAGAAAGCGTAGCGCATGCCCGCGAAAATGCTACGTCCTTCGCCCGGATAGAAGATTGCGTTCGAGGTCGTGCGAGCATCGGCGACCGTGCTGATGTCGCTCACGTAACGCTTGTTCGTCAAGTTGCGCGCATCGACGAAAACCGAGAGACCATTGCGAAAATCCATTCCCGCCTGCACGCCGAGGAGCGTGTAACCGGGCACGCGCAAGGTGTTGGCGTCGTCCGCCCATGCGCCCGCCGGAACCCAGTCCACCGATGCCGATATATGAAACCCGTTGGGCCGCGAATAGCCGAGCGCCGCGCGGATCACGTTCACCGGCACGCCTGCGATGCGGTTGGAGCCGTATTGCGGATCGTCCTTGAAACGGAAATCGCTCAGATTCCAGAGCCCGGACAACGTGATCTTGTCGCCCGCGCCGGCATGCGTGATGTCGCGCAGCACATCCACCGATACACCCGCCTCGATGCCTTGCAGCACGGTCTTGTTGGCGTTGAACGTGGAGGCCGGAATGTCGGGATCGGTCGTGTATTGAAGCAGCTGATCGCGCACGAGCGAGCGATATGCGGTCAGGTCCCAGCTCACGCGATCGCGCGTGCCGCGCGTGCCGATCTCGAGCGTCCATGCATGTTGCGATGCCAGCGGCGTGAAGCGCGTGGTGTTCGAGAAGGTCTGCGTGAGGTCGGTGAAGTCCGGAACATCCTGGCTGCGCGTGACATCCACGAATGCCTGAATGTCCTTGTTCGGTTGCCACAGCAGGCCGAGCTTCGGATTCACGCCGCTGAAATTTTCGCTCGCCGACTTGTAGTTCGGATCGGCGGCGAGACCGCCATGATCGACATATTTGCGCACGTCGCGCAGCGCCTTGAGGCCAGCCATCACGGCGAAGGTCGGCAGAAAGAAGAGCCGGTCTTCGACATACGCTTCGTAGTTATAGGCGCTTTGCGTCGAGTCGAGCGTTTGCGTGCCGCGCTCGCTCGACACGTTCACGTACTGCCGCGCCTGGGTGTTGCCGCCGAAGAAACGCGCGCCCGCGATCACATCGTTGCGCATGCCGCCCACGTCGATGGTCGCCGTATAACGCGGCGCGAAGCCGTAGGTCCAGCCATCCTGATCGATCACCTGGAAGATCGGGTGATAAAGGCTCTTGTGAATGGCCCACGTGACGAAATCGAGCTGTCCGACATCGAGCTTGACCGTCGTGCGATTGGCAATGCGCTCGGTGCGCGTGTCGCGCGTCTGATCGCCGGCAAGCGCGCTCGCGGAAGCCTTCGTGGGATTGTTCAGGGCATCGCTCAGCGACAGCGTGCCGGGCAGTTGCTGATCGATGATGTACGCGCCGAGATAGAAGCGCGTTTCGACATCGGGCGAAAATTTATAACCGATATTCGCGTTGAACTGCTCGTACTGGCCGCGATCGTGATCGCGATAACCGTCCGCATGATTCACCGAGAAAGTGCCGATGAAGTCCAGCGGCCCGACCACGCGCGAGAATTGCGCGCTGCCCCGGATGGTGCCGTAACTGCCGCCCTCCAGCCGCACGATGTTGGGCGCATCCGCCGTGTAGGCGGTGGGCGTGAGGAAATCGATGGCGCCGCCGAGCGTCGACGAGCCATACGCGAGACCGTTGCCGCCTTTATAGACTTCGGCGGATTGCAGCGCGAGCGGGTCGATCTGGTAGTAGTCGCCGCTGCCATCGGCGAGATTGGTGGGAATGCCGTCCTGAAGAATTTCGAGGCCGCGCGTGTGATAGCCGCGTGCGATGCCCGAGCCGCGAATCGACAAGCGCAACTCTTGTCCGTAGCGCGTCTGCACGAATACGCCGGGCACGTTCTTGAGCACGTCGCGCAACGTGAACGCGTAGGTGTCGCGGTAATCGGCGCTATCCACGAAGCCCACGGAGCCGACGGTCTGATCGAGCGTCTGCTTTTGCTTGACGACAGTTTGCGATGTCAGCGAGTTCGCGGACTGGCCCTGGACGATGACTGCGGGAAGTGTGGCGGTCGCGTCGTCTTGCGGCGTCTGCGCAATGGCGCGCGTTGCGAAGAGCGCCGTCATGCCTGTCATCAACGCGCCCTTTCTGGCAAGTCGTCTCATGATCGCGTCCCCCGTGCGGAAGACGCGGAAGACGTCCCGGCGGGGACGTGCGTATGACGCGTGGACGGCAAAGCGCCGCCACGTTCGAATGTGGTGAACATGGTTCATCTCCGAGTTCGATTGATCGGGACTCGCACGAACAGACGAACGTGCGAGACCGCGCAACGCCTCACGGCAGTGCGGCATTGCGTTGGCAAAACGAAGTCAGATCAGAACGGGAGGCGCGCGCGGTTGCGCGGTGGTGAACGGCTGTGCGGGACGCTCGATCTCGGTCCGTGCGACCGCGATAGCGCGTGCTGCGGGAACATCGAGCGCGAAGCTCGCGCTTGCGCCCGGTACGACGGGTGTATGCGCGAAGAAGTGACAATAGCCACACGCTTTGCCGTCGAATTGCGAGAGCGCGTCGGGCGAGTGATGACCGGAACCAGCATCGCCCGATGCAGCATGTGCCGAACACAATTCGGCGAGCGGGATGCCGTTATGCGTATTGGCGGCAATCAGCTGCGAGACCATCGGCGCGAACGTAATCAGCAGCATTGCAAGCAATGCCAGCAGAGAACCCGTTCGTTGATGAGTGCGGCTGCGCATAGGCCCAGGCGGGGAGGCAGATGAAAGTCAGCCGATTATGCCATCCGGCTAACTGTCTTTACACGCCGCTAGCGTGAAAAATTCCCGCTATAAGAAATGCTGCGTGGATCCATGTCGCAGGCTGGATCAGCCGCGCGCGTCGATCCAGTCGCGTGCCCAGATGCGTGAGTAATTCACGGCGTCGGCTTCTTTCGAAAAATAGCCGAGCGAATAAAAACGATACTGCGTGTCGATGGGATCTTCGTCGGAACGCTCGAGGAGGAGATTCGCGGAGAAGCTTTGATCGCGCAAACGATGCGCGGACGGATATACCGCATAACCGCGGTAGTTTTGAGAATGTGCCATTTTAATTTTAATGAAGAGGCCTTCCGGCAATAAACACGGAAAGTCAGCGGACTAATGCCGCAAAAACGAAAACTGAAGGATGTCAGGCGAATTAGCCTGTTTGATGAACTGCGCGGGAGAAAATCTGGACTGCGAGATTTGGACTGCGAGGCTCAACTAAAACCCAACTGATATAAAAAAGGACCCGGTTTCCCGGGTCCTCACGCTACGAAGCTACTTGGAGCTTACAGCGGCGTGATGTTCGAAGCTTGCATGCCCTTCGGGCCGCGCTTCGTTTCGAAGCTTACCTTCTGTGCTTCGACCAGGGTCTTGAAGCCTTCCGAACGGATTTCGGAAAAATGGGCGAAGAGGTCGTCGCCGCCGTTATCCGGGCTGATAAAGCCGAAGCCCTTGGTGTCGTTAAACCACTTGACGGTACCGGTATCCATGATATTCCTTGGAAAAAATTTGGATGAAAATTGCTTTGAAACAGCGAAGCTGCAAGGAGGGAATGGACAACGAATACCGCGGAAAACGCACTATTGATGAGCAGCAATCAACTTCTTGAACTTCAGAACGGATTATCACAATTCCACATATTTTAGTCAAGTATATATTTGTCACCGTGAATAAAAGGCGGACCGGAGGTCCAAAAACCCGGCTCCGAACCCGCCCGCAACCCATGCTCAGGCTGCCGCAAGCGCGTAGCGCCGGCAATGTTCGAGATAGCCGGTTTCGTGACTGCCCACGAGTTCGACGATGCTGCTCCAAAGCCACAACGGCGCGTCGATCGATTTGGTCTTCGTGCGCCGTAGCTCCGAAAGCCAGCTGCGGCGGGTGTTCTTGTCCATTTGACGCGCGTGCGCCTGACCGACGACGAGCGCGAGATAACGCGCGACTTCCATCGCCTCCGTTTGTCCGATCTGCTCGATCTCCAGCTTCAAATCCTGCGGCAACAATTCGCGCAGGATTACCGGCCGTCCCTGCAGACTCGCGGCGCGCATGCGTTCGCCGAGATGAGGCGAGAGATGGCGCGCGCCTTCCACGACGCGTTCGGCGTGATCGCGCGGCATCGACGTGCCGGGATAGCGCGGCGCGGCGGCCTTGACGCCTTCCTTGATGTCCATGATGCACAGGTCGTCGCCTTCGATCACGCCGCCGTCGACATCCAGCAGCACGGCGTAGCGCAGACGTCCGAGCGAGCTACAACCTTTGACCCAGTAGGCGGCGTCGAGCACCGTGACTTCGCCGGTATCCGGGCGTCCGCGCAGGCTCGTCGCGAGTTGCGTCACACTGGCCTTTTCGAAGAGCGATACGATTTCGGCGCGCTCTTTCTTGCTGATCGGCCAGAAACGGTTGCCGAATGGAATGGTGGGCTGCACGTCGTCGAGCCGCTCGCGGGCAAGATGCTTCCACGAACGGCGTACCGCTTCGCGCATCACCACGCGAACAACTTCGGGCCTGCGCACGGAATTGGCGTCGCTATCCTTGTCGAAGGCTTCGGCGTAACCCGCGAACAGCGCTTCGATCATGTTGATGGTCGTAACGCCGGGCAGCGCCGATCCGCGCGCGGCCGTCGCGAGCGACAAGCCAAGCCGGATCAAATCGTGCGCGGGATTGCCGATAACCGTCTGGTCCAGATCGCGTATCTGGATTTCGATCTTCCCTTTCGCGTCCGCGATCGGGCCGAGATTCCCGGTATGACAATCGCCGCAAATCCAGATGGCCGGGCCGTGCGGCAAACTGCGAATCTCGGCTTCTTCGAGCCAGTCGTAAAACTTGATCGTGTTACCGCGCACATAGGCATGCGTCGAGCGTGCCATCTTGGCGTTGCGCTTGAGCTTCAGGATGTCCTGACGGCTTTCGGAATCAGGCACCTTGGTTTTAGGTTTGAGCATGTGGAGCAAGTAGTCGTGGGCAGAACGGGCGCATCGAGCGCGATTCGACGCTGGCTGCCGATCATCCGGCGCGCCATGTCGTTTTCGAAGCGATGCAATCGCACACCGTGTGCCTGAGCGGCATACGCGGATTACATCTCCGGAATGCGGATATCCGCCTGGACGATTTCGCTGCCGCGCGCCGATGCGGCGTTGACGGCTTCGTCCTTCTTGCTATATGGACCAATGGTTTCGGCGCCATCGAACGGAAAAAGCAGACGGCCGTCGGTCTTTCTGACGACTTTCAGCGTGCCGAAAAATCCGGAGGTGGGCGAGCCGCGGTAAGACGCATAAATTTCGAAGTCGCCAGCGCTGATGCCGGGCGCGGGAACGGTATAGCGGGAGGGGGAAAGCACGAGCTTCGGTCTTCGTCCAGTCATGATCTTCATCGGTAGCGTACGAGGGCTCGCCGGGAAGCAGCCGGACACCGGGGCAACGGTTTGAGCATCGCGCCGCTCGGGTTTGTTGATCTTCCCGACGAGCGGTGCGAGTACTGACTACTCAGCACTAACCGTTCCAGTCATCGGCTGCCTTGCCGTGCGGGTTTCGACAGGATGAAAGAAAGCGGTATCCGCTCAACGCGACGCTTATGGCGCAAGCAACGGGTCGATAAGCTTGGTGGACCAGGGAAGGATGACGGACGCGGGCATGGCCAAATGCTGCACGGACAAACGCGAATGCCACGTAACGTGCGACGCGGAACGTGCCGTTACTTCGCGCGGCCCGCAAACCGTTCCATTGCCTTTTCGAAGCGCGGATCGCCGAGATAGCCGACGTTGAAGCGGAACCACGGCGAGACGCTATTCGCGTGCGCCGAGAAAATGGTGCCGGGCGCGAGAATCACGTGCTTGTCGAGCATCTCGCGTGCGAAGGCGATGGAGTCGTCGCAACCGGGCAGCCTGGCCCACAGGTACAGACTCTGATCGCTCACCTTGTAAAGCGTCGCGCCGCAACGCGTGAGCACTTCGACGCCGTTGGCCGTCGCGCGCCGTAGCCGGTCTTGCAGGCGATTGGTATGCCGCAGGAAATGACCGTCGCTGACGATGGCGTCTAGCGTGCGTTCGCAGTATTCCGAGCTGCTGACGTGCGTGAGCATTTTCACGTCAGCCAGATCGCTTGCCAGATCCGCGCCGCACGCCAGAAAGCCGACCCGCAGTGCTGCCGATACCGACTTCGAAAAGCTGCCGACATAGATCGTGCGCCGCAATTGATCGAGCGCGCAGATGCGCGTGGCCGAGCGCGGCTTGAGATCGGCGAGGGCATCGTTCTCGACGACGATCAGATCGTGCGCTTCGGCAAGCCGCAAGATGCGATGGGCCTTGGCCGCGCTGATATCGGTCGCGGTCGGATTATGGCCGACCGATTGCGTGAAGAAGAGCTTCGGACGATGCGTCTTGAGCTGCTCTTCGAGCGCCACGATATCGGGCCCGTCCACACCGCGCGGCACGCCGACGATATTCGCGCCCGAGAGTTTGAGCTTGCCGAAGAGCGCGTAGTAACCGGGGTCATCGACGAGAACCGTGTCGCCTGCGCGCACGAAGTAACGCACGACCATGTCCATGGCCTGATTCGCGCCATGCGTGAGGACGATCTGCGGCGGCGCGGCCTCGATCTCGTATCCGGCCAGCTTTTGCTGCAAATGTTGGCGCAACGGCAGATAACCGAAGCGGCTGCCGTACCGAAAGAGCGACGCGACGCCCGTGCGCACCACGCGCTGATGAAAGTGATCGAGCCGCGTCTCTTCGAGCCACGCGACGGGCGGAAAGCCTTCGCCCACGTTGAGAAAGTCGGGCTTGCTCTGCAACTGTTCGCGCATGAGCCAGACGGAATCCATCGCGCGATCGAGTGTGGGCGCGTCTTCATCCGGTAGTTGCTGCCCGGCGACGCTCGCGACGAAAAAGCCCGCGCCGCGTCTCGGTTCGATCAGACCGCGCGCGGTCAACGCGTCGAACGCGCTGATGACGGTGTTTTTCGAGCAACCGTTCGCCTCAGCGTATTCCCTGATGGAAGGCAGTTTGTCGCCGGCGCGCAGGAGCCCGTCCTCGATCTGTCTGGCCAGATTGTCCGCCAGTGTTCCTGACAGGCTGGGCTTCTCATGGCGCATTGCATCTTCCTCTTGTCGCATGTTCGCGTCTGTCATGGGTACAGTACGCGCGCTGTCTTCTCGAATTGTACCTTTCCATTGGGTACAGCAAGCCTATTATTCGCCCAACCGCCGCACGCCCGCAAGCTTCGCGGACAACGGAACGGACATCCATCGAAAGAGATAAGAGGAAGACACATGACAGATTCGCAATTGCCCAACTTTCGCGCGATGTCACCCGCGCAGCGCCTGAGCCATATTGCCCAGGCGACTGGCATGGACGACGCCGAGCACGCGCTACTGAAGACGCCCGGCGCGCTGTCGCTCGAAACGGCGGACGGCATGATCGAAAACGTGATCGGCACGTTCGAGTTGCCGATGGCCGTCGCAGGCTACTTTCAGATCAACGGTCGCGACGTGCTGGTGCCGATGGCGGTGGAAGAGCCGTCTATCGTCGCCGCAGCCTCTTATATGGCGAAGCTCGCGCGCGTGGAAGGCGGCTTTCGCACGTCGAGCACCGGTCCGCTGATGCGCGCGCAGGTGCAGGTGGTCGGCGTGTCGGACCCGTACGGCGCGCGTCTCGCTATCCTCAAGCATCGCGACGAGTTGATCGAGATGGCCAACGCACGCGACAAGGTGCTGATCGGTCTTGGCGGCGGTTGCCGCGATATCGAAGTACACGTGTTTCCGGATACGCCGCGCGGCGCGATGGTCGTCGCGCATCTGATCGTCGATGTTCGCGACGCCATGGGCGCCAACACCGTCAACACGATGGCCGAAACCGTAGCCGGGCGTATCGAGGAAATCACGGGCGGCAAGGTGCGGTTGCGTATCCTCTCTAATCTCGCGGACTTGCGGCTTGCGCGCGCCTCCGTGCGCTACAGCGCCGCCACGCTGCAAACGAAGGAGTATTCGGGCGAAGACGTGATCGCCGGTGTGGTCGATGCCTATCTCTTCGCCGCCATCGATCCGTATCGCGCCGCGACGCATAACAAGGGCATCATGAACGGTATCGATCCGGTGATCGTCGCGACCGGCAACGACTGGCGCGCGGTCGAAGCGGGCGCGCATGCCTATGCGAGCCGCGGTGGCCGCTATACGTCGCTGACCACGTGGGAGGTGGCGAACAACGGCGACCTCGTCGGCGCCATTGAAATGCCGATGCCCGTGGGGCTCGTCGGGGGCGCGACCAAGACGCATCCGCTCGCGCGGCTCGCGTTGAAGATCATGCAAGTCGAATCGGCGCAGGATCTCGGCGAAATCGCCGTGGCCGTCGGCCTCGCACAGAACATGGGCGCGTTGCGCGCGCTTTCCACGGAAGGCATCCAGCGCGGCCACATGGCGCTGCACGCGCGCAATATTGCGCTGGCGGCGGGCGCGAGCGGCGCGGATATCGACTGGGTCGTGAAGAAGATGGTCGCCGCGCGCAACGTGAGCGTCGACTACGGCATGAGCCTGCTGCAGGGGCCGCGCGATGCATGAGCTTCCGAAGCGCGTGCGGATTGTCGAAGTCGGTCCGCGCGATGGCTTGCAAAACGAACCGTCGCCCGTCTCGGCAACGGTGAAGGCCGAACTGATCGAGCGTCTGATCGATGCTGGCGTGCGCTATGTCGAAGCCGCGTCGTTCGTCTCGCCGAAATGGGTGCCGCAAATGGCCGATGGCGCGCAAGTGCTCGAGCGCGTGTTGCCGTCCGCGCGCCGCACGGGTACGACGCTCGCCGCGCTCGTGCCGAATCTCAAGGGACTCGAAGCCGCGCTCGCCGCACACGCGGATGAAGTCGCGGTGTTCGCGGCGGCGTCCGAGTCGTTCTCGCAGAAGAACATCAACTGCTCGATCGACGAAAGCATCGCGCGCTTCGAGCCGGTAATCGGCGCGGCGCGCAAGGCGGGCGTGCGCGTGCGCGGCTACGTGTCGTGCGTGCTCGGCTGCCCGTTCGAAGGCGAAATCGCGCCGGAAGCGGTCGCGCGCGTCGCCAAACGGCTTTACGATCTCGGCTGCTACGAGATCAGCCTAGGCGACACCATCGGTGCGGGCACGCCGCTCAAGACGCAAGCCATGCTCGACGCGTGCGCCGCGCAGGTTCCGCTGCAGGCGCTCGCCGGCCACTTTCACGACACGTGGGGCATGGGTGCCGCCAACGTGCTGGCCGCGCTGCAACGCGGCGTGGCGACCTTCGACAGCTCGGTATCCGGTATTGGCGGATGCCCTTATTCGCCGGGCGCGACGGGCAATGTCGCGACCGAGGACATCGTCTACCTGTGCGAAGGTATGGGCATGACGACGGACATCGACCTCGACAAACTTGCGGATGCGGGCGCGTTCATTTCGGCAGCGCTCGGACGCGCAACATCGTCGCGCGTGGCGCGTGCACTGGAGGGCAAACGCCAGCTGGAAAGCGCGGCGCGCAAGGTTTGACGCACGACATCAATACGATACGAACTCCGTATAAGGAGGAGACATGGAACAACAACTCGCCGCGCCTCAGCGCGGTCATCGGGCAACGACGAACGCGGCCGAGGCCGACTACAAGCTCGTCGAAATCTGGGGCGATACCGTCGATACGCGGCATCTCGCTTGGTCGGTCGTGCTCGGCATCGCGATCAGCTATGGCACGTTCGCGGCGGCCAATCGCGTGCTCGCGGCCTATGTACCCGACCCGGCGATGGCGCGCGCCTACGCAATGCTCGTCGGTCTCGCGGGATGCCTGATTGCGGGCGCGGTCTGCGCGAAGCTGTTCCGCCCGAAGCGCGAAGTGATCGAGGAAGCGCATGGCGCGGCGGGCCGCGAGGAAGTGCTCGCGCAACTTGCAAGCGAAGCGGGTGGCCTCGGACGCGTCGCGGATCTGCCGCCCGCGGTGGCGGCGGAAATGAAGGAACTCGGCCTCTACGAACTCTTCGCCGATTACGAAAAGCGCGCCGATGTGCGCGAAGGAGCGCGCTGATGGAACCGCTCGTTCAACAACTGCTCGTCGCGCTGTCGATGGGTCTCATCGGCGCGGTCGTCTTTGCGGGCATCGGCCTCATCTCGGGCACGGACGAAACCACCACGCTCGCGCCGCTCACGCTGCTCGTCGTGTTGCTGGGTGTGCCGCCTGTCGGCGTATTCTCGTTCTTCATGGCGGGCGCGGTCTCCAAGCACATGACACACGCGATACCCACCGCGCTGCTCGGCATTCCCGGCGACACGCTCGCCACGCCGCTTCTGCAACAAGCGACGATGCTGCGCAATCTCGGCGTGCCGCACATTGCGCTGCGCAAGATGATCTCGGGCGCGATCATCGCGGCATTCGTCGCGGTCCCGCTCGCGGTGCTGTTCGCCGTGCTGCTCGCACCGTTCGGGCCGGTCATCACGAAGGCCGCGCCGTGGGTGTTTCTGGCGGCGGCCATTGCCATTGCATACTTTTCGTCGGGACGCTGGGCTTCGGTGCTGCTGCTCGTGCCGTTCGTGCTTTTGATCATCGGCTTGCAGGCGCTCACGGGCAAATACGGCGTCAAGCTCTCGGTCAGCTACTTTCTCGGCATCGCCATCGGGCCGCTTATCGCCGATCTCTTTTCAATACTTTCGCCCGTGGGCCGCGCACATATGCGGCGCGATCGTCCGCGCACGTTTTCGCTCGCGCCCGATGTAAAGGGCTGGAGCGGTTACTTCCCGAATCCGCTGAAGGTGCTCGATGGCCAGCAACGCGGCTGGGTCGTCGCGACCGCCGCCATCTCCAGCGCGACCTTCGTGTTCAGCCCGGTCGCCATGACGGTCGTGCTCGGCGAACTCGTCGGCTCGCGCGTGAAGCATGCGTATCACCGGCTCACGACCGTGATTTCGGCGCGTAACGGTGTGACCGAGGCCACGTATATCGCCGAGGCGCTGATTCCGCTCATCGCCTTCGGTCTGCCGCTGAGTCCGGTCGCGGCGGGACCGGCCGCGCCGCTCTTCAACGCGCCGCCGCGCTTTACCGTGGATACCGCGACGGGTCACATCAACAATCTTCACACGATGATGACGACCTGGCAGTTCCTCGGCTTCGGCTTGCTTGCAGTGGTGCTGGCGGCGCTCGTGGCCTATCCACTGTCGATGAACTACGCGCATCGCGCGGCGTCGTTCGTCGCACGCAAGCTGAGTCACGAGGCGATCATCGCGACCTTCGTCGGCTTGATCGTGGTGATCAGCGTGTGGGAAGGGCAACTGCTCGGGCTGCTCGTGATCCTGACCGTGGGGCTGATCGGCGGACTGTTGTCGCGCTTGTTCGGCTTCAACACCGGCGTGCAGTTCATGGGCTACTACACGGCGGTCCTGAGCGTGCCGGCTATCACGAAGCTCTTCGGCGGCTAGCCGCGCGCGGACGTATCCTTGATGGTTCACGCCATCGAGGAGCGAATGTGACGAGTCAGGACTTGAAAGAGCGCGCGGTGTCGCCTTCCGTGGTGCGGCACGCCGCGCCGCAAGGTCCGTGCGATGAACTGATCATTCGCACGCAGCCTGAAGCGACCGATCGACCCTGCCGGCGCAAACGGCTTGCGCTGGCGGCGACGATCCTCGGTTCCAGCATGGCCTTCATCGACGGCTCGGTCGTCAACGTCGCGCTCTCGTCCATTCAAAGCCAGCTTGGCGCGAGCGTCGCGGCCATGCAGTGGGTCGTGAACGCGTATCTGCTTTCGCTCGGCTCGCTCGTGCTGGTCGGCGGGTCGATGGGCGACAAGCTCGGCCGTCGCACCGTGTTCATCGCGGGCATCGCCATCTTCATGCTGGCTTCGGCGGTATGCGGCTTCGCGCCGGATACCGCGTGGCTCATTGGCGCGCGGGCGGTGCAGGGCATCGGCGCGGCGCTCCTCGTGCCGAGCAGTCTCGCGATCATCGGCGCCGTGTTCGAGGGCGAAGCGCGCGGACGCGCCATCGGCACATGGGCGGGCGTTGGCGCAATTACGTCGGCGCTCGGTCCGGCGGCGGGCGGCTGGCTCGTCGATGCCTACTCATGGCGCGCGATCTTCTTCCTCAATGTGCCGCTGGCCGCCGCGACCATCGCGCTCGCCATGCTGGCCGTTCCCGACAGCCACAAGCCCGACGCGACACAGCGCCTCGACTGGCCCGGCGCGGCGTGCGCGGCGGCGGGACTCGGGGCGCTGACCTATGGACTCACGGAAGCATCGGCACGCGGTTTCGTGAATTCGCTCGTGCTGTGCGCGCTGGCCGTCGGCGTGCTCGTGCTTGCCGTGTTCGTCGCGATAGAAGCGAAAAGCGCGGCGCCGATGATGCCGCTCGATGTCTTCCGCTCGCGCGACTTCAGCGGCGCGAACGTCGTCACGTTGCTGCTGTACTTCGGCTTGGGCGGCGTGTTGTTCTTCCTGCCGTTCACGCTGATTCGCGCCTATGGCTATACGGCGACGCAAGCGGGCGCAGCGCTCTTGCCGATGCCGCTCATCATCGGACTGCTGTCGCGCGTGACAGGCGGCGTGACGGGGCGCTTCGGCGCGCGCACATTGTTGACCGTGGGGCCGTGCGTCGCGGGCTTCGGCTTCGGCATGCTCGCGCTGCCTTTCGTGAGCGGCAGCTACTGGACGGGCTTTCTTCCCGCGCTCGTCGTGCTCGGCATCGGCCTCACGATCACGGTCGCGCCGCTCACGGCGGTAGTCATGGCGTCGGTCGAAAGCGAACGCGTGGGCGTGGCATCGGGGATCAACAATGCGGTTGCACGCGTGGCGAGCCTGCTTGCGATTGCGCTGCTCGGCATTGTGTTCGTGTGGTCGCACGACGCCGCGATGGCTTCCAAGGCAGCATCTGTCAGCGATGCCAGCGCGGTCGCCGGCGCATTGCGCGCCGTCGCGTTGCTGTCCGCGCTATGCGCTTTCGCAGCGGGAGGCGTCGCGGTCGCGACGATTCGCTCCGGCCGTTAAGTGTTGTTTATGTTCATTCGACGCTCGGCGGCGTGACGCGCGATGAGCTCGTCGAGCCGCGAAAGAAAGAGGCGCAAGGTCGGCGACTGATTCGACTTGCTATAGCCGACAGCCAGGTCGATAGTCGGTGCATCGCCCGCCAAGGGACGGCTGACGACGGACCACGGCATCAGGTTCTGAACGTACGATGGAATCAACACGAGACCGCGTGTCGATGCCACGAGCGACATGACCATCGCCGGGTTATCCACGCTCTGCGAAGGCACGATATGCACGCCCGAGCGTTCGAGATAATCGTCGACGACGGAACGCAGCACCTTCGCCTTGCCCGCCATGGCAATGAACGGTTCGCCCACGAGGTCTTGCGGCGCAATCTCGGCGCGTTCGGTCAACGCGTGATCGCTCGGCATCAACACGACGAGCGGTTCTTTATCGACGATGTAATACGCCAGATCGAAGTCCGGCTCCGCGCGCATGAAGGCGAGGTCGAGCTTGCCGCGCGCGACGCCTTCCGCGAGTTCGGTCGAATAATCGCTCGATACCGTGACATCGACGTTGAGCAATTCGTCGCGAAGAATATGCATGGCGCCCGGAAGCCAGTTCATCTCTTGGCCCGTGAGAAAGCCGAGCGCGAAACGTTGCTTGCTTGGCGTCGCGGCACGGCGCGCGGCTTCGACGGCGGCATCGACCTGATTCAAGGCGATTTTCGCGTGTTCCATGAAGGCCTTGCCAGCGGGCGTCAGATCCACGCCGCGCGCGGTACGCTCGAAGAGGCGCGTGCCGACCTGATCTTCCAGATCGCGGATCTGTCTGCTGAGCGAAGGCTGCGACGTGAACAGCCGCTGTTCCGCCGCTTCGGTCAGACTGCCGGTTTCCGCCACTGCAATGAAGTACCGCAGATGCCGCAGTTCCATGGGCTTCCCGTGCGAGTCGTTGAACGTATCACCCAGAGATTATCCGGGCAATCGTCCAACTGCACGAGTCGTCATGCGCGTTCAACGGTCAAAGCTTCGAGCCGCCGTCCACGTGTAGCGTCTCGCCCGTGACCCAGCGTGCGGCATTCGAAGCAAGAAAGGCCACGGCGTCGCCGATGTCGTCCGGTTGCGCAATGCGTTTGAGCGCCTGCATGCCGAGCGTGAGTGCGCGGCCAGCGTCGGTCTTCGTGAAGTTCGACATATCGGTTTCCACGACGCCCGGCGCCACGGCATTCACGCGAATGCCGCGTTCGCCGAGCGTCGCCGCGAAGTGCTTGACGAGCGTATCGACCGCGCCTTTGGTCGCGGCGTAAGCGGACAGCGAGTTCACGGACGCGCGCGCCACGAGCGACGACAGCAACACCACGCTGCTGCCCTTGCACATCGCGGGAAGCAGTTGCTGCACGAGGAAGTAGGGCGCGCGCACGTTCACGGCGTAGAGCGCGTCGAAGTCATCGACGGTCGTATTCTCGATGCTCGCGGCCTTCGAGATGCCCGCGTTGGCAACCAGGATGTCGAGCCTGTCGCCGACCACTTCACGTACACGCCGTGCGAGTTGATGCGGTCCGTCTGCATCGCGCAAATTCGCCTGCACTTTCTGCGCGGTGCCGCCTGCGGCGCGAATCTGCGCGACGACGGCTTCGGCTTCCTGTTCGCCGCTGCTGTAGTGAACCAGCACGCTCGCTCCCGCACGCGACAGCGCGATAGCCGTTGCGCGACCGATACCGCGCGATGCGCCCGTGACGAGCGCGGTCTTGCCTGAAAGATCGTTCATGTCGTTGCTCCTTTGAATGGGGAAGAGAACGCGTCAGCCCGCGGTCTTGCCACCATCGACGGTGACGATCTGACCCGTGACGAACGAGGCCGCATCCGAAGCAAGAAAGACGATTGCGCGCGCGATATCGACGGGCGTGCCAACACGTCCAAGCGGCACCTTCGATGCAAGCGCGGCCTTGCGTTCGGCTGTTCCGGTGAAGCGGTCGAGCATGCCGGTATCCGTGGGGCCGGGCGCCACTGCGTTGACGCGCACGCCGAGCGCCGCGACTTCGAGGGCGGCGGACTTCGTCATGCCTTCGACCGCATGCTTGCTGCCCGCATAGACCGACGCGAACGCCGCGCCTTCATGCCCGTAAGTCGACGACACGTTCACGATGCTGCCGTGCTTCTGCGCCTGCATGACGCGCAGTTCGTGCTTCATGCTAAGGAGCGTGCCGAGCACGTTGGTATCGAAAGTCGATGCATAGCTTGCGGCGCTCTGATCGACGATCGCACCGGGCTGGCCTTCGGTGCCCGCGTTGTTCACGGCGGCATCGATACGGCCGAAGTGCGCGACGGCTGCATCGACGAGATCGCGCACGCTGTCTTCGTGGCGTACGTCGGCGGAAACGAAGAACGCTTCTGCACCGCGTTCGCGCAGTTCGGCTTCGAGCGCGCGTCCTTCGGCTTCACGCCGGCCCGATACGACGATGCGCGCGCCGCTGTCGGCAAAAGCAAACGCCGTTGCGCGGCCAATGCCGGTGAGCGCGCCCGTGATGAGAATGACTGGCTTGTCCATTTCGTGACTCCATGAGGTCTGAGAGAGACGGGGTTGCGTTGCAGGCCCGTCGGTGGACTCAAATGTAGGGCGCGTGCTTGCTCAAGAAAAAGACTTTCGAGGCAGTGGGCCATGCCTGCGAGGCATGGCGCATTGGGATCACGAACTGGCCTCGCGTTCGGGAAAACGCCACTCCTGTCCCGCGACGCTATGTGCGTCACGTCACATTCAATCGCCAGGCGCGAGTCTATAAAGACTGGTCGCGACCATCGAGACGTTGCGCGTCATTCGTCGTACTTGCGTACATTCGCAGCCCGCCCCCAACGGAGTTTCCATGAACACGACGATGAGCATGAGCTTCAAAACCCGAATGAAACGCACGATCAAATGGCGGCTGATCGCCGTGGTCGCCGCGTTGCCGGACTGGGTTCAGACGCTGCTCTTCGTCTCGTGGATCAGGCGCTTCGGCGAACACGTTCCTGTCTTGCGCGTGCTTTATAACGGCTGCTATAGAACGCATCCTATCGACCGCATGCTCGGCACCGATACAGGCGGCGTCTATCCGCCCGAATCCGACAGCGGCCCCGGCGCCGATGCGGGCAATCTACCGTATATGGGATCGCAGCCAAGCATTGTGCGGCATGCGCTGCGGCAACTCGGAGACGTGCGTGGCAGCACGTTCATCGATATCGGCTGCGGAAAAGGGCGGCCGATGATCGTGGCCACCGAGTTTCCCTTCGACGCCGTGCTCGGTTATGACCTGGCCGAGCCGCTCATCGAGATAGCGAACCGCAATGCCGAGATCGTTGCGCGCCGGTTTCCGCAGAGGATACGCATGCAGGCCTTCGTCGAGAATGCGCTCGAACTCGCATTTCCGAAGGGCGATCTCGTTGTCTTCCTGTTCAATCCCTTCGGCGCCGCGCTCATGGCAACGCTTCTGAACAATCTGGAGAAAGCGGTTGCAGATGCAACTATCCGCAAACTCACGGTGGTTTATATCTACCCCGTCTGCGCGCATATCTTCGATCAATCGCCGATCTTGACGCGACACCTCTCGTGCTCGATTCCCTATGACAGTCACGAAATAGGCTATGGGGCAGAGTCGGAGCAGACTGTGATCGTCTGGAGCAACGCAGCACGAACGGACGTTTGAGTTCCGGCAATGTGCGCTAGTACACGTTCACTTTCGTTGGGTATTCTAAATATTCGTTGAACCCTGCGCGAAGTGAACCATACTTCCTTGGCATTTTCCGATCACTACTGCCACGTCGGCTGACTCATTAGAAGAGTCGGACGCGGAGCGTTCGCGGGCAATCCGCGGGCACGAGGGGACAAACATGGCTTCCACGATTACCCGGCGCTCGTTCGTCACGGGGACGGCGTCGGCGCTTGCGCTTGCGTCCATACCCGAACTCGGTTTCGCCGCGACGCCCAATGTCATACGGCTCGAATGGCAAGTCTTCAAGACAACGCCTCACTACGCGTCGTTTCTCAATGCCATCCGCACCATGCGAGCCACGGCCGACAGCAGCAAACCGGCATCATGGCAGTACTGGAGCAACGTGCATTCGAATTATTGCCCGCATGGCGTGGCGTACTTTCTGACGTGGCATCGCGGTTATATCTATTACTTCGAACAACAACTGCGCACTGTGTCAGGCGATAACACGCTGACGCTTCCGTACTGGGATTACTACACGTATCCCGTGATGCCCTCCGAATTCACCGATACCGCGAGCGGCAATCCCTTATACACATCGCGTGTGAACACGAACGTCTATCAGGCGCTCGATTTGAGCCCGTTCGCGCGCAGCGTTGCCAATTTTCAGCGCGGCACGAGCAACGCGTTCGAGACTAAACTGGAGAATGCACCGCACAATCCGGTGCATGACATCATCGGCGGATACATGGCGGATATCATGACCGCGCCGCTCGATCCCATTTTCTATCTGCATCATGCGAATCTCGACCGCCTGTGGAATGCCTGGTCGTTACGCTCGACGAGCAAGGTTCCTGCGGCCAATAACAAGTACTGGTCCGGCAGCTTCACGTATGCGACCAACCTCACGATGACGAAGGCCAAGACGCGGACGACCACAGGGCTGGGATACGATTACGCCAACGATACCGTTCCAGTCATCTTGCCACCGCAAGCAGAACGCGGCGGAATCATTCGGGTTCAGGCGCAAATGTCACCCATAAGCGGACGTCCTCAGATAGGCACCTTTACCGCAAGCGCGGGGCGCACGGTGTCATCCACGCGGCGTTCGCTTGGCGGCGTGAAGGGCGTCGCCCTTGCCGACAACTCCATCAGCGCGCGCATTTCGCTTCTGGCCGCCAATGCCACGTTGCTGCGCGATGCGCTTGCCGTGGCTCCGGAAGCGGACGACAGCAGCGCGGTCGAATCGCAAGCGCAATCGCAAGCGGCCAGGCCCGCCGCTTCGGGATTTCGTCATGTGAATCTCGTGCTGGACGGCGTGTCCATGCCGGCGGCGGCGCGTGCCGGCGGATTCTTCTACAACGTCTATGTGAATTTGCCCGCAACCGGCGACCCGGATGCTCAACGCGATGCTCACTTCGTCGGCACGCTCGGCGCGTTCGAGGTATCGACAGCGACGCATCACGGCGGCAGCTCGATCGAGTTTCCCGTGACTGAATTGCTCGCGCGCGCGGGCGTGGCGAACCCGAATGAAGTGGTCGTGTCGTTCGTGCGCGTGAGCGGTGTGAATGCGGTTAAGGGAACGGCGATATCCATCGGCGAGATGCGCGTCGAACTTGCCGCGGATGCCCCATAAGCCGCGCTCACTGCGTTGATTTCTGTCCGTTTCTCGCGGTGAGTTGCTCGTACACGTCGTGCGACACCGTGAGCAATTGCGGCCGTGCAATCGCGCCCGATACCGCATAGCCGAAGTCGCCATCGACCCAATAGAACACGTTGACCGAGCCGTCCTGATACAGCTTGAACGCGGTGACGTCGCGGCTCACTTTGCGATGAGACACGTTGAGCGTGATGCGTTCGCCATTGGCATCGTGATACATGAACTGCGCGATAGGACCTTCATCGCCGGGCAAGAGACGGCCGCCCATCAGATTGAAGCCCACGCGCGTGAGCACGGGCGCGTGCACGTCGGTGCCGAGGCGGCTCGATAGCCACTTCACGAGTTCTTCTTCCTGATCCGCACCGACTTCGACGGGACGCGTGACCATTGGCGCATACGTGACATAGGCGATAGCCGATTGCCGCGCGAACGATTCGTCGCGGGAGAGACTGACGTGACGAAGCGAAGTGTTCTCGCCATTCGGCATGAGCATGTCGCGCGCTGTTTCGCTGAACATGCCGCCCGCGCCGATGCCGATACCCAGCACGAGTGCCGCAGCGAGTCCCGCAAAGCGCGGCCAATTCGCGGCTTCACGTCGACCCGCATCGACCTTCGTGACAGTACTGGATGCCGATTCGAGCGGCAGCACGAGACGTTGCGGCAGCGGCTCTTGCAATACGCGATCGTAACGATCATGCAGCATGCTGTTGAGCGAAAAGTAGTCGCTCACGCGGCCCGCGAGCGCGTCGTCGGTTTCAAGCAGCCGATCGATTTCCTCGCGCCGGTGTTCGGCGATCACGCCATCCACGTAGGCCTGGATTTCGTCCTCGCTGACGGAAGTCGATTGTCTGTTCATCGCACCACCTTCAATTGAGCGCTGTCCTGCTTGCCTGCCATTAGCGCGCGAAGCCGCTCGCGTCCGCGCGAAAGCCGCGACATTACCGTGCCGAGCGGTATTTCGAGGGCGAGCGCCACTTCCGCATAGCTCATCTCTTCGAGCCCGACAAGCAGCACCACTTGCCGCTGTTCGATGGGCAGACGCTGCAGCGCATAGTCGAGATCGCGCATTTCCAGCGATTGCGTGTCGCGGCTAGCCACCGCGAACTCGCTTTCGTCGATAGCTTCTTCATCGACGGAGACATGCACGGCTCGCGCATCCGCACGGCGCGTTTGGTTGGCGAACACGTTGTGCATGATCGTGAAAAGCCACGCGCGCAGGTCGGTGCCGGATTCGAATTTTTCGGTGTTGCGCAGGGCGCGTTCGAGCGTGTCCTGCACGAGATCGTCGGCGAGTTCCTGATTGCGGATGAGCGCACGCGAATAGCGCCGCAAACGCGGTACGTGGTCCATCAATTGGTCTCGCACGCTCATTGCGGCTCCTTGCAGCGGGCGGTTCGATTGGTGACGCGGGCGTTCACGAGGCATTCCCTTGCATGTTCTGTTGCTTCGCCAGCAAGTCGGCCGCGCGCATCAGTCCTTGCGTGCCCGCTCTAGCGCCCACCACTGTGCGCACGCCAGCGGTCGAAGTCCATTCGAGAAGGCGCGCCGCATCGATTCTATGCGCCTGCCACGGCGTTCGCATGGATGCCGCGGGTGCGCGCATCGAGAGCAGGACGAGCGGATCATTTAAAGCGTTGCGATAGGTGATTACGCTGACGGTCGAGAAAGCGCCGAGCGTCACGTTGCGTATGCAGTTAGCGCGAAATCCAAGCGACGAAAGATCGGGCGCGGCAGCGGCGGGAACGGGCGTTGTCGCTGTTGGTGCATCTATCGATAGTGCTTCGACAGCTGCGCGTTCGAGCGCCTCATCAGGGACGCGCACGGTGACCCAGATCGCCGAGATCATGAGCGCGAAACACGCCAGGATCGCCGCGAGTAACCGGAAGCGCAGGTCGATCGTGGGACGGCGCGATGCTGGTTGAGCGTGGCTGACGTCGTACATCGAACGCAGTCGCACGTTCAGTCGATCGTAAAACACGACTCTGCGCGCTTCATCCGGCCGCCGCGCCAGATAGGCGTGCAAGCGTTCGGTCCGTTCCGACGCGAGCACGCCGTCCGCGAAAGCCTGGACATCGGCTTCGGATAGACGCATTTCAGAGGGCGGATTCACGATTGCGGGCCTGTTCGAGGATCGGTTCAATGACGCAAACAGCGCCACGCCGCGTTTATTCCGCAAGACGCGAATATTTTTCGATGCAGCGGCGGGCGAGCTTGCGGCCATCAGGAACCGGCGTAGATATGGCAGAAGCTGTAGGGCCCCACGCATTGCGAGGCGCTCATGTTCATGCGTGCGTTGCCCGAGTCTCTCGTGGACGCGGCGCCGCCGTATGAGGTCGTATCCGCGGACTTCGCATGCGCAACCTGGTTCTGATAGATCGGGCTGACGTCGGGATACGACGCATCGACCACGAGTCGCGAGCCGTTTTGCTCGGCCTGAACGAGTTGTGCGCGGACTTCGGCGCGTGTGAGGCTCTGCGCGAAAGCGCCTGAGGAGAGGACGAGTGCGGCGGATACAGCGGCGAGTTTGACGAGGTTCATGTTCGGCTCCTTGAGCGTGTTTAATGAGCTTGCATGTAGACAAACAACCGTTGCGGCGAATCTATTCCCGAGAATTTTCGGCATGAACGTGCTTGCTGACTGAGGGTTGGTTACTTCGCTTTGTCGTCACGTGCGAGCAGTGCGCGAATCTTTTGCTCGGTCTGCGCGTATTGACCTTCGCCGAAGTGGCTATAGACGAGTTTGCCGTTCTGATCGATGAGATAGAAAGCTGGCCAGTATCGATTCCCATAGGCTCGCCATGTCGCGAACTCGTTGTCTTGCGCAACGGGGTATTCAATGCCATTGCGAACGATGGCTTTCCTGAGATTGCCCGTATCGCGTTCGAAGCCATACTCGGGCGAATGCACGCCCACCACGACGAGCCCTTTGTCGCGATAACGCGCATGCAAGTCCTTCACGTAGGGCAGCGTGTGAGCGCAATTGATGCAGTCGAAAGTCCAGAACTCGACGAGCACCACCTTGCCGCGCAGTTGCTTAAGATCGAGCGGCGCGCTGTTGAACCAGTTGTCGATACCCTTGAAGTCCGGCGCGCTTGCACCGTTCGCTACGGTTGCGGTAGTGGGCAACGAGACATGACTGGATGCGAAGACCGCGAACGCCGCGCTGCCCGCGATGCCCGCTGCAACAGCGGCGATCTTGAAACGACTGTACATGATTTACTCCTTTGGAGTCGATGTCAGGTCGTATTGGATCGCGGCGGTGTATCTCGCTTGTGGTGGTTATGAATCGGCGTGTGTCGCTCCAGGATGCGGATACGCTGTGATACGAAGCGTATCCGCAAGGCATGGGCATGACGACGCTTTAGCGCAAGCTCAATGGCTCGCGTTGTACGCAAGATAGCGCCAGACGAATTCATCGCCGATGCGCTGCACCTTGCCTGCTGAGGTCATCGGGAAATGCGCGGGAAAGACCGTTGCATTCGTCTCGGCTGCATGGTTCAAGAGCCATTCGCGCGAAGCGCGTGCAAGATCAGGTCGAAGGCAGAAGGTCGAACCGAACTGCGGTCTTGATACTTGCAACGGGCTATGCATGACATCGCCCGAGAAGAGCGCACGCTCGTTGCCGGACGTTATCTCTATCGCCATGTGTCCCGCGCTATGCCCGAAGGTTGGCCAAAACCGGATGCCTTCGCGAAGGATTGCGCCTTCGTCCGGCACGGTAAGCGCGATGCCCGCATCGATCAAAGGCGCAACGCTGTCATCGAACACCATGCGTCGCGGTGCGCCCGCGGGCGTGTCGAAAAACGCGCGCTCACGTTCGCCGAATACATGAGTCGCGTTGGGAAACACAGGCGTCCAGCGCCCGTTCTCCCAATGCGTATTCCAGCCGACGTGATCGACATGCAAATGCGTGAGCAGCACATAGTCCACGCGATGCCGGTCGAAGCCCGCCGCTTCGAAACGCTGCAGCACAGGGTTGTCGAGCCGGTCGAATAGCGCACTGAAGGGTCTTGGCTTTCCGTTGCCGATGCCCGTATCCACCACGAGCGTCAGCCCGTCGATCTCGACGACCCATAGATGTGTGCGTAGCGTCACTTGCTGATTGTCCGAACCGATGCTCGCCAAATCTTCGTTGGGAAACAGCACGTCGGCCTTTAACGAAAATTCCGTTTCGTCGATACGCGTGACCCGCATTTCATTAAGACGCCAGTCGAGCGCTGTGTTCATGCGTTCTTCCTCGTAGTCGATGCAATGCGCGTCGTCGCCAATGCGTAAAGCAGGGCGCTCGCAAGCGCGGATACACCGCCGACGATGGCGAGCGTCGTGCCTAAGCCGGCATGCGCACCCGCGAGATGCTCGTTGAGGTAGCCTACCGCGAGCGGACCGACGCCGCCGCTTATCGCATTGGTCATGAAGACGAGCAGCGCGATCGAACGGCCGCGCATGCGATTAGGCACGGCGATTTGCAGCGGCACAGGGGCGAGCGCCATCGCAATGCTCGCGGCGAGCGCGCATGCGCCGTAGAGCAAAATCGCGAGCGTGCTGTTGGTCACGAGCGGCATGGCGATGGCGGCGGGCACCAGCGCGGTAACGGCGCATGTCGACAGCATGAGGACTTTGTGTAGCGTGCGTTCGTCGGTGACGCGCGCGGCGAGCATGCCAGCAAGCGCCACGCCCATTATGCCGCCGGTCATGTAAGCAGGCGCGGCCATCTTTCCGACCATGGCGGGCGCAAGATGGAAGTGCCGCATGAGCAAGGTGGGAAACCACGCGGCATGCGAATAGAACAGCGTGATGAGCGCGACATAAGCGGCAAAGTACGGTGCGCAGAAGCGATTGCGCACGAACAGTTCGGCGAGCACTTCGCGTAGCGAGGGCAGGGCTTCATCAAAATCCGTATTGGCGATGCTGATAGTCGTGGCTTCGCGTCTTGCCGGCTCGCGAATCGTCAAGGCAACGAGTGCTGCCAGCACGAGTCCCGGTAGTCCGACGAGCACGAAAACCGCTTGCCACGGCTGAAAGCCATGCGCGGCGAGCCATGTACTCACGTCGCCGCCAGCGGCGGATAGCAGCATGCCGCCGCCGAAGAGTGCAAGCCCGCCGCCGATATACGGTCCCAGCATGAAGACGCTGCTCGCTCGCGCGACCTTACGCGGCGCGAAGATATCGCTGAAGATGGAGAGCGCCGCAGGACTCAGCGCCGCTTCCGCGATGGCGGTTCCCGCGCGCGCGAACAGCAGTTCGGTGAAGCTCGTCGCGAAGCCGCAAAGAGCCGTGGAAATGGCCCAGATCGCGACGCATATGGCGATCAGCCTGACGCGATTAGCGCGATCCACGAGACGCGCGACGAACACACCCGCAGTCGCATAGCACATGGTGAACGAGAAGCCTTGCAGCAGGCCGATTTGAGTATCGGTGATGCCGAGCGTGAGCTTGATCGGCTGCACGAGAATGCTGACGATCTGACGGTCCAGATACGAAAACGCGAAGCACGTGAAGAACAACAGCACGACGTACAGCGGATGACGGACGTCGAGCGGGGCATCGGCGTTAGAAGCCGACGCAAGCGGATGAGCGCTCATGCGAATGCTCCTTGAAATCAGTCGAGGGATGCTTCGGCGGCAAGAAGCGCAATGCAATCGCCAGCTTCGACGCGGGCAAAGGTGCGCGCACACATCACGCGACCATCGCCACGAAATGCGATGTCGCGCGGCGCGCGCCACGGTTCTTGTGGATCGAAGAGACGGCCCGCGAGCTGACCCGAGCGCACTTCGTCGTTCAAGGCGAAGGCGGGTTCGAAGACGCCCGCATGCGGCGCATACACGTAATGCTGCGTGCCTTCCACGCGTAGATAACGCGTCCTGGGCGGCGCATCGTGCGCGGCATCGTGCAATACATCGAGGCGATGCAGCACGCGCTGCAAACCGCTTTCGACGATAGCGAGATTCGCCGCGTCGCAACCGGCATGGCCGCCGAATTCGCCGCATAGGAAGAGCGTGTCGTGGCGTTCGGCCGCGGCTGCGAAGGTGCGATCCTCGCCGAGCAGATCCATGATCATGGTGTAGGGCGCGCCGAACGCGCGCACCAGATCGAGATAGCGCGCGCGACGTGCGGCATCGCCCGATGGCGGCGATGCAAGCAGTGTCGGCGCATGTTCGAAGCTCGCGCCGCCCGCGTGCAGGTCGATGACGACATCGGCGCGCGGCAGCAGTTCTGTCTCGACATAATGCGCAATCATCTCGGTCGGCTTGCCGTGACGTGAGCCGGGGAAGAGCCGGTTGAGATTGCCGCCGTCGATAGGCGATGTGCGCGAGCCATTCACGAACGCCGGAAAATTCAGCCCCGGTATGACGATGATACGACCTCGAATCGAAAGCGATGGCATGCGCTGCATGAGCTTCATCAGCGCGACGGGGCCTTCGTATTCGTCGCCGTGATTGCCGCCGGTAAGAAGCACCGTGGGGCCGTCGCCCGCGTTCAGGACGGCGAGCGGAATGGGGATATGACCGTATGCGGAACGGTCATGCGACCACGGTAGACGCAGTGTGCCGGTCTGAAAACCGTGGCGTTCGTAGTCGATATCGGTTGCAATGAGCGAGGCTGTAGTGGACATGAGCGGATCTCGAATCGAGTAGGTTCGTATCCACTATTGCCGACGAAATATCCGCTGGCCAATGCCGTTTTCTGCAGCGGGCGATGCCTTCAGGGCATCACGCTTCAGGGTGCTTTTGCGCTTCGAGCATTTCGATGAAGCGTTGCAATGCCGCGCTGCCGTGCTGCGCAAGAAAACAGAATTCGAGCGGCAACGACACCGACAGGTCCTCCACTTCGACGAAGCGCACGCGTGCGGGCGGACGTTCGCGATTGGCCGCATTAACGAGCGCCGCGCCGACGCCTGCCGCCACGAGCGAGAGAATCGCGGTTTCGGTGGAGGCTTCTTGGCGAATATTCAGCGTGAGACCGCGCTCGGCGCACGCGGAGATGAGGCGGTCATAGTAGGCCGCATAGACGTGTCGCGGAAACGCGATGAACGGCAACGCGGCAAGCTCGCTTGCACGCACCCTGGCTTGCGCGGCGAGCGGACATTGCTCGGGCACCGCAAGCACCACGTTCTGTTCGAGCAGCCGGATGCTGGCGAAGCCATCGGGCAGCGCGCCGAAGCGGTAACAAAAGCCGCCTTCGAGCCGTTCGGCGGCGATGGCATCGAGTTGCTCGGGCGTGTTCATCGGCTGCAATTCGAGCGCTATGTCGCGAGCGTTCTGCTGAAACGCGTTGAGCGCGGACAGCACGAGACCGCTCCACGATGCATTCTCGACGAAACCCACACGCAAACGTCCTTGTTCGCCCGATGCCATGCGATGCGCGAGCCGGTTCGCGGCATCGACATGGGCGAGGATCGCGCGTGCTTCGGAGAGATAGGCGATGCCGGCAGCGGTCAGCTTCAGGCCGCGCGGCGTGCGTTCGAAAAGCGTCGCGCCGATGGTCTGTTCGAGATCTTGAATCTGCCGGGAAATGGCGGGCTGCGTGACATGCAGATGCTCGGACGCGGCGCGCACGCTGCGCAATTCGGCAACGGCAATGAAGTAACGAAGATGGCGCAGTTCCATGTGTTGGTCTGGCGTGAGACGGCCATGTGAGCGGTGAGAGACACGAAGAAGTCTCTCACTTTGCCCGAGGAACTGCGATGCGAATGACCTTGGAAGAAGGCTTGGTGTTATGCGGCACGCGCCTGCAACGCGGCGCTTTCTTCGCGCGCGGCCTTCGCCGCCTTGGTCTTGCCTGCACGCGACGGCGGCTGGCAGATTCCGCAGACCATGCCGGTCGTGATGTCCTGCGAGTGCGCCACGAACTTGCCGTGGCAGCGCTTGCAGCCCGCGAGGCGCAGCATGCCGGCTTCCTTGAAGCGCACCAGCGTCCATGCGCGCGTCAGGTCCATTTGCAGCGGCTCGCCTTGCATCGTGAAATGCTCGGCATAAAGACCATAGGCGCGGCTCAAGAGATCGACGCGGTCCAGTTCGCGGCTGTTGGCTTCGAGAAACGCATAGACATTGGCGAACATGGATGCATGGATGTTCGGCCCCCATGTCAGATACCAGTCGGCGGAGAAGGGCAGCATGCCCTTGGGCGGTGAAGCACCCTTCACTTCGCGATAGAGGCGAATGAGACGGTCGCGCGAGAGCTTCGGAAACTCCGACTCGAGCACTTGCATGCGTGCGCCGAGTTTGATCAGCGTAACCGCGCGCAGCACCTGGCTTGCGTCGTCGGCGAGACTCTTCGTCGATGCAGTCGTGCTCATGTTCAGGCCACCAGAAGCGATGCGTTGGATGCGGCAGAAGCGCTTTGCGCGCGTTCCGTGAGACTGGCGAGGCCTGTGAGCAGCGCATGGCCGCCAAGGCGGAAGAAGCACAGCAGTTGCGACGACGAAGCCAGCCGCACGGTCTGGTCGGGCGACAACTGCGTCAGCGTTTGAGCCATTTCGGCGGACAGGCCGAGATGAGCCTGCGCCGCGTCCCGGTCTTCGGTCAGCACACGCTGCGCAAGCAGCAGATAAGACAGGTTCAATTCACGAATCGAATCGAGGGTTTGGCTGTCGTGCGTCATGGCGTTGGACCGAAGTTGACTGTGACGGGGAGTGTCGGAAACATCAGTTGTTTCAGAGCACGGAACCGATTGTGAGGCGATTCCATTTGTCATGCAACACAATGTTACAGAGGCAAACCTTTGCGATCGGACTTTTTTGAGTAGGCAAACGTTTATGGAAAGAAGATAAATACTTTATTGGCGTCCTGTCCGGAGAAAGAATCTTCTCACATGGACGAAATATGGGTCCGCCAGTGACGCTTCCAGTCTGATCAATCGTAAATATTTCCGCTGGTTCAAGAAAATGCTGCTCAGGCCTTTGATCGTTGAAAAAGTCACTTTCGGCAAAATATTCCGTAAAAATTTCTTTCGCCTGATGTATGAAAACGACAGAGTTACCACCCGTGAGGCGGAATTGTTTCCGCAAAACTTGAATCCAGATGTGATTCGGCGGTTCTTCACAGAAGGTTGTCGGCAGGCGAAAACGAGAGCGGGTATCTGCAATGCAACAATTTTGGCCGGGTTTTGTCATCCCTTCTCCTCAAGGCGCTCGGGCCGCCGAGATGCCGCAATTGCTTGCACCGCCTGCCTCGGCGGGGCGTTCTGCAGTCTAGTTCTTCCCTATCTTGGTTTCAGCGCGCGTCTATCGTGCAGCACTGCAACAATTTTGAAGCAAGTCTTTAACGGGCTCAAAAACATTGCCATTAAAAAAGCACCACTGGCCGATAAAGGCGCGCAAACGCTAAAACCGGTATTCGAGAAACACTGAAAGACGCTTGAAATGTAAGCAGGATCATTAAGCGGCGATTTAACGTGTTCGAAACTGAATCATTTTTCATCGGCCGCACTTCGTATGGCCCGGCACATTCCGGCTGACGCCTTGCTGGTATGAGGATTGAGGGCTCCTGGCACGCCTCTCGCTTATGTATGACAAAGCACGGTAGATAGTCGCGAACGGGAATCGAACAAGCGGCTAACGGTGCTACGGGGCTGGCCCTGAGGTTTCGATGATCGCCGTCAGATGCGATCACGAAACCTCAAGTGGCCAGAAAAAAGCACAGCGCAATGCGCACAGACCAAAAAGTCAAATCATGTTGAGCCTTCAATCAGACCTGCACGGCAACCATTTGTTGGGCGCGCTTCCGGCGCAAGAATGGCAAGCAATCGCTCCTCATCTCGAACTCGTCCAGTTGCGCACGGAACAGTTGCTTTGCGATTCCGGACAACGCATTCACCACGTGTACTTCCCGACCACGGCTATCGTCTCGCTTCTGCATACGATGGAAGACGGCGGCTCGGTGGAAGTCGCGGCAGTGGGCCGTGAAGGCATGACGGGTGTTCCGGTGCTCACGGGCGGCGACACCATGCCGACGCGCGTTCAAGTGCAGTGCGCGGGTTTTGCGTATCGCATGAGCGCGGGCGCCTTGCGTGAACACTTCGGCAAGTCGGACTTTCTGCGTCGTGTGATGCTGCTGTATATGCAAGCCCTGCTGACGCAAGTCGCGCAAACGGCCGCTTGCAATCGTCACCATTCGCTCTCGAAGCAACTGTGCCGCTGGCTGCTGATTCAAACGGACCGCACCCCGTCGGATCAACTGCGCGTGACGCAGCAAATGATCGCGGACATGCTCGGCGTGCGTCGCGAAGGCGTGACGGAAGCCGCAGGCAAGCTGCACGACGCGGGCCTGATCCATCACAGCCGTGGCTGTATCAAGGTGCTCGACCGCGCCGGTCTGGAAGAGCGTGCGTGCGAATGCTACGGCATCGTCAAGCGTGAGTTCGAACGCATGTTGCCGCGCACGCGTCAAGCCGAGGCGCTGGTCTAAAGGCCAAAGCGCTCAGATTGGAAAGTGCTCGATGGTGTCGCGTACCTGCTTCAGTACGTGTTCGAGCATTTCCATGGGCACTGAACTCAAGCCTATACGTAAGGCTCGCGGTGCATGCCGCGTCGTCGCATAGGACTCTGCTTTCGATACGGCGATACCCTGCGAAGCCAGCGCCGTCGCTACGCGATCCGCGCGCAAGTCTTCTGGCAAGCGTAGCCAGAGGAACAGCGAGGACGGGTGCGCGAGCATCTCCATGTTCGCGAACACGTCTCGCGCGATCGCTTGTCTGCGGCGCGCTTCGCGGCGCAGCATGACTTCGTGCCGCGCGACGGTGCCGTCGGCCATCCAGCGCGTGGCTATCGCAGTGACTATGCTCGGCATGCTCCAGTAACTTGCGCGGATCGTGGCCTTGATGCGGCTCGTGCAGTCTTCTGGCGCGACAATAAAGCCAAAGCGCAGGCCGCTTGCGAGACTCTTGGCCAAACTCGATACATACACCGTTCGCTCAGGCGCCAGCGCCACGAGCGGCGGCGGTGCGTCGTTCACGAGATACGCGTAGGCGGCGTCTTCGATCAACATACAGTCGTGACGCCGTGCGATCTCGACCAAACGATGACGCTGTTTAGCCGACAGCACCCAGCCGAGCGGATTGTGCACGGTTGGCATGGTGTAGATCGCGCGTATGCGGTGACGGCGGCATAGCTTGTCGAGCGCGTCGAGATCGGGACCGTCATCCAGGGTGGGGATCGCGTGCACATCGCGGCCTTGCGTATGCGCGAGCATCTTGAATCCCGGATAAGTCAGCGCGTCAGCCGCAACGGAATCGTGCGGCTCGAGCAGTGCGCGCGTCGTGATGTCGAGACCTTGCTGCGCGCCAAGCACTAAGAAGATTTGCTCGGCTTCCACGCGAATTCCACGCGCCTTGGCCAGAAACTTGGCGACAATGGCGCGCTCATGAAGCCGGCCACCAGGCGGTTGCTGACGCATGAGCGCGGCAAGGTCGCCTGAAGATGCGAGTTCGCGCAACATCGAGCGCAATAGGTCGGTCTGACCCGGCCACGTTGGATGATTGAACGACAGATCGGCGGTGCTGCCTGAAAGCCGCGCTTCATCGCCGATATCCCACTCGCGTTTTTGCGGCCGGTCGCGCACGAAGGTGCCACGACCGGTTTCGCCGACAACTAGACCCAACGACTTCAGCTCCGCATAGACCTTGGTCGCCGACGCGATGGCAATGCCGTAACGCGTGGCAAGCTGCCGATGCGTGGGCAATAGCGCTCCCGGGTGCAGTTTGCCATTGCGTATATCGGCTTCGAGCGTGGCTGCAACTTTCCTGACCTGTGTCGTTGCGCTCATGTGTATGTAGGACAATTATTTGATTGTCCTAGTTTAAGCGATTATTGTCGGAAAAACACCGAGTTGGAGCCGACATGACCGATAGCGCACACCGCCACGTTCCCGTCCTCGAGTTCCTGAAGCGTCAACTAGACGGCAGCCTCACTGCCGATACCGTCACGCACATGCGTTATCCCACCGCGATATCGGCGCTGCTCAAGTTTCGCATCGTCGAAATAGGCGAAGCGCTGGCCGTTATCGAGCTCGATGCCGATTGCGCCATTCACGGCAATCAACAAGGCACCGTGCACGGCGGTCTTTTGTGCGAACTCGCCGATGCGGCTATCGGCACGGCGCATTCCACTGTGATGGACATCGAGGAGAGCTTCACGAGCATCGACCTGAGGGCGACCTTTCTGCGCCCCGTGTGGAAATCGAGGCTTTCGGCGCGCGCATGGGCCGAGCATCGCGGCAGGACCATCAGTCATTACCGATGCGACATTCAGCGCGAAGACGGCAAATTCGTGGCGAGCGTCGCGAGCACGGTAATGACATTGCGCGGCGCATTAGCAAAAAACCGCTAAGTACCAAGCGGGAAAACACCTACGGATCACGAAGGGAAATGCCTTTGACGTTCTTTCGAATCGAAACTAGACTCTTACGGAACAAAAGACATTTCGACTCGACGATTCGATGCTCACCAACAAGAGTTCGCTTAAGCGGCGGCTGCAGATCGTCGAACTTGTGCGCAAGCGCGGCGAAGTGTCTGTCGAGGAACTCAGTCAGGCGTTCGACGTTTCGAGCGTCACCATTCGAAGTGATCTGACGTATCTCGAGCAGCAGCGTTATTTGCTGCGCTCGTTTGGCAAGGCGCGCTATCTCGTGCAGAAAACGGGCGACGATATTCTCGTGCCGGCGTCGGATGGCGCCACGCGCAAGGCGTCCGAGAGCATGATCGCGCGAATTGCCGCTGAAGCCGTGGGCGATCACGAAGCACTCTTGCTGGGAGCGGGAGAGATCATTCACAAGATCATTCCGTTTTTGTCGGACCGCGCCAACCTGTCGCTTCTCGTGCAGGACGTCGCGGTCGGCGGCATGGCGCAGCGCTTTCTGCATTGCGAGTTACTTCTGACCGGCGGCCAACTGGAGCATGGCGCAACTGCGATGACTGGACCCGACGCCGAGGCATCGGTGGCGCGTCATTCGCTCGATCTGTGCATTCTTCAGGCGTCGGGGCTCGATCGCGATGGCAATCTGCTGGCTGCCGACCCTGCACAGGCGCGCGTTGCGCAAGCGGCAAGACGTACGGCCAAGCGGACGGTCGTCGTCGCTTATCAGCCGCTGCTCGACGAGCGCAACGGCGAAGTCTTCGCAAGCGTGGCAGATATCGACACGTTGATAATGGATGACGGTATCGATTCGCCGACGCTCGACACCGTGTCGCGCAACGGTCTGCAATTGCAGCGAAGGGATAGCGGCATTCTGGAGTTTAGGCAGAATTAAGTTGAAAGCGCGGTACGCCCTGAACGTCAATCTGCCTTGTTGGCATCCTGACCAAAGAACGCCATGGACGAAGCTCAAGCTCAAGCGCAAGAGGCCGGCCGCACCGGCTACATCGTAACGATGGGCGAGATCCTCGTCGAAATCCTGGCGACTCAAATCGGGCAGTCGTTTCGCCGGCCAGGCACGTTGATGGGACCGTATGCGAGCGGCGCGCCTGCCATCTTCATCGATCAGGTGGCGAAGTCGGGCAGTCGTTGCGCGATCATCGGCTGCGTCGGCGACGACGACTTCGGCGTGCTCAACGTCGAACGGTTGCGTGACGACGGCGTCGATGTGTCGGGCATCTCCGTGATCAAATCCGCGACGACAGGTAGTGCCTTCGTGACGTATCGCGAAGACGGCGACCGCGACTTCATCTACAACATTGCGAATAGCGCGTCGGGGCATTTGTCAGTCGGCGAGATCCGCGAGCACTTGCTGAAAGAGTGTGGTCACTTTCATGTGATGGGCTCATCGCTGTTCTCGTTTCGCATCATCGAGGCGATGAAGAAGGTGATCGAGACCGTGAAGGCAAACGGCGGTACGGTTAGCTTCGATCCAAACATTCGCAAGGAAATGCTGCGCATTCCGGAGATGCGCGAGGCGCTCGACTTCATTCTCGACTACACCGATGTGTTTCTTCCGAGCGGCCACGAAGTAATGCTGCTTGCGAATGCGCGAACGGAGCAAGGCGCAATCGACGAACTGCTTGCGCGCGGCGTGCGCGAGGTCGTCATCAAGCGCGGCAAGGACGGCTGTAGTCATTACGACGGCAATCACGCGAGCCACTTCGCGGCATTGTCGGTTACGGAGGTCGATCCTACCGGCGCGGGCGATTGCTTCGGCGGGACATACATTGCGTGCCGCGCGCAGGGCTTTTCCGTGGAGCGCGCCCTCAAGTATGCAAGCGCGGCGGGCGCGCGGGCCGTGACGTTCCGTGGTCCGATGGAAGGCACGGCGACACTTGCCGAACTCGATGCGTTCATCGCCGCGACATCGGAGGCAAAGCATGACTGACATCGTCACGCGCTTGACCGGCGACGAGCGCGCCGCCGGGCGCCTGAAAGGCATCTATTCGATTTGTTCGGCGCATCACTGGGTGATCGAAGCCGCGATGAAGCAGGCGCTCGATGACGACACGCCCTTGCTCCTGGAATCGACGTCGAATCAGGTGGATCAGTATGGTGGTTACACCGGCATGAAGCCTGCGGATTTCGTTCGCTTCGTGCATGGCCTTGCCGATCGCATGGGCTTTGATCGCCATAGATTGCTTCTCGGTGGCGATCATTTAGGCCCTAACGCATGGCGTAATCTGCCTGCCGAAGATGCCATGCAACGCGCCGATGCCTTGATCGATGCTTATGCCGCCGCAGGTTTCAGAAAGCTCCATCTCGATGCAAGCATGCCCTGCGCCGATGACCCCGCGCGTCTATCCGACGAGGTCGTGGCCGAACGTGCCGCGCGTATGTGCGCCGTCGCCGAAGCGGCTGCCGCGCGCGTGGGGCTCGCCGAAGGTCCGGTGTATATCATCGGCACTGAAGTGCCCGTTCCGGGCGGTGCATCGGAAGAACTTGCCACCGTGGAGGTTACGCACGCGAGCGCTGCGCTCGAAACCGTCGCCGTGCATCGCAAGGCTTGGGATGCACGCGGACTCGGCGCGGCGTGGGAGCGTGTGGTGGGACTTGTCGTTCAACCCGGCGTGGAGTTCGATCATACGAGGGTCGTCGACTACGCCCCCGCGCTTGCAAGCGGACTTTCCAAGGTGCTCGAAAGGCTACCGGGTATCGTGTTCGAAGCGCATTCCACCGATTATCAAAAGCCCGAGGCGCTCTCGGCGCTGGTCGATGATGGCTTCGCCATTCTCAAGGTGGGACCGGGCGTAACCTTCGCTTTGCGTGAAGCGCTTTATGCATTGGCGGACATCGAGTGCGAACTCCTCGCGCCGAATATCCGGTCGAATCTGCGTGAGATAGTCGAACGCGTGATGCGCGCGAAACCCAACAACTGGGAGAAGTACTATCACGGCAGCGACGCGGAGAAGCGGTTGCTGCGAACCTATAGCTATAGCGACCGCGTGCGCTACTACTGGTCCGACCATGATATCGATGAGGCGACGCGCAAGCTGGTGGCGAACCTCGCGAACATCGGCATACGGGAAAACCTCATCAGCCGCTATCTGCCGGAGCAATACTGGCAGGTGAGGCGGGGGTCGATCGATGCATCGCCCATGAGCCTTATTTACAGCAAGGTCCGCGACGTAATCCGTGTTTATGCGGAGGCCTGCCGCATGCATACGCAGGCAAAGTGATCGAATGAAAACTAAGGAATCCAATATTTGAAAGCAGGTTCATAGGTGAACCGGATCGCGCCTCAAGCCCGGCAGGGAAAACCCGCTTTGACTGGGTTTCGACCCGAAACTAAACTCTTTCAGCACAAAAACAGCTTGTCCATGACACGCGACGGGCGCACAGAGGCACTGGAGGCGACACCATGAGCAAGCCAACGCTGGCAGCCAGCGAGCGGGCGAGACCCCGTCGCGGGTTCGCCGCTCAATTGCTGCACTCGCGCGAAACCGGTATCGTCGGCGCCCTGCTGATCATGGTCGTGCTTCTGTCGATCTTCGCGCCCGACTTCGCGAGCAAGGGCAACCTCCTCAACGACGCGCGCAACCTGTCCTTCATTGGCATCGTGGTGCTGGGGCAGGCAGCGGTGATGATCACGGGCGGCATCGATCTCTCGGTCGGCAGCGTATGGGGACTGGCCGCCGTCGCGTCAGCCGCGATGATGCAGGCCGGCATGCCTGTGTTTCCCGCTTGCGTGCTGACGCTGCTCATAGCCGCGTGCGTCGGCCTCTTCAACGGCTTCTGCGTCACCAAACTGCGCATGCTGCCCTTCGTGCCTACGCTTGCCACCATGAGCATTGCGCGGGCGTTGGCGCTCGTCATTACGCGCGGCAAGGCTATCGATGGCTTTCGTCCCGATGGCGATTCGTTTTTTGCCCTCGGCGGCGGCGACTTTCTCGATCTGCCTGTACCGTTTCTGATTTTCGTGGCGCTCGCCATCGTGTCCGCCATCGTTCTGAAGCGTACCGTCTATGGCCGCCAGTTATACGCGGTAGGCGGCAACGAACGCGCGGCCATGCTCACCGGCCTCAACGTCGACCGCCTCAAGATGAGCGTCTACGTGATGTCGTCGGTGCTCGCGGGTCTCGCGGGCATCATCGAAGTGAGCTATCTCTCGTCGGCAATCTCCAATCAAGGATTGGGCAAGGAGCTGAGCGTGATCGCGGCGGCTGTCATCGGCGGAACGGCGTTGTCCGGCGGCGAAGGTACCGTGATCGGCGTATTCGTCGGCACCGTCATTCTCGAAGTGCTGCGCAACGGTCTCGTTCTGCTCGGCACGGACGCTTACTGGCAAGGGGTGTTCGTCGGTTCGGTGATCGTTCTTGCCGTGTTTATCGATCAACTTAGAAAAGGCGTCTGGCGACGTCGATGAAAGCTGTATTACAACGACTCTGGAGAAGACCATGACACGCACCATGCTCAGTGCCGTAGCCGCTACGCTCCTGCTCGGGATAGGCATTGCCCAGTCGCAGGCGGCGGACAAGAAGGTGTTCGCCGTCGTACCGAAGGCGCTCGGCGTCGCGTTCTATGCCGACGCGGAAAAAGGCTGCAAGGAAGAAGCCGCGAAGATCGGCGCCGAATGTCTGTTCACCGGCCCGGCCCAGCTCGACGACGCAGAACAAGGCCGTATCGTGCGCGATCTGATCACCAAGAAGGTCGCGGGTATCGCCATCGCGCCGAACAATGCGGATTCGATCAGCGGCGTCATCAGCGCGGCATTGGCGAAGAACATCCCGGTCGTGACCTTCGACTCGGACGCGCCGAAGTCCAAACGCATTGCTTTCATCGGCACGAACAACGAAGCGGGCGGCGAAGCGGCGGGCGAAGCGTTCGCGAAGGCGCTGCCCAAGGGCGGCACGTATGCGGTTCTGACGGGCGGTTTGTCGGCGGCGAATCTGAACGAGCGCATCAAGGGCTTCAAGTCGAAGCTCAATGGCGACTTCAAGGAAGTGTCGGGCTCGCCTTTCGCCTGCAACGACGATTCGAGCACGGGCGTGCAGCTCATTCAGGACATGCTCGCGAAGAACCCGAAACTCGACGGCATCTTCTTCGCTGGCGGCTGGCCCATGTTCGCGCCCGAGGCCTATATTCGCGCGGTTCGCAACAAGGCTGCCGATATCAAGGCGGGCAAGTTCGTGATCGTTTCGTTCGATACCTTGCCATCGCAGATCAAGCTGCTGAAGGAAGGTTATGCGACGACGCTGATCGGTCAGCGGCCGCTCACGATGGGCACCGAATCCGTCAAGCAACTCGATGCGCTGACCAAGGGTGGCAAGGTGCCGCCGGTCACGGATACGGGCGTGGATATCGTCAACTCGTCGAACGTCGATAAATTCGTCGGCGGTAAATGAACCGCGCGCGGGGCCGGCCACGCGCTGTGCCCCGCGTCATTCGTGAGAAAGAGTGCTGCCATGACCGTGCTGTTGAGCGTTGAGCAGATAACGAAGACCTATCCCGGCGTGAAAGCGCTGCAGGAAGTGTCCTTCAATGTCGAGGCCGGCACCGTGCATGCGGTCATGGGCGAGAACGGCGCGGGCAAGTCGACCTTGATGCAAGTGATCGCAGGGGCACATGCGCCGACCTCGGGACGCATGATGTTCGACGGTCAGGAGGTCGAGTTTTCGAGTACGCGCGATGCCGCCGCCAAGGGCATCTCCATCGTCTTTCAGGAGTTGATGCTCGCGCCGAACATGACGATTGCCGAGAACATCTTTCTCGGCGCGGAGCCGCGCATGGCGCGCGTGCTGGTCGATCGCGGCGTGCTGTTGACGAGAGCGAAGGCCGCGATGAAACGGCTTGGCATCGCACTCGATCCCGATACGCGTCTCGGCGATCTCACCATCGCGCAGCAGCAGTTGATCGAGATATGCAAGGCGTTGATTCACGAGCCGCGCCTTTTGATTCTCGATGAACCGACTTCGAGTCTTTCCGAAGCCGACTCCCTGACGCTCTTCAAAGTGGTTCACGAACTGCGCGCGAGCGGCGTGACCATTCTCTATATCTCGCATCGCATGCGCGAAGTGTTCGACAACTGCGATGCGGTGACCGTTCTGCGCGACGGCAAGCACGTGCGTACCGCGCGTCTTGCCGATACCTCACCCGATGAAGTCGTGCGCCTGATGGTGGGCCGCGATCTCGCCGAAGTACGGCGCATCAAGCCCGATAACGCGCATCAGCCAATCGTGCTGCAAGTGGATGGTCTGGGCGACGACGAGCGTTACCGCGACGTATCGTTTTCGTTGCGACGCGGCGAGATCGTGGGACTTGCCGGACTGATCGGCGCGGGACGTTCCGAAGTGGCGATGGGTATCTTCGGTGCGCCGCCGCCGAAGCACGGCAACGTCACCATCGAAGGCAAGCCCCTCAGGATCGCGAAGCCTCGCGATGCAATGAAGCTCGGGATCGGGCTCGTGCCCGAGGACCGCAAGGATCAGGGGCTCGTGCTCGGCATGTCGGTGGGCAGCAACCTGTCGCTCGCTGCGCTGGGGCTTGGGCGTCTTTCGAAGGGCACGGTCATTCGCCCGTTGCAGGAAGCGCGCATGATCGACAGTTACGTCGGGCGCTTCAACATCAAGACGCCGACCGTCGAACAACTCGTGGGTCTCTTGAGCGGCGGCAATCAGCAGAAGGTGGTGCTGGCGAAATGGCTCGCGTCGAAACCGCGTGTCCTGATCGTCGATGAACCCACGCGCGGCGTGGACGTCGGCACTAAAGCCGAGATTTACGCGCTCATGCGCGAACTTGCCCGAGAAGGTCTCGCCATTCTCGTTATCTCCAGCGACCTCCCGGAGATACTGACCATCTCCGACCGCATCCTTGTCATGCGGGGCGGTCAGCTTGCGGGTGAAGTCGGCTTCGACGACGCCTCCGAGGAACGCATCATGTCGCTGGCCGCGCTCGAACATGCTGACCCCGCGCATCCCGAGGTCAAGCCAAAAGGCTTCGTGGCCTAGCAAGTCAGGCAAACATCAAAGGAGTCGTGCCTTGAATAAAGTCGGCATGTTCTACACGTATTGGTCGACCGAATGGCTGGTCGATTTTCCGGCCGTGGCGAAGCGCATATCCGGCTTGGGCTTCGACATGATGGAAATTTCGCTCGGCGAATTCAACAATCTTCCCGATGCGAAGAAGCGCGAACTGAAGACCGTCGCCGACGATCTCGGCCTCACCGTGATGTGCTGTATCGGTCTCAAGCCCGAGTACGATTTCGCCTCTCCCGAGCAAAGCGTGAGAGATGCAGGCACGGAGTACGTCAAGCGCTTGCTCGACGATTGCCATATGCTCGGTGCGCCCGTTTTTGCAGGACTCACTTTCTGCGCGTGGCCGCAATCGCCGCCGCCCGGCATGACGGACAAGCGTCCCTACGTGGAGCGTGCCGTGGACAGCGTGCGTCGCGTCATCAAGGTAGCGGAAGGCTATGGGATCATCTACGCGCTGGAAGTGGTCAACCGCTTCGAGCAATGGCTTGCCAACGATGCACGCGAAGCGCTCGCGTTCTGCGATGCGGTCGACAACCCTTACTGTAAGGTGCAGCTCGACACGTTCCACATGAATATTGAAGAGCACTCTTTTCGCGATGCAATCCTCGCGTGTAAGGGAAAGCTCGGACACTTCCATCTGGGCGAAGCGAACCGCTTGCCGCCAGGCGAAGGGCGTCTGCCGTGGGACGAGATTTTTGGCGCGTTGAAAGAGATCGAATATGACGGGACAATCGTCATGGAGCCTTTCATGCGCAAGGGCGGAAACGTGAGCCGCGCAGTAGGAGTCTGGCGCGACATGTCGAACGGCGCGACAGACGAACAAATGGACGAGCGCGCACGCCGCTCCTTGCAATTCGTGAGAGGCCATTTGACGTGAACTGAGGCCGCATCGGAACCGACTACATGGCATCTTTGGAACGCGCTCGCCGCCTGCTTGCACTGGCGCAAACCGGATTGCACTACGCAACGAGCGTTTTCGATACCGAACGTTACGATGAGATCGCGCAGATCGCGCACGCTGAACTCGCCGCGCTCTCATCGACTGATTCGACCAAGATAGCCGAACTTTTCGCGTTCGAAACAGGCTATGCCAATCCAAAGCTCGATGTGCGTACCGCGGTATTCAATGAAGCGGGGCAGATTCTGCTCGTGCGCGAAATGGCGGACGGCATGTGGTCGCTTCCAGGCGGCTGGGCCGACATAGGCGTTTCGCCCGCCGAGAACGCGGCGAAGGAAGTGCGGGAAGAAAGTGGCTATACGGTTAAGATTCAGCGCTTGCTCGCGGTATGGGATGCAGACAGACATCCGCATCCACCATCGGTCTTTCACATCTGGAAGCTGATTTTTCTCGGCGAGATCGTCGAGGCGGGCGAGGTCATCGGTGCGGAAACGAGTGCCGTCGGATTCTTCAGCCTCGACGATCTTCCCGCGCTATCGCTTGGGCGCGTGCTGCCGCAGCAAATTTTCAGGCTGGATGAGCTGAGACGAAGCGGTCATATCGACTTCGACTGAAGCGACGAAAGAAGCGACACTGGAAGCGAGCGGTCAAAGCCCGAGACATATCGCGCCCGCCGCGACGACCATGCATGCGAGCCAGCGCTTCACGCTGACGGCTTCGCGCAGAAACACTCTACCGATCAGCACCGCGAACACCACGCTCGTCTCGCGCAATGCCGATACCGCGCCCATCGCGCCCGACTGCATCGCCCAAATGACGATGCCATATGCGCCGATCGATACCAACCCGCCCGCAAGCGATGAACCGATCGACATCGGGGCGGTGCGTATCGGCGTCCATAGTGCAGAGAGCCCGCGCGTCGCCATGAAGAGCAGCGGCATCAGCCAGTAGAACATGAACATCCACGCGGTATAGGCAAGCGCGTTGCCCTCCGACAAGCGCACGCCGATACCGTCGATCACGGTATAGACCGCGATGGTCACGCCAGTCAGAAATGCCGCCAACGCACCTGCGCGCGATACGTGGCTACCTTGCAGCGCCAGCGAGATGATGCCGCCCGAGATCATCACGATGCCGAACGCATGCAGCGGCCCGATGGCCTCGTGCGCGAAGAGCGCTGCGCCGAGCGTGACGAGCAGCGGCGACGAACCACGCGCAATCGGGTAAGCCTGCGCGAGATCGCCTCGCCGATACGACCGCACGAGGCTCACGTTATAGACGATATGCACGAGCCCCGATGCAACGATGCATGGCCACGCGGCGGAAGCGGGCATCGGCAAAAAAACGATCACGATGGTCGAGACCACCGCGATGGCAATGCTCATCCACGTCATGGAGAGGAAGCGGTCGCGATTGCCATGCAACATCGCGTTCCAACTGGCGTGAAGCACGGCGGCGATAAGGACGAGACCGCCGGTATAACTGAGCATGCGGATTCCAGGCTAAGGACGCGAAAGAGGGATGTAAGCAGGTTATCTATCTTGTGAGCGTGCGGCAAACCAGTTAAATTGGCCGCTCGCGTTAGATAAACTCTTTCGAATGAAACGAGTCCTGCCTCCGCTCAATGCACTGCGCGCGTTCGAAGCCGCAGGGCGTCTTGCCAGCTTCAAGGAAGCCGCAGCCGAATTGCATGTGACGCATGGGGCAATCAGTCAGCAAGTGCGCCTGCTCGAAGAGTGGCTCGGCGAACCGCTGTTCGAGCGGCATAACCGGCGCGTGGTGTTGACTCCCAAGGCAAAGGCCTACCTGGATGAAATCGGTCCGCTCTTCGAGCAATTGTCGCAGGCCACTGCGCGATACGGTTACCCTGGAACGGTTTCGCGCACGCTGTCCGTGAATGCGCCCGCCACTTTCACGTTGCGTTGGCTGGTTCCAAGGCTCGCGAAGTTCCACGCCGAGCATCTCGATGTAGACGTCAAGGTGGAGACATCGAACGCATCGGTCGAGAGCCTTAAAGATATTCACGACATCGTGATTCGCGGCGGTCCCGACACGTTCTATGGCTACTCTATGCGGCCGTTCCTCGTCGAGGAAAGAGTGCCTGTGTGCAGCCCCGCGTTAATGCAACGCGTCGCGCTGCGCACGCCGGAAGATTTGCGGCAGCATACGTTGTTGCATACGTCGAGCCTCCCGCGTTTATGGCCGGACTGGCTCGCGCGTGCGGAGATTCCCGCGTTGCGGCCTGCCGCGATCCTGACCTTCGATCACTTTTATCTCACCTTGCAGGCGGCCATCGACGGACTCGGCATTGCGATGGGACCGACCGCGCTCGTTGCCGACGATCTGGCCGCTGGCCGTCTCGTCACGCCGTTTGCCGAGCCGCGCCTGCCGTCGCGGAGCTATTGCACCTACGTGCCGGATGCGAAGTCCGACGACGAACTCGTCGTCCTGTTCCGCTCATGGCTCGAAGGTGAGGGAATACGCTGATTCACGCGCGGTACACGATATCGACATCATCGGCCTGTCACAGACCTCCGTCACACTCGCGCCACACGAATTTTCGTCCGTCACAAGTCGTCACGCTGACGAATCGCTTACGTATGGGAGTCACGCAATGAGCTTCGATCATCTGGACTCACAGCAGGTCCGGCGCTTTCAACGCAAGGTCACGCTGCTGTCCGCCGGAGGCACTTTCCTCGATGGCTTCGACTTGACGATCGTCGCCGTCGCGCTGCCTTCGGTGATCAAGCAGTGGCATCTCGGCGCGGGCGTGCAGAGTCTCGTGGTGTCGTCGGCGATCATCGGGGCCTTCATCGGCGCGGCCTGGCTCGGGCGGCTGACGGATCGCTTCGGCCGCAAGGCCATGTATGTCGTCGATCTGCTGGCGTTCGTGCTGTTCGCGCTCTTGACGGCCGTCTCACAGAGCGCGTGGCAACTCATCCTGTTTCGCTTCTTGCTGGGCGTGGGCATCGGCGCGGACTATCCTATCTCCGCCACGCTCGTCGCCGAATTCAGTTCGCGGCACAAGCGCGGACAGCACGGCACCTTTCTTGCGGCGATGTGGTTCGTCGGCGCGGTGGCCGCGTATGTCGTGGGGCTTGCGTGCCTGCCGCTCGGCGATAACGCATGGCGTTACATGCTGGGCGTGGGCGCCATCTTCGCGTTGATCGTGTTCTTCTTTCGCATGACGCTGCCGGAATCGCCGCGCTGGCTGCAATCCAAAGGCCGTCACGAGGAAGCCGAAGCCGTCATGCTCGCGGTAACGGGCGAGCGTGTCGTGCTTGCGCGCGAGGTCGAGTCGAAGGGCAGTCTCGCATCGCTCTTTTCCAGGCCCATGCTGCGCCGTACGATCTTCGTGCTTGGCTTCTGGTTTTGTTATGCAACTGCCTATTACGGCATCTCGATGTACGCGCCGACCATCATCTCGCCGTTCTCGCATGGCTCGCGCGTGCTGACCATCATCGGGTCGGGTCTCATCGCCATTCTCGGGATGATCGGCGCGATCATCGGCATGAATCTGGTGGATCGCTGGGGACGCAGGCCGCTGCTGATCACGTCGTTTGCCGGGCTTTCCGCCGCGCTTCTCGTGCTCGCGCTCAACTCGAAGCCGACCTTCGGCTTTCTGGTCGTGCTGTTCAGTTGCGCGGTTCTGTTCGCTAATTCGGGCGGCGGCATTCTCAACTTCGTCTATCCGACCGAGCTCTTTCCGACGAACGTGCGCGCGGGCGCATCGGGTCTCGCGACTTCCGTAAGCCGCATCGGCTCGATTCTCGGCGTACTCGTGTTCCCCAATTTCGTCGCGTGGTGGGGCGCGAGTGCGGCGCTGTGGTTCTTCTTCGGCATCGCGCTCGCGGGCTTGCTGATCTCCGTGTGGCTCGCGCCTGAAACGCGCAATCTGAGCCTCGAACAACTGAACGCGCTCGAAGAAGGGAACAAAGGCAAGCGCGCGGCGAGTGCGTCGAACGCAGCCGATGATCTCGGCATGGCGCGACGCTAAAAGCACCGCTTAGTCGATGAGCGCGTCGTTCTCGTCATAGAACGGATAAGCACCGCCGTAATCGCCGATGAATGCCGTATGCGTGACGAGCCCTTCGCCCGCGACATAGCGATGCAACTGGAATGCAGGCGGTTCCATCACGAAGCGGGACGGGCCGCGTTTGCGCAAGTCGAGCGCGACTTGATGCGCGGTCGACGGACACACGCTCGCGATCGTGCCGGCAAAGCGCATTTGAATGGCGCGATGCACGTGCCCGCACAGTAGACGCTCGATCTGCGGATGACGCGCGACGATAGCCGCGAGCTTCGCTGCATCGGCGGCATCGAGCTTTTGCTCGTCCATATGCTCGATACCGCAATCGAACGGCGGATGATGCATGGCAAGCAAGATCGGCTGCGCAGCGCTTCTTGCCAGCGTCTCTGCAATCCAGTCGAGCCGTTCATCGCACAGCCGGCCGCCTCCGTGTGGCGGGTCTTGCGAGTCCGCGACGACAATGCGTACGCCGCCTAGCTCGAACTCATACTGAACAAAACGCGCTTGGTCTCGCAGATACGCATGATCGCCGAATACCTCGCGCAGCGCTTCTCGTCCATCGTGATTACCGATGCAAAGGTAATACGGAATCGCAAGCGGATTCAGTAGCGTACGTAGATAGGCGTATTCCTCGGTATTGCCGAAATCCACGAGATCGCCCGTGATCAGCACGGCGTCGGGTCGCGGATCGAGTGCGTTGAGATGCTCGATGCATCGGCTGAGATAGGCGGCGGTATCGACACGTCCATAGGCGAGCTTGCCGGGCCGCTTGATATGGAGATCGCTGATTTGCGCTAATAGCATGAGAGTCGACAGGCCGTGCGGGTGCAGGGTCCATGCGAAGAATGGGCTAATCAGCAGGATAGCGCGGACAGGTGGGTAGTGCGCGGGAAGACGCGAATGCGAACGCGCGCGATGCGCGTCCGCATGTTCCTCAATCAATGATGGTCGTGATCGTGATCGCGGTCGTCGTCGGCCCTGTAGAGCAGCGAGAGATCGACAGCATTGGCCATGGCCGCATAGCCCGCATCGTTGGGATGCAGATGATCGCCGCTGTCATACACTGCGCGAATGTCGATCGGATGCGCCGGATCGCGCAGCACCGCATCGAAATCCACGACCGCATCGAACGCGCGGCTCGTCCGTATCCAGGCATTGACGGTCTGACGGATCGCTTCCTTTTGCTGCGTCCAGTAGCCTTGGTTCGGCGTGCCTTGCAGCGCGTTGTGGAACGGTGTCAGTGTGCCGCCCACGATCTTGATGCCGCGCAGATGAGTCCGCGCGATGATCTGCTTGTATCCGTCGATGATGTCCTGCGCCGGAACGAGTCCCGCCGTCGGGTCGAGCACGGTCTGAGGCCAGCCGATATCGTTGATGCCTTCGAGGAAGATCACCAGCTTGACGTTCGACTGGCTGAGGACATCGCGGTCATAGCGCGCGAGCGCACTGATGCCCGAGCCATCCTTGATCACGCGATTACCGCTGATCCCCTGATTCAGCACGGCATAGCTGCGCCGCGCCGAGCCGCCATTCAGCCGTTGCGAGAGATCGTCGGGCCAGCGGCGGTTCGCATCGACGGTGGAGGCGTAGCCATCCGTGATCGAATCGCCGAAGGTCACGACGGCGGGTGTGTCGCGGTCGGTATCGATCAGCACGCCGGACAGGAAAAAGCGGTTCGTGTATTTTTGCGGAGAAGGTTGATCGGCCGTGGCGGTGTTGTCGCCACTCGATACATACGCGTTCTGCACGGCCAGTTGATGTACGGTCTGTGCTTGCGTGGCGTCAGGCAGGAAGAAGCTCACGGCAATGTCCGCGAACGGCGGCAGCTTGATATCTACTGGATCGCTGAGAATCGGCGCACCCGCATAAAGCGTCACCGTGGTCTTTCCGCCGAAGGTAAGCGTGCGATCGGAGTTCGGCGCGATCTTCGCGCCGCCGACGGATAACGCAATATGTACCGGTCCCACCGTTACTGGCGTCGTGCCGAACTCGTTGGTGAGACGCACGCGAACGCGGTCGCCGCCAACGCTCAAGTGCACGACCTGGCGAATCGTCGTCGACGCATTGAAGCTCTGCGGCGTGGTCAGGTTGTTATTGCGATCGGCACTTGCTGTCCATGTGGAGATCCATCCATCGTCGCGGCCGTCTCCTCGCGATGCCGAGACGTTCGGCGCGGCGAGAACGAAATACGCTGCGCATAGCAGCGCCATCGCGCGGCCAGCCGCGCGGAAGAACAGACGTTCGCTCATGGATGTCTCCGTTATTTATTTGACCATCCTGTAAGGATAGCCAAGTAAATATGGACGACGAATTGGACGATGTCACTATCGTATACCCCGCTGCTTGCGGGCGTGTCATGTGCTTTCGCGGTCGATGATCGTAAAGCCCGTGTCGATCTTCACGCGCGAGGAAACGGCGCCCGTGCGGCCCTGCAAAAAACGCGCGAGCAAGGTATCGGCCGCTTTCATGCCGATGGTCGCGCCATCCACACGTACCGTCGAGAGTGCAGGGTACACGTGCGCGGCGGTGCTCAAGTCGCCGAAGCCCATCACGGCGATATCGTCCGGTACGTTCAACTTGCGGCTGGCGGCTTCCGCGAGCACGCCCTGCGCGAGCGTGTCCGAACTGCATACGACGATGCGCGGCGGCCGTGCCTGCAACAGCTTTGCCGTGCCTTCTCGTCCTGCCTGCAACGTTGCCGGCGCGGGCATTATCTCGAACGCGGTGTTCCTGATTCCCTGTGCCGCGAGTTGCGCGATCAAACTCTTGCAGCGCCGCAAACCGCGTGGATCGTCCACGGACAACACGCCGAAGTCACGATAGCCCTTCGCGACGAGATGTTGCGCGACCTCTTTACCCACCTGTTCGTGCGAGAAACCGATGACCGTATCGATAGGTTTGCTCGTGAGATCCCATATCTCGACAACGGGTATGTTGGCCTTCACCAGCCGCGCGACGGTGGCCTTGCTGTGACTGGTGCCAGCGAGCACGATGCCATCCGGGCGGCGTCCGAGAATGGCTTCGACGAGCGCTTCCTCGCGCGAGGTTGAATAAGCGGTCACGCCCAGCAACGTTTGATATCCCGATGCCGTCAGACGGTCCACCAGCGCCTGCACGGTGTCGGCGAAGATGGAGTTGGCAATGGTCGGCAACAGAATGGCCACGAGACGGCTTTTGCTGCTCGCCAGTCCTCCAGCGAGCAGGTTGGGCACGTAACCCGTCGCGCGAACGGCGTCGAGCACCTTCTTCTGCGTGTCGCTGCGCACGAGTTCCGGCCGGTTCAGTGCGCGCGACACGGTCATCGGCGCGACGCCCGCCACGCGCGCGACATCGATAAGCGTCACGCTTTCCGCCGTCGCCTGAACACCTTCGTCTTTCTTCGCCATATTTCCCCGACTTCGTTTTCTTCAAAGCGCCACGCATCGGATTAGACCATGAAGGCCCACCGATCAAAGACGTTTGCACTCGTGCATTAAGCGTAAACCATGATGATTGCGCAATCAATTAAGCTTGAATGATTGCGCAATCATTGTATGATCGACTCATCGCTAAAGGCTTCGAACTCGTCACTCAAGGAATCGGCACATGAACGCAACGTCTTCGCTTCTCGCAGGAACATCGAACGATTCAATAAGGTGGATTCGCGTCGCCTCCACGTTCTTGCCGCTCGCCAATCCCATCAGCGACGCCAAGGTGCTGACCGGCCGGCAGAAGCCGATGACCGAGATCGCCATTCTTTTCGTGGAGATCGAAACGGCCGATGGTCAACGCGGACTCGGCTTCAGCTATTCAAAACGCGCGGGCGGTCCGGGCCAGTTCGCGCATGCGAAGGAGATCGCGCCCGTGCTGATCGGCGAGGATCCGAGCGACATCGCGCGGCTGTGGGACAAGCTCGCGTGGGCGGGGGCGTCGGTGGGGCGCAGCGGCATGGCGGCGCAAGCCATCGGCGCGTTCGATGTCGCGCTGTGGGACCTGAAGGCAAAGCGCGCGAACCTCTCGCTTGCCAAGCTGCTGGGCGCACAACGCGAGTCGGTGCGCTGCTACAACACGTCGGGCGGTTTCCTGCATACGCCGCTCGATCAGTTGATGACCAACACCGACATATCGCGCGAAAAAGGCATCGGTGGCATCAAGCTCAAGGTGGGCCAGCCGGACTCGGCGCTCGACATTCATCGCGTGCAAACCGTGCGCAAGCATCTGGGCGATGCCTTCCCGCTCATGGTCGACGCCAACCAGCAATGGGACCGTCCGACCGCACAACGCATGTGCCGAACGTTCGAACAGTTCAATCTCGTCTGGATCGAGGAGCCGCTCGATTGCTACGACGCCGAAGGCCATGCAGCGCTCGCCACGCAATTCGATACACCGATCGCCACAGGCGAGATGCTGACGAGCGTGTCGGAGCACTGGGAGTTCATCCGGTTGCGCGGGGCGGATTATCTGATGCCGGATGCACCGCGCGTCGGCGGCATCACGCCGTTTCTTAAAGTCGCGACGCTCGCGGATCACGCGGGTCTCATGCTCGCGCCGCATTTCGCCATGGAACTGCATGTGCATCTCGCGGCAAGCTATGCACGCGAGCCGTGGGTCGAACATTTCGAATGGCTCGAACCGCTCTTCAACGAACGGCTCGAAACGCGCGATGGCCGCATGCTCGTGCCGACGCGTCCCGGTCTCGGTCTCACGCTCAGCGACCGCGTTGCGGGCTGGACCGCGCAGGAAGTGGAGATCGGCGCACGCGCCTGACGTTTCCATCGGCCAGAAAGAACGCTTTTCGACAGGAGTAGCGATGAAGGATTCCGCGGTTGCAAGCCCAGGCCTCGCGTCAGCGAGTGCGCCGGAGGTCGATAGATCGAGAGTCGCGATCAAGCCGATCATTCAGGTCGTCGCCGGCAATGCGCTGGAAATCTACGACTTCATGATTTACGGCTATTACGCGAGATACATCGCGCAGACGTACTTTCCGAGCGACAACGAATACATCTCGCTGATGATGTCGCTCATGACCTTCGCGTTCGGCTTTCTCGCGCGGCCCGTGGGCGCTATCGTGCTCGGCGCGTATACGGACCGTCATGGGCGCCGCAAGGGTCTCATTCTCGCGTTGTCGTTGATGTCGCTCGGCATCATCTCCGTGGCATGCACGCCTTCCTACGCGAGTATCGGTATCGCGGCGCCGATCATCGTCTTGCTTGGACGGCTGATGCAAGGGTTCTCCGCAGGCGCCGAACTCGGCGGCGTAGTGGTCTATCTCGCGGAGATCGCGCCGGCCAGACGCCGCGCGTTTTATACGTGCTGGCAAGCCGGCAGCCAGCAAATCTCCGTGATGGTGGCGTCGCTCGTCGGACTCGTTCTGCTTTACTGGCTGACGCAAGACGAACTGCACGCATGGGGATGGCGCGTGCCGCTTCTGCTCGGCTGCATGGTCATTCCCGTCATGTTCTGGCTGCGGTCGAGTCTTCAGGAAACGTCGGTGTTCGCGGCCAGAAAGCGCGCGCCGAAGATGTCCGAGATCTGCACGAGCCTGGTCTCGGACTGGCGCACCATCGTGCTGTGCATGGGCATGGTGTCGATGGCGACTGTGACTTCGCAGACCATCACCACTTACGCGCCGACCTTCATCAAGAGCCTGAATCTGGGCGCATCCGCGGGCTTCATCATTCTCTTTTTCGGCGGTTTGTCGGTGCTCGTCTGGCTGCCGATCATGGCGCTCGTGGCCGATCGCTTCAACCGTCGCACGGTGCTGATCGTCGTCACGTTGCTGGCCGCCGTCACCGCGTATCCGCTGATGTCATGGCTCGCCGCGCATGCAACCGTGCTGAGGTTCGCGGTGGTCGAACTGTGGTTCTCGTTCATCTATGCAGCCTACAGCGCCGTTCAGGTCGCGGCCATGGTCGAACTCGTGCCGCCCAATGCGCGCACATCCGGCTATGCGTTCGCGCAGGCTATCGCAGCGGCCGTGCTGGGCGGCTTCACGCCCGCCATCCTCACATGGCTCACGCACACGTTTCATAGCAGCGCGATGGTCGGCGTGTGGCTCGCGATCAACGCGGCGATCAGCCTCGCGGCGGCGCTTTGCCTGAATCACGAGAAGACGGGAGCGCGGCAAAAGGTCGAGTTACACTGAACCTCCGACCTTGCTGGAGTAGCGACCCGCCATGCACATCGAGCCATTCAAGATTGCCGTTCCCGACGAAGCGATAGACGACCTGCGCCGCCGGCTACGCGATACCCGCTGGCCACCCATGACGCCATCCGAGTCTTGGAAACAAGGTATCGATATCGCGTGGCTGCGCGAACTCGTGCAGTACTGGACCGATACGTTCGACTGGCGCGCCGCCGAACGCGAGCTCAACCGGCAACCGCAATTCATTGCGGATGTGAACAGTCAGCGCGTGCACTTCGTGCATCGGCGGGGCGTAGGTCCAAAGCCGTATCCGGTCATCATCACGCACGGCTGGCCGGGATCGTTCTTCGAGTTTCATGCGCTGACGGAGATGCTGTGCGATCCCGCATCGTTCGGAGCGGACCCGGCCGATTCCTTCGATGTCATTGTGCCTTCGCTGCCGGGCTTCGCGTTTTCCGCCGCGCCCGCGCAGCCCGGCACGTCCGCGTTTCAAGTCGCCGATATCTGGGCCGCGCTGATGCAAGGTCTAGGCTACGAGCGCTTCGGTGCGCAAGGCGGCGACCTGGGTTCGGCGGTGTCGGTTGCGCTGGCGTTACGGCATCGACGGCATGTCGATGGTATTCATCTAAACTTTCTGCCAGGCTCTTACGAACCATCGGTGGATCCGGCAAACGCGCCGACGAATGCTGCCGAACAAGACTTCGTGCGCGCGCGAAGCGAGTGGGTCGCACTAGAAGGCGCCTACGCGCACATGCACAGCACGAAGCCGCAGACGCTTGCTGCATCGCTCAACGATTCCCCCGTGGGACTCGCCGCATGGATCTGCGAGAAATTCCGCGCATGGAGCGATTGCGACGGCGATGTGGAGCGCAGTTTCTCGAAGGACGAGTTGCTGACGAATCTCTCGCTCTACTGGCACACGCAGAGCATTGGCACGGCGGTGCAGATGTACTACGAAAACCGCCTGCAACCCATGCGTTTCGCTGCGGGTCAGCGCGTGTTGCCGCCAGTGGGTTACGCGCGCTTTCCCAAAGAATTGAGCCGGCCGCCGCGCGAATGGCTCGAACGTGTCTTCGATGTCGCGCAATGGACCGAGATGCCGCGCGGCGGCCACTTCGCCGCGATGGAAGAGCCCGAACTTCTTGCCGTCGAAATGCGCACGTTCTTCAGGCGCTTTCGTTAGTCATGCCGCGGCGGGCGCCGCTTCGCACAAGGTCAGCGTGAACGCCGCGATCTTGCAGACCGACGCGGTCAAGCCAAGATCGGTCACGACGCAACATTCAGCGTGATCGACCCGAGCGCGGCGCCGAGTGAGAAGCCGAGACACATGAACCATGCATTGAGCGATAACGCGACAGGCGCACCGCGCAACCCCGCAACATGCCGAGCGCGAGCCAGCAGAGTGGCGTCAGAGAGACACCGGCGGGGAAGTAGCGTTCATGGCGGCGTCCGGCTTACGCGGCCCGTGCTTCGGCGCGATGGAACGGATAGTCGGTATAGCCAGCTTCGGTTCCGCCAAAGAACGTGGGACGGTCATACGCATTGAGCGGCCACCGATTACGAAGGCGTTCGGGCAAATCCGGATTGGCGATGAAGTCGCGTCCGAACGCCACTAGATCGGCATCGCCTGCTTGCAGGATGGCTTCGGCCGTCGGCCCCTTGAAGCCGCCCGCCGCGATGATGACGCCCTCGTAATGCTTGCGGATCAGTTGCGCGGCCACGGGTGCGGGGTCTTTGCTGTCGTCATCGACATTGCCGAGCACGCGCGGTTCGATCAAGTGCAGATACGCCAGATCGAGCTTCGACAATTCACGCGCCACGTAGGAGAAGAGCGCTTCGGGATTGCTGTCCGACATATCGCCCCACGTGCCGCTCGGCCCGAGGCGCACCGCGACGCGCTGGCTGCCCCACACGGAGATGACGGCGCGCGTGGCCTCCAGCAGAAAGCGCGCGCGGTTTTCGAACGAGCCGCCGTAGATGTCGGTGCGCATGTTGCTGCCGTCTTGAAGGAACTGATCGAAGAGATAGCCGTTCGCGGCGTGCAGTTCGACACCATCGAAACCGGCTTTCTTGCCACGCTCCGCTGCCGTGCGGAAGCGCTCGACGAGTTGCGCGATTTCCGGACTGGTGAGCGCGCGGGCCGGGGTGTTGGGAATCCAGCCAGCTTCCGTATAAGCGACGCCGCCATGCAATACCGCCGACGGTGCCACCGGCGCGCCGCCATCCGGCTGCAACTGGCTATTGGACTGGCGGCCCGCGTGATAAAGCTGAAGGAAGATGCGGCCGCCTCTTTCATGCACGGCTTCCGTGACTTGCTTCCAGCCTTCGATCTGGCTGTCGTCGTAAAGGCCGGGCGCGCCGAGGTAGCCGTTGCCGTTCGGCGCGGCAATGGTCGCTTCGCTGATCAGGAAGCCGCCTTTCGACGTGCGTTGCGCATAGTACTCGGCCATCAACGGGCCGGGGATGGCGCCTTCCTCGGCACGCATGCGCGTGAGCGGCGCCAGCACGACGCGATGCGAAAACTCGTAGGGACCGACTCTGACGGCTGAATGAAGTTTGGACATGTTCTCTCTCCGGAATGCGGATGACCGTCGAATTCCTCGACGGCAGGTGTTAAGGCTTGAAGAGAGTGTATGAACCGGACGACATAAGAAAAATGGGCTAAGGATCCGAATATATCGGACAAGAACTTCCTTAATCGGCGGATCGCGTCGCGCGAGTCGGCCAGTTCTTCGGGATACTCATGGACAGCCTAGGCGGCATTTCGATGTTCGTGCAAGTCGCTGAAACGCGCAGCTTCACGGAGACGGGACGGCAATTGGGCGTGTCGTCGTCGGCGGTGGGCAAGGGCATTGCCCGCATGGAAGAGCGTCTCGGCGTGCGGCTTTTTCATCGCAGCACGCGCAGCATTACGCTGACCGCCGAGGGCGCGCTCTTTCTCGAACGTTGCAGGCGCATCCTCGGCGAAGTCGAAGCCGCCGAAGCCGAACTGTCCAATGCAGCGGGCAGCCCGCGCGGGCGTTTGCGAATCAGCACGCCGCAATTGTCCGCGCTCATCATGCCCGCGCTGGACGGGTTCATGGCGCAGTATCCGGATATCGAAATCGATGTCGATTTGTCAGACCGTATGGTCGATATCATCGAGGAAGGTTTCGACACCGTGATCCGCACGGGCGCGCAGCACGATTCGCGGCTCGTTTCGCGGCGTCTTGGTTCATGCGGGCAAGTGGTCGTCGCGTCACCCGGATATCTGAAGCAGCATGGCGTGCCGCGTCATCCGGCGGAACTCGTGAATCACGCATGCCTGCTGCATAAGTTTCCCGCCACCGGCAAGCTCGAACGCTGGCCGTTTCAGCTCGGCACGGCGGAAGCGGAGCCCGAGTTGCCGCAGACGTTCGTGAGCAACACCATTGAAGTGCTGGCGTTCCTGGCGCTGCAAGATAAAGGACTTATCTTCGTGCCAACCTTTCTCGTGCGCGATGCGCTTGCAAGCGGCGCGCTGCAAATCGTGCTGGACGATTACATCGATCAGACGGTGACATTCTGGATTCTCTGGCCGGCGACGCGTTATGCATCGCCGAAGCTGCGCGTGTTCATCGACTACATCAGCGAGCATTTGCGGATTGCTTAGTCTCTATTGCCAATGACCTCCGCTTTCGAGCGTGTTCGATATCTCGTAAGCGCCACGCGAATCATGCGGATCGTATACGCTAGCTGTCATCGAACGTCTACGTCGAGGATAAGCGCATGATCAACCGCATCGAGACCGACTTGCTTGATATCGCTTATGAAGAGTCCGGGCCGACAGACGGCTGGCCCGTTGTGTTGCTGCATGGCTTTCCCTACGACATTCATTCATTCGATGAAGTCGCACCGCTTCTCGTGGCACAAGGCGCACGCGTCATCGTTCCTTATCTGCGTGGTTACGGTCCAACGCGCTTCCTTTCCGCCGATACCCCGCGTTCCGGTGAGCAAGCGGCGTTGGGCGCTGACCTGCTCGCATTGCTCGATGCGCTCGACATCGGGCGCGCAATGCTCGGCGGCTACGACTGGGGCGGACGCGCCGCGTGCATCGTCGCGGCGCTGCATCCCGAACGCGTCAGGGCGCTCGTCACGCTCAACGGCTACAACATTCAGGACATCGCGGCATCGGGCAAGCCGTCGTCGCCGGAAAACGAGCTTCGCTACTGGTATCAGTATTACTTTCATGGCGAGCGCGGCCGTGCCGGCCTGACCGCGAACCGCCGAGAACTCTGCCGCTTGCTGTGGACGTTATGGTCACCGAGCTGGCGCTTCGACGACGACACTTACGCCGCGACGGCCGCATCGTTCGACAACGAAGACTTCATCGACGTCGTGATCCATTCGTATCGGCATCGCTATGGGCTCGTGAATGGCGATCCGCGTTACGACGCGCTCGAACAGCAACTCGCGAAGGCGCCGCCCATCTCTGTTCCCACGATCTCGTTCGACGGCGCGGACGACGGTGTCATGTCCACCGGCGGCACCGCGCATCACTCTGTGCATTTCAGCGGACCTTTTGAATATCGCGTCGTCGAAGGCGCGGGACACAACCTGCCGCAAGAAAAACCCGAGGCATTCGCCGATGCCTTACTAACGCTGCACGCGCAAACCTAAACCCCTCGCCGTCGCCTCCGTTCAATCCGGTCCACGCTCAATGCACGGGCCGCGCCTCCGCACGCCCGTCCCTTTTCATCTTCGAGATCGTTACTAAGGGTAATCCCTCATTTGCCGATTATTTTTTAACCCGGCATCGTAAACGTATGTTGTCAACGATGTACATTTAAGTGCCCGGTGAAAGCGAAGCAATGCTTCGAACCGACAACGCAGCGCTCAAAGGAGAAAAGCAGATGGCCAAGGAAATACTCGTAGCATTCGGCATCGATGTCGATGCGGTCGCCGGATGGCTCGGCTCATACGGCGGCGAAGACTCGCCCGACGACATCTCGCGCGGCCTCTTTGCGGGCGAAGTCGGCTCCATGCGCCTTCTCAAGCTCTTCGAGCGCGAGAAGATCAAGACCACATGGTTCATTCCCGGCCATTCGATCGAGACTTTTCCCACGCAGATGCAGGCGGTTGCGGACGCGGGCCACGAGATCGGCATCCACGGCTATAGCCACGAAAACCCCATCGCGATGACGCCGGAGCAGGAAGAAGCCGTGCTGGATCGCAGCATCGACCTGGTGACGAAACTCGCGGGCAAGCGGCCGACGGGCTACGTCGCGCCGTGGTGGGAGTTCAGTAACGTGACGAACGAGTTACTGGTGAAGAAGGGCATCAAGTACGACCACAGCCTGATGCACAACGACTACCACCCGTACTACGTGCGCGTCGGCGACAGCTGGACGAAGATCGACTACAGCAAGCATCCGGATACGTGGATGAAGCCGCTTTCGCGCGGACAGGAAACGGATCTCGTGGAGATTCCCGCGAACTGGTATCTCGACGATCTCCCGCCGATGATGTTCATCAAGAAGGCGCCCAACAGTCACGGCTTCGTCAATCCGCGCGATATCGAGGAGATGTGGCGCGATCAATTCGACTGGGTGTACCGCGAGCACGACTATGCGGTGTTTCCCATCACCATCCATCCCGATGTATCCGGCCGCGCGCAAGTATTGCTCATGCTCGAACGTCTGATCGCGCATTTCCGCAAGCACGAAGGCGTGCGCTTTTGCACCTGCGATGAAATCGCCGACGACTTCCTGCGCCGCCAGCCACGCAAGTCCTGACCCTACCGATACGAGCCCATCCCATGACTCCTTCCGAGCTCAGCAAGAGCGCGCCGGCGAAAGCGAACCCGCTGTCGGCATCAAGCTTCAAACTCGAACATATAACGCCCGGCGACGTAAAACGCGCAACCGTGGTCGCTTTTTTCGCGTGGGTCTTTGCCGTGTACGACTTCATCCTGTTCGGCACGCTCTTGCCCGAGATCGGCAAGCACTACAACTGGGACGCCGCCTCGCAAGCCGAAATCGCCACGCTGGTGGCAATCGGCACGGCGGTGATCGCCTTCGCCATCGGGCCATTACTGGATCGTCTCGGCCGCAAGGCAGGGCTCTTGTGGACGGTGGCTGGCGCGGCGTTGTGCTCGGGACTGACGGTCGTGGGCGGCGCAATGGGTCAGTGGCCGCTCGTGTTCATCCGCGCACTCTCGGGTCTCGGTTATGCCGAGGAAACCGTCAACGCGACTTACCTCAACGAACTGTATTCGGCGGCCAACGATCCGAAGCTCAATCGCAACAAGGGCTTCATTTATAGCCTCGTGCAAGGCGGCTGGCCTATTGGCGCGCTGATCGCATCCGGTCTCACGGCGCTCTTGTTGCCGCGTATCGGTTGGCAAGGGTGCTTCATCTTCGCGACGTTCCCGGCCATCGTCATCTTCTTCATGACGCGGCGTCTGAAGGAAAGCCCGCAATTCCTGCTGCACAAGCGCATCAAACAGTTGCGCGAAGCCGGTCACGACGGCGAAGCGCGCAGTCTCGCGGGCACGCATTCGGTGGACTACGAGGAGCACAGCCGCGCAGGTCTTTCCGAAGCGTTTCGCGGCAGCGCATTGCGTGCGACGCTCGTGCTCGGCGGCGGCATTTTGCTGAACTGGTCCGCGATTCAGGTGTTCAGCGTGCTCGGCACGACGGTGCTCACTCGCGTGCATAACGTGTCGTTCGAAAGCTCGCTGCTGATTCTTGTGTTGTCGAACGTGATCGGCTATTGCGGTTATCTGAGTCACGGATGGATCGGCGACAAGATCGGCCGGCGCAACACGCTCGCCATCGGCTGGATGCTCGGCGGTCTGTCGTTCGCGGGCATGCTTTATGGTCCGAGCAGCCAGGGCGTGGTCGTCGCGCTCTATAGCCTCGGTCTCTTCTTCCTGATCGGACCGTATTCGGCGGCGCTGTTCTTCATCGGCGAAAGTTATCCGACGGCCATTCGCGGCACGGGCAGCTCGATCGTCCATGCAATGGGTCCCATCGGCGCGATCCTCGCGGGCGTCGGCGTCACCTCGATGCTCAATCACGGTAGCGACTGGCTGCACGCGGCGCTCTGGTTCGGCGCATTGCCGTGTTTCCTTTCCGGCGTGCTAATTATGTTCGCGCGTCATGTCGATCCCACCGAAATCAAGTAACTCCACTGGAGGTCTTTCGTGAAAGCAGCATTGGTAACGGGCGCGGCGAGCGGCATTGGGCAAGCGCTGGCCGTGGCATACGCGCAGATCGGCGTGGCCGTGGTCGGCGGATACTTTCCGGGCGACCCGCATGACCCGCAAGTCACGGCAGCCGAAGTCGAGAAGGCGGGCGGTCAGTGCGTGATGTACGCGGTGGACGTGACTTCCGCCGAGGAAGTCGAAGCCTTCGCGAACGAAGCGATCACGCGCTTCGGACGCATCGACTATGCGGTGGCGAATGCGGGCTTGCTGCGCGCATCGCCGCTCACCGAGATGAGCGACGAACAATGGCATCAGATGCTCGATGTCGATCTGTCCGGTGTCATGCGCACCTTCCGTGCGGCAGCGCGGCATATGACCGATGGCGGCGCGATGGTCGCGATATCGTCCATAGCGGGTGGTGTCTATGGATGGGAGAACCACACGCATTATTCCGCCGCGAAGTCGGGCGTGCCGGGACTGTGCCGCGCAGTGGCGATGGAACTCGCGCCGCGCAACATCCGTTGCAACGCGGTCATTCCGGGCCTGATCGAAACGCCGCAATCGCTCGATGCCGTCAATTCGCTCGGCCCCGATGGCTTGCGCGAAGCCGCGAAGGGCATTCCGCTCGGACGCGTCGGCAGGCCGCAAGAAATCGCCGTGCTGATTCGCTATCTGACGAGCGACGACGCCTCCTACATCACCGGCCAGTCGATCATCGCGGATGGCGGACTCACCGTGCGCTGGCCCGGCTGATTCTCACGCACAGGAACAACAGCACATGGCATCCTTTTCACTCGAAGGCCGTCGCGCGGTCGTGACCGGTGCGGCAAGCGGTATCGGCGCGGCAATTGCGCTCGCTTATGCGGAAGCGGGCGCGCGTCTCGTGCTCGCGGATCTCAACGAAGCGCGTCTGGCCACACAAGCGGACGCATGCCGCGCGCTCGGCGTCACAGTGCAAACCGTGATCGCCGATGTCGGCGAAGAGGCGGGCGCGCACGGTATCGTGGATCGTTGTATCGAGGCTTATGGCGGCATCGACATTCTCGTGAACAATGCGGGCATGCTCACGCAGGCACGCTGCATGGACCTCACCACGTCAATGTGGGACGACATGATGCGCGTGGACTTACGCAGCGTGTTTCTCTGCTCGCGTCGCGCATTGCCTTCGATGACCGCGCAGCGCTGGGGACGCATCATCAACGTGGCGTCGCAGCTCGGCATCAAGGGCGGCGCGGAACTCACACATTACGCGGCGGCCAAGGCGGGCGTGATCGGCTTCACCAAATCGCTCGCGCTGGAAGCCGCGCCCGACAACGTGCTCGTCAACGCCATTGCGCCGGGGCCGATAGAGACACCGCTCGTCGATGGAATCAGCGCATCATGGAAGGAGATGAAGGCGAAAGAACTGCCGCTGCGCCGCTTCGGCCGCGCGGAAGAAGTTGCGCCCACAGCGGTCTTGCTCGCCTCCGACCCGGGCGGCAACCTGTTCGTCGGGCAGACGCTCGGACCGAATTCCGGCGACGTCATGCCTTAAGAGGGAGGTTTCATGTGCGGCATGTGCGGATTACTGGGCGGCGGACGGCACTGGTCGAACACGGTTTCGGCGGGCGCGGGCGTGAATGCGCGCGCGCAGCGCTATGCGCAGGTCGCGCATGCGAACCGCGTGCTCGAAACGTTTCGTCTGCGTCTTGCCGACTTTCACGGCCAATCGTTCGTACTCTCTTCGCCGACCGGCGCGCAATTGATGATCGAAGACTTCATGCAGATATGGAAGGCCGCGGAAAGCATGCTCGGGCGTCCGCTCGATCCGCTGACACTTTTCGCCGATGACGAGACCGCGCCATGAGCCTTGCCTACGATGTGATTCCGGTGATCGTCGTGACGGGCTTTCTCGGCAGCGGTAAATCGACCTTGCTTGCAGATGTCCTCAAGGGCGATGCCGCGCGCGATACGGCCGTGCTCGTCAACGAATTCGGCGAAGTCGGGCTGGACCATTTGTTGATCGGCAAGGTGGAAATGGAGACCGTGCTGCTCGACAACGGTTGCGTCTGCTGCGCCATTCGCGGCGAGTTGAAGGACGCGCTTGCGCACCTGTTCTCACGACGCGCACGCGGTGAAGTGCCGCCGTTCTCGCGTGTGGTGCTGGAAACGACGGGGCTTGCCACGCCCGCGCCGATCATGGCGACCTTGCTCGGCGATCGCGTGGTATCGAGTCATTATTCGATCGCGTCGGTCGTCACTGTGGTCGATGCCGTCAACGCGCGTCAGCAACGCGAGCGGCATTCCGAATGGCTCGCGCAAGTGGCGGCTGCGGACCGTCTACTCATCAGCAAGACGGACCTCGTGGATGAAGCTCACGTCGCGGCACTCGAAGCCGAACTCGAACGCGTGAATCCGGCCGCGAGCATGGCGCGCCGTACCGTTACCGACGATGCATCCGCGGTGCTCGGCCTTGCAGCGCATGTGCCGGATTTCGCGGACTTCGTGCGTCGCACGGGCATGACATCGAACGCACGACGTGACGATGGCGAGCGTCCATTGGCGCGTCTTTCGCAACACCGGGAGAACCTCTCGACGCTGACTTCCTTCTCTATCGATTTCGACCAGGCACCCGACTGGCCCGTGTTCACGTTATGGTTCACCATGCTGCTCAACCGTCACGGTGATAACATCCTGCGCGTCAAGGGACTGCTCGCCATTCGCGGCGAGTCCCAACCGGTCGTGCTGCATGCCGTGCATCATCTCGTGCATCCCGTATTGCATCTCGACGCTTGGCCCGGCGGCGCGCCGCTTTCGCGACTCGTGTTCATTGCGGAAGGACTGGATCGCGACGCAGTGGCTGCTTCCTACCGGCGCTTTTGCCGGCACCTCGAGACAGAAGCCATAGATTGAATCCCGTCCGCTCGAATCTCTCCGGTCCACAAGCGCCCGCCGTGCATCCGTCGAAGGTCGAGCTGCGCGTGCTCGGCACATCCGTCACGCTACAGGAACATCTGCGCAAGCGCGCGGAGCAGGACCTGGGTATCAAACTGCGCTTCATCGTCGATGACGGTTCGAGTGTGCAGCGCGAAGGCGTGATGCACCCGGACCGCTACGAACTCTACGATCAATGGTTTCATAGCATCGAATGCCTGTGGCCCGCGCATGCGTTGCAGCCTATCGATGTCGCGCGCATTCGTCGTTGGGACGAGGTCAACACACTTGCGCGCACCGGACATACCGGACGCAATTTGAGCAATGGCGTGGGCTGCGTGCCCGCCGACCGCCTCTTCGTGCAGACGGACGGATCGCTTGCGCGCAAGCCGAGCAAACGCATCAGCATGCTGCCGCTCACGCACAATGCGGACAGCTTCGTCTACCTCGAAGATGCCATGCCGCCTTCGCTTCTTGCAGGCGAGGAAAGCTGGGCATGGCTGCTTGCGCCCGAACTTGCGGGACGCGTCGCGCTGCAGGCGGATGCGGCCATCGGCGCGATCGATGCCGCGCTGGCGGTGCAAGCCTGCGGGCTGATGCGCTTCGAGGATATCGGCAACCTGAGTATCGAAGAGATCGATGCGTTGATCGCCGCGCTCATCGACTTCAAACGGCGCGGTCATTTCGCGGGCTTCTGGTCGAGCTTCGCCGAAGCCGCGCAATTGATGATCGCGGGCAAGGTCGTGATTCAAAGCATCTGGTCGCCGGCGACGGTCGAACTCGAACGCGCCGGTTTGCGCTTTCGGCTCGCGCGGCCGCGTGAGGGGTATCGTGCTTGGTTCGGCGGTATCGGTATATCGCGGCTCGCGCATGGACGCATGCTCGATGCCTCCTACGAATATCTCAACTGGTGGCTCGAAGGATGGGCAGGCGCGACCATGGCGCGTCAGGGCTTTTATATCTCGAACCCGGAGCGTTCGCGCGAGCACATGAGCGACGCGGAATGGGCGTACTGGTACGATGGCAGAGAAGCGCCCAAGGACCTTCCCGGCCCGACGCGCAAGCATCTCGTGCCTGCCGGACAGATGCGCGACGGCGGCAACTACGTCTCGCGCATGAGCCGGGTCGCCGTGTGGGACTCGGTGATGGACGAGCATAACTATCTCGTACGCCGCTGGACCGAATTCATGCGGTCCTGACAGCGAAGTTCGTTCAACGATGACAAGACGCGCAAGCGCTTCCCGAACCACCGCTCCTCTCGCAGACGCAGAGGACACGGCAGACGCATCGATGGCATCGGTCGACTCTATCGAACCGGACAGCCGTCTGCGTTACCGGTTGATTCACGATCATCTCAAGACCGCGATTGCACTCGGCAATATCGCGCCGGGTCTCGTGCTGCTCGAAGGTCCCGTCGCGCGTATCTTCGGCACGAGCCGCGTGCCGGTGAGAAAGGCCTTTGAGATGCTGCATGCGGGCGGCCTATTGCATACCTTCGACGGACGCGGTTATCTCGTGGCGCATCCCGACGGCGGCGTGCCGGAGCCGCTACGTGCGCCGCTTTCCGAAGATGCGCTCGGCTTCGACCGCCCGCCCGAGCCGCTCGACATTCCCTCGAATAGCGAGCGCATTTACGACGCGCTCGAAGGCGTGATTTCGCTTGGCATCGTGTTCGGACATTTTCGGATCGACGAAAGCGACGCGGCCGAAGCGTTCGGCGTGAGTCGCGGCACGGTGCGTGAGGCGCTCAACCGTTTGCGCGATCGCGGGTTAGTGGAGAAGTCGGCGTATTCGCATTGGCTATGTGGACCGCTTACCGCGCGTGCCGTGGCGGAAGACTACGAGTTGCGCGTGTTGCTCGAACCTGCTGCGCTGCTGGCAAGCGCGCCTTCGTTGTCACGCGCGCAACTGGAAGCGGCGCTGGTTGAGATCGAGCGTGCGATTGCACTGCCCGATTCCGTCGATGCCGCAGCGCTCTATCGCATCGAAACCACGCTGCACGACAGCTTGCTGAGTTTTTCGCGCAACCGCAAATTACGCGCGGCCATCGGTCATGCGCACATGCCGCTCATCGTCAATCATGCCTTTTACGATGCCTTCAATCTGCATCCGGAAGCGGGTATGTTGAGCGAGCATCGCGAGGTCGTTCGTCTTCTTCTGAAGGGCAATGCGCAGGCTGCCGCCGATGCGCTCACGCAACATCTTCGCGCCGGACAGAAGCGCACGCTGCAGCGCTTGAAAGTGCTGGCGGTCTTGCCCGATCCCGACTTGCCGGCGTATATGCAACGCATCGCCTGATAGTCACGTGACAAGCGCGCCGCTGTGCGATGATGCGACGTATAGCCCGAAGGAGCCCGAGCGTGCGTCGAATGCCTCTTGGCGGTTGCATCGTTGCTGGCGTTCTTGCGAGCGTGGCCATGCCTCGGGTCGCGTTTGCGCAGTCGGTCGCGGATCAGGTCGCGGGCGTCCGGCTCGGCTCGGGCTATGCGCAACTGCTGAATCTCGCCGCCACGCCGGATATCAATTCCGCTCACTTCGACCTCTCCAATGCGGGCATCAAGCCCACCATCGACATCTTTCGCGTGCCGTTTGAGTCGAAGCTCGCCACGATCACACCCGGAAGCGATATCTTCTGGCGTGTTTCCGCGGGCTATCTTTCCAATCGCGCGACCTTGCCAGTGGATTCGCCATCGCCCGGAGCGGGCAGTATCGGAAGCAAATGGTCCGCTTTCAGCCTGGGCGGCGGCGTAGTGTTGCGCCAGAAGCTCGGCTATGGCTTCACACTCACGCCCGCCATCGATGCCGGACTCGCGCGCCTCATCAACGGCGCCAGCTACGAAGGCTCCGCGAAGCCGCTGAGTTCACTCACCGATGGCGTGCTCTTCAACTGGCATACGAATGCATGGCTCGTCACGCCGAACGCCGGCATCGAATGGATGCGTGAGCAGGACGAGCAAAGCCTCAGCGTCAAGGCACATATTGCATGGTCGTGGATCTCGACCTTCGATGAATCGCCGGGACTCGAGGGCTTTCGGGAAACCGCCGGCGTGTACTCGCTGCGTGTGGAATATGCACGGCCGACATCGCTCAGCGTGTTCGAGCGCAAGCTCGACTGGTTCGTGCGCAGCGGCTACGGCGGCTTCTTCGGCGCGAACCGAAGTGCGCTCGGCTTTTCCACTGTTGCCGAAGTCGGCCTCGGCTTGCTGACTCCGTTGAGCGCCAAAACTCAGGGTGGAACCAGCGTGAAACTAGGCGTGAGCTATTTGTTCGGACCAAACATCCGGGGTTGGTCGGCAAGCCTGGGCCTGCAGTACTGAACAAAAAAAAGCGCACGGCGCAATGCCGTGCGCTCCGGCAGCAAAGGGCGGGGGTTGGAGGAGTCCACCCATCGATGCCTGCAAAGCGGACGAGAAACAACCTCTATCCGCAACCGTTGACGGCTCCATGACGAGAGCCAACACTCGCCACACTACAGCACGGCATTCGCCGCATAAATCGCTCTGTCTGAACACACATGACACGGCGCGCGAACAATCCCGCAGAGCCTTGTCCGGCCGAAGCTTGCGCACGTTCCGTTTTTCATATTCCGGTTGCGACTATTGAAAACGCTTGACCAATAAGATTGTATACGTAATCTAAACGCCTTTAGACGATGGTTGACATCCAAACGAGCCGGACGGGACACGTCTTCCCGAGCGGCGCTCGGCGGACGATCCCAATTCTCTTGAGGTGAACGCAGGTGGATACGAAAGCAAAACTCGATGACGAGGCAGAGGCGGGGCAAAGCCATCGTCCGCCAGCCCGGCGCCGCACCGCCACGTGGATCGCCATTGCAGCCATGCTGGCCATAGGCGGCGGATGGTTCTACATCAACCATCGCAATGCCGGAAGCACCGCAAGTGTGCAAGCCGCACCGCCTCGTCATGACGTGACCGTGAGCAAGCCAGTGGTGCGCGACCTCGATACGCGCTTAGGGTTTCTCGGTCAGTTCTCGGCTGTGGATCAGGTCGAGCTTCGCGCGCAAGTGGGCGGAACGCTCACGGGCATCCACTTCAAGGATGGCGATGTCGTCCGCAAAGGCGATCTGCTCTTCACTATCGATTCCGTGCCGTACGAGATTCGGCTCTCTCAGGCAAAGGCGCAGCAGCAGACCGCGCAAGCGCGTCTCGTGCTTGCGAAGCAGGAACTGGAGCGCGCGCAGGAGTTGCAGCGAGGCGATGCCGGCACGCGGCAAAGCGTCGAACAACGCACTTCCGAACTGCATGGCGCAGAGGCCGCGTTGGACGATGCCGCCGCGCAGATTCGCGACGCGCGCTTCGATCTCGATCACTGCAAGATCTTCGCGCCGTTCACCGGACGCATTGGCAGGCACCTGGTGTCGGCGGGCAATCTGATCGCGGGCAGCCGCGCGGCGACGAGCCCCACCACGCTGCTCGCCACGCTCGTTTCGCTCGATCCCATCTATCTCGACTTCGACATGAGCGAGTCTGACTTTCAGTCGTTCTCGCGCTATCGCGCGGATACGAAAGGGCCGCTTGCGAACAGGGTCGAGCTGGCCTCCGGCGAGGGCACGGACGCGGACTATTCGCGTCAGGGCACGCTCGACTTCCTCGATAACGTGATCGACCGCGCGAGCGGCACCATCCATGCACGCGCCACCGTGCCGAACGCCGACTTGCGGCTCACGCCCGGCGAGTTCTCGCGCGTGCGGCTTGCCGTGGCGCATCCCGCGGCGACCTTGCTGGTGCCGGATGCATCCGTGTTGCCGGATCAATCCGAGCATGTCGTGATGACCGTTGCAAACGACGGCACCGTCACGCCCAAGCGTGTGGAGATCGGCGAGATGCGCGGCGGCTTGCGCGTGATCCGTGCGGGACTGACACGCGATGACCGTGTGATCGTGGATGGTCTGCCATTCGCCGCGCCCGGCTCGAAGGTGACTACGCGCGACGGTGCGGTCCGCTACGAAGCAAACGACGCGCAGACGACGCGGACCACGCAGACAGCGCAATCGAAATAGCGGAACGACACACTCATGCGTATTGCTCACTTCTTTATCGACCGTCCACGATTCGCGACGGTCGTCAGTGCCTTCCTGACGTTGATCGGACTCGGCGCCATGTACGTGCTGCCGGTTGCGCAGTATCCCGAGATCGTGCCGCCGACCGTGCAGGTGACGACATCGTATCCGGGTGCGTCGGCGGAGACGATCGCGCGTACGGTAGCGACGCCGCTCGAACAGCAGATCAACGGCGTCGAAAACATGCTCTACATGGGCAGCCAGTCGACCGGTGACGGCAGGCTCACCGTAACGGTCACGTTTCGCATCGGCACCGATCTGAACGTTGCGCAGATGCTCACGCAGAACCGCGTGCAGGATGCCTTGCCGCGCTTGCCTGAAGACGTGCAAAGACTCGGCGTGCAAGTGCGCAAGTCCACGCCGAGCATTCTGCTCGCGGTGCATCTCTATTCGCCCGACAAGCTGCGCGACACGTTGTATCTCTCGAATTACGCGACGCTGCATGTGAAGGACGCGCTCGCACGTATTCAGGGCGTGGGCGATGTGCAGTTCCAGGGCGCACGCGAATACGCGATGCGCATCTGGATCGACCCCGACCGTGTCGCGGCGAGCAACCTCACTGCAAGCGAAGTGCTGACGGCACTGCGTGCGCAGAACCTGCAGGTCTCCGCGGGCGTGCTGAACCAGCCGCCATCGGGCAACAGCGAGGCGTATCAAATCAACGTCGAGGCACTGGGGCGTCTCGCCACGCCGGAGCAGTTCGGCGATATCGTCGTGAAGTCGGACGGACAGGGGCGCATCACGCGTATTCGCGATATCGGCCGCGTGGAAGTGGGCGCGGCGGATTACGGTTCGACCGCGTTCATGGATCGCAGCGATGCGTCGACCTTGCTCATCTATGCCGAACCCGGCGCGAACTCGCTCGCGGTCGAGAAGGCCGTGCTCGGCGAGATGCGTGAACTCAAGCGCGACTTTCCGGCGGGTCTCGACTACAAGATCATCTATGACCCGACGATCTTCATCGGCAAGTCCGTCGATGAAGTCGTGACGACCATCTTCGTTGCGATCCTGCTCGTGGTGGCCGTGGTCTTTGTGTTCCTGCAGAACTGGCGCGCGACGATCATTCCCGTGGTGGCCATTCCCGTGTCGTTGCTCGGCTCTTTCATCGTGCTTGCGGCATTCGGGATATCGCTCAATAACCTCTCGCTGTTCGGGCTCGTGCTTGCGGTGGGGATCGTGGTGGACGATGCCATCGTTGTCGTCGAGAACGTCGAGCGGAACATGCGCGCGGGCATGTTGCCTGTGGAAGCCGCGCATCGCACGATGGACGAAGTGGGCGGTGCGCTGCTTTCGATTGCGCTCACGTTGTGCGCGGTGTTCGTGCCATCGGCGTTTCTGAGCGGCATCTCGGGACTTTTCTTCCGGCAGTTCGCAGTGACCATCGCGGCGTCGACGGTGATCTCGTGTTTCGTTTCACTCACGCTGAGTCCGGCACTGTGCGCCGTGCTTTTCAAGCCGCATAGCGAACACGATGCCGAGCGTTCGAACTGGGCTTCGCGCATCATGCACGGCGGCTTTGCGCGCTTCAATCGCGGCTTCGAGCGCCTTTCGTTCGGGTACGGTAACGTCACGCGAAGGCTCGTGCGCGGGTTGACCGTGGTGCTTGCAGTGTATGTCGCGCTCATCGGATTGACCGCGCTGCAATTCGCGCGCACGCCGACGGGCTTCATCCCCGAGCAGGATCAAGGTTACCTGATTACCGTCGTGCAGTTGCCGCCAGGTTCCTCGCTGCAACGCACTGAGAAGGTCGTGCGTCAGGCCATCGATATCATCTTGTCGACACATGGTATCGAGCACGTAGCGCCCTTCGTCGGGCTCGATGCAACCACGCTCACGGTGGCATCGAATTCTGGCACGGTGTTTTCAGGCTTGCCTTCGCTCTATAGCCACTCGCTGCCGGGCGTGACGGCCAACACCGTACTCGCCGATATGCGCAAGCGCCTCTCGGTCATCAAGGACGCTTACGTGTTGACCATTCCGCCGCCGCCGGTGCAAGGAATCGGCAATGCAGGCGGCTTCAAGATGATGCTCGAAGATCGTGCCGGCCTTGGACCGGAAGCGCTCGTGAAGGCCGCGAACGCACTCGTCGCGGCGGCCAATCGAGATCCGAATCTCGCGGGCGTGTTCACGCTCTTCAATGCGGGCTCGCCATCGGTGTTCGCGAACATCGACCGGGTCAAGGCGCAAAAGGTCGGCTTGACGCCCACGGATGTGTTCTCCACCTTGCAGGTCTATCTCGGCTCGCAATACGTGAACGACTTCAACTATCTGGGGCGCACGTATGAAGTGATCGTGCAGGCGGACGGGCGTTTCCGGCGGACAGGTGAGGACATTACGCGGTTGAAGGCGCGCAATCAGGCCGGCGATATGGTGCCGATAGGAACCGTTGCGCATCTGGAAGACCGCACGATTCCGTATCGCGTGCCGCGCTATAACCTCTATCCGGCAGCGGAAGTGCAGGGCGTTGCAGCGCCGGGCGTGGCAACGGGTACCGCGCTGCATCGCATGGAAGAGCTTGCGCATCAGGTGCTGCCGCAGGGCATCGGCTTCGAATGGACCGAGCTTGCATATCAACAGCAACAACGCGGCACGCCCACGCTCGTCGTGTTCGGCGCGGCGGCGCTCTTCGTGTTCCTCGTGCTCGTGGCGCAATACGAGAGCTGGAAGTTGCCGCTTGCCATCGTGCTGATCGTGCCGATGTGTATTCTCGCGTCAGTCACCGGGCTTTCGTTGCGTGGCATGCCGATAGATATCCTCGCGCAGATCGGCTTCGTCGTGCTTGTCGGGTTGGCGGCGAAAAACGCGATTCTGATCGTCGAGTTCGCGAAGCAGAAGGAAGACGAGGGCGTGTCCGCCGTCACCGCTGCGGTGCATGCGGCGCGTACCCGTTTGCGGCCCATTCTCATGACCTCTTTCGCGTTCATTCTCGGCGTCGCGCCGTTGGCCGTGGCAACCGGCGCGGGCGCGGAGATGCGGCAGTCGCTCGGCACCGCCGTGTTGTTCGGCATGCTGGGCGTGACAGGCTTCGGTCTGCTCTTCACGCCAGCCTTCTATGTATTCATTCGCCGGTTCGGCAAGGGGCGTGCATGATGAAGCCATCGCTCACATGGATTGCGTCATCGACGTTATTCGCGGCGCTTGCCGGTTGCGCGGTCGGCCCCGACTACGTCACGCCTCAAACGGCCCTGCAACCGCTGCAGCACGTGCCCGCACAAACCGGCAAGACCGCTCCACCGCTCGATACCTGGTGGACCGGCTTCGACGATCCCATGCTCGTCACCGTGGTCGAGCGCGCGTTGTCGCAGAACCTCGATCTCGCGGCGTCGTTCGCACGGGTACAGCAGGCGCGGGCGGCGGCGGCATCGGCGGGCGCGCAGTTGTTGCCGACGGTGGACCTCGATGCATCGGCGAGCGCGCAGCATCAAAGCCTCGTCAGCCCGCTCGGCTCGCTTGCGCGCACTTTCCCTGGCTATAGCCGCGATCAGCGCGAATACACGGTAGGCGCGGCGGCAAGCTGGGAAATCGATCTGGCAGGCGGTCTGCGTCGCGATGCGGCCGCCGCCACGCGCGAGGAAGAAGCCGCGCAGGCCGAGCAGGCCGGCACACGCGTGACAGTCGCCGCCGATGCCGCCGATGCCTATCTGCAAGTGCGCGGCTTTCAGGCACGTCTTGCGGTGGCGCAGGACCAGATATCGACGGATGCGAGACTGCTCGACATCGTGCGTCTGCGTGTGGCCGCGGGCGCTGCCGACGAACGCGAAGTCGCGCAAGCCGATGCACTGCTCAAACAAGCGCGCACCGTGGTTCCGACGCTCCGTGTGCAACTCAACGCGCAGTTGAATCGACTGGACGTGCTGATGGGCGTGCAGCCCGGCACGTATGCGAGCGAACTGGCGACAGCGGCGGATATCCCCGGCATTCCATCCATCGATGCGTCGCCCGATGCCACCGCGCTGTTGCGTCAACGTCCCGATGTGATCGCGGCGGAGCGGCGCCTCGCGGCATCGAATGAACGTATTGGCGCTGCGATTGCCGACTATTATCCGAAGCTTTCGCTAACTGGTCTGCTCGGCTTCGATAGCGGCGGCTCGCATGAGCTGTTCACGGCGCGCGCGTTTCAACCGGCGATTACGGCGGGACTGCGCTGGCGTCTCTTCGACTTCGGCAAGGTGGATGCGGAAGTCGCGGCGGCGCGTGGCGCGAATGCGGAGGCGCTGGCGGTTTATCGGCAGAGCGTGTTGCGTGCGGCGGAAGATGTCGAGAACGCGTTCGTCGCGTTGAGCGAAACGCAGAACCGGGGTATTGAACTCGATGCCGAGGTGGCCGCGCTCACGCGCGCACGCGACTTGTCGCAGCGCGCTTATAAGGCCGGTGCGATCACGCTCACGGACGTGCTGGATGCAGACCGTCAGTTGCTCGTGGCACGCGACGATCTCGATGCCACGCGCGCCGATGCAGCGCGTGCGGCGGTCGGCGCATTCCGCGCGCTTGGCGGCGGCTGGCGTACGCAACCTGCCGCTACCGCAGACGATGCCTCACTGAGCGAGCGCCTTTCTGGCCTCGCGAAGGATGGTGTCAGATAGCGCTGGCTCGTTGACCATGCGCGCCAGTGTCAGCGCGCCGATCATGGTGGAGAGCATGACGAGCGCCTGCTTCCTCGCGGCGGCGGGCGGCTCGTCGAGACTACCGGCGAACAGTTCGACCAGGCGCTCGATGCCCGCGGTCGCGGCAGTGCGCACTTCGTCGCTGGAACGCGCGAGTTCGCTCGACAGCGCGACGAACGGACAACCCGCGCCCGCGTTGTCGCGATGCTCCGGCGAAAGGTAGTCCGCAACGGCGGCGTTGATGCCGCTCTTGCGCGTAAGCGCCGACGACATGGTCTCGCGCAACGTGTCGCTCGCCAGTTCGAGCGACTCCAGCACCACTTGTTCTTTCGATCCGAAATGCTTATAGAAGCCGCCGTGCGAGAGGCCGGCTTGCGCCATGAGATCGGCGAGCGCGGTGCCATCTATACCGTTCTCACGAAAGCGCGTGGACGCCGACTCCACTATGCGTTCGCGCGTTTCGGCTGCTTCCTGTCGGGACTTGCGCATGACGTGTCTATCTCTCTTCCAAATGGATGTAATTTAACATCCAAAAGCGTGCGTGACCAATCGCATCTTCAACGCTTTTTCAAAGGCGCGCCCACGCTGCCGATGTCGTTCAACGCTTCGAGAAAGGCCGCGACCTTCGGCAATTTTTCGCGGCCATGCGCGTAAGCTGCGAAGACTTCGAGCGGCACGAAGGAAAGTTCGGGCGCGGCATCGACGACACTGCCATCGGCCAACGCAGACCCTATCGCATACATGGGCAGGACCGCGACGCCCAGACCCGCGCGGCAAAAGTCCGCAAGCGCAAACAGATCGCTCACGACCATCTTCGGCGTGAAGCTGATCTCGGTTCGTTTGCCCTGCCAGATGACATTCCAGCTCGTGCGCGGCGCGTAGGTCTGCAGCGCGAGGCATTCGTGCGCGACGATTTGGGCAGGCTCGGTGATCGGCCCATGCATCGCCACGTACGCCGACGACGCGCACAAGCAAAGATCCGCCGAGGCAATGTGCCGCTCGCTGATTCCCGATTGCGATGTCGATGCAAGGCGCACGGCGACATCGAAATTGCCTTCGAGCAGGTCGGCATAGCGATCCGAGAGATCGACCTCGAAACGCAGCCGCGTATGACAGTTTGCAAGCCGCGTAAGACATGGAATGACGCAGGCGCGGCCGAATGCGGTCGGCATCGTGATGCGCAACAGGCCTTCGGGTTCGGCCGCGCCGCGTTGCGCTTGCGCTTCGGCGTGTCGAAGACGCAAGAGGATGTCGCGTAACTCACTCGCGTAGGACTTGCCGGCATCGGTCAATGCGACGTGTCGTGTCGTGCGTTCGATGAGGCGCACGCCAACTCTGCTCTCCAGAAGCGAAATGCGCCGGCTGATGGTGGATTGTGTGACACCCAGTTCGCGCGCCGCAGCGCCGAACCCGCCGTATTCGGCGACGAAGAGAAACGTTTCGGCTTCCAGCAAGCCTGTGCCATTCATGCGTTTCCTCGATTTCTCATATCCACGCTGGCGATGTTAATCGAGTTGGCGGATGGATGTACTCTGGCTTCGTTCGCTGCATCGTCGTCGCAACGCTCAAGCGCACGCACCGAAAAACCATCAAAGGAGTATCAGATGAATTCCAACGATCGAACCCGCATTCACTACGCAAGCGCAACCGAACTCGCGCGCCTTATTCGCACTCGCGAATTGTCGAGTGTCGAAGTGATCGAGGCACATTTGCATCGTATCGAGGCCGTGAATCCCAAAGTGAATGCCGTGGTGACGCTAATGGGCGAACAGGCCCTCGAAGCCGCCAGGCAGGCGCAACGAGCCGTGATGAGCGGCGCCACGCTCGGGCCGCTGCATGGCGTGCCTTTCTCCATCAAGGATGCACTCGATACCGCCGGCGTGCTCACGCAGCGCGGCTCGCGGCTCTTTGCCGGCAACGTACCCGCGCAAGACGCTACGTCGGTCGCGCGCTTCAAGGCCGCAGGCGGCATCCCGCTCATGAAAACCAACTTGCCCGAGTTCTCGGCGTGGACCGAGACCGATAACCTCGTTACCGGCCGAACCAATAATCCGTGGAATCTCGAACGCACGCCGGGTGGTTCGTCGGGCGGCGAGTCGGCGGCGATCGCGGCTGGCATGTCGCCAATCGGTATCGGCAGCGATGTTGCCATTTCGGTGCGCGGGCCGGCGGCGTTCACTGGCATCGCCGCACTCAAGGCCACGCATGGCCGCGTGCCTTATACGGGCCATTATCCGGGCGTGATCGCGCGCTGGTGGCATGTCGGGCCGATGGCTCGCACGGTCGGCGATGTCGCGCTCGGTTACTCGATTCTGAAAGGCCCCGATGGCTTCGATGGTTACGCCGTGCATGCCCGCAACGCCGACGCGGACCGTGCCGGGATTGCAGGTCAGCCCGTGCGGGTAGGATGGGTATCGGATGCCGCGTTCGGCCCGGTCGATCCCGAGATCACCGCCGCGGTCAAGGCTGCCGCCGCGCGTCTTGCCGATCTCGGCTGCGATGTCGAAGAGGTACGCCTGCCGTTTCTCGGCGAGCCGCTCAGTGCGCTGATGACGCTTGTCTTCGGCGAACTCGTGCCGTCCGTCAAGGCCATAGTGAAAGGCCGCGAGCACGACTTGCACGCGATAGGCAAGGGCATCGTCGAGACGCCGGACCCTGCGTTCGCCGACTTCATCGGCGCCGAAGCGAAAGCGGAAGCGCTCAGGTCTGCGTTCGCCGGATTCTTCGAGCGATACGATGTGCTGCTTTGCCCCGTGAATCCGATGACCGCAACGCCGCACGGCGCGGAGGAACTCGTGGTCAATGGCGTGACGGTGCCGTGGACGCATGTGATGAGCGCAACGTCACCGTTTAATCTGACCGGCTTGCCGGCGCTTTCGGTGCCCTTCGGCTTCAGCTCGGAGAACTTGCCGATCGGCGTTCAGTTGGTCGCGAAGTGGCTCGATGAAGCCACGATCTTGCGGCTCGGCGCGCTCATCGAGCGCAAGGGCGGCCTCGGCGAGCGGCGGCCTGCTATCTGAGCGGTGCGCGGCATCGGCGAATGTGTGCGCTTGCGTACGCAGACGAATGCAAATCGCGAGGGTTCGTCGCCTATCGCCTAAGCTTTCAGAGCGCCGGGTTCGTCCCGGCTGCCTTGAGCTTCCATGACGAAAAGGGCGGGGGAGACGATGCCGGACAAACTGACAGTGATTCAGTCGCAGCAGATGAACGCGCACGGCGAGCCGGACGTGGGCACGTTCAACTGGCAGTTCCTGGCGCAAGGGGACTCGTGGTTCACGACCAATACGGTCGAGCATTGGAGTTCGTCGAATCTGCTAAAAAACCTGGAGTTCGCGCAGGCGGCGGTCGCCGTGAATTGCGCCGACCCCGGCGATACGCTCACTCACATGGTCGACCTTCGTCGAGACCCTTTGTTTTATTCGCTGCTGGCCGGTCCAAAGGAACAACCGTGGAGCGCGATTTTGCTTTCGGGCGGCGGCAACGACCTCATCGATGCCGTGCAGGTCGCGGCAATCGGCGACAACGGTGTGCCTGTCGCGCCGCACGAAAGACTGCTTCTCACGAGCGACGAATGGGGCGGGCCGCTCGCCGCCGCCGATAATCGCTACATCTCGGCGCAAGGTTGGGAGACCTTCAGGCTGCATCTGGAGCAGCAATTCAAGGCGCTGGACTTCATGCGCTCGAAGAGCAAACACAACACGAATACGCCGATCTTCACGCACACCTATGACTACGCGACGCCTCGCGCGAGCGGCGCGGGTTTGGGAATTGGACCGTGGCTCTTGCCTGCTCTGACAGACTATAAGATCCCTGCGAACGACTGGAACGCCATTGCGGACGCGTTCATCGACAAACTTGCTTCGATCAGCATGAGCCTCACGTTGCAAAATTTTCATGTGATCGATACGCGAGGCATCCTCACGCGCGCCGATGCGCAAGCGTCGGGCATCAGCAATGATTGGGAAAACGAAATTCACGCGACCGAAGCCGGATACGGCAAGCTCGCGGTGCCTTTCGTCAGTCGCGTGAGCACGGTGCTGGGGTTGGCTGCGCCAGCGTCGCCGCTCGGTGTGATCGAGACGGCGCCAGCGCCCGTGGTGACACCGGCCGTTGCAGCGAAGCGTCGCGGGCGAGGCACCGGCGTCAGACCGGCGTAAAGGTACTGCGGTCTATTTTCGATGCGCGCGCTCGACGCGCGTCATCGAAGCGCGTTCGTCCGTCCGTTTGGGCGGGAGCGTGTGCGGTTCGCAAACGGTCGATATCGCGTTCTTGTAGATGGTCTGTATGCCGTTCGGCGATTGCACCGCGAGCACGTATTTATCGAACGATTCGATCAGTCCTGTCAGCTTGATCCCGCTCACGAGAAAGACCCATACGGTTTTTCGCTCGGCGATCAAGGTCTCGAGGAAAGTCGACTGAATGTCAGTATCGGCTTGAGTCATGGCGGCCGTCCCTTTCCGTGAGTACATCGCTCCCAGAATACGCGCCGCGCAAGCCCCGACGTGTGGGGTGGGCCACAGGCAAAACCGGTCTCTCTCGGAATCTCCGTGAAAATACGGTGTTTCGCGTTGATTATTTCCTAGTATGTTTAGGTGGACTGGGTTTTAAGTGTTGATATAAAACGGGTGAACGCCGAAACGCGTTGCCCTCGGCTGCTACTCCTTCTTGTCATCCACCTGCATGATCCAGTGGCCGCCCGCATTGAGAAACCGCGCCTCGGAAGTCTCACCGCCACCGCTGCCAAGCGTCGTGAACATGCCACGCATGGCATCGGCGGGTCCGCCCGATATGTTCATCGAATAGTCGCAGACATAACCCGGCTTGCCCGATGCCGGCGCGCAACCGAGCTTCTGAAACGAGTCGATCCGCATGGGTTCGTTACCGCGCACCGACTTGCTGCCCATGAACATGGTGGTCAGGCAGAGCATGGCATCGCCGCTCGTGAGCCTTGAACGGTCGGCCTGCTGGCAACGCTCGTTTTGCGACGAGATACCTCGCGCGATGGCCTGCGCCCGATTGTTGACCGCATCGTACATTTCCGCCGCCGTGGGTTCGCCGCCCGAATGCGATGCCCGCTCGGATGACTTCGATGTGGCGCGCGGCTGTGCATCGGCGACAGCGACCGGACGCGCCGAGTCGTTGCCGGACGATGCCTCGTAAGCATCGCCGAGCGCGCTGCGTTTGCGCAAGTCTTCTTGCTGCGCGACCATCGCTGTGGCAATCGCCACGCCGGCCGGCGCGTTGGCATCGCTATCCATCAGATAACGCGACTTGATCTGCGCGATCTCCTCGCCCGAACGAGCGTGCCTGATCTGCTGCTCGATTTCTCCTCGCGAGCTTTCGAGCGCCTGGGCGCGTCGGCTCAGAAAATATTGGTAGGTTTTCTGAACGCTCGGCACACGCTCCATGCCGTCGTAGCGCCGGCGGAAGTCCGCGCTCCACGTACGCCCCTGCTGCAGGCCGGCCAAGCCAGTGCCGAGCGCATCGATGCTCTGCCGCTCGACGGCTTCCTGCGCCGTGCCCAACTGATTGAGCGCGACGCCGATCTTCGCCATCTCGGCGTTGCGCGATGTCGTGAGCGCCGTGGAGAACGCTGGCCGGTTTTGCATGCGATACAACTTCGCCAGTTCCACCATGCCGGGATAACCGCGCGCGTTGTCGATGGCCTGCGCCGTCTGCGCGTCCTCGACAGGTATCGCCACGCGTTGTTCGACAACCGTCATGCGTTTCGCGAACTCATCGCGCTCGGCGCGGGGTGCTTGCGGCAGAATCTTTTGCGCCGATGCTTCGATCTCGATCAAACGCGCGTGGCCCGTTTCATCGGCTTTGAGCGACTCCGCTTCCGTCGCGAGTTCCGTGAGTCCGCCAGTCGCGGCGCGCGACTGCGCGAGCAGGCGCAGATTGCTGTTATAGCGGAAAGAAGTCATCGCGCGAGTGGCGGCGGCCTTCTGATCGGGCGGAATCGATGCGAGCGGTCCGGTCGTGCTGAAACAGTGCGGCAAGATCTTGCTGGTGTACTCCGTCAGCATCTTCGGGTCTATCTGATCGTAGGTCTTGCCGAACACGGGAGCAAAGCGCGCGTCCTGAATCAGCGCTGTCACGGCCGGGTCCGATTGCGGCGATTGCGCCGCACTCATGCCACCGCCGCCAGCGGGAAGCGGTCCGGATGTGAGCCACGTTTTTACGTCGTCGCACTGCGCCTTTGCTTCGTATTTCTCGTATTGTCCCTTCGCTGCGTTGACGAGCGGTTGCACATGAAGGTTCGCTCCGCCGCCACGCAGACTGTTCATGATCTGGCCGAAATTGAGGCCGTCGGCAAAGGCCTCGGGCGCGAGCGTCGCACAACAGAAGCCGGCGAGAACGACGCCGGTGCGGCGCAACGACAACGAACTTGCTACGACGCCAGCGCGCGCCATATTCCGGGCGGTAACCATGTTCGCTCTCCCAAATGACTGATGAATTGCCCTGGTATCCGCATCTTATGAAGGATGTACAGCACGAAGACCACGCGACGATCAACCGACGCGGGCCGCTCGTAATGCATGGTCTCCTCGCGATACGATTCGTCGCGCCAGCATGAAAACGCAGGGCGGCTCACCCAGAACAGGGCGGCCATCTCGTGATCGCGCTCGGTCGTGAATGACGCGCTCGGAACGCGAGACGCTATGAATCTACGGCGGACGGGGCGGGCAGTCGTCTCCCAAATAGGAGATGCGTGAGGGCTTACGGATGAGGCGAAATGCTCGCGACGCTACGGGCCACCAGTGCGGCAAGCGCGCCTTGTCTGCTGGTGCCGGTCTTGGAAAGCACTTTCTTCAGATGCGAGCGCACGGTGCCGAGCCCGACGCCGAGCGTGGCGGCAATCTGATCGAGCGATTGTCCTTCGCCGATAGCGACCGCTATTGCCGCTTCCGCGCGCGTCAGTCCGAACAGGTCCCGAAGCGTGCGTGTGGCGGAATCCCCGGAAACCTCAGGATCGCGAATGAAAACGCTCGCCGCTGGGCGTGACACATCCGCCGACGCCCAATTGGCACGCCACGGCGCCACGAGCAAGGTGAGCGGCAATCTGCCTTGCCGTGGCACGGCGAGCGCCGCGCCAGCCGCGTGAGCCGCGCCGTTCGAGGTTTGCACGGCGTCGCGTATCAGCTTTGCAAGCCGGCTGTTCAATGCGGGACTGTTCATGCACACGCGCCGTGCATGCGTGCGAATCTCGGATGACGAAGCCAGTAGATTCTCGGCAGCGCGGTTCGCATACAAGACCATGCACGATGCATCGACCACGAGCACGCTGGTCTCGATGCAATCGAGCGCATCCACTGCCGCGCGTTGTGCGAGCGCGGTGTCGCGCAACCGTTCGCGCAAGCCGAGCGCGCGGCGCACATGCGGAAACAACACGCCCAGTTCCTGACGATCGTTCTCTACGAAACGCCCTGCGGAAAGCGGCCGATGCACGCCAAGCACACCTGTCTCACCATTGCCAACGGGAAACAGCACCCCAACCATATGATAAATATCGAGCCGCCGCGTCCAGTCCTGATAGAAGCCAGTGCGCTCGAATTGCGTATCGGGCATGAGGCTTTGGCTCGTGAATACTTCGCCCGGATGAAGCCGCGCGGAGTGTTCGACCCATAGATCGTTCCGATGCCAGTAATCCGCCCAGGCCTGTTCGTTCGGCGCGACACGCAGATTGTCGGTCACGCTTGCGAGCTTTGGACCGCGAGGACCGCCGCATGTCTTGAGCACACCGCTCGTGGCGTCGAACGCTCGTGCAATGGCCGAAGCCACGCCGGCCCATTGAGCGTCGTCGAGCGCGGCATCGTAGAGAAGGCTGATTACCGGACCGAGCCGGTCTTGATGTCCGACCGGTTTATTGTCTGCGTCCATGATCTTTGCCTCGCGGTTGCTCACGAGTTCAGGACCGAAGCGTGGTCCGAAGACGAAGGCCTTCGGGTTGCAAGGCCTCGAATGGAATTGCAGATTACACCTTAGGTAACCGAACTAAAAGGGAAAGCTTTGAGTGAGTAGTGCACCGGCAGAGTGCGAACGTGTCCGTAATGTATTTATCGTCGCAGCTCGCCAGGCCCTTTGCCCGTCCACCGCTTGAGCGCGCGGCGGAAGTTCGCCGCATCGCTGAAGCCGAGAAGCATCGCGACGTCGTCGGTGCTCATCTTCGTCGTCTTCAGATATTCGAGTGCGAGCGAACGTTTTACATCGTCTACGATAGCCACGAACGACGTCCCTTCCTCATCCAGACGACGCCGCAACGTGCGCGTGGTGAGATGCATCGATTCGGCGACCGCTTCCATGCCCGGAAAAACGCCGGGTGTGCTCATCAGGACCTGATACACCTCACCCGATACACCGCTCGATGTCTTCGCCTGACCAATCAACCGGTCGCACGTCTCCTGTAGCAGCGCTGCCGTGAGCTTGTGCGCGAGTTGCGGCTTGCGGTCGAGAATGGCGCTGTCGTAGACGAGCTCGCATTGCGGCTGATCGAAATAGCACGGGCAGCCGAGATATTTCGGATAGATATCCGCGTGCGCGGGCGCAGGATACGAAAAGCACGCCTTGACCGGCGGACAGACGCTGCCCGCAACATCCTGAAGATGCGTCACATGCTGCGTGTATTGCTGTTCGATGATGAACTCGCGCAGTTCACGCGATGGGCTCGAGATAAATGCATCCGGGAAAGTCCAGACCATTCTGTCGGGATATTCGGTCCATTCGATAGCGACTGTCGGTGTCGCGAGCCGGTGATAGCGCACGCCCAGCTTGAAGTAGTCGCGCAACGAGAGACACGACATCAGCGCGTATCCATACATGCCGTAAGCCGACAGATGCAGCTTGCCGCCGACCTTGAATGGCGTGGCCGGTTCGCACGACAGCGCCACTGCATTCCGGCAAACGGTAGCGTATTGCCCGATGGAGGTCAGCACGGAAGCGTCTTGCAACTCCTCCGCGCTCACGCCCACGCCGCGCAGACTGTCCGCCACAGCAATGCCTTGTTCCGCCAGCACCTCGACCAGCGCGGCGATCTTGTAGGGCGCGTAGATGCGCTCGTTGAGCGGCGGGCGGGTCGTCGCCATGGCTCTCCTCGCAATGTCCTCGCGGGACTTCCGTGTGTCCGAAAATGACCTTTTCGACGAGATGCTATCTCACTACTATCAGTGTCACAAGAGTTCGTCCGTCGATACGGGCGGCATCGAGACCCGATGAAAACTCAATGGAGACAAGGATAGTCAGATGAGCAATCCGGCCCGCAAGGTCATCATTTCGTGCGCCGTCACGGGCGCGACTCACGTTCCGTCGATGTCGGAACATCTTCCGCTCACGCCCGCGGACATTCGCGATCAGGCAATCGAAGCAGCCGAGGCGGGTGCCGCGATCATCCATCTGCATGCGCGCGATCCCGTAGACGGACGGCCCACGCCAAGCCCCGATATCTTCAGGCAGTTCGCGCCCGCCATCGCGGAGGCGACCGACGCTGTCATCAACATCACGACAGGCGGCAGCACGCGCATGACGCTCGAAGAACGGCTTGCTTATCCGCTGCATGCCGCGCCGGAGATGTGCTCGCTCAACATGGGCTCGATGAACTTCTCGATTCATCCACTCGCCGCGAAGATGTCGACGTGGCGTTACGACTGGGAGAAGGACTACGTCGAAGGCATGGAGGACATGATCTTTCGCAATACCTTCAGGGATATCAAGCGAATCCTCCAGCAACTCGGCGACAAGGGCACGCGCTTCGAGTTCGAATGCTACGACCTTGGGCATCTCTACAATCTCGCGCATTTCGTCGATCAGGGGCTCGTCAAGCCGCCGTTCTTCATTCAATCCGTGTTCGGCATTCTCGGCGGCATGGGCGCGGACCCGGAGAATATGACGGTCATGCGCACAACCGCGGATCGTCTCTTCGGACGCGACAACTATCACTTCTCGGTGCTCGGCGCCGGACGTCATCAGATGCCGCTCGTCACCATGAGCGCCATTCTTGGCGGCAATGTGCGCGTGGGTCTGGAGGACAGCGTGTATATCGCAAAGGGCGTGAAGGCCGAATCGAACGCGCAGCAGGTCAGAAAGATTCGCCGCATTCTGGAAGAGCTTTCGTTCGAGATCGCGACACCTGCCGATGCACGGCAAATGCTCGGTCTCAAGGGACGTGACGAAGTCACGCTCTGAATCCCATGCTCAACGCTGCCACATAAAAGAACAGCAGCGGACTTATCAGGAGACGACATGAACCACGGCATGGTCAAAGACAGTATCGATGCGTTGCATCGCGTGGCGACGAAGAAGGCGATGCTGAAGCTGATCCCGCTCATGTGCGCGATCTACTTCATGTCCTTTCTCGATCGCACGAACGTCGCGCTTGCAAAGGCGCAGCTTGCCGCCGATGTCGGCATCAGCGCGGCGGCATATGGGCTCGGCTCCGGCATCTTCTTCATCGGCTATGCGTTGCTGGAAGTGCCGAGCAATCTCGCGGCGCATCGCGTGGGTCCACGGCGATGGATCGCGCGTATCGCGGTGAGCTGGGGCATTCTTTCCACCGCGATGATGTTCGTGCAAGGCGAATGGTCGTTCTATGCGCTGCGCGTGCTCTTGGGCATCGCCGAGGCCGGGCTCTTTCCGGCGCTCATGTACATGGTGACGTTGTGGTTCGCGCCCGCCGACCGGCCTATCGCGGTCGGCTGGATTTACACGGCGCCCGCGCTTGCACTCGTTCTTGGCAATCCGCTCGGCGGCGCGTTGATGCAACTGGGCGGCATGGGCGGTCTGCACGGCTGGCAATGGATGTTCATGATCGAAGGCATCCCGAGCGTGCTGGCGGGCGTGCTGCTCTACTTCAAGCTGCCGGAGCGTCCGCGCGATGCCCGCTGGCTTTCGACCGATGAAGCGCAAGTGCTGGAAGCACGCGCCGTCATCGATACGCACGGTCATTCCGAACTCACTTCGGAAGACTGGCTCGCCGCGATCAAGCGGCCGACGACCGTGCTCATCGGCCTCATCTATTTCTTGAATCAGGTGGCGTTCGTCGGGCTTTACTTCTTCACGCCTGCAATGATTCAGCAGATGCATGTGAAGACGCCGTTTATCGTCGGCTTGTTGTCGAGCAGCGTGGGTATCGGCTTTCTGCTGGGCGTGTTGATCTTGCCGCGCATTCATCGGCGCTACGGCAACGACTGCGTGTATCTCGGCATTCTGACGGCGGGACTCGTCGCGGCCGGATGCGTGTTCGTCGCGACATCTGTTCCCGCGGCGCGCATGGTGTTGCTCGCGGTCACGGCGTTTTTCGCGGGCGGCGTGTTGCCTTCGTACTGGGCTATCGCAATGAAGCGACTGCAAGGCATTCAGGCGGCGGCGGGGCTTGCTTTCATCAACACCGTCGGGCTGATCGGCGGTTTTGTCGGGCCGTATCTGTTCGGTATGACCGAGACCATCACGGGCCGCAGCGATTCGGGTTTCATGGTGATTCTCGGTGCGTCCGTGCTTGGACTGGCGCTCATTCCGGTGTTCGCAAGAGCGATTCGACGCGAAGATGTGAGTGCATCGCGTGTGACCGAAGGCGGTGCGGCGAGCGCGCATTCGTAAGCGGTCGAGCAGTTGCGGCGTGATTCTTCGCGAACGCGTGGAATGCACGATTGCCGCGTCTGCGGGAAGCGCTGGCGTCGCCAGCGGCGGCAACATCACAGGGCAGGCCATCCGTCTCGATGGTCTGCCCCATGTACGAGCCTCAGCCAGGAATAACCTTCGCCGCCTTCAACTTCTCGAACAACTCAAAGAATGAATCAGGCGTGCTTTGATAGTCGAGAAATCCGGCTTTGCGGCTCTTGGTCATATCGGTGAGCACTTCCATTGGCCGGCCAAGGTCGGCGTCGGTATGCCACCACGAAGCCAGCTTCTCCACGTTCGCTTCGATAAGACCGAAGCGCGCCGCGATATCGGCCCACAAACGCGGCGCGTCCTGCATGCGCGATTCGAGCGGACGCGTTTCGCCATCGAACGGCGCGGCCTCGATGTCGAAGTATTCCGCGAGCTGCGACCACATCCAGTTCCAGCGGAAGACATCGCCATTGACCACGTTGAAGTCTTCGTTACGCGCATTGGGCGAAGTCGATGCCCATTCGAGATGACGCGCCAGAAGGCGTGCATCGGTCATGTCCGTGAGACTGTTCCATTGCGCGGGTGAACCGGGGAACACGAACGGTGCGCCGGTTTCCTTGCAAAGCGTCGCGTACACGGCAAGCGTGACGCCCATGTTCATGGCGTTGCCGAGCGCAAAGCCGATGATCGTATGCGGCCGATGCACGCTCCAGCCGAAGCCATATTTCTTCGCGGCTTCAAAGACCTTGTCTTCCTGCTCGTAATAAAAGTTGTCGACGTCCTGCCGCCCTTGTTCCTCGCGAAACGGCGTGAGCGGCACCTTGCCTTTACCATATGCTTCGAACGGGCCGAGATAGTGCTTGAGGCCGGTCACGAGCGCGGCATGTTCGAGCTTGCCGGTGGGTCCAAGCGCATCGAGTACATGTCGCACCATGGCGCCATTCACGCGGATGTTTTCTTTCTCGGTGGCTTGCCGCGCCCATGCCGTGAAAAACACGTGGCTGAAGTGCTGCCCGTTGAGTGCTTCGCTGACCGACTCCGCTGAAGTCAGGTCGGCGGTCACGGATTCGACGCCTTCGCGCAAGGCCGAGCGGCCGCGCGAAAGACCGGTTACGTGCCAGTCGTCGAGCGTTAGAAGATGTTCCGCGAGATTGCCGCCGACAATACCCGTCGCGCCGATGATAAGTGCTCGTTTTTGCATGGAGATGTGCCTGTGATGAGGATCGATGCGAATCTTGGTGTCGCTCGATTGTAGGCGGGATCGTGCAAACGCGTACTTTGCATACGGCGGTGCTTCATCGGACGAGCCTCACGCAAAAAGAGCGAAGCCCGCAAAGGCTTCGCTCTCGCAGTACCGCGCTGGCTGTCGGTCAGAAGATCAACCGCAAGCGGGCGCCGCCTTCTTGCAGGCATCGGCCAATTGCGGCGGCGGGTCTTTCTTGAACACGGTCTTGTAAGACTCGAGCACATTCGACTGCACGACCGGCAGCGACTGCACGCCGATCCACGCGGGCGGTGTCTGGCCGATCAGCGCCTTCATCATCGCCATGGCTTCGGCTGCGCCCTGATCGTACGGACGTTGCGAGCCCGTCGCCTTGAGCGGACCGCCCTTGGCAATCTCGATTGCCGATTCGAGCCCCAGGTCCACCGTCGTCACAGGCGTGTTGATACCCTGCGCGCGCATCGACGTAAGCGTGTCCAGCGCGGGCTGATCCCACACGGCGAACACGCCCTTGACGTCCGGATTCGCCGTCAGAAAGTCGCCCGCAATCTGCCCGACTTTCGACGGATCGGTGAACGCGACCTGCTTGATCTTGATGTCCGCGCGATTCTTCTTCAGCCAGTCGTTGACGGCTTTGGTCCGCTCCGTCGTGCTGAAGTAATCGACGCCGAAGTTCACGAGACCGACCGTGCCGCCTTTCGGCACGCACGACGCAAGCACCTTCGCCGCGATCTGGCCGTTGCCTTCGCTATCGGCCGAGACCATGGCCGCGTATTGCTCGGGATGCTTGAGGCCGGTTGGCACGTTGTCCATGAACACGAGCTTGATGCCCGCCTGCGAGACCTTCTTGTAGGTCGCGGCCGTTGCCGTGCCATCCACGGGAATGGAGATGATGCCGTCCGGATGGCGCTGTATCGTGTTCTCGATATCGGCGATCTGCTTGTCGACCTGATACTCGGCCGACGCCGTGCCGATCACTTCCACGCCGTACTTCTTGAGCGTATCCGTAATGCCTTGCACTTGAAGTTGCGACCAGTCGAGGTTCATCGTCTGCATCGAAATGCCGACCTTGAACTTGCCGGCCTTGACCTTGGCGGCTTCGGCATCGGTCAGCTTGACGGCATCGACGGCTGCCGCCTTCTCGCCATTCGGTCCCTGGCCGACGATGCCCGTTGGCCCGATCGACGCCACATTCAGCTTTTCGCACGATTGCGCGAACGCCTGCGCACAGCACAGAGCCATGGCAGTCGCCGCCGCGACACTCGCCAGCTTTACACCTGATCCACGACGATAGTTCATGTCTTGCCTCCATTGGTCGCGTTGTACTTCGTCTCCTGCTTTTTTGACTTGCCTTTCGTGGTCTCTCACGCAATGTCGATCTGCGCGGGAAACCAAAACTACTTGCGCGTGAACGCGACTGCCGCGACGATGATCACGCCCTTGATGACGAGTTGCAGCGACGAACTCACGCCGAGCAGCACGAGCCCGTTATTCAGCGTGCCGATGATGAGACTGCCTAGCAGCGTGCCTAGAATGAAGCCGCGTCCGCCGAAGAGACTGCACCCGCCGAGCATGACGGAGGCAATCACGTCGAGTTCCATGCCCTGCACGACGTCCGGGCGCGCCGCATGCGAACGCGCGGACAAGACGAGCGCGGCGAGGCCGGCAAGCGCGCCCGTCAGCACGAATGCGAGCGTCGTCACGCGGCGAATGTTGATGCCCGAGTAGAGCGCGGCCGTGGGATTGCCGCCGGCTGCATAGATTTGCCGGCCGAACACGCTGTAATGCAGAAGCAGAATGCCGCCGATCACGGCAAGCAAGGTCCAGATGATCGGCACCGGCACGCCTGCAATGTCGCCTTCGCCGAAGATCGCAATGAAATGATCGTTCGTGATGATCTCGGGCCGCGTCGTCGTAACCATCAATGCAAGTCCGCGCGCCGCGCTCAAGCTGCCGAGCGTCACGAGAAACGAGGGAATGTTCAAACGCGTCGTGACGAGACCGTTGATCGCGCCGACGATCGCGCCCGTGCCAATGCCCGCGATCGCGCCGATGACCCAGCTATCGCCGATATGCGACATCGCGAGCGCGGCGGCCATGCCGGACAGCGCGAGCGACGATCCCACCGACAAGTCGATCTGCCGCGCGATGATCACGAATGTCATGCCGATAGCGATGATCGACACGAGCGCCGTCTGGCGGCCGATGTTGAGGAAGTTGTCGATGGAGAGAAACCACGGCGACGCGAAGCTGAACACCACCAGCAGAATCGCGAACGCAAAGTACAGCATGTAGGGGCGGTCGCCCTGCAGCAGTAGCTGCGCAATGCGCCGTGCGCGCGAATGACGCTGGGCGCTTTGTTGTTCGGCGGGCATCGGCGAAACAGACTCGTTCATGTTGCAAGCTCTTCGGTAGGGCGGGCCAGTTGTATGAGATGGTGCAGTTCTTCCGCGTGACGAATCTCGGCGCGCTCGACAGTGCGTGTAATCGCGCCATTGGCGACGATGGAAATGCGGTCGCAGAGCCGCAGCAGTTCGTCCAGATCCGACGACACCACCACGACGCCCGTGCCTGCGCGCGCCGCGTCCTGTACCACGCCGTAGATTTCCTCGCGCGCGCCGACATCGACGCCGACCGTGGGTTCATCGAGCAACAACAACTTCGGGCGCGGATGATTCCACTTCGCGAATACGACCTTCTGCTGGTTGCCGCCCGAGAGAAACTTCACGTGTGTCGATGCATCGGGCGCTTTCACGGAAAGCTGCTTCATCGCGACGCGTGCTTGTTGCGCGGCGGCTTTCGCGCGCAGCCATCCGCCGCTCGAAAACCGCGGCAGGCGCGGCAAGGTCAGATTGCGTTCGATCGAATGATCGAGCACGAGCCCTTGCACATGACGGTCTTCAGGCACGAGCGCGACGCCGCGCCGGATTGCATCGGAGGGATTGCGCGCGCCGAGCGGTTCGCCGTCGAGATCGAGGCTGCCCGACTCCACGGGCAGCAGACCGAAGATGGTTTGCAGAATCTCCGTGCGGCCGCTGCCGATCAGTCCGGCAATGCCATGCACTTCGCCCTTGCTCACGGACAAGTCGACGGCGCAAAGATGCGCGTTGCTTACCTTCGACAGCTTCAGCACGGGCGCATCGGCAGCGCGATCGGCCATCGCGACTTTGGTTTGCGCCGCCGCACCCGCCGAGGTTTCCTGACGCGCCTGCATGGCCGCATGACGCGGGCCGACGATAGCCGCGACGAGCTGCTTCATGTCGGTTTCGGCGGTGGCGAAACTTCCGGCGTTTGCACCATCGCGGAACACGGTCACGCGCTGCGAGATGCGAAAGACCTCGTTCAGCCGATGCGTCACGTAGATCACGCCGACGCCGCGCGCCGTCACGGTGCGAATAGCGTCGAAGAGAATCCGTTCTTCGCCGCCTGTCAACGCGGACGTGGGTTCGTCGAGAATCAGCACGCGCACGTCGCCCATCAGCGCCTTGCAAATCTCCGTCATCTGGCGATAGGCGAACGGCAAGGAATCCACGGGCACGCGCGGATCGAGCGGAATATTGTGTTCGCGCAAAAAGGTGCTGACCTGCGCCATGAGTTCACGTTGCCGGACGAAGCCGAGACGCGTGCGCGGTTCGCGCCCGAGCATGAGGTTGGCGCCGACGGACAACGATTCGACCAGACTCAAGTCCTGATACACGACGGCAACGCCTGCCTCGCGCGACTTTGCGGGCGATTCGAATGCGACCCGGTTGCCCGCGATTTCGATCGATCCTTCGTCGTAGGCGTGGACGCCGCTCAATATCTTGATGAGCGTGGACTTGCCCGCGCCGTTTTCGCCGAGCAGCGCGTGCACCTCGCCCGGCAGAACTTCGAGATCGACGCCGCGCAGCGCCTGCACGCCACCGAACCTTTTGGTGACGCCGGTTACACGGATCAACGGAACTGGCGGCGATGAAGCGGCCGCGACCGGCTGACTCATCCTGATGTCTCCTTCGTCAAATAGACGAATTCTTATGTTCGCGGTCGGGCCGCGTGTTGTGTTGTGATCTTCGCATCATGTAAATGGTGCGTCAATAACAGATAGCCCTAGTTTTCGTGTTCTGAACGGGAGAATTGCAACAATATCGACCCGTTTTGTGATGATCTTATCGTTCCGGGGACGGCTTTCTGTGACGCGGAGCTACGAGTAATTGTCCGTCAGGCGCGCAGACGCTCGACTACGTTGCCAATGCGAAGGAGCAGCCGAGTAGGGAGCGGTGCGCGGGAGTATCGTGTGCGACAAGCACGCCTTCTTTGGGAGCGCATGATGAACGACGCCCGACGACTCGCCGCCTTGCGCATCGCGCTGATTGCCGTGGGTTTAATCGCCATCTTCGCGTTATGGCCGCTCATGATCCTGTGGCCTTCCGGATGGAGTTGGCAAAGCAGCCATTCGGACTACCCGCTGATGATCGTCGGCATCTACGCGACGCTCGGCGTATTTCTACTGATGGCATCGCGCAACCCGATGAAGCATCTGAGCCTGATCTGGTTCACGGTATGGTCGAGCGTCGTGCACGGCGCAATCATGGCTGTGCAGTCGTTCGGCGCCGAGATGGACGGCACACGCCATGTCGGTCATTTGCTAGGCGATGTGCCTGCGCTATTTATTGTCGCGGCCGTGCTGGCTTTCCTTATGCCGCGCGAAAACAAGGCACGAGCGCTTTAATCCGCCGATGCAGTGTTCGCGGTGCGTCCCAAGTATGTAGGACGTACCGCGACCAATACTTTATATGCGCTCAGGCTTGCGCTTGAGTTTCCTTCAACGCTTCATGCTTGTGCGAATGCGTCGCTCCGTATTTCAGCTCGAAGTGCGCGCCTTTTCCGTTTCGCGTGGGCGGAAAATGTTCGCCTTCGACGCAGGTGACTTCAAAGGTATCTTTCCCGTCCTCATAGACCACTGAGTAAATGCCCGATACTTTGGCGATTTCACCGGGCTTGTACGAACTGTCGCCTGCCATTTAGCTTCTCCTTTTTGGAACCACATACGGACCGACGAAAGAGCAATCGGCGTTCCGAGCGGCGTCATGCCGGTCGGTAAACGGCGCAGGGAGTCGAGTTCGTGTGAACGCGAGCGGGCGTTATTCGCTCGCTTCTCGTCGTGCTTCAGCCGAAATCGCCGATTATTAGTCGTTGCCTGCGGGACGTCGCCAAACTGTTATTTATGGGCACGGGAGCACGGCACGGGAATAGCGATTGCGCTAGTCCAGCGGTGAAACCGTCGCCCACAACAAAAGAAAGACGATACGGTTCGAACGACAACGCGACATTAGTTTGACCAACGAAGTTTCAAGGCGGGCGATCAAGGTCTGATCGATCCTTGTCGATGCAGGCAAGATCGTCTCCCTGAAGGACGCTTCCTGGCTTTGGACTTCATCAGGAGCAGGGCCATGATGCACGAATTTCTCAAGAATAATCGAAGCATCTTGCTTGAACGTTGCCGCATCATGACTTTCAAGCGGAACGCCGAATCTCCGGTGATGGCGGATATAAAGATCGTCCTTCCCGAACTGCTTACGCAAATAACCGAACTTCTGCGCCAGCACCGTACCACCGAAACTCCGAATTCGACATCGGGGCTTCCCGAACGGGGTGAATCGAAGGATACCCCGATAGGCAGAACCGCACGCGAAGCAGGCAGGGTGCTATTCGGAACGGGACTCAAGATCGAAGACATCGTCGTAGGTTACGGCGATCTATGCCAGGCGATTACCGAACTGGCCGTAGAACGGGATGCGCCTTTCAAGGTACAGGAGTTTCGAATACTCAATCTGTGCATCGATACGGCGGTTGCCAATGCCGTGATGGCTTATTCGGCCGCGCGAGACAACGCGCGCACGAATAGCGGCGCTCAGACGCAGACCGATGAGAACAGAATGCTCGCGCACGAGATGCGTAATCTGATCCACACTACGCTGCTCGCATTCACCGCTTTACAACGAGGAAATCTGAGCGCGAAAGGAGCCACCGGATTACTTGCTGAGCGTAGTCTTTTGCGACTCGGCAAGCTGACTGACCGAATGCTTCGCGACTCGGCAGACCCGGCGACCGTACGTTACGACGACGTTATCTTCAGTCTCGCTCCATTAATCCTGGAAATCGAGGGAGCGGCGCGAGTGGACGCGACAGCCCGTGGAAAAAGTTTTTCCGTTACTCCGGTCGACGCGCTCATCAAGGTTCGTGGAGATCGCGACTTGTTGTATGAGGCGATAATCAACCTCTTACAGAATGCGTTCAAGTTCACCAAGGAGAAAAGCGCGGTCGCGTTGAGAATCTATGTGAATCACGACGTCTTTATTGAAATCCACGATCAGTGCGGAGGACTTCCTTGTAAGAACGGCGAGTCGATGTTCGATCCTTTCGTGCAATTCAATGCGGATCGCAGCGGACTGGGCTTAGGACTGACTATTGTGAGGCGCAACGTAGAAACTTTGAGGGGAACCGTGGAAGTGAAGGACATTCCTGGCCACGGTTGCGTCTTCATTATTCGCTTGCCGCTCGTTTCACACGCATGAAGTCGAGGTTGGTCGCATTCATGGCGCGATCCAATGACCGTGCCACTCGTTGCGTTCGAGCCAGAAGTTTGCGCGCCGGTGCATTTCGCCCGAGACGTCGAGGAAATCGATCTTACTGACGATGACGTCGATGAGGCAGAAGTGTTCGAAGCCATCCGTCTGAGTGTGCGCTGTTGTGTCGTCGGGCTTCGGGCGCGCATCGGGCGGACTGTCCACTAGTGTTCCCGGAGGCAACGGCGCACGATAAAGCGCGAGCGATCCGGGGCGGCTCGCATTCCACACGGCGAGTCTTTCGTCGTCGTCGATGACTTGTTGCGCGCGCCCTTCGAGTCGAATCTGGATGCCGGCACTCCAGTCGCCGACAAGCGCGGAGACGTTCGGCTCCTGTTCGATCTCAGCGACCTTTTCCGATCTCACGTCCGTGTGAAAGCTCACAAGCGTGCGGTCCTGGATGGCACGCCGCATTACGACCGTGCGCAGCTTCGGCGCGCCATCGAGCCCGATGGTCGCGAACTGCATCAACGTGTAGGCGGAACGCTCGCGGCCGGGATTGGCGCCTGAAATCAGATGGCTCCACGTCTGCGCCAGGATTGCATCCAAAGCGTTGCTCAACTGACGCCTCCGTTGCTTGATGCAGTTGAAGTGGCAGCGGCGATTAGTCAGCCTTGAAGACGATGGCGGCTGTGTCGTCGATCTGCGTGAAGCTGCGCACGAAGCGATACGACTGCTCGTCGATCTCGATTCGATTTGCACCTGACGAGGTCAGTTCCAGCATTTCATCAGCGAGCGATTTTGGAATCGAGCCTACTTGTTTCAACTCTTCCTTGGGCCCGGATGGGTCGCCGAGATAGACCGTGCAAACGTCGGCGGTATGCCGAATAAGGACGACGCTTGTCGCCTTGTCGAGCGCGCGTTCCAGATAATCGGCGAGTGGGCGTAACGATTCGAGTTTGTAATCGGAACGGTCGTCAGCGAATCCATTGATGTCTGGCACTGCGGCCTCCCTGATTTGATCGTCTGCACCGTGGTTCGATACGTCGAAGCGCACGATGGTGCAAGCGACGGAGTTTCGATTAGCGAACCGGCTCTTCGGCTTTTTTTCCCGATAGCAACGATTCGATGGCGGCGACGGATAGCGGTTTGGACAAGTGTCCATCGAAGCAAGACATATCGAAATGTTCGTGAATGTCGTCGTGTGCGGTCAGCGAGAAGATGCGCCGGGAGGCATATTTCTCGGATGCGCGGAGTCGCATGCACAGAGCGTGGCCATTGATATCGGGAAGCCCGATATCCAGAAGAATGAGTTCGAACGCGCCTTCGCCTGCGGCCGCTTTCAGCGCCTCGGTGCCGGTGTAGGCGCGAGTGACCGCATGACCCATGGACCCCGCGATTTCGGCGAGCATGTCGGTGGTATCGGTGTAATCGTCCACTACGAGAACTTTCATTTGAAGTGCTCCCAACAGTGAGGACCGAGGTGCGGGGTTTTGATGTTGAGGTTGCAGTCTACTCTAGGTTGCTGGGTTGGATGACGGCGGCTGCTGAGCACCAACTTGCGTTGCTTGGTGTCACTGAGAAATCTTTGACCGAGACTTACCAACTTCCGTCATATGTCGTTAGCGGCGACTTCGTCTTACGAAATTCTTGCGGATTCTATGTTACTCAGAAGCAGACAGCCGATGGCGATCATCGCCTGTCTGCGGACAACCCGACGGTGGAAGGTCAGTGCTTCCGTCCCGGCAGTCGCCCAAGCGTCATCGTAAATTTAGAAGTCGGTCCGCACACTCAACATGACGTTACGCCTGTCGCCGAATACACTGTAGAACTGGCCGGGTGGGCGAATGTAATAGCCGCGATCGAAGATATTGTTCAACTGCAGTGTCGCTTCGAGATGCTTGTTGAAGCGATATCCGACCTGCGCATCGAAGATGGCATACGCGCCCTGTTCGACGCCGCGCGATATGCGTGTCTGCGCGAGCATGCCGCCGCCGACCGATACCCCGCGCATGACGCCCTGCGTAAACTGATACCGCGTCCACAGTTTGAAGAGATGCTTGGGGTCCGTGCCATCGGTGAGGCCGGGCGCATCGTTCTCGAAGTGCTCGTTCAAATACGTGTAGCCCGCATAGACGTTCCAGTCCGGCATCGGCTGTCCGGTGACTTCGAGTTCGACGCCCTGACTGCGTGCCTTGCCGGCGGCAAGGTAATAGAACTGATGATCGGGATCGTCGACCGCGCGGTTGTTGTCGTTGATACGGAACAGCGCCATGTTCGTATTCAGGCGTCCGCCGAGCACGCTGCTCTTCACGCCGACTTCGTATTGCTCGCCGGAACGCGGTGGAATGCCCGCGCCGGAGAATGTCGTCTGCGTCTGGGCGTCGAGGAAGCGCGCGTAATTCGCGTACGCGGTGACCGCCGGCACGATATCCCAGACGAGTCCCGCCGACGGCAGAAAACGATGGTTGATCTGCGAGTTCGTCGCCCAGTCCGTGAGGTCGGGCAGTGTCGATTGCGTGCGATCCTGTACGAACGCCTCGCGCGCGCCGAGCACGAGCGTCAGCGGATTCGCGAGTTTGATGCGCGCCTGCGCGTAGATGCCGTACTGGACGGTGCGCTCGTTCGTGCCGAAGCTGAAGGGCGTATCGACCTGCGGCACGGCGTTGGGATCGAACAGACTGAAGGTGCCGCCGTCGAACGGGCCATCGACGGACTGGAAGCCCGAGAGCGCCGTCGACGACATCACCGAATAATTTGCGCCGACCGTCAACGTGTGCGTCTGCCCGAAGAGCCGGATGGGACCGGACACGTTGCTGTCCGCGCCGAACCAGTCGTACGTGTTGCGCTGATTCTGATCGCCGTAGAAGCTGAGGCCATCGGTGGTCGCGCCCGGTCCCGAGTACGCGTAGTACGCCCGCGTCAGCATGTGCCGGTAGAACAACGTCGTGGAGGACTTCCAGCCGCTTTCGAAGCGATGCACGAGGTTCGCGTTGGCTTCCTGAATCGACGTGTACGACGTGTTCCAGCTCGGGCTGAAGTTCTGTGCATACGAACTCGGCACGCGGCCGACGAGTGCGGTCTGATCCGCATTGAGCACGCCGCTCGCGCCGTAGTCGAGGCCGTACATCGGCAGGACTTCGTAGCCGCCCGAGAGCGAGAGCGTCGTACGCGGCGTGAAGTCGTAGTCGATCGCGCCATAGGCCATGAACTCCTTGCTGCGCGCCCGGTCGATCGATTGATGCCCGGCCTCGCCGACGATCACCGCACGCCCGCGCAGGCTGCCGTCCTTGTTGAGCGGTCCGGTGACGTCGATCATCTGCCGCACGCTGCCGAAGGAATCGACTTGTGTGTCGGTCGTCAGATGGAATTGATTTTGCGGCCGTTTGCGCACGAGATTGACGACGCCGCCGGGCTCGCCTGCGCCGTCGATCACGCCGGCCGGTCCGCGCAACACTTCCACGCGGTCGTACATCGCGAGGTCGAATTGCGTGAGATATTGCAGGCCGCTGACGATGGGCGTGCCATCGAATTCGATGCCAAGTTGTGAGCCCCGCGCGCGGAAATAAGCCGTGCCGTCGCCGTAGCTGACCGAACTGACGCCCGTCACGTAGCGCAAGGCTTCTTCGATGGTCGTGTCGTTGCGGTCGTCCATTTGCTGGCGCGTGACGACGGAAACCGAATACGGGGTCTCCTTGATCGATTGCGCGCTCTTGCCCGCGATGGTCGCGCGTTTCGCGGCGTACGAGCCGCTGTCTTCGGTCGTCGCATCGGCGCCGGTGCTGTCGGTCACCACGACGGCGGGCAACGTCACATCGCTGCCCGCCGGGTTTTGCGCGCGTGTGGGCGGCGATGTCGCGCCGAGCATCGTCAAAAGCGCGAGCGCAAGCGGCGTCATGCGCGGCGCGCGCACGTGCCATCCCGTCGTCGGCGCGGGCATCGCGCCGCGCGGGTCATTCCCTCTTCTCATGTTTTCTCATCCCATCGTTGAATAGACAAACGGCGTCGTCCCGCTGCATGCGGGCTTGAATCGGATGGGGACATTGGTTGTGTGGTGCGAGGCACGCGCGGCCCCGTTCTATCGACTTCGATGCAACCGTCATGTTTGCCGCGCACCGCGCAGCAGGATCAGCATGACGAGCCACGGACCGCCGAGCAGTGTCGCGACGAGACCGGCCGGAAGTTGCTCCGGATAAGGAATCTGCCGTCCCAGCCAGTCCGCGACGACCATCAGCAGCGCGCCGAGCATCGCTGCGAGGTAGACCTGCGGCAGCGGACGCCGCCCGCCCGAGAGCCGCGCGATATGCGGCGCGATCAGCCCGACGAAGGACAGCGGTCCGACCACGACCGTCGCCGCCGCCGTCGATACCGCCGCGAGCAGCAACAGGCCGAAGCGCGCGCGCCCGACCGGCACGCCGATGCTCGCCGCCACCTGCGGACCGGCGCCGAGCGCCGCCAGCCAGCGCGCGAACAGCGGCGCCACGGCGAGTACCGACATCGCCAGCACGGCCATGAGCAATGCCATCGCCGGCTCGATGTAGTAGGTCGACCCGACCAGCAAATCGAGCAGCACGCCCGCGCGTGGATCGCCGCTCGCCATGACCGCGCCGACGACCGCCTGGAACAGCGCGCTGATCGACAATCCGACGAGCAGCAACCGCTCTGGCGCGAACCGCGCGCGCCGCCCGAGCCAGAGCAGCAAGCCAAGCGTGGTGCACGCGCCGGCCACGCTTCCCGCGAACAGCGCGGCCGGTTCGAAGCTGCCCGCGATCAGCAGCACCGCGACGACGCCGAACATGCCGCCCGAGCCGACGCCGAGCAGGTCTGGGCTTGCCATCGGATTCGCGGTCATGCGCTGCAACAGCGCGCCCGCCGCGCCCAGCAGACTGCCCGCTGCGAGCGCGGCCAGCAGGTGCGGCACGCGCCAGAAGAGGAGCGCGTCGATGTCGGCCGGATGCGCGAACCGCCAACCGTCCGGTCCGCGCGTGACGACGAACGACAACGCGCACGTGATCGCGAAGAGCGCTGCCCACACGAGCGGCGTCGTGCGCACGGCGTGCGGCGCGGTGCCGCGGTCACGCGTTTCGCGGATGTCCGGCGTGGTGCGAAGGCGCGGCAGCAGGACGACCAGGAGCGGCACGCCGATCATCGACGTGACCGTGCCGGTGGGAATCAGATGCGCTGAGAACAGCTCGCCCTGCGAGACGATGCGCACGAGTTCGTCGGTGAGAAAGAGCAGGGCGGCGCCCAAAAGCGGCGCCCACACCAGCCGGTCGCGCAGGCGGCGCGCGCCCGTGAGCCGCGCGAGGAGCGGCGCCGCCAATCCGACAAACCCGATCACGCCGACCTGCGCCACCACGCTCGCCGTGAGCACGACCGCGACCAGCAGCGCCGCGCCGCGCATCCAGCCGACGGCGGCGCCGAGATTGCGAGCGGTGGCATCGCCGGCATCGAAGAGTTGCAGCGGTCGATGCAGCAGCGCCGACGCCAGCGCGCAACCGCCCACGCTCGCCGCAACGCGCGCGGCGCTTCGCCAGCCGGTCTGATCGAGTGCGCCGCCGCCCCAGATTTGCAAGCCTTGCAGCAGATCGAAATGCATTACGCCGATCGCGAGGCTGATCGCGCCGCAGTACAAATTCACCACCATGCCCGCGAGAATCACGGCAAGCGACGACATGCGTTGCAACCATGCCAGGCCGAGCACGAGGATCATTGCCAGCGCGCCACCCGCGAGCGCGATGGTTTCGCGACCCGCTGCGAGCCAGCCCGGCAGCCACACGCTCACGACGGCGAGCCCGAGATACGCGCCGGGGAAGATGCCGAGCGTCATCGGTTCGGCAAGCGGATTGCGCAACACCTGCTGCACCAGCACGCCCGCAAGCCCGAGCGCCGTGCCGCACAGCAGCGTCATGGCGATGCGCGGCAGCACGCTCTCGTGCACCAGCACGTCGCGCATGTCGGTGAGATCGGGCGAAACGAGCGCCTTCCAGAACGATGCGCCGTCGAGCGCGCCATGCAAATGCAACGCGGCGAGGCACGCGGCGGGCAGCATCAGGCCGGCGAAAAGTGCAAGCCGCCAGTCGCGTGGCGGCGCCGAAGGGCGAGTGAGTGCGACGCGGCTGCTACGCAAGCCCACCTCCGCCGTTATCGATGATGGCGCGTGCATTCGCCATCGCGGTCGCGAAGCGTTGCATCGAAATCAGGCCGCCGTACGGGGCGATCACCGGCAACACGGCCACGCGCTTCTCGCGGACCGCTGGCAGCGCGCGCCAGAGCGGGCTCGCCGTCAGCGCCGCGCGGATGTCGGGCGCGAGCGGCCGAGTCAACGCGATATCGGCGCCGGCGGCTTCGAGGAGACGGGGCAACGGCACGACGGTGGAACCCATCGCGTTCGTCGTCCAGCGCACGCGCGCAGTCGCGGCGTTCGACAGCCCGATCTTCGCGAGCACGTCGTTGAAGAGACTGCCTCCGCCGTACACGCGCAGATGCCGCTCGTCGATCACGTCCGCGACGATCACCGGCCGGCCGCGCGGCACGCGCGCCGCGATGTCGCTCATGACGCGCTCGGTTGAAGCGAACAGCGCGTCGGCCCGGGCGCGGGCGTCGAAGGCATCGGCCATCACGCGCGTTTCGGCGCACAGGCTCGCGTAGGGATGCCCGTCGGTCATATACGCGCCGAGCGTGAGCGTCGGGGCGATACGCCGCAGCGGCGCGAGCAGTCCCGCATGCGCGGGCGTGACGATCAGCAGGTCCGGCGCGAGCGCGAGCAGCGCATCGAAATTGGGTTGATAGAGAAGGCCGATATCCGCGACATCGGACGGCAGCGGCGGCACCGCGATCGTGTTCGCATACCACGCGGGCAGCGGAATGCCGACCGGCGCGCGCCCGAGCGCGAGCAGCGTCTCGGTCAGCTCCCAGTTCAATACGACGATACGTCGCGGCGCCGGTCCGGCCGCGACGCGCGCGGCGCGCGGGAACGCGAGCAGCGCGGCGGCGCCTTGCAGCAGCGTGCGTCTCGGTGGCGACTTCATGACGGAAAACACATGCGGCGGCCGGTGGACGCATCGGTCGTAACCGACATCGGCACGCCGTAGATGGCTTCGAGCCGCGCCGGATCGACGATTACCGCCGCGTCCTCGCGCATCAGCAGACGCCCCTCGCGCAACGCGACGATCCGGTCGCAGAAGCGCGTCGCCATGTTGATGTCGTGCATGACGATGACAGCGGTCATCGCGCGCTCGGCGCACAGCGTCCTGACGAGTTCGAGCACGGTCAGCTGATGGCCGACATCGAGCGCCGACGTCGGTTCGTCAAGCAGCATGCAGCGCCCGTTCTGCGCGACCAGCATCGCGATCCACGCGCGCTGGCGCTCGCCGCCCGACAGGCTGTCCACGGTGCGGTCGGCGTAACAATGAACATCGGCGGCTTGCATCGCCCGGTCGACGTGCGCGGCGTCGCCGGCCGTGAAGCGCCCGAGCGCGCCGTGCCACGGATAGCGGCCGAGCGCGACGAGCTCGCGCACCGTCATGCCATCGGTCGATGGCGTCTGCTGCGGAAGCCAGGCGACTTCACGCGCGAACTCGCGCGTGCTCCAGTCGGCGAGCGGCCGGCCCGCGCATCGGACGACGCCCGTATCCGGCGCAATCTGTCCTGCGAGCAGCTTGACGAGCGTGGATTTGCCGGAGCCGTTGTGCCCGACAAGCCCCGTCACGCGGCCCGGTTCGATATGCAGATCCAGCGGATGCAAGAGCGTGCGCCCGCCCGCCGAGCGCGACACGCCTTCGAGCGAGAAGGCGGGCGGCGTCGCGGTCGCGTACGCCGTCTGGTAGACGTGGCCGTTCATGCGAGCGCCGCCTTTTTCGTGGAACTCACCTGACCGCTGTCGAGCTTGACGATACGATCGGCGAGATCGAAATAACGGTCGTCGTGGGTGATGACGAGCACCGTCTTGGCGCGTGCCTTCAGTTGCGGCAGCAGCACGCGATAGAAGATGTCCTTGAACGCGGGGTCCTGGTCGGCGGCCCATTCGTCGAAGAGATAGAACGGGCGGTCTTCCAGAAACGCCACCAGCAAGGCAAGACGCTTCCTCTGGCCTTGCGACAGATCGAGCGTCGAAAAACGGCCGTTGTCGATGCGCACCTTGTGCTCTAGTTGCAATGCCACGAGCAGCGCGCGCGCCGTGGCCTCGCTGTGCGCGGGCAGGCCGAGCAGCGAATCGAACAAATGGAAATCGCTGAAGACGACGGAGAAGAGCTGCCGGTAAGCGGCGCGATTGCCGTCGTCCACCACCGTTTCGTCGATGACGATGCGTCCCGACTCCGGCGCATACAGCCCGACCAGCACCTTCGCGAGCGTGGTCTTGCCGCTACCGTTGCCGCCCACGAGATAGACGAGTTCGCCCGCCCGGAACGTCAGATCGATAGGTCCGAGCGTGAAAAAACCGTCCTCGGCTTCGCGCACGTAGCGATGTTCGACGCCTTCGAGCGTAATGCTCGCGAACGCATCGGCGTCGAGCGAGGCGCTTGCGGGCTCGGGCGGCAGGGCTTGCTCGAGCTGATCGATGCGCTCGAACGCGATCCGCGCGCTGCCGATGGCGGGTAGGGCCGCCAGCAATCCTTCGACCGGCATGATGAGGTAAAGGAAGACGAGCGCGTAACCGGACATCACGTGCGCGTCGGCATCGAAGAGACGCGCGAGCACGAAGAGGGTCAGGCCGACGAAGCCGAACAGCAGCAGATTGCCCCAGCTCGCGGCCAACGCGTGCAGCATGTAGCCGCGCGTGCGCTGCGCGCGCACCGCTTCGACATGCGGGGCGAGATCACGCGCGACGAACGCTTCGGCACGCGCGCGATGCAGCTTCAGTTCCTTCGCGCCGTCGAAGAGCGAGCGAAAGCGTTGCAACAGGCCGTCTTCACGCTGCCGCGAATCGCGCAGATGGAGAAGCGCCCGCGAGCCGATCAGATGCGTGCCGAGCGATCCCGCGCCAATCGCGACGAGCGCGAACAGCAGAATCGGCAGGGACAGCATGCCGAGATAGACGAGACAACCCGCGATCACCGCGCCCTGCATGACGATCGACGGCAGACTGATGAAGAACACGACGATGGTGTCGAGGTCCTGCGTGAGCGCGTTGATGGCGCGCGACGCGCCGCATCGTTCGAGATCGCGGTACGACGCGCCCGCGATGCGGCCGATCGTCTGCAAGCGCAACCTCGCCTTGGCGTGCTGTCCGAGATACATGAACAGCATCTGCGAAACGACCCGCGTGAGAATGACCACGACGCCCAGCGCCGCGAAGCGCACGCCGAGCGTGAGTAGTTCGTCGCCGGTTGCGCGCAGCGCCTGATTGATCAGCGCGACGAGCGCCGCGTTCGCCGCGCCGCTGACGAGACTGACGACCAGCGCGACAGGCAACAACCCGCGCGCGCTGCGGATCGACGAGGCTATCAGAGACACGTGCGCACACCCTCGTTGAAAGCAGCCAAGGCACGCGGCTGCCCGCAAAGCGCATTGGGCGGTAACAAAAATGCGAGAATGCGAACCATTAACATTTCAACCGATGGGTCGGCGCAAAGTGTTGAGTGACGACGAGTTTAGCGTTTCGTCGAAAAATCAGGCCGACACCGAATATCGAATTTCTGACAACTATTGGTGTTTTATCGATAGTTTTTTGCGTACCACTTTTTCGCGACCATGAAAGAGTTCCTGCTCAAACGCTATCCGATCGAACGCGTCCCGCTGTCGCGAGACGTGATGGCGACCCTCGTCGACTATCGTCATGGCGAGCGTATAACCTGGCATCAACACAAGCACGGACAACTGGTGTTCGCCGTGCGCGGCGTCGTGCGCGTGCTCACGCCCTCGCGCACCTGGACGCTGCCGCAGTCGCGCGCAGTTTGGCTGCCATCCGATGTCGATCACGAACTGCACGCGGTCGGCGACACGCAACTATGCAGTGTGTATTTCGAACCGCGTGTGTTTCCGTGGTCGTGGCATCAACCGGCCGTGATTGCAGTGTCGCCGTTGATGAGAGAGCTGGCCATCGTGCTGGGCGCCGCGGGCGAGCGATACGCCGAGGGAAGCCATGCCTCGCTCAGCGCGCCGCTGTTGCTGAAGGTGTTGAGAGAGACGCCCGCGCTCGCCGAGCCCGGCGTGCCATTGCCGCGCGATGCACGGCTGCTGCAGATCTGCGAGCACATGATGAACGACCCGGCGAGCGAACTGACGCTCGATTTCTGGGGCGAGCAGTTTCACACCAGCGGGCGAACATTGGCGCGCTATCTGAATGCCGAGACTGGATTGACCTTTGGCGCATGGCGTCAGCAGATACGAGTCGCGGAGGCAATCACGCTCCTTACGCTGGGACAGCCTGTGACGCAAGTTTCGAAGAAGCTTGGCTATCGCAGTGCCAGTGCTTTCATCGTCATGTTTCGTCAGGTCACGGGAGAGGCGCCACAACGTTACCTGGCTTCGCGCTCGTCGAGCAGATAAACGGAGAGCGGGGCGTCTTATGCAGACTTCGAGTTGGAAACTTAGATGTGGATCGCATCGTTGCTCGAATGACGTTCGTATAGCTGCGGTCTTCGTTCGGGCCTCGATAGCTGAATGTCGAATGGCCGTTGTAGCGTTGAAAGCCGTCGTCGTCGGTACGTGGGGGAGAAGGGCGGTTGAGGGTCGTGAAGACTCATGCGCGCCTGCGGACGTTCGATTCAGCGGTGCAAGCCGGCGAATAACCGCAGACGGACGGACTGCAGCCACACGGTTCGTAACCGGGCCGGCAGCTCGGAGCAAGTCGCGCAGATCATCTCGGTCATCGAAGGTATCGCGTTCCAGACCAACATCCTCGCATTGAATGCGGCCGTGGAAGCCGCGCGCGCAGGCGAACAAGGTCGCGGTTTCGCGGTGGTGGCGGGCGAAGTGCGCACGCTTGCACAGCGCAGCGCGACGGCCGCAAAGGAGATCAAGGATCTGATCACCGAGTCCGTGGAACGCGTGAACAATGGTTCGGCGCTCGTGGACAACGCGGGCCGCACGATGACGGAGATCGTGCAGGCCGTGAAGCGCGTGGCCGATCTGATGGGCGAGATCAGCTCGGCATCGGGCGAGCAGCATCATGGCATCGAACAGGTCAACACCGCAGTCATGCAGATGGATGAAATGACGCAGCAGAACGCGGCGCTCGTCGAGGAAGCATCGGCGGCCGCGCAGTCCATGGCGTCGCAGTCGGCTTCGTTGCGTGATCTCGTCGCTGTATTCAAGGTGGATGCAGCGGCTGCGCGCGCGGTTCCGGTATCCACGGCGGCGAAGCCAACGAGCGCGTCTCGCGTCGCTCTCAAACCTCGCGCTCCAGCGCCGACCAAGCCTCGCGCCTCAGCGAAGACAGCGGCAAAACCTGCGCCGACGCATGCAGCGACTGCGAGCGCGGAAGGGGACTGGCAGACGTTCTGAGAGCGCGAGCGCGTACAGAGGTTGTCCGTCATATAAAAGGCGGCACAACCTCAAGTTCGCATCGTTCAAGCCGTAAACATCGCCAACGCCTGCACGGTAAACATCTAAAACTACAACTGGAACTTCCATGATGAGAAGAGCCGGACTCGCCACGCTGCTTTGCGCCGCATCGATACTGTCGGGCTGCGCAAGCGGCCCCGAAGTGCTTTCGACCGTGAATGCGCGACAGCAGCCCACAAAAGTACGCAGCTTGCTGATCGTGGTGGACAGTTCGCTGTTCGGCGATTCATGGAACGCAGGGGCCGGTAGACATTTTGCGCACACGCTCGGCGACACGTTAAGAGAAACGGCCGGTTCGATTCCTGTGACGCTGCTGCGCCTGGACTCCGAAGCCGATTCACGCGCTCTGCCGAAGATCATCATGTCGTCGCATGCGACGCAGTTGATGCAGGTCAAAGCCGTACGCGTCACGTCGCGCTCGCGCGGCGACACCGAGGCCGTATGGCAAGTCACGCTTTCTGACGTGAAAGCGTCGCTGGTTCCCACCGAGCAGGACCCTTCGCGCTTCAATACGCGTGTCGAGATGAACACGTTCTATCAGCAAAAGATCAGCGCCAGTGTCTCGGAGCACATGGACTTTCTTCTTGGTGGCATCGACAAAAGTGCAGCGGAAACGGGAAACGCTATTGGCGCTCGCTTGCGCGCAGCACATGTGATGACACCTGACCCTGCGGTCGGCGCTGCGCCGTTGGTGTCGTCGAATCCCTCTTAGTCAAAGCGTTTGGCCGCTTCAAGTGCACACCCAAGCAGCACGTCCCGCACCATTCCCGCTCCACCATGCGCCGCCATCGCGCAACGCGGCGCTAACTCGAGCACGCCACCAAACGGCCACTTGTGTCCGTCTCAGCCGCTAGCAACCGAAACGGCCACAAACCCTTCCCAACCCCGCCAACAATCGACAGCACACAGCCACCTCGCCAAACACGGCGTGGAAGTCGCTAAAGAGTCATCCGTTCACAAACTGCGCATCGCTGCGAAGCACGCGCCAAGGATGACTCCGCCATGCAAATCCGCAGAATTCCCACTACCGTCGTCACCGGCTTTCTTGGCGCGGGCAAGACCACGCTCGTCAATCACATTCTCGATGCAACGCGGCCGATGCAGATCGGCATCGTGGTCAACGAGTTCGGCGAAGTCGGCATAGACGGTCAGTTGATCGTCGCCGACGAAGAAGCCGTCATCGAGATCAATAACGGTTGCGTGTGCTGCACGGTCCGCACGGATCTCGTCGCAAGCGTGCGCGATCTGCTCGCGCGCTTCGGCGACCGGCTCGAACGGCTGATTATCGAAACGTCCGGGCTCGCCGATCCCGCGCCCGTGCTACAGACCTTTCTCGCAGACCCCGACGTGCGCGAACGTCTCGAACTCGAAGCCGTCGTAGCCGTTGTCGATGCAATGCACGCATCCGCCCAGCTTCACGATGACATCGCGCGCGAACAAATCGTGTTTGCGGACCGCATCATCATCAACAAGACGGATGTGGCCGTGCCCGCGAAAGTGGCCGCGCTCGTCGAAGAACTCCGGCAAATCAATCCCACCGCGCAGATCGACTTCGCGAACCATTCAGCCGTCGACGTCGATGCGTTGCTCGGCGTGCGGAGTTTCTCGCTCGATAACCTGCTCGCCGTCGAACCCGGCTTGCTCGATGAAGAAGGCCACGATCACGAACACGACGACAGCATCGCTTCTTGCGCGATCGTCGTTCCAGGCGCCATTGACGCAAGCCGCTTCAATCAGTGGATCAACCAGCTTGTGCAGACGCAGGGGCAACAACTGCTGCGCATGAAAGGCGTGCTCAACGTGCACGAGGAAGCAAGGCGTCTGCATTTCCATAGCGTCCACATGCTGCTCGATGCGAGCTTCGGCCGCGCATGGAAGCGCGACGAAGCGCGTGAGAACCGCTTCGTGATGATCGGCAGAAACATCGACTCACGGCACATGCGCGATGGACTTCTTTCCTGCATGCATTGACCCATTCATTCATTTCTTATCGAGGAGCACGCGCATGAAAAAGCCCGAAGCATACACATTGAGCATTGGCGTACTGGCCGTCGCGGATACATGGCTCACCGGGACCGTATTTCCCGTACCCGTCTGGGTGACGTTCATTGCATGGGCGTCGTTCTTCGTGCTTGGCGGCGGTCGCGCGGGCTTCGTGAAGAGCGTTGCGTCCAATCTCACGGGGCTGGTCATCGCATCGCTCACGTTGCTCTGCATTGCGACGACGAGCGGTGGCGCGTTTGCGGCGGCGGTGTTCGTCGGCATCGGCAGCGCGGCGATGGTGCAGGCAGCAAAGATCAGATTACTCGATGTCTTGCCGGCCATCGTGTGGGGCTTTGCATCGACGGTCGGCACGACGGTGGCAACAGGCAAGGCGATCACGACCGCTGGCATCGGCAATCCTGCACTCGTGGCCGCAGCGGCGCTCGTGACGGGCGCGGTCTTCGGCTTCGTGTCGGAAGTGGTCGGCGAAGCGCTGTTGTTCAAACGCGAGCATCGGCTGAGCTGAACTCGTTTCTTTACGCACGGAGCACATTGTGAAACTACAGCATCATCTTGGCGGCATCGAAAATCTCGGCCCCGTCAGCACCGAACGGCGCGTGTTCGTGGAACCGTGGGAGACGCGCATCTTCGGTATTCATACCGTGATGATGGCGGAAAGCGCGCATCTCTCCAACGCGCTGCATCGCTATCCTGTCGACACGCTGTCGACGACATTCAAGAACGACTGGACGTGGGCCTCGCTGCGCACGGGCGCGGAAGACATGCAGCCGTTCGAGTATTTCAAGTATCGGTACTACGAGAAGTGGCTCGGCGGCATCTCGCAGTTCTTCGTCGATCAAGGCTACATCTCGGCCGACGAACTCGCGCAAAAGACCGCGCACTACCGCGCGAACCCCGATGCCGCGCTGCCTGGGAAACCCGACGCCGCGCTCACCGCGCAGATCGACGCGTATCTGACGAACGGCGACTCCGGTTATCACGCGCTCGAAAGCGCCGCGCGTTTTGCGAAGGGCGACGCGGTACGCATAGCCGACCCCGAAGCGGTCGATCACACGCGTCTGCCCGGCTATCTGCGCAACAAGACCGGCGTCGTCGATCTCGTGTATCCGGGCGCGTTCTCGTATTTCGTATCGACGGGACCGGACGGTATAGGCGCGCCCATGCCCGTGTATCGCATTGCGTTCGATACCGCCGACATCTGGGGCGCCGACAAGAGCGAAGCGAACACCACCCTTTATGCCGACTTGTACGAAGCCTACGTACAAGCGGCCAACTGATCCGGAGCCACCGCAGCATGAGCCAACTTTTTGAATTTCCCGACGACCGCGAAGCGTCGAGCGCGGCAAAGGTGCGCGCGCTGGAAGCATTGTTGATCGAGAAGGGCGTGATCGCGAGCGATTCCGTCGATGCCGTGCTCAAGCACTTCGAAACCATGGCCGGGCCGTTCAATGGCGCGAAGATCGTGGCGCGCGCATGGACCGATCCGGAGTACAAGAAGCGCCTCGTCGACGACACACCGAAGGCCATCGCGGAGCTTGCACTGCCGCTCGGCATGACGGGTGCGGAAGGCGAGCACATGGCCGCCGTCGCCAACGACGAGAACGTGCATAACCTCATCATCTGCACGTTGTGTTCGTGCTATCCGTGGCCGGTTCTCGGCTTGCCGCCGTACTGGTACAAGGACCCCGTGTTTCGTGCACGCGGCGTGCGCGAGCCCCGTGCCGTGCTGGCGGAATTCGGCGTGAACGTGCTTGCAGACAAGGAAGTGAAAGTGTGGGACAGCAGCGCGCAAATCCGCTGGTTCGTCGTGCCCGAGCGTCCCGCCAACACGGAGCACATGAGCGAAGCGGAACTCGCCGCGCTCGTGACGCCGGAATCGATGATGGGTGTCGCCCTCATCGAAGCGCCCACGACCTGAGGCCCGTCATGTTCACTCGATTCGAGGAATACGCGGCGACGTCGATGCTCGGCGCGCCCGATTCGCCGCCGCGTCTCGACGGCAAGCTGTTCTTCACCAACCGCTGGGAGCGCGATGTGTTCGGGCTTGCGCTGTCGTTATCGAAAGCGGGCTGCTTCGAGTGGGAGGACTTCCGGCAGAGCTTGATTGCATCGATTGCACAGTGGGAAGCTATCGGTTGCATCGACCAGCCGCGCTGGGACTACTACGAACGCTTTCTCGAAGCGCTTTTGAACGTGGTCGAAACGAGCGGCGTGTTGTCGCGCGATGAACTCCTGAAGGTCGTGACGGCGCGGCGCGTCAACGTTGACGCCTGAGTCTTGCGCATCCATCCAATCATCATCATCGATTCAAACGAGGTCTTCAATGAACGACGCTATTGCTTTTCCTACCGAACCGGTCACGCCAATCCCGTTGCGCGAGCTACTACCCTGGATCGTGTTCGGCGGTCTCTTGATGTTGCTCGCGCTGTATTTCGTCGGCGCGGAAGAGGGCGCGACCTCGATCGTGTCCGGCATGTACGTTCACGAGTTCGTGCACGATGGACGCCATCTGCTCGGCTTTCCCTGTCATTGACGCGGAGACGATCATGGTCGGCAAACTGTTGATGCGCGGCATGCTCGCGGGCGTGGTCGCGGGACTGCTTGCGTTCGGTTTCGCGAGAGTGGTGGGCGAACCGCAAGTCGAACGCGCGATTGCAATTGAAGAGCACGCGCACGCCGCTCACGGCGATGCGCTTGAGCCCGAACTCGTCAGTCGCGAGACGCAGGCGGGCATGGGCTTGCTGACGGGTGTCGTGGCCTATGGTGCGGCTTTCGGCGGGCTCTTCGCGCTTGCCTTCGCATATGCGTGGGGCAGGGTGGGCAAGCTCGGCGCACGGCCGCTTGCCGCGTGGATGGCGCTTGCGGCGTTCGTATCGCTCGTCGTGGTGCCGAGCCTCGTCTATCCGGCGAATCCGCCATCGGTCGGGGACCCGGAAACCATCGGTTATCGCACGGCGCTGTTCTTTCTGACCATCGCCATCTCGCTTGCGATCATGCTGTTGTCGCTCAACGTGCGCAGTGTCGCGGCGAGGAAGTTCGGGCAGTGGAACGGAACGCTCGTCGGTATTCTCGCGTTCGGCGTCATGCTTGCCGTGATGATCGTCGTGCTGCCCGGGATCGACGAAGTGCCGGCCGGCTTTCCCGCCACGCTGCTGTGGAAGTTCAGGATGGCGTCCGTCGGCATGCAGGCGATCGTCTGGACGACCATTGGCGCGCTGTTCGGTGTGCTCGCCGAGCGTAGCGAACTCGCCGGCGCTCGCCAGCCTCGCACGGCACCGGCTTTCGCGCCGGCGGTGCGCAATCGATGACATGCGCGACCGCGTGTTTTTGGGCGGTTAGACTAATCGTTCAGGGCGACGGTGTTCCGCCGCCGCCCGCTTTCAGACGGACACCAAAACTCCGATGAAACGCATCAAGGTCGGCATGCTCGTCTTTCCCGGGTTCCAGTTGCTCGATATCGCCGGGCCGAAGGACGCCTTTGCCGAAGTCCGCGTGTTGAGCAAGGGCGAATGCGAGTACGAAATGATGACGGTCGGCACCACGCGCGGCAGCGTGCAGTCGTCGAGCGGCCTCACGACCGTACCGGACCGCACCATCTTCGACCGCTGCCCGGAGTTCGACACCATCATCGTTCCGGGCGGGCTCGGTATCTTCGACGCCTTCGACGATCCCGCGCTCAGCGAATGGCTGCGCGCGCAGCACAAGCAGTGCCGCCGCGTATCGGCGATCTGCAATGGTCTCTTCGCGCTCGGTTCGGCGGGACTGCTCGACAACAAAGTCGTGACCACGCACTGGATGGACGTGCCGCGGCTCGCCGCGACGTTTCCGCGCGCGCGGATCGAGCCGGACCACATCTTCGTTCGTGACGGCAACATCTTCACGACGGCGGGCGTCACGGCGGGTATCGACTTGTCGCTCGCAATGATCGAAGACGACTTCGGCCGTCAGATGGCGCTGGATGTCGCCAAGTATCTGGTCGTTTATCTGCGGCGCGCGGGCGGTCAGTCGCAGTTCAGCCCGCTCCTTGAAACGCAGGCCGCGCCCGGCTCGCAGACCATGGCGCTGCAGGAGTTCATGCTCGACAACCTGCATGTCGCGCATACGGTGGCGTCGCTTGCGGACCGCGCGCATATGAGCGCGCGCAATCTCTCGCGCATCTTCGCCAAGGACTGCGGCACGACGCCGATGACCTTCCTCGCCAATGCGCGCATCGACGCGGCGCGGCACTATCTCGAAGCCACGGAATTGCCGATGAGGGAAATCGCGCGCCGCTGCGGCTTCGAGGATACCGACGGCTTTCGCAGAACCTTCTTTCGGCGGCTCAGTATCAATCCGGTGGATTATCGCGACCGGTTCAGATCGAAAGCCGACACGGTTCAGGCAGCCAACGGACGCGCCTGAGGATCAGCTTCCGAGCGCGTTCGGATCGCGCCACGCACGCTCGAACGGCAGCCGCCAGGCACGCGGCGCGACGAGCTGATGAATCGCATTCGGCCCCCACGAACCCGGCGCGTAAAACCGCACGGGCGGCGGCGATTCGAGCAGCGCCGTGGATACTTCCCACAGCCGCTCGATGCCTTCCGCAGTCGTGAACAGCGTGCGATCCCCGCGCATGGCGTCGAGAATCAGGCGCTCGTAGGCTTCCAGCACTTCGCCGATCAAGCCCGTGTCGCGCATGGCGAACTGCAGGCTCAGTTTGTCGAGACGCATGCCGGGGCCGGGCCGCTTGCCGTAGAACGAGAGCGACATCTTCGAGGCATCGGCGAGATCGAAGGTCAGATGGTCCGGTCCCTGCGAACCCACGCCCGAACCGGCCGGAAACATGCTCTTCGGCGGCTCGCGAAACGCAATGGAAATGATTCGCTGGCCTTCCGCGAGCCGCTTGCCGGTGCGCAGATAGAAGGGCACACCCGCCCAGCGCCAGTTGTCGATCGAGCATTTCAGCGCAATGAAGGTCTCTGTTTCCGACTCGGCGCTCACGCCTTCCTCGGTCCGATAACCCGTGTACTGACCGCGCACGACATCGTTAGGTTGAATCGGCAACATGCTGCGAAAAACCTTGTTCTTTTCCTCGCTGATAGGCGAAGGTTCCAGCGATGTGGGCGGCTCCATTGCCATGAACGCGAGAATCTGGAACAGGTGCGTGACGACCATGTCGCGAAACGCGCCCGTCTGCTCGTAGAAGCCCGCGCGCTTGCCGAGGCCGAGCGTTTCCGGCACGTCGATCTGCACGTGATCGATGAAATTGCGATTCCATATCGGTTCGAACAAGCCGTTGGCGAAGCGGAATGCGAGGATGTTCTGCGCCGGTTCCTTGCCGAGAAAGTGATCGATGCGAAAAATCTGCGCCTCTTCGAAGACCTCGTGCAAGTGCGCGTTGAGCGACACGGAACTTGCCAGATCGGTGCCGAAAGGCTTTTCCATGATGATGCGCGAGCGTTCCACGAGTCCCGCTTCATGAAGCATGCCGACCGCCGAAAGCGCGGCGTTGGGCGGAACGCTCAGATAATGCAGGCGCCGGCATTCGCCGCCGAAGCTTTTCTCGGCGTTCAGGACCGCCGCCTTCAACGTTGCGGCGCCGGCTGTCAGGGGCACGTAATCGAGATTGGCGGCGAACGTGTCCCACTCTTGCGCCGTCACCTTACGACTCGAAAACTCGTCGAGCGCGCCTTTCGCCGTGACGCGGAAGTCGTCCACGTGAATGTCGTCGAGCGCGACGGCAATGATCTTGCAGCCGGGGATGAACCCCGCATTCGACAGATGGAAGAGGCCAGGCAACAGCTTGCGTCGTGCGAGATCGCCCGTGGCGCCGAACAGCACGACCACTTGCGGAAACTTCGGACCTACGCCTGCGGAGATCTTGGCCATCGTGCGAATCCTCGGTGGGTTGTCACGGCTCGTCAGCAACAGCGTCGCGTCTCATGCGTTCCGACAGTGTCAGTATCGCTCAGGCGTGCGCGATTCAATAAAGCGCATTCGAAGCGCGTTCGCGCGTGGTCCACATTGCGGGATCGTGCTTCAACGCAGCTCGCGTTCCCTCGGCGGTTTGGGCTGCCATGCATCGACGAGTCGGCCGATAAAGAGCCGCACCTTCGGACTCGGATGCCGTCGCGTGGGAGACACCGCGCTAATGGGCACGCCCTCGGCGCCAAGCCGGCACGCAGCGGCGCGAGCGCGATCGCGCTCGGTTCGCTCGGTGGCGGCGCGGTCGTCGAACATCTCGGCATTGCTTCGACGATGCACTTCAGCGCGATCCCTGCGGCGCTGAGCCCGATCGTGGTCGCGACGTTCGGCACGGGCCGCGCGCCGCCCAGCGAGCCTTCGAGGAACTGAAGGGTGCCGCCGATGCCGCGCATGGAGCCGGCTTTTTTGGCGGCTTGCCAAACGCGCTGATTGACTTTAGCCTGCATCGGCAATCGGCGGAACTCATCAACGCAATACCTTCCGGTATAGGACAAGAATGACGATGAAGCGTATCGGGACAGGCCGTGTTTTGTGCATCTGCGCCACGGCTGGATTGGCCGCGGGCAGCATCGGTCAGGCTGTGGCGGCGCCAACGGATGCGCTCATCGCAGCCGCGAAGCAGGAAGGGCAGTTGACCACCATCGCACTGCCGCATGACTGGTGCGGTTACGGCGCGGTCATCGCCGGGTTCCAGAAGAAGTACGGCATTCACGTCAACGAACTCAACCCCGACGCAGGCTCGGGCGACGAGATCGAAGCGATCAAGGCCAACAAAGGCAACAAGGGACCGCAGGCACCGGACGTGATCGACGTCGGTCTTTCGTTCGGCCCGACGGCGAAGAAAGAAGGCCTGTTGCAGCCGTACAAGGTGTCGACGTGGAGCGCGATTCCCGCCGAATCCAAGGACGCCGAAGGCTACTGGTACGGCGATTATTACGGCGTGCTTTCATTCGAAGTCAACACCGACATGATCGACAAGCCGCCGGCCGACTGGAGCGACTTGCAGAAGGCCGACTATCGCAACGCGGTTTCGCTCGCGGGCGATCCACGCTCGGCGAATCAGGCCATTCAGGGCGTCTATGCGGCGGGCTTGTCGCAGACCAAGGGCGACGCAAGCAAGGCGGATCAGGCAGGACTCAAATTTTTCGCCGATTTGAACAAGAGCGGCAACTTCGTGCCGGTGATCGGCAAGGCGGCGTCGCTGGCGCAAGGCACGACGCCGATCATCGTGCGCTGGGACTACAACGCGCTCGCCGACCGCGACACGCTCAAGGGCAACCCGAAGGTGCAGGTGATCGTGCCGAAGACGGGTGTCGTGGCGGGCGTTTATGTTCAGGCGATCAGCGCGTTTGCGCCGCATCCGAACGCCGCGAAGCTGTGGATGGAATACCTCTATTCCGACGAAGGCCAACTCGGCTGGCTCGCGGGCTATTGCCATCCAATGCGCTACAACGAACTCGTGGCGCAGAAGAAGGTGCCGCAGGCGCTGCTCGACAAGCTGCCGCCCGCATCGGCGTATAAAGGCGTCGTGTTCCCGACGCTGCCGCAACAGGACGCCACCAAGGACGTCGTCACCAAGGGCTGGGATCAGATCGTCGGCGCGAACGTGAAGTAAGCGTGACGCACGAGATCCTGCAATGAGCGTCTCTCCTCCGCAAGGCGCCGGGCCGGATCTGCTGGCGCCGGCCGCGCCCGTGCCGCCGGCCGGTGCCGCGCGCGCAAGCGGCGGCGCGAGTTGGCTCACGTATATCGGCGTGCTGCCGTTCTTCGTGTTCGCGCTGCTATTCCTTCTGCTGCCCACGGGCTTCTTGATGGTGGGCGCGTTCCAGGACCCGCAGGGACACTTCACGCTCGTCAATTTCCGCGAGTTGTTCCAGCCGGGCGTGCTCGATGCCTACTGGATCAGCATGAAAGTCAGCGCGGCGTCGGCCGCGGGCGGCGCGATACTCGGCTCGCTGCTCGCGTGGGCGGCGGTGAAAGGCCAGTTACCCGCATGGATTCGCCCGACGCTCATGACCTTCTCCGGCGTGGCGTCGAACTTCGCGGGCGTGCCGCTCGCGTTCGCTTTCATTTGCACATTGGGGCGCGTGGGTCTCGTCACTGTGCTGGCGCGCAAGTACCTCGGCTTCAATCTCTATTCCACCGGCTTCAGCATTCTGAGCTTCGCCGGACTGACCATCACATACCTGTATTTCCAGATTCCGTTGATGGTGCTCATCATCACGCCCGCGCTCGACGGTCTGAAGCGCGAATGGCGCGAAGCCTGCGATTGCCTCGGCGGGACATCGGCGCAGTACTGGCGTTATGTCGGCTTGCCGGTGCTGTGGCCGAGCTTGCTGGGCGCGGCGCTGCTCTTGTTCGCCAACGCGTTCGGCGCGGTCGCCACGGCTTATGCGTTGACCGGCAGCTCGCTCAATATCGTGACCATTCTGCTGTACGCGCAGATTCGCGGCGACGTGCTGCATAACCAGAACCTGGGTTACGCGCTCGCGCTCGGCATGATCGTGGTGACGGGGCTTTCGAACGGCGGCTATATCTGGTTGCGTGCGCGCGCCGAAAGGGGACGCCGATGAAATCGCAGTCGCGCGCGGGCGCCGCCATCGCGATGATCGTCGGCTCGCTATATTTTTTGATTCCGCTGATCGCCACATTCGAGTTCAGTCTGCGCATGCGTCGTGGCGAATACAGCTTCGACGCGTATCGCGTCGTACTCGGCGATCCGCATTTTCAGGCGTCGTTCGGCTATTCGGTGCTGATGGGCTTTCTCACCATCGTGATCGGCGTGCTGCTCGTGGTGCCGACCGCTTACTGGGTGCAGCTGCGCTTGCCGAAGCTGCGGCCCGTGGTCGAGTTCATCACGTTGCTGCCGCTCGTGATTCCGGCCATCGTCATCGTGTTCGGCTATCTGCGCATCTACAACAGCAGTTCGATCCTGCCGCTCACCGGCAACGAACGCGCGACCGACCTTTTGCTCGTTTTCGGCTATGTCACGCTGTCGCTGCCGTATATGTATCGCGCGGTCGATGCCGGCATGCGCGCCGTCGATATCCGCTCGCTCACCGAAGCCGCCGAATGTCTGGGCGCGGGCCGCGCGACCATACTTTTCAAAGTGATCTTCCCGAATGTGCGCTCGGGCATTCTGTCGGGCGCGTTCCTTACCTTTGCGGTCGTCATCGGCGAGTTCACGCTCGCGAGTCTGCTGGATCGTCCGGCGTTCGGCCCGTATCTGCAGTTGATCGGTGCGAACCGTGCCTACGAGCCGTCGGCGCTCGCGATCATCGCGTTCGTCGTCACCTGGGCCTCGATGGGACTGATCCAGGTATTCGGTTCGGCGCGCGCGCTGGCCGGCCAGAAAACTTGAGCCTGAGGTACGCGACGCATGGCATTTCTCGAAATCGACAATCTTCACAAGGCGTTCGGGCCGAACATCGCGCTGCATCAGTTCGACATGAAGATCGAGCGCGGCGAGTTCATCACGTTCCTCGGTCCTTCTGGATGCGGCAAGACGACCGTGCTGCGCATGATCGCGGGCTTCGAGACGCCCACGCGCGGCACCATTCGTCTCGATGGCCGCGACGTCACGCATCTGCGTACGCGCGAACGAGCCGTCGGCATGGTGTTTCAATCGTATGCGCTCTTTCCGAACATGACGGTGGCGCAGAACATAGGCTTCGCGCTGCGAGTGGCGAAGCGTCCGCAGAAGGAGATGGACGAGCGCGTGGCGCAAATGCTCGAACTGATCAAGCTGCCGCATCTTGCCGAGCGTTATCCGTGGCAACTGTCGGGTGGCCAGCAACAGCGCGTGGCGCTGGCGCGCGCGCTTGCGAGCAAGCCGCAAGTGTTGCTGCTCGATGAACCGCTGTCCGCGCTCGATGCGAAGATCCGCGTCTCGTTGCGCGAAGACATTCGCGCGTTACAGCGCGAACTTGGGATCACGTCGATCTTCGTCACGCACGATCAGGAAGAGGCGCTATCCATTTCGGATCGCATCGTCGTGATGAACGAGGGACGCGTCGAACAGGTCGGGCCGCCGCTCAACATCTATAACTTTCCGCGCACGCGCTTTGTCGCCTCCTTCGTCGGCACGCTCAACATTCTTGCGGGCCGCGTGATCGATCCCGCGACCGGACGCATGGCCGTGGACGGTCAGGAACTCGTGACGTCGCGCCAGTTGCCATCGGACGATGCCGGCCGGGAGCGGCTTCTCGCCTTGCGTCCCGAAGCGATCGTGCTGGAACCGCCCGCGAGCGGCCGCAATTCGCTGGCGGCAACCGTCGAGGAAATCAGCTTCCTCGGCGCGGTGGTGCGTATCCGCGCGCGCGTGAAAAACGCGGTAGTCTCGCTCGATGTCTTCAACGACCCGAACCGGTTGCTGCCCGAACGCGGCCAGCCGGTCGCGCTCGGCTTTTCGCACGAGAATCTCTTGGTGCTCGACGAGGACGCGCGTTAGGCAACGCGCCAAACGTGCCGTTGCGCAGCGCACCAGCGTCGCGGCGCCGTTCGGCAGGCGCGAGACTCGATCCTGTCGCTGCATTGCGGCACGCGTAGCGGATATATATGCGATGCATCGATGTCATCGCCGCGCATTTCGATTCCGGCAATTCAGACACCTTGCATGGCGGATTACGCCAATGCAATTCCCTTTTTGTTAAGGCACACTAAGCGGCAGCATCCGGTTTCGAGCTTTGCATCCCGCAAACCATCAAGGCAGTGAATGGAGGCTTCGAGATGAACCGAAAAAATAATGCGGCCATCTGGATCCTGGTCGCCATGCTGTTGGGCATCGGGATCGGCTACATGATCTACTCGAGCTTTCCGGACAAGAAGACTGCTACTGAAATCGCGGGCTACATCTCGCTCATATCGGACGTGTTTCTGCGACTGATCAAAATGGTGATCGGTCCGCTCGTGTTCTCCACGCTCGTCGTGGGTATTGCGCATATGGGCGATGCAGCCTCGGTCGGGCGCGTGTTTGCCAAGGCGCTCGGCTGGTTCGTCACCGCGTCGCTCGTGTCGTTGCTGCTCGGTCTCATGATGTCGAACCTGCTCAGGCCGGGCGAGAATCTCGGGCTGCCTTTGCCGGATATCGGCGCGTCGGCGAATCTGGCGACTTCCAAGTTCACGCTCAAGGACTTCGTGAGTCACATGGTGCCGAGGTCGTTCGCCGAAGCGATGACCAATAACGAAGTGCTGCAGATCGTCGTGTTCTCCATGTTCTTCGGTGTGGCGCTCGCCGCGCTGGGCGACAAGGGCAAGATTCTCGTCGCCGCCATCGACCAGCTCTCGCACGTCATGCTGAAGATCACCGGCTACGTGATGAAGCTCGCACCGCTCGCCGTGCTGGCCGCAATGGCGTCCACTGTCGCCGTCAATGGCCTGACCATTCTGCTCAAGTTCGCGGTCTTCATGGGCGACTTCTACTTGAGCCTGTTCATATTGTGGGCGTTGCTGGCGCTCGCGGGTTTCCTGTTTCTCGGACCACGCGTGCTCAAGCTGCTGGGACTGATAAGAGAAGCGTTCATGCTCTCGTTCGCGACCGCGAGTTCGGAAGCCGCGTATCCGAAGATTCTCGATGCGCTCGACCGCTTCGGCGTGAAGCGCAAGATCTCCGCGTTCGTGATGCCGATGGGCTATTCGTTCAACCTCGACGGCTCGATGATGTACTGCACCTTCGCGACGTTGTTTATCGCGCAGGCCTACAACATTCCGCTTTCCATCGGCACGCAACTGACCATGTTGCTGGTGCTCATGCTGACATCCAAGGGAATGGCCGGCGTGCCGCGCGCGTCGCTCGTCGTGATCGCGGCGACGCTCAACCAGTTCGGCATTCCCGAAGCGGGTTTGTTGTTGATTCTCGGCGTGGACACGTTCCTCGACATGGGCCGTTCCGCCACGAACGCGGTGGGCAATTCGATTGCGAGCGCGGTGGTCGCCAAGTGGGAGGGCGAACTGATGACGGAAGCGGAAGCCGACGCCAACGCGGCGCGCATCGAAACCGAGCTCGAAGCGACCATCGCCCATCCGGCAGAAGGTTAAGCGGAGCCGCGCCATGAAGATGCAGCGATTCTGCTCGATGCTCGCGCTTGCGGGGACGTTGATCGCCTGTGCCGGAGCGCGAGCGCAGGACGATCCGCAAACGTCACGCGCTATTCCCGATAGCTTCGCGCCCGTCGCGCTCACGGGAACGCTCGCGAAGGTGCGAAAGAGCGGTGTCGTCGCGATTGGTTATCGCGAGGCATCGGTGCCGTTTTCGTATCTGAACGCGCGCCATGAACCTATCGGTTATTCCATCGAGTTATGCAAGTCGCTGGTGACGGCCATCGGCGATGCAATCAACCTGACGCCGACCATCCTGTGGGTGCCGGTTACGCCTGATAATCGTATCGACGCCGTGACGAGCGGCCGTGTCGATCTCGAATGCGGCTCGACGACCAGCAATATCGAACGCCAGAAACGCGTGGCGTTTTCGCCGATCATCTTCGTCGCGGGCACGAAGGTGATGGTCAAGAGCGGCTCGCCTATCGGCTCGTTTCGCGATCTCGCGGGCAAGAAGGTCACGTTGACCGCCGGCACCACGAACGAGAAGGCGCTGCGCGATCTGGACAGCAAGTTCCGGCTCGGCATTCAGTTGCAGATCGTGCCAGACCACGCGCAAGGCTTCGCGCAAGTGGCCGACGGCCATGCCGACGCATTCGCCACCGACGACGTCTTGCTCTACGGGCTGATTGCCGAGCACGCGGGCGCGGGCGGGTCGTACCGGGTGGTCGGCGATTACCTTTCGTATGAGCCGTACGGCATCATGTTTCGCAAGGACGATCCGCAGTTGGCGCAAGTGGTGAAGGACACGTTCCAGGAACTCGCGGCGGATGGCGAAATGGACCGGCAATACAAGCGCTGGTTTTTGCGCCGCCTGCCATCGGGCACGAGCATCAATCTGCCGATGAGCGCGCAACTCGAGACCATCATTCAGACGACTGCGGGCACGGACGCGCAATGAAGATGCGCGCTATCCATAGACCTGTATGCCGCGCCAGAATTGCGGCCACGGTTGGCGCGGTGCTTCGCATACGAAGATATCGCGGCCACTTACCGTGCTGTTTGCAATCCCGAAGCGGTTCGTGAGACGCGCGGCCATACGGCACGACGCCAACTCACGCTGCACGATATCGCTCGGAAAACCCACGACGATCAGCGGCTTCGGCGGCGGGTCGCCGTATCCGCGAAACCAGTGTGAGTTGGTGCCGGAGATCGGGCTCGGCAGCTTCAAGCGCGCGCCGAATAGATCGATGGCGCCGGCCTGGCCCGTATCGGCGACGAGAATGCCGACGCTCGCACGTTGCCCCTCCGGAAGTGTGTCGCGAATGCGCGCGACGCTTTCCGCCATGTCGGGCCACCCGAGCTCTTCGTTGAAGTTGCCGCCATTGACGCGATCCGCAAAGCGCCACCATGTCGATCCGACCGGAGCAATCGGCAGTACGGGTGCGGCGCCCAGCACCGCGCCGATTGCGAGCACGACGCACACGGACCAGCGAATCGCCGCTGCGTGGCGCATGTTGAGCGATGCCATCCGTTGCTCCGCCCACACCGCGCCCGCCGCGAGCAACATCGGATAAGCAGGCGCCATATAGTAGTCGCGGCCCTTCGCCACGACGAACAACACGAGCGGCACGACGAACATCCAGCCAAGCACGCGAAACCGCTTGCCTTCCCCGACGGCGAAAAGATAGTAGAGTCCCGCGAGCCACAAGGGAACTGTGAACGGGCTTGTCGTGATCCAGAACTGACCGAGCAGGAACCCGTTGCCGCGTCCCATGCGGACGTCGCGAGCGTGAATGCTCTGCAGGAAATCCAGTGTGATGAAGTCGTGCTGAAACTGCCAGATCAAGTGAGGCAGCGCGATCACGCCGACGAGCGCGACGCCGAGCCATAGCCACGCGCTGCGGAAGTATCGACGGGCGGGTGTGAAGAGCAAGCCCGCGGCGATACCCGCTGCCAGAAACGCGATTGTGTACTTCGTCAACAAGCCGATGCCGATGGCCGCGCCAACGCCGAGACACCATCGTGCATCGTCCGTGGACAGCAGGCGCACCGCGCAGTATGCGGCCGCGACCCACCATAGATAGTCGAAACTGACGTACTGATAAAGCGCGCCCGCGCTCAACGCGACACTGCTAATAGCGGCGGCCAATGCGGCGACGATCTGCGCCCGTCTGCTTCCTCCGAGCTCGCGCGCAATCAGGCCCGTGAGCACGAAGGCGATGCCCATTGCCAGCGACGAGAAAAAGCGCAAGCCGGTCAGCGACGGCCCGAACAGCGCGAACGCGCCTCGCGCAAAAAACGGAATGAACGGCGGGACGCCGACGTAACCCCACGCGAGCGAGCGCGCGTCTTCCAACGTGGAGAGCTCATCGCGATGAAAGCCGTATTCGCCATTGGTCGCGATATGCAAAATCACCAGCGCCGCAGCCCATGGAAGCAGTGGCGCGGTGTCGGCGAGTGAATGCGTTTTCAGGCTATCGGCTGGCCGCATGTTCTCCTCCGTTTTGCGGGCGACTTCAGCGTGCCGAGTCTCGCATCGTCCGACGCACGAGGCAAGTCGCGTGGCGCGCGTGATGCGAACGTTCGTGCCTGTACACAAGCGGATCAACGGCGGGCGCCGCGTTTTTTGCGCTCGCGCACGAGCTTGCCGGCATCGACGGGAATGAACGGCGCCTGAAAGCGCTCAACCAGGAAGTCGATGAACGCACGGGCGCGTGCGGTCTGGTTGCGTTGCCGCGGGTAATAGACGAAGAGATCGGCCGATGGCAGCACGGCGTTCGGCAGCACGATTTCGAGCCGTCCGCTCTGTACATACTTCGCCAGGTCCCATTCCGAGCGGATAAGAATGCCGTGTCCGTCGAGCGCCCAGCGCAGGACGATATCGCCATCGTTGCTGGATAACGCGCCGCGCACTTTCAGCGCTTCCGTGTGGTCTTCGTCGATGAATCGCCATACGCCATGGGCATCGTCGTTCTGCCGATGAATGATGCAGCGGTGCTGCAGCAAGTCTTCGATCTTTTCGGGCGTGCCGAAGCGTTCGAGATATTTCGGCGATGCGCAAAGAAAGCGCCGGTTGCTCATGATGCGTCGCGCGCTCAAGCGGCTGTCGGGCAGTTCGCCGAAGCGTATCGCCATATCGAACGCACCTTCGATCAGATCGACGGGCCGATCCGTCACTTCGAACTGAACCTCGACCTGAGGAAAGCGCTTTGCAAACTCGGACACGAGCGGCGCAATGGTCGTGCGGCCAAAGCCGAGCGTCGCGTTGATGCGCAGCAGCCCTTGCGGATCGGTGCGCGCGCCCGTGATCGCTTCTTCCATTTCGCGCACTTGTTCCACAATCTGCGTTGCATAGCGCAGATAGGTTTCGCCTTCCGGCGTGAGGCTGATGCTGCGCGTGGTGCGGTTGACGAGCTGCGCGCCCAGCCGCTTTTCCATGATGCCGAGCCGCTTGGTCGCTGCGGGCGGCGTGAGATCGAGTGCGCGCGCCGCGCCGGACATGCTCTTCAGTTTCGCGAGCAAGATGAAGAACTCGAAGTCCGATGCCGAATCGGTATTCACTTTAAGTAAAAAATGAAATGAATGTGGGTGAATCTTAACCCGGCATTTCGCGGCTAACCTAACGTCTTCAATGAGCGAGTGCCGTCAGGAGACATTCATGAAGATCGTCGAAATCCGCGAAAAGACCGTTCCGATCAGTTCGCCCATCCGTAATGCATATATCGACTTCAGTAAGATGACGCTGAGTCTCGTCGCGGTCGTGACCGACGTGATCCGCGACGGCAAGCCTGTCGTCGGTTACGGCTTCAACTCGAACGGCCGCTACGGTCAGGGCAAACTCATGCGCGAGCGCTTCATTCCGCGCATCCTCGAAGCAGACCCGGGCACGCTCCTCGACGATACCGGCAACAACATCGATCCCCACAAGGTGTGGGCGACCATGTTCATGAACGAGAAGCCGGGCGGTCACGGCGAGCGTTCGGTGGCTATCGGGACCATCGACATGGCGATCTGGGACGCGGTCGCGAAGATAGAAGGCAAGCCGCTTTTTCAGTTGCTCGCGGACCGTCATGGCAATGGCCAGCCGGACCGCAAGGTGTTCGTGTATGCGGCAGGCGGCTACTACTATCCGGGCCAGGACCACGGCAAGCTCAAGGACGAGATGCGCAGCTACATCGACCGGGGCTATACGGTCGTCAAAAAGAAGATTGGCGGCGCTTCGCTCGATGAAGACCTGCGCCGTATCGATTCGATCCTGAGCATTCTGCAGGACGGCCAGAAGCTCGCGGTGGACGCCAACGGCCGCTTCGATCTCGACACGGCCATTCAGTACGCCAAGGCGCTCTCGCAATACGATCTCTTCTGGTACGAAGAGCCGGGCGATCCGCTCGACTTCGAGTTGCAAGCCACGCTGCGCAACTACTACGACAAGCCGATGGCCACCGGCGAAAACCTCTTTTCGATGCAGGACGCGCGCAACCTGATTCGCTACGGCGGCATGCGTGCCGACCGCGACTGGCTGCAGTTCGATTGCGCACTGAGTTACGGCCTCGTCGAATATCTGCGCACGCTCGACATGCTGCATCAGCACGGCTGGTCGCCGAGCCGCTGCGTTCCGCACGGCGGGCACCAGATGTCGTTGAATATCGCGGCGGGGCTGGGGCTTGGCGGCAACGAGTCGTATCCCGATCTGTTCCAGCCCTACGGCGGTTTCCCGGATGGCGTGAAGGTCGAAAACGGCTATATCACCATGCCCGACTTGCCCGGCATCGGTTTCGAGGGCAAGGCCGACCTTTACGCCGAGATGACGAAGCTGTCGGCGTGACGCGTCACCAGATGGTGTAGCCCGCATCGGTGAGCAGGATGGTGCCGGTGATTGCGCTCGCCGCATCCGACGCCAGAAACGCAATCGCCGATGCCACTTCCTCCGGTTCGACCATGCGGCGCATCGGCGTGTTGTCCATCCACGGCTTGAAGAAGCGCTCGTCCTTTGCCGTCACGTTCGACATGACCGTGTTGACATAGGTCGGCGCGACGCAATTGACGCGCACGTTGCGCTCCGCCCATTCGCCCGCGAGCGACTTCGTCAGATGATGCACCGCCGCTTTTGACGCGTTGTATTGCACCTGCCGTTGCGGTTTGTTGGAGATGACGCCGGACATGGAACCCACGGTCACGATCGAGCCTTTGCCCTTGGCGAGCATATGACGCCCGAACGCGCGGCACGTCCAGAACGTGCCGTTGAGATTGGTGTCGATCACCTTGAGCCACGCTTCGTTGCTCATCTCCTCGGCGGGCGTGTCGGGCCACGCAATGCCTGCGTTGGCGACGAGTACATCGACCGCTGCGCCGCCATTCAGTTCGAGCGCGACGCGGTCGCATTGATCCGGGTCGGTGACGTCGAGCACCACGCCGCTGGCATCGACGCCGGCCGCGCGCAGCTTGTCGACGGCTTCGCTCACCGCATGATCCGTCAGGTCCGATACGGTCACCGCCGCGCCCGCTTCGCCTAACGCGATGGCGGTCTGAAAGCCAATGCCCCGGCTGCCGCCGGTGATGAACGCGTGCCGCCCTGCGAAGCTTTGCTTGTCCACTTTCATGCGAATCGTTCCACGGGTTGTGTTGAGATAGGGAAACGGGTTCGGCCTCATGCGCGTCGTTTCGATGACGCGCGAACCCTCGCTGCACTATATTTCAATTTCTTCAACTCATGGATCGCGACGATGAGCGGTGGCTACCTGATCGGCCTGGACTACGGAACGGATTCGGCAAGAGGCGTGCTGGTGGATATCGAAAGCGGCGAGGTGTGCGCGACGCATGCGCATCGGTATCGGCATGGCACGCTCATAGACGCGCTTCCGGGCGGGTTCCCGCTGAAGGCGGGCTGGGCTTTGCAAAACGCGCCGGATTATCTCGAATGCGCCGAGGTCATTCTCGCGGCGCTCGGGCGTGGGAAGCGTATCGAGGCTATCGGCATCGGGTTCACGGCGAGTTCGCCATTGCCCGCGTCGGCGGACGGCACGCCGCTTTCCAGGCGATTCCCCGACGATCCGCACGCTTACGTCAAGCTCTGGAAGCATCACTCGGCGCAGCCCTGGGCCGACGAGATCAGCCGTGAACGCGGCGTGCATCTGACTAAGTCGGGAGGCAAGACTTCCGGCGAATGGTTGCCCGCGAAGGCGGCGCAGCTTGCCGCGGAAGCGCCCACACTTTGGGCGCAGACGGAGCGATTCATCGAGGCGGGCGACTGGCTCGTGTGGCAGCTCACCGGAACGGAGTCGCGAAGCTCCGATATGGCGCGCTACAAGGCCCACTATTCGGATGCGGGTTATCCACCCCTCGGCGTCGATGGACTCGCCACGCGATCGAGCGCGCCGAAGCATATTGGATCGTCGGCGGGAACGGTGCGGCGCGAGTGGATCGAGCGCACAGGCATGCTCGGCGAACCGGCCGTGGCGGTCGCGGCTATCGATTCGCACGTGATTCTTCCCGCGCTCGGCGCGACGCAAGCGGGCACGCTCGTCGGCGCGCTGGGGACATCGGCGGTGTACATGTTGCTCGATGACACCGAGCGTCCCTTGCCCGACGGTATCGAAGGCGTGGCGAAGGATGCGGCGCTTCCCGGTCTATGGTGCTATGAAGCAGGGCAGGCCGGTTTCGGCGATGCGCTCGCGTGGTTCGTCAAAACCGCGCCGCGGGCGGAGGACTTGCCGGCGAACTTCTCGGCATACAACGCGAGCGCGGCGCGTTTGCGGCCGGGTGGGTCGGGGCTCCTCGCGCTCGACTGGTGGAACGGCTGCCGCGTGCCGCTTTCCGACCCGCAGGTGAGCGGCATGCTGCTTGGCTTGCGCACGACCACGACACGCGCGGAGATTTATCGGGCGATGATGGAATCGCTGTGCTTCGGCGCACGCACGATCATCGAGCTGATGCAGAGCGAGGGCGCGCCGGTCACGCGGACCATCCTCGCGAGCGGCTTGAGCGAGAACAATCGCTTCCTGCTCCAGTTGATGGCGGACGTGCTCGGCAAGCCGGTCTCGGTGCCCGACATGCACAACGCAACGGCGGTCGGCGCCGCGATTCATGGCGCCGTGGCGGCGGGCGTGGTGCGGGATTTCACGGACGGTGCGGCTCGCTTCGGCGCGCGGGCGTTTCAGCATTTCGAACCGGACGCCGCGTCGGCGGATGTTTATGAAGCGTTGTTCGAGCAGTATCGGATGCTTGCCTCGCGTGCGGAATTGCGGGAGGCCATGCACGCGGTTTCGCGGCTTGCGTTGCCTCGGTGATTCGAATCAATGCGTTCGGGCGCACGCTTTCAAAAGCCAAATAGCCGACGCGGCGTCTCCCACTGAATCTGCCGCCGGACCTGCGCGTCCGGGACGATCTTCTCGAAGAGCGCAAGCAGCGGCCCATAATCCATCCGCTCTGACGCGCGCAAGAACGGCCAGTCGGAGCCCCAAATGCAATGCTCCGGTCCGAATGCGCGCAACAACGCGTGAGCGTAGGGCCACACGTCCTCATACGGATAGGCTTCGTGCGCATACTTTTGCCAGCCCGACAATTTGACCGTCGCGCGCCCGGTCTCTGCGAGCCGAAGCACCGCCTGAAAGCCTTTCTGATCGATGCCATCCGCGCTATCGGGCCGGCCGGCATGATCGATCAAGACATTCACCGGTTGCCGCGCGAGCCAGGGCTCGAGCGTCGCCATCTGATCGCCAACCACCTGAATCTGCGCGAACATCTCGAGGTCCGCGAGCGACGCGAAAAGCTCGCCTGCATTCAGCACGAGTTCGACACCTTCCATCGCCGGGTTGAACGCGACGCCGACCACACCCGCATTGCGCAGCGCAGTCAGTTCGCTTCGGCCGATGTCGTTATCCACCACCGCAATACCGCGAAACCGCGCCGGGTAAGTCTGCAACGCGTCGACGAGACAACGGTTGTCGGTCCGGTAGCCGCTCGTCGGGCCAACCAGCAGCGCATGACGCACGCCGTAGGCATCCATTACGCGAATCAGTTGCGCGGCGGTGCCGAGTTCCTGACCTTCAGGGCGATACGGCGTGTCGTCGCGATACGGAAAGCGCGCAGGATCGAAGATATGGCAATGACAGTCGATCCTGTCTTCATCGAAAAGGCTCATGGGTTGATCCGGTTGGAAGATTGACCCGCTCAGAGCGAGCGCTGAATGGCTTGTCCGAGCAAATCGAGACCGAGGTCGATCTCTTCCTCGCGCACGGTCAGCGGCGGCGCAATGCGGAACACGCCGCCCATGCCCGGCAACTGCACGATATTCATGCTGAGGCCGAGATTCATGCACTCGCGCGTGATCTTCGCGCCGAGGCCGTCGTCGGGCTGCTTGGTGCGGCGATCCTTGACGATCTCCACGCCGAGCAGAAGACCGCGTCCGCGAACATCGCCGATACAGTCGAAGCGTTCCATCAGATTTTGCAAGCCGCGCCTGAGTCTTTCGCCCATGATGTTCGCACGCGCGACGAGTCCTTCGCGCTCGACGACGTCCAGCACGCGCAGACCGACGGCGGCGGGGAGCGGGTCGGACACGTGCGTCGTATAGAAGAGATAGCCGAGTTCGTGCGCGCGCTCCTCGATGGCCGCCGACGTGACGATGGCCGCGAGCGGCAGCCCCGCGCCGAGTGTCTTCGACAAGGTGAGAATGTCGGGCGTGACGCCGTCGCGCTGGCACGCGAACATGTTGCCCGTGCGGCCGATGCCCGTTTGCGCTTCGTCGAGAATCAGCAGCATGCCGCGCTCCTCGCACTTGCGCTTGAGCGCTGCCATGTAACCTTCGGGCAATTCGATGATGCCGCCCGAACTCAGGATCGGCTCCGCGATGAACGCGGCGAGATTGCCGCTCGACTGGCGGTCGATGAGCGCGAACGCGTAGTCCAGTTCCGCGAGGTAATCGTAGGCGCCGTTGCGCTCGAACTGCGGCCGGTAAGTGAACGGAGCCGGAATCGCGAACGAGCCGACCGCAGCCGGGCCCACGCCCTTGCGGCCCGCGCTGTAGGTCGCGGCGGCCGCGTGCCCGGTCATGCCGTGCCACGACTGCGCGAAGCCGACGACCTCATAACCGCCGGTGACGAGCTTCGCCATGCGGATGGCTGCTTCGTTCGACTCGGCGCCCGTGCTGAGCAACAGCGCGCGGTCGAGGCCTTCGGGCGTGATGTCGGCGAGGCGCGTCGCCAGATCGACGACAGGCCGCGAAAGCATCCCGCTAAAGAGATGGTCGAGCTTGCCGGCGTATTCGCTGATGACCGCGACGATCTCGGGATGGCTGTGGCCGAGCACCGCGCTCATCTGTCCCGAGGTGAAGTCGAGAATGGGACGATCATCCGCGTCGTAGACGAAGCTGCCCTTCGCACGTTCGATGATCATGGGTTCGAACGTGCCGCCGTAGCGGATCAGATGCTGCTTCGCGTTGCGCCAAAACGTTGCGTCGTTATTCCGGGACACCGTGCATCTCCTCGCGAATGGGAAGAACCTGCAGTCTAGACGACGCTTCGCGAATCGCCCACACCTTCCCTTCAGACGATGACAGGCGGATGCGTCACGATCGACTTCAGTTGCGGCACCGGCGCGCGCAAGGCGCTCAAGTCGGGCGTCGGGCGCTCAAGCGATTCGTCCCCGGCAAACGCGGTTTCGAGTGCTTCGGCGATATCGAGCACGCGCGCGTCGCCACGCAGCGCGCCGACCAGTTGCAGACCGAAGGGCATGCCCGCGTGATCCATTCCGCAAGGCAACGAGAGCGCGGGATTGGTCATCATCGAGATGACGTATGTGAGTCCGAGCCAGCGATAGTACGTGTCGAGCGGCCGGCCGTTGATCGCTTCCAGATGCCATTGCGACCATGGAAATGGCGTAATGGAAGTGGTCGGCGACACGATCACGTCATACCGTTGCACATGTTCCTGAAAGCGCCGGTACAAACGGGTCTGCGTGACGTGCGCGCCCACGACATCGGCGAGCGTCATCTTCACGCCCATTTCGTAGTTCGCGCGCGTGTTCGGGCCGAGCAGCGACCGATCGCGCTCATAGGCTTCGCGAAACTGCGCGACGAAGTTCTGCGCGCGGATCACGTCGAAGCAGCGGTCGCTGTCACGCATGTCGATATCGACCGGCTCGCACACCGCGACATGCCGCGCGACGGCTGCCATTTTCTTGCGAAAGGTGGCGCGCGTGGCGTCGTCGAGCGCGCAGGTGCCGAAGTCCTCCGTGAAGCCGATGCGCAACGTAGCGGCATCGATTGGACGATGCTTCGTGAAGGTATCGGCATCGACTTCGTAGGAAAGCGGATCGCGCGCATCGAAGCCCGCTTGCGCGGCGAGCAACAGACGCGTGTCGGCGACGGTACGCGCCATTGGTCCACTGACGGTGATGGGCGCCCAGCCCAGGTCCTTGCGATCGCCAGGCACGAGCCCCGGCGATGGCCGAAAGCCCACGACGCCGCAATACGCGGCCGGAATGCGCAACGAGCCGCCGGTGTCCGAGCCCGTGCACAGCGGCAACATGCCGGTGGCAAGCGCAACTGCCGACCCGCCCGACGATCCTCCCGCGTTGAGCAACGGCGCGAAGGGGTTGCCGGTTGCGCCTCACACGACGTTGCGCGTGTTCGCGCCCGCGCCCATTTCCGGCGTATTGGTCTTGGCCGTGACGATGGCGCCTGCCGCGCGAATGCGCGCGACCATGGCGTTGTCGGCCTCGGGCACGTGGTCGCGATACATCGCCGAGCCATATGTCGTGAGCACGCCCGCGGTCTCTTCGAGGTCTTTCACGCCGATGGGCAGACCATGCAGCAAGCCCGGCGCTTCGCCGCGCATGAGCGCGTGTTCCGCGTGCCGTGCCTCGATGCGTGCGCGCTCGAAGCATGTCGCGGCCATCGCATTGACCGAAGGGTTGAGGGCCTCGATACGCGCAATGCTCGCATCGAGTAATTCCACCGGCGAGATTTCGCGAGTGGCGATGAGCCTGCGTGCATCGACAGCGGAAAGAGAAGCGAGCGTGTCATCCATGATCGATCAGGCCGCCGCTTGGGCGAAAGATTGTTCGACGCACGCGGCTATGGCATTGCGCGTGTTTTCGAGGTGCGCGCGTGTCTGTTCGTGCACGGCGCGGCCATCGCGCGCGCGGTAGGCATGCAGCAAGCCCGCATGCTCGTGATTGTTGCTGTCCATGATATCGCCCTTGACGTACATCGACAGCGACACATAAGGCCGTGCGACGAGCGACAACCCTTCGACCAGATCGAAAAGGCGCGTGCCGGTTTCGCTCGCCATCAGATGCTGATGGAACTCTTCGTTGAGAATGGCCCAGGTCTCGGAAGAGGTCGTCGCGCACATCGTCTGATGCACGGCTTCGGCGGCGGCAAGACTCGTTTCGCTTGCGTTGGCGCAGGCACGTTCGGCGAGCATCGGTTCGAGCACCATGCGCAGTTCGTAGATCTCGGTGACATCGGCGGCAGTGAGTTCACGCGTGACGACACCCTTGTTCGGATCGATAGCGACGAGCCCTTCGGCGCGCAAGTCGCGAAACGCCTCGCGCACAGGCGTCGTGCTGACGTTGAGCCGCTTGGCCACTTCTTCCTGGCGAAGCCGCGTGTTCGGCGGATAAATACCCTGCAAGATTTCCGCGCGCAGCGTGCCGAGAACATATTGCGCGATGGTGCGAAATGGCTGGCTCAACGTCGTCTCCTTGATTTGTGTGTTCAGTCGGGCAGCGCGCGTCGCTCGAACCCGAGCATGCCTTCGACCCATGCAGCGATGCGGAGCAGCTTCAGATCGTCGCCATATCCGCCGACGAGTTGCAAGCCGAGCGGCAAGCCAGCGTCGGTCCAACCGGACGGCACCGTGACGGCGGGCGCACCCATCAAACTCCACGGCGCGCAGAAGCGTGCGTCGCCCGTATCGCCCAGACCTTCGGGCGCCGCGCCGCTCGATGGCAAGGTCACGAGCGCGTCGCAACCTTCGAGCAATTGCTGCGAACGCACGCGCAGTCCGGCTTGCAACAGCAACGCGTCCTGATAGCGTGTGAGCGACATGGCGGCACCCTCGGCAAGCAATGCGCGCATGTGCTCGCTGATCAGTTCGGGCTTGCGCGCGGCCGCGTCGCCAATAGCGCGATGCGCTTCGATCGCGAGTATCGTCAGCGTGGCTTCGCGCATCTGTTGCAGGTCCGCGCCGTAGTCCAGTTCGACGATACGCGCGCCGCCTTCGCGCAGACGTTGCAGCGATGCCTCGAAGCTCGCGCGTTGATGCGGCGCGATCAGTTGGTCCCAGAATGGCGTGCGTACGACGCCAAGCCGGGGCGCTCCGTTGCCGCCATCGAAATAGGCGCGCCAGGAGGCTTTATCGGCGATGGTCTCGGGCGCGGCATCGACGAAAAGGGCATGGGCTACCGCGACATCTTCCGCCGAGCGCGCGAAGAAGCCGATGTGATCGAGCGAAGCAGCAAGCGGATGCACGCCTTCGGTCGCGATCTTGCGATACGTGGGCTTGTAGCCGACCACGCCGCAATAAGCAGCCGGACGAATGACCGAGCCGACCGTCTGCGTGCCGATGGCAAGCGGCACGATGCCCGCTGCCACCGCCGCCGCCGAGCCGCTCGACGAACCGCCCGGCGTATGCGCGCGGTTCCACGGATTGACCGTCGCGGCGGGACCGCGCCAGGCGAACTCCGTCGTCGCGGTCTTGCCGAAGACGATGCCGCCGAGCGCGCGAATGGAAGCGACGATGCGCGCGTCATGAACCGGCCGATGGCCGCTGTAAATCGCCGAACCATAGGACGTGGGCATGTCGTGCGTATCGGCGAGATCCTTCACGCCGATTGGCACGCCCGCAAGCGGGGCCGTTACGGCATCGCGCACGCTGTAGACATCCGGACGATGCACGAAGGCGCGCAGCCACGGATCGAGCAAGTCGGCGCGCGCCTGCGCCTCTTGCAAGGTGGCGCGCACCGCCGCTTCGTCGTGGCGATTGGCGAAGAGAGTCGCGAGCAATGAGCGAGGCTGATCGGTCATCGCTTACTTGGCCTTTACCGAAGCAGCCGCGAACGAGTTGTCGACGCCGCCCGCATAGGTAATCGCGCCGGGCTTGATGTTGCCGATGGATTCCTGCAACGCGAGCGCGTTCTTGAACGCCTGTTCCGATATTTCAGGCGTGGGTGCGTAGATGTTCTGATCGATCAGACGCTGTACCGCCGAATCCACGATCTTCGGGTCGAGCGACGGGAACTCCGTGCGCGCCACGGCCTTGGCCGTATCGTGCGATTGCTGAATCAGCGCTTCGGCTTCGCCTATCGACTTCACGAAGGCCTCCACCATCTTCGGCTTGTTCTTGATCGTGGACGTAAGCGTGTCGATGGTCGAGAACGCATAGCCGCCCGGATAAGCCTTCGGAAACGCATACACGATGCGATAGCCTTGCGAGATGCCGGTTTCCGCTTGCGGCATGTACAGCGCGGCCGCTTCCGAACGTCCCGCCGTGACAGGCGCGAGTTCCGTGCCGATCTGCACGGTATTCATCTTCACGTCGGCAAGCTTTTCGTCGTTGATGAGCCGTTGCAGCAGGTACGTGCTCGTAGAAGGCGGCAAGGCCGTGGCGACGCTCTTGCCGTTCAAGTCCTTCAGATTCCTGACCGGCGAATCCTGCGGCGCGATCACCCACACCGGCACGCCGGCCACGACGTTGGCCACGTTGATGAGCGACGCGCCCTTTAGGTTTGCAAGCATCGCGGTCATCGGGTCTTGCAACGAGAAGTCCGCGTGACCGCCGATCACCGCCGCCACGCCCGCTGCACCGCTACCCGCCGTGATTTTCTGCACGGTGAGGCCGTTCTTCGTGAAGATGCCCTTGTCGATGGCGACATAGAGCGGCAAGTATTGAATCGACTGGAATGCCTGATAGACGACGACCGGTTCGGACGATTGCGCCTGTGCGCCTTGCAATCCAAAGACGGCCATGCAGGCAGCCGCGACACCCGTGAGCAGAACGTTTTTCTTCATTTTCTCTTCCATGAAATGATCTTTGCTTCAGCAAATTGAACGATCCAGCTAAGAACCGATGCCATCAAGGTCAGCACGATGATGCCGAGCCAGACGGTGTTCAGATCGAAGAGCGAGCCCGCGACGAACACGGCGTGCCCGAGCCCCGCCTGCGACGCGATGTACTCGCCGACCACGGCGCCGATCAGCGCGAAGCCGATGTTCACGCGCAGTGTCGAGAAGATCCACGGCAACGCGCTCGGCACGATGAGCTTCATGAAGATCATCGAGCGCCGCGCCTTGAACGAGCGGAAGAGGTTGAGCAAATCGCGATCGACTTCGCGCGCGGCGGCGCATGAAGAGATCATCGCGACGGCGAAAGTGGAGATCGCCGCGAGCCAGATTTTCGACGACGCGTCCGAGCCGAACCAGATGACGATGAGCGGCCCGAGCGCGATCTTCGGAATGCTGTTGAGGATGACCGAGAGGCCTTCGGCGACGCCGGAGATCGCGGGCAGGAACCACAGCAGCAAACCGAGCCCGATGCCAAGCGCACTGCCTATGGCAAGACCCGCGAGCGTCTCGTAGAGCGTGACCCAGGTATCGGATGCGAGCGTGCCTTGCGACAGCCCGAACACGGCGGCGTCGTAGATGCCGGCGGGTGAGCCGAGCAGCTTGCCGTTGATCCAGCCCGAGGCGACGGCGAATTGCCACAACGCCACCAGCAACACGACGATGCCGATCACGGCGCCAGTCGTGCCGAGCTTGCGCGGCGCGCGGCGCGTGGTCTTTCCGGGCGTGACGGTGGTGGACAGCACGGCTTCACTCATGTGCGGCTCCTTGTGGTGTACGTGAGTCGGATTGCACGGTGGCGCCGCTGCGCAAGCCGTTCCAGACGCGCGCGTGATAGGCGCGGAACTCGGGCGCTTCGCGCGCGGAGACGGCGGTGCGCGGGCCGTGCGTGCTCAGCGTGATGTCGATTTCGTCCTGCACGCGTGCGGGGCGCCCGCCGAGCAGGATCACGCGGTCGCTCATGGCAATGGCTTCCTCGATGTCGTGCGTGACGAGCACCACGCTCGTGCCGGTTTGCTCGCGCAGCGCGATGATGTCGTCTTCGAGCGCGAGGCGCGTCTCGTAGTCGAGCGCGGAGAAGGGCTCGTCGAGCAATACGAGCGTCGGCTCGACGAGCAGCGTGCGAGTGCGCGCCACGCGTTGACGCATGCCGCCCGACAGCGAATGCGGATATGCGTCGGCGACGCTTGCAAGACCGTAGCGCGCGAGCATGTCGCGAGCGCGAGTCACGTCGTCGGGCCGCACCTTGCGATACAGTTCGACGCCGAGCAGCGCGTTTTGCAGCACGGTGCGCCACGGCATCATCAGGTCTTTTTGCAGCATATAAGCGATGCGTCCGGGCGAGCCGTCGGCGCGCGCGCCTATCGTTACGTGGCCGGATTGCGGCGTCAGCAGGCCGGAAACCAGGTTGAAGAGCGTGCTCTTGCCCGCGCCGCTGCGCCCGACGATAGACACGATCTCGCCTTCGCGCACGGCGAAGTCCAGGCGGTCGAAGATGGTGGTGCTCACGCCGTCGGCGGTCTGGAATGCGTGACTCAACTGGCGCACGTGCAGCCGGTTCGCGTCGGGCGACGCCGCACGCGCGGGTGCTTCGGTGGGGTTCATCTTCAATCCTCGCGAGTCGTCGGTTATTGCGATGCACAACACATAATGCACAATCAAAAATGACGGTAGGGGTTTGTCAAAATTGACGAGCGTGTGAAAAGCAGGCAGACGAACGCGCGGGAATCGGGTTGCTTCAGAAGTGCCGGGTTGGTGTCAGATGCTCGTGAAGCTCGCGCGTCAACGTTTCGATGCGCTCGGCCAACTGGCGCGTAAGCTCGGTGAGTTCGGTGTTGCGTCGAAGGAGTTCGGCCATCTGCGACGTCTCGCGCGCAAGCTCGGTTTCACGTTGCTGGCACGCGAGCGCGATATCTTCGCGATGATGCGCGTCGGCTTCAGCGAGCGCCTTGTCGCGATCGGCCTGACGCGTTTGCGCAAGCAAGATGAGCGGCGCGGCATAAGCGGCCTGCAAGCTGAACGCGAGGTTCAGGAGAATGAACGGATACGGATCGAAGCGCGATATGCCGAGCATGTTCGCCACGATCCAGCCGCCCACGATCAGCGTCTGCGCGATGAGAAACGTGGGCGTGCCGAAGAAGCGCGCGAAGGCTTCGGCCTTCAATGCGAACCAGTCGTTGCCGAACACGCTCGACAGATGCGCGTGGGGTGCGTGAAAGCGCAGAGGATGCCTTGCTTCCTCGGGCGCGGGTTCGGTTGCGTGAGCCATGTTTCCTTGCAAATGGGTTGGTGCAGGCGCTTGCCGTATCAACTGCCGTTATCCGACCAGCCGATGCTGACGATGGGGAAAATATCCGTCGGCGTACGGACGATCGCGACCGAGCCGAGAATGACAAGCAGCACGGCGAGCACGATGTAAGTGTGCGGTCTTTTCAAGGCGAGTCGGACGATCCGCATGACGGTTTCCAATGGTTTCGAGTGACGCACTGGCGCGCCGGCGTGCGGTTGGGTTGAATGGAGCTTAGGGCTTTCGAAGGCGGCAATTTCCGTAAGGCGCACGGTCGTTGCCGATTCGCACGGTGGTCGCGCGTTGGAGGTTTTTGTGAGCGGCGGTCGGCTGCTTTCCATGCGCTCGTGTTCGATCGGCCCCGATGCGCGGGCGGAAACCGTCGAGATTCGTCCAACTCAAAACATAGGCCCTTGCCGTCCTTCGAGTCTTCCTGAACCTCATGCCTGCGCGGCATACGTGCTATGCCGCCGCCCCCTCTGTTCATCCATGCCCGCCAACTCCATTCTCTTGCCTCGGCTTGTCGCGAAGCTAGCTTTGCGTCGAGCACCATCCACGTCATGCGGAGAATCATCATGGGTAAGCTTCAAGGCAAGATTGCGGTCATCACGGGCGGAAGTAGCGGGATTGGACTCGCAACCGCAAAGCGGTTCGTCGCGGAAGGCGCGTATGTCTTCATTACGGGGCGTCGTCAAACTGAACTCGACAAGGCGAAGGCTGTCATCGGCTCGAACGTAACGGCTGTTCAAGGCGACATCTCGAGTCTTGAAGATCTCGACCGCCTCTACGAGACGGTGCGACGCGCGAAAGGCGGCTTGGACATCGTCGTCGCGAGTGCGGGGTTTGTCGAGGTGTTGCCAACAGAGTCCGTGACACCCGAACACTTCGACAAGACCTTCGGCATCAACGCACGGGGCACGTTCTTCACGGTGCAAAAGGCGCTGCCGCTGCTGCGCGATAACAGCTCCATCGTCATCGTTTCTTCCGGGATGCACATCAAGGGATTCCCGGACTTCGGCGTATATGCCGCAACGAAGGCGGCGATCCGCTCGTTCACGCGGACTTGGGCATCGGAATTCAAAGGCCGCGGCATTCGTGTCAACACGCTGAGTCCGGGAATGATCGAAACGCCGATCGTAGACGGCCTGTTCAGTTCGAAGGAAGAGGCGGACGGCGCACGAGCAATGTTCAAGCAGATCACGCCACTGGGCCGAATCGGCCGCGCTGACGAGATGGCCGCGGCGGCGCTGTTCCTCGCCTCGGACGAAAGCAGCTACAGCACAGGCATCGATCTGATCGCGGACGGAGGAATCACCCAGCTATAAACTGCATGCCATAAGCCGTGCTGATGCCTTGCGTTTCCCGTTCGTCCCGCCGCGCTCGTATCGTAGGAGGAAAGTTCCAGTGGATCGAATCGATGTCATGCGGCTCTTCATCCGTGTTGCCGACACTGGCAACTTCTCGAAGGCGGCGCGTGCGGCCGGGATCAGTCAGCCAACGGCAAGCAAGACGATTGCGGGTCTCGAAGCACGGCTCGGCGCGCAACTGTTGCGCCGAAGCTCGCGAGGCCTGGGCCTGACAGAGGCGGGCCAAAGCTTCTACGAAGGTGCGGTTGCGATCGTCGAGAGCGTGGACGATGTCGAGGCTCGCGTCGGCAGTGGCGAAGCGTCGCCGTCCGGCATGGTGCGGGTTGCCCTGTCTCCAGCCTTTGGGCGTATGTGCATTGTTCCGCACCTGCCGCGCTTTTGCGCTCAGTTCCCGGACGTCCGCGTCGAGTTCACGGTTGCGCAGCGCTACATCAATCTGATTGAAGAAGGCATCGACGTCGCCATACGAATTGGTCCGCTGAGCGACTCGACTCAAATTGCGCGTCGAATTGGCAGCACCGAGTACCTTACTGTCGCTTCGCCGGCTTATACCGAACGCATGGGCGTGCCAAAGACGGTAGATGATCTCGTCAATCACGAATGCATTGCTCTGATGTCTCGCGACTCTCCGCGAGTCTGGCCGTTTGCCGGCCCCGACGGCACGAAGGAACACGTGCCGCAAGGTCCAGTAAGAAGCAACGACGCCGAATATGTCCGAGCGGCGGTAATTGCGGGCTTGGGCATTGGGCATAACGCGGGCTGGCTTTATTCGCGGGACGTCGAGGAGGGCAGGCTCGTACCGCTTCTCAAGGCATTTCGGCCCGCGCCTTTTCCGATCAACGCAGTGTGGCCCGGAAGCAGGCAGTTGCCTGGCAGGACCCGCGTTTTCATCGAATTTTTAGCGGACCTGTTCGCCGCCGATCCCCGGTTGAAGGTTCGATAACTCTCGTGTGGATAGCGCAAGCGACGCTATTCGGAGACTGAATACGTCCTATGCCAACACGCCCTCTACCGAAAGCGTCCGCGCGAGACTATCTTTGATTTCAAGCCGCCGCGAAAGAATATACGGCGACAGGCAGAAGTCGGAGTCGAGGCGTCATTCGCCGAACTCCTCCCCTTCAGGCACTTTTCGATGACTTGCTCCGGCAACGCATCACGTCTTAGTGACAAGTGCTCTTTCGAATAGCCTTCCCAGGAGTAGAAAATGGTCGATGAAAATGGTCCTCATTATTTCGTGGCGTTTCAAACGCCGGGTCCGAAGTGGATTCAAAGCGTGAAGTACAACGAGCAACCGGACTTCATGAAACACGTGGCTTATATGGCCGAGATGCAGGACAAAGGGCTGACCGTGATGAGCGGTCCGTTCATGGAGAAAGCCGGTGGTCTTTCCGGTGTTTTGGCGGACGGCGGCATGACGATTTTCAAGGCTGCTGATCTTGCGGATGCCCGAAAAATAGCAACCGATGATCCGACAGTACAGTCGGGCATGCTCAACGTCGATGTAAAAATGCTCTGGGTTCCGTTCCACGATTAGCCAACGCATTTAGCGATGCTGCCGGGCGAGCGTTGATTCGGCGTGCTTGGTGAGCAGTAACACGGTATGAGGCGGTGAATGACTGATTCGCAGCCTTTGCGAGAAGCCGGCGTTTTCGTGCAGTGTTCAGCGAACGGCTGTCAAGCAACATGCAGCCAGCTTGCCGCCACCACTCGCGGCAAGCCGTTCAATGCTGGAGAATGCTTCTCCCCCGATCAAGCGACGAATGGATCAGGCAGGAACGCCATGCCGTGCCGTCAAACGATCGAGATACGCGGCTATCGTATCTGCTTCACTAGCCGAGCAGGCGAGATATCCATCGGGCCGCACGAGCGAGATCGTGTCGGCTTGCAATGGTGGTCGGACGTTGTCGTCGAGCAGGCCCGGATAGGCGTTGATCAACTGCTTCACTGCCGCAGTCGGCGCCGCGAACAGCGCGAACACCGGCCGCACGCCTGATCCTGCTGGTGCGTGGTCGGACGTCGGCGCAACGCGTTCGCCAGGCTTCATCCCATGCACGGATGGGCCGTTGAGCGGGCTATGCGGATAGTGGACCGTCACTTCCGACATGGTTTGAGCAACGCCACGGGTGAAATGCGAGAAGCCCAAGGCAAAGTGCCCGGCAAGGTTACGCAAACGCTGTGCAATCGGGTTGCGAAGCGTGGCGACCGATGTCAGTCGTTCCGCGGCTTTCAGTACCTCGTCGCCAACCGCGCTGCGCTCCGGGCTGTAGGTGTCGAGGAGCGACTCATCCGCTTCGTTGCGCAGCACGAGTGCAAGTTTCCAGGCAAGGTTGATCGCATCCTGCATGCCGGTGTTCATGCCTTGACCGCCAGCGGGACTGTGAATATGCGCTGCGTCCCCCGCAAGGAACGTGTGGCCGTGTCGATAGCCCGTCACCTTGCGACCGTTGATGCGAAAGCCGGACAACCATACGGGATCGTGGAGTTTGGTACCGGCCGGGCCGCGCCGGTCTACGAGCTGCTGCACCTGTGCGAGCGTTGGCGTCGGTGAAACCTTATCCGCCGTCGCCGGCAAGTCGCCGATGACGCGGTAACGGCTAGCCTGGATGGGAAAAATCAGCAAGACGCCATCCTTATGCCAGTGGACAGAAGCGTCCGTGTCAGGGCGCGGATACCCCGTCATGTGAACGTCAGCAAGGAACCAATCGCTCAGCAGCGTTTCCCCCTCGAAAGGCACGTTCAAGGCGTGTCTTACGATGCTGTGCGCGCCATCGCAACCAAGCAGCCAGTCAGCACGCACGGCCTCTTCGCGGCCGTCCGGATGGCGCAACACCGCATCCGCGCCGCAGGCATCGGGCGTGATCATCGTTACTTCGACGCCGCGCTCGATAAATACGCCTTGGCTCGCCAGACGCTCCTCCAGCAAACGCTCGGTCTCGGATTGCGGCAGTGCCAGCGCATAGTTGTGCGTGCTGGGGATCATGTCCATTGCAACCCGACCGACCACCTCGTCCCGCGCCATGAAGACGACGCCGTCGATCTTGAATCCTGCGTTCACGAACGGCGCGGCGCCGCCGTCGCCCCGGTCGAGCAGTTCGAGCGTCCTGCTCCAAAGCACCATGGCTTTGGATTTATCGGTACGGTGCGGCGCCTTGTCTACGATGCGCGCGTGGACACCGTAGCGGGCGAGTTCGGAGGCGAGCGTCATGCCGACTGGACCGGCGCCAACGATCAGAACGGAAGCAGTCATATACGTCCTCTCAAAGCAAAGAATTGAGCGATTCAGTCGCAGTCTTCAAGAAAGGCGCCGTGGCGCGAGTACAAGCATGACGTCCATGTCCGCGCCTTGTCGATCGTCCGCTATCGGTCGGGGAGCAACGGCAGGCTCCGCGCGCTGAGACCAAGAGTGCGGTGACGAAAGAGCAGTCATTGCAACGCTTACGGCAGCCTCGAGAAAACCTGAAGATGAACGAAAGTTTGACTTATATGGAAAACGTTTTTTCCCGGTCTTTGTCTGCGGTAAGGGTCACGGCATTGCGGAGCAATAGCGCCGCGCAGCAGTTCAACTCATGGTGCCAGATAAAAATCCAGGGGAATAAGCTCGACGGCCCATCCGCCTTCTTCGCCCAATGTCGCGGCCGGATGCATGGACGCGATGCGCACCGCCTCGTCAGGACTATCTGCCTCGATGATGAACATGCCGCCCACGACTTCCTTCGCTTCGGTGTAAGGCCCGTCGGTAACGCGTGTCGTGCCACCAAGTGGGCGAAGCGTCTTCCAGTTTTCCAGATCGCCGAGTGAGGCGGAAACCACGACCTTGCCGGTGGCACGCATCTTCTCGTCCAATGCCGGGCATTGACTCACTAGCGCCTTGATTTCGTCTGGTGTCATTGCGGCGAACTTTTCGGGGGTGAAGTAGGCGAGGCCGAGGTATTTCATGGCAAATCCTTTTGATGAGGTTCACTGACGACGAATTTGTTGAGCGGAAATCGACAACGGCGGTGTGCCAATTGCGCTCAGTCAAACCCGCTTTACCGATGAGCAAGTCCAGATGCGGTCAACAAAGCCAAGGTTCGCATCGATCGAATGACGGGGCAACCGGCCCTGGCCAGCGGGCCGATACGAATTCGGGACCCAAATTCCAAGCCGCTCTAAATCATTTGGCCGGAAGATGTGCCGCTACGGTAAGCTCAAACGACTATCACGCCCCGCGCAAATACTCCCCCAAAAATTCCACGAACGTCCTGAGCTTGACCGAAAGCTGATTGCGTTCGAGATAAATGGCGTGAATGTTCGCGTCCGGCAAAGCCCATTCATCGAGCAGGGAAACGAGCTCACGGCGCGCAAGATGTTCGTCTATCTCCCATTGCGAGCGCGTCGCGATGCCGCGACCGTCCAGCGCCCACTGCAACACCGCGCTGCCGTCGTTGCTTGATAACGAGCCATCGACCTTGACCGTCTCCGTGCGCTTGCCGCGCGAGAAATGCCACGTGCCGTAAGCCGACTCGTTTTCGCGCAACACGATGCACACGTGACGCGCGAGGTCATGCGGCGCCGATGGTCGGCCATGCCGCGCGACGTAAGCCGGCGATGCACACAAGATGCGCCGATTCGCCAGCAGCAGACGCGCGTTGATGCGCGCGTCCGGCACTTCGCCGAAGCGGATGCCGACATCGAAACCTTCTTCCTGAAGACTCACCGGACGGTCCGTCAGATGCAGGACGATCTTCATCGCCGGATAGCGCGCAATGAACTCCGACACCGCAGGCGCTATACGCGCCCGCCCGAATCCGAACGACGCGTTCACACGCAGAAGACCAGTCGGTTCGCCGCGACTTTGCGTGACGAGCTGTTCGAGTTCCGAGAGCTCATCGAGAATGCGCGAGCCGTTCGACAGGTACAACTCGCCCTCGGGCGTGAGGCTCAGACGCCGCGTCGTGCGATTCATCAGGCGCACGCCCAGACGCCGCTCCAGTTGCGCGAGCCGCTTGCTCACGGCTGGCGGCGTCACACCCAACTCGCGCGCCGCCGCAGCCAGATTGCGATGCCGCGCCACAAGCGCAAACAGGTTGAGGTCAGAAAAGCCATCCATCTCGCGTCGCTCCAAATCTGCCTGATTCGTTCCTGCCGGTTACGACCGAAATGCTTTCGAGGAAACCCAATCTCTTAAGGCATCAATTAGACTCGAATCAACGTTGGGAGACAACCATGTTCGAAGGCTTCAATGAGCTATCGATTTCCATCGATGGCATCAGGATTCACGCGATCAGGGGCGGCCAAGGCCCCGCGTTGCTGCTACTGCACGGGCATCCGCAGACGCACGCGATTTGGCACGAAGTGGCGCCGGCACTCGCCGAGCATTTCACGGTGATCGCCGCCGACTTGCGCGGCTATGGCGACAGCGACAAACCCGCAGGCGCGCCCGATCACTCGAATTATTCGAAGCGCCGCATGGCGCTCGATCAGGTCGGGCTGATGCGCGCATTGGGCCATGCGTCGTTCGCGGTCATCGGACATGACCGTGGCGGGCGTGTCGCGGCTCGCATGGCGCTGGATCATCCGGCTGTCGTGACGCGTCTGGTCACGCTCGACGTGGCGCCGACGCTCGCCATGTACGAACAGACCTCGTTCGATTTCGCGCGTGCCTACTGGCACTGGTTCATGCTCGTGCGACCCGCGCCATTTCCGGAAACGCTCATTCGCGCGGACCCGGACCTTTATCTCAGGCAGACCATCGGCGCGCGCAGCGCGGGTCTCGCGCCGTTCACGGCAGAGGCTTACGCCGAGTATCTGCGCTGCTTGTCCGATCCCGCCACGGCGCATGGCATTTGCGAGGACTATCGCGCGAGCGTGAGCATCGACCTCGAACATGATCGCGCGACGCTGGCTTCGAACGAGCGAATTGAATGCCCATTCATGGCGCTATGGGGTGAGGAGGGTGTCATCGAACAATGCTTCGATCCGCTGCGCGAATGGCGTGCTTATGCGCCGCAAGTCGAGGGCGAGGCGCTGCCTTGCGGTCACTACATTCCCGAGGAAGCGCCGGCGATCTTGCTCGAGCACGTCCTGCCCTTTCTGACGAACTAACGCCATGTCGAACCGAACCCTGTACCAAAAGCTCGTCGAATCTCACCTCGTCTCGCGTATCGACGAACAGAACGTGCTGCTCTATGTCGATCTGCATCTGATGAACGAGTACACCAGTCCGCAAGCGTTCAGCGCGCTCGATGCGCGTGGCCGCGCGGTGCGACGCCCGCATCAGCAGCTTGCGGTCGTGAGCCACATCATTCCGACGCACGCCGAGTCGCCGCGCGTGATTCGCGATGAAGCGTCGTATTTGCAGGCGCAAAATCTCGCGCGCAATTGCGAGCGCGCGGGCATCCGGCTTCTCGCGGCCAATGATCCCTTGCAGGGTATCGAACACATCGTGGCGCCGGAACTCGGGCTCATTCGTCCGGGCATGGTCGTGTTGTGCGGTGACAGTCACACCACGACATACGGCGCGCTTGGCGCGTTGGGCTTTGGAATTGGCACATCGGAAGTGGAGCATGTGCTCGCCACGCAGACGCTCGTCTATCGGCTGGCGAAAACCATGCGCATCGATATCGATGGCGCGCTGCCTTACGGCACGTCGTCCAAGGACGTGGTGATCTGGATCATCAGCCAGATCGGCGCACAAGGCGCGCGTGGCTATGCTGTCGAGTTCGGTGGATCGACCATTGCGTCGCTGTCGGCCGAGGCGCGCATGACCTTGTGCAACATGACCGTCGAGGCGGGCGCGCGCGCCGCGCTCATCGCGCCGGATCGGACCACGTTCGACTATGTGCGCGCCCATGCAAAATCACTCGATGACGCCGCCTGGCAAGCCGCACTCGCGGACTGGCGCGAACTCTACTCCGACGCAGATGCGACCTTCGATGCCGAATATCGCTTCGACGCGCATGCCATCGCACCTTTTGTCACATGGGGCACGAGTCCGGATCAGGCCGTCGCGATAGACGAGCCCATTCCCGACGAAGCCGCGCAGGCCACCCCCGAAGCGGCGGCATCGTTGCGACGTGCGCTCGATTACATGGGGCTCACGGCGAGCCGTTCGTTGGCGGGAACGCGGATCGACCGTGTGTTTATCGGCTCGTGCACGAATGGGCGTATCGAAGACCTGCGCGTGGTGGCGAACATCGTGCGCGGCAAGCGCGTGGCGCCCGGCGTGCGCGCGATGATCGTGCCGGGTTCGGGCAGCGTGCGACGCGCGGCGGAGCGCGAAGGTCTGGCGAAGACGCTGATCGATGCGGGTTTCGAATGGCGCGAGCCTGGCTGCTCGATGTGCCTTGCCATGAACGACGATGTGCTGGACGCGGGCGAGCGTTGCGCATCGACCACCAACCGCAACTTCGAAGGTCGACAGGGACGTGGCGGCCGCACGCATCTGATGAGCCCGGCAATGGCGGCCGCGGCCGCGATGACCGGCTGTATCACCGACGTTCGAACGCTCATGGGAGAGGCATCATGACGCGACTGACGAAGATTGCAGGCAGCGCGGCGCCGTTGTCCATCGACAACCTGGATACCGACCAGATCATGCCGAAGCAGTTTCTGCGCATTATCGACAAGGCGGGTCTAGCGGATGGTTTGCTGTACGACTTGCGTTTCGATGAAAACGGCGCGCCGCGTGGGGATTGCGTGCTCAATCGGGTGGAGTTTGCAAAGCCGCGCATTCTGATTGGCGGCGCGAATTTCGGATGTGGTTCCAGCCGGGAGCATGCGGTGTGGGGTTTGCAGCAATATGGTTTTGCTGCGGTGATTGCGCCGAGTTTCGCGGAGATTTTCTATTCGAACGCGATGAATAACCGCTTGCTGCTCGTGCAACTGGAACGCGATGTCGTCGATATGCTTGCGCGTGAAGTGACCGAGACGCCGGGTGCTGTTATTTCCATCGATCTGGAAGGGCAGACGGTGGTGTCGGCATCGGGTAAGCGATATGCGTATTCCATCGGCGCGCGTCATAAACGCATGGTGATGGAGGGAATGGATACGGTCGATTTGACGCTTCAGTCGCTGGCGCAGATCGAAGCGTTCGAGACGGCGCATTTTGGACGACGGGGATGGGCGCGGGTGATGTGAATTCATGAAGCGCGCTTTAGCAACCTCTTTCCTGAACTTTCCCCCAACTACGTATAGCATCCCCATTGCAGTGCCGAACAGCATGCACGCGGCTCGCCCAACGCCGCGAAGTTCCTCTCACACCAAGGAGCAAACGATGCCAACGATGCACGCAGTGCAAGTAGCGAAAGCCGGCGGTCCGCTCGAACTCGTGGAGCGCGACATACCCGATCCGCCCGAAGGACACGTGCTCATCAAAGTGCAAGCCTGTGGCATCTGCCACAGCGATTCCCTCACGAAAGAAGGCCAATGGCCGGGTCTCGAGTTTCCGCGCGTACCCGGTCACGAAATTGCAGGCGTCATCGAGAAACTCGGTGCGAACGTCGAGGGATGGCAGGCCGGGCAGCGGGTCGGCGTCGGTTGGCATGGCGGGCATTGCGGGCATTGCGAAAATTGCCGTCACGGCGACTTCGTGCTTTGCAAGAACGCGCTCGTTCCCGGTATCAGCTACGACGGCGGTTACGCGGAATACATGGTGGCGCCGCAGGAAGCACTCGCGCGCATGCCCGACGATCTCTCCGATATCGACGCCGCGCCGCTTCTCTGCGCCGGCATTACGACGTTCAACGCGCTGCGCAATAGCGGCACCCGCGCGGGCGATGTCGCGGCGATCCTCGGCATCGGCGGACTCGGGCATCTCGGCGTGCAGTTCGCGCGCAAGATGGGCTTCGTCACGGTCGCCATCGCGCGCGGCAAGGACAAGGAACCGCTCGCGAAGCAACTCGGCGCGCATCACTATATCGACAGCGAATCGCAAAACGTCGGCGAAGCGCTGCAAGCACTCGGCGGCGCACGCGTAATTCTCGCCACCGCCACGAGCGGCAAGGCGATGAGCGCGGCTATCGGCGGGCTCGGCATCAACGGCAAGCTGATCATGGTCGGCATCTCGCAAGAGCCCGTGGAAGTGCCCGTCGCGCAGTTCATCATGGGTCGCAACTCGGTGCAAGGCTGGCCGTCCGGCACGGCGGCGGACTCGCAGGAAACGCTCGCGTTCAGCGCCTTGTCGGGCGTGAAGCCGATGACCGAAGAGTACCCGCTCTCGCGCGCGGCCGAAGCCTACGACCGCATGATGAGCGGCAAGGCGCGCTTCAGAGTAGTGCTCATTCCAGGCAAGTGACCTCCGCCGAAGCATCGTTTCATTGACCAACGAACATAGAGTCAATGTCGCCCGAACCATTGGGCGACATGTAGCGCGTCGCTATCGTAGTGTTCATGCGGTCGAATCCATCCCGGCCGCTTCAACACGATCCAGTTCCTTGGAGACACGAAAATGGCGACCCCCACCGTCGCGCCGCTGACGTTTCAGCGCGCGCCCAATCTTCCACGCAATTGCACTTTCGATCCGCACGACTGGCAAATCCTCAGCCAGTACTGGCATCCGGTCGCGTTTGCTTCGCAGGTCGCGGACAAACCGTTGAGCGTCACGCTGCTCGATGAGCCGCTCGTCGTGTTTCGTGCGAACGATGCACTCGTCGCCGCGCGCGATGTGTGTCCGCATCGCGGCGCGCCGCTGAGTCAAGGCTGGGTCGAGAACGGCCATCTCGTGTGTCCTTATCACGGCCTCGAATACGGTGCGGACGGCAAGTGCAAGCATATTCCGTCGCAGGAAGGCGGCACCATTCCCGACCGTCTGCGCCTGACCACTTACGCGGTGCAGGAAGCCTATGGCCTGATCTGGGTGTCGCTCGGCGGTGGAGAGCAAGCGCTGCCCGATTTCCCCGCATGGAACAGCGAAGGATTCCAGCAGATCTTGCCGCCTTCGATCGACATCAAGGCATCCGCGGGACGTCAGACGGAAGGCTTCATCGATGTCGCGCATTTCGCGTGGATTCATCATCGCAGCTTCGCGGACCGGCGCAATCCCGTGGTGCCGAGCTACACGGTCCAGCGGCGCGGCAACGGCATGCGCGCGGAGTATGTCAGCACCGTCAGCAACTTTCCGAAGTCGATGCAGCATCGTGCGCCCGAAGGCTTCTTGTGGCGCCGTATCTTCGAAGTGGATGTGCCGTTCTTTGCACGTCTCACTGTGCTCTTTCCCGAAGGCGGCCGGCTCTCGATTCTCAACGCCGCGAGCCCGGTATCCGCGCGTCTGACGCGTCTGTTCGTGCCGATTGCGCGCAACTTCGACAAGGATCTGCCGCTCGATGACGTCTACGAGTTCAATCGCCAGGTGTTCGAGGAAGATCGCGCGATCGTCGAATTGCAATGTCCCGAAGATCTGCCGATAGACCGCGCCGCCGAAGCGCCGATTCTCGCGGATCGTTCCTCGGGCGCATATCGCCGCGCGCTAGCCGAGATCGGTCTCGGTCAGGCGTACGTCCGCTGATCGCCATGGCGAATACGGAGAGCATCATGAAAATCTGGGAATGCGTGATCTGCGGCTTTCGCTATGACGAAACGCTGGGCTTGCCGGAAGCGGGTCTTGCCGCCGGCACGCGCTGGGAAGACGTGCCGGACGACTGGCTCTGTCCCGATTGCGGAACGGGCAAGCAGGACTTCGAGATGCAGGAGGTGTCGGCATGAGTCACGATATGGATCTACCGGTCATTATCGTGGGAACGGGGCTCGCCGGTTATACGGTGGCGCGGGAGTTGCGCAAGCTCGACTCGCAAGTGCCCATCACGCTCATCAGCGAGGACGACGGCAGCTTTTATTCGAAGCCGACGCTTTCCAACGCGCTTGCCATGAACAAGGCGCCGCACGCGCTCGTCACTTTCGATGCGCGCGCCATGGGCACGCAGCTGAACGCGAGCATTTTGTCGCACAGCAAGGTGGAGCGCATTCTCGCGGATACGCACGAACTCATCGTCGATGGACAATCTTTTCGTTACGGCAAGCTCGTGCTCGCATTGGGCGCGGATGCGCGGCGCATTCCGCTCGCGGGCGATAGCGCAGGCGACGTGCTGTCGGTGAACTCGCTCGACGACTACGTGCGCTTCAGAAAGCGGCTCGAAGGCGCGCAGTCGGTCGCGCTGCTCGGCGCGGGCCTGATCGGCTGCGAGTTCGCCAACGATCTCGCGCTCGCGAATTACAAGGTCACGCTGATCGATCCCGCGGCCACGCCGCTGTCACGGCTGCTGCCCGAACGCGCGGGTCATGCGTTTGCACAAGCGCTCGAACGACATGGCGTACGGCTGCGTCTCGGGCGTTCGGTGGCAACGGTGAATCGCGCAGAACGCGGCTACGCGCTCACGCTTTCCGATGGCGAGGCAATCGATGCCGACGTCGTGTTATCGGCGATAGGTCTCGCGCCGCGCACGCAGCTCGCGGAACAAGCGGGCATCGCGATAGAAGGCGGCATACGTACGGACGCCTATTGCCGCACGAGTGCGGCCGATATTTACGCACTCGGCGATTGCGCGGCTATCGAAGGAAAAGTGCAGCCGTATGTGTTGCCGATCATGCACGCAGCACGCGCGCTTGCCCGCACGCTCGCGGGCGAGGCAACGCGCGTCGCGTTTCCGATCATGCCGGTGACGGTTAAAGCGCCCGCATCTCCAACGGTAGTCGTGCTGCCCGACGAAACCGGAACATGGCGCTATGCAAGCAACGTATCCGACGAATCGCTCGACGGTCTGCACGCGCTTTGCGAACATGCCGCCGATGGCCGGCCACTCGGATTCGCCTTGCTGGGTTCGGCCACGCAAGCCAAGGCCGCGCTTCTCAAGGCGATGACATCGGGCAGTTTCGAGTCCGCTCTACAACGATAACGACGCAGCTTGCCTCTGACCGACCAGCGTCGCGCTTGCCGGTGGCTTGAAGAACCTGTCACTTCGATGCCGCACGGTAGACGTTTCGACGCCGCAGCCAAAAGCTTGCGGCGTCGTTTTTCATGGTGCTATGCATCGGGCGTGACCGCGAGCTTGCGCGCAACGTTCGTGACGAGGCGGCGAAGCCATCGCGTGGCCGCGCTGCGATGCGTTCTCTCATGCCATAACTGGTAATACGTGAGTGCGGGCGTTGCGCCGGGAATCGGCTCCATCTTCAAAGGCAAGAGGCGCGCGTAGTGGGAAGCGAGCGCGCGCGTCGTCGTGAAGATAAGGTCCGAGCGCACGAGCACATAGGGCGCCATGCCGAAGTAAGGCAGCGTGGTCGTGACCGTGCGCGTAAGACCGTTGCGCGCGAGTTCCGTATCGATGGTGCCCCACGCGGTCGTGTTGTAGGTCGTGACAGCGAGATGCTCGGCTTTCTCGAAGGCGTCCTTCGTGAGTTCGCCCGGCTTGACCGGATGATCCGCGCGCATCAGGCAAACCAGTTCGTCCTGACACAGCGGTTGCAGATGCAGATGCGCGGGCGGCGTGCGCCAGTTGCCGATCACGAGATCGAGCAAGCCTGTTTCGAGGCCGTTTTCGTAGCCGCCATCGACCATCATGAGGTGCTTGAATTCGAGCTTCGCGGATGGCGCGGCTTGATGGAACGCGTCGATCACGGCGGGCACGAAGAACACATCGAGATAATCCGGCGAGCCGATTCGAAACGTGCAGTTGCTCGACGCCGGATCGAATTCGGTGTTGGGATGAAGGATCGCGTCGATATGACTGAGCGCCTGCGCGGCAGGCTCGATCAGCGTGAGCGCATGACTCGTCGGCACCATGCGGCTGCCGCTGCGCACCAGAAGCGGATCACCCGTCATTTCACGCAGCCTGCGCAGCGCAATGCTCACAGTCGGCTGCGATTGCCCGAGCAGCTTGGCGGCGCCCGAGACGCTCGACTCCGTGAGGAGCGTATGCAGAACGCGGATCATATGGGAGTCGATGCTTTCCCTGGACATCATGCGGCGTCACCTTTGACATGGGGGATGCGCGGGCGATCTTGTGATTCGTTATGGCGCCCGGCTGCGCAAAATATACGGACGGATATAGCGCAGGTCAACGCTGGGGCAAACGCGTATGTCGCCGCGAAAGCCTTGTGCCGTCTGACTCATGGCACCGCGTTTATGGTGAGAATGGTCGCAGGGTTATGCAAGGCGCGCCGCTGTGTGCACAACGCGCCAGCGCCATGACGTGAAGGATCAGAACGGCTTGTACGGCAGGAACTTGCCGTCGAGCGTGATCACGGCGCGTGATCCGCCTTCGGGATCTTCCACCTTCTTGATGTCGATACGAAAGTTGATCGCACTGATAATTCCGTCGCCGAATTGCTCGTGGACGAGCGCCTTCAACGTCGTGCCATACACCTGCACCATTTCATAAAAGCGGTAGATGGTCGGGTCCGTCGGCACGTTGCCCGGAATGCTGCCGCGCAGGGGAATGGTCTGGAGCAGCGCGGCGGCATCGTCGCCGAGTTCGAGTTTGTCCGCGACGCTCTTTGCGGCTTGCTCCGGCAACGGGTGCTGGCCGAGAAGCGCGGCTGTCACGTAGGGCACGCTGAGGCTCGTTCCTTCCGCGAGTTCGGCGTACGTGAGTCCCTTGCGCGCCTTGGCATCGACGATATGTTCGGTCAGCGTGGAACGCGACAACTGCGAAATCTGCGATTGCATGACGACTCCTTTGCCCGGATGGCCGGTCGGTTGAACAAGCCGACAGTTGACCACGGCAAAAAAGCTCAATCCAGCGGCGGCACGACGCCTTCGTTCAAGGTTTTGAGCAGACGCGCGCGGCGCCGTTCCAGATCGGCGATCTGACGCTCTATCGACACCAGGCGTTCGCGTTGTAATGCGGTGGTCTCCGGACACGTCACCGCGCCTTCGATCAGGCGCATGCAGTCGGGAAACGCGAGGATATCGGCGAGGCTGAAGCCGGTCGCGATCATGCGCTGTATCTGCTTCACCTGAGAGATGGCCGCGTGCGGGAACACGCGATAGCCGTTGCTTGCGCGAACCGAAGTAAGCAGCCCATGCTCGTCGTAGTGGCGAATCGAACGAACGCTCGCGCCGGTTTCGCGAGATAGCTCGCCTATAGTCAGTAGCGTGTGTTCAGCGGATCGTGTCATGCAAAAAGACTAGCACTTTTTCGCTTGACCCTGACATTAGTGTGAGGCGCGACACTCAAGACTTTCGAATGAATGAGGAGTGTCATCGTGTCTTTTCGCATGGTTCGTTACCTTGTTTCCACGTTGATCGCGACGGGCGCGTTGAGCGCCGTATCGTCCGCTGCGTTCGCGGAAGAAAAAAGTTATACCGTCAATGCACCGGATGGCGTCGCGCTCGCCGTGCAGGAATCCGGCAACCCGGACGGCCCCGCCGTCGTGCTCATTCATGGACTGCTGGGCAGCCGCCTGAACTGGGATGCGCAGGTGAAAAGCGCGCGACTGAAGGGCTACCGTCTCATCACTTACGACATGCGCGGCCACGGTCGCTCAGGCAAGCCCACGAATGCCGATGCCTATACCGACGGCCGCCGCTGGGCCGACGATCTTGCAACAGTCATCGAAACGTCGCATGCAAGGAAGCCGGTGCTCGTTGGCTGGTCGCTCGGCGGCGCGGTCATCTCGAACTATCTGGCGGCCTATGGTGACGGCAAGATCGCGGGCGCCGTGTATGTGGATGGTGTGATCGAGCTTACGCCCGAGCAGATCGTGGCGCATCCCGATGTCTATCGCGACATGACATCGGCCGATCTCAAGACGCATCTCGACGGCGAGCGCACCTTCCTGAGCCTTTGCTTCGACACGCAGCCGGACAAGGTCACGTTCGAGCGCCTGCTCGCCAATGCCGCGATGGCTTCGTGGGACATGCAGGCTGCCGTTCAGTCGATGAGCGTAGCCGCCGCCGATGGTCTCGGTCAGGCGCATGTTCCGGTGCTGCTGATCTACGGCGCGCGCGATGCGCTCGTCAAGGCGCAACCGGCTATCGCGCGGGCGCGTCAGATCAACCCGAACCTCCGGAGCGTGCTGTATGCGAAGTCGGGCCATGCACCTTTCATCGAAGAGCCGAAGCGATTCGATAACGATCTTGGTGCGTTCGTCGATTCCGTATCGAATAAATGAAAAGTTCCCACTCGTGAATAAAAATCTGCACTTTACGGTGCGGATTCTTGACACGAAGCACGGCGCAGTTAAACTGTTCCTATATATGAACGAGGAGCAGCGCATGCGTCGTGAGGAAATCGAAGCCAGCAGCACGGTCAAATCGGCGGACCGCACACTCGATCTCTTCGAGTTGCTCGCGCGCTGGGGCCGCGAGATGTCGCATGCAGAGATTGCCGAGGCGCTCGACATTCCCAAGAGCAGTCTCACCAAGCTCATCCGCAATCTGACGGATCGCGGCTATCTGCGTTTCGTGCCTGAAACGAAGGGGTATCGGCTGGGCGATGCCATTTTGAAACTCGCGCAGCAGTCAAATCAGTTGCGCAGTTTGATTGCATGCGCCGAGCCGGTCCTCGGCGATATCACGCAGCAAACGGCGGAATCGTGCGCGCTCAATCAGCTCAAGGGCGAGCAGGTCGAAGTCGTTGCAACGGTCGTGAGTCAGCAGCGCCTGCAATCGCATATGCGGCTCGGCGATCTCGCCCCCTTGTATGCGGTATCGGGCGGCAAGGCAATACTCGCCTTCCTGCCCGATGTCATGCGCGCCGAATATATGCGCTCGGTGTCGTTCGAGCGCTTCACGAAGAACACCATCGGCACCAAGAAAGCCTTGCTGAACGAGTTGGAATCCGTGCGTGCAAACGGCTTCGCTCATTCGCTCGAAGAATTCACGCCGGGCATCGTGGGTCTTGGCGTGCCCATTTTGTCGTCCACCGGGTTCCCGCTCGGTTCGCTCAATCTCGCGATACCAGCCGTGCGTTACTCGCCGGAAATAGGCGAGCGGTCGATTGCAATACTGAAGGCATCCGCAGTGCGCATCCAGCGTCAATATCTCGCGGAATAGAGTTACTGCGCTTTTGCAAGAAAGCGCTTCATTCTCGACATGATCGTGCGTGCTTGCTCATCGAATGGTTGTCCGCGCAATGCGAGCGTGGGCGCTTCGACGGCGAGCGTCAGGTCGGCGGGCAGCTTAACCAGCACATCGTGCAACGGAAGTTCGCCATCGCCGGGAAGCAAACGCGCGGTGCGTGCTTCGGTTCGCCGGTCGGCCACTGCAACCGGCGAGGCACGCGGTCCATCGCAAATCTGCATGTATTCGATAAGCGCGGGGTCGATACTATCGATGTCCTCAACCTTCGCGCCCGAGCGGAAGTACTGCAAGGCATCGATCAAAAGCCGCGCGTTCGGCTGACCGCTTGCCTGGATGGTGGCGAGCGCATCGTCCAGCGTGCCGATGGCGCAATACGTGATCAGCTCCAGGCCAACCGTCATTTCGAAGCGTGCTGCCGCTTCGCACAGCGCCCGAAAGTTGCGCATGAGACGCTCGCGGTCCTGATCGAAGCCAACGGTAAGCACATGCTTCGCGCCAAGCCGATGCCCCGCTTCGAGCGCGGGCAAGAGAAGGTCTATGTTCGTGCTCTCTTGCAGCCAAATGGCTTCGATATCGAGCAGGCGAACACCCGTCGCCTCCATGCGCGCGGCGAGCTCGCGGATGAGCGCCGGATTGCCCGCGACATCGACGATGCTATCCGCAGCCGTGGGCGCCACGACGCGCAAGCCGTAATAGTCGAAGCCACCGGCGTGCGCGGCATCGACGAGTTGCAGCGGATGCGCATCCAGCATGGTGAGGTGATGCAAGGACAGTTTATGCATTGTCGTATTCGTGAGTCTTTAGCGCTTTGCGGGCAGAACAAAGGGGTAAGCAAGGAGGGCCGTGCCCGGCGTGACTTCATGTCCGGCCGGGCTCATGCTGCCTTCTATCGTGTCGAGTCGCGCGATCAGGCCATCCTTCACGCCGAACACGACATCCGAATCCAGATAGCGGTCGCCTTCAAGAAACACGTGCGTGACGATGGTTTCGAAGCCCGGCGCGCTGACCTTGAAATGCACATGTGCCGGCCGGTAAGGATGCCGCCCTTGCGCATCGAGCATCTTGCCTACAGGGCCATCGTTCGGAATCGGATAGAAGGCGGGCACGATCGAACGGAACCAGAAACGTCCATTTTCATCGGCGTGAAAACGGGCGCGCATGTCGAGCGCGGTCAGGCCCGCCTCGCGTTGTACGTCGTAGAAGCCGTGATCGTCCGCGTGCCATGTCTCGATCAGCGCGCCCGCAATCGGCTCGCCATGTTGATCCGACACACTGCCTTCCACGATCATCGCCGGCCCCTTCAATGCATGCGAAATGCTCGCGCCCAACGGAAGATCGCGCGCCTCTTCGACATAGAACGGCCCGAGCACGGTGGTCTCGGTGGCGTTGCCCGTGAAGCGATGATTGAGCGCATCGACGAGCATGGACACGCCAAGCGTATCGGAGAGGAGGATGAATTCCTGGCGCGTCTCCGAACACATTTGGCCCGTGCGCGTGAGAAAGTCGATAGCGCCGGCCCATTCCGCTTCGGTCGGTTCGATCTCTTTCACGAACGCATGCAGATGCCGGACGAGTGCCTCGCTGATTTGCCGTGTCCGTTCGTTCTCGCAACCGCTCAAGCGTTCGAGCACGGCTTGCGTGATGTTGTCTTCGTTGAAATTTCGCATCGAGTGTCCTTATTCGACCAGCGCGGGCGGTAGGCCTTTCCATGCGCGTTCGAGCATGGCGCGAAGCGGTCGGCTTTCGGGCGCGCGCGGATTTGCATAGGCGTTGCGCGTGACGAGGTCGATTGCGTGATCGATGCCCGCTTCAGGCATGCCGATCGCTTCGAGCGAACGCGGCACGCCAAGCGATGCCGCGAGATCGTGGAGACCGGTCCACGCATGCTCCGCGTTCAATGCGCGGGCAATGCGCTTCATTGCGGGCGCGGCGGCATCGGCGTTGAAAGCGGCGACATGCGCGATCATGATGGCATGGGTCTGCGCGTGCGGCAGATCGAATGCGCCGCCAAGCACATGGCAGATCTTGTGATGCAGACCCATGCCGACCGAAGCCAGACACGTGCCGCACAACCACGCGCCATATTGCGCGGCGCGTCTTGCGTCGATCGATTCGGGCGCGCGCGCCACGTCGGGTAACGCCGCCGCCAGCGACGCGATACCTTCCTCCGCCATCAGCGATGTGATCGGATTGCCGTCCATGGCATAGAGCGCCTCGACCGCATGCGCGACGGCATTGAGCCCGCTTGCCGCGCTCATAGCAACGGGAAGACTCAAGGTCAGCTCGACATCGTAGATGACGATTTCGGGCAGCACCTTGAGCGTGCGCTGTGTGCGTTTCTCGCCGTCACGCGTCTCGCCGATGATCGGCGTGACTTCGGAGCCCGCATACGTGGTAGGCAGCACGATCTGCGGCAGGTCCGTCTGCAATGCAATGGCCTTGGACAGACCGACCGCCGAGCCGCCGCCTATCGCGATCACACAGTCGGCGTGTGCGCGGTCTACGGCTTGCAAGGCGCGCGCCGTGACGTCCCAGGGCGTGTGCATGGTGGCATCGGCGAAACGGTGTGTCGATGCCGGATCGAACTGCTGCGCGATGGCATCGCCCAATGCGGCCTGTTCGCGCGTCGTCACGATGAGTGGACGCGTACAGTCGAGCCGTGCGGCTTCGGCGGCCGTCTCCGAGCGCCGGCCCGCACCGAAGATCACGCGGGCGGGCAACGCGTTATAAACGAACTCTGTTGCCACGGCGTTCATCACAGCGTGCCTGTATCGAGCCACGCACGGCCACGCGCATAAAGCGCTTCGACCACGGGACCGGTTAGTCCCGGCATGTCGCGCTTGACCTTGTAGCCGATCTTCGTCTGAATGTACGCGAGATGCCGGTAACCCTCGGGAAAGAGCCCGAGTATCTCGGGATCGAGTTCGAGCCGCACACCCGTTTCGACGGGGTCCAGACGGTCTTTCTCGTAGATAGGCTGACGCAGGCGCAAGAGCCACTTGCCGTCCACTTTCTCGTAGAAGTCATAGAAGCGCCCGGTGCAGACGACATCGCAACGATGACCTTCGACCTCGCCGCGCTGCGAGATGGTCATCTTCGTCTGCGCAATGGCACGTGTGCCTTCGAGATCGATAGCCGTGCCGCCGAGGAAGTGAAGAATACTGACGCCGCGCGCCCAGCCTTCTTGTGTCACGCGGATGAATTCCGGCCCCGTGCCTTGAAACCACGTGGCCATCATCACGCCCTCGGGATGCCAGAGCGTGGCGAAGCGTTCCCAGTCGCCCGCGTCGCGCCACACGGCCCAATTTTCGATTGCCTCGCGTATTGCCAGCCGTTCCAGCAGTGTCTCGTTCATTGTGTGACCTCGTGTTCTCATATGGAAAGTGGTTTCCATGGTGAGTGAGCGCAGGCCGTGCCGTCAAGCGTTATCTGGGCTTTGTAGGGACTATCCCTAGTTTGTTCTCATACGGGAATTGTGCGTGAAAACGCGTTGACAGTTTTCGATGTGAGTTTCTAAGATGGAACGAAAATACGGATGAGAACGCACCTACATCACCAATGGAGACATCGATGTCCAACGCAGCAGACCATGAGCCGCACGGACGGCATCAGTCGAAACTGGCGGCCGCGAGCGGCTGGATCGGTTCGGCGCTCGAGTACTACGACTTCTTCATTTACGCGCAGGCCGCGGCGCTGATCTTTCCGCAGATCTTCTTTCCGAAGGGCGATCCCAAGGTGGCGATTGCCGCGTCGCTCGCGACTTACGGCATCGGCTACGTTGCGCGTCCTATCGGCGCGGTCGTGCTCGGGCATTGGGGCGATACGCACGGTCGTAAGTCGGTCCTGCTCGTCTGCATGTTTCTGATGGGCTTCTCGACGATGGCCGTCGCGGTCCTGCCCACTTACGATCAGGTCGGCTTGTGGGCGCCCGCGTTGCTCGTCATGCTGCGGCTCGTTCAAGGCTTTGCGGTGGCGGGCGAAATCTCGGGCGCGAGTTCCATGATTCTCGAACACGCACCGTTCGGGCGGCGCGGTTATTACGGCAGCTTCGGCATGCAAGGCGTCACCGCCGGGCAATTGCTCGCGGCCGCCGTGTTCCTGCCGCTGAGTCACTTCATGCGCGAGGACGCCTTCAATTCATGGGGCTGGCGCGTGCCGTTCCTGATGAGCGCGCTCGTGTTGGTCGCCGGTTACTTCATTCGACGCAAGGTGCGCGAGACGCCCGCGTTCGCGCAGGAAGGCGAGCGTGGCGCGGTGCCGCATGCGCCCGTCAAGCTCGCGTTCAGGCATTGCTGGGACGACATGCTGCGCGTGATGTGCATGTCGATCATGAACGTCATTCCCGTGGTCACGACCATCTTCGGCGGCGCGTATGCGGTGCAGCAGGCCTATGGCATCGGCTTCAGCAAGAGCCTTTATCTGTGGATTCCGGTGCTCGGCAATGTCGCTGCCATGATCGTCATTCCTTACTGGGGACGTCTGTCGGACAGAGTGGGCAGAAGGCTGCCGATCATCGTCGGGTCGGTCGGTTCCGGGCTGCTTTCGTTTGCGTATCTCTATGCCATCAGCATTCATAGCGTGACGCTCGCCATCGTTTTGTCGATACTGATGTGGGGCCTCGTGTATCAGGGGCAAAACGCGGTGTATCCGAGCTTCTATCCCGAGCTCTTTCCAACGCGCATGCGCGTGACGTCGATGGCCATTTCGCAGAACGTAGGCGTCGCCATTTCGGCGCTGCTGCCGGCGCTGTTCACGACGGTCGCGCCGCCCGGCTCGCAAAACATCTGGCTGATCGTTGGCGGTATCACGTTCGGCATCACGGTGTTGTCCGCGTTGGCGACATACTCGGCGCGCGAGACGTATCGCATCCATATGAACGATCTTGGCCGGCGCGATGCGGTGCCGGTCCCCAAACACGAATACGAACGCCTGCGCGAAGAAGCGACGCAAGAGCGCGCCAATACGGCGAAGCCGCTAAGCGGACAGGAGCGCGGCGCATGACGGCGTTCGACACACAAGAGAAGGCAATGACGACGACATCATCCGGTTTGACCGAGGAAAGACTGAGGCTCGATGCACCCGCCGACGCGCTCACGCGCCTCTTCCATATCTTCGGCTCGCCGATTGCGCATGTGCGCGCCCCTGTCGTGTGGAGCACGTTGATGAAGCGCTACGGCATCAACGCGCTGATGCTGCCCGCCGATGTCGATAGCGCGCACTTCGATGCCGCGCTCGCCGGCACCAAGGCCATTGCGAACGTGGACGGCGTCATCTTCACCATGCCGCATAAAGTGGCCGCCATGCGTCATGCCGATACGCTCACGGAGCGCGCCGAGCGCATCGGCTCGATCAATCTGCTGCGGCGCTGCGCGGATGGCGGATGGGAAGGCGACAACGTGGATGGCGCGGGCTTCGTCGCGGGCCTGCAGGCGGATGGCGTGCGTCTGGAAGGCGCGCACGTCTATATGCATGGCTGCGGTGGAGTGGGGCGCAGTATCGGCTGGTCGGTCGGGCTGGAGAAAATCGCGAGCCTGACTATCTTCGATATCGACACCGAGCGCGCGCGCGAATTGGCCGATGCCATCGCCTCGGTCAGCGATGCGCGCATCGAAGCCGGCACGCCGGATATGCGCGGTATCGATCTCGCCATTAATGCAACGCCCGTTGGCTTGCATGCGCATGACCCATTGCCCTTCGCGCTGGATGAACTTGCACCGCACGCAGTCGTCGCCGATGTAATCATGGAACCGCGCATGACGGCTCTGTTAAAGGCGGCTCAGGCACACGGTCTGAAGGTTCATCACGGACGCAACATGATGAACTACGCGATGCCCATTTCCGCGTCCTTCTTTGGCTTGCCTGCATCGTTCGACTGGAACGGCAAGTCACTGCAAGGATGAGCCATGAATCAAGCTGCGAATGATTGGTTCGAAGGATTTTCGAAGCTGGATGTCACGGCGGGCGATGCGCACTTCAACGGTATGATTGGCGGCTCTGGCCCACCTGTGTTGTTGTTGCACGGCTATCCGCAGACGCATTTCGTCTGGCGTTATATCGCGCCTGTGCTTGCGCGCTTCTACACGGTGATTGCGCCCGACCTGCCCGGCTATGGCGCAAGTGTCACGCTCGCGCACGTACAACGCTGGACCAAGCGGCGCGTGGCGCACGCTCTCGTCGAACTCATGAGCGCACTCGGCCATGACCGCTTCGCTGTCGTCGGACACGATCGCGGCGCGCGCGCGGGTTATCGGCTGGCGCTGGATCATCCCGAGCGTGTGGCGGCGTATGCCTCGTTGACGGTGGTGCCGACCATCGACGCGTTCGCATCCGTGAATAAAGCCTTCGCCGTCAACGCTTGGCACTGGTTCTTTCTCGCGCAGCCGGCTGACTTGCCTGAACGCATGCTTGCCGCCGATCCCGACGCCTTCATTGAACGCGCGCTCGGCAAGATGGCAGGCGGCCTCGAACGCATGGATAGCGACGCACTCGATGCCTATCGCCGCGCCTTTCGCAACCCGGACGTGCGCCATGCAATGTGCGAGGACTATCGCGCGGCAGCCGATGAAGACTCGGCGCACGACAGCGCGGATCGTGCGGCGGGCCGCAAGCTCGTGTGTCCCGTCATGGTTCTCTGGAGCCTGGAAGAACGCAAAGGGCAGGCTCATACGCCAATCGAAATCTGGCGCGCATGGGCCGATGAAGTCAGCGGACGCGGCATCGGCGGCGGCCATTTGCAACCGGAAGAATCGCACGAGGAAGTCTTGCATGACCTCGTGCCGTTCCTTCGGCAACACACCTCATCGTGATAGATCAAAAGGTTGGATACATGGAGAAGATTGGAATAGCCGTTATCGGCGCGGGCGTGATTGGCCGGCGTCACGTTCAGGAGATCGCGCGTAACGAGTCGTGCAGGCTCGTGGCTATCGCCGATCCATCGCCCGGGTCGGCGAGTTATGCGGCGTCGTTGTCCGTGCCGCTTTATGCCGATTACCGCGAGTTGCTGAAGCACGAACGTATCGACGCGGCTATCGTGTGCACGCCCAATCACACCCATCTCGAAGTGGGAATCGCGTTTATCGAACGAAAAATTCCCGTGCTGATGGAAAAGCCCATTGCAGACGATCTCGAATCTGCAAACGCGCTTGCGGATGCATCCAAGGAAGCGGGCGTTGCCATGCTCGTCGGGCATCATCGGCGGCACAATCCGGTAGTGCGTGCAGCGAAGGAAGCCGTGGCAAGCGGAAAGATCGGCACGCTCGTCATGGCGAACATCATGTGCCTGTTGTACAAGCCCGATGACTACTTCAACGTGCCGTGGCGCAGACAGCCAGGCGGCGGTCCTATTCTCATCAACCTGATTCACGAGATCGACTTGCTGCGGTTCATCTGCGGCGAGATCGTGTCGGTGCAGGCGGTATCGTCGAACAAGGTGCGCGGTTTCGACGTGGAAGACTCGGCGGCCTGCACGCTGGGACTCGCGAATGGCGCGCTTGCCAACATCAGTCTCTCCGACACGACCGCGACGCCTTGGGGCTGGGACACGGCGGCGGGCGAGGACCGTGAACTCTTCGCTTATCGTCCCGTGCCCACGCATTTTTTCGCGGGCACGAACGGCGCGGTCACCATGCCGGACCTGACGATGTGGTCGTATCAAGGCGCGAAGGGACGCGACCAGCCTATTCACGATGCGCGCCTTGCCGTGCCCGAGGAGAACACGTATGCAAACCAGCTCGAACATTTCGTCGATGTCGTGAGAGGTTCGGTGCGTCCCGTCATAGACGGACACGACGCCGCACGCACGCTTGCGGCAACGCTCGCCGTGGAGGAATCGGCGCGGCTGGGGCGCCTGATCGAACTGAACGTGACCTGATGCGGCACGCTCCTTGCGCCAGACCTCTATATGTCACCACGCCAAGAGGATTGCGCCATGAACGATAAAACCATCGACGATACCAATGCACAAGCCGGCCCGTCTGACGACCCGAAATCGCACCCGACATCGAATGCCGAAAAAGACCCGAGCGATTGGGTCACGGGGGACGAAAAGATGACGGGCGCGCAGGCTTCCTATCTGAAGACGCTTTCCGAGGAAGCAAAAGAAGAGTTCGACCCGTCGCTGACGAAAGCGGACGCCTCGCTCAAGATCGAAGAATTGCAAGCGAAGACGGGGCGCGGCCAAAAGTCTTGAAGTATTCGAACGCTGCCATCTAAACAAAGCATGTTTTGTTGGTTTGCGCGTCGTGACTGCTGAGTGAGAATCGCGGAGTACGGTGCTGATCTGAATCCAGCGCCGCCTCTAACCGTGCTCTCCCAGCGGAAATCATGATGGCGTCCCTTTTGCACCGCCGGCCCCGTCGCGCCGGAAAGATTCTCGTCGCGGCTTGCGCGGCTGCCGTACTCGTTCTGCAAAGCGGCTGCAAGCCGGACACCGAAAAAGTACAGAACTCGTCGGCATTGGTAGACAAGTCGGCGACGCAGGAAATCACCTACTTCAAGTATCCCGACAACCCCGCGTTCGACCTCGTCTATCTCGCCGACAAGCTCGGCTACTTCGAGAACACGAGCACACGGCCCAAGTACGTCGGCAAAATCTCCGCACCGCAGATCATTCCGCTCGTCGGCACGGGCGAGATCGACTTCGGCACGCGCATGGTGCCGCTCGTCATCTCGGCCATTGCGAGCGGCGCGGACATCAAGGTGGTCTCGGCTGGCGGCGAGACGCTGCCCGATGCACCGCACATGAAGTATTTTTCGCGCGCCGATTCGGGTATTCGCGGACCAAAGGACTTCGAAGGCAAGACGGTGGCGTTCAACAGCTTCGGCGCATGCGCGGAGTTCGTGACGAAGAAGTACTTGTCGCAGCATGGCGTGGATGTCTCGAAGGTGAATTGGCTCGTCGTGCCCGACAATCAGTCGCAGCAGGCGCTCGTAACGAAGAACGTGGATATCGCCATCATTCACCCGCCGTTTTCCGGCGCGGCGGAAGCCGATCCGCAATTGCACAAGTTATGGAGCGATTGGGACGAAGACGGTGGCCTCGGCGGAATGGCGCCGTATAGCGTGAATGGCGCGTTTGCGCGGGCGCATCCGCAAGCGGTGAAGGACTTCGTCACGGCTATCGCGAAGGCGGGGAACTGGGTCAACGCGCACCCTGACGAAGCGCGCCAGCTTACGGCGGAGCGGTTGGGTATCGACGTGAAGCTGGTCGAGCGTTATGCCTATGTGAAGGACCTCGTCGTAACCGAGCCGCCGATCCAGTACTACATCGACATTCTCGAACAGGCCGGCAAGATCCCGAAGGGCAAGGTTGCAGTCAAGGATGTCTACACGAACGACTACAACCCGTACGCTGGCAAGTCGTCGCAAGCGAGCGCCAGCACGCATGCGCAGGGCAATCCCTCATGAGCGAGAAGATCGTCGCGCGTGGCCTCGGCCTCACATATGAAAACGAGGCGACAGGTTCGAGCCTCACGGTGCTCGATAACTTCGATCTGAGCGTGCGCGAGGGAGAGTTTCTCGCCGTGCTCGGACCGAGCGGTTGCGGCAAGTCGACGTTCCTGAGCATTCTTGCCGGCCTCGTGCCGCAGACAGCGGGCGAGATTACCGTGGATGGCGAACCTGTCAGCGCCGCGCGGCAAAAGCTTGGCGTCGTGTTTCAGGGCTACGCGCTCTTTCCGTGGCGCACGGTGCGCAAGAACGTTGAGACAGGGCTCGAGATTCGCGGCGTGAAAGCCGTGCAACGACGCAGCGAAGCCGAACGTTTCTTGCGTCTCGTCGGGCTGCTCGACTTCGCCGATCACTATCCGCATCAGCTATCGGGCGGCATGCGCCAGCGTGTGGCCATTGCGCGCGTGTTGGCTTATGGTCCCGAGATACTGTTGATGGACGAACCCTTCGGCGCGCTCGATGCGCAAACCCGCGAGTCGTTGCAGCAGGAGTTGCTCGCCATCTGGGAGCAAAGTGCAAAGACGGTCGTCTTCGTCACGCACAGCATCGACGAGGCGATTTTTCTCGCGGATCGCGTGGCCATCATGGGACGCGGGCCGGGCCGCGTGAAGGAAATTATCGATATCGACTTGCCGCGTCCGCGCGATGCCTCTTTGCGCCATTCCGCCGCTTTCATGGCGTTGCGGCAGCGTGCATGGGCAAGCCTGAGTCTGGAACTCGGCGAAGCGCTTGTTCCGTCGCGCGAGCAGCACGATGAACTGACCACGGGGGCATTCCGTGCCTGAGCAAAACACCATCCGCGAGCTGCCGGGTCTGATCGCACCGCAGACGCCGCAAACGGCACAACCGCCAAGGGTTCGCACGGCCGCGCCGCGGCGGAGCATTCGGCTTTCCATGGCCTTCGAACGATCCATCGCGCTTATCGTCTTCGTGCTGCTGTGGGAGTTGTTGCCGCGGCTCGGTGTCGTGAGCACGGCGTATCTGAGTCCGCCTTCGCAAGTGGCGGTTGCCATCGCGCATCTCGTCGATAGCGGCGAAGTGTGGAAGCACCTCAGCGCAAGCGCGCTGCGCTCGCTTAGCGGGCTCTTGCTGGCCGTTGTCGGCGGCGTGGTGTGTGGATTCGCGCTCGGGTGGTTCCGGCGCGCAGAGCGCATTGTCGATCCGCTTTATCAACTGCTGCGGCAAGTGTCCGCGTTCGCGCTCTTTCCGGTGTTCATGCTCTTTCTCGGGATCGGTGAATCGTCGAAGATCGCGATCATCGTATGGGCGGCGTTCTGGCCCGTGCTGCTCAACACCATCTCTGGTGTGAAGCAAGTCGAACGCGTGTTCATCGATTGCGCGCGTTCCATGGGTGCGGGGCAAGGCTTCATCTTCACCAAGGTCGTATTGCCCGCCGCGTTGCCCGAGATACTGACCGGTATCCGGCTCGCGGGCGCCTACAGCATCACGGCGCTCGTCGCGGCAGAGATGATCGGCGCGCGCTCGGGTCTCGGTTTCTACACGCTCAACTCTCAGGAGACGTTCCAGATTCCCGACATGTATGCGGGCATCGTGCTGCTCGCGCTGTTCGGCCTTCTGATCAACAAGAGCCTCTCACTGCTCGAACGGCGTTTGCTGCGCTGGCGTGTGGGCCTCGCACAGAATGGCTAGAGCCGGACAAGCGGCGTCGCATGAAGGCGGCTGGCGGCTGTGGATGCCGCTTGCGGCAGTCGCGTTATTCGCCGCGTTCCTGTTGTCGCTCTTGAGCGCAAGCTGGCGCAATTCACTCGCCGATGACCGGCCGTTCGCCGCCGCCTATGCACGCGGCAAGCTGATCGTCGCCGTGCCGTCCCAACCCGCGCCTATCCTGACCGTCGGCCACGTCGACCGTTCCGTGCGCGCACCCGAGGCATACTCCGCCGCGCTCGCCGAGGCACTCGGGCGCCGCGCCGGACTGCCCGTCGAACTCGTGTTAGCCGAACAAGCCGATGCGCGCCACGCCGTGCAAGACGGTCGCGCGGATGTCGCCATCGCCGGGCTGGCGTTTTCGCCGGATGCGTCCGTCGCCTTTGCGCCCGGCAACTACGCTTCCGGGCGAGGCGTTGCGCTCGTTCTTCGGCACGGCAACATTCAGGACTGGCGCGATCTCGAGGGCCGGTCGATCTGCGCGTCGCGCGAGAGTCCGTTTGCGGCGCGCGCCGCGCATCGGTATCGGGCGGCATTGCAGGGCTTCGACAGGCCGCTTGACGCATTGCTCGCGTTTCAGGCGGGAGAGTGCGCCGCGCTCGTGGACGATGAACTCGTCGTGCGCGCGCTCCTCAAGCAAGCCGACTGGTCGTACTACCGGACGCTGCCGGGCGCGGTTGCGCCCGCGCCGGCGTTCATCGCATCGCGTGGCGGCGATATCGCGAGCGCGGCGTTCATCGAACGGACGGTGAACGGGTGGCGGCGCGAGCGCTGGTTCACCACCGTGCGGCAGGATCAGGCCACTCGCCTCGCGTTCGAAATGTTCAACGCACAGAACGATTTGTATTGCCATTGAAGAGTCGACAAACAGGCGACGGTCGCCTCGTCGCGCCCGCCCAGCCTTGTAAGGAGCGGTTTTTGCTGAATGCTCGATGCCTGGATCTACCTGTCATCGATTATGAAAGCCACGATTGTTTCGCACGAGGAGCCGCATGGCTCCGCCGCCGAGATCCACCGCTTCCGCTTTCTGCTGGAAGACGGCAACGAAAAGCCACTTGAGGAAGCCATTTCACTACGTACGGCACGTGTCATCGTCGAAAATCTCGCCGATGGCAACGCGTTCATCAAGATGCTCCATGCCATTGTTTCCTCGGACCCCGCCGACTACGACGCGCTGATCGGCAAGGCGTTCCCGGATCATTTCCGCGATCAGCCCGCAGCCAACCGCCCGATGCCGGGAAAGGAGAGTGAAGGCCCGTGTCCCTGACCAGGCAAAAAATGCCACTGCCGTGCCGATTCCGGGAATTACGGGGAAATTCGTCCGTTTATCGGGACTTCGAATTTCCTGGACGTAGCTAGAATTCATTCTGTTGCCACGCTCTTCCACCCCCGGGACGAGCGATTTCCGCGCCGTGCGCTTCTCCTCGCGCACGGCGCTTTTTGTTTTTTTAGCGCCGTCAGGCCGGGTACGAAGTTGCGCGCTCGGCAGGCCCGATGCGTCTGCGTTGCCCTAATTCGACATCAACGAGCGCGCCTGCTCCAGAAGCGCGGTGGCCGCGAGAAATTCCTTGCGGCCTGCCATCGTCAGCGCGGCCATCGCGGAGTCTTTGAAAAGCTCGTCGTTCGAGATCAGCGGTGTAGTCGTTTCTATCAGTCGATGCTGCCGCAAACGAAAGAACGCGAGCGACTGGAACGCGCTCATCTTCTGGTCTTCAGGCATTCCAGAGACGACGAGTTCGGCGGCGCCAATCAGTTGGGCGAGGGCTTGTTCGTAGTCGGTGCGGTTCATCGTCATTCCCTTCGCGGATGAGTTGCATGGGGCAAGGTTAGCATCGTGCGGATGCACTCATGCCAAGCGAACGCAGTGGTGTAAGCAAACCGTTGAACCGCTTCTCCAGCAAGCCTTACCGACTGGCCTGCGGGAGATGCTGAACGAAAATTCGACATCCGCCGAATCCCTGAAAATCCCCCATTCTCAAGCGAAATCGACGCTCGAAAACGATAAAGCCGCACCCATCCGTGCCGTTAAAGGAGGCTTAACTGAGTCCATCCATCAGAAGCCTTCGTCGCTCGTCACATGATCTTTTTCGAACACCGGCTGGCTCGCATCGCACGCGTCGCGGTTCTTCTCGGAGGCGTTTTCGCCTCGATGACCGCGCGCGCCGACGATGCTCCCAAAATGTTCACGCTCAGCGGCTTCGGCACGCTCGGCATGACGCATTCGTCTCTCGATACCGCCGACTATGTGAGCAGTCCGCTCGAACCGAACGGCGCGGGTGCATCACGCAAGTACGACTTCGAGAACGATTCGAAGATCGGCCTGCAACTGAGCGCACGCCTCACGGACAAGCTCTCGGCCGTCGTGCAGGTGATCTCGCAGCACGAATACGACAACACCTTCAAGCCGCGCCTCGAATGGGCGAACGTCAAGTACGCGTTCACGCCCGACTTCAGCGTGCGCGTGGGCCGTATCGAGTTGCCCACCTTTCTGAACTCGGAATATCGCAACGTCGGTTACGCGTTTCCGTGGGTGCGTTTGCCGGTCGAGATGTACAACACGCAACCGCTCACCAATAGCGACGGCGCCGACGTTGCTTATCGCATCGCGGCGCGCGGCATCTCCAACACGGTGCGCTTCGTCTACGGCTACTCGGTCTTTCACGTGAATCCCGGCGCATTCCGCACCGAGGGCAAAAACATTCTCGCCTTCGACGATACCGTGGAGATCGGCAACTTCACGGGTCACGTCGGTTATCAGCACGCGTCGGTCAAGCTCCCATTCCTCGCTGACCAACCCGTGAACGTCTACAGCATCGCCGCCGCCTACGATCCAGGCGCGTGGTTCGTGCAGGCCGAACTTGCACGCGTGACGGTCGAGCAGGTGACGCCTGGCTATATCAGCGGCTACGTGACGGGCGGCGTGCGCTACGCGAAGGCCACGTTCTTCGCGACCTACGCGCAGTCGCACGGGCTCAACCGGCCCACCGCCATTCCCAACTACAACAACGGCCAGCGCGATGTTTCCATCGGTGCGCGCTGGGATGTCGTCAAGAATATCGACCTCAAGGTGCAGTTCGATCATGTCTGGGTGCCGTCCAATTCGACGGGCACGTTCCTCAATCAGCAGCCGGGCTATCAGTTGGGAAGCGGAAGCAATGTCTTCAGCGCCGCGCTCGACTTCGTCTTCTGAGGAGCCCGACATGCCACTCCTCAAACTCATCGGAACAGCGTCGCTCTTCGCGGCCCTTTGTATGTGCACGTCATCGGCGATGGCGGATGTCGTGGTCGTCGTATCGGCAAAAAGTCCGCTCACGTCGCTCAACGAAAGTCAGATCGCGGATATCTTCCTCGGTCGCGTGGGCGCATTCCCCTCGGGCGACGAAGCCGTGCCGCTCGACTTGCCTGACGACTCGCCCTTGCGCGCCGATTTCTATCGCGATTGCACGGGCAAGTCGGCGTCGCAATTGCGCGCGTATTGGTCGAAGCTCATCTTCACTGGCCGCGCGCAACCGCCGCGCGAGATGGCCGACGCAGCCGCGGTCAAGCGTTATCTGCAAGCGCGTCCATCCGCCATCGCCTACATCGACCGCAAGGATGTGGACGCGAGCGTGAAGGTCGTCCTCAGCCTGCGTCCGTGAAGCGCGCCCGTTCATGATCTTCAACATCGACAAGATGCGCGCGATCAAGCGGCTGATCGAACCGGACGCGGCGCGCGGGCCTTCGCACGTGCAAGGCGACAGCCAGGAAGCGCGCTTGCCGCCTTCGCTGCGCCGGGCCATGCGCCGCGCGCTCGAAGCGCACGTGATGATTCCGGTATTCGCGGTCTTTCTGCTGGCGATCATCTGGGTGATCGTGCTGCAACTCGTCCACACGCAACGCATGGCCGCCGAAATCGCCGCGAGCGAGCTCGGCCGTGAACTCGCCGATACCTACGAAGCGCAACTGGTGCGCAATCTCGCGACCATCGACCAGACGCTCAAGACCGTGCAGTTCGCGTACGAGACGAACGGCGCCGCAAGCTTCAAGCGCCTCAACGATCAGGGGCTTCTGCCGTCCGCGATCGTGTTTCGCGTCGCTATCGCCGATGCAAACGGTCAGCTCGCCGCGTCGAACCGCTCGGGCATGCCGCTCAGCGTGGCCGACGAGCCGTGGTTCATCGCGCAACGTCAGCGCCAGGACGACGCGCGCGCGCCGTACATGAGTCTCGTCGCGCCTTTTGAACACGCGGACATGCCGGAGATCATCTTCAGTCGCCGTCTTCGCGATGCATCGGGACACTTCGGCGGCGCGGTCATGCTCTCGCTCGACCCCGGTTATCTGACGAGCAACTACGACACGGCGCGCATGGGCAAGCATGGTCTGCTCGCGGTGTTGGGCGCGGACGGCGTCGTGCGTGCGCAGCAGATCGGCGATACGGTCTCGTGGGGCCAACGCTATCCCGACGCGGCATTGCGCGCGGTGCGCGATACGCCGGTCAGCAACGCGGTCGTACATGAGTGGGACAACGACGCACACCGCTATACCAGCGTGCGCGAACTGAACGGCTACGCGCTGATTGCGCTCGTCGGTCTCGACCAGGACGAACAACTCGCCGATTTTCGCAGCCGCCGGCGCGCCGACTTCATCTGGACGAGCGTGCTGAGTCTCGGCGTCATCGTGATCGCGTTCATTCTCAGTCGTTCGAGCTGGCAACTCGCTGTCAGCCGCCGACGCGAACGGCGCGCGCAACAGACTTACTACGCGGCATCCGAATCGAGCATCGACGCGTTCCTCGTGTTTCGCGACGAGCGCGGTCCGGCAGGCGAGATCGAGAAGTTCATTCTGACCGGCACCAACCGGCGCGGCGTCGAGATTCTCGGCGTGGCGCGCGAACGGTTGATCGGCAGCACGCTCGACGAAGCGTTCGTCGACGCGCGCGACGGCGGCGTCTTCGACGAGTTCGTCGAGGTGGCCGAGACGCTGCAGGTGCGCGAGCACGAATGGCAGTATCGGCGTGCGGATGGCGAGACGCTGTGGCTGCATCGGCAAGTGGTGCCGGTGGAAGACGGCGTCGTTGCCATCGTGCGCGATCTGAGCGCGCGCAAGCGGTCGGAAGCGCGCAGGCAGGAGCAGAGCCGAATCCTCGAAATGATCGCGAAGAGCGTGCCGCTCGAAGAAGTGCTCGTGCGCGTGGTGAGCGTGCTCGAAACGCAGATTCCCGGGTCGCGCTGCGCGGTGCTGCTGCGCGACGGCACGAGCAACTGGCTGCGCGTCGGCGCGGCGCCGAGCATGTCGGAGCGATACCGCGAAGTGGTCGGCCAGTCGCGTATCGACGAAGATGCGTTGTTGAGCGGCAAGGCCATTCATACGCGTCAGACGGTATGCGTGATCGACGTGGCGCGCGACGAGGCCCTGAGCCGCGAACTCGCGCGCTGCGGCCTCGCCGACGTCATGTCGTGCTGGGCCTTTCCCGTGCTCTCGCACGACGGTTCCGCGCTCGGCGTCATCACGCTGTATATGCAGGAGAAGCACTATCCGAGCGAGCCGGAATCGCAGGCGGTTGCGCTGTCGACGCGCATTGCGGGTATCGCGATTCAGCGCAGCGAGGCCGAGGAGCGCATTCGCCATATGGCGAACCACGACGCGCTCACCGGTTTGCCCAACCGCACGCTTCTAAGCGACCGTCTCAAGCAGGTGCTGTTGCAGGCGGAGCGTTATGGGCGCGGCGTGACGGTGATTTTCATCGACCTCGATAACTTCAAGCTCATCAACGATAGCCTTGGCCACCGCGCGGGTGACGATCTCCTGCGCACGGTCGCTTCGCGCATGGTGCAATCGGTGCGCAGCACGGACACGGTCGTTCGTCTGGGCGGCGACGAATTCGTGATCGTGTTGCTCGAAGACGATCAGAGCGGCGCGGGCGTCACGGCCATGGTCGAGCGCTTGCGTCAGACCATTTTGCAGCCTGCGGAATTGCAGGGACAGCATTATCAGGTGAGCTGCAGCATGGGGCTTGCGAGCTATCCGAACGATGGCCGCGACGCCGACACGCTCCTCATGAACGCCGACGCCGCGATGTATCACGCGAAGGAAATGGGCCGCAACAATTATCAGGCCTACACGGCGGACATGAATCAGAAGGTGCATGAACGCCTGCGCTATCAGGAGCAGTTGCGCCACGCGCTTGCCAACGACGAGTTCCGGCTCGTGTATCAGCCGCAGGTGGATCTGGAGACGCATCGCGTATTCGGTGTGGAGACGCTGCTGCGCTGGGAGCATCCGACCGAAGGCCTGATCTCGCCCGCGACCTTCATCCCGATTGCGGAAGAAACGGGTTTGATTCTGCCGATTGGCGACTGGGTGCTACACGCGGCCTGCCGACAAAATCAGGCGTGGCAGGACGAAGGTCTGCCGCCGGTGACGGTGGCGGTGAACGTATCGGCGCGGCAGTTTCTGCAAAAGGAACTCGTGGAACGCGTGCGGCATGCGCTCGATGAAAGCGGGCTCGATCCGCAGTATCTCGAACTCGAGATTACCGAGAGCGTCATCATGCAGGATCTCGATGGCGCCATCGCAACCATGTGCCGGTTGCAGGAAATGGGCGTGAAGCTTTCCATCGACGACTTTGGCACCGGGTATTCGAGTCTCTCGGCGCTGAAGCATTTTCCGATAGCGCGTCTGAAGATCGATCAGTCGTTCGTGCGCGAGTTGCCGGGCGGCGACGACGATCGCGCCATCGTCATGGCCGTGATTTCGCTCGGACGCCAGCTCGATCTGAACGTGATCGCCGAAGGCGTGGAGAGCGAGCAACAGCTGAAGTTCCTGCAGGAAAACGCGTGTTCGGAGATTCAAGGGTATCGATACAGCCGTCCGCTCACGCCCGATGCCTTGAAGACGCTCTTGTTGCAGCCATTCGAGTGGCCCGCCGAAGCGGCTTGAGTGCGGCGCTAACGACTTTAGTCTTGACAGTGTTCCCGGCCTACACAATCATCGTTCGTTGATGCGCGGCGTTTCATCGGCGCGCGACGACGGTCAACGCAAGGACGACGAATATGGCAAGAGAACTGGAAGGCAAAGTAGCCGTGGTGACGGGCGCGGCCTCGGGCATTGGGCTTGCCAGCACCGATGCAATGCTGGCGGCAGGGGCGCGCGTCGTGCTGGTGGACCGCGACGAAGCGGCACTGACGAAGCTCTGCGCCGAACGCGGCGATGCGGCGCTCGCGCTCGTCATCGACCTTCTCGACCCCAAGGCCTGCGCGACGCTCGCGCCGCGTGTCATCGAGATGGCGGGGCAAATCGACATCCTGCATGCGAACGCGGGCACTTACGTGGGCGGCGATCTCGTCGATGCCGACACGAGCGCCATCGACCGCATGCTCAATCTCAATGTCAACGTCGTGATGAAGAACGTGCACGACGTGCTGCCGCATATGATCGGCAGGAACACCGGCGACATTGTCGTGACGAGTTCGCTCGCGGCTCATTTTCCGACACCGTGGGAGCCGGTTTATGCGTCGTCGAAATGGGCCATCAACTGCTTCGTGCAGACCGTGCGGCGTCAGGTGTTCAAGCATGGCATTCGCGTCGGCTCCGTTTCGCCAGGGCCGGTGATCAGCGCATTGCTGGCCGATTGGCCGGTGGAGAAGCTCAAGGAAGCGAAGGAGTCGGGCAGTTTGCTCGACGCGAGCGAAGTCGCAAACGCCATTCTCTTCATGCTGACACGACCGCGCGGCGTGACCATTCGCGACGTTATCCTGATGCCGACGAACTTCGACTTATGACGCGCGAGACGGACGCGTTCGCTACCAGTCGATGCGATGCTTCTCGTCCGTCTCGCGGTGCCGCCGGTCGTCGTCCATATGCAGATAAAGACTCGTCGTGGCAAGCGATGCGTGCCCGAGGTTGTCGCGCACGAGCCGCAGATCGACTTTCTGATCCGCCATATGCGAACCGGCGCTGTGACGCAGCCAGTGCGCCGACGCCTTCTCCAGCAAGTCCGCGTTCGCGGATGCGCCGTCGCGTTCGCGGAGCCGGGCCGCTGCGCTCGCAAAAATATCCTTCACGATGGAATGCAGCGCGGCGCGCGTGAGCGGCGCGCAAGTCTTCGTGCCGTCGTTCGCGGCCGTTGCGCCGACGGGCAGCACGAGCGGCGTGTCTTCGCTGGGCGAGGGCATTGCGCTCAAGCCCAGATGCTGACGATAGCGCGAGAGCTCCGTCATCATCTCGCGAGTGGCGGGCACGAGGCGCTCCTTGCCGCCTTTGCCGAGGACGGTGAGCCACCAGCGCATCGTGCCGTCCGCATCGCGTCGCACGAAGAACTGCCCCATGTGATTGCCGCCAACTTCCGCTATACGCAAGCCCCCAAGGTAGAGCAGCGTGAAGAGCCAACGCGCGCGCGACGCATGGGCGCGAGCGCGGTCAGTTTCGCGCGGCATGGCCGCGATGGTGTCCTTCACTTCCTGCCAAAGTGCCGGTTCCAGATAACGCGTGATGCGCGGCGCGGCATGCTTTGCGCGTTGACGAGACAGCGCGAGCGGATTGCCCGCGAGATAGCCGGCTTGTACCAGCCACGAAAACAGCGCGTTCAAAATGACGACCGCCTGACGCTGACTCGCGGGCGATAGCGGTCCGTAAAACGGCCGCCAGCGCGCGTCGCTGCGCGCATGCTTGCGCCCGCCGCCCGCGACCCATGTCGCCGCCGGTTGCGGGTCGGCGAGAAAGTGCTGATAGCGCAGACAATCCTCGTGCGAGAGCGACGACAGCGGCTTGCCGAGCGTCACGATAGACCAGAGCAGAAGGCGTTCGGCTTCCTTGCGATAGTTCTCGAAGGTGGTCTTCGTTGCGTGGAAGCGCGACAGCCAAGCGCGGATGGCGTCGAGGTCGCTGTCCGCCTCGATTTGCGCGTGCTTGCGAAGCTCGCGGTTCGTGCCGTCGCGGCCATCTATTTCCGCTGGAATTACGAGCGCTTCAAGCGGCATCGGCTGAAGCGCAACGCGGGACGATGCTCGCAGAGTTTGGTTCAAGGTGGGGCGTCGTCGGTGGGTCGAACTGAACGACATTATAGGTGGATGTGCTTGCCCCGATCCATGTTCAGCTCCCGCGATAAGTCCCGAAGCTCCATGGCGAACAGAGCAGCGGCACATGGTAATGCTGTGTCGCGTCCGAGACGGTGAAGCGCACGGGAACGACATCGGCGAAGACATCCGGCGTGCGAAAGTAGTCGGCGACCCAGAAGCGCAACTCGAAGCTCCCGGCGCGCGCCTGAGCGGCGGGCAAAATCGGCGCGTCGGTGCGGCCATCGCGATTCGTCCGCGTCCGCGCGATGAGCGTCGGCGGCTGCGTGGTCGTATCGAATAGCTCGATCTGCATGCCGGCAGCGGGCTTGCCGGTGGATACATCGAGGACGTGTGTGGTGATGCCTGCGGCCATCGTGATGCTCCTGTTCGAAATTACGGAATTAGCTGCCGCGATAATAGTTGTAGCTCCACGGCCCGAAGAGCACGGGCAGATGGATGCGCTGCGAGGCATCGGTGATGCGAAAGCGCAGCGGAACCTTCGAGAGGAACAGCGGCGTCGTCAGCTCGGTCTTGCGCTCGGCGAAGTAGTCGTCGACGTGCAGCAGCAGTTCGTAAGTGCCGACGCGGTAGGTTTCGTCGATCAAAAGCGGCGGTTCGCTGCGGCCGCTTGCGGCGAGCGTGATCGTCTGCATGAGTTTCGGCTGGCCATTTTCAATGCTGAACAGGTCCACGCGCATGCCCGCGGCCGGCGTGCCGTGCCAGGTATCCAGTCCATGCATGGTCAGGCGCGGACTCAGGCCGTCCTGCTGCACGGGGCCGGTGTTCTGATTCGGCGCGGGCGCGGCCTCCATGCCAGCGGCGTGCGCGGTTCCGGCGAAGAGCACGCTGCTGCCGAGCGCCATGGACTGCAGCGCGAAGCGCCGGCGGCGGGCATCGAAGGCGGGAAGGGTGGTGTCGTCGCTCATGTCATGCCTCTTGTTGTGTGCCGCCAAGCTTGCGGATACCCGCGATGACCAGCACCGCAGCGAGAATTTCGATGAAGGCCACGAGATACAGCCCGGTCGTGACCTTGCCGGTGGCGTTTTTGATGAGCCCCATTACATACGGCGCGCCGAAGCCCGCGAGATTCGAGACCGAGTTGATCAGCGCCACGCCGACAGCGGCCGCGCTGCCCGCCAGATAGCGGTTCGGCAACTGCCAGAACACGGGAATGGCGCTCATGGTGCCGGCAAGCGCCAGAGTCATCGCAATGAGCGAGACGATGGCGGGCAGTCCCGGCACGCCCATGAACAGCGCGAGCGCGGCCATCGACACGCCGCCTGCTATCGCCGGGCCGCTGAAGTGCCAGCGCACCTCGTTGCGCCGGTCGGAGCGCGCGCCGTTGAAGATCATGCCCGCCGCGCCGCACAGATAGGCCACCGCCGCAATCCAGCCCACGGCAATCGGCGAGATAAAGCCCACGTCCTTGATGATGGTCGGAATCCAGAACGTCAGCGTGGAGTTGGCGCACAGCAGGCAGAAGAAGATCGCGATGAGCAGCCACACCTTGCGGTTGGTCACGAGCGAGCGCCAGTCGTGTCCGCGCTCGCCCATCGAAGCGTTGTCGCGCTGCAGGGCATCGAGCACGACGCGCTTTTCATCTGCCGTGAGCCAGCGCGCTTCATCGGGCTTGTCGGTCATGTAGAAGTACGCGAAGAAGCCGGCCAGCACGGAAGGAATGCCTTCGATGATGAAGAGCCACTGCCAGCCGTGCATGCCGTGAAAGCCGCCCATCGAAGTCATGATCCAGCCGGCGATGGGACCGCCGAGCACGCCCGCAATCGCGGATGCCGACATGAACGTGCCGAAGGCGCGCGCACGGCGCTGCGTGGGATACCAGTAGGTGAGATAGAGGATCACGCCCGGATAGAAGCCCGCCTCGAAGGCGCCGAGCAGAAAGCGCAGGAGATAGAACTGTGTCGGCGTGGAGACGGTCGTCTGCAGCATGCAGATGACGCCCCAGCAGATTGTGATGCGCATGATGGTCTTCTTCGCGCCGATCTTCTGCAAAAGCATGTTCGAGGGCACTTCGAAGAAGAAGTAGCCGAGAAAAAAGATACCGGCGCCGAGCCCGTACACCGCCTCGGAGAAATGCAGCGAGTCCAGCATTTGCAGTTTGGCGAAGCCGATATTCACGCGGTCGAGCCATGCCAGCACCCACAGCACGCCCAGAAACGGCAGCAGGCGCCACGAGACTTTGCGATAAGCGCTGGCCTCCGCATTCGCGATGACGTCAGCCGTTGCGCTGACCGTTGCGCCGTTCGGCCCATCGGCGTACGCCGGCATGACTTCTTTGATGATCGACATGATGAGTCCTCCAAGCGCGATGAAGTAAGCCGCCGCGGCGGTGCGTTCGATGGAGCCAGTATTGAAAATCAAAAAAAGCTTGGGAACGGCGGGCGTTTGAATAAGCCCGATAGCAACTTCGATATGCGCCGCAAAGCCTTGCGGCGCAAGGGTTTGCGGGGTTCGACAGAGGTGCGTTCGCCGTTATGGATTACCCTTGGAGCGCGCGTTCAGGCGTTGTTGCACCGCCTTCGTGCAGGAATCGGCCGAACGCATCGAATTAATTCGGCACGTTGCCCTCGATGCTTCTACACGTTACAACGTCAAACAGGCAAGCGCTGCCCTGGAGCTGCGCCGTTCACGGGCCACGGACCTCAAAACATGAATCGCGCAGACGATCCATTCGATACCTACCTGTTGCGCGTGCTTTGCACGTTGATCGCCGAGCGCAGCGTGTCTCGCACGGCCATTCGCATGAATCAGTCGCAGCCGGCCATCAGCAGCGCGCTCAAACGGCTGCGTACGATCTTCAACGACCCGCTTCTAACGCGCGAGAAGAACGTGATGGTCCCGACCGAGCGGGCGCTGCAACTCGCCGAGAACGCGCAAGCCGCGCTCGGCGCGCTGGATAACCTGCTGGTAGCGGACGACCGGTTCGATCCCGCCACCACCGAGCAGACCTTCACGGTCGGCATGCCCGACTGTCTGGCGCCGCCGTTCTTCGCGCATGTGGTGCGCGAGTTCCGCCGCACGGCGCCGAGGGCGCGTCTCGTCGCGATGCCGCTGTCCGCGACCTTCAACTACGAGCAGGCGTTGTCGGAAGGCTCGCCGGATATCGTCATCGGCAATTGGCCGAATCCACCGGAGCATCTGCATTTGTCCGTGCTGCTTGAGGACGAGGTGGTGTGCGTCGTGGCCGAGGACAGCGTGCATGCGCGACCCGGCGAGTTCACCGCGCAGACTTATCTGGACGCGGCGCATATCGTGCCAACGCCATATTCGCGCGATCAACGTGGCGTCGTGGATACCGGACTCAGCACGATGCGCGTGCATCGGGACAATCGCGTGAGCTGTCCGTACTTCAATCTCGCGCCTAGCCTCATTCCAGGCACGGACCTGATCCTGACCACGGGCCGCCACTTCGCCAACTATCACGCGCAATCGCTGCCGGTTGCCGTGCTCGAACCGCCGATCGAGTTCCCGCTCATGCGGTTCTATCAGCTGTGGCATCCGTCGCGGCATCGCTCGGCATCGCATGTGTGGCTGCGCGGCACGTTGACGGCGGCGTCGCAAGCGCTGCGCGAACTGCGCGACATGAAGCGTTAGGGTAGCCGGCGCTCGTTATCGGGTTCTGCTATGCGGTCTATAAGGCCGCGGTTCTCGCCCGCCGCGCGTGCGCTTCCTATACTCGGCCCGTAATCGTCATCCACGCCTGGCCTCGATCAAGCCGGCTTTACGGGAGCACTCCATGTCTCAGTCGATCGATCTCGCGCCGATCAATGCGCTCGATCATGCAACCTTCCTGCGCGCCTTCGGGAGCGTCTTCGAGCACTTTCCACAGGCAGCGAGCGGCGCGTGGGAACGGCGGCCGTTCGGCTCCGCGCCGGAACTGCATCGAGCGATGATGGACGTCATCCGCGCGCTGAACGAGCGAGGCCAATGCGACTTTCTGAACTTGCATCCGCTATTGTCGGGTTCGAACATTCGTGCAGGCACGATGACGCGCGATTCGAATGCCGAACAAAAGGGCGCCGGACTGGACGCGCTGACGCCCGCGCAAGAGGCCGCGCTCGACCGGATGAACGCGGACTATCTCGCGCGGCATGGCTTTCCATTCATTATCTGCGTGCGGCATTACACGCGGGAGGGGATTTTCGCGGCGTTCGAACGCCGTATCGGGCGTGACACGCCACAGGAGATGGACGAGGCGCTCGCGCAGATCGAGGCAATCACTCGGGCGCGGCTTTATAAGCGCTTAAGCGCTCTCGTCTCCTGACGATCGGAACGACGAGCGGGGAAAGGAGCCGTTGAGTTTGCGGCTGAACTTGCGGCTCACCTTGAGCGCGAGCAGCGCAGGCTTGGTGATATGCGGACGCAAGATGGCATGCTTGCGCACGTATTTCGGAACGTACCATTCAGAATGGGTCCCGGCATAGAACAGCGCGGCATGGCCTTCGCGCAGCGTGCGCGGTTCCTGACCTTCGGCCGTGATGATGACTTCGCCTTCGATGACGTAGATGGTCTCATCGGCATTGAAGTACCAGTTGAAGCGCCCGGCGGTGCAATCCCAGACCCAGGAAGTCGTGGTCGTGTCGGGACTCTGCGACCACTGACCGCTGCGCGCGACGGGATTGCCCTCGAGTATCCACGCCGGGTCGATCGGGTCGGGCTTGAGCAGAACGTCATCCAGACGAACTGACTCGAAAACGGGAGTGGCCATGAGAGTTCCTTTGCCGGTACTGGCGATCGATTAAATAGGGCAGCAAAAAAAGCGCCTACCCGGCGAATTCATCGCCATGAATTGCGGGAACATGGGTTCGGTCGATGTCGGCGTGCTCGGTCAAGACCATCAACGGATATGCATTGGTCCGCGTGAGCGTTATCCGCAAAGGGTTTTAAGTCTTTGAGCATATCGTGATAGGTTGGTCGGCATGCGCTTCGTATGAACAAACCAAAAGTCATGTTGCGACGCCCGGCAAAGCGTCGACAACTGGCTGGCCATTCGGCAACCTACTGAAATTTCTTCCCGGTGCCAAGGCTTTGCGTGATGACGTGCATCGCCTCAGGAACGGTCAGACGCTTATATGCCCGCTGAGTTCCGTTTTTGGTCAGGGCTGACGCGCACGTTTATCATGCCGAGCGCTATTTTGAATAACCCGGCGGCAAAATTAAACGACTGCTACACTTCATTTGTCATTCAAGTGCGGTGGCGGCCGACTCTCAATGCCCCGCTCCGGTTTCTCTGGTTATCGCTCAGCGTGGGTGCCGTATGGGATTTTCCCAGCAACGCTTTACCGTGCAAGACCGCGTCAACCGGTCTGCATGGCGCACCCGTAGCGCGCTCCGATGGTACGACAAGCTGAGCGATTGGACCGATCCTGGCGAGGCCGCGGCTATCGCTTATGTGCGCGCGGAAGTACGCGATCAACCTTTGCTCGATGTCGGTGTAGGCGGCGGACGCACGGTGCCGCTGCTGTCGCGCGTGAGCCCGGATTACACGGGTGTCGATTACACGCCCGAGCTGGTCGCGATATGTCAGAGAAATTATCCGAGCGTCCAGGTGCGTGTCATGGATGCGCGCAACCTGGCCGAATTCGAGGACAACAGCTTCGCGCTCGTGATGTTCAGCTTCAATGGCATCGATTCCATCGACAGTGAAGGCAGACGCAAAGTGCTAAGCGAGTTTGCACGCGTGCTCAAGCCAGGCGGTCTCGCATTGTTTTCCACCCACAATCTCGCCGGGCCGGGCTACAGGGAAACGTTTGCGCAAGCTTCGCATGTTTCGCAGGCGGAGAATGTCGTCGAATTCGGCATCAACTGCGCGCGAGCTTTATATAACCTTCCAATGGCGGCGTTCAATTATCTGCGTTATTCGCCTCTCAACCGCGAATACGACGGCTATGCACTACGCGTCTGCGCCGCTCACAGGTTCGGCATTCTGATCCTTTACACGGATATCCAGACGCAGCGCCAACAATGTGCCGAGGCCGGCCTGCTTACCGAGGCCGTTTTCGGAAGTAATAGCGGCGCTCAAGTATCGGAACTGGCCGACGTTAGCGGCGAGAACTGGCTGCATTTCGTCGCGCGAAAGGTCTAGCGGTTCACTTCTGCGTTGCAATCGATTGATTTTTGCGTCCTCGAACATCACGCCGTGCAGTCCCTAAGGAACGTGACTATCGTTCGCGTTAGCGGCGATTGCGCATCGGCACGATACCGAAATGACTTTCGATGAGATCGGTGAGTCGCCAGAGCGAGCATGGGCGACGGACGTGACCGTCGAAGCCGGCTTCTTTCATCGATGGCAGCGAATCGAGCGGTTGAATGTTGCTCATTGCAATGATCAATAAACCCGCCGTGTGTTCCGTTCGACGCAACTGCCGGACAGTTTCAAAGTCGGGTGGCGTGTCCATTCTCGTGTCGAGCAGCAGCGCATGAGCTTTCCAGTGCTGCAGGAAACGCTGGGCGTCGCCCATTTCGCTTGCGTGTATTGCTTCGAATCCTCTCGTGGACAGAAGAAGCGCAAGCGACTTGCCTATTGGTCTGTCCTTATGCCCGATTACGATTCGCCTTTTGCTGGTCACGACAACCTTGCTGTCGGGCCGCCACAGCGCGAACTCCTGCTCGTCGTCCAACGGTAAGCGCCCTGTCACAATGTGCTCCTCTGACCTGCGTTGATCGACTAATCATTGATTGCGGGTCTTTGCCGATGCGGGCGCCGCGTTGCAACAGACCTCGTCACACAGTGGCGCCATTCTGACTGATCTAAATCGCGAACCGGTAATGACGTGCATGTCGCGCATTGCTGTTGTAAGTGCTTGCAGCACTCGGAACGAAATCCAGCGTGCTATGTTAGGCGCTCTGCGTGCGGGGCATAGAGCCAAAGCCGCACTGCGCTTCCTCATTGGTATTCATAGATATCAGATGAGTTCGGAATTGCATAGATCATTCCTGTTGTCGTTGTCCAACGTGTCGGAGCCCGCGAGCACTTCCACATCAGGTGACTCGCATTCTTCACAACGAAGTGCCTCTTCCGACAATTGCGACGAAAACAATTTCCCGCAAGACTGACAGTGGCACGTGAGCATTAGGCCTCCGAAATGCGGCGCATACAACGTTCTGAGGAAAGGTTAGCACGTGGTCTCGCCAGTTTCAGATTCTTCTTCTCAATGAAGCAAAACGATTCATGCATTTGAAAGAAGTGGGATGTGTGGAAATTCTTAAATAAATAACGTCAGGTGATTAACGAGGTCGCGCGTGATCGTGAGCGTCGAACGAGCGTTATTGAGCCAGGCAATGAGCAATCGATCTGCATATCGAAGTAATTAGTCTTCTGCCGCTTGTCCGTCGCGCGCATATTGCGACGGCGAGCGTCCGACATGCCGGGTGAATGCGACGCTAAATGTGCTGGCGGAGCTATAGCCGACACGCTGCGCGATCTCCGCGATACGCCCTTGACTTCGCCGCAACAGATCCTTGGCGAGCGCCATGCGCCACCGGAGCAGATATTCCATCGGCGCCACGCCCACCGCGCGACTGAAGCGCTCGAAAAAGGTCGAACGCGAAAGCGCGGCCTCTTTCGCCAACTCGGCCACCGTCCACGCGTGCGCGGAGCGTTCGTGCATTCCGCGTAAGGCAGCCGCTAAACGAAGGTCCGACAGCCCACGCACGAGACCCGGTGACGCGTCCGTTCCGGCCGTCGAGCGCAGCGCCTCGATCAGCAGCACTTCGAGCAATCGAGAAAGCACGACTTCGCGCCCGGGCCGCTGTTCGCGCGATTCCTCGCGAACCAGTTGCACGAGCGTGGCAAGCCGCCGTTCCCCGCGAACATGCACGAAGCGCGGCAACAGCGAAACGAGCAGAGCCGCGTCGGGTGAACCGAAGCTGCAGTGACCCGCCATCATGCGCGCGTCGATCGGGCTATCCGGCGGGCCGATCCTGAACTCGCCATTGCCGAGCGCAACGGGCGATTGCGTTTCGGAACCGGGCGGCGGCGCTTCGAGACTGGACACCGCAACGCCGTAAGCGGCGGGAATCAGCATGAAGTCGCCGGACAACAGTTCGATCGGCTCGTAGCCGTCGATTGAGATACGGCATCCGCCTTCGAGAATCACGCAATAAAACGGCTGGCCTGCGTCTGAGCGGCTGATGTGCCACGGACTTGCACCATGAACGAGCTTGGAGAAATTGGCAGCCGGTTGGAGCAGCGTCACGACTTCGGCCAACGGATCGATCATTGCCGGACTCCTGCAAATGAAATCTGGATCATCGATTGTAGCGAGTACGAGAGCGGCGATCTATTGTGGTGGCACACGCAAACCACTTCAAAGGAGTCGTCATGCAAACCGTGTTGATCACCGGTTGTTCGTCCGGATTTGGGCTCGAAATCGCCCGTCACTTTCTGAGTCGCGGCTGGCAAGTCATCGCGACGATGCGCACGCCGCGCACCGATGTTCTGCCGCCGTCCGAACACCTGCGCATCTTGCCGCTCGATGTCACGAACGCCGAAAGCATTCGCGCGGCAATCGAAGCCGCGGGACCGATCGATGTCCTCGTCAACAACGCGGGCGTCGGCGCGGCGGCGCCCGCCGAACTCGTGCCCATTGCCACGGTGCGCGACATCTTCGAGACCAACACCATCGGCACCATTGCAATGACGCAAGCCGTGCTGCCGCAGTTTCGCGAGCGCGGGGCGGGCGTTATCGTCAACGTGACGTCGAGCGTGACCATCAAGCCCTTGCCGCTGATCGGCGCATATCACGCGAGCAAGGCGGCGGTGAACGCCTTCACCGAGTCGATGGCGCTTGAACTCGAACCGTTCGGCGTGCGCGCGCGCCTCGTTTTGCCGGGCCGCGCGCCGGACACGCGATTTGGCGACAACGCGCGCGCGCATATGCATGGCCTGGAGCACGCGGCCTATGCCGATCTCGTCAAGCGCGTCTTCGAGCAGTTCCAGGACACCGCGTCGCCGACCACGCGCGCGGAGGACGTTGCCGAAGCGGTATGGCGCGCGGCCACCGACCCCTCGGCGCCGATGCGTATTCCCGCTGGCGTCGATGCCGAGGCATGGGCCGCCGAAGCGCGCCAAAGATGAAGCGAAAAATAATCCCAACGAATCGACAGGCTCGAAATGCGCGGGGAGGGTAGTGTTGACTCGTTCGACGCGGGCGGTCTACGCGTTGGGAAAATCAAACGATTTCACCAAGACGTGATCGTTCGCGATCGAAGCCGGGCCTGACATCGTGCTTCATTACCGCACGATGTCGGGGCACGAATACATCCAGCGCGCGATCATGGTGCCGGCGTCCGCACTGAAGGACGTCATTACGCGTTGAAATTACCGATTATCCCCACTCCCCGTTGTTTGCATTTCACGCTTATCGCTAAAGAACTCGTAAGCATAATTACAGCCCGTTGAGCAAGCCCTGAAAACGATCATCTTTCGTCTTTCGATATGGACATTACGCTCTGTTACACTGCACTACCAACTAAAAAAAGCTGTCTACTTAGCGATTAAATCGGGGAAACACTCTGTTGGGGGCGGTATGCGTCTTTTTGTTTACCGTCTCGCGGGCGTCTCGACGCTCGGCGATGCGGCCTGCGTCTCTACGTTTCGCGCACCGGGCTTTACAGTTCGGGCTCTTCCACTTCTCATCGCACTTGCATCTGCTGGCAGTTTCCTTCACGCGCCGGGAGCCGAAGCTGCACCGCCTCTTCCTCAAGGCGGTAAATATGTCGCGGGCTCGGGAACCATCGCACAAAGCGGCGGAACCCTGAATATCAAGCAGTCGGGCACGAACGGCATTATCAATTGGACGAGTTTTTCCATCGGCGCGGGCAATACGGTTTCCATCAACAACGGAACCGGCGCAACTCTCAACCGCGTCACCGGCAACGACATGTCGGCAATCTACGGCACGCTCAAGAGCACCGGCAGCGTCTACCTCATCAATCCGCATGGCGTGCTCATCGGGCCGACGGGCGTGGTGACGACCGGCGGACGCTTCGTTGCATCGACACTCGATACCGATAACGACTCGTTCATGAACAGCCCGGATTACTTCACGCTCGGCGGCAGTTCGAATGCCAGCGTGATCAATCTCGGGAAAATCAGTTCGTCGGGCGGCGACGTCTTCCTCATTTCGGCGAAGAGCGTCATGAATGCCGGATCGATCAACGCGCCGAAGGGCACGGCCGAACTCGTCACGGCGCGCGAAGTCGTGCTTGCGGACAGCGCATATGGCCAGCAAGTTGGAGTGCAGACGACGGGCACGGGCGGCGACGTGACCAACTCGGGCACGATCCAGGCGGCGCTGATCAGCCTGCAAGCGGCCGACGGCAACATCTTCGCGCTTGCGGGCAAGTCGGGCGCACTGCGCGCCACCGGCACCGAAACGCGCGATGGCCACGTGTGGCTCGTGGCGCAAGGCGGTACGGTGGACGCACGCGGCGCCACGATTTCCGCGCGCAACGCGGATGGCAGCGGCGGCACCGTCGACATGACCGGCAACGCCATTAAGCTGAGCGAGGCGAAAGTTGGCGCGGGACAGTGGAACATCACGGCCCCGACCTTTACCGCCGACGCAGCGCCCGCCCGCACGCTGGCCGCGAACCTGAGCAGCGGAACATCGATCACGGTCCATGCGAATGGCGCGGATGCCACCAAGGGCGCGGGTGACATCAACGTGACATCGAATATTCGGTGGAACGGGTCCTCGTCGCTGACGCTCGACGCCGGGCATACGGTGACCATCGCGCCGGGCGCGACCATCGCCAACACGGGCGCGGGCAGTCTCACCTTGCGTGCGGACGCCAGCGCGGTCGACAACGGCGGCAGCGTGACCAATCGCGGCACGCTCGACTGGTCGCACAGCACGGGTATCGTCTCCGCGCTGTACGACATGACCGGCAGCTACACGCCCGGAACCGTGCATGGCAACGCGAGTTGGAGCGCGGCGCCGTTCAGCGGTCTGCTCACGCAGGTCACGGCTTATCAGCTCGTCAATTCGATTGCCGATCTGCACGCCGTGAAGAACAATCTCGGCGGCACTTACGCACTCGGCTCGTCGCTGGAGCTGGATGGCGCAACGGGCCTCTCGGGCATCGGCAGCGCGGCGCAACCGTTCACCGGTCAGTTCGACGGCATGGGGCATCTGCTGAGCGATCTGAACATTCCGAGCGGAGCGAATACGGGCTTGTTCGGCGTGGTCGGCCCGACCGGCATCGTGCGCAACGTACTGGTGGATAGCGCCACCGCGTCGTCGTCGGGCGGTCCGGTCGGTGTGCTTGCGGGCACGAACTACGGCTACCTGGTGAATGTCGCGAGCACGGGCATCGTCAACAAACCCACGGGTGCTGCCACGGCAGCGGGGGGACTGGTCGGCATTAACCGCGGACGTATCGAGCGTTCGTGGAGCGGCGCGCAAGTCAATGGCGATGGCGAAATCGGCGGTCTAGTCGGCGAAAACGATGGTTACATCGGCCAGTCGTACACCATCAACTTCATGACGGCTGCCGCAACAGCGACGATCGGAGGGCTCGCGGGCGTGAACAGCGGCACCATCGAGCAGTCGTATTCGCACAGCATCGTGAATGGCGGCGCATATATCGGCGGCTTGGTGGGCAACAACACCGGCACCATTCGCCAGTCGTACAGCACGGCATCGCTTTCGCCGGGCACGGGGTCGCATAAGCCGGGCGCCATTGCGGGCACGAATAGCGGCGCGATTGCCAAAGACGTCTTCTGGGACAAGGAAACGTCTGTCGCGACAGCGGGTGTCGGCAGCGGCAAGGCCATGTCCGCTTCGAGCGGTCTGACGAGCGCGCAAATGGCCACGCCGGCGAGCTTCGGTCCTACGTGGGACTTCAGCTCCAAGGGAACGTGGTCGCTTCCGGATGGCACGGAGGAGCCGGTCCTGCGTTGGACGGCCGGGCTGTAAGGCAGAACGGACGCGGGCGGACATCGTTCCGCCCGCGTCGATATCGAGATCGACGTGGGCGCGCATAAGCGTCGTGCCGTCGCGCTAAGTCGTCCTGGCGCGCGCGCCGCTTTCGCACACCGTCATCGCTAAGGTTTCCCCAGGCGCTTGCCGTTATCCAGACAGGCTCAGGAAAACGGCATGTCAGCGATGGCTTCGACGCACACGCATTATGACAATCTCAAAGTGACGCACAACGCGCCGCCCGAAGTCATTCGCGCGGCGTACAAGGCGTTGAGTCAGCGCTATCACCCCGACAGGAACACGAGTCCGGACGCGACAAGAATCATGAAGATGCTCAACGACGCCTACGCCGTCCTGAGCGATGCCGAATCGCGGCGCGGTTACGACGTGACGATTGCGCAACAGCTCCCGGAATCGGCTGCTTGGGGCGAGGTCGGTTCGCGTTCGTCGATCGGTGAATCGAATGCGACTATCAAGCGCGGGAAGCTGCGCGGCTGGGCGTGGCTTCTGGCCGTTGGCGTCGTCGTGTCGATACAGTGGTTGGTCAGTGAACCGGCGACGCACAAGCCGAGCGTCGCTGCGGCTTCTTCTGGCGAGCAGGTTGCCCGCTTTGCGGCAAAGGCGGATGAACCCGTCGCAACGGTTGGCTACGCCGAGCGCGTCGGACGGCGCGTGCGGACGAATATCGCGTGGACCAATGGCGTGGCCGGACTCGAAACGGTGATCGGCGCGCGCTGTGCGCCCAATGGCGCGTTGCTGTCCGCGTCCATCGTACATTCGAGCGGCAACGCGCAATGGGACGAAACGGCATTGCGCGCCGTTCAACGCCTCGACCCGATGCCTGACGATACGAACGGCGAGACACCCGCCGCATTCGCCGTCACCGTGCGCTCGTCGGGCAATTGACGCGAATTTCTCAACCAGCAACCCTGGCGCGATGTTCCCGCATCGAGCGTCTCTGAGCGCTTGTGCGCTATTGCGGGACTATTGTCGAGCATGTCTGCTCCGCAGATTTCCAAGGCATCGAAGAAAAGCAGGTCTTGCGCAGATCGGGTTATCGTGCGACAGGCGTCGGCGGCTTCTTAGCCTCTACATTCTTTCGACGATAGGGGCATGCGCTTCTCATGCGGCCTGGCGCGCTAAGTCCGTGCTGTTGCCGCCACTAAAATAGCCACCGTGCGAAAGGCCTCTTGCCCAACATCGGTTCGCCTGTTCCGGAGAGTACATGTTCGAGAATATGCTGCGTGTCGAAAGCGGACCAGACTGGCAGTTCCACGTCTACACGGATAGCTGGCTGGTCGCGGTCATGCTCGTGGCCGCCTTGCTGCTCGCCATTTTGCTGGCAAGCGCGATCTGCTACTACCTCACGCGCTGGATCATGCTCATGATCGTCAGCCGGCTCACGCGCAACGAAGGGCGCAAGTGGTTGATCGCCGCCGAGCGTCATCGCGTGTTTCACCGGCTTGCGCCGCTCGTGCCCGCTGCGATCGTCTATGCATCGGCGCCGACGCTCTCGGGTCTCACAATACCGTTTATCGCGGTGCTCGGACGGCCATTGGGCATTCTCGCCGCTTGCTACATGGTCTACACGCTGCTGCGCGCCGCGCTGGCACTGCGCGACAGCATCGACGAACGCTATAGTCACTTTCCAACTGCGAGCGAGCGGCCAATCAAGAGCTTTCTGCAGATCGCCACCATCGTGGTGTATCTCGTCGCGCTCATCTCCGTGGTCTCGCTCTTGATCGAGCGTTCGCCGGTCTATCTGCTCACCGGCCTCAGCGCGGTGACGGCGTTGCTCATCATCATCTTTCGTGACTCGTTGCTCGGCTTCGTGGCCAGCATCCAGCTGGCAGCCTACGACATGCTGCGCGTGGGCGACTGGATCGAAGTGCCGGGATTCGTCGCGGATGGCACGGTCATCGATATCGCGTTGAATACCATCAAGATACGCAACTTCGACAACACCATCGTGATGCTGCCAAGTCAGCTCTTGCTCACGAACAGCGTGAAGAACTGGCGCGGCATGAGCGAGTCGGGCGGGAGGCGCTTGAAACACGCGATTCATTTCGATGTCGATACCGTGCGCTTCCCCGACGACGCAATGCTCGCGCAAATGCACGACGCCATCCGCTTGCCGGTGGGCGCTTTCGAAGGCGAGCGTCGCACGAACCTTGGGTTGTATCGTCGCTATCTGAGCGCTTATCTTCGCGATCATCCGGCGGTGCGGCGCGACATGCCGCTCGTGATTCGTCATGTCCAGACAGCGGCGCCGGTGGTCGCGCTGGAAATCTGTCTCTATCTCGACGAGATACGCTGGGAGCCGTACGAGGCGATGCTCTCGGATATGCTCGATCACGCGTATGGCGTCCTGCCGTTATTCGGTTTGCGGTGCTGGCAAGAGGAGCGGAAGGGTTCCGCGGTTTGAAGACGGCGTTGCAATCAGGCGGCGTGCGTCTACAGTCAGCGTCGCGCGCGCCGCATGCCTTTCACCCAACGCTCCGGCCAAAACCGCCACACGAGCAACAGCAAGGCAAGCGCTGCCGGAATCCAATTCAGCTTGGTCGGCACGCGTTCCGAATGCGCAAAGCGCGCATCCGTCATGGCCATCAGCAAGTCCTGCGGCAATCGCAAACGTCGATAATCGAAGCCGATTTCTTTCGCAATCGACGCCAGATATTGTCCGCGCAATTCCGACAACTCTTCGTGACTCTCGACTTGAACGCTCGCGCCAGGTTGTGTCGGCACTTGAATGACTTCATCGGCGCGCCAGTAGCCGATACGATTGCCGTCTTTATCCGTTCGCGGGATGGGCGCGGGCTGATCGCCGCCGATGCCGATAAGCCAACCCTTGAGTTGCGAGCGTGGAATGTCGCGCACGCGCTGATCGCCGGGAAGAATGGGCGGTGCTTCCTGGCCGTCCGTGATCATGAGAACACTGGCGTCTTGCCCGATACTGCGCGCCGTACGCACAGCCGCGAAGATACCGCCTTCGGCTACTCGACTCCAGTTGGTCCAGCGCATCGTGCCATCGATACCGGCAAGCGAGGCAAGCAACGCATCGAAGTTGGCGCACACCTCGACGGGCGGCACCAGAAGCAAGGTGCTCTGGCCTGTGAAGATGCTCCAGCCTATCTTCGAGCCGCACGGCAAATGCTCGATGCTTTCGCGCATCGCGGCCCGCGCGAAGTCCAGTCTGCTGATCGGCGCGCCGCCGACGACGCCCACGTCCTCGACGCTCATGCTCTGCGTGATATCGAAAGTGACGATATAGCTGAACACGTCGCGTTGGAACATCACGCCGGGCATCCAGACGGCGGCAAGCAGCAACGGCACGGCGGCTACCGTGGCCCAGTGTCGCCGCCGAAGGAACGCAAGTGTCGCCGCGACTGCCTTCATGGCAGATCCTCGCTTTGCGCGCCACGCGCCTTCACCGTGGCCTGATGCTTGTAGTCGCGCTCTTCGTCGCTCGTCTGGCCCTCGGGCGCGAGCCACAACGCGCGTTCGAGGTTATAACGCGCGTCCCAGTCGTCGGGCGTGAGCCGCAGCGCGGAGCGATAGCGTTCCTTGGCTTGTTCGAGCAACGGCAGCGAGCGAACAGGACCGCCCGCATCGGGACCGGCCGCCTGACGCAACGACATGTTGGCAAGATCGAATAGCGCGGCCGTCTGCAACGCGGCATCGTTGTCCTGCACGAGCACGGAGTCGTAAAGCTTCTGCGCGCCCGCGTAGTCGCCCGCCTTCGACGATACGACCGCACGCGCCAGCCGAACTTGGGCGGCATCGTCCAGTGACTGCGGCTGCGCGCCTTTGGCGCTTACCGCCGACACCGCGCGCGCGACAGCATGCGCATGCTGCAATGTCGCGAAGTCGAAGAGCGCGACTGCTGCAAACACGAGCGTTGCGCCGCCGAAGGCAAGATGAACGGCCAATCGCTTCATGACCAGCTCCGTACCTGAACCGCGCGCAGCGCAAGCAACGCCGCGCAACCGAGCAATGCGGCGGCATAGCACAACGCGCTTTCGTCTTGCCGCGGCAAGCGCTCGTCGAAAGATACGACCGCGTTGTGCTGCTTGTTGATCTCCGACATGGCGGCGGCCATTGCGCCCGCGTCCTCCGCCTGATACAGCCGATACGGCGAGCCCAGCGTCTGAAAATAGCGATGCAGTTCAGCTTCGGCCGAGGCGTCGTCGGCGGGCGCCATCTTCGTCAGATCGGGGCTGTAGACGCCGCTGCGCAGATACACGAAGTAAAGCGCGATCTGATTGCGCGCAAGGCCTTCGCTGATCGCCGCGCGTGCAGCGGCATCGAGATGCGCGCCGCCATCGGACACCAGCACGATGGCGCGACGGCCCGCGTATTGCCTGCCATCGAACTGTTTGATCGCCGCGATGAGCCCGCGATCGAGCTTCGTATCCGGCATGCCGCGGCCTATTCCCGTGCCTGAGATCGCCTGCGTGATGATCTCGTGATTCGACGTGAACGGTACGGCAAGAACCGGGCTGATGCCGAACATTAGAAAGGCAAAACGGTCGTCGGGTCGCTCGGCGACGAAGCGTTCGAGCGAGTGGCGAGCCACCGCGTTCTTGGACTGGCCGCTCGGTTCGGAGACAGGCGTCTTCGACATCACCGAGTCCATGCTCGCGCTACGGTCCATCAAAATGAGAATGTCGGCCGCCGTGCTCGTGCGCAAGACGTGCAGATGTGAACGTCCCGGTCCCGCGAGACCGATGATGATGGCCAGCATCGCGAGCACCGCGCACGCACGCCGCAGGTGTTCGACGGTCGCGCCGACAGTATCCGCTGGCAGCCAGTTCACCGACGAGAAAGCGAACGCCTCGCTCGGTCTCGGCAACAGCGGCAAGAGCGCGAGTGGCAGCATGAGCAGCAGCCAGGGCCGGAGAAAGTCGATGGGCATGAGGTCATTGCCCTCGCTCGGCCCGATACAGCGCACGCGCGAAGTCACGCAAGTCGAACGGCGCGGGAGCGGCATCGCGGACAAAGAAGCGTTCCTGCGAGCGCGTGTAGAACTCTTCGAGTCGCGGCTTCATCGATTGCAGATACGGCGCGCGCATGAACAACGTCGGTAGCGATGCCGCAAGCACGACTTGCCCGGCCGTTTCGTCGAGCGCGCGATGCACGTGAACCCAGGCATCGTCGTTCGCATCGGCATCGGTGCGTATATGCCGCCATGCGCGAGCGAACGGACGTTGCCTTGCATCGCGGCGGCTCGACCACCACCACCACGCGGCCCAGCTTGCGAGCGTGACGAGCAGCAACGCAAGCATGACGATCATGCGCCGATGAACCGCCGGATCATCCACGGGAATGACGAGCCGATCGGGCCTGAGCGCTTGCAGATCGCCCGCGCGAAACGAGGCGCGCGGCGTCAGCGGCCCGACGCTGATCGGCCATGCAGGCACGCGCAGCACCGCGCCCGCAACCGGCCTCAATTCGAGCGCGGGCAGTTCGATGTTCGTGAGAGCCTGAGCCGCGTTGGTTATCTGATATTCGAGCACCAGCCACGAGCGGCCCTGCGTGTCCTTGACGATTCGCGACGCACGGCGCTCGAACCACACGCCCACGCGCCCGGCCGATGGCAAGGCGACATCGTGGCCGTCGGTGCTCAAGAGGACGCGCTGCGTCAAGACATCGCCGAGAACGTGGCCGAAGGCGCGCGGCTGCTCGACCGTCGCGTTGACCGTCTGTTCGGCTCGCGCCGGTTTTATGCCGATCAGACCGAAGACGATCAGCATGAACGCGAGGATCATCGCCCGGTTGCCGCGCATCATGCGGACGTTTCCAGGAAGTGGCGCGAGAGGGCTTCGGCATTGAAGGCGCCTTCGACAAAGAAGGGATACGCGCCGCGTCTGCCGAAGGCCGTCTTCAAATCGTGGCGCCGCTTGGCGACGTTATCGCGCCATTGCCGAACCACGCGAGCACGCAGCCAAAGCGTGCGGTTTCTGCCGGTCTCCAGATCGCGGACCGAGAGAAATCGGCCTTGCGCAGGCGGCTCGATTTCGGCCGTATCCCAGATGACCATCGGCACGACTTGCGCGCTGACGAGACGATCCAGCGCCGTGTCGATACGGTCGAGCGGCCAATGAAAATCCGAGACCAGAAAGACGAGACCGCGACGCCCGGCAAGACGTTCGAGTGCGCGCTCCAGCCCGGCGTTTTCTGGCGTGGCGTGCGATGCCCCTTCGAAACCGCGCAGCAGCGCCGCCATGTCGTCGCCGATGCCGCGTCCGTGTCGCGCAGGCATGAAGAGGTCTTCGCGTTCCTGCTCGTCGAACGCGAGCATGCCGACCTGATCGCCCGCGCGAAACGCGCTATAGCCGAGTGCTTCGACGAAATCGGCGGCTAGTTCGAGCTTCGAACGCTTTGCGCCGAAGAGCATCGATGCCGATACGTCCACCACGACTTGCACCGGCACCGCGACCCGCTGCAGATGCAGACGCACGAGCCACTGCGGCGGCACGGAGCGCTGGCTTGCGCGCAAGTCGAGGCGTCGCGGGTCGGGATGATCGAAGAGACGCGCGTGCATCGCGAATTCCTGCCCCGCGCCGAAACTCGTGCCGGGATGCGAGCCAGGCCGGAATCCGCTGGCGCGCCCCGGCAGCCGATAGTGGAATTCGACTGGGTTCTTCATGGCATCACGGCACCGCGATTTTCCGCATGATCGTCGCGGTCAATGCCTCGGCGAGTTCCTGCCGACGCATCTCATAGACGGGCGTAAAGAACACGCGATGACCGAGCGCGGGCAGCAGCACCGTATGAACGTCTTCGGGAATGGCGTGCAGACGGCCGTCGAGCCAGGCGTTCACGCGCACGGCGCGCACCAGCGCGCTCATGCCACGCGGACTTGCGCCGGCAAGGATCAGCCGCTCCATGTCGACGCCGTCCAGTTGAATGTCGAAGCGCTGAGGCGTTTCCGTGGCCTCCCAGGTCTTCAGGATGTAGCTTTCCATGCTCGGACTGAGCGTCACGCTACGCTGGATCGCCGCGCCGATATCGTTGAGACGCGTCGAATCGATCACGGCGGACGGGACGCTTTCGATGAGCGCATCGGCGTCATGGAACGCGGGATCGAAGACGAGCGCGCGACGCACATCGGTGTCCGAAGGCGTCGGCATGTTCAGTTCGAACAGGAAGCGGTCGCGCGCGGCGGAAGCCAGTTCGAAGGTCTCGTCCTTCTCCACCTTGTTGCGGTCCGCGAACACCGTCATATGCGGAAAGCGATATTCGCGGCCGAAGGCGGAGACGGAACGCTCGGCCATCGCCCGAAGCAGGAGCGATTGAACCTGCGGGCGCGACCGGTTGATCTCATTGAAAAAGAACGTGGTCAGACCTTCGCCGTGCCGCAAGAGCGGACCGGGATCGATGCGCGGTTTGCCGTCGGCATCGACGAAGGTGTGATAGATGAGATCGCCCGGCATCAGGTCGATGGTGCCTTCGATCCGTTCGAAGTCGCCGCCGGTCGCGCGAGCGAAGGCGCGCAGCAAGGTCGTCTTGCCAACGCCGACGCCGCCTTCGAGCAACACGTGCCCGCGAGCGAAGAGCGCAATCTTGATTAGATGGATGGTTTCACGCTGTCCCACCACGGCGCTCGCCACGGCCAGTTCCAGCTTTTGTGCGGCGCGGCGCCAGTCTTCCAGTTCGGTTTCCGATGCCATGGTCGTTGTTATGAGGCAGTGCGGTCTGTTCAGGATTACCGAAGCGAATGCATAAGATATGCCGATGTAGTCCGGGCTTGGCTTTCAAGCGGAAAAGGGGAGAGTAGAGCGGAGCATAGTGTCATCCATCGACAACACTGTGTGGCAGCGTTTCGGTGTGAAGCGTGTGAGGCGTGTGAGCGTTCAACTCGCCTTCGCAAGCGGCGTTTCAGTCTCGACAGCTGAATCGATCTGCGCGAGCAAGGCTGACGCGACGGCCAATTGCGCGGGCACCAGATGCCTCGTTTCCAGAATCTGCATGACACGCCGCCGCCAGTATGCAAGCGGCAGCACGCGGTTTCGATCGCGCACTTCGTCCGGAATGACGATGCGCAGGTGAGCCAGGTCGGCGTCCGTCAAGCGCAGTTCGTATGATCCGGTGGGAAATGGGTCGTTGGGTTTCATGCCTGTATATCGGCAAGGAACATGAATTTCCTAAGTGCTTTGGAAGCCTGTCGCCAGCCCAATGACCGGCACTAAAATTTTTACACGGTTGCTGAAATGTTTTTCCGATTACTGGAAATCGCTTTTCGCGTGATCAAACGAAAAAGGCCGCACTCCCTGAGGAAAGCGGCCTTTTCACGCGGCGCACGATGCTGTCTCGCCGCTATCTTCACGCCAGGTTATTGACCCGCTGCCGGCGAAACCACGCTCGGGGTAGCCAGCGTGTTATTGGTCTTCGGTGCGCTCGTGGCCGACGTCGAAGTGCCGTTCGTGCCGCTAGGAAGCCCCGAATTCGGCGCGCGGGCGCCCATGCCGCTGTCCGAGTTCGTCACGCCCGGCGTGCCGTAGCCGCCCGTTGCGCGGTTCACCTGATTTGCCGGGCTGGCCGTGCTCCCGGAGGACCCTGCGCCACCGTTCGAGCCGCCTGCTGACTGCGCGAAAGCGCCGGCCGACAGGGTGAGTGCGGCGACGGCCGCGACTAAAGTGCTGATTGCTTTGCTCATGATCCGTCTCCTTTAAGGGATTGGAATATGGAAACAGACGAATGCCGCCTGCTTGCCTGTTAGGCAGCAAACAGCGTGCCGCAGGCTTTCAATTCGCATAGAGCAGGCCGGCATCAAGTGAGGGGCTTTTTCGGCATGAGAAGCCGCAAAGCCAGCCCCCATGCGACGCCTATCTCATGCATCGATGTTCGATCGTTAGCCAGCTTCAGGCATCCCGTGGCCCATTTCGTCGATGACGTCATACATCGACGATAGTCAACGTCGTCATCTCGATTCGCCCACATCCTCCATCAACATCCGCGCGCCTTTTTCCGCCACCATGATCGTCGGCGCATTCGAATTGCCGGACGTGCAACCGGGCAGAACGGATGCATCGATCACGCGCAAGCCTTGCACGCCGCGCACGCGAAGCCGGGGATCGACCACGGAATCTTCGCCGCCGCCCATTCGACACGTGCCGACCAAGTGATACCCCGACACACCACGAGCCAACGCATAGTCGAGGAGCGCATCGTCGGCGATGACGTTATCGCCCGGCAGCGTCTCGTGCTCGATGTATCGCGCAAGCGCGGTCATCGAAAAAATCTTGCGGCCAAGTTTGAGGCCCGCGACGACGGCCGCTTGATCGCGCGCATCCGTGAGGTAGCGTGGAGAGATGACGGGCGCCGCGTGAGCATCGGTCGAAGCGGCGTGCACGCTCCCCTTGCTATGCGGGTACGACTGATAGATGGCGAGTGTCATGCCCGGCTCTCGTTCGAGCGCATACGTGCCCGGCTCGAAGCTCGCGGGCGCGAAGCTCAGTTGCAGATCGGGCGCGTTGGCTTCAGCGCTGCTGCGGGCAAACGCGGCGCACGTGCTTGCGCCGCAAGTAAGCAGGCCCTTTCCCGCCACATAGCGCGACAGTTCCTTGAAGAGCGCGACGCCATGCGTGCGTTCGTTGAAGGTCGACTGGCCGCGCACGCGTTGAGTGACACGCACGGAATAGTGATCGCGCAGATTCTCGCCGACGTTGTCGTTCTCGTGCACGACGTTCACGCCGAGCTTCTGCATCAGCGAGCCCGGCCCGATGCCCGACAACTGCAATAGATGCGGCGAGCGGATCGCTCCGCACGCCACGATCACCTCGACACGCGCGCGAACCTTGATCGTGCGTCCCGCTTGCGACACCTGCACGCCAACCGCACGCGTGCCATCGAAGAGAATGCGTTCGGCAAGCGTGTCGGTCATCGACCCGAAATTCGCCCGTTTGCCGATACCCCGAAGATACGTCTGCGCCGGCCCCGCGCGAAACCGTCCCGCGCGATTCTGCTGAAACGGCGCCGCGCCTTCGCGCTCGACGCCGTTATGACTTGCGCGGACCGTCATTCCGGTTTGGCCGCACGCATCGAGAAACGCCTGACTGAGCGGATGCGTCTCCATGAAATCATTCACCGGCAAGACGTTCGCCGGGCTCGCACCGCCCGCATTCTCCATCTGTTCGTAGATGGGCAGGATGTCGTCGAAGGACCAGCCCGCACAACCTTCATCGACCCAACGCGCATGTTCCGCTCTGGCCGAACGCACATAGAGCATGCCGTTCATCGACCCGGTGCCGCCGAGCATGCGCCCCTGCGGATAAGCGATCACGCGCGAATCCATGTGCGGCTGCGGCGCCGACCGATAACGCCAGCTCAGAACCGGATGCTCGATCAGCGAAAGAAAGCCAGCAGGAATATGGATCATCGGATGACGGTCGCGCGGGCCGGCTTCGATGAGAAGCACGCGATGCGCGCCGCTCGCCGATAACCGGTTCGCCAAAACGCAACCCGCGCTGCCGCCACCGACGATCACGAAGTCCGCTTCTCGATCCCATTGCGTCGACATGTGGCCTCAGTAACTCGTCACATTTGCGCGCCTGCCGGCAAGCGGACCCGCAGCGGCGGCTTCGGCGATGAGCGCTTCGCTTGCACGGCGCAACGCACGCGCACGCTCCACGGGCGGCGCGAGATTCGGCAAGCCGTGCATCGGAATCTCGACGGATATCACGGTGTCGGGCGGCAGCGCGCGGACCATCGAGCGCAGATCGATACCGCCATCGCCCGGTGGCAAGCGCGCCTGCCGCGCCTGGAAGATGAGTTCGGCGTCGGTCGTCGGGCGTTCGCGCGGCGCATCGCATAACTGAAAATACGCGAGCTGGTTCGCGGGCAATGCGGCGATTTCCTCCGCGCTGCCACCCGAACGATCGACATGCATGGAATCGACGATGATCGAGCCGGTGCCCGCAAGCGCCAGCACGCGACGCGCGGACGCCATGTTCTTGATGCCTGTCCACGGCATGAATTCGAGCCCCATTCCAATGCCGTGTAGTGCGCCGAGTTCGAAGAGTCGCGCATAGCGATCCGCGATGGCCGCTTCGTCCGGACTGTCGCCCGCAACCAGCATGTGACGCGCGCCGAGTTCGGCGGCCGCCGCAAGCAAGGGCTCGTGCGCGTCGATGTCGGTATCGGGCAGCAGGCGCACGATTTCGACATCGTGCACGGCTACGTTCAGATCGCGCATGCGGGCGAGGGTCTCGCGCATCATCGGCGTGAGCGTGGCGCCGATCATCGGATGCTGATGCTCGCCGGGCGCCACGGGCGCAAGCCGCAGATTCACCGAACGAAAGCCCGCCGCGCTGGCGGCCTCGATCATTTCCGGCGGCGTGAGTTCGATCAGGGTCAGGTGCGCAAGGGAGAGCAAATGCGTCATGGCGTCAGGCGTTCAGGCTGATGGGTTGAATGTCCTGGGCGCTTTCAGCGCCGTCTTCGAGCGTGTCATGCTTGGCGAAAAACGCGAGCGAGCGCGCGACGCCATCCGCGAGCAAGGTCACGGGCAAGCCGGGAAGCACGCGGTTCAAGTCGTCGGGCGGAAGGTCCGCGACAATCGGCAACGGCGCGCCGCTGGCGGAAAGACGCGCGCCGGGCACTTGCCTGCCGATCTCTTCGATGAGCGCATCGGTGCTCTGCACGTCGCCGCATAGATTGAAGACATGCGCGCCTTCGACCACGCGCGTGAGCGCGGCCCAGAAGGCTTCGACGACATCGTCGACATGGATCATGCCGGTGCGGCCGGTGAAGGGAATCGTGTAGAGCTCGCCGCGCGCCGCCGCCTGGCACGCGAGACTTACGCCCGCGCTTGCGCCGTCTTCGCGCCCCGGACCGTAGACCACGAATGGACGAAAGCCCACGCTGGCCACCGCGCGTCCGTCCGGACCGGCGTTGTACCAATAGCTACGCGCGCAGCCTTCCGTGGCGAGCTTGAATGCGCCGTAGTGCGTGGTCGGTTCGGGATACGCCGCGTGCTTCGGTCCGTAGACGCCCGCCGAACTCGTGTAGACCACGCGCGCGATGCCGTGCTTCTTCGCGGCCTCGAAGACGTTCAGCGTGCCGATCACGTTGATGGTCGCGCCGCGCACCGGATCGTTCTGGCAGAAGGGCGTGAGCACGCCGGCGAAATGCGCGACGGCATCGCAAGCCGCGAGCGCCTGATCGACCGCGCGGGTATCGCCGATATCGCCTTGCAACCATTCCACGCGTTCAAGCGATGCACCTAGCAGCACACGAATCAGCTTGCCCGGCGGATTCAGGTCGAACACACGCACCGTTTGTCCTTCGGCGAGCAGGCGTCTGACCAGCCACGCACCGATAAAGCCATTGCCGCCCGTCACGCAGACTTTCATTGCCGCCTCCGATGTTTCGTCCGTTCCTCGATTTCACTGACTAACTAGTAGGTTCGTTAAATCGGTGGTGGTAGATTAATCGATGGAGAAACATGGACACTTGGGGATAACCCCAGTCGCCAGCCATCCACTTGAACGATCCGATGCCATCCGATACCTACGAACCCGTTCCCGCGCCCGAGCCGAAGCGGGCGAATCAGCGCGATCTGGCCGCTGTGCGCACGCGCGCCGAGATTCTGCAAATCGCCACGGAAGAGTTCGCGCTGCACGGCTACACGGGCGCGCGTGTGGACGCGATTGCCGAGCGCATGCGCGTATCGAAAGCGATGATCTACTACTACTTCACGAACAAGGATGGGCTCTATCTCGCGGTGCTGGAGCACGTTTATTCGTTGATCCGCGATGCCGAGGAAGCCACGCGCCTCGATCAAGAAAGTCCGGCCGAGCAGTTGCTCTCGCGCTATATCGAGAACACGTTCGAGTTTCACGAGAACAATCAGGTGTTCAGCCGCATCATCAGCATCGAGAACATACACAACGCCGCGTTCCTGAAGAAGTCGCCGACCATCAAGGCGACGAATCGTCCGGTGCTCGAAACGCTGACGAGCATTCTCCATCGCGGCATTGCGGCGGGTACGTTCCGACGCGACATCGGCGCGGTGGATTTGCACTATCTGATCAGCGCGCTGTGCATCTATCGCGTGTCGAACCGGCATACGTTCGGCACACTGTTCGATGTCGACTTCGCCAAAAAGTCGACACGCAAGAAGCAGCGGATGCTCGCGGTCGAGTCGGTGTTGACGTTGCTCATGAAGCCGGCCGCGGATTGATTGGCCGTTCGTAACCGTCGCACGAAATTAACCCCTTGGAACAAAAGTTGCGCCTTCCCTGAGTCTCACGGCCGGCGTTCGGGCGCATGCCTGTCCGTCACCGTCACTCTCCAAAAGAGGCGCAACGATGAGTATTTTGTCCGCAGTAGGTTTGGGTTCGAGCAAGAAAGTCCGCTATGCGATCGTAGGTTTGGGCGACATCTCGCAGGAAGCGATGATGCCCGGCGTGAGTCACACGGATAACTCGGAGATCACCGCGCTCGTTACGAGCGATCCCGAGAAGGCGCACAAATTGAGCGAGCAATACGATGTAGCGCATACCTATGGCTATGAGCAATTCGATGAGATGCTCGCCTCCGGCAACGTCGACGCCATCTACCTTGCCACGCCGAACTGGCGCCATGCGGAGTTCGTCATTCCGGCGCTGAAAGCGGGCGTGCATGTGCTCGTCGAAAAGCCGCTGGAAGTGTCCACGCAGCAATGTCAGGCGATCATCGAAGCCGCGAAGGCATCGACGGCGAAACTGATGGTCGCTTACCGTTTGCATTTCGAACCCGGCACGTTGTCGACCATCGAACGCATTCGTTCGGGAGAGCTCGGCGACATCATTCTTTTCACGTCCACGTTCGTGCAGAAGGTGGACCCGGCAAACCATCGCGCGACGAGCGGCATCACGGCGGGCCCGATCTTCGATATGGGACCGTATCCGCTCAACGCCGCGCGCTACGTGTTCGAGGACGAGCCGACCGAGGTTGTTTCGGCTGTCGGCGTGCGGCATCCGGAAGCCGGTCTCGGCGATTTCGACGACACCGTCGCGGTCACGCTGAAATTTCCCGGCGACCGGCTCGCGCAGTTCGTCGTGTCGTATGCGGCCAACGCACTGGAGTCGTTCTTTGCTGTCGGCACAAAGGGAAGCATCGCAATGCAGCCGTGCTATACGTACGGCAAGCCGCTCGAACAGGCCGTGACCATTGGCCAGGACGAAGAAAATCATTCGTTCAAGAACACGGACCACTTCGGCGGCGAGATGAAGTACTTCTCGGAGTGCATCTTGAACGACACGCATCCGGAGCCCGACGCGGAAGAAGGTTTCGCCGATGTGCGCGTGATCGAAGGCATCGTCAAGGCGCTCGAAACCGGTGGACCGGTCAAGCTCGATCCGTTCGTGCGCACACGGCGTATCGACACGTCCGCGCAATTGCAGACGCTGCGCGCCGTGAAGTCGCCGGAACTCGTGAACACGAGCAATCCGGCCGAAGGCATCGACAAGGTGCCTAAAAATTGAATTCGCGCAAAGAGAAGACTCGACGTGACGCCGATGGCTTTCTGCCGCTCGATGCCTACGGCGCGTTAGGCGATGGCCGCTCCGTTGCGTTGAGCGGAGCGGATGGATCGATCGACTGGTGGTGCGTACCGAGCATCGACTCGCCGCCGCTTTTCGACCGGTTGCTGAACCCGCAAACAGGCGGTTTTTTCGCCATTACGCCCGCCGAAGCCTTCGAAGTCGAGCGGCGTTATCGCGACGACAGCAACGTGCTCGAGACCGTCTTCACCACCGCGTCGGGCCGTGCGAAGCTGGTCGAGTCGCACAACAGCGGCGGCGCGGGCAGACTCCCCTGGGCCGAGTTAGCACGGCGCATTGAAGGCATCGAGGGCGAGATGCGATTCGACTTGCGCATCGTCTTCGGGCGTCAGGACGATACGATCAATCCGTATTGTTCGATGATCGGCAAACGCGCGGTGTTTCATGCGGGCCGCGTGTTGGGGCTCTTTCTGCATAGCGAAGGTGTGGTCGTCGACGAACGCGCGGATGCCGGTGTCGTCGCGCATGTGGTCGTGCGTGAGGGACAGCGCGAGACCGTGGCGATCGTCGCGGGCGAAGACGAGCCGCTCGTCGTGCCGCCAATCGAGGATATCGACAGGCGCATCGACAAGTCCGACAACGAATGGCGCGAGTGGACCACGAAGCTGCGCTATGACGGGCCGTATCGGCCGCTTCTGATTCGCAGCGCGCTTGCGCTCAAGCTCTTGCTTTTTTCGCCGAGCGGCGCGATTGCAGCGGCCGCGACTACATCGTTGCCCGAGCGGATTGGCGGCAAGAAGAACTTCGACTATCGCTACGCCTGGATACGCGACGCGGGCTACACCATCAAGGCGTTTTTGCGCATGAATGCGCAGGAAGAAGCGAAGGCGGCCTTTACGTGGCTGCTGAAGCGGATCGAGACGCAAGGCGCGCGCGTGTTGTTTTCATTGTCGGGCGACGTCGTCGCGGATGTGCACGAGACCGGCCTTCCTGGTTACATGAATTCTGCGCCGGTCATCACAGGCAATGCCGCGACCAATCAGCATCAGCACGGCATTTACGGCGATATTTTTGGAACGGCCGCGGTTTTCGTGCGCGCGGGGAATATCCTCGATTCACAGAGCGCTCAGACGCTCTCGCGTCTCGCGGATCAATGCGCCGACCGCTGGCGTCTCAAGGACGCGGGCATTTGGGAACTCGAAGAAGCGCAGCATTACACGATGTCCAAACTCAGCGCGTGGGAAGCGCTCGCGCGTGCGGTCGAACTGGCCGATAGCGGGCAGTTGCCGACCACATGCCGCGATAGATGGGCGCGTGAGCGCGATCGCATCGAGCAATGGATCGACGAACATGGCTGGTCCGAAGAGAAGGGCGCATATGTGATGTATCCGGGCAGCGACAAGCTCGACGCGTCCATGGCGCTCGCCACACGCTTTCGCTATGACGGCAAGGAACGCGCCGAACGTACGCTCGACGCCATTCAACGCGAACTGGGCGAAGGCGCATATCACTATCGATACAGCCGTGCGTCGGAAGAAGAAGGATGTTTTCTCGCATGCACGTTCTGGCAGATCGAAGCTCGCGCGTTGCTGGGACAGAAAGACCGCGCGACCAAGGCCTTCGATGCGGTCATCGAAGCGCTCGCGCATGGCGTCGGAATCTACCCTGAGATGGCGGACCCGCAAACCGGCGAGTACCTCGGGAACTTGCCCCAAGGGTTGACGCATCTCGCGATCATTCAGGCTCTTACGGCATTGCAATCATCGGGGCGAATGGAGGACGACATCTAATTCGTGGTGAACGGTGCCGTATCGACCGTCAGCGCGGGCATTCACCTATGTCATTGCGTTTATTAGACCCATACTGTGGGACATCACCGAGGGTCGTGTCAGAGACACCCCGTTCCTGACGCGCGGTGTTTCTCCGGTAGGCAGAGAGTCGTCAATGACCCGCCATGGAACACGCCCGCGACAGGTCCGTCGCGGGCGTTTTTTTTATCGCTGCTCATGCGGCGGGCTTCATCGTGATGCGCCGCTGAGTTTGTGCCCGGCATCCCGCGAGAGCTTCACGTAGCCGTAGATCGACACGAGCGTCACCACGCCCGCAGCGAGAAACGCAAGGCGGAAGTCGTCGAGTGTGAAGGTGTGCGCGCGCGCGCCGTCCTTGCCGTGATAAGCCGATGCCGTGCGCAACGCCAACGCGCCGAATGCAATGCCGAGCCCGATGCTCATTTGCATCGCCGCGTTCCACATCGTGTTGGCGGCGCTCATTTGCTGCGTCGGTACATCGGCGTAAGCGAGCGTGGCGAGCGACGTGAACTGCATCGAGCGCGTCACGCCATAAACGAAGATCACGAGCAGCGTGAGTACGAGCGGCGACGCCGGCGTGAGCAGGCCGCATGCAATGGTGAACGCCCCGCATACCGCACAGTTGATGATCGCCACGTTCCTGAAGCCGTGGCGCTTGAGGATGCCGGTCGTGAGCGCCTTCATGCCGAGATTGCCCAGAGCGCTTGCAAGCAGTAACAAGCCCGACTTGAACGCGGACAGCCCGAAGCCGATCTGAAACAGAAGCGGCATGAGATAAGGCACGGCGCCGATGCCGATACGCGTAAACGTGCCTGTCACCACGGTCACCGAGAACGTGGGGATACGCAGCGTCGTCACGTCGATGAGCGGATGCCGCGCGACGAGCGCATGCCGATAAGCGATCACGCCGATGACGAGACCAACCGCGATCACGGCCAGTCCGACCCACGGATTGGTATCCGGCTGACTTGCCATATCGGCGCCATAAAGGATGGCGGTGAGCGACAGGCCGCTCAGGATGAGCCCGGCTACGTCGAACGGCCGGCGTTCGCCGCTGCGCAGATTCGGCACCCACTTCAGCACGGCCAGCAATACGACGAGGCACACCGGAAGATTCAGCAGGAAGATCCAGCGCCATGATGCATACGTGGTGATGAAGCCGCCGATGGGCGGCCCGACCACCGGCGCGACGATGCCCGGCCACGTGATGGTGGAGATGGCCTGCATCAACTGCTTCTTGTCGACGCTGCGCACCACGGTCAAGCGGCCGACCGGCACCATCAACGCGCCGCCGATGCCTTGCAGAACCCGGGCCGCCGTGAACTGCTCCACGTTCTGCGAGATGCCGCAGAGCAAGGACGCCAGCGTGAAGGTCACGATCGCGCTGAAAAACACGCTGCGCGAGCCGAAGCGGTCCGCCACCCAGCCGCTTGCGGGAATGAAGATGGCGAGCGCGATCATGTAGGCGCTCATGCCGAGACTCAGCGCATTGGGGCTCGTACTGAACGAATGCGCCATCTGCGGCAGCGCGGTCGCGATGATCGTGGTGTCGAGATACTCCATGAAGAACGTCGCGGCCACGACATAGGGAAGCGGGCCGAGCGAGACGGTGCGGTCGGTTGAGTCTGTCATTGTCTTGCCGGAAGGCGGGGTGCGGGCTGAGGGTGGATGCTACCAGTATTACTGCGTTCCCGAACCCGGCCGTGATTCAACGCGCCGTTGCGAACGCTCGCGCGGCCGGCTTTTTTGGAATTCGGTCGGCGCCGCTCTGTATGACCAATACGCCCATCGTTGTTCCTAGTTGCTACTACCCATTGCCATTTCCCTTCGATTCTGTAAGCGTTATGCGTTGTATCGGCGTAGATATAGCGAGCCGATATATCGACGATAACGATCCCGGAATAAAGGACCTCACCGATGAGCTTTGCACACGACTTCAAGCGTCTTGCCTCGCTGCTGCTTTTGCTCGCGTTGCTCCCGTTCGCGGTCACGGCCTGCGGCGGCAACGACGACTCGCCACCCGCACCGAAAGCGACCTTGTCCGTGTCCGGTGAAGTCGCCACGCCGGGCAATCTCACACTCGCGCAGATCCAGGCACTTCCGGCCACCACGCAAACCGTTTCCTTCGGCAGCGGCACGGGCCAGCAAAGCCACGTCTACACCGGCGCGACGGTGTGGTCCGTGTTGAACCAGGCTGGCATCGTCGTCAATTCGGCGGTTCACAACGACGTGCTGGGCAAGTATGTCGTGGCGACCGGCAGCGACAACTATCGCGCGCTGTTCGCAATGGGCGAACTGAGTCCGGACTTCGGCAATCGCGGCAATCTGGTGGCCTACGCCGAGACGCTCAACGGCGCGAGCGCGGCTCTCAACAGCACGGACGGTCCACTGCGCATCACTGCTCCCGGCGACGTCAAAGGCGGCCGATACGTCTCGAACCTCGTCAAGCTCGAAGTCCATTCCGCGATGTCCACGGTCACAGCGAGCGGCGGCGGTCTCACGACGCAGTTCCAGCTTCTCGGTGCGCTGAATCACCCGGCGACTTTCGACACGGCAGCATTGCAGGCGCTGCCTGCCGTCACGCGCACGGCTGGCGGAAATAGCTACACGGGCGTGAGCCTGTGGGACTTGATCAACGCAGCGGGCATCCAGACCAACACTGCGACTAAAAACGACTTGCTCGGCTTCTACGTGATCGCAACCGGCAGCGATGGCTATCGCGTCGTGATTTCTCTTGCCGAACTGTCGCCGGACTTTGGCAATCAGCCCGACATCGTCGCTTATGCGATGAATGGCGCCCCGCTGACATCCACCGGTTTTGCGCGCCTCGTGATCCCCAACGACGGCAAGGCCGGGCGCTATGTTTCGAACCTCGCGGCGCTCGAAGTCGTATCCGCGCCGCGCTGATTAGCCTGCCTATGCAACGCTAAATCCGCCGCCTGACCTCTTGCGGCGGCAAGCCAAACCCGCGCATGAACGCCTCGCGCATATGCCGGCGATCCCGAAACCCCGTTTCCTTCGCGATGGTTTCCAGCGGATGCCGGCTTTTTTCGATCATCAGGCGCGCTGCTTCCAGCCGCAACGCTTCGATGGCCTTCGCAGGCGATTGCCCCGTCTCCTCCGTGAACACGCGGCTGAATTGACGCGGACTGAGATTCGCCTCGCCCGCGAGTTCCTCGACCGTCAGCGGCCGGCCCAGATTCTTGCGTGCATAGTTGAGCGCATTTTGAATGCGGTCTGATTTCGGCGCGAGATCGAGCATCTCCGAATGCTGCGACTGGCCGCCCGAACGCCTTTGCGGCATCACGAGCTTGTGCGCGACCGAGCGCGCAACGTCCGGGCCGAGATCCTTTTCGACCATCGCGAGTGCGAGATCCAGACCGGCAGTCATGCCCGCAGACGTCCAGATAGGACCATCGACGATATAAATGCGATCGTCCTCGATGCGCACATCGGGAAAGCGGCTTTGCATCTCGCGTGCGTAGAACCAGTGCGTGGTCGCGCGCCGGTTCGACAGCAGCCCGGCTTCCGCGAGCACGAAGCTGCCCGTGCAAATGCCCGCGATGCGCCGTGCCCGCGTACCCGTGCGACGCAGGAACGCCAGTTTTTCTTGAGGCGGCGGCGTGTCGAGCGGCGTGTTCACGCCCGCCGCGATCCATGTGTCCACGGAGGCACGCGCACTGACCCGGCGCGTGCCGACGCTCATGCCTAACGACGAACACACCTCGCCGCCGTGCGCCGAATAGTTGGCCATCCGATAAAAGGGCTCGCCCGCTACGTGGTTGGCGTATTCGAACACCGACTGCGACGCGATTGCCATCACCTGAAAGCCGTCGCTCAACAAATAGCCGATGCTGTGCATGTTTCCTCGTCCTTGATGTCCGAAAAAAGTCGTGTGTCCGAAAACACGACCATATACGTCATTTCGGTCGCGGTCAATTCCGCGCAGAATCTACTCACGGATTCACCACCACCATTTGAACCGGAGTGACATCATGTCCCAGAACCATCGCGGCACGGCCCTCGTCACGGGCGCATCGTCGGGCATCGGCGCGGTCTATGCCGAGCGTCTTGCGCGTTCGGGCTACGACCTTATCCTCGTGGCGCGCAACCGCGAGAAGCTTGCCGCGCTAGCCGAACGTATCAGTAATGAAACGCAGAAGGGCGTCGAGATCATCGATGCCGATCTCAACGACCGCACGGCGCTCGCGCGTGTCGAAGCGAAGCTGAAGGACGACGCGAGCATCACGCTGCTGGTGAATAACGCGGGCGTCGGTACGCATACGCCTTTGCTCGACAGCGACGTCGATGCAATGACCCGCATGATCGACCTCAACGTGACCGCGCTCACCCGCCTGACTTATGCGGCGGTGCCGGGCTTCGTCGCGCGCGGCAAGGGCGCGGTGATCAATATCGCGTCTATCGTGAGTATTGCGCCGGAGTTGCTCAACGGCGTCTATGGCGGCACCAAGGCGTTCGTGCTGGCCTTCAGCCAGTCGCTGCATCACGAACTCGCGGCGAAAGGCGTGCGCGTGCAGGCCGTGTTGCCAGGCGCGACGGCGACGGACTTCTGGGAAAGCGGCGGGCTCCCTATCGCCAATCTGGACCCGGCAATCGTGATGTCGGCGGCCGACATGGTCGATGCCTCGCTAATCGGCTTCGAGCGCGGCGAACTGGTGACGATTCCCTCGCTGCACGACGGCGCCAAGTACCAGGCGTACGAAGCCGCGCGTCAGGCGATGGCGCCTGAACTGTCGACCAACGCACCCGCCGCGCGCTACGCGGCCTGAACCATCGTTCTCTTTTCCACATTTGGACTGACCATGAAAACCACGGGCAATACCATCTTCATCACGGGCGGCACTTCGGGCATTGGCCGCGCGTTGGCGGAAGCGTTTCATCAGCGCGGCAATCAGGTGATCGTCGCGGGACGGCGCCGTGCGCTGCTCGATGAAGTCGCAAGCGCGAATCCGGGCATCGACACGGTTGAACTCGATATCGCCGACGCCGCGCAGATTCGCAGCGTCGCCGCGCAATTGATCGCAAAGTATCCGGCGTTGAATGTCGTCATCAACAACGCGGGCATCATGCCGTTCGACGATGCAGGCGGCGCGCTCGACGATGAAGCCGCGGTGCGCCTCATCGACACGAATCTGCTCGGCACGGTGCGCGTGAGCGCGGCGTTCGTCGAACATCTGAAGACGCAGCAACAGGCGTATATCGTCAACAACAGTTCGGTGCTCGCGTTCGTGCCGCTCGCCGCGACCGCGCTGTATTCGGCAACCAAGGCGGCAATCCATTCGTATTCGATGTCGCAACGCTTCGTGCTGCGCGATTCGAGCGTGCGCGTGCTGGAGATCGCGCCGCCGTGGGTGGACACGGACTTGGTCCACAAGAGCGGCGATCCGCGCGCGATGCAGCTGGAAGCGTTCATCGCCGAAATCATGCAGAAGCTGCCGGAAGCGACGACGGAAGTCGTGGTCGATGCCGCGAAGCCGCTGCGCGATAACGCCGGACCGAATGAACATGCGTTCGTCGAGCAGTTCAATCAGTTCGTGACGGACAATCCCATTCCGGTCGCTTGAGCGTGAAGGCGAGAAGGGGCGCCCAGGTTGCAACGCCCCCGATCCTCCTTAAAACTCCAGACGCGCATTGACTGAAACCGTGCGCGGCTCGCCAGGCTGAATGTAGTCGGCATATTGGAATTCCCAATAACGCCGATTCGTCAGATTGTCGATAGCCGCGCGCACGCCGACGTTATGTCCCGCGATGCGTGTCGTGTAAGTCGCGCCAAGGCTGTAGATCATGAAGCCCGGCACGTTCAGATCGCCGGACGGACGCAGGTTCGTGTTGCCCGTGAACTTCGCATTGGCGCCGAGCGTCAGGCCCGGAACCACGGGCACCGCATAATTCACGTGCGCCGCCGCGACGAAGCCGGGCGCACCCGCGACGCGATTGCCGTCGAATGTCGAGCCTTTCTTGTAGTGCGTCGCAATCCACATCAGATCGCCGCCGACCGTCCAGTCCCGGCCGATGCGAACATCCGCGCCCGCTTCCATGCCTTCGAAGATGGACTCGCCATCTTCCACGAAGACGTTATCGCCATTGGCGTATTGCGCGCCGCGCTCGATGCGGAACAGCGCAGCCGTCGCGCTCCAGCGCTCGTTCTGACTCTTCACGCCGACTTCGTATTGCTTGCTGCGCAGCGGATTGAGGATCGCTCCGGCATTGGCGTAGAAGTCGCCGACGACATTGCCCGCTTCCAGCGATTCGACGTAGCTCGCATAGAGCGTCGTGCCCGGCGTGAGCTTGAACATCAGCGCGACGCTCGGCGTGACCACGCCGTTTTGCGAGTAAGTCGAAGTCGTCGTGCCGTCGTTACCGTAGCCGTGCTGCTCGTAATTCGTATAGCGCACGCCGCCGAGCACCGACCAGCGTTCGGTGAGCGCGATGGTATCGCTTGCAAACAGCGCTTTCTGCGTGATGTCCGCGTTGCGATAGGTGTAGAAGCCCGAACTGTCGTAGCGATTGACGTTCGGCTGATAGATGTTGCCCGTGCCGATCTGGTCGTAGAAACTGTTCGCGGTGTTGTCGTTGGTTTGCTTCTGATACGCGGCGCCGAACACGAGCTGATGTTGCAGCGGCCCGGTCTTTACGAGACCTTCGGCCATGACCTGCCACGCATTCAGCTGATGCCCTTCCTTGCCTTCGAAGCGAAAGTCGTCGTAGTTGCCCGCTGGATCGAGCAGATTGTACGTGCTCTCGTTCCGATACCGCGTGCTCTTGCTAAAGCTGTATGAGGCCGAAAGCGTCCAGTCCTGATTCAGGTTGTAGCGCAAGCCGGCAGTATAGAGTTGCAAGTTCGTGTTCAGATGCTGGTCCGGCGTGACGAGCGTGCTACTGCCGCCACTGAGCGTCGCGGGCAACGAGGCGCCCGTGTATTGCGCGGTCGAGATGGCCGTCGTGATGCCCGACGCATGGCGTTCCTGATACAGCGCGCCGAAGGTGGCGGTGAGGTCTTTCGTGAGGCGTGCATCGGCGGAAAGGGAAAACGAATCGCGGCGCACGTTGCCGTCGTTATAGGTCTTGCCTTCCTCGTGCGTCGCGTTGAAGCGGTAGCCGAACATGCTGTTCGGTCCGATACGCCCACCCAGGTCGACATGCTCGGACCATACGGCCGTCGACGCATAGCCGACATCGACGCTGGCGATCTGCTTATCCGTGACGGGTGGCTTCTTCGTCACATAGTTGACCACGCCGCCGGGCGCGCCGAAGCCGTACATGAAGCCCGACAAGCCCTTGAGCAGTTCGACGCTTTCGAGTTGCTCGTAGGGCATGGTGATGCCGTAGGCGTTGAACGGCTGGCCGTCGATCCTGTAACCGTTCTGCCAGTCGAGTTGCATGCCGCGCACGGTGATATAGCTCGCCCACGCGTTGTACGGATTGCTGTTGTCCGACACGGATGCGTCCTGCGCGAAGACATCGCCGAGCTTTTTCGCCTGACGATCCGCGAGTTCTTCGCCGGTGACGATAGTGGTCGAGTAGGGCGTGTCGAGTTGCGTGCGGGTGCCGAGCGCGCCGGTGCTGACGTCGCGGCGCAGATGCTGGCCTGGGTCGGTGTCGGATGAAGCGTTGACGGAGACTGCGGGGAGTGTGGCTTCGGTGGCGTTGCCGGATGTCGATGAGCCGGTGTCGCTTTGCTGCGCAAGGGCCGATTGACTGGTGGCGAAGAGCAGGAGCGTCGCCAGTGTGGACGGGCGCATCGCCCATTTGCCGATGGTTGTACTGCCCCGTGGTGCTGATTTCATCCCTATTCCCGTCGTCGAGTTATTGGCCGTAAATGCGAACTATTCGCATTAGAACGGGCGCAATTCTGACGGGTGTTTGGGAATTTGTAAACTTCGATGTTTGATCTAGGGGCGCCGAGAAGGGCTGCTGGCGGCCTTTTGCGGGTAGGCGTCGCTGATTAATTCTTTCGAGGCGGCGCGAAATGTTCGATCAAACGAGCTTCACGCGCCGCCTGCTACATGCCGCAATGTGCGGCCAGCAACGCCGTCAACGTCGCTCGGAATCCGCAGCCGCATCACCCAACAACCCCGGCAACTCCAGCAACGTCCTGTGCGCTCCCCCAAGCTCGACCGCCGCCGCGTAAGTCGACTGCACGGCGGTGGCAATGGCATCGACGGCATGGGTGTCGCCGGCCATCGTCACGTAGTAGCCGAGGTCTTTCAGCGCGTTCGACATATGAAAAGGCATGCTCGAAGAATCGCCGTCGATAAGCGATGGCCGCAGCCGCTCCAGCGCCGCGCCGCCTCCGCCGCCCTTCGCGAGCACATCGACGAAAGTTTGCGGGTCCACGCCCGCACGCTTCGCGCAGGCAGCCGCCTCGGAGATCAACGCAATCGTGCCGAGCGACACGAAGTTGTGCAGCAACTTCATGCTGTGTCCCGCGCCAGTGCCGCCGACCAGCGTGATGTTCTCCGCGAACGTGTGCAGCAGCGGCTCCACTCGCGCGAACAATTCCGGGTCCGCGCCCACCAGCAAGTTCAAACGTCCTTCGTGCGCTTCCTTGGCGGTGCGCGTCATGGGCGCATCGATGAAGAGGCCGCCCGCCTGCGTCACGCGCTCGGCCACGCGCGTCGTGGATGCGGGCACGGCCGTCGAGCAATCGATCACGATGGTGCCTGGCTGCAAACCCGCGAGCACGCCATCGGGCGCACTCAGAACCGCTTCCACTTCGGGCGATCCGGTCACGCACAGAATGACGATCTCGGACTCGCGCGCGAGCGCCTCGCCCGTGGTGAAGGTCTTGACTCCCCCCGCCAGCAGTTCGTCGAGCGGCTGGTTGCCGGGATGCTCGACCACGCTCAACGGGTAGCCGTGCTTCATCACGTTGCGCGCAATACCGTGTCCCATGAGACCGATACCGATCATGCCGATGCGTTGCTTCATGCTCTATCTCTTCGAGTTGTCGTTTGGAAAGCCGGTTGCATCCGCATCAACGGTTGACGAGCCTCTTGGGCAACATCACCGCCAGTACGAAGCCGAGCAGAAGGCAACCGACCATCGAGAAAATCGGCAGCGTGAGGCCGCCGGAAAGCTGTTTCAGATACCCCACCACATAAGGACCGAAGAAGCCGCCGAGATTGCCGAAGGCGCTGATCCATGCAATGCCGATAGCCGCGCTCGTGCCCAGCACCGCCGTCGGCATGCTCCAGAAAAGCGGCGGCAACGACAGCAATCCCGCATTGGCCATGCACAGCGCAAGCATGCCGAGCCACAGGTTGTCATGCCAGAGCACCGAGAGCGACAATCCTGCCGCGCCCATCAACAGCAAGGCCGCGACATGCAAGCGCCGTTCGCCGCGCTTGTCGGCGCTGCGCCCGAACAGCACCATGACGACGACCGCAAC